>CAYQTT010000040.1:0-12295 GCA_964420555.1 uncultured Lentimicrobiaceae bacterium | reverse complement strand
TCGCAAAGAGTAAAATGAAGAGGGCAAAGATCAAACCCGGCCATTTGTGGTATTTCTTAAACCATTTTAGCAGCCGGTCTTTCTTAGTTTGTACTGTTACAGTCATAAATATTTCGACGAGTTAATTGTATACTGGCAGATTAAAGTTCAATGACAATTTATGGTTCATGATAACCCTACGCATGTCACCTTTACGGAACTTTAGAAGAGAATGTGTTGGTTAAACAACGGAAGGACTATTTCTGTTGTTTTTCCTGGCCTTCGGACTTTTCTTTTGTTTCGGTAATTTCGATTGCATCATGTCCCAGGCTTGTTATAACAGTAATTATTTTTTTGACATCTGTTTTATCAGGATTGTATTTAACTGTTAAAATCTGTGATTCACGGTCGAGTTCCGATTCAATAATGCCTTTCTCATATGCGAGTGTTTTTTCAATTTTGGCTTTACACATCTCTGTATGTGCCGAAGTTTGGAGTTTTACGATTTTAAAAGAGTCCTTTTTCTGGGCGAAAGTAGCCGTTTGTAATAAAAGCATGGACAGGATCAATGTTGCCGAAAAAATTGCAATTCTTTTCATTTTAGTTGTTTTAGTGATTATTTTATTGAAAATCTTATTCCTAAATAGATTGTTCTTCCAGTGATAGGACCCCATAAATAAGTTGTGTCGAAATAGGGTCCAAACGGATCTTCGGAGGCAATTATGGCTTGTTCTTGTTTAAAACCGGTGAGATTTTCGCCACCGACATAAATATCCCAATATTTGAACCGTTTTGTGATCATCGCACTTAATAAAACGTATGCGCGAACCTTTTCGTATGGTTTATATTCCTTGGGTAAATAATCAGTATCTGGTACACGAATTTTCCCATTGTATTGAGAGGTAAAATCAAATTGCCATTTTTCGAATTTTGTAGCATAGGATAATGAAAGCAAGCCTTTATGCCTGTTGGAAAAAGCTTTTTGATCGAGTTTGCCATTTATGGTTGTACGAACATCATTTATACGAAAAGCAGCATTTATCTCCAATCTGTCAATGGGCTCAAATATTAATTCCGCCTGCGCGCTGTTCGAAAAAGATTGCCCTTTCAAATTGTAGAAGGAGACTTCATCATAGCGGGTTTCCATGTCGGCAATAACCTGGTTTATAAAGTCGGTCCGATAGTAATCAAGGATAAAAGTTGCCTTTTTGCCATTGATTGAAAAATACCGGGAAAGACTAATACCATAATTCCATGCTTCTTCCGGATTAAGTACTTCGACGAATATTATTTTTCTGGAACTGGCAAGTACTCCCATGTTTTCGCTCAAGGCATTCGCTATCCGGTATCCTTTACCGACCGATGCCTTCAGAATGGTTTTGGCAGTAAGATCATACTTGATATGCAACCTTGGAGTAATAAACTTTTTATCATTATTGTAAATATCGGCTCTGAAGCCCGCAATTAGCGTAATTTTATTACGGAAGCTGTATGTGTATTGGCCAAATACTCCAGGAATATTTTCAGTTTTAACCCTTGTTGTATCAGTAAAAAGAGAAACCAGATGTTCTTCATACTTGTCGTACTGATAACTTATCCCGGTACTGATTTTATGATTTGTATTTTTAATAATGAACTGATAAATGAAATTGGAGTAGAAACTTTTCTGGTCGCCGTTGTAGATGTTGTTTCCAAAAAACGAATTTTGCCGGTGCCCTGATGTGTTTATGACAATGCCTAAACTGTTTTCCGGATTCGAAAAGGGGATTCCTGCTTTGGCAAAAACTTCGTATCGTTTAGTATCAATGCCAATACCATATAAATCATTTGCCGTATTATCATTTGTGTTCTTAGTAATCTGGCCACCATTGCGCTCTTCCGACAAAAGTTTCACCCCAAATTGAGTAACAAATTTATCCTTGTATTCATACCTCCATTTATTGAAAATATTTACCTGAGATGTCTTGGGCAAATCGTAAAACAGATCGTTATTTCTGTCTATTTCAGATGCAAGGTTCTCACCATGCAGCATAAGTATAGTGCTAAGGTTTTTATTGATTTTATGCGCAGAGGTAAGGTTGCCTTCAATTTTACCCAATTCATTAGCATACATATTCAAGTGAAGCCTGTCACTGTTTTCAGGCTTTTTATACTCTACATTTATCTGACCTGTAGTGGATTCGTAACCATTAATTACAGATGAAGTACCCTTTGAAATATGAATAGATTCCATCCATGAACCAGGAACGTATCCCAAACCATGTGATAATGCAAGTCCCCGGATTGAAGGGATATTTTCGGTTAATAATTGGCTGTAAATACCGGCCAGACCCAGCATCTGGATCTGTTTAGCACCGGAAACAGCATCAGTATATTCCACGTCAACAGAAGCATTATTTTCAAAACTCTCGGATAAGTTACAGCAAGCTAATTTTTGTAACCCGGCGGAAGTGATTACCTGTGTCGGAACAGGGTTTAACATCGATATGTATAGCGCATCTCTTTTGGCACTGATAATAACCGGAGGTAAATTTCCATCCTTCATTAAACTGATGCTGAGTTCAGTTTGGTCCTTAAACACCAGAATAGTATCATTTACATATCCGACATAACTTGCAATGATGTAAAGATTTTCATTCACAGGTTTTTGAAGTGAGAAAATACCGTTTTCATCGGCTGTTGAACCTGTACTCCTGCCAAACCAGTATACATTAGCATAGGGAAGCGGAACTTTTATGTTATCAGCCTCAATCGATTCAACTGTACCTTTCAATTGAATATTCTGAGCAGCTAAAGATTGAAATATTGATACTACTATCAATAAAAGTAAAACTAGTTTTTGATTCATTTCTGACTTTATATTATGCGTGAAATCTCTTGAAGCTTGTTGATATAGCAATAATTACCAATTATGGAAATTATGCTATTACGAGTTAATGATATTTTCAATTGACTTTCTGATTTGATTATCAGTTGGTTTCGGAGTTTTTATCACTAAAACCCGAATATTGCTGCTTCCTATATTATACAGGCAATGTGGAATATTTTTAGGGCTGTCGATCAGCATGTCCTTGCGAACAAGATGCTTTTCATCACCGATTTCAACAATGCCTTCGCCTTCAAGTACATAAAAGAATACATCAACGGCGGTTGTATGTTTTTTCAGGCTTTCGCCGGGTTTAAGAAGCATGTGGACAACCTGTACATTTTCATTCTCATGAATTTTCTTTGCTTCCACACCATGTGGATTTTTTGTTATTTCAATTTCATTATAACTTATCGTTTTCATTTTTTGTAAATTTAAGTTTATTTTGTCTTTTGATCAGACCTAATAGACTGATAGGCTGGATGTAACTGGCTATTACGGTTTACTTATTCAGGTATTTTTTTACTAATTTTTCCAGCAGGGCATGAAGTTTCTCATGTTTTCCTTCACCGACTACTTTTTCTTCATGCTCTTCAAACTTTTCTAAAAGCTCAGTTTGCGTTTCTTCTGATAAGCGTTGGTCACCCATCATGAATAAGATATTGTTTTCTTTTTCAATATGATTTCTCATTAACATGACGTATGATGAGGCTGCTTCTGAGAATGACTGCAGATCAACATTTAGGGTTGAAACGCTATCTTTCATTTGAAGGATATTGTTTCTGCCTTGTTCATGTTGATGGAGCAATACACCTACAGGTTCTCCATTTTCGGGGATACCTGCTTTAACAAATGCAGGGAAGTAATACATTTCTTCTTTCCCGTGGTGACACTTATCCGCAAAAAGGATAAGAAAATCTACCATTTCTTTCAAATCATTCGCATCTACAATTTCATAATTTTGAATATTAGATTCCATTTTCTCTAAAACATTTAAAGCTATTGTAACAGCTTCATGTTCATGTTTTAAATCTTCGCTTGCCTTTTTCATAATTCTATCTTCTTTTTTTTATTTAGTAAAACATAACCTTAATTATTTCTTCTTAAAATACAGAGCGCCAAATAGGCCTGCAGTGATGAAAAAGAATCCTGACAAAATCCATGGGATATGTGATGCATGTCCGGAGGCTTCAGTATGCGTTTTGCTGCCGTGAACGCCAGAGGTCGTATTTCCTTCACTTCCCTGGCCATGGGCATTGTGTCCATCTACCTCGCCTTCTGCAAACTTGAAGAATTGTACATAAGCTTCAATATATTCTCTTCCAGCCTCAACATTGTTGACATCGAAATTCTTCAACGACATCACTTTTTCAAATCTTTCTGTAAGCTCCGGCAGGTTTTTTTGCGGTATCTTACCTTTCAGCGGGGATAAGTTACCTGCTTCAATTGATTTATCGGCAGCCAGAACTTTTTCATCAATAGGCGTACCCGATGGTTTTACGCCCGTAAAAGGAACTCCTTCAGCAGCTCTGTGAATCCTTACAAGGGTTTCAAAAAAGTACATTTCAGAGAGACTCTTTGCTTCCGGACTAAGCGTTCTGACTTTCAGCATCAGGCTAAAAGCATCCTTGATTTCTGTTTCATTAGCGGCTGGAACCCATTTGAGTACAAAGTTTACATTCTTTTGACCGATTGCTTTCTGTGCATCTGTAATCAGTGGTCCATCCATTGTATCACAATGGGCAAATGTTACTTTAGAAGAGAAAAATAAGATTGCGAAGAAAACAACGGATAAAAACCCGAGTTTGCTAACTGCGAAGGTTTTCTTTTGATTTGTTGCATTTACTACTGATTGGATTTCAATTTTTGTTCTCATGATTTTTGGTTTTTTAATTGTTTATACTATTTATTATTGGATTTACCGTTATGGTCTCAAATTCCTGAAGGGTGGCAAAAGCTTTAGCCCCATACACTACCGACGGGCCACCTCCCATATAAATTGCCGTACCTATTGTTTCTACAATTTCATCATGGGTGGCACCTTTTTCAATTGCATCGTGAATATGCATTGTGATGCATCCTTCGCACTGTGTATTTATCGAAATACCCAAAGCGATGAGTTCTTTAAATTTTGATTTTAAGGCTCCATCCTTTGACCCGATCTGATGCACTTTCGAAAATGCAGTCATCATTTCAGGATTTTCTTTTGCGTAACTGCCAATCATGTTGCGCGTTTGCTCATAAATGGCTGAATAATTTTTTGTCATAATCTTTACTCCTTTTTTACTTCAAATTGAATGTTGATGATTTATGGAGCAAAATTATATCGCAGCAACAGGCTGATCGCTCTGTTTTATAAAGTGGGACTTGTTTAAATGGCTTTATTAGTCCCTGAGTATAAAATGGGACTATTGAATTTTAGAATTAAAGTGGTGGAACCTTTATAAACCGGACTCTTTGAATTGAGAAGGAGTAAGCCCGGTAGATTTTTTAAACATCCTGTTAAAAGCTGATTTTGAATTGAAACCACATTCAAAAGCAATTCCGAGAAGTGAATAATTCTTATTTTTCGGGTCGGTAACAGCAGCTTTAAATTCCTGCACCCTGTATTGATTTATATAATCAAAAAAGTTGAGTTCAAAATGATCATTTATAATCTGTGACAGCAAATGGGGGGTAATGTTTATTTCAGAAGCTAATTGTAGCAAAGTCAAATTCGGGTTTAAATAGGGTTTCGACAAAGCCATATGCTTATCCAGCTTCTCAATGTATATTTGTGCTTCTGAATCTTTTAACCTTGAGCCTGCATATTTTGTCTGAATCTCTATACTATCGCCTGAGATTATTATATTCTCCGAGAAAAGTATAACCTTTTGTTTTAAGCCAAAGTATCCGATCAGAATAACGAAAACAGACAAGGATAAGAATAATCCATCTGTACAAAAAACCATTGAAAACATGTGAAAAACGTGATGGATGATTGTAACCGTCATTAATGAAGTCCAAATTATGCCAAATATGAAAACCAATTTCCTCAACCAGGAGAGGTTAATGTCCTTAGAATTGGAGTAATTATTAAAAATATTTATATCAAGTTTCTTGAAGAGTTTTATGGTGAATAAAAAATATACAGTACCTGATATTGCAGTTAAGAATAAAAAAAACAAAAATATAAAAGGGGGATCATAATCCATTGAAAGCCTGTCAATGTTTAGTTTCACCGCTATTTCCGGGAAAAAGGAGGCAATCAGAAGATAAATATTAAATAAAACAAAGGGTATGAAGTGGAGAAAGACTTGATTATGAAGTTGTTTCTTATCTGAAACTAAGGTTAATATGTAATAATACAAGAATAAGCCATGCAGCATAAACAGCGAAATAAAACTGACTGAAAGTAATTGGAAATGAACAAACAAATCATGTGAGTAAAACGAATACACTCCAATAAATAATCCCAAATACAATAACCATAAAATCAAAATAAAATCGTGTAATGCCTTCGGTCTTTTCTGCAGTAGTAAAACTGCAAAAAAGAATGCATTAAATGATGCTATTAACAAGATGATTTTCATATGTGCGAAATTACTCTTTTTAAGGATAATGCTTTTGCCTTAGAAGTAATATTTTTTGGGGAAAAGGAAGAGATTTGCCGAATTTTTTTCTATCACTTTACATCTGCCCTTTCTCTTTTGACCCCAACCCAAGGGATCCAAAAAAGGGCAGATCAAGTATTGGTTACTTCAATTTAGACAGCCTCTAAAAGTCAATATTAGCGATAAAAAGCCACTCCAAAACCAAATTCTATGATATCCTGAATTGGAATTGACGAGTTACCAATCTTGCTTTCTAAATATAATCCCCTTGTTCCGATACGGCCATGAAATGCAGTGCCTGAAGCAGGAGTCTTATTACTCAATAATTTTGTTTTTATTTCCCCGCCTACGAATATGCCCGCGTTTCTGCCGGGCGACCACCAGTAGTATTCGGAAGGATAATGTGAAGGCAGTTTTATCCAATATTCGTTGCCAAATGTGTGATGGATAAACCAGCCGAAATTCAACGGTAATATTTCTATATTTTTATTAATTTTATAATGTAACAGTTTAGCAGTTACTTGTAAACTGACACTGTGTAAATCGTCAATAGCAACCCATTTCGGCACATAACCATAAAAATATGATACCTCCAGCTTTTGTTTAAAAAAGGTATACCCGAAACCAACAGATAAAAGCCCTATCCCCCCGGCAAACTGCGATTTAACATAATCGGGCAGGAATTTTTCATATCTTATTGAATCGGTTTTTTGTATTTCCTGGCTATACACAGCCTGGTTAAATACCGGAATCAATAGGATGATCAATGCTATTTTAAAATTCCACTGTTTCAACACCGAATTGATTATTTGCAATTTTTATCAGGTTAAACTTCATGTTTTCAACACCATAGACGTTTACATAAGTAGTACTATCTTCATAAGGTTTATATATTTCATGGCCATGTAAATGACCGTGCAATGCAAACATTACATTGTTATAATGTGCCACAGTCTTTTGGAATTCCTCTTTTAAAGATGCATCGAAGTCTGCATCCATAGGAGGTATGTGAAAAATAATAATAGCCTTTGTAAAATCTTTGTTTGGCCTCAGCTGAAAATCCAACCATCTAATATCGGGTACTTCTCCATTAAATTTAAATTCAAGGCTATTCGTATTTATAAAAACGAATTTTATGCTATCGTAAATGAAACTAAAGTTAAGTGAACCAAACATTTCATTATAAGCCGTAAGGCCATTTCCAACCAGATCGTGATTACCCACAACTACTAAATATGGGGAGTTTAGTTTCAGTAAAAACGAGTTCCCCCACGTGAATTGTTTGGGTAATCCAAAATCGGCCATATCGCCCACATGTATTACTAAATCAACCAAAGAGTCCTGATTCACTTTATTTACAAAGCGATCCATTTGATCATAAAAGCGATGTGTGTCTCCAGTTAGAGCTATTGTAATGGTATCATCAGGTTCATGCTGAAGTAATTTTTCGATATTTTTCTGATTCACATTTCTGTTTTGTTCGCTAAAATCAATCGCATAAGGCGAATAATCAAACATTTCGTCACAGGCGGTCAGCGTAATTAAAACCAAAGTGAAGATGAGCAGTTTATTTTTTGTTATCATGATATTGACTTACTAATTTCCAATTAGAACTTCACTTAGCATAGGAAAGAGACATATTTGAAAACTCGAGCCAGGTATTCAAATCCTTTGCCTTGCGTTCCCAATCATCGGGGTATAATTCCATAATTGTCTTTTCAAATAAAATCCGGTTGTTGTAAAGCTCTGTGTACAAAAACCAGGTTGCTTCTGTTAGTCTTTCGCGGTCTAAAGAAAAATTAAATGTTGTGGATAGTATCAAATCAGTCATTAATCCGACAACGATTTTGTAGAGTTTTTCCTTTGAGCGATAATAATAATGTATAGCTGATTTATTGACACCGGCTTTGCCTGCAATCTGCTGAAGAGTTGTCCCATGGTATCCGTACAGAAGAAAAACAGTATATGCAGCCTGTGCTATTTCATCTTCAGTGCTTCTCGATTTATTTGTCATTTGTGTAAGCTTTAATTTTTAACATACTTTTTGAAGGCCTTTACTCTTTTCTTTCTTTTACAAGCTGTTGTTTCTTTGTTAATCCACAGCTAAAATGTTTATTATTTATAATCCGGTGTTAAGGCTTCAATTGATATAATAAAACCTAATCAGATATGATGGTAAGGAAAATCGCGGATCCCATACTGGTACTGGCCGAAAAAGTTAATTCTCTTATTCTTTTGAGTGAGGTGGCTGGAATAAACCATGGGATGATCGCCGTTGTTGATCCAGCCGCTGTATCCTGAAATTGAGTTTTCGTACTCTATATTTTTGTTACTCATAATTATTTTAGCGCCATACATTAATGCGTCATTTTGCTTGCTGTTGGTGGTTTCCCAACATAAAAACCCAGCGTCGGCTACCAGTCGAATCTTTTTCAGCAATGTAGATTCAACGGGAAAAGATTTCCCGATTTCAAGATCGAAGTAATAGCCGGGTGTATCAAAATAGCGGCGGGCTCCGAAATTATTCCCTGAAGCGGTTTTTAACGTAGAATTTAAAATAATAGAAGGCTGTATCTTCTGTTCTTCGAATAAAAGTATCCTGGTTTGAACGTAAACATCGCCATTCGCTGTTCCAACCGGAACATCTTCAGTGGAGGCGCGTTTGTCGCGGATATCCAACGTAGTGTTGTATCGTTCTGCGGCTGTACCCCAAATCTTAAATGAAACTTTTGAGCGTATAAGGGGGATTTCGGCTTTGATAAAAGGATTTAAAGTTCGGTCGCCAAACCCGGAATAGTAATTCCACGAAACGCTTAATGTAGTAAATTCAGCAATTGTAGCATCAGTAAACTCCGGAACCGGAAGTGCGTTCGGCCCGAAATACTTAGGTGAATAGTTTACTGTTTGACTTTTTGAATCAAGCGAAACCAGGAGCAGAATTGCACTGATGATATTTCTGTATTTCTTTAGCATCGCAGTAGAATGAATCAAATGTGACGTTGTAATTTATAGTTTTACCCTTTCAATTTCGGCCAAGGACGTTTTAAAACCTCAACTTTTCTGTCATTAATCCAAACCGAATTACATCCAGCCTATGGTCGAAATATATATTGTAATAATCGGAGCCATGAAAATACTGGATAAACAACCCGATATCCTCCAGAAACTTTGGATGGTAAAAGAAGGTAAGACTCAGGTTCAGTCTGTTATCCGAAAACGTATTCCAATGGTTTACATCGCCAAACATCCATGTAGCTTCACCTTTTAATGATATATCAGAGGTGTTTTTTGGGTGCTTGGTGTTTTTGGTTGGCAGTTTAAAAATGGAGACGGAATTATGCCAGCGGTACCTGCTGTATAAGCCCTGGAGTTCATTGCTGCCCCAACCCTGGGGATGAATTTCGATTGATGTTTTAAAAAACTGGTATGCGTTAAACCGGGTATTGATATTTGTTTTAATAATCCCGGTTTCAAAATAATTCCTTGAGAAATCGCCGGATACCACGTTCACTTCACCCATATCCAGGAAGAAAGCTCCATCCTGCCCATTGGAGTGATGCGCGAAGCGGCCGTATAAACTCAGGTTTTGGGAACTCTCAAACTCTGTAAGCATATAATATACAGTTACCTGTGGGATGTAACTCGGCGTGCGAACCGGATAGGACCTTTCTTCATACATCCTGAGGATAATCTGTGGGGTAAGCACACCCATTAAGCGGGAGTTTTTACTTTTCCGAATGTAAAAATTCGGGATCAGATTCGCTTCGAACATTAAGGGTTCAATATTGCCTATATCCGTTGGGAAAGTGATATAGCTGTTCCCCTGGTTTACCTGGGATATTACAGGCAGCCCGATCCCATGGAAAGGCTCTTTTTCTTGCGCATAACTGCTAGCGACAAGAATCAGTAAAAACAGTATTAAACCCGGGTTCCTTTTCATTCTATTACTTAGAAATAAATGATTTTGATTTTTACTATTTTGTCGCTTTGTAATTGAAATGATGCCTTAGAAAATGCAGGTTTGTTGGATAAGCCGATGGATTGGTAATTGGAAAACCCGATTCCTTCTTTCGGCAGGATCAATCCTTTTTTGATTTTTCCATCATTGTTTTCATCGTGAAGGATATTAACCGCGTATTTTCCGGCCGGAAGGTTCTCGAATGTTACGGATGAATTTCCTTTCACTATTTTACCTGTAAGTTTTTTAAGGTACTTTTTATAATGCTCATCAGGAAACGCATCTTCCCTGTTGTACAATGCAAAAAGCACAGTGCCAGTTGAATTGCGTAATTCTTTTACATCAATTGTCAGATTGAATGTTTCCTTGTTTTGATTTTGAAAGGAAGAAAGGAGTAGTAAGACTAAAATTAATTGCAGTAGATTGAGTGCTTTTTTCATTTTATGGGGGATTAAGAATGTTTTAGATGGTGAAGTGAGTAAGGAGTAGGGAGTAAGAAGTCGGGAGTAGGAAGATGGGAGACGGAAGTCGGAAGATTCAGGAAAAAATCTGATTATAGGCTGCAGATTGTTTGTTTTATATATTTACAACATCCGCCATCCTACACCAAACATCTCAAATCCGACATCCTTTTTCACTCCCTTATCAAATTTGCCTTATCAACTTTTCGGATTGCCTTGCGATTTGCTATTTTTTCCTTTATCGTATCCACTATGTAATACATCATAGGAACCAGATAAACAGTCAAAATCATTGACGATAGCAAACCGCCGATAATAACCCAGGCCAATCCGTTTTTCCATTCGCTGGCTGTTCCTTTGGCCAATGCAATAGGCAACATTCCTATAGCCATCGCCAGCGTTGTCATTAAAATAGGGCGCATACGCTCTTTGCCAGCGATGATCAATGCTTCTTTATAATGCTTCCCCTGTGCTTTTAACTGGTTAGTAAAATCCACGATCAGGATTGCATTTTTTGTTACCAATCCCATCAACATGATTAATCCTAACTGGGCAAATAAGGTTAAATGGTTTAATGATAAGTTTAATGCAAGGAAGGCTCCAATGCCAGCCATTGGTATGGCAAACAAAGCCACAAACGGATAAATATAGCTGTCGTAAAGGGCGATCATAATCAGGTAAATGAGTAAAAATGAGATTAGCAGAACCGAACCCAAAGCTCCGAAACTTTCATTCTGCGTTTTGATATCGGCACCCCAGGTCAGTTTTACTCCTTCGGGTAAAGGGCGGGTTTTGAGGAAGCTTATCGCGTCGTCAGCCAAAGTTCCCGAGGGCCTGCCAAACGATTCTGAGGTAATGGTAACGGAAGGTTGCCGATCCAGTCGTTCGAGCAGTGAAGGCGAATTATCCTGCTTCACTTCAGCAAATTGAGACACTTCAATAGGAATGTCCATTGGATTTACGATGGAAAGGCGCTGCACGTCCTCAAAGTTTCTCCGGTCGAAGTCATCCAGCCATATACGAACAGGGTATTCGGTGCCATTTTCGGTTAAGGTGGCATCATCATTACCGGTAATGGCAGTTCGTAGATTTAATCCTACATAGGCCGTCGTTAATCCTAAGCGCTGCATTTTATCTTTGTCAGGGATCACCTTGTATTCAGGGCTTCCTTCTTCAACCGATAACTGAACATTATCGGCACCGGGAATTTTTTCAATAGCTGCTTTCAGTTCATTCCCTGTTTTCATTACCAGGTTCAAGTTGTTTCCGCTCAAGATAATTTTAATGGGCGCCTGTTTGGGTAATAAGCCCAAAACTGCCATTGAAAAATTAACTCCCGAAAACTCTTTTTTCAGTTCTTCGCGAAGCAATTTCATAAACGCCTCCGTTTTAATATCCCTTTCCTTTTCCGGCTTTAGCTGAATGGTAAACTCCGATA
>CAYQTT010000039.1:0-14706 GCA_964420555.1 uncultured Lentimicrobiaceae bacterium | reverse complement strand
CTTACTTAATGATGTTATAGTTTTGAATTTATAGAACCACGCGAAAGGATTACCTGTGGTGAGATAGTTCGCGCGGTAGCGGAGGTGGCAAACCGATCTATCGTTTTATCAATATTCCTGGCCATTCTTTTGCGCTTACAGCTATCCTGTATGGATAAATGCCAGGAGGTAATTTCTGCAGGCTGATTTTCTCTTCACCGGATGCGAATTTACTTAAAACAACCTGTCCCTGACTGTTGAAGAGTTCAATCCTGAATTCACTGTTTGCCGGAAGGCGTATAATGAAATATTCATTTGCAGGATTCGGAAATACGATTGCTTTGAAGGTAGTTTCAGGCACGCTGGATGTTGCTGATGGTGAAAAATAATACTCTTTCTGTCCTACGATTTGCCAGGTGCCCAAATCGGTCCTCCATACCGAATTGACTGACTTAACCATCATGTAATCATAACCGGAATAATCATAACTTACCTGAAATGGAATCAGTAATCCATCCCTTGCGAAGGCATTGTTGAATGTATTAGTTTCCCTGTATTGCGGAAACCATGCAGATCCGAACCAGGTTGAAGATACAACCTCTGTGAGATTGTTTTCTTCATCAGGGGTAAAATCATATTTGTATCTGGGTTCCCATTCCAGGATACTGCTATTCCATAAGTAAACTGTCCGGAGTAATTCGAACCCTGAAGGGCTATACATTGACTGGTATTTGTTAATTTCAATCCATTGGTTAATTGCCAGCTTCCAGTAATAGTCAATTTTGGTAATAGTGTCGGCATCGTTACTGTATGTCGTAACCAACTTCGATGCTGGTACCCAGAAGTTTCCATTCTCATCCCAAACACTGAATTCCTGTGCTATTTCTCGCCCATCGCCGAGGTATGTATAATCAGTTTTTGAGTTTCTGGTCCAGTCGTTCAATAATAAATTCCATGAAAAGCTTTCATCTAAAACCCTATAATTGTTTGCATTATATTGATATTCCTCCCGAATTTGACCTATCCAGCTTTCCGGGATCAAAATGAACATATATTCGGAGTAACTTGCCATGTTCCCTGTGCTGTCGAATTCAAATAAGGTTTTCAGGAAAGGGGTCCATTCATTCGTTTCGGTGTTCCAAAGCGAGTATCGGTAGGATGTAAGATGGTTTGCCTCATCGTAAGTTCTTTCCTCTTTGGCGCTGTTTACCCATTCATGGCTGTTGACATTCCACAAATAGCTGCAGTGCAAAGTGTCACTTCCATGCGAATCGTATTTATAATCCTGTTTTGCTGATGGCGACCATTCGGAGGCGGTATTCAACCAGACATATTGGATGGTTTCGGAAAGCCTGTTATTTGTTTCATAGGAAAATTCATCCTTTGTAACCGGCGACCAGTCATTTACATTGTTGTTCCACTCCGAAACAAACTTTGAAACCATGTTTCCGTCCGTGTCGTACGCATATTCTTCTTTATAATCCTGCCATTTATTCAGATAGAAATTCCAGCTGTGCTCTGAAAAACGGATTTGCTTTTCCTGTTTATCGAAGGTAAATGAAAACCGGTAATTACTTTCCAGTTCGAAACTGTATTCGTTGTATAGCTGGGTAACTAAACTGTCCATCGCTTGTTTGCCGGTCATCATGAATTTATATTGCAGTTGCCTTTGATGAAGTTGCTCCAGCAATGTATCCCCGGTTATTTCAGTGTACCGGGTTATCCCTTTCCCAAAGGAGGATTTCGTGGGTACTTCAGGCATATGCCCCGCTTGAAGGATGGGTTGTGTTTGACCTGAAACGTATAACGCGATGCTGGTCAGGATTGTGAATAAAAAATAAAATTTCATAACCGGATGTAAAAAATGGAAGGAAGACTATGTTTTAAATAATGAGTAAATTAGTAAAGACATTTGATTCCTGCTCCGGAATCCCTTTATTCAAAAGTAAGACAAATACTGTACAATCCATTACTAAGTGCATTTAAAAATTAAAATTTATTCAACTTTACTACCTTCTGAAATGTTATAACCTAACCTCTATAATCAGGTTCTAAAATCAAATGAGGTATTGATGTGCCTGGTTAGCAAACAGCTGAATAAATGCTTTAATCGTTAAATATAGCCACCTTTCGGGCCTCCGCTGTCGCGTAAATCCTTTTGCGTGGTTAATTCAAATCTACAACAATAACATGATCCGGCAAACCACGTTCTCCGCTTTAATCACTGGCAGTTAAACAGAAAAACTTCTGGAATATGGAATTTATAATTCAAGGCTCATGCGCAAGGATTACCTTCGGTGAGAAAAGTTCGCGCGGGAGCAGGAGGATATGTTTGTCGAAAGTTGAACAACATTTTAGGCACGGTGTTTACTATTGTTAGATGGAATTTGGCACCAGCGGGCGCTATGTTAACCTACTGCCAGGCATGACGGAAAATAACAACACTAAAGATTAATTAACAGGCATTTATAGTATGGAAAAACTACAATTCACAGTAAGCATCAATGCACCTGCGAGCAGGATATATGATTTTATGCTTGGCATAAGCAATAAATCAACGTATGAGCAATGGACTTACATGTTTAACCCTACATCCACCTATGAAGGAAGCTGGGACAAGGGAAATAAAATTCTGTTTATTGGCGTAGATGACAAAGGAGAAAAGGGAGGCATGGTTTCCAGGATAGCTGAAAACATTCCCAACCGCTTTGTTTCGACACAACATTATGGTCTTTTTAAAGCCGGCAAGGAAATTACAGAAGGCCCGGATGTGGAAAAATGGGCTAACGGATTTGAAAACTATACCTTCGACGAAGATCCGGGCGGACAGGGAAATACAACCGTAACTGTTGACTTAGACACCAACGAAGATTTTCTTGATTATATGAACCACTCCTACCCTGCTGCACTCGATAAGCTGAAAGAACTTTGTGAGAAATAACAAATTAAGGAATATCAATAGGATAAATTAGTTTAACGAATAAGTTGTATTTAATAAAGTTATATATTAGCGTGGTGTTTTGGTTTGCTATGAATCAAATATGCAACTACTCACAAAGAAGAAATATACGCAATATTGCGTATATAGACTCATTAGTGGTCATGCTATGGCAACAGCGTAACTAATAGGACAGAAAATAAGTGAACAAACAGATAATTTCGGACAAGCCTTGTTTGATATCCTTCGCTAAAGCAAAAGAGAAGGAACGCCACCAGCAACCTAGCGTAAGTTGCTTTGCATTTTCTTTTGCACAAGCACATAATTATTATCCTTACTACATTGAATAATTGAAAAAATAAATGGAAGATGTAATATTAATAAATGTAGGCACTCTTTCAAGTTGGAATGGTTTATATAGGAACATTGCTCCTAAGCTTGACCATTTGAGAGAGCAACTAAAGCGTGGAGAAAAACCACAAATAGTTTGGGACTTCACTTACATACAATCAGGTAAAGTGAATATGTCAGCATTGACGGCATTTTTATCAATTGCAAAGAGTGTAAGAAAGCATTTTGACGAAGCCCCACGGCTAATTATGAATTGGGATCCATATATGTTGCGGTTTCTTTCAGACATAAATTTCTTCAAAGTTGCACATGAGTTAGACATTTTGCAATGGCATCCTAATTTAATAGGGGGAATGATTATTAAACCAACAAATCCAAATTCAAAAGTTTTATTCTTTAATGATATACCAAATAAAGAGGAACTTCTTAAAGACAAAACAAAATTAAACGACTGGAAGGAAACTAAACGAGAAGAACTTATTGTCGAAGATTTATATAGAAGAATTGATTCTCTTTTTGTTTACGAAGATTTTTATGATGACTGGAAACAACACATTATAAATCTGCTCACAATGACTGTTGCAGAACTTGTCGTCAACTCTTTGCTTCACGGACAAGACACTGCTTTTGTTGGCTTACAAAAATCGTCAAGAGGTGTAACAGTTTGTGTGTGTGACAGCGGTATAGGTTTCCTTACCTCCATGAAAAGAAATCAAACATGGGTAGCTGATTTAAAAATGAATAAAGATATTGATGCACTCGTAAATGCGTCCCTGATGACAAGAGATGAAATTGGTTTACGAAAAGCAATTGACGACATCATTGATAGTGATGGATACATTGTTTTATCTTCTGTTGATTGTGAACTGCGTTGGGCAGCAAGCAATTGGAAAGCAGCAAATGACAAATTCAATTTTGAGAATTTTAGAACTCGATTACAAACAGCAAAGGAAGTGTTAGGAAATGAAATGGATTCTAATGCAAGTCCTATAGACTATAAAAATGGATTTTACAGGAATTTCAATTCCAAACTAAGAGGAACACGGATAACTTTTGAAATCCCTTCAAACAAATTGAAATCATGATTAATAAACTAATAATTCATAAAGGAGATTATATCTATATAAGATTTAAAGCATTGATATGGCACAGCAACTGTTTGATTAAACATCAAACAATTTTGCAATCAAGCATTAAACTATTGGAAAAAATATACCTTGACATATATCCAGACCTTCCTTTGGTGGTAAGTTTCAGAGGTGTTGTAGATACTGAAAGACCCTTTGAAAATTTTTTTAGCGAAACGGTAAGTGTTAAAAAACGACCATTAATTTTTATACATAATGAATCTTTCGGGGACAAAGTTGTTGAATCTATTCTTCGCATTACAGAACCAACAAAACGACCAAAACAGGAAGCAGACCCCGAGGAATTTGATGTCATAAAAGTTTGTTGCACCTCAAGTCAGAATGATATAGTTAACGGACTTGTAAAAAAGATAGAAAAGGTTGAACAAGAATTTTTAGTAAAGGCTATTAAGTCTTGCCATAAAAAAGTCAAACAGAGATTACTTTCAACTGTAGTTGCGGCCAATATTGAATTTGATGCAGCAAAAATAATTTCAGAGCCAAGCATATTTATTTGGGTATGCCTTTTTATGGCAGATAAAATTTCAGAATTTATCAACGATAAAACACAGCCCAAATCATTCAACCCTAACTCTTCAAACATAAAATTATTAGCGGTTAGTTTACGAGGTAGCCCATTTGCATCTGCTGTTAGCTTTCTTATCAACAAAGGATATGATACAATTGACCATTTGGGGCCAAAGCATAAGTTATTTGACATTGAACTTTTTGAGAATTTTAAAAAGGGCATACAATACATTTACATAGGAGATTTCGTAATAGGTGGTACAGAGATAAAAATTGCACAGGCATATGCAGAACTTTTAGGTTGTGAATTAAACTACGCAGTAGTATTAAGTAGTTTATTAGAACCTGAGGTTTTCAAAGAAAATTTTAAACTTATTCCACTGACAAGAATTAATGACGTTATTCCTGATGCAGTATACAAACTAACCGACACCACCGAATGATAAAGAACAAAAAAATACTTCACCTCACGGATTTTCATTTACATGACATTGATGCAAGTTCAAAAGAACATTTCCGGAAGGATTACTATGAGCAATACTTAACGCCTCTCTTAGAAATCGTTAGAAAAATTGGAAAAATTGATTGTATTATTGCGACAGGAGATTTTATTGATAGAGGAAAGGGAAATTTCAAAAATTTTGAACACGCTCAACTCATCCTTGAATATATAGCAAAAATGCTTTCAATAAGAAATGAAAATGTAGGTGTATGTATTGGAAATCACGATTTTGATAGAGACCTAGACAAAGAAGGAAAGCTTGCAGAAGCAAGAACGGAGTTTTATCGCTTTGCAGAAAAATTTTCCTATGGACATGCGCTTAAAAAGGAAGAACGGTATGCAATATCTCTTGTGTCAGACAACACTTATTTTCTTTCATTAGATTCAACTCTGAACAGAGGTGGAAAAGACCAGCCGGGAATATTATCCTCTTTTGAGATTAATACAATTGTTGAAGCCATTAAAGAATATGACAATCCAAATAATCTAATTATTGTTGGAAGTCATTTCCCATTGAATTACTTTGAAAGAACCTTCCCAATTGACCAAGACGGATTTTTTGATAGCCATTTTTGGAGGACAGGTGAAGTACTAAAAGAAAGAATTCAAAGCACTCTAAGACAATCTCCAGTTTTGTGGCTCTTTGGTGATACTCATCAAGGAGCACAGAATATTCACAACAATCAATTGTTTGTTATGTCCGGCAGGATAGGCATGAAAGTCGTTGACCCTGCAAAAAAAGAATATTCAATTCTAAGTCGCCAAGCAAATGTAATTGCATTTGACTCAGATACATCAACCCAAGTAAGGACAATAGAGTTCAAACCAACAGGACACCAAGATGATGACCAACGGGGTGAATGGAAACTTATGGACGCAGAACCATACGAGTTTAGAATTGATACTGCTGAATTAATTGATGAATCAATTCAAGAGGACTTAATTAAGGTTATAAAAAAAGGAAAGTTGTATAAATTCGGACGATTTGTAATTAATAATGGAGAAGATATTTCTCTTGGCTGGGTTTCGATGAATTCTCTTCTTACAGATTCTTCTATAGCGATACTTCCTGACATTGTAAGACAATCAAGAGGTTGGATAGAAACAAAAATTGGTACAGACAAAAATCAAAGCACGCTTTTAATAGGAATTGACTTTTGGGGGGCAATTATTGCAAGTCAACTTTCTGTTGCGACAGGCATGAGAAATTTTATCGTTGGTTCAAGAGGCGACAAAAAGAACTATTCTTTACAGGAGGTTTTAGAATCGTCAGAACCCGAATTGAAAATTGAGGAAATAAAAAATATCATCTTTTTGACAGATGTTGTTTCTTCAGGAAGAACAATTGAATCAATCCATAAGAAGCTTATTGAAAAATACACCGACAAAGGTTTGAGCATTGACAACTACATTGCAATTGCAGTAATTTCCGATAGACGGCAAAAGAAAAAAGTTGACTTAGGATTTCTAAAATCCTTTGGAACATTTTGCGGTAATTTGAGAATTCCAGTTGTGGATGCTGACATGCTACCTGATGAGGATATACTTCCAAAGAAAAAGTATTTCTAAAGTCGCCAACGCTTTTATAAGCACATTATATTTTTTTCATAATACACTATGCAACCAAAGCGAAAAATAAAAAGAGCTTGCAAGCCATCGCTTTAGGCAGAACACATTGTGCAAACTTGTCACTTAAATATAGCAGGCTGTCATAAGCACGAACCGCTAACAAACGCTATAGCAAATGCGGGTATGCGTGTTCGTTGCAATATTTAAAATCTTTACGTATTATTAAATGCAGAAGGGGAAAGTAAACCTTCACCCTCTTTATTTTAAATATAGTTCATATAAATATTGTTTTTGTATATTTGTTCATTCAATTTTAATTCTAACCATCTTATAACATACTAGTATTATGGATTTTAAAGACCAGATTAAGCAGATTAGCGATAGAGTAATAAAGCTAAAAGACCAAGTGCTAACAGAAGAAGCTACAAAGAATGCATTTATAATGCCATTTTTACAAAGTCTTGGTTATGATGTATTCAACCCTATGGAAGTAATGCCGGAATACATTACTGATATTGGAACAAAAAAAGGCGAAAAAATTGATTATGCTATTTTTCGAGATGGTAAACCTACTATTCTAATTGAATGTAAACATTGGGCGCAAAACCTAAGTATTCATGATGGGCAATTATTAAGATACTTTCATGTTTCTAAAGCTAGATTTGGAATACTTACAAATGGTATCATTTATCGTTTCTACTCGGATTTGGTTGCACCTAATAAAATGGATGAAAAACCATTTTTGGAGTTTAATATAACTGAAATAAAAGATAACCAGATTGAAGAACTTAAGAAGTTTCACAAGTCTTATTATGATGTTGATAGCATTATCAATACAGCTTCAGAACTGAAATTTACAATAGAATTAAAGAACATACTCACACAAGAATTAAACAACCCATCACCAGAATTTGTAAAACACTTTGCTAAACAAGTATATCCAAGTGTTATAACTGCAAAAGTATTAGAGCAATTCACAAACCTTACAAAAAAATCTGTACAGCAGTATATAAGTGATTTGATTACTGAAAGACTTAAATCTGCACTAACTATCGAAAAAGAAGCAGATAAAGAAGCTAATGCAGCACCAGTTGTAGAAGTTCCGGTTGAAACTGCTAATAAAGTAGTAACTACGGATGAAGAAATAGAAGCATTCATGATTGTAAAATCCATTCTTAGACAAAAAATACCAGCTTCTAGAATACACTATAGAGATGCACAGTCCTACTTTGCTATTTTGCTTGATGATAATAATAGAAAATCAATTTGTAGGCTGTATTTGGGTAATGGAAAAAATTTCATCGGAATATTTGATGAACAGAAGAAAGAAGCAAAGAATGAACTTACTACATTAGATGATATATACAAGTTTTCGGATGCACTTGTAAGAACTATTGAGGCATACGAAAAATAGTACTAGTTAGGACTTGAAAATGAATGGTGAATGAAAAACTACGCCCATGCTAGTTCGCATATGCAAATTGCGTCATTCAAATTTAACTCCCTCTCCCCCACTCCAATAGATCTTAATCAGCAAAAACAAACAGCCCGGTCCTCCGGGCTGTTCTGTTGTAAAGAATACTAATTAAAGTTGATAAGCGGCACTGATTTTAATTGCTAACCGGGTTAACCACCGGCATCAGCACGAAATCGATTACTACCGATTCGCCGGCAGCAACATCATCGTTTACATTTTCCGGTACATTGTAGCCGGTGGCGCACAGCACTTAAATATAATGCATATATGGAGGTAGTGAGAAGCCATTTTGTGGCGCAATAGTAACCGGAATGCAGTAATAATAATAACAGGTGGAGTGCGCCGAAACCTTAACCGATTATTTTACTGTACAAGTTTTCAGCACCCTTGTTTAAACCCTCTTGTAATCCGGGAGTCAAAACCCAATAAATAATTTTAAAATAAGCAAAATGAGCAAAAAAGGGTTTTTAAAAATTACAGCAATTTTCGTTTCGACTTTATTAATAACTTCAATTGGATATTGTCAAACATTGTCCTATCCCATTGTTGAAACAAATCAAACCAGGTTTTTTAACAACAATGGTGAAATCCCTGAACCATTGCAAGGTGACAACTTTTATGGCCAGGATGCCAGCTACACCGGGGCAATGCCCTCTTATACCGACAATAATGATGGTACCATAACCGATAACAATACCGGTTTAATGTGGATTAAGGAACGTGGTTCAAAAATGGCGTGGAATGATGCAGTTGCAGGAGCAGGCACAAACAAAACCGGTGGCTACGACGATTGGCGTATGCCAACTATAAAGGAGCTATATTCTATTTTCCTGTTTAGTGGTAAAAACGGATCTGATGTTTTTTCAACGGAAGGTTATGTTCCTTTTATCGATACAACCTATTTTGAGTTTGAATATGGGAGCGGCACAGGTGACGAAAGGGTTATTGATTGTCAGGACTGGTCAGGTACTGAGTATGTAAGTACTACACAGCAAAACCAGCCAACTATTTTTGGTGTAAATTTTGCTGATGGCAGGCTGAAAGGATACAAAAAATATTTACCTCCCTCATGGACAAACTATAATGAATTATATGTACGATATGTTCGTGGTAATACTACTTATGGAATCAATAATTTTATTGATAAAAAAGATGGTACTGTTACTGATACGGCCACAGGGCTAATGTGGGCAAAAGACGATAGCCAGCAAGGTTTAAACTGGCAGGAAGCTTTGGCCTGGGTCCATGAAAAAAATAACATCAATTATCTGGGATTCAATGACTGGCGCATGCCAAATATAAAAGAGCTTCAGAGCATTGTTGATTACACGCGGTCACCTGAAAAAACCTCATCTCCGGCAATTGACATTAACTTTTTTAACTGTAGTACGATTATTAATGAAGCGGGCGAATTGGACTATCCTTATTTTTGGTCGGGAACTGTACTTCTAGATGGCCCTACCTTCGACGGCTGTTATATCCCATTTGGCCGGGCAATGTGTTATCTGTACAATGAGTGGCAGGACGTACACGGTGCAGGCTCACAAAAATCAGATATTATGATTGGTGATCCGTCAGATTTCCCATACGGACGTGGACCACAAGGTGATGCTGTTCGCATTAATAATTATGTAAGGTTAGTTAGAACACTCGAAACAGCAACAGGGGTTAATGATATTGAATCGGGTAGTAAGATAAATATTTATCCAAATCCTGTTACAGATTTTTGCAATATATCACTGAACAAGGAATCAAGTAAGATGAAAATTATGCTCTTCACTTCAACCGGAACTAAAATTAAGGAGCTGGAATACACTAATTTAAAAGCTGTTAAAATAAATTTATCTGACATAGCAAAAGGTTATTATTTAATGAATATCTCATTTGATAACACTGTTGCTTCGAGAGGATTTATAAAAATGTAAATTGAGAACCATAATTTCCCAGTCTGAATTTTATCTTAGTGAACCGATTATATGAGGCATAGCCAAATATTCAGTGTCGGTACAAACTAACATCCTCTCCTCCACTCCTACTGATTTTTAATCACTCCCCACAAAAGCAAACAGCCCGGTCCCCCGGGCTGTTCTGGTGTAAAGAAGACTAATTAAAGTTAATAAGCGGCACTGATTTTAGTTGCTAACCGGGTTAACCACAGGCATCAGCACAAAATCGATAACCACCGATTCGCCGGCAGCAACATCATCTGTTACATTTTCCGGAACATTGTAGCCGGTAGTATGGCAAGTTACAATGTAATTTCCGGCTGGTAGTTCGTCGAAAAGATAGTATCCATCGGCATCGGTGGTGGTGGATACATCGCGTCCCTGCAGATTGATGGTAACATTGGGAAGAGGCAAACCACTTACGCCGTCAGTTACAGTACCCGAAATATCGCAGAGCGCAGTGTTTACGGAGCTTTTTTTCTTCCTGCTTTTGCGTGGTGCGCGGGCAGTAACATAGGCATTGTAAAAACCTGGGAAGGTATCCCTGCAGTGCCCGGCATAGGCGTCAATCTCGTCCCTGAGGATGGTATTGCATTCCGATACCAGTGTTATCAACTCCCTGCGTGCTGCTTTGCGTGTGCTGAATTCGTAATCGGTCGATTCGGTTATCTCCCTGAACGTGGATGAAAGGTCATGCAAAGCTTCCAGTTTATCCGCGGTTAAGCCGGCGCCTGTTGCTACCGTTTCATTTTGCTTTAACTCGGCGTAAACACGGTTGGCCATCTCGGGCAAATCGTGGGTATTGGTGCGGCTCAGCGAGGTTTTATAACTCTTTAATGAATTTAAAAGAGGTACATTCTGCTGTTTTTTAGCCACGGTAATACCGGTACCGATAGCCAGCCTGAGGGCTGTGCGCAACTGATTCCTGCTGTCGGATTTTACACCAATCACTTCGGCAAAAGGCTTGTTAAGCTCCGAAAGCAAAACCGAGATCCGGGCTTTCTTGCTTAAAAAGCTATCTTTAACTTCGATGATTTCGGGAAAGCCTTCGAAGGCAGCCTCGTTGTTGGAAATAATCATTCCTAGGGTGTTGAACGTATTCAACTTTTTGATATTATAGTTCATGATCCTAATTATTTAGGGGTAAATTTCACACTATGAGTTCAGTAACCACTGATTTTTATTCAGGTGTAAAATTTACTGTGTTTTTAAAAAAAGAATTTTTATTGCGGTGTTTTTACCTTAGTGAATGTCAGAATTTTGTTACGAACCTGTTTAATGTATTTCTGCTTGGCTTTCTGTCAGCCCAGCTATACCTGTCATAGTTACTCATTCCTGAGTTAAACGAGGGCATTTCGACTTCACTTCGACAAGCTCAGTGCAGGCTGCTCAATATGACAGAAGTACATGCAATTTGTGCAATTAAGCAGTTTTATTAAAATTTCGGACAATCTTCACGTACCGCGAAGGTTTTCAGTTAGCAGCGTATCCAACAGGAGGAGGTAAACCGGGGGAAGGTTTGCCTAATAATTTTTCGGTTAATATCCTTTGATCAAATATGGGTGCATATATTTTTCGGGGTTTGCTCAGCATCCAATAACTCTGCCGCAACCCAAGCAAGCTTATTACTGATAAATCGTATTCTGATCGTTGCTTTGTATGTTCCGCAATTGCATAAACAATTTTGGCTTTTGTATATTCATGATATTCGGTTTCAATAAACGCAATAAGTTCTTCGTTAGATAAAAAATAATCTTTCTCCGGAATATCATCCCGCAAAACACTTTTTATCTCATGCCATATTCGGTTTATCTTCATGGTTCCTGCGGATTTAAGCGGTTCGTTTGCGCTCGGCCATGGCTTCGTACAAAGCTACTGTGGGCTCTTCCCAAATGGCATGGCGGTTTACTGATTTCGCAAGTTCATAGTATTTTACCACAGCTTCATCCAGGGAAAGCTCGCTGGCTCCCACCAGTTCGCAGAACAACCAGAGGTAATTATGAACAGTAATATTCATTTCGCAGGCAACTTTATACATGCGCGAATCGCCGGTTACCAGTTCGAACCCATAATAATGTGCCAGGTACAATACGGTATATTCGGGGTGCGACAATCCGGGAAATGCCCTGCTGATGGCAAATGCCTTTGCAAGCTCCTCGTTGCTCAGGGTTACCACGTATATAGTGTTGCACACGCTTGCCAGGCAGTCCGACGGGTTTTCGGACCATTGGCTGCATGTACCGGCCATGGAGGTAGTGTGTATCTCCATGTTGAGTCGTTGCAGGGATGTCAGCAGCTGAAGTTTGCCGAAATCCCTTACAAGGACCGGATCGATAGCTATTTTATTTATCATCGGACTGGTATTTGGTTAAAAATTGGTCGAGTGTAAGGGAGGCTAAATCGGCAGCCTTATTTTGAGATATAATATCTTCACTTAGCGTCCGCGATAACAAAAGGTTGAAACGGCTGGCATTGTCGGTGCCTGAATTAGAATCTATATGCGTTTCGAGAGGCGTTTGTCGGCAATAGTTTATAAGTTTGATTTCGGTGAACTTTGTAATAATTTCCGACTGAAAAGCACGCAGCACCACAGCCATAGCCGAAATACCGTATTTATCCTTGATAAGCCCCAGCTCATACCCCGAAATAGCAGAGCGGAAACGGCCAAGTTCGTTGCGCAGGTTTTCAGCAGGTAAAAGCATAGCACCGGCAAAGCGCGAGCATATTCTTTCCTTTTCGGCAGCGGAAACATCACTGCTGAATTCGAAAAGCAGGTGCCCCAGTTCGTGCAGGGCGGTAAACCGTTTACGCTCGGTAGTATTGTTGTTGCTGCGGAGCACAATTACAGGGATATTTCCGTTAACGGTAGCCGAGTAGCCATCGAAAGCTTCGTCGGCTTCAATTTCGATAACTTTAATTCCATTGTCCTCGAGTATGCCCATTATTTTACCCAGGGCTTCGGTACCGAGGTTCCAGGCTGAGTACAACTGTCGGGCAGCGGCTTCGCCATCGTCCTGCGTGCTGATCATACGGCCGCTGAACGGATTTTCGAAGCTTGTGCTTACATTAAGGAGTTGTTCGAGCTCCACATAGCGCTCGATACGCGAGGAAATCATCTGCCGGAGCGATTCCTCTTTACGGGTACCCAGGCTCGACTTGGCACGGAATTCGACATTCGCGATTTCGATGGTAAACGGGCGGTAGAAATAATCGGGCCTTTGGTTAAGGGCTTTTGCGAGGGCTTCCACCACATCAGCATCAGCCATCATTTCGCCGCGTTCGTATTTGGCGATGGCTGTCTTTTTCACTTTACCGTCAATCAGCGCCACAAGCTCATCCTGCGAAAGATTGGCTTGTTTCCGTGCATTAAGTAAGCGCTTGCTGAAAATTTCTTTCATAATCTGTTATTTAAGAGTGTTCATTCGCCGCAAAGATAATTGTTTTGAACACACTACCAAAATTTTTCTGAATTTTATTTTTTTTGTTCCGGAGAGTAATTAGCCAACAACCGTGCCATAGTCCCGAACTGTTGATAAAATAGTAATCAATTGCTATTAAGTGCATTTAATTGCTATTAAATTACTTTAAATGCACTTACATATGTGTCATATGGTGACGTATTGTCATGACAGCACATGACACAAATTATATTTAATAGGATTACAAACAAGGATTTGTATATACATTTTGAACACGTAGAAGATATTATGATATAAGAGAAGATGGTATGTATATAATATAAGGTATTGATTGAGATAGAGGGGTTGGTTTTATGGATGCGGCTGAAAGTGAAAAACGAAAATTGAAAGCTAAAAAAAAGAATAACGAATATTGATTAACGAATATCGAATGTTGAAGGAGTCAATCCAAAAAAGCTTGTCAGGCTGGAGTCGAAGCCCATTCAAACTTCTTTCATATTTATAGTGACGTCCTGGTTTTGCCTGACATGGCTGTTTCTTAAGATTAATTTTTAAGAGTTCGCTTTTACATGGCTTCGACTACGCTCAGCCTGACAGGACTATGGGTTTGATAGTGTTAGTTTTGGTTTGAAAGAGCTGAGTTAGTATAAATATTTCGGGGTGAAGTCACCCCTCTCCTTGAGGAGAGGGGACGGGGGTGAGGTGTAATGACATGATTAAATGTCACTTACAAAGAAACAAGTTGAACCCCATTCAAAATTTGATGCGAAATGCAGACAGCCTCAAAATGGTTTCGCAAACCGCAAAATGGTTTCGCAAACCGCAAAATGAAATTGCAAACCGCAAAATGAAATTGCAAACCGCAAAATG
>CAYQTT010000038.1:0-15550 GCA_964420555.1 uncultured Lentimicrobiaceae bacterium | reverse complement strand
TCGCAAAGAGTAAAATGAAGAGGGCAAAGATCAAACCCGGCCATTTGTGGTATTTTTTAAACCATTTTAGCAGCCGGTCTTTCTTTTGTTGAATTAGCGGAGTCATAAATATTTAGTAGAATTAATTCTGTTTTTTAATTAGTGTCCGCAAATTTAGGCCTTTTAAGGAAAGATGGTCATACTATTAATATCTGTCGGGTTGGAGATAAAACTGATTCATTTGGTTTTCCTATTGCCCCGTTGGCAATCAAACCATATTTCGCTATTAAGAATATGTATTTCAGTTGAAAAGCATAGGTTTGTCTATGCACTGTTTTTGTGAGAATATTTGTGCAGGAACAATTTCCTGAGAAAAAAAACAATTTAGCCTTGAAAGGACCTTATTACTATTTGGAACAAACAAATAAGCTATAATAGTTTTATTGTTTCATTTTTAATCTGATCTAGCCTTAGTAATATCGATTTATGTTACAGTTTAACAGATAGTGTTATCTTTAGTACATAGATCCTTATCCTTGTCAAAGTTGGAAGCTATTGCAGCATCCAGTTCACATGGATAAATATGCGCTTTTTCGCACAACAACTGTATGCCATCAGATATAAAATGATAGAATGATTTATCCTGAAGTGCAATACTTGAAAATGAAACAGGGAACCCGGCTTCTTTCATCCATTTCATTGTTCTGGTGCCGATAGGAATTTCATATTTTGATAATCCCAGAACTTGCAAAAAATCTCTTGCCTGTTTTGAGCCAAATCCTTTAAACATATGGTCTATAGAATCAGCTAACTCTCTTTCAGAATGCTTAGTTGATTCATTTCTTAGACTATTGAAGAGTTTTGTCAGAAGAGCCCAATTGGTTACCTCCAAATGAAAGAAATTATGCGAAAAAAATTTTGGTATTTTCTCGGAATATCTTTCCAACCCATTTACATTCAATAGTTCTCTTACCCTATTTTCAATATCAGGCTCTTGTAAGAGGAATTGATGGGACAATACAAATGAGTTTTTCCTGAAAAAGGCTTCTTCATTGCCATAAAGGCCAGATTCGTCCTGAGAATCTAACAAACACATAAGCATTGTTTTTATGATTAAATCCCTGTTTATGTGGATATTATTTCGGTTAACATTTCGGTTGATCCGATTTTGTAAAAAAGGATTGTATTGCTCTTTGCAAAATTCCCTGACATCTTCAATGTCGGATTCGGTTATTACCCATAAAACATTCATAATACTACCTTTTACAAATCGTAATGACCTGATGCTTCTGGCTGATACACAATTTCATCAACCCTGATTTTAGTAAGTCCTGCCGGTACAATCCACTCAATTTCATCAGAAACTTTGTACCCGATTAAAGCAGTTGCAATCGGTGAGAAGATAGATATTTTTTTTTCTTTGAAATTGGCATTTTTAGGGTAAACTATCTGAAATTGAATTTGTTTATTGTCATTCAAAAAACTGATCTTAACAATTGAATTCATTGTAACCACAGAGGATGGTATTTTTTTTGGCTCAACAATTTTTGCAGAATCCAATTCTTTTACCAGGTTTTCAGCTTCATAAACGCTTATTGAGTTGAATCGTTTTGCATCATTTATGCACTTTTTTATTCTAGAGTAATCAAGTCTGTTTAAAATTAATTGTTTCATTGTAGTAAGTTTTAAGAATGAATTAGTAAGGAATTTCTACTTTGGTTTTGCATCACTGATTCTTCGATCAAAGATCAACAGCATAGAAATTTATTTTTGTGTGAAGTGAGCATGATTAATATCGATTTATCATGCCAATTGTTATGCAGCCGCCTGCAGGAAAACCCCTCAAGATTCTGTAGCCGTCGGGAATAGTGTGCACTATTAAACCCCCGCAGGCAGCTGCCTAACACAATTTTCGTTTAGCTATTTACTATTAGTTTTTTTCCAATAGTTTAAAGAATTGATCCAGTTGAGGAAGAATAACAATACGGGTACGGCGGTTTGCCGATTTCCCATCTGACGAACTGTTGGAAGATATTGGCAGATATTCGCTACGCCCTGCAGCAGTCATCTTTGCAGGATCAAGCCCGTATTTATTCTGAAGCAGACGAACTACGGATGTTGCTCTTTTAACACTCAAGTCCCAGTTATCAACCAGATCTCCTCTTTTGAAAGGAACGTTATCAGTATGGCCTTCAACCATAAATTCGATATTTGGCTGATTTTTCAAAACTTTGGCCACCTTACCTAATACTGTGCTTGCCTGATCGGTGATGACATAACTACCACTCTTAAACAGCATTTTATCAGAGATGTCGATAAATACAACACCTTTATCAACCTTTATATTGATATCCTGGTCATTCATATTACCAACTGCCCCTTTCAGGTTCATTACCAAAGCCATATTGAGTGAGTCTTTATAGGCAAGCGAGCTTTGCAATCCTTTGATATAAGCATCTTTTGCGCCAATGTTTTCCATTGATTTCTTTATACTTTCTGCCTGTGTGCTTGAAATAACCGACATTGCCTCCAGTTGATTTAATACAATTGAATTGTTTTCTTTCATGTGTGACTGGTCCTTCGACAATTCAGCAAGTTGCCTATTGAGATCATCAATCTGCTTCAGATAATTTGCTTTCGCGGTTTCACATGCATTTAAATCGTTTTGCTTTTTTGAATACTGGGCATCAAGGGCATCATACTTTCCAACCTGAGCTTTATACTTTTTTGTACTTACGCAGGAACTGCCAAATACGACTAATAGGATTGCTAAAAGCATTAAGAGTTTTGATTTCATTTTGTTAACGTTTAGATTTTGTCAGGATTTATGTTAAGTGAAGTTTTAATTTTTATAATAAGCGTGCTTATGGTGTGCATTGTTTCATTCTGATTTTATGATAAAGTAGCTGTTTTATTCCAGGCGGACCCGGCAGTTTCCGATATTTTTACCTTTATGGAGAATGCCAATTTTATATACACCGGGTTTCATCTTTATTATAGGTGTATAAGTTAATTTTACCTCATTTGAAGCTACCACTTCATTATCAAACTGGTTAATGCTGGCTAACAGAGAGTCATCATTATTTACAACTTTCCAGGATAGATTCTTGCTTTTATCAGTAATAACCTTTCCATTAGGAGTTGTTAAGTTAAAGCCTATATCGGAAGCTATATTTTGCGGAACATCAACAATAAATACCAGTTTCTTAGTGCGTTTTGCTTTGACAGTTGATTTTTCTTTAGTTGTGTACTTAAAAGCATCAACCTGATGATTGTCAATTCTTATCATTGAATTAGCTGTTGCGGCTTTAATTTGTTTCATATAATCTTCGCGCTCTAATTGCCAAAGTGACATAGACTCCAGTTGCTCAAAGTTCTCGTTTTCGAGAGTTTCATTTTGCATTTTAAGCACAGTAATCTGGTGCATAAAATCGTCCTGCATCTCTCTGACATCTGTTAATTGTTCCCTCAGATCTTTCACTTTGGCATTTTCCATTTTTATCCGCGCGAGCTCCTTTTCCTTTTCAGTCAGTTTTAGACTAGCTTGAGCATAAAGTTCTTCAGATTCCAGGCGATTTTCATTGATCACATGTATACGATCAACTGCCTGATACAGTTCTTTATTAAGTGATAGTTTTTCAGACAGCAGCAATTCGTTTTTTAGTCTCTCATCGTTGAGCCTGACTTTAATAGTTGAATTTGTGCCCATGAAATAAACACTTGATACAACAGATGCTAACAGAATAAAAGCGGTTATTCCTGCAACAGTTCTTTCTTTTCTGGTTCCTGTATTCATACTTTTAGTTTTTGTACTTTATTATAAGAATATCCGCCACATTTTACCTTTTTCAATTTAATCTCTCAAAGTAACAAGTCCTTCACCTCAACAGTAATTCTGCATTTTGACAAATGAAATGATATCTGAACGGTAAAACAAAATCATTCACTTAACAAAACAGATTGTACCAGGTAAGTTGTGGCAGATATTCAATGTTTTTTAATTAATACGCTGCAAACGTACCACCGGTTGTTAAAGAGGTGATGAAGAAGAGATTAAAAAGGGATTAAAATTGGGAATTAGATATAATTCCAGATTACAGAAAAATCAAAAAAGCACGAAAAGCAATAGAAAGACAGTATAAGTGACTGAAAATATGCAACTATTTTTTATAATATAAAGGAAGTTGTAGATTAATCTGAGTTCCTTTATTTAATTCAGAAATAATCTGTATAGTGCCATGATGTACTTTTATGATTCTATCGATAAGCGAATGACCTATTCCGGTTCCTTTGGTTGAGCTAACGTTATCGCCTCGGAAAAATGGTGTTGTAATCTGCCGGATATCTTCCTGGCTCATACCAATGCCATGGTCAATAACCTCAATTAATACATTAGGTTGAGCAGCCCTGATGTTTACAATAACAGTGTGATCATTTGAATATTTACATCCGTTTTCAATCAAATTATAGATTGCGATCTTCAATAACTGTTCATCGCCGGCAACAGTCATCGTTTCATCATCAAGTGATTCGTCAATGTTGAATTTGACATTGTAATCAGGCGAATACCTTAATGCATCTTCACATGCCAGCCATGTGATTTCATCCATCCTGACAGGTAAAAATGCGGAATCAGAAATGTCGCTGCTTGTTTGAGCCAAAAGGAGCAAGCGCTTAGAAGCCATATTGAGGTTTTTAATGTCCTCAAATACTGAGTTTAATGTGTTTTTGTATTCTTCGGAGGTATGAGGCCTCATTAAAATAAATTCTAATTGACCTGTTATAGCTGTCAGAGGTGTACGAAGTTCGTGCGATGCATTCGCAATAAAACCTTTCTGCGTTTTAAATGCGGCTTCAATTTCATCCAGCATATTGTTGAATGTATGTGACAGCTGCTCCAGTTCATCCTTTCCTTCCCCTTCGTGGAGCCTTTGATTCAGACTTGATATTTTTATATCATTGACCTCTTTTATAATACGTGTTATTGGTTTTAACGCCTTTCCGGCATATATCCAACCGGAGATCATAAACAGCAACAGACTTACAGCCACAACAATTATCAGAACGATTGCCAGATTATGTATCCTCTTTTTCCCATAAATATCAGTTGCCGCTGCCAACACAACAAAGCGGTCGTATTTATAAGTGTAAAGAAATCCTAAAACTTCATATTTCCCTTGCTTATATTTTACCTCACCTTCGAGGCGGATTTTATTCAGGAGGTTGATATCTGTTTTGATAGCATTGTTTTCGTCGGTACTGAAGAGAATGTTGTTTTTATAATTGAAGATTATTACCTTTTCATCAGGTAAGCTCATTGGGTTACCTTTTTCAATTTTACGCAGCAAATTGATATCAATTTCATCTACTTTAATCAGCAAACGTGCCGTAACATTTGCTTTGCTTTTCAATCGTTCATATAAATCAACTTGTCGGTAGTGAGCTGAAAGTAAATATACAGCCACTGACGATACGATCATAATTACCGAAGCAATGGAAAGAAACTGAATAGTAAGCCTTGTACGTATATTCATATGCTATTCCTCTTCAAATATGTATCCCATGCCAATCCTTGTATGAATGAGCTTGTTAGGGAAATTACGGTCAATTTTCTTCCTCAATATATTGATATATACATCTACAACGTTGGTTCCTGTATCAAAGTTTATTTCCCATACTTTCTCAGCAATATCGACTCTCGAAACCACCCTGCCTTCATTTCGCATTAAATACTCCAGCAACATAAATTCTTTAGCTGTGAGATTTATGGTTTCTTTACCCCGGGTAGCGATTTTCCTGTCGAGATCTAGTTCAAGATCGCTTACAACAATTTTATTGCCTGAGAATACCCTTCCAAGAGATCTTTTGCTTATTGCTTTAATCCGGGCAAGTAATTCGCGAAACTCGAATGGTTTCACGAGATAGTCATCTGCCCCGGCATCAAAGCCAATAATTTTATCTTCAGTAGTACCGAGTGCTGTAAGCATTAAAATAGGGAGATTGGGTTTAGTGGATTTAATTCGCTTGCATAGTTCAATACCATTAATATGCGGAATTATAACATCCAGTATCAACATATCGTAATCGAACTGCATGATCATGCGTTCTGCCAACAGTCCGTCGTATGCTATTTCAGCAGTAAACTGATGTTCCTCAAGGCAGTTCTTGATGAAGGTGGCTACTTTGGGTTCATCTTCAACTATGAGAATGTTCATATGGTTTGTGACAAGTGTATAAAATTCTTTTTTGTAAAATTACATAATTGCTTTGAGAACAGGCTATAATATTCTATTGCTTCCCTAGCTTGGATAAAAACGCAATAGCTTTTAAAGAAGCCACAAGTTAGACCTGATGAAAATATTGATAGGCTGACAAAAGAATGGAAAACTCATCATGTGATTTTCAGGCTCAAATCACGCAAACTAACATCTGGGAAAAGGAGTTTATAAGACAAACCTGCAGAGCTGCATTATTTTTTTGCAAGCGACAGTTTATCGTTAAGACTTGCAATAAGCGAATCAAAAAATTAGCAGTTAGCTGAAATGCTGAAATATATTTCCGAAAAAGAGAAAAAGCTTATTAACAGGGATTTAATTACATTTTAATCCCTTTTTAATCAGCCCGGAAGAAATCAGTTATAGCTTTGCAAGCAGAAAGTACAAAATATTGACACTTGGATTAAAAAGCAATCCGATTATCTCGAAACTAGCAGGACAATATTTATTTATCTACAAAATCCTGAAATTATGAAAACAGAAAAGCAGAGGTCATTTGCGAAAAGAACTATTGAGGCAAACAATGAGCCTGATGTTTTACATTTTGACGAGATAGGTAATGCCAGAATTAACTTGAATAATGATCGTTATCAAGAAAGAATTCCACATAATGATAAAGAAATATTCTGGTCAGAGGGCACAATAGCACATCAAAACAGGCATGATTCACTGTTAAGACCTTCAATATATAATTACAAGGCAAGGCCTGGTAAAAATAGAAATACACATTCACATGCCCCTTACAACGAAATGTACAATATGGCTGTTATGCCTGATTTTAAATAGAAATTTCAATGAAATAAGGAACTGTATTGTTAGAATCATGTCATAGCTCATAATTTATAAATAGGGGATTACGCAATGAGCATCATTAAAAAATTTATACCAGAAAAAGGTATTTGCAGGGTTAAGTTCAGGTTGCCTGATTCAATTGTTGATCATCCAAAAACCGTCGCAATTGTTGGAGATTTTAATCTGTGGCAATCAGACAAAAACATGATGCATAAAGATAATAATGGAATTTTTACTACAAAAATAGATTTTCCCATCGGTAAGGTATACCAATTCAGATACCTGATTGATAAATACATATGGGAAAATGAATGGGAAGCCGACGGTCTGGTCACCACCCCTTATGAAGAGATATATAATTCAGTTATAAATTGTAAGGAGGATAAGTTAGACTGAAGACCTTTTGGGAAAAAGAAAAGGCTGCATGTAGAAAGTATTCAAGAGGAATTAAAAGGCATTAAAAAAAATAGAAATAATGAGCATACAAAAGGAAATTATACCTGAGAAAGGGATTTGCAGAATCAAATTCAGTTTAACAGATACACTGGTAGACCATCCTAAGAAAGTGGCTTTACTGGGCGATTTTAATAGCTGGAATCCGGGGAAAGACATAATGGTAAAAGCAGAGAATGGATTTTTTGAAAAAACAGTTGAACTCCCCTTAGGGAGAGATTACCAGTTCAGATACCTTATTAATAATTATCATTGGGAAAACGACTGGCAGGCTGATGCATATGTCCCAACATCATTATGCGATAATGATAATATGATTCTTTCATGCATTACAACTGAAAATCATGATATTTAAGATTGGTTAAAAAGTACAGTACAAAAGCAAATACATGCGAAATTCTGTAAAGGATTTGAAACAAATAAAAGAACACTGATTTCATTTAAAGATGCAATTAAATGGATTGAGGTGAAAAAGTAAACTTGATAAAGAATAATCAATTATTTTAAATTGAAATAAGGATCATGAATACAAGAAAAGAACACGATTTTTTAGGAGAACTCGAAATCCCTGAAAATGCTTATTACGGAATTCAAACGTTTCGCGGAATGGAAAACTTTCACATAACAGGAGTTCCCATTATGTCAGAACCGCTTATGGTTGCCGCTTTAGGTTATGTGAAAAAAGGAGCTGCAATGGCCAACCGCGATTTAGGCGTTTTTGATGAACATTTTGCAGAATATATTATCAAAGCGTCTGACCGCGTAATTGCCGGTGAATTTAACAACGAATTTTTAACCGACTTAATTCAGGGTGGCGCAGGTACTTCGGTAAACATGAATGCAAATGAAGTAATTGCAAATATTGCCCTTGAAATGATGGGCAGGAAAAAAGGTGAATATGATTTTTGCCATCCTAATAATCATGTAAATTGCTCACAGTCGACCAACGATGCATACCCTACCGCATTTCGTATTGCACTATTATACAAACTATCGGCGTATGAAATTGTGATAGCAAATCTTGCCGATGCATTTGAAGCCAAAGGGAGAGAATTTATTAACGTATTAAAAATGGGCCGCACCCAATTACAGGATGCTGTTCCAATGAGTTTAGGGGATGAATTTATTGCCTATGCTGTTACGTTACGGGAGGAATTGCTGCGTATTGACGATATGAAAGGTTTGCTTTCGGAAATTAACATGGGCGCAACAGCAATAGGAACCGGGGTAAATGCGCCAAAGGACTTTGCCGAAGTATGCACCAGGCACTTATGCGACATTACCGGTTTAAAATTAAAAGTTGCGCACAATTTAATTGAAGCAACTGTTGATACCGGAGCTTATGTTATGCTGTCGGGGGTGCTTAAAAGAACGGCAATTAAAATTTCGAAAATCTGTAATGACCTTAGGCTGCTTTCGTCCGGACCCCGATGTGGATTTAATGAAATTAATCTCCCTCCAATGCAACCGGGTTCCTCCATTATGCCGGGTAAAGTAAATCCGGTAATACCCGAAATGGTGAACCAAACAGCATTTTATGTAATTGGTGCCGATGTCACAATAACAATGGCCGCCGAAGCCGGTCAATTGCAATTGAATGTAATGGAACCGGTAATTGCGTTTTCACTCTTTACTTCCATAACTTTTATGATGCGCGCATTAAATACTCTGCGCGAAAAATGTATCGTAGGTATTACAGCTAATGAAAGTATTACGAGAAATATGGTGCTGAATTCAATAGGAATTGTAACACTACTGAATCCGGTGCTGGGATATGAAAAAAGTGCTGCAATGGCGGCTGAGGCTTTAAAAACAGGCAAAACTATCCGCCAGTTGGCGGTGCGTGAGCATAAATATATAACACAGGAAAAGTGGGATGAAATATTTTCATTTGATAATCTGATCAATCCTAAATTTATAACTCAATAACAAAGTATGAAATTTAAGCCAGTTTGAATTGGCAAGTTTGTTGATAATGATATTTGTTGGATACTTTTATGGAGGTGCCAGGCCTGGATTAAAATGAGTAAGAAGTAAGCATATTTTTGTCGTGTGCTTCAATTAGACCTTACAGTTGTCCTTGTGAAATTTTGCTTTAAACAAATATGATACTTATAACAGGACTGGTAAAGCTAAACCTTGATAATAAAAAATTAGAAAAATAGTGATAATGTAAAACTGAAATAAATGAATGCATTGATTGATGCTATCAGGAAGATGAATTTCATAATCGCTAAATTACTCTTTTCAAGGCTTGAGTTTCCCACAAAGTAAATTTTTTGTGGAAAAGTAAAGAGACTTTCAGAATCTCATTTTATCTCTTTACATCTGCCCTTTCTCTTTTGACCCCAACCCAAGGGAGCTAAAAAAGGGCAGATCAAGTATTGGTTACTACAATTTAGACAGCCTCTAAAAGTCAACATTAGCGATAAAGAGCCACTCCAAAACCAAATTCTATGATATCTTGAATTGGAATTGACGAGTTCCCGACTTTGCTTGCAATATACAGCCCTCTTGTTCCAACCCTGGCATAAAATGCGGTACCTGAAGCCGGAGTTTTGTTGCTTAGTAATTTAGTATTAATTTCCCCGCCAAGGAATATCCCCGAGTTTCGACCCGGCGACCACCAGTAATATTCGTCGGGATAATGCGAAGGTAAGGTTATCCAGTATTCATTGCCAAAGGTATGATGGATAAACCAACCGACATTCAACGGTACTATTTCGATGTTTTTGTTAGCCTTAAATCGGAAAAACTTTGCGGTTATCTGCAAGCTGACACTATGTAAATCGTCAATGGAAACACCTTTTGGCACATACCCATAGAAATAGGATACTTCCAGCTTTTCCTTAAAAAAGGAATACCCGACACCAATTGATAACAATCCAATTCCACCGGCAAACTGTAGTTTCACATAATCGGGTAAAAAATTCGCATATTTTGCCGAATCGGTTTTTTGCGAATATTGGGCGCAGGTATCAGTTGGATTAAACAATTGAACCAGGCTTATTATCAACGCTATTTTAAAATGCCACCGTATCCACATCGAATTGATTGTTTACTATTGTTATCAGGTTAAATTTCATGTTTTCAACACCATAAACATTTACATAAGTAATGCTATCTTCGTAAGGTTTATATATCTCATGGCCATGTAAATGACCGTGCACTGTAAACAGCACATTGTTGTAGTGTGCCACCATTTTATGGAATGCTTCTTCTAAAGATATATCGAAGTCGCGATCCATTGGAGGAATGTGAAAAATTACAACTGCCTTCAAAAAATCATTGTTTGGCCTTAGCTGGGCATCCAGCCATTGAACATCGGGGACTTCACCGTTAAATTTAAATTCAAGGCCATTCGTGTTTATAAAAATAAATTTCAGGCTGTCGTAAATAAAGCTAAAGTTAAGGGAGCCAAACATTTCAGTATAGGCGGTAAGGCCGTTGCCAACCAGATCGTGATTTCCCACAACAACAAAATACGGAACGTTTAATTTCAGCAAAAAAGAGTTTACCCAGGTATATTGTTTAGGCAATCCAAAATCGGCCATATCGCCAACATGAATTACAAAGTCAACTGCGGGATTCTGATTCACTTTTTTCACAAACTCATCCGTTTGATCGAAAAAGCGGTGCGTGTCGCCGGTGAAGGCAATTGTAAGAGTATCGTCAGGTTTATGGAGAATCAGTTTTTCAATATTTTTCTGATTCACATTCCTGTTTTCTTCGCTGAAATCAATCGCATAAGGCGAATAATCAAACATTTCGTCACAGGCGGTCAACGTATGTAAAGCTAAAGTGAGGATGAGCAGTTTATTTTTTATTATCATGATATTGACTTACTAATTTCAAATCAGAACTTCGAAAAGCATTGGAAAGAGGCATATTTGAAAACTCGAGCCAGGTATTCAAATCTTTTGCCTTGCGTTCCCAATCCTCAGGATATAATTCCATAATTGTTTGTTCAAATAAATCCCGGTTGTTGTAAAGCTCTGTATATAAAAACCAGGTTGCTTCTGTTAATCTTGCGCGGTCAGAAGAAAAATTGAATGTTGTGGATAGTATCAAATCAGCCATTAGTCCGACCACGATTTTGTACAGCTTTTCCTTTGAGCGATAATAATAATGGATAGCTGATTTATTGACACCAGCTTTGCCTGCAATCTGCTGAAGTGTTGTTCCATGGTATCCGTACAAAAGAAAAACAGCATATGCAGCCTGTACTATTTCATCTTCAGTACTTCTCGTTTTATTTGTCATTTGTGTAAACTTTAATTTCTAAGATGCTTTTCATAGGTCCTTTTCCTTTTTTTGAATCTGTTAAGTCTTAACTATTCCACATCTTTAAACTTTATTTCTTATAATCAGGCGTTAAAGCTTCAATTGGGATGATAAAACCTAAACGGACATGATGGTATGGATAATCGCGGATCCCATACTGGTACTGGCCGAAAAAGTTAATTCTCTTATTCTTCTGAGTGAGCTGGCTTGAATAGACTATGGGATGATCGCCGTTGTTGATCCAGCCGCTATAACCTGAAATTGAGTTTTCGAACTCCATATTCTTACTACTCATGATGATTTTAGCGCCATACATCAATGCGTCATTTTGCATGCTGTTGGTGGTTTCCCAGCATAGAAATCCAGCGTCGGCTACCAGTCGAATCTTTTTCAGCAATGTAGATTCAACGGGAAAAGATTTCCCGATTTCAAGATCGAAGTAATAGCCGGGTGTATCAAAATAGCGGCGGGCTCCGAAATTATTCCCTGAAGCGGTTTTTAACGTAGAATTTAAAATAATAGAAGGCTGTATCTTCTGTTCTTCGAATAAAAGTATCCTGGTTTGAACGTAAACATCGCCATTCGCTGTTCCAACCGGAACATCTTCAGTGGAGGCGCGTTTGTCGCGGATATCCAACGTAGTGTTGTATCGTTCTGCGGCTGTACCCCAAATCTTAAATGAAACTTTTGAGCGTATAAGGGGGATTTCGGCTTTGATAAAAGGATTTAAAGTTCGGTCGCCAAACCCGGAATAGTAATTCCACGAAACGCTTAAAGTGGTAAATTCAGCAATTGTAGCATCCGTAAACTCCGGGACCGGAAGCGCGTTCGGCCCGAAATAATCGGGTGAATAGTTTACTGTTTGACTTTTTGAATGAAGCGAAACCAGGATCAGAATTGCACTGATGATATTTCTGTATTTCTTTAACATCGCTGTAAAATGAATCAAATGTGACAATGTAATTTTTAGTTTTACCCTTTTCAATTTCGGCCAAGGACGTTTTAAAACCTCAACTTTTCTGTCATCAATCCAAACCGAATTACATCCAGCCTATGGCCGAAATACATATTGTAATAATCGGAGCCATGATAATACTGCACAAACAGCCCGATATCCTCCAGGAACTTCGGATGGTAAAAGAAGGTAAGGCTCAGGTTCAGTCTGTTAGCCGAAAACGTATTCCAATAGTTTACATCGCCAAACATCCACGTAGCTTCGCCTTTTAATGATATGTCAGCAATGTTTTTTGGATGCCTGGTGTTTTTGTTTGGCAGTTTAAAAATGGAGACGGAATTATGCCAGCGGTACCTGCTGTATAAGCCCTGGAGTTCATTGCTGCCCCAACCCTGGGGATGAATTTCGATTGATGTTTTAAAAAACTGGTATGCGTTAAACCGGGTATTGATATTTGTTTTAATAATCCCGGTTTCAAAATAATTCCTTGAGAAATCGCCGGATACCACGTTCACCTCACCCATATCCAGGAAAAAATCTCCGTCCTGACCATTTGAATGATGAGCCAGGCGACCGTATAAACTCAGGTTTTGCGAACTCCCTGGCCCCGTAGCCATATAATATACAGTTATCTGTGGAATGTAGCTTGGCGTACGGACCGGATATGACCTCTCGTTGTACATCCGCAGGATAATCTGAGGTGTTAGAACACCCATTAATCGGGAGTTTTTACTCTTGCGGATATAAAAATTCGGAATAAAATTGGCCTCAAAAATCAAAGGCTCAATGTTACCGATATCGGTAGGGAAAGTGATATAACTGCTTCCCTGGTTCACCTGAGATATTATGGTAAGGCCGATACCATGTAGTGGTTCACTTTCCTGCGCAAAACCACGAATGATAGGAATCAGAAAAAACAGTATTAACCCCGTCTGACTTTTCATTTTATCATTTAGAAATAAATGATTTTGATTTTTAGTGCTTTATCGCTTTGTAAGTCAAATGATGCCTTTCGAAATGAAGGCTTGTTTGAAAAACCTATGGATTGAAAGTTTGAAAACCCAATTCCCTCTTTTGGCAAGATCATTCCTTTTTTGATTTTACCATCATTGTTTTCATCATGAAGGATATTAACCGCATATTTACCAGCCGGTAAATTCCCGAATGTTATGGTTGAAGTACCATTCACAATTTTACCGGTAAGTTTTTTAAGGTACTTTTTATAGTGCTCGTCAGGAATTGCATCTTCCCTGTTGTACAAAGCAAAAACGACAGTGCCTTTTGAATTGCGTAATTCTTTTACATCAATTGTCAGATTGAATGTTTCCTGCTTTTGATTTTGAAAAGAAGAAAGTATTAGCATGACTAAAATTAATTGCAGTAGATTGAGTGCTCTTTTCATTTTGTTGGTTTTAAGATTATTACTATCGTTATTTTAATGATTTATTTTTGTTGGAGGAAGTCGGAAGACGCCTGCACACTTATTATCTTTTGTGGCCAGACTATTAATTGCCCTATAAGTGTCTCCCGGACTCCATTTCCTATTTTTACTTCTTTATTAAATTCGCCTTCGAAACATTCCTATTCGCCTTTCGTAGTGAAATTTTTTCTTTAATTGTATCTACCAGGTAATACATCATAGGGACCAGATAAACAGTTAAAATCATTGACGATAGCAAACCGCCTATAATAACCCAAGCCAGACCGTTTTTCCATTCGCTGGCAGTGCCCTGGGCCAATGCAATGGGTAACATTCCGATGGCCATTGCCAGGGTTGTCATTAAAATAGGCCGCATACGTTCTTTGCCCGCGATGATCAGGGCGTCTTTAAAATACTTGCCCTGGGCTTTGAGCTGGTTGGTAAAATCCACAATCAGGATGGCATTTTTTGTGACCAGCCCCATGAGCATAATCAATCCTAACTGGGCAAACAAGGTTAAATCGTTTAATGATAAGTTTAAGGCAAGGAAAGCACCAATAGCAGCCATAGGTATGGCAAATAGAGCCACAAAAGGATAGATATAGCTGTCGTAAAGGGCGATCATAATCAGGTAAATCAACAAAAATGAGATAAGCAGAACCGAGCCCAAGGCCCCGAAACTTTCATTTTGCGTTTTGATATCGGCACCCCAGGTAAGTTTTACGCCTTCGGGCAATGGGCGCGTTTCCAGGAAGCTTATCGCGTCGTCAGCTAAAGTTCCCGAAGGCCTGCCAAACGATTCTGAGGTAATGGTAACGGAGGGTTGCCTGTCAAGTCGTTCGAGCAGTGAAGGTGAATTATCCTGTTTCACTTCTGCAAATTGGGATACTTCAATGGGGATGTTCATTGGATTTACAATGGAAAGGCGCTGCACATCCTCAAAGTTTCTCCGGTCGAAGTCATCGAGCCATATACGAACCGGGTATTCGGTGCCATTTTCGGTTAAGGTGGCATCATCGTTACCGGTAATGGCGGTTCGCAGATTTAATCCTACATAAGCCGTGGTTAATCCTAAACGCTGCATTTTATCTTTGTCAGGAATCACCTTGTATTCAGGGCTTCCTTCTTCAACCGATAACTGAACATTATCGGCGCCGGGTATTTTTTCGATAGCCGCTTTCAGTTCATTTCCTGTTTTCATTACCAGGTTCAGGTCGTTTCCGCTCAGGGTTATTTTTATGGGTGCCTGTTTGGGTAACAAGCCCAAAACCGCCATCGAAAAGTTAACTCCCGAAAATTCTTTTTTCAGCTCTTCGCGAAGCATTTTCATAAATGCTTCCGTTTTAATATCCCTTTCCTTTTCCGGCTTTAGCTGAATGGTAAACTCCGATA
>CAYQTT010000037.1:0-17811 GCA_964420555.1 uncultured Lentimicrobiaceae bacterium | reverse complement strand
GAATAAGAAAGAAAATTTCCACCCGTAGCAACATTAGCCCAGTTGGTTCCTCCATTAGTTGAATATTGCCATTGATAAGTAAAAGTATTGCTTCCTCCGGTCGGAGTTGTGGCCGAAAGCGTAGCAGGGGTTTCTCCAAAACAAATTGACTGATCAGTTGCAATTACGCCGGCAGTGAGATGATTGTGCAGTAGTATTTCTACCTCATCATTCAAATCAGGGCAAGGGGATGCATTAGTTGAAGTGAGAGTTAATATTACTGTTGTCCCTGTTTCTGTGGGGTGAGGATAATATAGTGTTGAAAGATTGGCCGGATCATCAAATGTTCCCAGCCCGCCTGACCAAATACCTGTTGTTGTGCCTCCGCTTACCGCACCATTGAGCTGAATGGGCTGGTTTTCGCAGGATGCCTGGTCGGGACCGGCATCAACCAAAGGAGCAAGTAAATGAATAGTGATGGAATCAGAAACGGAAGTTCCCAGGCAGATTCCGGTTCCATAAGCTGTGAGTGATAATGTAACCGACTTGTTTGTAATATCTGCGGAAGTGAAAGTATATGTTGATGTCAGGCTGTTAGGGTCGGAGAAATTACTTCCACCCGGATTGGTAGGGCTCGTCCAAAGAATAGTTGAGTAGTTTGAGGCAGTGCCTGATAACTGAACGGTTGTTGACGGCGGGCTGCAGATTGTATCAGTAAGTATACCGGCGTCAGCGGAAGGAAGTGTGTGAATAATTGCTACTCCATTCATCAGTGTATCGCATCCGAATGAATTAGTAGCTTTAATAATATAATTGCCTGCAGGTTGAGGATTGCTGAACCAAAACTGACCAGCAGTTACAGGAATATAAATTTGAGGCGGCGTAAGGCTGAGCCCATCAGAATATAGTAATTCATAACTGGTGTTTAATTCCGAACTACTGAGTCCGATCAGCGAAGGCTCACATAATCCCTGCCCTGAAGGTAGTACATTATAAACTGTTGGATTAGGGTTTACTGTAACAAGGCCTGCCATAGAAGCAGAACAACTGTCGCTGGTTTTGGCAACAACCCAATACTGTCCGGGTTGATTCTGATCGGTGAAGTTTAAAATCCCACCTGTTCCCGTAAGTATTTGCCTTATGCCATATACATTGTTCCAGAGTGTGTATGTAACACCTGCATCCGATCCGTTTAGAAATAAAGTGGCAGGCGGGCATACAGGTCCGGGAGGTAATAGTGTGTATGTTGTCGGTGCCGGAACTATTTCGAGAGCCCCTTGCATGTTGTTCCAACATTCGAAACCGCCGGTAAACACAAATTGTGCTCTTACCGTATATATGCCGGGTTGCGTTTGCTCACCGAAATCGATGATGCCATCCGTTCCTGTATCAGTTGTTACAAGCGTATCTCCATTTCTATAAAGATAGTACACAGCATCCTGATTAAAATTATCCAGGGTGATAGTAACAGGAGGGCACGACGTTCCCTGAGGAATCATAGTATACGTTTCAGGATTCGGATGAATGGTTGTAGTTCCCGACATCCAGATGCTGCAGTTTGTAGCCGTATCGACAGCATTTATGCGATATACTCCTTCGTCGGAAACCGATCCGAAACTCAGGGTGCCACCACTGCAGAAAACAGGACCTGCCAGAACACTTTCTTTGGTTATTTTCCCTTTCGAAGGTTCAAAATACAGATAATAAGCAATGCCATCCTCACAACTGTTTAAAGAAATTTCTGATCCTGCGCAACCTTCTGCCGGCGACATAACGAACACAGCAGGAAGGGGATTTATAAAGATACTTTCATCAAAAAACAGATCGCAGTTGGTTGCAATATTCTTTGCATGTATCCTATAAGTGCCTGAATTAGTTATTGTTCCGAAGCAGATTGGTGCACCTGCAGGATCTCCCTGCACGGCGTTTCCAAATGGAAGGTTATTCAGCCACAGCTGATACGTAATGCCTGGCTGGGAGCCGTCAATACATAAGTCAACACCTTCGCATAATACACCGCCAGGATAAATGGCAAATTGCATGATAGAGGGATCAACATGAATATTTCCCAACATTAACCTTTCGCAGCCTGTGGCCTGGTTTATGGCATATACTGTATATGTTCCGGAATCAGAAACAGGATCAAACGCAAGAAATCCCGGCAGTCCGGTTCCGGGTTTAACCTGTAGAGGAGCATTTACATCACCATTAAGAATTAACTGGTAATTGATCCCTGCCTGCGAACCGCTTAACAATGGAGTTACCGGGGCACAATGTTCACCGTTCATGGCTGTTAACAGGAAAATCTGAGGCAGCGGATTTACAACTATCTGGCACATGCCATTCATGGTTGCTAATTGACCATTGCTGGGATTTGTGGCTTTTACCGTGTATGAACCGGCTATAGAAATACCCGGCCAGTAAATCGGTAGCCCTGTTCCTTGTATCATTGGAGGAACAAATGCAAAACCGTTATACAATCTGTATTCAATACCCAAATCCGAATTTTGTAGAAATATGGTATCGGATTCACCGCTGCAGAATGGTACAGGGCATATCAGATCATATTTTGCAGGTTCGCTGTTCACTGTATAGATATACGTGTAGGGATTACCCCAGCAGGTATCGTTACCTGCTGTTACAACAAATGCCTCAGCTATGTAATTGAGAGTACATGTGGATGGTGCGCCTGGCAAAAGTGTAATTATCTGTGATGGCAGGTTAGCGTCATAGGCTTCCAGCAACTGAGGTACAGCAAAACCGGGACAGTTGGAGTTGATATATTGCCAGTGAATACCTGCATTCAGAACGTTCGACATGAATGTAACAGGCGCCGAAGGAAATCCGGCAACCACGGTTTGCTGCATAACGGCATTGGTGATCTGAGCTACAGGTCTTACAGTTACTTCGAGTGTTACCGGCTGCCCGATACAGAAAGTTGGGGCAGGACCTCTGGGAGTAATCTGATATGTAACTACACAGTCATCATTTCCAGCATTGCTGAGGAAATCATCAATCAGGATTCCGCCGGGGGCTGATAAGTTGGTGTTTCCGGAACAATTACCTCCTGAGGCAGATGTCCAGAAATAAGTAGTTCCTGTTACGGTGGATGAAGGAGAGTAATTAAGCTGGTCGCCCGAACATATTTCGGATGTGAGTGGACTGGTGATTTGAGGCACCGGCGATACTACTACGGTTACAGTGGCAGAAACGGAAACAAAACCATCCCACACCAGGCAGGTATATGTAGTTGTTGCAGCCGGGTTAACATCAATGCAAGCGGTTGCGGGATAGTTGTTGCCCGGACTTGTCCAGCTGTATGTGTAGCTTCCGCTTCCACCTGCGGCTGTAGCACAAAGCTGTGCATTTCCATTCGGACAAACGGTACTTGGATTCGATGCCAGATTGAGTGAAAGCGGACTTCCTGTAATGGTAACCCACATCCTGTCGGTTCCGATACATCCGTTGTCATCGGTAGCTGTAAGGGTAAATTCGAGGCTCGAATTAAGGTTTACGGTAGTAACATTTAATGTATTTGAAGGAGCTTGTATGGATGCAGATGGTGTCCACTGGTACAAATAGGGCGGTAATCCTCCAGTGACAGTTCCCGAAAGGTTAGCTGTTGCGCCATTACTGATCGTTTGATCGATGCCGGCATTTGTTACCGGGTTTGTGAAAATACCAATCTGGATCTCGTTGCTTGTATCAACCACACAGTTACTTACCATCGATGAAACTATACGCCTGAAAAAAGTCTCAGTATTTAAAGCAGGTGGCTGGTATCCGGATGCTGAAGCTCCCGTAATGGTTGTAAAAACAGGATAGGTGGCTGCTGTTGCCGATTGCCATACGTAAAAGAAGTTATTACAGGCCCCCGTTGGAGTTGATCCGCTTATGCCTGCCGGAATGGTTCCCTGGCAGATAGTTTGGTTTGATGAAAGCGTGTTATTCCCAATTGCATCGCAAATGGTTATCAATACAGGTGTTGAAAAATCATCAGGACAAGGAGGTGAAATTGCTGCTCTCCTGAAATACGTAGATGTGGTTAATGTACCTGGTTGAAAATCCTGGCTGACAGCACCTGTTATGGGGGTATAATTAATTCCATCTGTTGATAGCTCCCACTGGTAAGTTGGAGTGCCTGAACCGCCGAATGCCTGAGCTCCTGTGAGTAAGGCAGGGGAGGAGTTACCACAGATTTGCTGTGAGTTTGCTATGGTATTATTGATGATGGCAGGATGAACAAGGATCTGAACAATATTGGATATGCTTGAACAATCGCCGGCATCATATGTAATGCGCCTGAAACAGCGGGTTGAGGTTAGAGGACTCAAAAGTGTATAGTTTTGCAGGTTGCCACCCACAGTGATGTTCGACCAGGTGCCAGACGGAGAAATATCACAGTTCAGATTCTGCTGCCACTGGTAAGTATATGATCCGTTGCCTCCAACAGGCAGACTTCCGGTAATAACAAGTGCTCCTTGCGGTTGACCGGCACATAATTCGCCTCCGGGAGGAGATGTTGCAGTAATGGTATTGGCAGTGATCTGTGATGTAATATGCACGTTTTGTACCGCTGAATCGGTGCCACAACTGTTGGTTATTATTGCAGTTACAGTATAGTCGTCGAAATCGTTAAAAATAATAGCCGGGTATTTGGAGGTGGCTGTTGAGCCGGTGGCAAAGGAGTAGCTGCCGGGAGTTATAGTCCAGTGATAGGCGATGATGGCTGAATCGCAATTCATGTTGTAGGTTGGGTTAAATGCCTCCTGCCCTGGACCGCACAGGTAGATGTCATTTTCTGCGAAAGCAACAGCAGGTGGTTCACACACCAGGATGGTTGTATCCTTTTCGCTGACCCCGCAACTGTTTTCGACCAACAACCGGACAGTATATTTTCCTGTTGCATTGAATTCGAACAAAGGAGTGTGGTATGTTGAATCCCCTTCGTGACCGGGAGTAATAATACTCCATCCTCCTGCAGGTGAAACCCTCCAGCGGTAAATGGGTATTCCCCATCCGCCCACAGTACTCTGATCAGTGAACTGAGCCTGAACAGGGTTGCAGGTATCACTGATGCTCACTGTAAAATCAGCGTCAGGAGGGGTTTGAATATAGATCAGGTGGTCAACGGTATCTCTTCCCGAATTGAAAGTGGCACTTTGACCGGTGTAGGAGATAAGTCTTACGCTGTACCATTGTCCGCTCTGGGTAAAGTGGTGCGTAGGAGTAGCAAGGCTGGAGGTATTGTTAACACCCGATGCAGGGTCGCCGAAATTCCATGCGTACGTGGTGGCCGTTGTAAATGTATTATAAGCAGGTGGAATAACATAAAAACCTTCCTGCGTGGTATTAGTAAAGGTAACATCATTGCATCCAACCACAGTATCACCTCCATTGCCTCCCCAAAGTTGCTCCTGACCTGTAACCCCTTCAAGGATGCTGGTAGTATTTGTTCCGAAAGCACCTTGTACTTTGCAGGATACTACAATAGGAAAAACTGTTGTTTCTGCTGATCCGCAGGGATTCTCAGTATTGCAAGTTGCTTTATAGGCATATTTTTCAGGGTTCCCGTTCAGCACGGTTGAACAGGTTGAGAAACAATGCGAAATACTTCCGCTGGCCGGCAAATCCTGCCGGAGTAAAATGGTAGGAGGGGTGCCGTCACCCCATTCAAAGATAAATTTTGTATCGGGAGGATTGCTGTATGATTCAGGCTGTATCGGGAAATCAATACAATACTCAGCAACACCTGCCAGGCTTCCGGGGTTTCCGATGCCTCCGCCGGCAAAATTTCCGACAAATACTGAATATTTGCGGGTATTATTGCAACCATTCATGCCATTAACTGTATACGTAATGGTATCGTAACCAAGCGATGTATAGGTTACAGGAAGTGATGAATTGAAGGTAGGCTGATTGTAGGGAGGAATCAGCGGGGTTCCCCAGTTTATGCTGTAAGCTGTATTAGTTGACTGCGTAGTCGATCCGTTGATAAATTCAAAATCACCGGTAGGGTTTGCCGTAGTAGCATCGCATGCAGCAAATGTATTGGGGTAACTGGGATTGGGCAGGTGCAGAGTTTCAATGAGTGTTGCATCCGGTTTCTGGGTTACAGTTACGCTATGTGTGATTGAATCAGTACAACCGGCTGAATTTGTTACTATTAGTTTAACCTGAAAAGTTTCGGTTGCATTTCCCCATGCTTCGAAAATATGTTGCGGATTAGCTGTTGAGTCTATATTCCTGGAACCGGATTTGGGATCATCAAACATCCATTTGAATTTCAGCCCTGTACCTGTTGACGTACTCTGAAAGTTTACAGGAGTGCTTGCACAGGGATTGGATATCAGGAAAGTAAAATTGGCAACAGGTGGGTTATTGGCAGAAACAGTAATGGCATTAGAAATGCGTGTACATCCTGATGTTGGATTTTTTGCTGTAACCCTGTAAACACCCGGAGTTAAATAGGTACCAAAAGAAACCATTGATCCGGTTCCGGGCAAGGTGTCAATTGAAGTAGCTCCCCTGTACAAAATATAATCCACACCCGGCTGCGATGTCATAGTCCAGAGTTCCACTCCAACGGCTGAAGGATAATTGCAATATGCTCCGTTATTGGTTGCTCCTAAAGTAAAAATAGCTGGAAGCGGATCGGCAGTAATCGTTAATGTGTTGGTTGCCGGTGTAGTTACATAGTTGCCTGACTGATAAGTGCCTCCGAATGTTACTGTATTCCCGTTTCCGGTAACTGTAGCCAGAATAGCAGGCTGGCCCTGTCTTCTTAATGTATAATTTGTTCCGTTTGTTGAGTTTGCAACCTGTATCTGAAGCCCTGCCGAGCCCTGGCAGTAATGACCGCCCGGTGGATTTGTAACCAGGACTTGTCCGCTGACGGTTAAACTCAAGTTTACAATAATTAAGATAAGGAAAAGGTGTAATGTGTTTTTCATATATCAGGCGTTTGTATTACCAGTATAGCTGAAAATCAGCAGTATGGCAAAAAAATGTGATACGGTCGTTTGGCTTTTGGTAATACTGCTTTTCAAACTGATTATTCTACTTAAATATTGATTGGGTAACGAGGCATAACATGGCATGGTTAGTATTGCTTCCCAAAGTTTAAAGGTTTTTTTGAGATGAATCCTGATGCTTTCCGCAAAAAGCGGCTGGGCAGGCCCTGATCCGGGAAGTATTGAGGTATTCATACGAGGGAAATGACATTGAACACTTGCTGAAAGCATTTTACTGAATTTTGTACATAAAAGGATAATCCTTTTCAGTGAAAAGGTCGCGATCATCAAACATGAAATGAAGTATTTACTTCTTTGCAGAAAGAATAAATATCTTGATTTTAAACTAAATTGACAACTCATTTTATTTTCCGTTTATTTACAGAAATTCATTTGCCGATAATTCACTGTGCAAATTCTGATAAAGTAGACAAGAAAAAGTGAGTGCAGATAAAGTAAAAGAAATAGTTTGTATGGGGTATTAATGGTAAATACCCGGTTGTGATTATGTAAGAAATAGATTGCTTCTCATCCTGTTTTTAAAACTCTTATAGGATGCATGTTGCAGATTGACTGCACTATCGGATAAGTGATTCAGTATAATTCCTCATAATCACACCTGGTTTATTTTGAGATTGAAGATGCAAGGTGCGGTGCGACTATTAAAGGTATAGGAAAGAGTAGCTGTGTTTCATTGGCAGAATTTGGTTCAACTGAAGTGAGGTATGCTTATTGTTTGGTTTTCGATGTGATAATATGTTTCTTATTGAGAAAGTGATTATATCATGGATACTGAACTGTAACTCCTTTATTAAACACTTAATGTTTTCCTGAGGTTTCTGAGATAAATGCTTTACTGCAATACCTGTTTTCGTGTTGCTAAAATTAGGGAAGAAAACATAATATACCGCAGTGAAGATACAAATTTAGACTGGATATAAATAAAAATTTTACGACAGTTTGCTTTAATTACGCTTATTGATGCGTTTTAGTAATAATTGAAGGAATTCCCGATTTCTTCGGGGAGGGATTAACCCAACTTTTAATACTGGTGTTGAAGTCGTTTAGACTATTGAAATTAGTCATTTACAAATGGACAATAAGTATTATTTCATTACTTTGGCTCTCATATCTCGACCCACTGATTGGTTTAGGCCTAAAAATCATAATAAATATTTCTCAACCCCGTTTTTATCCCTCCAAAAATATAAAACATCTGTTTGTCGTTTTGCGTATTCGTTTCATGACGTGTCGAAATTCCAAATTCAATCCTCATATTGGTGCGCCTGTTGAGCAGGTATGAAATGCTTGCATCAGCAATGGTTAGATTGGTTTTTAAGCCTTGCCCTATTTCGTTGCCAAATTCGCTTACCCTTTTATCATAAGGGATAAAAACATTTTTACCAAAATCCTTACCTGCCGTATCAACTCCATACATAGCAAAGTTCATTTTCAGGTTTGCCATCCAGTTGCCCCGCGTATATGAAGCCATCGCAACGAGTTCCCTGAAATTGGCACCCATAGGGTGTGCCAGTGGCTGGTTGAAGTGGCCGTAGCTTTCAATTGTCGAACTGTGAGAATAGGTATATGGCCTCGCCTGATTGTATTCGAGCCGTGCATTTAAAGCAGGGATATCCATTAGATTCCATCCCGAGATTCCAAACTGGTACCCATACTTATTAGCCCACCAGCCATCATTGGCTTTAACATGTTCAAGCTTAAACTCATCAAGAATCAGCTGGCCGTAAACAGTATAATGCCTGTTTATCCTGAAACTGAAAGTGGCACCTACCAAAGCATTATCCGGTGAACCAAATGATTCTTCAACAGGCCGCAACAGTATAACCGGATTTAGGTATTGAACATCGAAGCCCCTGTGACCTGTTGAATCTGCATTTTCCCAAACAATGGCGTCAAACAGTCCCAGGTTGAGCCTGCCCCATAGTAAAACCTGAAGATAATGCATGGTTGACCATTTGCGATCGTAGCCAAACTCTGGTGATAAGGTTGAGCTGCGGTCAATGAACTGGTTATAAAGAACGGTGTATTTTACTTTTTTAAAATTGCCTGTAAGTTTAAGGTAAGGATAATTGAAAGATGCATCGGATAAAAGCAAGGAACGGTAACCCTCGCCTATGAAGTTTTTGCCATAACCCATTGTCATATTTATATATTGCAAAGGACTGTAACTCACATAGCCGGTGCTGTTGAAAAAATCCACACCATTTTCCTTAAACTGTTTGTACCATCCTTGTCCAGGCACTACACCCATTGCGCGGATAGCCGAATCAGGCCATGAAGCAAAAACTGCCTGGGTTTCGTAAATTTCGGTGTTAAACGAAAATGAATTTCCAAGCAAGCCTGTAACAGCGAGGCCTCGAGTATTGATCCAGGTGTTTTTGGGCTCCCTGGTTTCGTACCCAATGCCAAAATTAAATACAGGATCAGCTGTTATGCTGAAATCTTTTGTTTTGTAACGGAAAAGGTTTTCGGTAAACAGTTTACGATAAACGAAGGTATTTTTATGTTTCGAATCACCAGGGACCTTATAAAGTGCGTCCGAAATCTCTGCAACACTGTCCATTTCCTGCAAAAGGAGAGGTTTCATGGATGAAAGTATTGTTTTGTTCTGCGACTGGTATTTTTGCATTATTCTGTCGTAATACACTTTATCGAGTGGAATATATTGCCCGTAGCCGTGCAGGGAAATAAAAGTGATCAGGAGTAAAATAAAAGGAAGATGTTTCGTCATACAGAACGTTTTGATGCTGTTGTTCGCTTATTACTTAGGCTATCAGGACTCTTTACCGGAGTTTGAAACCTTACATATTCCCCGATCAGGATTTTTGGAAAACGTATTTACGACAGTAAAGATAAAAAAAGAAGGCGAAAATCAAACGAGGTAATTATTCCTTCGAACCAGATGCAATTTTATTCTGTACTGATTTTTGCCGACGCAGCCTGATTGCAATATAAGAGAGTGTTACGGCCACTGATATCATTATTATCACCAGCATCGAATTGCCAAGATAATTGAAGAAATAAGCAAAAGCCACGAAAATGATGTTAATTGTAATAAGGAACAGGGTTGACTGAAGATGCGTATATCCCAGATCGAGAAGAATGTGGTGCAGGTGCCGGCGGTCAGCTTTAAACGGACTGTTTCCGCGTAATATCCGGATTGTAAATACCCGGAGCGTATCAAACATTGGAATGATCACAACAGCAAATGAAAAGGCTGGCCCTGCAGTAAAATGAGGTTTTATATACGATATTGCATTAAGTTCGTTAAACCGGAAAATCAGGACGGTAAGTGCAAATCCGAGCAAAAGCGAACCGGTATCGCCCATGAAAATTTTATTTATTGTACCAAAGGCATTATAAAACAGGAATGGAATAAGAGCTCCAAGGATGATAAATGACAGCACAGCATATTCCCAATCTTCGACAACTAAAAAATAAGTACCAAAAACAGCAGTTCCTAGTATTGCGATTGATGCAGCAAGCCCATCAATACCATCAACCAGGTTAAATGCATTTATAATGACTATACCCGCAAACAACGATAATAGTATGCTTTCGAAATAGCTTATCTGACTTATATAAAACATACCTTGCATACTGTCGAGCCTTACATCGCCAACTACAGTGAGAATCAACAAGGCTATGACTTCAACAGTAAGTTTTTTCCAGGCAGGTATATTGAGCAGGTCATCTTTCATGCCGATGAAAAATATAATTGTAAAACCGGCGATAATCGGTGGTAGTGAAGTAAGGCTGCTTGCAATGCCTCCACCATCCATGCCACAAGTATTAATAAAAGTAAGGCTTACAGCAGCTATGGTTGCATACATCCCAAGTCCACCAAGGGTTGGGACCGAAGCAATATGGTTTTTCCTTTCGTCGGGAACATCAAATAGCTTTTTAACTTTTGCTATTTTTATTATTACAGGAATGGCATACAAATTAAATAACACGGCAATCAGAAATGCAGTTGCTATGCGGTATTGCGGCTGAAAAAAATGGAAATAAAAATTATCGATGGTTTGCATACCAATAGCAGTATATGTTTTCTAGTTAATATAATACGGAGTATAGACAGAGTGTGAATGAGGTATGCAAAAGTATAACACTACGACCATTTTCTGCGTATTAATTATCATTGGTTAATAACATTAGAGAGGAAAAGTAATATTCCGCTTTTAAGGGGTTGAGTACAAAAAACAAAACAATATTTTAATCATTTTGTTTATAAACCGAACTATTCATATAAAGGATAATTAAAAATCAACTTTTAAAGATTTGTTCTTAGGTACCTTTGATACGTTTTTTTTTATACCACAATGTTTCTGATACTCAAAGAAATCGATAGTTTATGGGTTAAACAGTGAAAATTGAATGTGATACGTTTTCAAATAGAATCTAATTCGACTACGGGCACTGTATTCCAGTTAATTAATTCGTCGGCGGCACGCAGGTTGGTAAATGCATAATCGCTTATCCAACGTTCGAGTTTTTGTTGCGAACTATTTAGTCCGTAATATGCCCTGAATCTGCGATAGGGACCCAGATCGCCTAAAATGGGCTGGGTGCGGTCGAAATCGCGTGGGTGGAAATAGCTCATCACATAAGGCGATTTTTCGGTATAATGCCTTATCATAGCGTATGGCCAGAACCGGAAATATCCGCCTCCGGTCAGCACAGTTCGTATTCCGGCGAGACTTGTATAATTAACAGGGAATTCTTTTATACTGATGCCATTGTGCTTGATAAGGCAGGGGAAATTGTAAGGGAATGAAGGCATGCCTCCATGTGCGCGTGCAGCCGGAAAGATACTTGCATCAGTAGTAATGCCGGTTTCTGCCATTACATCAAAAGCCCAAAGATTGGTACGCTTAACTGAAAAACCAGGTGCACGGTACTTGTCAACTTTATAGCCAAGCTGATCTTCGAGAATGCCGATATTCCGTAGTATATCCTGCCTGAATTCATCAGGTGTCTGCTGCCATATAAGCTGATGACCATAAGAGTGGAGCCCTATTTCGTGCCCGGCATCAGCTATTTCCTTTACTAAGCCCGGATTCTTTTTTGCAATCCAGCCAATTATAAAAAAAGTCGCTTTCTGATGATGTTTTTCGAGGAATTGCAGGATATTTGCCGTGGTTTGCTGCACACGCGGCTCAAAATCCTTCCATTGCATCTCATCCCTTGTGGATCGATGTTCGAGAAAATGAAACCAATCTTCAATATCAAAGGTGAGTATGCGCATAAAGAGTGCTGTGTGACTGCCTGCCAAAGGTATGGTAAAAAATTAAAACCCGATACATGTTGGTGAAGAAGCTTGCAGTAAATCCGGAGGGGTAAAAAGTTAAATGTATACAATTCCTGTTCCGTTTGGGGCCCGTTCCAATCCTGGCTAACGGACACAAAACGAGTCTAGGGTTTTCCATTTTGTAAAACTGATACTTTTTGAAACCAATGCTATTATATGTTGATTTCAAAAATAATTCAGCAACGGAAAGGAATCAGTATTATTTCTCTTTGCTAACAATATTGGCTAAAAACAGGAATATTCCCAGCAACAGGAAATTGTATGCAGGGTAAAAATAGTTCGACCACATATGGTTCATGAAAATGCCACCAGTAAAAACGGCGATAATACCCAGTAACATCATTACAATGGCAACAGCCCCGCATAGCCAGGCAGATAATTTGAGAACGTTTTTCATCGGTGCTTGATTTTGATACAATTGAAGAAAACTAAACCGCTTATTTCTTTTAATTACTGAATTTAAACTGCAATAAGAACATCGTTTGCAATTTTATGTAAATATAGGAAAATTATTATAAATGCAAACCTGATAAAAATCTGCTTTATCTGAATTTTCCCTGCGATTGATTGATTAAACTTATTGGTATATAAGTCTTTGGACATATCTTTTAATGCCAGATTGGATTCAGTAATAAATGGATTAAATGAACTCACTGGAATAATTCAAGTTTCAAATGCGAAATATTATTTTATTACAGACAATCGCTATCATTTAACCATAAGCTACTTTAAGGCTGCTTTTTCTCTTTTCTTTATCAGCAGATATGGAATAGATACGAGCATCAAAGCGCTGGCTATGATGATAATAAGTAGTCGTGTTTTTCCTATTTCAGCCAGCGAAAAAGCCATAATTATGAAAAATATATTAACAGCACCAATAATAAGCGTTGATTTAAAATGGTTGAATCCCAGTTTCAGCATCATATGATGTATATGCCTCTTGTCAGCACTGAAAGGGCTCTTGCCATTATGAATACGAAGTGCAAATACGCGGGCAGTATCGAAAAGAGGAATGATCAGGATTGCAATAGAAATAACTGCAGTTGATTGCGAATACTCACTACCCGGGACAAAAAAAAGTTTGTTAAAACGGATGGCAAGGGCAGTCATCAGAAATCCTAAAATCAGCGAGCCTGTGTCGCCCATAAATAGCTTATTCTTTGTACCCCAAACATTAAAATAGAAAAAGGGCAGGAGCGCGCCTATAATAATAGCACATAGAATTGCGTATTCTTTATCACCGGCCAGGAAAAAATTTAATCCGAAAGTAAAAGAAGCTATAATGGCAATTCCTGAAGCAAGACCATCAATTCCATCAATAAGGTTAAAAGCATTGATAAGTGCTACCCCAACAAAAACGGTGAGCAGCACACTCATAAGGTAATTTATTTCGTGAATGCCCAGAATTCCCTGCATATTGGTTATTCGCTGGTCGCCTATAATACACAGGATCAGCATTGCGGTAATTTCACCTATAAGTTTCTTTTTCCAGTGAAGGCCCAGTAAATCATCCTTCATTCCAATAAAAAAAAGTATAGTAACACCTGCTATAATGCTTGGAAGAGCAGGCATAGTTGTATTTTCCTTTAAAAAACTAAAGCCGGAAATATTAATAGTCGATAAAGATACCACCAGTATGGTGGCAAACAAAGCTAACCCTCCTATGGTAGGTACAACGTTGCTGTGCGAAGTGCGGTGATTGGGAGCAGATGTGAGTGATTTTGCTTTTGCTATCTGAACAATAATTGGAATAGAATAGGCGCTTAGAAGTTCAGCTGCTATGAAAGCCAGAAATATCCGGCTCTCAGGCTGCATGAATTCTATAAAGAAATCTTTCAGCGATGAAAGAATAGTTGCTATCATAATAGTTTTATCTTCAATCGTTTATAGAGAAAAGTTTTAAAGTTTTTGATTCTGAAATCAATTTTCAAAGGTACATTATTTGAAGCCACAATTAAAAAAAAGGAATAATTTCGAAAATCTTTTTAATGATGGTTCTTGTTTCAATTAAGGTACTTGATTGCGTATTTTGGTAAAACTGGGTTCGGTTGAGTTAACAGATAGCTGGTAAATTCTTGATAATGAACAATTGTATGATTATTGCTACTATCAATGGAGAGTGAATAAGGAGTTTATTGACCCGGTTGTTCATCAGGTGGCAATGAAAGAGATGAGTAATGTTTTGAGCCGATTGTAAGTTCCTGATAGTTCAATTGTATTGTACTAAACATCTGTTGTATAGGCATTATATTATCACAAATTACGCAATAGAAAATGCTGAGTTTGGGTTAAATCAGGTTGAACCAGGACAATATGTAAGGATTTTTTGTAAGTTTGGAAATTAAATCCAGCATACGAGGCAGGCAGTAGAAAACTTTAATATTATTCAGGAATGACTGTCTCACGAGCTTTTAACCTGCAACAGACGCTCAGAATGTTGCGAATACATTTAATTGAATAAGGAATGTGTTTTCTCATACACTTTATGATGCAACTGCATCCGTTGGGTTGGAATGTTACCCTTTAAAATTAATATTAAACAAGCGTTAATGAATCTAAAATTAGCAATCAATTAACCAATACCCGGTAAATGAAATCTTATTTTCTTCAACTGAAATCTTTTCTGAATTCGAAGCAGGCCCGTCCTTTTGTTGATGTCGCACTTTTTGTGATTATAACGTATGCCGTACATAAACTTTGGTGGCAATATTCATACATTATATATGGGATTCCTGCATTTATGAGCATTACAGGATGGCTGGGTTATAATGTGTACCTGGTAAGTGTTTGGATAAATATGAATATACTGGGAATGGATATTCAGCTGGCAGAAGGTAATACTATGATTTTCCTCCGAAATAACTGTTCTATTTATATCAACGAAAGCTGTTCGGGATTTAAACAGATGTTTCAGATTCTTATCCTTTTTGTTCTTTTCCCCGGACCATGGAAACATAAACTCTGGTTTATTCCTGCTGCAATTGTAAGTATGTTTTTTGTAAATGTGATCAGGGTGATAGGCCTGTCGTATGCTATGATTTATATGCCGCAACACTGGGATTTTATTCACCTGTGGGTTATGCGCCCGTTTTATTATGTAGCAATATTTATTATGTGGGTGATTTGGGTGGAGAAGTTCCGGAATACGAATCGAAAGGATGCTAACCCGGCGTCAGTTGCAGGGAAATGATATGGCAATGAATAACTGATCCTCCAAAAACATACTCAAAAATTATACAACATCATGCCATATTCCATAGTACCGGTCGAAAGGATTGATGTTGTTCAGCTTCGAGAAATGGCTGGCGCTGATCGGTTTATAACCCATGCTCACAACCCGTGCATGGTTGGTATCCTTAAGCGGACTTACGGATGGAAAGGCAGTACTTTTGTTATTAAGCAAAATGATAAACCTGTAGGAATTATATCTCTTATGTTTATAAATGGCCGTCTGGTGTCGATGCCTCACTTTTCGTTTGGTGGCATTTTGACTGCTCTTGCTGACCGCAAAGCTTTATATTCAGCGATTCTGCCCTTATTGAATTCTTATTTCATTGACAATAGAACGGCTGATTTCCCTTTTCTGATCAGGGACAGGGATAAAATATCTGAGTATGCGAATGACACAAAAGTTATTTCCTGGCTCGATTTGAGCTCCCGAAATTTAGAGAATATTATTACAGGGACTCAGATGACAAAAGCGGGAAAAGCATCAGCTTCTGGTTTAAATGTTGTGAGCGGAGGAAAGGAATTGCTTCCTGATTTTTATTCGGTGTATTCGCGCAATATGCTCCGGCTTGGTTCGCCGGTATTACCGAAGAAATTATTTTCAAATATTCTTGATGGATATACAGATGGTGATGCCCGTATATTTTGTGTTTATATTGGAAAAAGGCCTGTCGGGGTGGCATTTCTGATGTCGTTCATGGGTTTCTTCGAGAACACCTGGTTCTCTACACTTCAGGAATTTAATAAGTTGTATCCGGCCCAATTGCTGCATGTCGAAATGATCCGTTTTGCACTTAAGCAGGGAGGTCATACGTATTCCTTTGGCAGAAGCACATCCGGCAGTGGTGTACATGAATTCAAGCGGAGGTGGAAAACGGAGGAGACAACTATTTTCTGGAATTATAATAAGCCTTTAAAACTTGATCTGCGCAAAGCGGAATTCCTTACACGAATTTGGCGTTTGCTCCCGCTTTCGGTGGCTAACTGTCTTGGCCCCGTGGTAGGGAGGGGTATTTATTGAAGATTGGGATTGATATTTATAATTCGGCAATTCGGCGATTAGACAATTCGGCGATTAGACAATTTTGCAATGAGACAATTAGCTTCGCTGAGCTCCCTTCGGTCGGTTCGGCAATTTGACGATTCGATAATTCGGCACTTCCCTGTCAATATTCTTCAAAATACTATAAAACAGCACTCGCTTAGTTTCACTTAGCCCTGTTGCCCCTCGCCTTGTCGCCCATCTTCTTATCGCCCCTCTCCTTATCACAACTCTCCTTGTCGCCCCTCGCCTTGTCCCCTTGTCCTGAAACCTAGCCTCTATCTCATCTCCTTCTCAACTAATGCCCGTTCTCGCAGTCTATCCAGAAATTTGTAAATCAAAAGCCCGATGATAGCACCGGTAAGGTTGGCGATCATATCTTTGAAATCAAAACTACGGCCATTATGCATGGTTCGTTGGAGTATTTCCATCAACACTCCATACATAAACACTCCTGCCAGTAACATGTACATAAACCTCATGCGGTGGTGACTGATATCGTAACTCCAGCAAGCTAGAACCGAAAGTCCCAGGTACATACACATATGCACCAGTTTATCAGCTCCCGGGAAGAGCCTGATATCCGGTATGTCATAAGAAGGCAGGAGCGACAGTAATGCTATAACTACAAGATAAACAGATCCTATAGTTTTTCGGAACCATGGTTTAAATGAGAATATAAATGAAATCATGTGCAAATTTACAGGTTAAATCAATTCGTATAAAACGAAAAATGCGGCCGGAACCGCATTTTAACAACTTTTGTAAAACTGGTTAGATTGTACTGGTTGGGTGAATTTGCTTCCCAGCCTGCAGCAGGCAGGGGCGAAGCCGGCACGGACTTGTGCTGCTATGTATTCTCCTTGCGGCTTCGCCTCGCAATGACGGTGCTTCGATCGGGGTTTTGAATCACCTCACCCCCGTCCCCTCTCCAACCTCATCCGCCCTTCGGGCACCTTCTCCTTAAAAAAGGAGAAGGGAAAAGGACTTTCTGTTTATTTGAGAGGGGTGACTCTCCGATTAGGGTTTTGTGGTTGGCAGTGTTGCCTTCGAAGCAGTTCGTAGGTATGGCAGGGCTGGTGAGCACCGTCATTGCGAGGTTGCACGGGTAAGGTTAAGTTGTACAAGCTATCTTAACCGAAGCAATCTGTTGGAGGCAGGGAATCATGCTTAGAAGGATTGTGGTAAAGGGAAGACAGTTCTAAGAAGGATGGTGC
>CAYQTT010000036.1:0-18411 GCA_964420555.1 uncultured Lentimicrobiaceae bacterium | reverse complement strand
AGTTAATAACTATAGAAAAATTGGAAGAAGAAAGGGTTTTTAGACAGATTGACGGTTGACGCTATAGTAAGTGCGGGATTAAATTGTTCTGATCTTTCAAGCCAAAACAAATGTAGGTAAAGATTCCAAATATTTCAACGAACACGCTACCCGCATATGCTAGAGCGTTTGTTAGTGGCTGGTGTTTGTCCATTTTAGGTAAATATTTTCTTTACTCTGTCTGGGAATCTTAAATACAAATAAGCTCCTATTGAACCAATTCCCATAAAAAACAAAAATAGTGTAATTGGAACTTGACTCGATATAACAGTTTCATATTCTAAAAGCATAATTCTATTGTCAGACTCAATTTGAAATACTTTAGGCTCATAAACTGATACCTCATTTTTCTTAACCCATACTGTCACAGAATCCGTTTGTCTTAGTCCTTGTCTAATTGTTTCGTATTTCTCATTAGTATAGCTGTCACCAATGTTTTCAGCTAAATAATATTTTTGCTTAAACTCATTCATATAAAAGATCAATTCGGATTTTTGGCTATTGTGACCTAGTCTGTCAGATACTGTTGTAACATAGGTGTCAACCGCGCGAATTGTTCCTTTCAAAGCCGATAGTGAAGATTTTCCAGTCAAAACCGTCGGTAACTGATAAAAGCCAATTCCTGTCAGCATGATTCCAATTATCAACAGTCGATTCCGATACTTTCTTGAATACCAGTTGTCTTCTTTCATTTTCTCGTTTTCAAATACGCTTGCCAATAACAGTTGACACTATGGCAAGTGCGGGAATAAATTGTTGCTCAACTGTCTGCCAGCACAACCTGTACCGATTTATCGGTAAATGTATATAAAGATTTCAAATGTTTCAACGAATACGAATAACCGCATTTGCAATAGCGCTTGTCAGCGGGAGAGCATTTTTTTTCATAAATCGTCTAAGTTCCATGTATAACCTATACTGAACCCAAAAACCCAATTATGCTGCTTTGAATTGAAAAACTTATCTGCGTTTACTGAAAAAGTTATTCTTTCGTAGAAACCACTTTTTGCAAATGTAAAAATGTCTTCGGTTTTAAATGAAACTTTCTGTTTGAGAAAAATTTCGTTGTTAGTATTGTATCCAACCTGTGATTGAAAAATTTGAAATAAACCAAGTCCTAACATAAATCCAACTTGATTTGCATTAGTGTTTATTGCATTAAAAGAATATTGGTAATTAATACCAGCATTAAAGTATTTGTAATATGAATTTAAATCTAATCCTATTAATGATTTATTGTTTTTGAAGTCTTTATTGTAACTCGTGCCTAATATCAGCCCTCCCAAATCTTCTCCATGACCAAAAGTCATGGTTGAATATAGTAGAACTAGTATACAAAAAGCTATCTTAATTTTTACCATTTGGTTAGTTTATAAGCCTTACCGCTACACGGGACAAGTTATGGCACGTGCGGAAATAAATTGTTTCTCAACTGTCTGCCAGCACAACCTGTCCCGATGAAATCGGAAAATGTATTTAAAGGTTTCAAATGTTTCAACGAATATGTAAACCCGGATTTGATATAGCGTTTGTGTGCAGAATTTCTTATCGTTTTATTGTCAATTTCATTATTCCGTTATTACAAAATGAGTCATCCAAGCTTGGCTCAAACAATTCAATATTTTCTATCTTGCTTGGTTGAAGATTTCTCAGTGTACGTTTTATTGCTTTATTCCAACTCGTCTTTCTTTCGTTTATAATTAGTTCAGCTAGTGGATGTGTTAATATCCAATTGTCAGTCCGAGATAAGATGTGTTTTAGTCCTGGGTTTATTGAATCTATTGTTTGAAAAGCAAATGTTGCACTATAAATTGGGGTCAAACTGCAATCTAGAATAGGTCCTTTTTGAAAAATAACTGTATCAATTGTTGGCAAATTTTTAATTAATCGAATTATCTGCTTCTGTCTAGAAATGGGAATTCCATCATAAATGTATAAATTGTCTAGTTTTAGATCAGAATTTGAATAATTTGGCCCTAGTATGATAGTTTGAGAGGTCTGTCCATGAGCAAGTATTCCATGAACAAGAAAAAGTAAAAGTGTAAATATTTTGACTTTAATCATTTGGTTATCTGATTTCTAGCAACCTTGCTCATAACGGATGACGCTATGGCAAGTGCGGGTATAAATTGTTGCTCAACTGTCTGCCAGCACTAAATGTCATGATTTCCCGGCAAATGTATATAAAGATTTCATATGTATAAACGAGTACGAATATCAGCCTTTGGAATAGCGATTATCAACAACCGTACTTTATCTTGTAAGTTGATAGTCATTAATTAATAATCCAGGCGAAAGGTTAAGTCTGGCAGTCAAATTCCGGATCATCTCAACTGTCAGTTTTCTTTTCCGGTTTAGTATTTCCGAAACACGACTCTTTCCTCCAATTTCATTTACCAAATCAATTTGTTTAAGCTGCATTTCTTCCATTCTTATTTTAATTGCTTCAATTGGATCTGGTGTTTCAATAGGATAATGCTTTTTTTCATATTCATCAATCAACAATCCAAGCATATCAGCTTCATCACTTTCAGTAGTTCCAATTTCTGCATCAAAAATGGTTTCAAGTCTTTTCAATGCCTGTAAATAGTCAGTTTCTGTTTTTATTGGTTTTATTTCCATGTCAGGTAATTTAAATTGTGTTTGCATCAATTTTATCATATTCAACATGAGTTCCAACGAAACGGATAAATATCCATTGTTTCTCTAAGTTGAATTTGGCTACAAGTCGATATGAATTGCCTTTAATGTTAAAAACAATCCTGTTATCTTTCAGAATACTTGCATTTATGTATGTGAGTTTAACTTCATTTGGTGTTCTCCAGTTTGAACTCATCGCCGTATCGAACCAGGTTTTTAAGTATTGTTCGGAATCCGGATGTGCTTCCCAAAAGTTTCTCAATGTGCTTTTTGCAATTATTCTCTCCATAAGCCTGAATAATGATGCAAAGATAAATAAATATTCCCAATATGGGAACATTTTATTAAACCCGTACTTTACTTCCTGCTGGGTTGTGCTGGCCACATGAAGTCCTATTTACTTAACACTTGATTTTTTTGATTCAAGTATTAAGTTTAAAAAAGGAATTACAATTTTCTTTTTCTTAATGTCATGAATTCCAATTTCTTCCTTCACAAAATCTGAAAACTTGACTCTCTTATTGTCAGAAGTTTCTATCACGGTATAATGATAGAAGTTTGAAGGAATTGTATAATAACCAAATGTCTCCGGATACTTGCTTCCTTAAAATCTCTTCAATTGTTTAATATTCTCAAACGGAATTTCTAGCTTTTCTGTTAGTTTGGTGTATGTGAAAATTCTATTCCCATAATCAATTTCAACTTTTATATTCTTGTCGTGAAAGTAAAAGTTTAAATGAAGAATTATCTGAAGTAGAATTGGAGGTCCAATCATTAACATGAAAATCCATATGCCAATTGTTAAGTCTGGAATAATGACAAAACAAACAATAGCGACCAAAACAGATTGAAGATAAAACCATTTTGATTGTTTCATCGGTTCAAGTGTTTTTCTTAATTCGAGTTTATGTTCTGTCTTCATTAAATTTGGAGTATCGGTTGACGCTCCCGTTACACAGGACAAGTTATGGCAAGAGCGGGATGAAATTGTTGCTCAGCTGTCTGCCAGCACAACCTGTCCCGATTTTTCGGGAAATGTATATAAAGATTTCAAATATTTCAACGAACACGCAACCTAGCGAACTTATCGAAGCGATCTCTTGAGTGCAGCTCAAAAACCCGCATTTGCTATAGCGCTTGTGCTTGTTGCACAACTCATTTTTATTCGATTTAATGATTTATAAATTGGAATTTGCTAATTTTTGGATCTGATAATCAATATTTTGCATTTTGATGGATTTGTCTTTATCATCAAAGTTCTGCGAATATTGAGTTGTGCAACAGCCACGTTTGTTATGTGTAGCCTTTTTTTTTCATCGTTGTCCTAATAATCCCAACCCAGGTGTAAGGTCGTGTCTGTTTTCAAGTTGAGAAGGGTCAACACTCCAATGAGCAGCAACTTTCATTACTAATTCCTCGTCTGCCCAGACAATATCTTTCCGTTCATAGTATTTATCGTCCTTTGCTTCGACTGAAAAAGTATTTGCAAGCTTTATTGTCTGTTCAAATGCTGTAGGTTTGCCTTCGATTAAGATATTTTCGCCAGATTCACCCAAATAACTGTAAACTCTTTCTACTTGTCCTTTAGTAGCTTTAATCCAACAATGATATTCAGTCACACGATGAGAGCTAAAGAATTGAGCTTCTCCAAATTCCATGCTTAACGACTGCAAAATATTTTTCACTTCTTCAATTCCTTCTTTGGTGTCGTCGTGAGGAAGTCCCAAACCACAGGCTAAAGTCCAGCCGTCAATTGTCGGAGTAATAAAAACAGAACCGTTATAAGCTTTGTCAATACCAACTTTCCAGTTGCAGTCCGAAATATTTTTGAGTTTTAAAATCTCAGCAAGTCTATTCTTGTTGTCTGTTTTAACTGCGAACCACATACACTTATAACCAAAACCAACTGCAGAGTCAGGAACGGTTTTGTCAACCGCTGAAACAACAGTCGAAGATTTGTCAGTATGTCTTGTTGAGGTATTTTTCTTGAAAAGTGTAAATGCAAAAATTGCAATTACAAATAGTCCAATTATTAAACCTGCTGTCATTTTACTGTTTTTCATTTTGTCTATGGACTGTCGTCTTAGGGTTACACATAACTATCATATATTCCCATCCCCCACTCTATTTCGCATACATATCTATCACCTCCGAAATGGCTTTGGTGCAGGCCGGGCAAAATTCCTGCTTGTTGCGCGTAAACATTATACAATCCAATGCCGAACGATAGATACCGAATTGCATATAATTGCCTCCTTCGAAAGCGCCGGTCGCATCCTTGTACTTGTTATTGCTGAACATTTCGAGCGAAGTGTTTTTCTCGCGCTCAAACAAAGCCTCCATTTCCGTTTCAGGAACATTGGCAGCACGCAAAGCACGCCTTTCATTCTGTATGCCATAACTAAAATTGTCGAATTCGGTCTTTCCCCAGGGAGTCGGAATTGGTGTGCCGGGTTTCACAAGCTCTTTCCATTTCAGGTTAGCCGGATCAAAAAGTGCCGTAACATTAGGTTCCCAGGGCTCTATGGTTACTTCCGGTGTCTGGTACGAAACATCGGATGTGTAATATTCATCGGCCAAAGCAGCAAACGAATGACCAAATTCGTGAACAAAAATATACCTCGAAAACTTGTTATCGGCTGCCACCGTCGAATACAGGTTGAAAATACCTCCACCGCCATAGGTGCGCTCGTTGATAAGGATAAACATATAATCGTATGGAACACTGGCTGCCACATCGCGAATGGTACGGTTATCGTACGAAAGCGCGTAACGCTCCGAGTCGAATGCGCCGTACGACATCGAAAGCGGGGTGCGGCTGAAAACTCCGGGATGGGGTTTGTTAACCCCACTTGTAGCCGAAGGTGTTTCCACCGCCCGAACATTAAAATCGGATTTCCGCGATTTGAATGGCTCCACTGTGAAAAGTTCGTCGGTAAGCGTAGCCACATCCTTGTGAAACTTATCCATTTCGGCAGCCGAATATCCGTCGCCAAGTATTACAATATCAACATGCGTATCAGCTTTGCCGTTATCAACGTAAGTAAATGATTTATAATTACTTTGTAAAATCGCCGGGTTAACAATCCGGGCTTTGGGATCGATAACTATACTCCAGACTTCAGCGAAATTATTTTTCGCGTCGCGCTTTTCTATGGTAAGCCGAACAGGAAGTTTTGGCCATGGAAAACGCACCGATTCATGAAAAGTGCCCCAGGCCGGATCGCCTATGGTCTGCCATTCGCCAAAAACACTGGCAAAACCGCGACTGTAAAGCAAGGTATTAGTAAGTGTATCGGTAATTTTATAGAAATACAATCCACGGTTCAGTTCGTCGAGCAAAACAACGCGACTTCCCGGCCATGCCCCATCGTTGAGCACGCGGTCGAGGGAAAAATGCTCCTCAGTGGCTGTGCCGGTATGGAAATAATCAACCCGCATGGTTGCTGTTATGAAATACTTGTCGTAATCGACATTGGCAACTTTCTGAGCCTGCAACAGAATGCTTATTCCAAGTGCCAGGAAAAGGATTGAAAAGGTTTTCATAGGGGTGTAGTTTTATCTGAAGTAAAAGTATCAAAATTGGCGATTGGAGAGCAGTTAAAAGATCCAAATTCCAAATTCCAAAAACCAAATTCCAAGGCGCTTAGAAGATGGATTTTTAGTTCAAAGTCTTATTGTTAAAATACCAAATTCCAAAAACCAAAAACCAAATTCCAAGGCGCGCAGAAGATGGATTTTTAGCAGTCCTATTGTAAAAATACCAAATCCCAAGTGTGGGAAAAATTGATTAGTAAACCGGAACTGTCCTTTGGAATTTGGACCTTTGGAATTTGGACCTTGGGATTTGGACCTTGGGATTTGGTTTTTGGTTTTTGGAATTTGGAATTTGGCTCTTTAAAGCTCCCCCTCTTCTTTCCGCAAAACAATATCCTTGTCCACCGACCGAACATGTATATCGCGCTGAGGGAAAGGGATTTCGATATTGTTTTCCTTAAAAACTTCGAAAATGCTGAAGAGTATCTCGCTTTTAATGCGGCGACCGTAATTGTAGTCGGCAACCCAGAAAAGCAGCGCAAAGTCGAGCGAGCTTTCGCCCAAGGCACTAAAAAATACTAACGGTTCAGGATCTTTTACCAATTCTTCGTGCGCATTCAGGATATCCATTAATAAGCGGTGCACCAGCTTCGGATCCGAATCATACGAAACACCTACGGCGAGCTCAATACGACGTTTCTGATCCGATAAGGTCCAGTTAATCACTTCGTTCGAAATCAGCTGCCCGTTAGGGACAATTACCTCCGCTCCCTGAAATGTGATTACATTACTGGAGCGCAAACCTATCGATTTCACATTGCCGGTCAGCTGCCCGACCTCAACGGTATCGCCAAGTTGAATAGGTCGTTCGAAGAGCAAAATAAGCCCCGAAACCAGGTTGTTGAAAATATTCTGCAAACCAAATCCAATTCCAACGCTCATGGCGCCAAGTATAATAGTGAGTTTGTCGAGAGGAATGCCTGCCGCATTCACAGCCAGAAAGAAACCTGCAGTAATAAGCGAATATTTAATCAGCATCGCTATTGTGTGTGGCAGTCCTTTCGACAACGAGAACCGGTTAAGAATATCTTCCTCCAGCAACATCCTGAGCATGTTGGAGATTACGATTGAAACATAAATCACTAAAAAGAAAATAAGAATGCTGTCGAGTGAGAAACTGGCAAAACCTATTGAAATTTTGTTGGTGATAACTGAAACAAACCCATTATAAACGTATTCATCTATCCTGAAATTCTTCAGTAAAAGTATGGTCCATAAAAATATCGCCAGGAAATTCAGCAGGTAAATGTTATTTTTCTTGATCTTTTCGCCATATAACCTGAAAACATTCACCCGCTGCCCCCTCGAAGTATCAATACCTGTGGCAACGAGCCCATTGAAAAGCATGGCAGTGATAAAAAATACCAGGCCGTAAAATATGTTATAAAAAACCGCGCCAAGTACAATTTCGGTAAGTATTACCCTTCCGGCAATGTTCGAAATTAAACCAACACAAGCCAGGGCAAGATGCAGTATTACAAAGGAATAGATTATACGTCGCTGTGTTTTACCAAGTTCATGTTTTGTTTCGAAACGCATCAAGAACAAGGCTAAAAGCGTGATTTCAGCAGCCGAAATAAACAAAAGCAGTATCCTGTAAGAAACTGATTCGCTTGATATTAACAAAACCAACATGTAAAAAACAACAAGCACCCCGAAAGCATACAGATAGAGATGGTATTTTTTATCCAGTAAAGCGCTGAGGATGTGTATAAGCGGGAAAGCAATTACATAATACGAAATTTCGCGGAAAATAACCGGCCGGTCGGGAAATATAAAAAGTGTACAAAAAAGTGTGAGGACTATGGTTGCGCTTATTTGATGCGATAACACCCTGAACAGCATGTTTTTGTAAAAATAGCCATACCCGCTTTCCTGAAATCTCACTTTCCTCTTGATGATAACAAACAGGTATAAAAGAGTAAAAAACAGCAACACTGTGAGGACAACTGAACTGCCTTGTGAACTGATATATCCCTTTAATTCAACCAGATCGACCAGGTTCAGCTGTGTGAACGAATCTGCAAGCTCTTTACCATAATCGGTAACGAAATAGAGGCGGAAAAATGGCAGATGGTCGCCCTGAAAAGCTTGATTTTGCCTTGATATAATAAGTGCTTTGGTGCTTTCAATTTCAGCATCAATTTCAACACCTTTTTCAATGGTTCTTTCAAGGATTTCCATTACGGCATTACTCTTCTGCGAAATAAGCACCAGGGTTGAATCAATATAAAAGAGAGTTTCATCTATTTTAACAGGCACAACAGTAATCAGGCTGTCCTTTTCCACTTTTCGCTTCGTGTTTTTCCAGATACGTGCTTCCCGCGTGAGTTTCTGCTTAAACGCATCGAGGTAACCGATTACATCAACAAATTCTTCCTGCAGTAAATCAATTTTCCGCTTTTCCTGAATCAGTTCTATACGCCTGTTTTCGAGATAACGGATGTTTTTGGCAGCTTCCGATGCCCCGACATATTTTATCAAACCGGCATCGATAGCAGCAAGTGTTTTTCTGTTTTTTTCTTTCAGGCGAAGGATTGCTTCATCTGTAATCAGTTCAAGAATTGCCTCATTTGTCCTGATTTTCAGCTCCATTGCCTTCATGGGAATATCGCCGGGCGAAATGGATTCAGTTCTCCGACGGGTTGTATCTTTGGCATCTTCCGGCTCACTCTGACCGAAAAGAGCAAGCGTATTGCCCAATAATAGAAAAGCAAATAGAAGTTTTGTAAATCGTGAGACTGACATACTGTATCGTTGAAAGGCGTTTATTGAAATAAAATCAGAGGTTGGTAACAGGTGATATTTTGCTTTTTAAGTATTATAATATGCAGGGTATTATGCTGATTAACTTATCAAAAATAATGAAATTTAGACAGGTAATACTAAAAGTGCTGAAAATGGAGGTTGCAGTAAATTTTCACCTGGCATGGAATGTTTGAATTGCCAATTTTTTGTTTTGCGAATAGGCAATTCATACGCACACATCTCAATTAGCTAAAATCTGTATATCTTTGTGAAATCAAAATATCATACCTATGAAAAAATATACGCTCCTGTTCATATCCTTCCTTTTCATTTCCACTGCTTTCGCGCAGGTTGTTCTTACATACCGAAACAATGCGCCATTACCCGGCGATACACTTGCAACCGAAGCAATTGAAGCTTTTTCCCCAGGCAATTCCGGTCCCGGACAGGTTTGGGATTTCTCGACCCTGCAGCCTACCGGCGAAAAAAACATCAGTACAATTTCTTCATCTGCAAAATCGACCAAACTTCCTGACGGCATCTACGATTTCAATACCATACTCAACGATAAAGGTTACGATTACTTCTATAAAATTGACGAAAACCGCTCCGAAATTGTAGGCCTGGTAAATAAAGATCTTTCAATTGCAATGTCCGATCCTATCACCAAAATCAGCTACCCGGTTTTTTACGGTAAAAGTTACACCGACGAATTCAGCGGTTCAGGCATAAATAAATACAAATCAAGCGTTGCCATCAGCGGCGATTATACCGTGGAAGCCGATGCTTACGGCACCATAATACTCAACGACAGAATCATTAAAGATGTGTTGCGCATTAAAATTACTGAAAACAAATTACAGCTCAATCCGTGTAATATTTACGAAATAAAGACCACAGCCTACGCCTGGTATGCTCCTTCGGCCAGGTACCCGCTCATTGGGTTAACCACCCGCGAGGTAAAAAATAACGGTCAGGAACCCGAAATTACCACCCTTGCCTTTATGAACCGCGACATGTGCCAAACAGGTATAATGCTCACCGGTTCAGGATCGTATGAGGCTAATGCCAATGAAGTTGCACTAATTGTTTACCCGAATCCGTTTGTAAGCAAGTTGTACTACAATTATTTTTTACGCAAACAATTGCCTGTAACCATCGATTTGGTTGATATGAATGGCAAAACGGTTATAAACCTTGCCGATGCGCAGCTGCAGGACGAAGGATTCCATACCGGTGAGCTTGACGCTGTTAAAAAAGATCTGAAAATGGGCGTGTATTATTTCCGCTTTACTTTAGGCGACAAGGTGTATGTGAGCAAAGTTGTAAAAATGTAAATCCTACATTCCCCGGTTCTTGCAAGGGTTAAACCCAAAATACAAAAAGTGACTTCCGGCGGACCGAAAGTCACTTTTTGCATTTAATATTTTTGGAGTGAACCGCTTTTATTCAGCAATGAGTTTATCTTCCCTCATTTTAAAAACTACTTCTTTGGCAACCTGATTGATGAGTTTGTCAATTTTCTTAGGATTTGTTGATTCCGTAACGCCCGACCATAGAAGTTTTTCGTCGCGCAGTGAGTAAACATTGGTAGCAAGTATATAATCCATATCCGTTACATAGGCACCTGCATTCAGGTAATCAGGATAATAATATATGCCGTTTTGCGTATACGCCTGGTTATATCCACCCTGCGCAAAAGTGCTTTTAGCTTTCACAGTTATGAGTTTCATAACGATGGCAGCATCAAATCCCTGTTCCTTTAACTTGTTTTTAATTTTTAGTGTGTCTTCGCCCAACTGCTTCATGGTGAAAAGCGGGTACGAAACATTAAGCAGTTTATGGTCAGCAGCAATCTGATCTTCAGCGATTTTACGAACATTTTCATCTTTAGCCATAACTACAATTACGCCTTTTTTATACTTTTCGGGCGATAATGTTTCGCCGGGAGCTTTCCAGCTGTTAACAATTGATGTTGATGAGCCGCAGCCGGCAGCAAAAATAAGGAGTGCAAAAAAGAAATTTTTCATATCACGTGTTTGATTGATAAATACTGAATGTTGGTAAAACTAAAATGCAAACTCCATTTCAGGTTCGCAAAAGTACAAATAATATCCTTCCTTGCCTTATTCGCCTGAATGCGAATTGCCAGGGATTGTGTGAATATTCCTGTTTACAACATTAGGAAGACTGAGGTAAAAACTATTAAAACTTACATTGTATAATTTCGCCGGGCGAAACAGCTTTCCGGCCATGATGCTCTCCGATGAGAGCCATGCAGTGTTGTCATCCTTTAGAAATATTCCTTCGGTTTGACCTAAATGCCAAGCCGAACCCAATTCGATCCTGGCCGTGTTGCTATTAAAACAAATACCGGAATCTCCCACTTGTAACAGCAAGCAGAAACATTCCCATTTGCGCCCCCTGATGTTTTTATAGCCTAACAGAACTATGTTTCCCTGTGTATTAACCGATGCATCAGTAATTAAACCATCCGCATTATATTGGCCGGCTAACTTAGCCATATATGTGCCTGTATCAGAAGGAACTACATACTGTTTTGTTTTTAAATCCGACCAGTTTTTACTAAACAGGTGAAGCGAATCCTGGTAGTAAAAAAATGCTTCGCAATCGAAATTATTGTTGTTTAACTTCCGTTCGAAGGAAACCTGATCCGGATAGCTGAAACGGATAAAACCTGCTTCCACGGTATCATGTTCGCTATTCAGGATGTCCGCTTTTGCGATTTTGAGGATTTGCAGATCGGTGCGGTTTCCATAGTTATTGCCAAAATCGCCGATATATACATTCGAATCATCGTGTGTGATGGCTTCCCAATCATGGTTCACAGTATTTCCAACTATTATGGTCCGCACTGTTTCGCCTGTTGTTGTGTCAACCTGGTAAATTGCGGCAGGATTATCGCTGTCGTTGATTGTGAATAGCTTACCATTAAAAAACACCAGCCCGGAAGTTTCGTTTATCACTTTCGGTAGTTTCGAAATCAGATTTGGTTTTACAGAAATATTTTTACTATTTGTGGAATCAGGCAATTCATAATCAATAGTTTGCGCTTGCAAAGCAGTTATCAGCAAAAGTGCCGAAAGAAGCAGGAACGCTTTTTTAAAGGATGATTCCAACACTGAATTCAGCGACAAAAGCCTATCGGAATGATACAACATCTGGCTTCCCGATAATAAAATCCTGGAACCCGAAATCTGTGGTCCTGAATGGATTTGCTTTAAAAATATCATTCCCTTTCCCGGGAATAGAAGGATAAAATGCGAATGAAAGCTGGAAATAACGTATTACGAGATAATCATTCCGGATAAGCAAACCCATGCCGATTTGCGGATAAACGCGGCTATGGCTGAAACCTGTAGCTTCGTCGCCCAGCATCCCCAGCGAGAAATTAAGGTAAGGGCCAAACCGGAAACCCACCAGGTTCCAGGGCGCGTACGACTGAGTTTGAACCACTACTAGCAAACGGCTGGTTCCCGAAAGCACATCGCTGTTAAAACCATTCAGTCCGTACCCATCGTTGAGGGTAAGCCTGTCGTAATGCGAACGGTTGATACCATAGGTGAGTTCGGGCCTTACAAACTGTCTGAATTTCCAGTTGCCGATACTGAATAATCCCGAAAAATAACTTATGCCAGCCGTTAAAACTCCCTGTGTTGGCACCGAAGCATTTAAAAAAGTTCCGTATTCGATATTGGTTCCGAAATATCCCCATTTAAAAAATGTGCCCCACGAATGCCTCAAGCCCCAATACCAGCGTTCCTGGTTTTTCAACTGGTAACCACCCACTATGCTGTAAACATTTCCAACCGGCACATCCTCAGCCGTTCCGAAGCGAAAAATGTAACTCTGCTGAACATAATTGCGGCTCGAAATACCAAGCCCGAGTAGATAAAAACGCTCGTTGGTATAATAATCGAACAATTCGGGCTGTTCGAGTGGTTTTTCGAGGTACCTGATATCAAATATACGGCCTGTGAGAATTAGCTTTGTAGTTCTGTTGGTTACCGAATTTCCTTTAAAAATCTGCCAGGCAGCAGCGCCCCAGTAATCCTGAATATTGAATTTTGATGTCAGAAATAAACGCGAAGTGTCATTTTTATAAATCCAGTCCGGCTTTTGCTGCTGGGATATTGTTACTCCACCGGCCCATCGTGCTACCGGCGAAAAGAAAGTTCTCTCGATATTGAGTCCCTTGAAATAATTTCTGTTTTCATCGATTGAGTATAAAAACCGGGAGCTGATGTATGTGTTTTTAAAATTCGGGATGTAGTAATAGGCTGAATAGGAATGATCGCCATTCAGATAATTCTGATTGTACCTGTTCCAGAAAGTATGACCGAGTCCGCCAAGGTTCCGGTCGATAAGTTCAAGGGTAACCTGGCTGTTCGAAAGCGCGCCATCGGGGATAATACTCCACAGATCGCTTACCCGGATAAAAACATCAACTGAATCGGGACTCCCGACAACCGGAAGTGTTTGTACCGATACATCATGAATATAACTCTGGCTGCGGATCAAACGCTCCGATTCTTTTATCAGCAGCGAATCGTAACGATCATTTTTATGAATAAGCAGCCGGTTACGGATAATATGGTGTTGTGTTTTAACATGCAGAGCATTACCGCTTTTCGATAAAAAATCATGTGGCTTCCGCGAAGTGTCCTTAACCGAATAGCCAAAAGGATCGAGGGTAACAATGTTAATCTGCCTGATAATTTTCCCTTCGAAATTGCGGAACGACTGATCCGGATCTGCAACTGCTTCGGAAACAGCGGCCGGTGCCGGGCTACAGGATGGTTTTACAATCCAGCCGTGCAGCATATTTGTAAATTTCCTTTGCGTCGAATAGCTTTCAATTTTCTGATACACTTCCGGCATTTCATTTCCTGGCATAGTCTGCTGTGCAACAGAATAATTTACTGCGCAGCTAAAAAACATAAGCAACAGGATACAGTTCCGTGGTAACATCAAAAAAAAGGATTATTGATAAGTTGCCGTGTAAGGTCAGACAGGAAATTATTTCAGAGGATTACAAAAATAACGAATTTTCTCCTTGGTTCAAAAAAAGCCCTGAGATATGATTTTTCATCCAGACAAGCGGGAATGAAGATCTGAAATGAATTAAAAACCTGCCTGCAGCAGGCAGGCACTTAACACAGAACTCAAAATGTAAAAATATTGTAAGCCTTCTAACTTTTTGATTCTTAATTTAATGTTCTGTGTTTTTTATTACTTCATTTTGCTTTGGCTTCAACAGTTTAAATGGCTGAAATGCTAAGGTTCTGACGGCTTTTCAGGTTCCGAAATTACACCGTTGTACGAAATAGTACTTCGGTTGTTACTGTTTACCGTAAGCGAAGCCGAACCTTCGAAACTAACCGTAAGCATAAGGCTGAATTGGTCTCTCTCGCCTTTTACAACAGCTTTAACAGTATAGTTCTTCTTTCCTTTGGTTACGGTAAACTCTTCGGGTTTGCCTTCAAATTTAAGTCCGCTATCGTTGCCGTAGCCTATTCCGCTGTATGCCCTGCCATAATAAGGCAGATAGCTGTTGATGTTTTCGGGCGCGAAACTTACATTGTACATATTTGTATTGAGGTTCACCGTTTTATACCCCTGGGGGATGGCCGTACGGGCAGTAAACACAAAAGTGCGGGCATCTATCATGGCCTCAACCTGATTCTGTTTCTCAATTTTGCGCTCAGCTTTTACTTGTTTTTTAGTCTTCTCCTGCGCGAAACCGGCAGTAAAATACAGCGTAATGAGAATGGATAAAATTGAAATTTTCGTAATCATAATTCCTGGTTTAGGGATTGACGACAGATTTGAAATATGAATATACAAAGTTAATTACAAAAACAGAATAAAGGCTAAAGATGTACGTATTCAACGGTTGTTTTTTCTGAACTCCGACAGATAAAATACTGCAATACTTGTTTTTAGCACCTGAAAAATCATTGATTCTCAAGCGGCGTTTCCTCTTCCGAAATCCAGCCTTCGAATGTAACCGGGCTCCTGTTGTTGCTGCTTACTGATAGAGTAGCCTTCCCGCTAAACCTAACAGTTAGGATAAGTTTGTACACATTTACATTGCTTTTAACAACAGCATTGATTCTGAAATTCTTCTTTTTATTGGTAATGGTAAAGTCATCGGGCCTGCCGGAAAATGAAAGTCCTTCGTCACCACCAAAAGCCATGCTGCCGTATGTTTGTCCGTAAAATGGGAGTTTACTCTCGATTAAGTCCGGGCGAAATTTTACATAATTATTTTCGTACGAAACGCCCACTGACCTGAATCCCTGGGCATTAGCCGTGCTTGGAATAAAATTAAAGGTTTTCGAATTCAAAACCGTATCAATATGAGCTTTTAATTCCTGGCGCTGCTCTGCCTTAATTTGTTTTTTGGTTTTCTCCTGCGCAAACAAGGTGGTAGAAATGGCAATAAAAACAAACAGAAAAACAGAAACTTTTAAATTCATGAGAAAGGTGTTCGGCAGAAAATTCATTTGAAACAGGTTGATATATCTGTGCAAAGGTAGTGTGTTAAGGCAAGCGAAATCTACTTTTTATCAGGTACGATTTCAAATTTTTAATTACTGTAAAATGCAGAAGCAGGGCATTTCCCCTTCAGGGTTTCGACCTTTCCCTAATTATTTTTTACTGTTGTATCCAAAAGATAGAATAGGTTTTATACCTTTAAAAAAACTTACAAAAATGCACGAGCAAATTACACTTACCACACCGGCGCTTCTGTTTTCGGCTATTTCGCTGATACTGCTGGCTTATACAAACCGGTTTTTAGGTTATGCAACACTGATACGCGGATTGCACGAAAAATTTAAAGCCAACCCTAACGAACTATTAAAAAGTCAGATCGCAAACCTGCGCAAGCGGCTGTATCTTACCAAGAACATGCAGATTTTAGGCGTTAGCAGCTTATTTCTGTGTGTTGCAACCATGTTCCTGATTTTTGTCGGGCAACTGACTGTGGCGGTTTGGGTATTTGGTATTGCGCTCATTATGATGATTTTATCGCTTGGCATTTCAATATATGAAATTCAGATTTCGGTAAAAGCGCTGAACCTCCACCTGAGTGATATGGAGCACGATGATACGAATAAAAAGGATTGAATTGCAGGATTTAACCCACCAATCGTCAAAAAGTGATGAAAATGCGCAAGGAGTTACTAAACCGGTTTTAGATTTGCATTAGCCCATTTTTTTGGTAATCAAAAATTTGCTGACGGATCAGGCAACTGCAAGTACGTGAATAAATTGCTGCTCAAAGTCTGCCGGCACATCTTGTCCCGATTTCCCGGGAAATATATGTAAAGACTTCAACTGTTTTAACGAACACGCAACTTAGCGCAGCGGTCTCTTGAGTGCAGCTCAAAACTTAGCGAAGCGATCTCATAGCCTGTCCCGCTTTTTCGCGGGAAGCGAAGCGAATAAACCCGCATTAGATGCAGCGTTTATTACCTTCAGGTATTATTCTTCACTAATGAACCAGTCATAACTTTCAATTGAATGGTACTCTCTGGGTACTGTATTTAATTTTATTCCTTCAGTTTCTAATGGCCTGTAGGATAGTTTCTTAGTCTTAATGTAAGTTCCTTTCTTGTTCACATTTGGATGGATGAACTCAATAGTGTCAATCTGCATTCCATTCCATTTGTATTTATAAAGTTCAACTTCTCCAGGATGTCCGTAAGCTACTCCACGAATAATTTTTTCTTTGGGAGAAAAAGTTGGATTCATAAATTCAAAATCTTTCGAAAAGGTTCCTGTGCTAGAGTCATATAAGTAAACATTATAAATATTTCGTCTGCAACAACCAGATGATGGATACCAATGAACAAGAAAGTCTTTTTGTTTGTCGCCATTAGCATCAAAAATTGTATCACTAATATATGTCATACAGTCTTGTTCGCGATTAACCTCATTGATTAAAGAATCATCTTTTATTAGAAACAAATCAAGGAATGCAACCCAAGGAACACGTCTTCTGATTAGCAAATGCTTTTTGTCTTTTGAGAATAAGTGTCCAAGAATGATTTCAGTTGTTACAGCATACGAACTATCGTCAGGAAAACTCTCATAACTAATTTTATAATAGTCTTTTGAAATGTTTTGCTTTGCAATAGTCATGGCTACTTTCATAACTTTACTTTGCCGGATACTGTCTATGCGATTACTATCATCTATTTCTTTTTGTTTTTCAGTGGATGATTTTTCTTTGGTAGAGTCCGTTGTCGTTTCAATAACATTGTTCGTGTCTGAACTCTTGCTCGCCTTAAAATCAAGCTGTCCGCACGAAGTGGTCAAAAAGATAAAAATTAATGGTAAAAACCTCATAATGTTCGTGTTATCTCACGCTTGCAGGTAACGTTCCGGTGATTTGCAATGATGGGGTGTTTTAGCACTAAGCTTACTTCGGCGAACTGAACTTCAATCTTGCACAAATGTGTATGCGAAGCACTGCTTCCCCTTCTATCGCAAACCTCTTATTAGAAACAGTTAATTTTAATTCGTCCAGGGTTCTTTGTTTTTGGCATTCATAATCTTTTGTCCATCATAAAGGCTTAATCCTTGCCAGGTTCCAAACCACAGTTGTCCTTTGTTATCCTCATAAATACTTTGAACAACATTGGAAGCTAAACCATTGTCAGTTGTGAATTGCGTGAAAATAGCCCCATCGTAGCGGTAAACGCCATAACCTTCAGCCGAAAACCAAATATTTCCCTGGCTGTCTTCACAAAAATTATAGGTTTCTGCACCTTCAATAATTTTATCTTTAGTGAAGTTCATGAAGGTTTTTCCATCAAATTTACTCACGCCGCCATCAAAAGTTCCAATCCAGATATTTCCTTGCCGGTCTTCTAAAATATCCGCAGCATTATTATCGGTAAGTCCATTTTTAGTTGTTAAATGAATGAATTCGCCATTCTTGTATTTGAAAACTCCATTTCCATCGGTAACAAGCCACATTGTTCCATTTTTGTCTTCCAAAAATTTAAAAACCAATTTATCGGAAAGCATAGGTTTTGGATTTTCGACTTTTGTTTCGGGCAACAAAAAAGGGGTAAATTTTTTGCCATCAAAATGACTAACACCGCCAATCGAACCAACCCAAATGAGTCCGCTTTTGTCAATTGTCAGTCCCCAAATTTCATCATCTTGCAGGCCATCATTTTCTGAGTAAGAAGTAAATTTTTCACCATCGTATTTTATGAGTCCATAGTCAGTCCCAAACCATAAATGTCCTGCTTTATCTTCAACAATTTCTCTAACAACGTTAAATAGGCGGGGTCCTTCGATTGAAATTTTTTCAAGTGTTTTACCATCGTAGCGTATAATCCCATT
>CAYQTT010000035.1:0-18661 GCA_964420555.1 uncultured Lentimicrobiaceae bacterium | reverse complement strand
CATTTTGTGGTTTGCAATTTCATTTTGTGGTTTGCAATTTCATTTTGCGGTTTGCGAAACCATTTTGACCTTTTGCAAAAAACCATTTTATTTCGGAAGACTAAATATAATCACACCACGCTATTATTCCTCTTTGCTATGGTGCAAATCAGTGCCAGCAGGAAGTTAGATTATTCCGACACGCATTACAAATGTGCGCCAGCGCGTGAAAATCAGTTTTTGATTTTCGAAGTTTAGATTCACAAACAATGTATATCTAGAATCTGTTATCCTTAATCCTTGTTTTTGAGTTAGTTAGCTTTTCACTTACTATCGTGGGACGAGCGCTTACAATATATTCTGCGTCGCAATCCCAACGTCTGAAATGATTTTATTTGCTCAGTACTACATTGCGGACTATAACAGTATTGCCCTGCTGAATAAGCAAAGTATAAATGCCGTTAGGTAAAGCTGATATATTCGCTGAAAAGGGTTCAGCATTGTTGCTGTATTGATAGTTGTTTGCAAATACAACAATCCCTAGTCTGTTTATCACTTTCATCGTAAATTCATCTTGCTTCAGCGAAGGTATATTCACTATTAATTCACCGGTTGTAGGGTTGGGCGAAATAGTTACATCCACTGCTGGTGCTACTTTCTTACGGTTAGTATTTAAATTTGGCATCATTTTATGGACAAAAATATCATAGTCACCCGCCGAAATGAGATTATAAATACCAGTACCCGGATCGAAATCGGTGGTACCCTCAAAACAACCGGTGCTATATACCTTACCGCCTGGATCAAGAGCTATTGAATTGCAATATTCAAACTGAGCTCCACCAAATTGCCTTGCCCATACAAAATTACCCGAAGAGTCCAGTTTACAGATAAAAATATCTAACAAACCCACGGGTGTGAGGTTATAATTGCCCGTACCCGGGTCAAAATCAGCTAAAGCATAAAAAAAACCAGCGGTATATACATTCCCTGAAGCGTCAGTAGCAATGGCGTAGCTTTCATCATAAAAATCACCTCCCAATTGTTTTGCCCAAACAAAATTACCAGCTGAATCAAGCTTGCTGATGAAAACATCGTCAGAACCTGCTGATGTCAGGTAACAGGAATCAATGCCAGGATCGAAATCAGTCGAATCAAAAAAACTGCCGGTAGTGAACACATTTCCTTTTTCATCAAGCGTCATAGCGATGACTTTGTCTTGAAATATTCCGTCGAATTGCTTTGCCCACACAAAATCACCTGATGCATCCAGCTTGCTCATAAATATGGATTCATAACTCCCAGCAATAAGATTGTGAACACCCGGACCCGGATCAAAATCAACAGTATCTATAAAAGAACCGGCAATATATATATTTCCGGTTCCATCAATGTCGATTGAGGTGCCATAGTCCCAATTAGTACCTCCAATCTGTTTAGCCCATACAAAAGCACCCGATGTATCCAGTTTGCTGATATAAATATCCGTCAAACCTAAAGCTGTAAGGTTGTATGTCTGCGGACCCGGATCAAAATCGGTCGTGTTATAAAACGCACCGATACTATAAATATTCCCTGAATTATCAAGTGTAATGAATTCGCCATACTCATAGCTTGAGCCGCCCATTTGTTTAGCCCATACAAAGTTTCCTGAAGAATCGAGTTTGCTGATAAAAATATCAGGATAATACCCAGTACCTTTAGCATGAAGGGGGTAGTATGCTGCACCCGGATCAAAATCAGCATAACCTGAAAAGGAACCGGTAGTATAAACATTCCCGGACTCATCAATAACCATAGAAGTAACACCTTCTCCCTCTTGTCCTCCTAATTTTTTAACCCAAACAAAATTACCGGAAGAATCCAGTTTACTGATAAAAATATCTGGTACTATGTTATCATATGCTATGAGTTTATGTACACCAGGGCCCGGGTCAAAATCAACAGTACCTGTAAAAATACCTGCAGTAAAAACATTACCGGAGGCATCTACAGCAATGCTTCGGCCTTCGTCATTTTCAGTACCGGCAAATTGCCTGGCCCAATCAAAATCCTGGGCATTAAGACTGTTAAAGTTTATAAGATAAAATAATCCCATAAATAAGATTGAAAGAAAGTCGTTTCTTTTCATTTTAATAGAATCTTGATTAATCATAATGCTGATAGAAATTATCTGTTTGTTTATGGTGGGATTGGTAGGGTGCACCTGGAATAGGGCCTCAGCCAGGCTTACACCATGCTACTGAGTGTGCGGGCAATAAAAGAATGTTTCTCTTCAGGAATTTTCAGCCAGGTAACACAATCATTCAAATCGCGGAACAATTCAATTTCAAGTTTAATCTCTTTTGCAAGAGGTTTGTAAATATTCATTAAATTTTCCTGGTTATCAGTGTTTACTAAAATCCCGTTGCGGAATACTGTTTGCAGAGTGTAATTATTTCTGATAAAATCAACGAAATCGTAAACTTCAGGTCCAAAACCAATTAAGTGACAACTCCTGAAATCAATAATTGCTGAAAACGATGCATCAAAAGCTTTATCGCTGATATACAGCCTGGTTAATTTTATAATATCTTCAAGATAAGTCTCCCCTTTATATTTACACAGCAATAATTTGGATTCGGGTATTAAAATGTATTTGGCAAGATTAGTCATAATGAGTGGTTTAAAAGTGATGCTAAAATAAAAAATTATGATAACGCAAATGGGTACTCATATTAAATTTATCACAAAAGTTTTTTTTATTGTTGTTTCTCCTCACAGGATTGGGATAGTATTGGCTTTGGTATTACAACAAAACAGACCGAGGATAGGTCTGTTTGTGTGGGGACTGATGGGAAATCAGAGGGAGTAGGGGAAGGATGTTAGATTGTAAATCACTTATTAAATCAGTGACAGGAGTAAGGTGGGTAACGAAAAACAAGGAGAGTTATACTTAAACTCATTGTATTATCGCTCCAACAGGAAAATTCTTATTAAAATTCCTTTACTCCAATCGCTTTTATCTCGTTCCCGTTTTTATCAAAAAGCCAATTTTGGGTATATCTTCCTTTGTTAGGTTCAATGGCAGTAATACCAACATTTATGTCACCATTTGGTAAAATCTCATTCAAGCTTCCAGAACCGAATAGCGCAATTTTACCTGTAGGAACGAAACAGTAATGAATGGCGTGCGATGTTGTCCAAGCATCTGTTTCAAAATAAACTCTCTGTCCGTCTGGTGAAAGCATAACATTAGTGATATTGCATAAACCTGAAAAAGGATATTGGTCAGATTCTGCATATGAAATCACAGAACTTCCACTACCATCACTTTTACATCCCTGTACTAATACCTTTTCAGAGGAGGTTGCTATTGTGAATTGTACAATTTTACTTTCTTCAATATATTCAACTCCTTCTTCAGGCTCTTCCTGATTTCTGATAGTACGAATAAAAATCAAATACTTTTTATCACTGGAGAGCATTGAATGCGAATCCAAACCTTTAAATGTTATTTGATGAGTGTCAGCATTATCATATTGAAGGAAGATGTTTCCACTTTTGATAAAAGTTTTGGTAACTTCTTGTGATCTACCTAGTGATGTAAAAAAGCAAAGGGATATTATAAGAAAAGTACGCGAGATCATAATTAGTGTTTTTAGCGAGAATTTTAAGTTAGAAGACAAGGTGGTCTTTTTATTTAAATAAATTTTATCAGGTTTAAAAGTTGAATGTAAAGGATGATAAATCGAATCAAAATTATTCTGATTTTCCTATTCCAATGGCATCAATTACATCCCAGCCAATAGAACTTACATCCTGATAGTTTTCTATTTTTAGCGTAAACTGAACAGTTGATTGTGGCCCAAAGGTTTCATAAATAGTATATGTCTTACTTCCAATTGCTGTATTAGTTTTTGTATAATAGGTAACCTTTACTTTTGCATCCTTAAAAGAAGCAACAGTAGCAGTATTTTTAATTGTACCATAAACTTTCAGCTTAGTGCCCAATAAGTTTTCTTTGTACTTTCCATCAGCAGTTAAAAATCGGGTTGGCTGTGAATTTTCAATTTCTGCAACCGTCATAACCTTCTCCTGATAAGTTTGAGGATCATCATTCGTTGATCCGGAACTCCTGTCAATGATTATTCCAATTATTATAACTACTATAAACATTGCCCCAATTGCTCCAATTGCTTGAAGGATTATTCCAAGAATACTTTTTTTCTTACGAACAGGCATCGTATAAATTGGCGATTGTTGTATTGGCGGCTTTTGAGTCAATGGGGGAGGAATTGTTGACTTGGCTGAAAATGGAGGAGGAGTTGTATTGCTAAACAAATCTTTTAACTCATACAAATTGTCCGCAAGAGTCCATTCGTCGAGGCCTTCATACCAAATTGATGTGTCTCTTTTTATTTTTTTTGCTCTTAAATCTTCAATATCAAAAGGCCCTTGCTGTTCTTTCCCGTCGTGTAAATAATACTTTTTCATACGATATTTGAATAGTGAGAATTTAGTTTTGTTTTCGTAAACTCAAGCAATTTATTATTGTGTTGGACAAGTTTTCTGACTTTTTCGAAAGTGCAAATGTAACCAAAGATTTGATTTTCCAAAAAGGATTCAAAATAAACAAGATTCAGAAATTGGGCATTTTTAGAATTATTTAGTATACCGGTAAACTCTCATAAATGCATCCAAAACTTACTATGCAGGAATATATTACTATGAATGTTCAATATATTGCACATCATGGATTATTATTCACTAAGTTTGAAATGTAAATACGAATTCCTGCTTTGGAAAAAATGTGATCCATAATTCTCCGGTTAGTTACAGAGTATTTATTTGACCAAATTGATGATTTAAATTGTTGATTAAAAATAGATTATGAATCGTGCTTATTACAATGACTCTATTGAACATTTCCTTGTTACTTCTCCTGAAGAAATAATCGGTAAAATTGCTCTAAAAAATGAATTTTCGTTGGAACAAACTCAAAAGGACGCATGGCTGTCTCAAATCACCATATTAAAAGAAGTTTTACCCTCATACAAAGGATCAATTTATTTTGAATACATAATACCTCGGATGGGACAGCGTATTGATGTTGTTATACTTATTGGGGCAGTTATCTTTATTCTGGAATTCAAAATAGGAGAAAAAGAGTATACTTCTAGTGCTATTGATCAAGTAATGGATTACGCTTTGGATTTAAAAAACTTCCATGAATCTAGCCATGAACAATTTATTGCACCAATATTGGTAGCAACGAAAGCAAAAAATGCATTCTCCATTATTTCGACTACTTCTCAGAACGATAAGCTATTACTTCCGATCAAGAGCAATATTGTATTACTTAATAAGGTGATTGAAGAAGTTTTGGCATTCAGTGAAGGTAATGATATTAATCAAAATGATTGGGAACAAGGACGGTATTGTCCAACTCCTACTATTATAGAAGCCGCCATGGCTTTATACAATAACCACTCTGTTGCGGATATCTCCCGCAGTGATGCCAGCGCTATAAATTTGAGTCAAACATCTGATGCTGTAGCCAAGATAATTCGTTCATCAAAAGATAATTCGCGCAAATCCATTTGCTTTGTTACAGGAGTTCCAGGTGCAGGGAAAACCTTGGTTGGTCTTCATATTGCAACAACACACATTGACAAATCTAATGATCTTTACAGCGTCTTTCTTTCGGGCAATGGGCCTCTTGTTGCAATTTTACGAGAAGCCCTTGCGAGAGATAAAGTTAAACGAGAAAAAGAGAAAGGAGTAAAAGTCAAAAAGGGAAAGGCTGTGAGTGATGTTAAAATGTTTATACAGAATGTTCACAATTTCCGTGATGAATGTCTTATTGATATTTCCTCAGCGCCCATTGAGCATGTTGCTCTTTTTGATGAAGCTCAACGAGCCTGGAATTTAGAACAGACCACAAATTTTATGAGTCGAAAAAAGAATCGGCATAATTTTAATCAGTCTGAACCAGAGTTTTTGATTTCGTGCCTTGATAGGCATAAAGATTGGGCTGTTGTTGTTTGTTTAGTTGGTGGAGGGCAGGAAATAAATACGGGAGAGGCTGGAATCACTGAATGGATTCAATCGTTAGAAAGATCGTTTACGGAATGGGACATTTACATTTCTGATAGACTTGCAGATAGTGAGTATAATGCTGGAGAAGTTTTAAGAAAATTGGAATCCCGCCCAAATGTTGTATACAACAAATCTTTGCACCTATCTGTATCGATGCGATCATTTCGTGCCGAAGATGTTTCGTTACTTATCAAGCAAATGCTTGATCTCAGCATTGAGGAAGCTTGTCATACCTTGGGAAAAGTGCGAACAAATTATCCAATTGTTATTACCCGTGATCTTTCAAAAGCAAAACAATGGCTCAAACAACAGGCACGTGGAACTGAGCGTTATGGAATAGTTGTTTCATCTCAAGCTGAGAGATTAAAACCTCATGCCATTTTTGTTAAATCAACAATGGATCCGATTCATTGGTTTCTTGATGGAAAAGAAGATGTCCGATCATCATACTATCTTGAAGATGTTGCCACTGAATTTCACGTGCAAGGATTAGAACTGGATTGGGTATGCGTAACATGGGATGCTGATTTCAGGTATACTGAAACTGGTTGGGATAGTTGGTCCTTTGTTGGTAGTCGCTGGAATCATATCAATAAACCTGAACGAAAAGCTTATCTTAAAAATGCTTATCGTGTGCTTTTAACACGTGCTCGCCAAGGTATGGTTATTGTTGTTCCATTAGGTGATGAAGAGGATCACACTAGGCCGCCAAAGTTCTATAATTCAACTTTTGAATACTTAGCGAAAATCGGTTTTACAGTAATCTAATTTTCTAAATAGCCATGTGAATGTAAGAGGTGTAAATTGATTGAATTCTTCAGATGCGGTATTTTTCTGTATCATCAATAGACGCATCCCTTATGCCCCCTCACAAACCCCCAAAACATTCCCCATAATAATTATCCTTCCCATGTTACAACTATTTTATTTCAATATATATTTACACACTATAAACTAAACACTTGTTGCATACTATTCATTAGTTCTATGAAGACTTTATTAATACTGATTGCAGTTTTTTCTTTTTTGAGAGTATATAGCCAGGACACGATTTACTTTGATAAAGACTGGAAGAAAACATCAAAATCCGGTGCGAAATTTTACAGGATTCATAGCAGGGTTGGATTAAAAATCAAAATAGCCGACTATTACATAAATGATACCCTTCAAATGACTGGTTTTGCCTGGGAATACGACCCGAGTGAACCGGATGGTGCGTTTATCAAAGAGGGTCCTTTTGTTTATTATACTTCAAAAGGCAAAATAAGTAGTAAGGGAAGCTACAGAAGCAATAAAAAAGTAGGGGAGTGGCTATTTTATTATCCTGAGGGCCAATTGCATATGACTGAGAATTATGACAGTAAAGAAAGGATTTCGGGGAGTTTTGTAATTTATTATCCTGACGGGAAAGTAAGAAGATCAGACTTTTATAAAAAAGGAGAGTTTCAGAATGGTAACTGTTATACTGCTTCCGGGATTGATACAACCTGGTATCCTTATTTAATAATGCCAGTATATCCCGGCGGTGATGAGGTCAGGAACAGGTTTTTGGCCGAACATATCACCTATCCCTTCGAAGCTATAAAGAATGGAATTCAAGGAACCGTAATGCTTTCATTTGTTGTTGATTCTGATGGAAGCCTGACTGATGTTAAATTGTTGAAAGGCGTTTCGCCCCTTATTGACAATGAGGCATTGAGAGTTGTGCGACTTATGCCGAAATGGAAGCCTGGTTTAGCAGATGGGAAGCCTGTAAGGGTTTTGTTCAATATGCCGGTGTACTTTAAGTTGAGATGATCTTGATGTTGAGACGAGGGACCGGGAAAGGGGGACAAGGAGAGGGGGGACAAGGAGAGGGGCTATAAATAGAGGGGAGACAAGGCGAGGGGCGACAAGGCGACGGTTGATAATCGAAATTGAACTTCAAACATAAATCCTTCACAACTTCTGACTTCCACCTTCTAACTTCCACATTCCCAAATTCCCACACTCCCACATTTCCACCTTCCACCTTCACCTCAACTCAACCAAAACGCTATGAAAAACAGACTGTCACTTTTAACACTATTGATTTTAATTGCAGGTTTTACCCTTAACGGACAGGTAACCGGCTTAAAAGGAAAAGTATTTGACGAGATTACCCGTGAACCTATTCCATTTGCCAATGTGATTGTGGAGGATAGCAGCACCAAATATATTGCTGGGGCAATTTCCGATACTGCAGGAAACTATTTATTCGAACATTTAGAGGCAGGCAATTATACTGTTAAAGTTTCTTTTTTAGGGTATGCCAGCAATATAACTAAAGGTGTATCGGTTAAAAAGGGATCAATCAGCACTTTGGATATCGGCCTCGAAGCTACAGCAGTAACTGTGGAAGGTGTTACTATTACAAAGTACAGAGTTCCTTTGATTGACAAAGATAAAACCATGAGCGGTGCTACAGTAACAAGCGAAGAGATTTCGAAGCCATCAGCAAAAAAGAAAGTTTCAGCAGATACCGAAAGAAAAAGTCGGGATGAATCTGCCCGGATTGAGGATAAAGAAATGAATTTGGATCTGGATATAACGGAATCAGGTCAGTTAACTGCTTCGGAGTTAAACGATTTCAGCAAATGGGATTTATGGCAGGACATAAAAAGTAATGATTTGAAGGAGTTTCAATCGATGTGGAAAATTTCGCCCGAATTGAGGTATTCCGTCCAGGTACGGGCCAAGGATAACCAGCCGGTAGCTGATGCAGTGGTGTTGCTGAAGAGTGCGGGTGGTAAAGTTATATGGTCGGCAAAAACGGATAATACCGGTAAAGCCGAGCTGTGGAGCAATCTTTTTCAGGAATCAAACTCTGGTAAAGTCGCTTTAAGTGTGCTTTATGCAGATGTTGAATATCCCTATAAAAACCCAAACCTGATAAGTAAAGGGATAAATACGCTTAAAATTCCTGTTTCGTGCAGCAACCCCAACAATGTGGATATTGCTTTCGTGGTGGATGCTACCGGCTCGATGGTTGACGAAATGAGTTATTTAAAAGCGGAATTACTGGATATTGTAAACAGCCAGCCTGCAAACAGCAATAACCTGACTGTTAACGTAGGATCAGTCTTTTACCGTGACTTTGGCGATTTATATGTGACCCGGAAAAGTGATTTCAGTACCGACATAATCCAGACCCTGGAATTTATAAAATTACAGTATGCAGAGTCGGGTGGCGATGTGCCTGAGGCCGTTGATGAAGGGCTTATGGAAGCGGTCGGAACATTGGCATGGAGCAAAAATGCCCGTGCGCGGATATTGTTTTTGCTTCTGGATGCTCCGCCACATAACACTTCCGTGGTAATAGAAAAGTTACAGCGCACTATTCAGCAGGCAGCGCAAAAAGGAATAAGGATAGTGCCGGTTATAGCAAGCGCGGGTGGCGATGCAGGCAGTCTGGAATACCTCATGCGCAGCATTGCCCTGGCAACCAACGGAACGTATGTTTTTTTAACCGATCACAGCAATATCGGATTAACGCACGCAAAGCCGGTAACCGATCAGTACGATGTAGAGCTGCTGAACAATCTTCTGAAACGGTTGATTGTACAATACACCTATATGCCCGAATGTGCTGAAAACCCTTTGGTTAAAGTAACATCTGATACTTCATATTTTATAAACAGTCCTATTGTTGCCCACGAAATTCTGGATTTAACACGCACCAGGGAGCCATCAAAACCAAAAGAACTGTTGCAGGATTTTACCAAACCTGCAGTTGCGGATTCCACTGATATAACCGCTGTAGCCGATTCCATTTCTGTTCCGCCAGCCGAAGAACCGGTTGAGCCGGTTCAGCCGGATGAACCGCTGGAGATAAAATACTATCCAAATCCAACCACAGGAATAGTAACGGTTGAGTTGCAAGGCGAGTTAAAGGAGTTGTATCTCACCGATATTTCGGGCAAACTTATAAAAACGTATAAAGTGAGTGGTGATGAACAATTAAAAGTTGATTTAAGTGAGTACAGCACAGGCATCTACTTCTTAAAATGCTTTGCGCAGAATAAATCGTTTACGGGTAAGATTATGCTGACGAGGTAGATTCTGGTTATTGATCAGGAGGCGATGGGGGGGTGAAGAACTAATTTGTTGATTCATTATTAACCAATGGCCAATTTGGGTTTACGTTTCTTCTATTTCTTAACAATAATCAAAGCTGCAATCACGCCCGGTATCCAGCCGCACAGCGTAAGGATAAAAACAAGCAAAAGTGAGCCGCAGCCTTTATCGATAACGGCAAGCGGCGGAAAAATAATACAAAGGATCACGCGCCAGATTGACATGGTATTCTATTTAAATTAAGTGGTTGAAATTTTATAAAATGTTTGACGACTCTTTACAGGAAAAGTTACATAAGGCAATTTCAGCTGCAGCCTGAAAACGAAATACAGGCTTCCCGCTTTGTGATAAGGAATTCGCCGAATAGCTATTGGCTGATAATCCTGAAAAGTTCACGACGCTCAGGGTAATTATACCTGCACTCGCATCAAGCGCACTCCAAAGGAGGCATAAATAATCAATTGCTCTATTGCTAAAACTTTCGTTTAGTCTTATATTTACAGTGAGGATAAGTAATGTTTACTACTAAGATAAGTACTATGACAAAACGAGGTATTTTGTATATAAGCCTGGCCTTATTTGCATTGAATGCATATGCACAGGATGAAAAGGATTTTGGCACAAAAGCTGAGACAAAGAATTCATTTTATCTGGGTTATGGCATAGGCTCAATTTACGCATTTGGAGCATCAAATTTCTATGTTACAACCTATCCGTTCAGGTATGGTGAGTTTGAGAATGAACCATACTACACCGGGGTATTTACAGCGGGCTATCATGGGAACGTAACAAAAAGACTAAGCTTGTCAGCGACATTGGCGTTCGAAAATATTAAAGTGAAAGAAGATGAACTTATCATTTATGCAGGGAATTACTTGTCCATTTTAGGGGGAATAAAATGGAAATATGGGAAAGCTCAGAGAAAAACAAGTTTCTATGGGCGTTTTGATATTGGATTGCTGATTAGTGCGGATAAAACGCCTGAATCGGGTAAGATACATACCGAAATGACACTTCCGACTTTAGCGATACAGATTTCTCCTTTTTGTATCAGGTACGGAGGAAAAATGGGAGGTTTTTGTGAATTCGGATTCGGAAGTCTAGGTATTGTTAATGCCGGATTAGATTATCGGTTTTAATGTAATTTATTCCGGTATCCTGCGTAATGGGATTCAGTTTGTTCTTCTGTCGGGCTGAGGGCTCTGCTACTATTTTTAAAACGGATTTGCCGATGTTAAGAAAATTTGTCGAAATTTGACTGTAAGTCATGCATACCAGATGTATTTTAGCCAGATGTTATACATTTGTGACACTGCATCTCCGTATTACGCATGGATTTTCTTTCTTGATACACTAACATCTTTTACAACAACTTAAACAGCACAACCGTTACTTTTAATTTATTTTTATGAAAAAGTTAAAAATGGCACATATTTTTTTGTCAGGTATTGCATTAGTTGCATTAGTGTTGACAGGATGTAAAAAAGATGAAACTCCATCGGACGATGTTTACGGAACGATGACAGACCGGGACGGAAACACCTACAAGACAGTTACGATTGGCACCCAAACATGGATGAGTGAAAACCTTCGTGTTACCCAATACCGTAACGGCGACCCCATACCCGATGTAACCGGTGGCGCTGCCTGGATAGCCCTCACTACAGGGGCATCATGCACTTATGCAAACACAACCGACAATGCCCTGATAGCCTCCTATGGCAGGCTTTACAATTGGTTTGCCGTATCCGACAGCCGTAATATTGCACCTGCAGGCTGGCATGTACCCACCGACGCTGAGTTGACAATATTGGCAACTTTTCTGGGGGGTGATCTCACAGCCGGGGGCAAAATGAAAGAAACCGGAACTGTACATTGGGTCACCCCTAACACAGGCGCAACCAATGAAAGCGGTTTCACAGCCTTGCCCTCCGGAGCCCGCAGCGACATGGATGGAACATTTAACTTTTTAGGTCAATACGGCTTCTATTGGAGCAGCACTCAGTACGATGCTATCACCGCCTGGCACCATGGTTTGGATTTTAACAATACACAATTCCAGCATAGTTACGGATGGAATAAGCTTAGCGGCGCCGCCGTAAGGTTGGTAAAAGACTGACTATTCAATTTTTTCACTAAAGTTTTTTAAATATGATTGACTGTTCACATTCGTCGCATTGCTGATACCAGCAATAATTTCGGCACCGAAATTCAAATGCAATCCGAACCTTTTAATGCTATTATAACAATGAAAAATCCAGCTTTATCTTTTACAGCCGCTCTGCTACTTGTTTTGAGCACCTCACTTTCGGCCCAGATCGGGTTAAAACCTTACAGCACTTTTGTTACAGGCGCTACAGCATCGGCACTGGTAATAAATGATATTAATAGTGACGGGCTGAAAGACATTGCTGTTGTTACCCGTGAATATTGGGGTGATAGCTCTGACTATAAACTACTTATCTATTACCAGAACAGCAGAGGCAACCTCGATAGTCCGATTGTATTCTTTTATCCGTATTATTCGGAAGGGGCAGTTTCCCTTGATGCCGGTGATTTGAACGGCGACACAAAAACAGATATTGCGCTGGCCAGCGACGACAGCCTGGTAGTTTTTTACCAGCAAAATACTACAACATTCAACAAGCAATGCACGTACATCGGTTATGGCACTGATGCCATTAAAATAGGTGACCTGAATAACGATGGCCGGGCTGACCTTGCAATAACTGAATTCAATGCAACAAATATCCATATCTTTTATCAGGATGCAACGGGTGACCTGAATATGACAAATTATCCATCAGCCGAGTGCGGATTTGTACGACTCGAAATCTGTGATATCAACAATGATTTGCTGAACGACCTGCTGCTTTTTTCATCAGGAGGATATAACCACGGGCTCTATTATTACCTGCAAAATCCGAACGGTACGCTCGATTATCCTTACAGCAGCGGAATAGGACAGAACGGAGGGCATAGTTTTGCCATAGGCGACCTTAATAATGATACAAAACCTGATATTGCAGTTACTTCAGGAGGAAATTATCCTGCAACACTTGAACTCCATATGCAGAAGTCGCAAACATTCGGATTTAATGATCCGCTAAACCTGATAGCTTATGATATTCCTGAACCGGTATGCATCGAAGATATGAACTGCGACGGGAACGATGAAATCCTGATAGCGCATAGTGGCTGGCATGCTATTTCGAGCTATGAGCAGGACGTACAACATAATTATTCGACCTACACACTTTTTGGCAATATTTATGGAAACTACGACATGTACAATATGGCAACCGGTGACCTTAACGGAGATGGACGGCCCGATATAGCCCTGGCTTCAGGGAATCTGTTTGTTCATTATAACGATACCAAACCACCAGTTTCGGATACACTGTCAGTTCGAAGAGTTACGCATACCCAAACTTATTCTTATGATATCCAATATGTAAACCAATATACCGATACCCTTAACACTTTCATAATTGAAACAACTGATAGTGTTAACGTGAAACATACGATTAATAATTATCTTGGCTGGGAATCGAGGTACGAACTGCGTAACGGACTGATATGTAATTATTATGTTAACGATACGGCTCTGATTGATTCGATTTATGCTTATTGGACTGATACACTTTCGGTGGAGACAACCGTTTTTTATCATCATGTTGATACCCTTGGGGTTTATGGAACAAAGGAATTGTATTTGCTCACCAATCTGAATCTTTATCCAAATCCAACTGATGGACTACTTTTTATTGAATCGAATGTCCTTTTAAAAAATCTTCAGATCAGCGTTTTCAACGCATCAGGAAAGCAGGAAAATGTTTCCATTGCCGAAAATGCGGTGAGGTATGAAATTGATATGACTAAAAAGCCAAAAGGCTTGTATTTTGTGCGCATTATATACGAAGGAAGTATAGTCCTCAAAAAATTTGTTCTCCTCTAACAATGTATTCCTTACTTGTTTTCAGTGAAGGTTGGGATGGGTAGTATATCCAACCTAAATTATACAATAGCGCAGGCGATTCATCAAAACTATTGTTTGCCTCATATATGGAATTGACTAATAGGGATTTATTTTTTGCGGTTATCAATCATTATAAACCATTAACTTTGGCTCTGTCATTGCTTCCTGAATCTTATCCCGATTAAATTAACCACAGTGAAATACACAAAACCTGTCTTTATGCAGCTGATGCTGTTTGCTATTCTGCAGCTTAGCATAGTATGCATTTCGTGTATGCCTAAAAATAAAGCTAAAAACCAAAATAGTAGTGAAACTGAGCAGTCAAATGCTAAACAGACCAATCTTTATAACACTAACAAAGCAACAGGAATTGACAGGAACATTCGCAGTATTTTTCAGGATAGCAAAGGTAATTTCTGGTTTGGCACTAACGAGTCAGGAGTATACCGATACGATGGTGTATCACTGATGCAATTTACTGAAAAGGATGGATTATGTAACAATCAAATTTTAAGCATACAAGAAGATAAGTCCGGCAACATCTGGTTTGGTACAGGTTTATTCGGTGTCAGTCGCTTCAATGGACAATCCTTTAAAACGTTTACAACCAAAGAAAATATAAACATCAGAGATGGTTCTGCGAACGATTGGAAAATAGAACCGGATGATCTGTGGTTTAATGCAGGAGGTGGAGTTTATCACTCTGATAGTGTTTCATTTACGTACCTGCCTTTCCCGAAACCGGATTTTGATGCCCGATATTCACAAGGGCCTGCTAATAAACTCAGTGCGTATGCAACATATAGTATTTTAAAGGACAAAAAGGGAAATCTTTGGTTCGGCACGCAAGCCAAAGGAGTATGCCGGTATGATGGAAAAACGATATCCTGGTTTACCGGGAAAGGCCTCCTGGGTCCGGCGGTTCTTGCTTTGTTCGAAGACAGTAAAGGAAATATCTGGTTCGGAAATAATGGTAGCGGATTATTCATGTATGATGGGAATCCTGTACTCAATTTTACAGAAGAAAAAGGGCTTGGAAATACTGATTTCAGGAATTCAGGTCAATCAGGTCCGGGTACTCTGGCTCGTATTTATTCGATAAACGAAGATAATTCCGGAAACCTCTGGATAGGAACAGTTGATGCAGGCGTTTGGCGGTTTGACGGTGAAAACGTAACAAATTTTACCACAAAGGACGGACTTAGCAGTAATGCAGTAAATACAATTTATAAAGACAAAAATGGAGAACTTTGGTTTGGGACTGACGGCAATGGCGTGTGCAGGTTTAATGGAATTACATTTTACGAATTTGTACTAAAATAGGGAACAACAAAAGCAGTGGATATAAACTAAGGCCCGATTTAGTGGAACTCCCATACCCAAATAGAAACAAAGGAGTTAAACCAAATTAAGGTGAAGCATACGACTAAAAAAACATAACAAATTCTCTTAAGTAAAATCGCTATAGTATTTGACCTAAATAAATATATTTGCGCTTTATGACGATTTGCAATAATGTAAGTCTGCACTTATCATCCTTTTCCGTTGGCATTCATTTTAAAATCCAAAAATATGATCGAAAATAATTATCCGGGAGTTTTTGACAGAGTTAAGGCTATTATAATTGATGGAATTGTGATCGTCGTTTTTATGTTCCTTGCATCGTACATTTTCTCACTCTTCGAAAGTGTTCCCGACAATGCCCGGATCAGTGCATTTGTATTCATCTTCGTGCTTTACGACCCGATTTTCACCAGTTTTTTCGGAGGAACAATTGGTCACATGATAATTGGAATCCGCGTTAGAAGAGTTTCAGATGAACGAAAAAACATTCCATTTTATCTGGCCATTCCGAGGTATGTTGTAAAAGCTTTATTAGGTTGGGTATCCCTGATTTTGGTTTCAGGTAATGCAAAAAGAATGGCTGTTCATGACTATTTAGTAGGCTCAATTGTAGTTTATGCAAATGAGAAGGATCGTTGAAATTGTAAATAATTCACGGGCATTTCCGGTAACCCTCTACATGTATAGCCGGAGCGCAGTTGAGCTACATTTTTGTCAGGCGTTTGTAGTATCCTATATCTGTTGTGCTACTTTTTAAATACATACTAATAACCAAACTAACAGAACGATGAAAAACATTTTATCAGTCATTATTTTTATTTCATTCTGCTACACAGGAGTATCGCAGGAAAGTAAAAAGTCAGGTTCAGAGGCACTCTTAAAAGAATTGGCCGAAAACGGCTGCAAATGTGTTGACTCAATTAATACGTTTAATAAAGCTAAGGATGAGGTTGTAAAAGAAATCAGCGATTGTATTACCAAACAGGCCGGAGCGTATCAGATGGGTTCAAAACTTATGGAAATAGAAGATTTAAAAGAAGATGCCGAAATTGTTGATGGGAAGAAACAGATAAATATTTCGATTAATATGAATGAAAATTCGGAGGACTATAAAAAGTATTATTACGAATTGGAGAGATATATGATGGCCAATTGCAGTTCCTTAAAGGAAAAAATTGCGAGTAATGAAAAACTTAGCACGAATTCTATTTCTGAGAATGAAAAAGCATTGGATTATTACTATAAAGGCTTAGAAGCGGTAAAAAAAGAAAACTATGAAAAAGCGGTTCAATATTTCGAAAAAGCGGTAAAAGAGGATCCGGAATTTGCTTTTGCCTGGGATTATCTGGGTGTAAATTACAGAAGATTAAACAATTTTGACAAAGCAATTGAATGTTATAAGAGGTCGTTGGAAATTGATCCCAATGGGCTAATGCCTTTACAAAACATTGCAATAGTTTATCAATATAAAAAGGAATACTCCAAAGCTATTGAAGCGTATGAAAAACTGGCAGAAATTGATAAAAATAATCCGGAAGTTTATTACGGTATAGGGAATGTATATGCTTCAAATTTAAATGATTATGAGAAAGGATTAGACAATATGTGTAAGGCTTATAATCTGTATATTGAACTAAAATCACCTTACAGAGCGGATGCAGAGCAGATGATAAATATTATTTATACAGAAATGAAAAAACAGGGAAAGGAAAAGGAATTTAATAAGATTTTGAAAGCGAATAATATCTCACAAAACTGAGAGACTTTGCTTTATGGCACGAATTGCTTGTATTCTGTCACATTGAGCGAAGTCGAAATGCACTTGTTTAACTCAAGAACGAGCTATAATAGTAGATTTAGTTGGGCTTCCCTGCCCGCTGCAGGCGGGGACTCCGCTCAGCCTGACAGAAGCACAAGCTTAGATTCATTAAACAATTTTGATACGAAATTTGGGCAGTCTTTAAGGAAAGCTGCCACCAATAAAAGGACTTTTAACGAAGGTCCCAACCCTCCAGTTATCCTGGTTTACTAATAAAGAGTTTTCCCTTCGTTTTGCTGTTTCTCCTTTTCTTTAGCCAGGCTGTATGCCTGTCGCTCTTCCATAGTGGAGGTATCCGCTGCCTTATTAGCCCTTTTTGCCTGGTGAAACCCGGAAGTGTGCGGATAATTTATAATCGGTGTTTTCTCTTCAATTAACACTTTGTCGCCGGTTGGTTTAATCAGCAGTTTATCGTTTTCCGTCGAATTTTTTATTTTGGGATCAATGGGATAGGCATTCATCAACTGCGAATCGTAATGGCGGAGCATAGCGGTAATATTGGTTAATTCCACACCCGGTTTAATCCACCTGCGGGCCTGTGAACCTGATAATATTACAGGCATGCGCTTGCTGCCTGTTTGCCGGAGCAGGCTGTTAGCGGTTGTAGTTATGATACTGAAAGAGTTTTCCGGAAATCCGGTAGCGGGATTAAGCCAGGTATCCCATATGCCAGCAAGTGCAAAAGGATTCTGCTGTTTGCGCAGGTAAACCACATAAGGTTGTGATGCTTTGCCCTGCAAGCCTTCGATAAAGGCCGATGCAATTACTAAACAGCGTTGCGAACGGATAGGCTTGCGGAAAGCTTTTGTCAACAATATGCCTTTTGCACCGCTAAATCGGGGATTGTCATCCTGGTTGTACTCGCCTTCGGTGCGGGCGTTAATGAGATTCATTTCTGCTTTTGCCCAAAACGGAGTTAATCCGAATTTGAAAAGCTGGATTTCGTAGGGTTTATCGTTGGTTATAACAGGCGCAAGCTGACCAGGCGAAATATTGTAATTATTCTCAATCAAAAGGGATTGAGGAGGAAGAGAGAATATGCTTTCAATGGCAACCTGAGTGGTGGATATGATGTAGCGGGTGCACATTTGAAGTTTGAGGTTTAGGGAAGTTTTAGCTTTTTGAGTGACAAGGCGAAGGGCGAGTGGTTATTGACGACGTAATTGATTAGAAATTAATCAAAAATCAGTGTACAAGATAGGTAAAAAGTGAATAGTGAATAGTGAAAAGTGAAGAGTGAAAAGTGAATAGTGAAAGTTCTCTCATTAGTTAAATTTTGAGGGTGGAGTCACCCCTCTCAGATAAGCAAAAAGTCCTTTTCCCTTCTCCTTTTTTAAGGAGAAGGTGCCCGAAGGGCGGATGAG
>CAYQTT010000034.1:8693-19142 GCA_964420555.1 uncultured Lentimicrobiaceae bacterium | reverse complement strand
TTAAGTGAAAAGAGAAAAGTTTTTTAAGTGAAAAGAGAAAAGTTTTTTAAGTGAAAAGAGAAAAGTTTTTTAAGTGAAGAGTGAAGAGTGAAAAGTGAAGAGTGGGGTGCTAAAGGGAAGATTTTGCTGTTTTTATTGAGCTTATTAGCATGTATATGATTTCTTTATTGTCGTTTTGTAGGTCGTTAAAGGTTTCCAGAGAAATATAGTCGGAGTCTTTTAGCAAGTTAGTCCAGTAGTCACATTCTTTAGTGAAAAACGAAAAGTGAAAATTGAAAAATGGGGAGCAAAGGGTGGATTTTGCTTTTGAAATGCAAAAGAGCATGTTTCCTGTTTTAGGATACTTTCTTTCACCTGAAATTGCTTTTAGTACTTATATTACTCGTCTAACATCACTATTATTCGCTTCGCTCATGAGATCGCTTTGTTATTCGCTTCGCTCATGAGACCGCTTCGCTAAGTTCGCTAAGTTCACTATTCATTATTCACTTTTCACTATTTTTGGGCAAAGGCATATGTTTTCTGCTTTAGGACGCTTTCTTTCATTTCGTTTGCTCTAAATACTTAAAATTTCTCGTCGAACGCCACTATTCACTATTACTCACTTCGTTCGTGAGATCGCTTCGCTAAGTTCGTTTTTCACTCTTCACTATAAACGGCTTCGCCCTTTCAGTCACATCCCCTGTAAAGGTTATTGACTTAAATTTTATTTTAGTACTTCCTGAGTCTTTCAGGCAATCCTTTATAATTCTCTTCTTAACCTATAATTTCCTAGTTGTATCTACTTTTCACTCTTCACTTTTCACTTTTCACTTTTCACTTTTCACTTTTCACTCTTCACTTTTCACTCTTCACTTTTCACTCTTCACTTATTTTAGTTATTCTGTTCCCAAAGCAGCAACAAATCCTCATGCCCGACGGCTGCATAATCAGCAGTGAATTGCAGGGGGGGCATCAGGTGGTAAATGATATTTTTACGGATAAGTTTACCGGCTTTGGCGATGATTTTTTCGAGGTATTGGGTGTCGATGGCGCCGCCAACAAGAAGTATTTCGATATCGGGGCTTTCCTGTCCGCGGGCGAAAGAACCGGTGAGATATACTTTTTGTACTTCGCCCAGGTGTTCGATTACCTGGTCGATAAGCTGGTCGATGCCCAGGTGCTTGAGCATAAGGCTTTGTATATCGGGGAAGAGAGGGTGGCCGGTATTGGCGGTAAAGAATTTGCGGTTTCCTTCGGGGTGTGAGGTGAGGAGGCCGGCTTTTTCGAAACGGTTGAGTTCGATACGGATGGCATTGGTTGATTCGCCGAATTCAGCTTCGAGGCCACGCAGGTATGCTTTGGTGCTGCTGTTCAGGAAGAATTTGAGCAGGAGCTTTATGCGGGTTTTGGAAGTTATAAGGCTTTCTAACATTATTGTTGTTTAATGAGTAGCTAAATTACTCGTTTTTTTTAATATGTCCACTATTTTTTTTTTATCCACTATTTTTTTTATCCACTAATTTTCACGAATTAAGCGAATTTGCACTAATTTTTTGATTGTGGTTGCTTAGAGGGTTTGTGCTTTTAAACATGTTTCTAATTCGTGTAATTCGTTCAATTAGTGAAAATTCGTGATCCTTTTTATGTAATTAGTTTAATTAGTGCAAATTAGTGATCCTTTTTAATTGTTTTATTTCGTGGATAAGCAACAGAGTAGTGAGTTAGTAGTAAATGAGTAATATTTCTACACAAAAATAGACGGTTCGCTTTTTTCGCGGTATAGTTGAAACAACGATATGCTTGTAGTTGGAAATACTTATGCGGTGTCGCGATTTGGACTACAAATTAATTCGACGATTATTTAATTCGACGATTCGGCAATGGGTTAATTCGACGATGTATCAATCAGGCTATCAGCTTGGCTGAGCTCCCTGCTTGCCTGCATGCTTCGTGCAGGTAAACAGCAGGCAAGTTTTCAGTGGGTTGGGAAAATTGAAGTAAAAGTTTTGATTGTTAAATATCGAATCAATGATGTCCGGTTAAAAAAAACATATCCTCCCTATGGGACTTTTTGGGCATTTTAATTTGCTTTCTACCAATATCTTGTCCCTAGGGACAGCCCCGTTAGGGGCTAAATATTGGTAGAATATAAAACAACCCCCAATGAAGTGAAGTCCCGTAGGGACGATATATATCAAGCATTGTAGCGTTTTCTGTTTAATTTTACGGGACAACAATAATATCGAATATTGAACTTTTCTAACTCTTCAAACTCTTCAAACTATTGAACGTCCCAGGTAATTGCACTTTTGAACTTTTACTGATCCTGAATCTATAAGAAATCGATAGCTTTTTCGGTTAGGAAATCTTTGATGGTATTTTCGGGGATAGGCTCTCCTATAAATTCAACGGGTTCGGAAAAGTCGATATCCTCAAAATAACTCATCTGTGCCCTGAAAAGTTTTTCTGAAAATAACTGTCCAAAAATATCAGTACTGCGATCCGAAATCTGGCTTACCGTGTAATTATCTTTTATGAGGAAATAAAGGTCTACATAGTCTTTCCATTTCGACCTTCGTCCCATAGCATATGCTTTCATAGCTGCAAGATCGAGAAGTGTCGGTAACCTTAGAATATCAGCTAATTTTTCTGTTGCATTTATTTGAAAGGGATACTGAAAGAATGTAAACTTCACATCATGAACTGTCGCATTCAATTGTTCTGTTACCCTTCTGGTAACTACATAAGGATAATCGAAACCTGAAATAGTTTCCATTATCTTTTTAGGCCTCAGGGGATTAAACTTAAAAAGATCAAAATCGATAGATCTGCGATGTCCGATGTGCAAGGCTATTGCTGTTCCTCCAACCAGATAAAATTCTTTCCTGAATTGTTTTACCAGGGGCAGCAATGCGGCCTGGTTTGAATTAAATATTTGAGTGTGCATTTTTATTAACCAGGATTGAAAAGAAGTTATAAATTTCGGGATAATAATTTAGCTTTTTCCTGCCGTCAAGTCCTGAAAATATTTCAGATAGCTGATCAGGCCCTATAATACTGATCAGTTGCTTTACTGCTTTTATATCGCCATAATTAAGAATTGTTTCAACCAGAAGTTCATGGCTGATATCTTCTTTATTCTCCTCCGGAATATACCAGAACAGATTGCTGTGTTCGCGGATAAATTGCTTAATTTCAGGAGTATTCATATATTCCTTTTATACAAAGATACTGAAAAGATTTATCCACGGATTTTCACTGTTTCTATTACCCACTAATTGGCACTAATCAGGCGGATTTTCACTATTATTTTTATCCACGATTTTTTTTTATCCACGAATTAAACGAATTAGGCGAATTGGCACTAATTTTTTGATTGAGGTTGATTAGGGGGGGGATGCTTTTTTATATTCCCCGATGCTCGGGGCAGGCTGTGTAATTCGTTTAATTAGTGAAAATTCGTGATCCTTTTTTTTATCCACGAATTTTTACGAATTAATCTAATTTTCACGAATTTTTAGATTGTGGTAAATTCGAGGATTGTACTTTTGAACATGTTTTTTATTAGTGGAATTCGTTTAATTAGTGAAAATTCGTGATCCTTTTTATGTAATTAGTTTAATTTGTGAAAATTAGTGATCCCAAAATAAATCTGCCGCAAGGCAGCAACGGGATTTGTGGATTCATTAGCATTATTTAAGCAGCAGCCCGATTTTAAGATTGAGGAAGCTTTCGCGCACCACATCTTGTTTCCAGTGGGTGTAAAGGCTCAACGTGGCTGTGAAAGTCCGTTTGCGCTGCGTTAAAATAGAAATTCCGGCACCGGGATTGGCATAAAAAGGATTGTTAATATCAGTTCCTGACAGATTGAAAAGCATTCCCACATCGCTGCAAAGAAACGGGCTGATTCGCCTGTCGGAAAAGTTATACCGCAAATGAAAAAACAGTGGAGCCATTACACCGGAATTAAAGTCGAAAATGCCTGCCCCGATGCCTGTGTATATTACTGAATTAAAATGGTAACCGCCTATGGTTGTTGCCCCAAAGAAACGCTGCGAATAGGGTAGCTCCGTGGAGCCCAATCCAAAAGCCAGGTCCACTTCGGTATGGTTGAAAAACCCGTTGCGGTATTTGTTGTATAACGATGCATTGCTGCTGAAACTTTCAGGATTTGTCGGAACACCGGTTGGTCCGTCAGTTGCCGCAACTGTAGTTCCTGTTAACAGGACAAGGATGGCGAATAATATGTTTTTCATTAATAGGATAAGTGTTTTAAATAAGTTTTGTTTGGTAGATGAGCATATAAAAGCATAGTGCCGGGAATGCCTGTATTTACATTAGGAGAAGTTGAGCTACAGAATGAGTGGATAATCAGGATGCATTGGTTTTTGAGTTTTAGTATTTTTAGTCAGACATGAAATGTAAAGGGTTAAAGGATGAATACAAAGGTAAGTATAATTCAGGGTGAGATGGAGGCGGAAATGTGATCGTCTCGCTTGTCGTTGCGAACAAAGTGAAGCAAAAAAGAGGGAATACGAGGAGGTTTCTTTTTTGGATACAGAGTTTCTCTTTTGAGAAATCCCTGGCCTGCGGCCACCCCCTTTAAAAAGGGGGATTTGCTAAGCCGGATTTCCTTATGGCAGTATATTCTCTCTTTTTAGAAATCCCCGGCCTGCGGCCACCCTCCCGCCTTCTGCGGGACAGGCTCTTTAAAAAGGGGGACGTGCTAAGCCGGAATTTCATTAAACCCTGATCATAAAAAAAGGAAAAGTGATCGTCCCACTTTTTATAAAGGGGGTACACTAAAAAGTTAACTTAAGAAGAATAAACACCTATACATAGAGTTTTCCTGGTGCTATTTGCCAACCTCAATTTAACAACTCACTTCATCCTTGGAGGCAGTTGTATTAATGATCCTAAAATGTTTTGAGCCAAAGGGGTATAGTGTTTCTGGATGCATCCTGAAGGTGTAAATGTCATTTCGCCCAGAATAGCCCTTCCGTTGATACTGTAAAAATCCATTCGTACATACGGAAATGGTTTTGATAAAGCTTCTGCAACTTCAATTATCTCATCATAGGCTTCCGGTTTAGGAATATGCCTTTCGATGTCATCATCTGCATCGGAATAATAATAAGGTGGTTTTGCATCCCATGCTAAATTATAGATGTCAAACTTTTCCGTTAACCCATTTTCATCTCTCCCCTGCGCTACCATTGTGCAGTGTGCTTTTCCATTAAAACAATAAACTTTGTAATCGTTTGGAAGCTCACTGGCCAGCTCATCCAGATACTCTTCGCAGATAATCATTGGCTTCATATCAGCATAATGTAATTCGCCGACATTTTTGCTGTAATCTAATGCCATCCATTTATCGAGCTTCTCCCGGGTTGCTTTGATATTAAGGCTTTGCTTGTCGGTACAAAATATATTGAAACTACAACCGTGTGAGCATTTGAGTACGAATTTAGAGGGAAGTAAACTGAAGTCGATTTCGCTGCTATGGCTGTAAACACCTAAAAGTTTAGGAAGTACATGAGCGAAACCATTTTTTTCAACATAAGAGCGAAGGGTATATTTATCGCCGCAGGTTGTTTTTAGCGGATGCCTCCAGAAAAGCATGAGCCAGAGGAGTTTCTCGTCGAATGTTGCCGGATTGCGGAGGTTTGCTTTTCTACCATATGTGTATTTATATCGGTATTGAGCATAAAGTTGCGGGAAATGATTTAACAGGATTTGCGCATAATGCTGGTAGTAACTTCGTTGCAGGCTGTAATATGCGTTAGATATTCCGCTGCTTTTTATAAATTGTTTGATGCTTCTTTTAAACTGCAAATTCATTTTATGAGGTTAAATATAGTCAGGAAAATAACTCCTGATTCAATATTGACAAAAGTAAATATAATTCAGGACAAGTCATTTCTCTTTAGGGAAATTACCTGTCTGACTGAGGCGGACAACTTCATTATGGATATGCTTTGATCGGGTAAACATTTCAAGGATTCATCCATTTTTGAAAATCCCCCGGCCTGCGGCCACCCCCTTTAAAAAGGGGGACACAGCGAGGAGGCTTTCGGTTTTGAACAAAGTTTTTGGGAGGTCACATCTAACCGAGAGAATGAAATAAAGGGAAATTGATCGTCCCCCTTTTTAAAGGGGGATAAGAGGGGGATTTCTTTATGGCAATATATTTTCTCTTTTTGGAAATCCCCCGGCCTTCGGCCACCCCCTTTGAAAAGGGGGACGTGGCGAGATGGCTTTCAGATGATGAATAAGGTTTTAGTTAATCTGCTAATAGGAATTACAATAAAAAAAAGAAAAGCGATTGTTCCCTTTTTTTAACAGCCTGTCCCGATTTTTTGGGAGGGATAAGAGGGGGGAGGGAAGCAGCAGCTTTAAAAACAAACAAAAAGCCTGGTAGATTTTAATCTGCCAGGCTCTGATTCTTCAACCTTAAAATACTGTATCTCTTTTCGTTTATAACCTGCCGTCAACAACTTCCAACGGAAGTATCGATTTAATATCGTAAAGAACGGTGTGGTCGTTGAGGTTGGTGAAGTCGAGTTTTTTGAATTCATTATGAGCTACTGCCAGCACTATTGCTCCATAATCATCAAGTTTATAAGAAGGTATAATATTTCTGCCATACTCATGTTTTACCTCAGCAGCATTGGCCCAGGGGTCGAAAATATCGACCTGGCAACCAAACTGCTCAAGCTCCTTAACTACATCAACAACTTTGGTGTTGCGGATATCGGGGCAATTCTCTTTAAAGGTGATGCCAAGAACAAGTACCCGGGCATTTTTAACGATAACTTCCTTGCGGATCATCAGTTTTACTATCTGGGAAGCAATCCAGGCACCCATTCCGTCGTTCATGCGGCGGCCGGCAAGGATAATTTCGGGATGGTAACCGACTTCCTGGGCTTTTTGAGCCATATAATACGGGTCAACACCAATGCAGTGTCCGCCAACCAGACCCGGGGAGAATTTAAGGAAATTCCATTTTGTGCCTGCAGCATCGAGTACGGCGCGTGTGTCGAGACCCATATGCGAGCAGATACGTGCAAGTTCGTTTACAAAGGCAATATTGATATCGCGCTGTGAGTTTTCGATTACCTTGGCTGTTTCGGCAACTTTGATGGATGGTGCTTTGTGTGTGCCGGCTTTGATCACTTTTTTGTAGAGCTGATCTACTTCTTCGGCTATTTCGGGGGTTGAGCCTGATGTAATTTTATGAATGGTAGTAACTGTATGTTCTTTGTCACCTGGATTGATACGCTCAGGGGAATAACCTGCGTAAAAATCAACATTCATCTTCATTCCTGAAGCTTTTTCGATAACAGGGACGCAATCGTCCTCGGTACAGCCAGGGTAAACGGTTGACTCATAAATCACAATGTCGCCTTTTTTTATCACCTTACCGATGCTTTCACTGGCTTTCACCAAAGGAGTGAGGTCGGGGCGGTTGTTTTTGTCCACAGGCGTAGGAACAGTAACAATATACACGTTGCAACTGCTTATCTCGTCCAGTTTGCTCGTAAGATAAAGGCCTTTTTCGGTGGGTACAGTGGTAGTAAGGACACTCTGCAGGTTGTCGTCGTCCACTTCGAGGGTATCGTCGTGGCCTTTGTTAATACTATCGATACGGTTCTGATTGATATCAAAACCGATAACGGGATAGTGTTTTGCAAATTCAACTGCAAGCGGAAGGCCAACGTATCCAAGGCCGATCATTGAGATTTTGTAGGATTTCATGAGTAAATAATTTTAATATTTTTTATTTGGATGAATCTATGCCTTTAATTATGCTCAAAGATATAGAAATATTTTGTTTGAAAGGTTTGAAGAGTTTCTGGTTTAGCTTCGCTGAGCTCGCTGCGCTCGGTTCAAGTTTCTCGTTTCAGGTTTAGCTGGGCTGAGTTCGCTGCGTTCGGTTGAAGAGTTTCTTGTTTTATGTTTCTCGTTTCAGGTATAGCTGGGCTGAGCTCGCTGCGTTCGGTTGAAGAGTTTCTGGTTTAGCTTCGCTGAGCTCGCTACGCTCGGTTCAAGTTTCTCGTTTCAGGTTTAGCTGGGCTGAGCTCGCTGCGTTCGGTTGAAGGGTTTCGGGTTTGCGGAGTTTCGGGTTGGAGAACTCTTCAAACATTTCAAACTCTTCAAACTCATCAATCCCATCAATCCCATCAATCCCATCAATCCCATCAATCCCCTCAATCCCATCAAACCCTTCAATCTTCACTCTTTCTCAATCAAATCCAGTTCAACTGTTACAAGTATATTGGTGCCGGTAGAGCCCAGGCGCACAAGGACTTTCTTTTTGCCGCGGTATTCGACCATTTCGCCTTGCATACCGACAAGGGTGCCTTTTACAACAATTATTTTCTGACCGGCAGCAAAACGTTCGCTGCTTACTTCCATTTCGGCACCTTCGTTGAGGAGTTTTTTTAGCAATTCGATCTGCCAGTCGGGGATTACCGCAGCTTTTCCTTCGAAGGTTACATAGCAAACCAGTCCGGGTATGTTTATTGCATCGTAATACTGTTTTTCGTTTACCCGTATAAAGATATACGATTTGATAAGCGGTTCTTCGACCCATTTCAGCCGGTCGCTCCATTGCCGCCGCTTCCGCTGTATGGGAAGGTATGCTTCGAAACCGTTTTCAGTAAGCCGTTCGAGGATTTTCTTTTCCGTCCGCGATTTAGTGTATGCAGCATACCAGTATAATTCGGCAGGATCTTTTTTTGTCATTCTTCAGTTGGCAGTATTTATACAATTATTTAATTCGGCAATTGTTTAATTCGGCAATTGTTTAATTTGACAATTCGGCAATTAATCAATTCGACAATTGTTTAATTCGTTAATTGTCTAATTGTCGAATTGTCACATTATCAAATTGTCACATTATCAAATTGTCACATTATCGAATTGTCACATTATCAAATTGTCACATTGTCGAATTGTCACATTGTCGAATTGTCTCATTGTCAAATTGTCTCATTGTCAAATTGTCTCATTATCGAATTGTCACATTATCAAATTGTCACATTGTCGAATTGTCACATTATCAAATTGTCACATTGTCGAATTGTCACATTGTCGAATTGTCTCATTGTCAAATTGTCTCATTGTCAAATTGTCTCATTATCGAATTGTCACATTATCAAATTGCCACATTATCAAATTGTCTCATTATCAAATTGTCACATTATCAAATTGTCACATTTTTAAAATACCCTTCAAACACTGCCTTCACACCATCTTCTAGTTCTATCTTACTCTTCCATCCCAGTTTTTCGAGTTTACTCACATCAAGCAGTTTGCGCATAGTGCCATCGGGTTTCGACGCATCGAAAAGTAACTCACCTTTGAAACCGGTTACCCGTTGTATCAGCTCAGCAAGCCCACGTATAGTTATTTCCTTCCCGGAACCGATATTGATATGTGTATTTCGGATTTCTTTTGAATCTGCAGGTTTGAGATCGTCAAAATTAATATTTTCCATAACAAAAACACAGGCATCAGCCATATCCGATACATGAAGGAATTCGCGCAGCGGCGTTCCTGTTCCCCAAAGCGACAGATTTACCTTGCCATTAGCATCTTTGTTAATGCCTTGTTCGGCGAGGAAATTGAGGATGCTTTCTTCGGGGGAATCAGCAGGTATACCTTCAACTTTAAGTTTGGCAAAGTCGGCGCGGATAGCAGCCATATCATTGTTTTCGAGACAACCGGCGAGGTACATCTTGCGCATCATTCCCGGAAGGACATGCGAATTTTTAAGATGGAAATTATCGTTGGGGCCATAGAGATTGGTAGGCATAACCGAAACGAAATTGGTGCCGTACTGCAGGTTATAGCTTTCGCAGACTTTTATCCCGGCAATTTTTGCAATGGCATAAGGCTCATTGGTGTATTCCAGTTCACCGGTAAGCAGGTGGTCCTCATGCATGGGTTGGGGCGCATTTTTAGGATAAATGCAAGAACTGCCTAAGAAGAGCAGTTTTTTTGCACCATGCAGCCATGCGGAATGGATGATGTTATTTTGTATTTGCAGGTTTTCGACGATAAACTGCCCGCGGTAAATGTTATTGGCCATGATTCCACCGACTTTTGCGGCGGCAAGAAAAATGTATTCGGGCTTCTCGGCAGCGAAGAATGCTTCCACATCCTGTTGCCTGGTGAGGTCGAGTTCCTCAAAAGAGCGAAGAACGAAATTGGTGTATCCTTTCTGTTGAAGGTTACGGAGTATGGCTGAGCCAACAAGGCCTTTGTGGCCGGCGATGTATATTTTGGAGTTTGGTTTCATGTTTTTTGTCCACGAATTTTAAATGGATCACTAATTTGCACTGATTTAAATGGATCACTAATTTGCACTAATTAAACGAATTTGCGCTAATTTAAATGGATCACTAATTTGCACTGATTAAACGAATTTGCACTGATTAAAATGGATCACTAATTTGCACT
>CAYQTT010000034.1:0-8593 GCA_964420555.1 uncultured Lentimicrobiaceae bacterium | reverse complement strand
ATTTGCACTGATTAAAATGGATCACTAATTTGCACTGATTAAACGAATTTGCACTAATTTAAATGGATCACGAATTTGCACTGATTAAACGAATTTGCACTGATTAAAATGGATCACTAATTTGCACTAATTAAACGAATTTGCGCTAATTTAAATGGATTACCAATTTGTACTAATTAAACGAATTTACACTAATTTAAATGGATCACTAATTTGCACTGATTTTTAATGGATCACTAATTTGCACTGATTAAAATGGATCACGAATTTTCACTAATTGAACGAATTACACAGCCTGCCCCGAGCATCGGGGAATAAAAAACATGTTCAAAAGCACAATCCACGAATTTACCACAACCAAAAAATTCGTGCAAATTAGATTAATTCGCGAAAATTCGTGGAAAATATAAATCCACGAATTAAACTACCGCACAATACGATCGTAATGGAACGATGGCTCTCCGAAGTTAGCAAGTATTCCCAATTTCATTTTAGTAGCTTTTAAGTAATTAAGAACTTGTGATGTATAGGCAGGGGTAAGACTCTCAGCTGCTTTCAGCTCAATAATGATTTTATCGTAACACAGGAAGTCAGCATAGTATTTTTTGCGAAGTGGTTTTCCTTTGTAATGAATTGTTATCTCTTTATTGATTTCATAAGGGATATCCCGTTCCTCAAATTCCAGCATCAGTGCCTCAGTATATACAGCCTCAAGAAAACCCGGTCCAAGGTTGCTGTGCACTTCCATACATGCTCCAACAATCTGGTATGACTCTTCCGGGTATATTATTGCAGCCATGTTAGAATTATGTCGTTAAATTAATGAATTCGATTTGGACCTATAAATATGTCAAATTAAACAGATCATTAATTAAAACAGATTTTGGGGATCACGAATTGACACCAGATAAACGAATATGCACTAATCTTTAAGCATTTTTTGGATCACGAATTAACACAACCTTCCCTGAGTATGCGGAATTAAACGAATCTTCATTAATCTTAAAGTATTTTACTCAAAAAGAACTCTGTTCTGGTACAAGCTAAAATTAGTGTAAATTCGTTAATTCGTGATAATTCGTGATCCTTTACATTGGTGGGAAGCAATTAGCTGTCTGCCGCCAGGCAGGCAATTATTTTGAGAAAATTTGTGGATATTATTCAAAATAATTCATCACCCGGAAACCACCGTCTTTCAGATATTTCTCTTTTTTAGCGAGTTTCAGGTCATTGCCAATCATATCCTTTACCAGAGCTGCCAGATCGTATTCGGGTTCCCAGCCCAGCTGTTTTTTAGCTTTTGTTGGATCGCCAAGCAACAGGTCAACTTCGGTAGGCCTGAAATAGGCAGGATCCACCTGCACTACCACTGTGCCCGGGGCAATCATATGATCTGCATTGTTGCAGGATACTACGATTCCTTTTTCGTTGAGACCTTCTCCCTGGAATTCAACTTCGATACCGGCTTCTTCGAAAGCAAGTTTTACGAAATCTTTTACCATGGTTGTTACACCTGTAGCAATAACAAAATCTTCGGGTTTTTCCTGCTGGAGAATAAGGTACATAGCCCTAACAAAATCTTTGGCATGTCCCCAGTCGCGCTTGGCTGTAAGATTTCCGAGAAAAAGTTTCTGCTGCATCCCTAAAGCAATGCGTGCAACAGCCATTGTTATTTTACGGGTTACGAAAGTCTCGCCGCGGATTGGCGATTCGTGGTTGAACAGGATGCCGTTACAGGCAAACATATTGTAAGCTTCGCGGTAATTGACAGTGATCCAGTAGGCATACATTTTTGCAACAGCGTAGGGACTGCGCGGATAAAACGGGGTGCGTTCGCTCTGAGGTACTTCCTGCACAAGTCCGTATAATTCGCTGGTCGAAGCCTGGTAGAAACGTGTTTTCTTGGTCATATTGAGCAGGCGGATAGCTTCCAGCAAGCGGAGAGTTCCTATTCCGTCGGCATTGGCGGTATATTCGGAGGTGTCGAAACTTACTTTTACATGCGACATAGCAGCGAGGTTATACACTTCGTCGGGCTGAACTTCCTGCACGATACGGATAAGGTTGGAGGAGTCGGTCATATCGCCGTAATGAAGGAAAAAGTTCCTTTGTTCGGCGTGAGGGTCCTGGTAAAGATGATCGATGCGATCGGTGTTGAAGAGTGAGCTACGGCGTTTGAGTCCATGAACCTGGTAGCCTTTTTTTAGTAAAAATTCCGCCAGGTAGGCGCCATCCTGACCGGTGATACCGGTAATTAAAGCTTTTTTCATGTCTGTAATAATAATTTGGTATAGAAGTAATTAAATTGGTTTTTAAAAAAAGGAAAACATTTCAATTATGGGTAATGTTGTCCCGAAGTGGGAATAATTACCAAAATTAAACTTAATTCATGATACTTGCAAACGTTGTTATTAGCAACGATGCAGTCTGTTAGTAACGAATAAGTGTTTTATTTGTTGGAATTTGAACAACACAAATTATCCGCCGTGGGGATAAGTTCAAAATTTGTGCCAGAGAAGGGGGGAGTTCAATGTTCAATGCTTCGCGTTCAATGTTCAAAGCTTCGCGTTCAAGAGTTCAATGCTTCGCGGTCAAGAGTTCAATATTCAAGGGGTTCAAGGTTCAAAGCTTCGCGTTCAATGTTCAATGCTTCGCGGTCAAGAGTTCAATGTTCAGGGAGTTTGTCATATAGCCTGCTAAACAAGTGTTTCGGGCTGGAGAACTCTTCAAACATTTCAAACTTTTCAACCGAGCGAAGCGAGCTCAGCTAAACTCTTCAAGCCCTTAAATCTGCTTCCTGATCCCCTGAGCTATCGTAATGCTTCTTCGCGCATCTTCGAGGCCAAAGCCTTTGCCGGCCAAAATTTGCTCGTAACTGCGGGTGTGCAGATCGGTAAACCCTTCGCTGAACTCAACTTCATCGCCGTCAACGGTTATCGACCTGTAGGTGCGTTTTCCGGCTGCTAAAGCCTGTGAGGGTAAATGATTGGCATTAATACTGAGCTGCCAGTTTACATTGGCCTTTTCGAGTTTGAGAAATCCGGCTGCATGGTCGTTTTCATGAATTTTTACTTCATTTTCTTTCACATCACCGAAAATCCAGGTGAGCATATCAAAAAAGTGAATCCCGATATTGGTAGCAATTCCGCCGGAGCGCGCCAGATCACCTTTCCACGAAATATGATACCATTTGCCCCGGCTTGTGATATAATTAAGATTAACGTCATACACTTTATCAGCCGGTCCGAACATGATTTTTTCGCGCAAAGCGATAATGGCAGGATGAAGCCGCAGTTGCAAAATAGTAAATATACGTTTACCGGTTTCCTGTTCCAGCTCAGTCAAAGCGTCAAGGTTCCAGGGATTCAGCACAAGGGGCTTTTCGCAGATGGCATAGGCATCGTTACGCAACGCCAGTCGCATATGGGCATCGTGGAGGTAATTCGGGGAGCAGATACTCACATAATCGATTTTAAACCCGGCACCTTTGCGGCGGAGTTTATCAAGATGCCTGTCGAAACGCTCGGATTCGGTAAAAAAGTTAGCATCAGGGAAATAACTATCCATAATGCCGACACCATCGTAGCGGTCGAGGGCAGCAACCAGCATATTACCTGTTTCTTTAATTGCTTTCATATGCCTGGGGGCGATATAGCCGCCGGCGCCAATAAGTCCGAAATTCAATGGTCGATCTTGCATTTTTATGGAATACTATAAATTTAGAATTGGTAATGTGTGGCAAAAGTACAAATTTTAATGGATCCACTAATTTCGAATGGGTGCACGAATTAAGACGAAATAATTAGGATCACGAATTAACACGAATTTATCGAATTTTCACGAATTTTTAGATTGAAGAAGAATAGTGAGATAATATTTTACAGATGGCTTATGCTTTTCGTGTAATTCCTTTAATTAGTGAAAATTCGTGTTCCTTTTTATGTTAATTTCAACTGCAAGGCAGGCATGAAAATTTGCCGATTCCTGGGACAGGCTGAGGAGAGTGGAACTTATTGGAATAACCGAATACTTCAACCACACACGCGGTTAGCTCAGCGCAGTTAATCCCTTCGATCCCTTCAATCCCTCAATCTCATCAATCCCTTTTTCTTACCTTTGGCAAATCAATCCCTGTCTTATGCCTGACCCTATACAATCGCCCTCCAATCCACGTATTAAAAACATACTGAAACTGCAGTCGGGCAGTCGCGACCGGCGTGAACAAAACCTTTTTGTGATTGAAGGATTCCGCGAAATAAGCAGGGCCCTTACGTCGGGGATTGAAATAAAGGAAATATATATCTGTGCGGAACTTGACCGGCAAGGAAATGGAGAGGAGCTTATCATGCAGCACCCTGAAATAAAGGTGTTTGATGTCGGAATTCATGCTTTTGAGCGCATCGCTTACCGCGAAGGATCCGACGGACTTATTGCACTTGCCGTTCCGCGGAACCTTATTCTTGACACGCTGAAATTAAATCCTGATCCGCTGATCCTGATCCTCGAATCAGTGGAAAAGCCAGGCAACCTGGGAGCCATAATGCGCACTGCCGATGCTGCTCAGCTCGACGCTGTTATTGTTTGCGATCCGCTGACTGATATTTATAATCCTAACGCTATCCGCTCAGGGGTTGGATGCATTTTCAGCAGGCAGGTTGTTAGTTGCACCACTACCGAAGCCCTTGCCTGGCTGCAAAAACATAAAATAAAAATTTATGCTGCGGCACTTACTGATACAGCTCTAGTGTACCACAAAATGGACTTTCGCGGTCCGGTTGCTATTGTAATGGGAACAGAAGCTACAGGGCTCAGCAGGGAATGGCTTGACAAATCGGATGCGCAGATCATCATCCCGATGCTGGGAATAGCTGACTCACTGAATGTTTCTACGTCGGCGGCAGTGCTGGTTTTTGAAGCGGTAAGGCAGAGGGGACACGGGGACACGGGGACAAGGGGACAAGGAGAAGGGGAGAAGGGGAGACACGGAGAGGGGCGACACGTAGAGGGGCGACAGGGAGAGGGCGTCGAGGAGATCTGAAACCCAGAAACTTGAAACTCTGAAACTTGAAACTCTGAAACTAGAAACTCTGAAACCTGAAACACTGAAACCTGAAACACTGAAACCTGAAACAAGAACTTAATCACACAAATTCTTTTTTATGAAATTAATAAGCCTGATTTTCGTTTTTCTACTGACGGTATTTTCTGGTCGCTCTCAAACTTCATTGGTTGCAGGTAATTTAAAGATCAGTTTGAACAGGCAGGGTGCTTTTACCGAAATCACCGACCTTAAATCCGGTGAAAATTATTTGTACAAAGATACATTGGCACCTTTTCTTACGCTTGTGAGCGGAGGGAAGCGCTTTCTGCCTGATATGCTGAAGTATAATGAGTCTTCCGGCATTATTACTTTAACATTTTCGAAAATCAAAGCTAAGGCTGAAGTTAAAGTCATGCTACGGGCAACCCATATCACTTTTGAGGTGATTAAAGCAGAACCTGCTTTTCTTGTTGACGGTCTGGTGTGGGGTCCGGTCCCAACCACCATTTCGAAAACCATCGGCGAAATTATCGGTGTTGTGAGGGATGAAAAAACAGCTCTTGGAATACAGGTTTTAAACCCTAAAACGCTGGGAGGCGATTATAACAAAGAAGGTATGACCTGGAACCGAGGCGAAACTGCCGTTAAAAAGCAATGGGGCAGTATTTTGCAGGCCTATTCCATCAACAGGGATAAACCTCGATTTGTCGATACCTGGGGTGGAGAATATAAGAACACGCCTGTTTCAGCTATAAAAGGTGAAACGGTCGCAGGAAGCAAAATAGCCATGTTTATCTGCCCTGAGCCTCAAACACTTGATGTGATTGAACAGATCGAACTGACAGAAAACCTCCCGCATCAGACCATCAACGGAGTATGGGTAAAAAGGGCTATCCAGCGTGGACGTTCATATTTGATTGCCGGGTTTAACGAAAGCGAAATTGATGAAATGATCGCTTACACCAAAAGAGCCGGACTTATAAGCTTATACCACGATGGCCCTTTCGCTAACTGGGGACATTACGACCTGAATCCCGACTATTTCCCCAACGGGAAACAAGGCATTACAAACTGTGCCCGAAAAGCCCGCGAGGCGGGTTTATACTTTGGTGTTCATACACTCACCAATTTTATAAATACAAATGACGCTTACGTTTCGCCTGTTCCTGACGACAGGCTGGCTTTGACCGGTTACGGAATGCTTACGGCAGATATTGATGTTAATGCAACTGAAATACCTGTTTCAACGAAAGAGTATTTTGACAAAAAAGAGAACAACTGGATGCATACCGTAAAAATCGGGAAAGAACTGATTCGGTATAAATCTGTCACGGAAACCCGTCCTTATAAGTTGCTCGACTGTCAGCGGGGCGCATTCAAAACAAAAGCTTCGGCACATTCAAAAAACGATACTGTTGGTAAACTTTACGACCACAGTTACGAAGTGTTTTTCCCTAACCTGGAACTACAGAAAGAAATAGCAGTAAACCTGGCTGCTTTTTTTAATGAAACAGGAATCAGCCATCTCGATTTCGACGGGCACGAAGGCTGCCTGGCATCAGGACAGGGTGACTATGCGATCAACCTTTTTGCCAAAGATTTTTATGAGCATCTGGATCATGAAGTTTTAAACGGAACCAGTCTGTCGAAGACCTACTACTGGCATATAAATACGTTCTGCAACTGGGGTGAGCCCTGGTATGGCGGATTTAAGGAAAGCATGCAGGACTACAGGATCAGCAATCAACAACTTTTCGACAGGAATTATATTCCGCATATGCTGGGCTGGTACTTGCTCACTCAAAACACAAATATGAGTGAAATGGAATGGATGCTTGCCCGCGCTGCAGGATACGATGCAGGATTTGCTATGGTAGCTCATCCGAAATCAATTAAAAACAACCCGGCCGGAGGTCAGCTACTGGATGCTATCCGTGAATGGGAAACGGCACGGCTTGCCCTGGCTTTTTCGCATGATCAGAAAGAGCGATTGAAAAATACCAAAAACGAGTTTCATCTTGAGAAAGTGGGAGAGGGGGAATGGGATTTATTTCAGTACCAGCTTTCCGGACCTTTTATCCATGAGAAATATATCCGTCAGCCTGGCGAACCCACTTATGCCCGGTGGGATTTTGAAGTGACATCATTTCGCCAGCCTCTTCAGTTCAGGGCTGACATTACCGGGAAAGCCGGAACAGTGAAGAGTATAAAAGTTCAGCTCGATAACTATGCGGAAATAGAGATCGCACAGGAATTAAAGCCGGGCGAAACCGTGATATACGATGGTACAAACCGGATTAAGGTTTATGATGAAAAGGGGAAGCAAAAGAATGTTATTGAGTTGAGTTCGAAAATTCCTGAATTAACAGTCGGAAAGCACCAACTGATCTGTAATGCAGCATTCGCCGGCGACGAACCTCCTGCTGTTGAATTTACAGTTAAAACCCTGGGTGAGCCGGAGAGGATTGTGGCTGAAGGGAAGTAGGGAGTTGTTTTGAGTTTTGCCAGGAGGGCGAGGGGACAAGGGGACAAGGAGAAAGGGGGACAAGAGGAGGGGTGACAAGGGGAATTTTCTAACAAGGATTCCGTTTCTCCAGCAGATTGCTTCGGTTAAGTATGCTTGTACAACTCAACCGAACCTGTGCAACCTCGCAATGACGGTGCACACCAGAACTGTATGCATACGAACTGCTTCGGAGGCAACACCACAAACCCCATACTTCCTTCGGAGAGTCACCCCTCTCCTTGAGAGCCTGTCCCGCTTTTTCGCGGGAAGAGGGGACGGGGGTGAGGTGCAGTTATCGGAGGCAACATCGCCAACCCCAAAAAAGCCATCGAAGCACCGTCATTGCTTCGGCAAAGCCGCAATGAGCAGACATAGCAGCACAAGTTCTGACCGGCTTTGCCGAAGCAAACTCATCCCGCCGGTACGAACCTGCTTAGTTCGATCCCGTCTATACCAAAACCTTTCTTAGCTTGATTCCCTGCCTCCAGCAGATTGCTTCGGTTAAGTATGCTTGTACAACTCAACCGAACCCGTGCAACCTCGCAATGACGGTGCTCCTAAGGGCAGGCATACCAACGAATTGCTTCGTAGGCAACACCACCAACTCCAAAACATCCTTCGTAGAGTCACCCCTCTCCTTGAGAGCCTGTCCCGCTTTTTCGCGGGAAGAGGGGATGGGGGTGAGGTGATGCAAAAAATCCAATCGAAGCACAGTCATTGCGAGGCAAAGCCGCAATGAGTAAATTTAGCAGCACTAGTTCCGACCGGCCTTGCCGAAGCAAACTCATCCCGCAGGTACGAACCTGCTTAGTACGATCCCGTCTTTACCTAAACCTTTCTAAGGTTGATTCCCTGCCTCCAACAGATTGCTTCGGTTAAGCAGGCGTGTGCAGCTTAACCGAACCCTTGCAACCTCGCAATGACGGTGCTCCTAAGGGCAGGCATACCATCGAATTGCTTCGAAGGCAACACCACAAACCCCAAAACTTCATTCGTAGAGTCACCCCTCTCGAATAAGCAGAAAGTCCTTTTCCCTTCTCCTTTTT
>CAYQTT010000033.1:0-21896 GCA_964420555.1 uncultured Lentimicrobiaceae bacterium | reverse complement strand
GTGTTTCGGAATGCGAGCAGCCTTCGTTGTTGGTCACCGTAAGTGTGACGGCAAACGTGCCGGTGCCGGCATACGTATGGTTTACGTTTGGCGTATTAGGGAAAGTGACGGTTTGGGTATTCCCATCGCCAAAATTCCACACCCAGGTAGTGATAAATCCGGAGGTGGAAATACTTTGGTTGGCAAAAGCCACGGACTGCCCCTGACAGTTATCGGTATTGGCGCTGAAAAGGGCGGTCGGAGGCGGGTTCACCGTCACCGGAAGTATAGTATCGCCCACGCAACCTGCTGTATCGGTTACAGTTAAGGTTACATTGTAGGTTCCGGGAGCCACGTAGGTGTGTAAAACGTTGCGGCTGAAAGAAGTTGCTCCGTCGCCAAAATTCCATTGGTAAATGGCGGTGGCTCCGGTGTTTATAATTGTACTGTCGGCTAGAAACTGCGTAGCGCTGTTCACACAACCCGGACTGCTAAAGAAATTGGAAAGAGGTTTGGATTTGACGTTTACTGTATTTTGAATGGTATCGCTGCAGCCGTTCAGGTTGGTAATGATCAGTGTCACATCGAAATTCCCGGGTGTGGAATAGGTATGTACCGGGTTTTCGAGAGTGCTGAAATTCTGCGTTCCGGAGGTAGGTTCGCCAAAATTCCAGTTCCAGCTGGTAATTTGTCCGCCCAGGTTTTCGTCGGAATTATCCACGAAAGTAGCCACCTTGTCCTCGCAGCTGCTCCAGGAAGTGAAGGCGGCGATGGGACGGTTGGTGACGCTTACCACCAGGCTGTATTCCGCCGCGCAACCTTTGCTGTTGATTACATTGAGGGTCACATTGTAATTTCCCTGGTTTGCATAGGGGTGCGTAACATTCGGACTGTCAGGAAAATTGATGGTGTCTTTCGGTGAACCATCGCCAAAATCCCAGATCCATTGCTGGATATAACCTTGTCCCTGTGGATTGTTGCTCAGGTCGGTAAATTGGGTAATATCACCCAGGCAATTGGGTGTATTGATACTGAAAAATGCAGTAGGATGCGGCATCACTTCCACCGGATGTGACACCGTATATTGGCAGCCATTGGTATCTTCGACACTCAGCGTTACCGTGTAAATACCATACGTCGGGTACACATGGCTCGGGCTGTATGGTGCGTTATAGGTTGCAAAAGTTCCGTCGCCAAAAGTCCAATGCCAGGAGCTGGTGCGGGGTAAAAAGCTTCCGGTTAGGGTGAAATAGGTGGTATCGGTGGCGCAGGCATTGTTGGTGGTGAAATCCGTGACAGGAGTAGGGTTCATGATCACATTGATGGTATCGCGCATCATGGCAATGCAGTTACCAACGGGGTTTTCGCCCTGCACCGAGTACTGACCGGGTGTGGAAAACATGCCGAAACTGAGTGCGGAACCGGTTCCCGTTAACAACACTCCAGTTGAAATACCGTTTCGCAGAAGTGTGTAATTCATTCCCAACTGGGAGTTATCCAATCCTATCGTCACACCGGAATCAGCTTCGCAGTAATAACCATTTGAATTTGTAACCGTGTTAAAAACATATAAGGAATCAATAATCATAATAATATCATTTGAAACTGCCGGATTTCCTATGGCACAAACCGCATTGGACAGCAGAAGGCAGCTCACCTGATCCATATTTGCAGGCGTGTAGGAAAATGTGGTGGAATTTGTTCCAACATTTATCCCGTTTACTTTCCATTGATAAAAAGGGGTGGTGCCTTCATGAATTGCGGTTGCAGTGAATTCCGCAATTTCTCCTGTGCACAGATTATTTTCACTTTCTGCAATCTGGAGACTGACCGGCAAAAGCGGATTTGTGAACATTGAGATCAGGTTAGAAGATGCCGGATTTGAAACTGCACATAATGCATTCGAAGTCAGCGTGCAACTTACCTGGTCGTTATTATAAGGAATAAAACTGTACTCAGGAGTATTGCTCCCAACCTGCAGTCCATTTACAAACCATTCATAAACAGGTGAATCGCCTGGGTTTTGCGAAGTACTTGTTATTATAACAGTATCGCCCTGGCAAACGAAATTTTTGTCTTCATCAATTGCTATGCTAACAGGAAGTATTGGATTTACAGTAATAAACACTGAATTTGAAAGTGCTGGACTTCCCAAAACACACATTGCACCTGATGCCACACTGCAATTTACTTTGTCGCCGTTAGATGGAATGTATGTGAAAAAATCAGAATTTGTTCCTGAATTTATACCATTCACAGTCCACTGGAAAGATGGTGACAATCCGGCATTTGTAGCTGTGGCTGAAAACATAACGGATGTGCCCTGGCAAACATTGTTACTGCTTTCATTTATCGAAATTCCTACCTGTACCAGAGGCTCAACCGCCATAGAGATTGAATTGGAAGTAGCCGGGCTTCCTGTTGCGCACACTGCATTATTGGATGTGATAACGCAATTGACAACATCGCCATTCAAAGGAATATACGAAAACAAAGATGAATTATTCCCTGCCTGCACACCATTCACTTTCCATTGGTAAACCGGTGATGTGCCGCCGTTTGTGGCTGTTGAAGTGAAATTTACAGCAGTGCCTTCGCAAATGGAATTCTGGTCAGCAACAATTGTTATGCTTACAGGATGCGATGGTATTACCTTCATTTTTATTGGATTTGACACAGAAGGGTTTCCTGAAGTACAATTTTCATTCGAAATTAGGGTGCAGGTAACTAAATCGCCATTGGCAGGGATGTAATTAAATGTGTTTTGATTTACTCCTGCATTGGTTCCATTCACCTTCCATTGGAAAACAGGATTGGTTCCGCCATTTAATGGAATTGCAGTAAAATTCGCATCACTCCCCTGGCAGAAATTATTCCTATCGGCCATTATGCTTACGCTAACAGGCAGTAACGGATTAACAGTCATTAGTACCGCAGCCGAATTTGCAGGATTGCCGGTGGTGCATAAAGCGTTGGAAGTCAGTGTGCAGGATATCTGATCGTTATGATTTGGAATTACTGAAAATAACGGCTGATTTGAGCCTACAGCTAAACCGTTTAGCATCCATTGATAAGTAGGAGATGTTCCTTCATTTTGAGTGGTAGCTGTAAAATTCACCGTCGTTCCCTGGCAAACAGTATTCTGATCAGGTGTCACCGCAATGCTTACTGGCAGTATAGGGGAAACTGAAATTGTCAATGTATTTGATGTAGCCGGATTAGCTGAAACACAGGCTAGATTTGAATTTAAAATACAGTTTACATTGTCATTATTATTGGGAATAAATGAAAAAGTAGCTGCAGAATTTCCCGCATTTACACCATTGACAAACCATGTATATTGCGGCGCGGAACCTCCGTTAACAGCATTAGCATTAATATTTACCACACTTCCCTGGCATACATTATTCTTGTCTTCGATGATCGAAACAATTATCGGCACAATAGGATTAACAACCATCAAAATCGAATTCGACGTAGCAGGATTACTTGTCGAACAGCTTAAATCTGAAAGCAGGATACAACTCACAATATCTCCGTTTGATGGATAGTATGAATAAGTTGAAGAATTGGTTCCGGCATTTATCCCGTTTACTTTCCATTGATAAATTGGTGCCGATCCGCCATTCAGTGCCATTGCTGTAAATAAAACATCACTACCGAGGCAGATATTATTCTTATTTGAACTTATCGAAATACTTACCGGAAGCGATGGCGTTACATTCATGAATACTGAATTGGAAACTGCCGGATTCCCGAAAGCACATAATGCATTCGAAATCATTTCACAGCTTATCACGTCAGTATTGGCAGGAATATATGTGTAAGAAGGTAAGTTTGCTCCAACGTTCACACCGTTACGTTTCCATTGGTAAACAGGTGACGATCCGCTGTTAACTGTTGTGGATGTATATGTTACAGCTGTTCCCTGACAAATGTTGTTGGCATCAGCTGCTATTGAAATCCCTGGCGAAAGCAAAGGATTCACTGTTAAAGTTACTGTGTTGGACATGGCCGGATTGCCGGTTGAGCAGGATAAACCGGAGATCATGGTACAATTTGCAACATCACCATTTGAAGGAATGTAAGTGAAAGTTGGTGAATTAATTCCAACATTTATCCCGTTTATTTGCCATAGATATACCGGAGTTAATCCACAATTTAGAGGGACTGCTGTAAGTGTTACCGGATTACCATGGCAAACAGCTAAGTTATCAGGCGAAATCGATACACCTGCCGGCAGATTCATTCCTACGTGCATTATAATAGCATTGGAAACAGCTGGATATCCTGTTGAGCATTGAGCATCTGAAATCAATTCACATGTTATAATGTCCCCGTCAACGGGTGTATATGAAAATGTAATTGTACTGGTTCCCGTGTTTGTTCCATTCACTTTCCACTGATATACCGGATTGCTTCCAGCGTTTGTTGCTGTTAACGAATATGTTACCATGGTACCGTTGCAAATGTAATTCTGGTCTTCGGTTATTGAAACACTGGCTGGAAGTGCTGGATTTACCGTCATATGTATCGCATTCGATACTGCAGGATTGCCGGTAGCACACGGAACGGCAGAGGTTAAAGTGCAGGTTATTAAATCATTATTGACTGGTGAATGAATGAATGTGGGCGAATTTGTGCCGGCATTTATTCCATTTACTTTCCACTGATATGAGGGTGATGAACCGCAATTAACAGTATTCGAATTATAGGTAACTGAAGTTCCGCTGCATATATTATTCAGATTTTCTGAAATACTGATACTTACGGGCGAAAAAGAATAAACATTTGCAGTTATTATATTCGAATTGGCCGGATTACCGGTTGCACACAGGGCATTTGAAGTGAGTGAGCAACTCACCTGGTCGCCGGTAACAGGTGTGTATAAATAGGTTGCAGAGTTTGTTCCTGCAGGTGTACCGTTTACAAACCAGGCATACGCCGGACTGCTCCCTCCATTGACGGGTGTTGCAGTATAAGTTACAGGTATTCCGGTACAGGCAATCAGTGGAGCCGGCGTTACTGTTACCGAAACCGGCAACGAATTACTAACCAGCATAGTTATCGTATTCGAAATTGCCGGGTTTGGCGTTGAGCATGTCAGGTTCGATGTATGGCTGCATGTTACCAAATCTCCATTAAACGGGATGTACGAAAACGTCGGGGAATTAGCGCCTGCATTTATACCATTAACTTTCCATTGATAAAGAGGGTTTATTCCCCCGTTTATTGCTGAAGCTGTGTAGGTTACAGTTGTTCCCTGGCAGGCGCTCACTTGTGTGGCTGTTATGCTTACTGATGTCGTAAATGATGGAATTACAATAATTGTTACCTGGTTCGAAACTGCAGGATTGTTTGTAGCACACGGTAGCCCTGAAGTAAGCACACAACATATTGCATCGCCATTGGAAGGAGCATAAGAAAAAACGCTTGAGTTGGATCCGGTGTTGGCTCCATTTACTTGCCATTGATATACTGGGTTAGTTCCTGAATTTGAGGTTGTTGCGCTGAAGTGCACAGTTGTTCCCTGGCAAACTGTTGTTTGATTGGCCGTTACCGAAATACTTGCAGGCATCACCGCATTTACAATCATAACTACCTGGTTTGATGTAGCCTGTGTGTTGCCGGCACACGATAGGTTTGATGTAACTACACAACTTACAACATCGCCGGAGGAAGGAGTGTAGGTAAATACTGCTGTATTTGAACCTGTATTCACTCCGTTTACCATCCATTGGAATGAGGGTGCTGTTCCTCCGTTAACTACTGTGGATAAAAAACTTACAGGAACTCCTTGGCAGATATTGTTTGCATTTTCATTTATCGTAATACTTACGGGCAGCGAATTGTGAATTTGCATAGCAATACTGTTCGAAACTGCCGGATTGCCGCTAACACAAGCAACTCCCGAAGTTAGAGTGCATGTCACCAGATCGCCGTTCAACGGAATATATGAGAATGCAGGACTGTTTGTTCCGGCATTTACCCCATTCACCTTCCATTGGTAAGTGGGTGTAATTCCGCCGTTTGATGGGTTAGCGGTATAATTTACAGTGGTTCCATGGCAAATACTATTCTTATCAGCGGTTATAGAAACACTTACCGGAACCAGCGCTATCACGTTCATTAATAGGTTGTTGGAAGTGGTATGGTTGCTAGTTCGGCATAATTCATCCGATGTGAGCGTGCATGTAATGATATCGCCATTTAACGGGATATAGGAGTAGGACGTAGAATTTACTCCGACATTTACTCCATTTCGTTTCCATTGAAACGAAGGGTTTGCTCCACCGTTAATAGCCAGTGCCGTAAATGCGACAGTAGTACCGGCGCAAATATTATTTGCATCCGAAGTTATTGAAACAGAAGGTGCAACCAATGGTAAAACATCAATGGTTACCTCGTTTGACGTAGCAGGACTTCCCGTGGCACAAGGCAAACCTGAATACAGAATGCATTTTACAATGTCGCCGTCTGAAGGAGCAAATGAAAAAGTTGACAGGTTGGTACCAACATTTATTCCGTTTACCTGCCATTGATAAATTGGTGTTGTACCACCATTTGATGGAACTGCTGTAATCAGCGTTGATGAACCCTGGCAAAGTGTAGTTGTTCCAGCCGAAATCGTAACGGATGCCTGATAGGATGAATTTACGCTCATTATCAATGCATTGGAAGCAGCCTGGTTTGCCGAAATGCAAGTTGAGGATGGGATTATAATACACTGTACAACATCTCCGTTTTGCGGGAAGTAAGAGAAAACCGGATCATCAGTTCCCATATTCAATCCATTTACCTGCCATTGGTAGGAAGGAGTAATACCTGCATTTATCGCTGCTGCATTAAAATTCACAATCATTCCCGAACAGGTATTGTTCTGATCTGCTGTTATCTGTACCCCGGGTGTAAGAATTGGGTTAACATTCATACTTATACTGTTCGAAACTGCCGGATTGTTGCTTGTACATGAAAAGTCTGATAGAAGTTCACAAGTTACAACGTCTCCATCCGCTGGGCTATAACTGAATATATTGGAATTGGTTCCTGTATTTACTCCGTTTATCCACCATTGGTAAATGGGTAGCGAACCGGCATTAACGACTGAAGCCGAGAAAGATACTGTTGTTCCAGCACATACATTATTTAAATCTTCGGCAATTGTAATGCTTACAGGCAACAAGGGATTCACAGTCATCGAAATCGAATTGGAAATGGCTGGGTTACCAATTGTACACTGATAATCGGATGTTACTGAACATGAAATCAGATCGCCGTTAGCAGGAGCGTAAATAAATGATGGGGAATTTGAACCTGCATTTATCCCGTTAACTTTCCATTGCATAACCGGCGTAATTCCGGCATTCTGAACCTGACTGTTAAAAACAACTGTAGAGCCCTGGCATATAGTATTACTGCTTTCAGTGATTGAAATGCTAACCGGCAACCATGGTATCACTGTCATTAAAACTGAGTTTGACATGACCGGACTGCCGGAAACACACAAAAGGCTTGATGAAACAATGCACGAAATAATATCTCCATGGAGTGGCACATACGAAAATACAGCACTGTTAGTTCCAGCATTGGTGCCGTTCACTTTCCACTGAAATTGAGGATTTATTCCGCAATTATGTGTTGATATTGAAAATTCAGTTTCCGTTCCTTCACAGGCAATATTTTGTGAAGCAGTAATAACCGCACTCACAGGAACGATTGCTTTAACATTCATAATCAACGGGTTCGAGCTGGCTGGATTGCCCGTAGCACAACCCATATCCGACATGAGTAAACATGTTACGATGTCACCGGCATTTGGTTGAAACGAAAGGACAGGCGCATCAGCACCGGTATTAATATTATTAACTTTCCATTGGTATGTGGGAGAAATACCGCCATTGGTAGCTTCTGCCATTATAGTTACGGTATTCCCTGCACAGATTGTATCCTGGTCGGAAGTAATTGCAACGGAAACAGGAAGTTGATTGCTAACTGCAATTGTTACGGTATTTGATGTTGCCGGACTTCCGATGGTACAGATTGCATTGTTTGAAATAAGCACACATGAAACCACATCGCCGTTTTGTGGGAAGTACGTGTAGTGAGGCAAACTGGCGCCTACCGGATTTCCGTTAACTCTCCACTGATATACCGGATATGTGCCTTCATTTTCGGTTATTGCATTAAGAGTAACGGTCGAAGCCGGACAAACCGGATTCGAAATTGCAGCTATCGAAATGTTTACAATGTGTTCAGGTTCAACTTCTACAACTGCTGATCCGGTAAGGTTTTCCGGAATTGCAGCACCGTTGCCATCGCTTAAAGCTGTAATTGTATAATTGGTTGTGAAAACCGGAGTAACTGTTACCAAAATTTCCGGAGGATAACCGGAAAAAATAGTTCCATCACTCAGTGTTCCAAATATTAAACCAGTACCTGTTACACTAAGGGTCAGGTTTGTGCTTTGTCCGCTGCAAATAGTTGTTGATCCGCTGATTGAACCACCCGGAACTCCGTTTGGGAATGATTTCTCCCCCTTGGATATCAATGATACAAGGATAAGTAACAAGAAAATAATACTATAACTTATCCTCATGTGACTGCCTCGGAAAACGGTTGATGGAAACTGGAATGGTTTTACAAATATATGTTAATAACTTGTTAATGTAAAAGTAATTTTTCAACAATCTTAGTTGATACTCGAATAAATTATATTGAACATTTTAGTGTGGCATAAAGAGTTTACCCACATGTTGTAAAAAAAAAGACCACTATCTCATAGCAGTCTTTTCTTAAAAGTAATGTAAAATTATTATTTTACCTTTCTGTTTTAACTTAATATTATTCAGGCAGTTCGTATTCCGACCCAGTATTATTTGAGTTGTAGAAGTTGTTAACATCAAATTTCAGATAGGTTAATTCATTTTCACCGGCTTCAATGGTCTCAATTTCTCCGGCAGTGTAGTAATCGTTCACATCGAAACGTAAGTAATCAAATTCGCTTACCGGCTGGCCGGGTAACTCAATTGCTTCACTATCTGTAAATTCCGAATTGCTCATGTATTCATTTACATCAAATTTTAGATAACTGTAGTCCGAAGCCGGGGGCTCCGGCATTGCATCTTCTGCTTCCAGGTTTGCATCATTTGTTATATAGTCAGAAACATCAAATTTAAGGTAACTATAATCATCAACAGGATTTATGGTATTGATAACCTTAGCTTCCTTTTTCAGGGTAGGCATATTTGTTTTGGCGATTTGCATTATTCCGTTTACCTGGATATAGGCAATTTCATCATTCTGTGATTTCGATACTCTGTATGATTCGTGGATGAAAGGCACTTCTGCAAAAGTTATCATAAGAAGAAATGCTGCAATGCCCGAAATTATAACTGAGGTTTTCATGGTTTTTGGTTTTTATTTTGGTTTCGAATATATGACGATGTGGCTTTTAAAATGTTACATATAAATACGTTAAGAAATTTTTAAATCGGTTAATGCCGGAATTTAACCGATGAATGCGTTTAAAATCCGGATGAATTACCTCAAAAAAAAATATTATTTAGTATCAATTCTAATTTATATGCTATTCCGATAAAGACAAGAAGAACGCACTAAAACAATTCTTAAGCTCACTCCAAGTTGTTCTAACGGAATCCTATGCTAATAATTTTTGTTTTGACAAAATCACAAAACCCCTGGCATCTGATAATATCTTTAGTCAATTCATTATATCTCTGTAACTTTGTACAAACCTGAAACTGGAAACAAGAAACCCTTCAAAACCTTCCATGCTCCCTGATTCACAAATACTTCTGCAACTGGTCGAAATGCAGATGCCATTCGGCAAATACAAAGGCACCGTTTTATGTAATCTGCCGGTTTCGTATCTCGAATGGTTTAACCGTAAAGGCTTCCCCGAAGGTAAACTTGGAATGTTGCTGCGTACGATCTACGAAATAAAAATCAACGGTCTCGAAAACCTGCTCGATCCGATTAAAAAAATGAAGAATTTGCGATGAAATAGCCATGATTAGAGAACTCCAATCAAAGATGATATTATAGTTCATCATGGCGTATTCCATGCGACCCGTAAAAAATAAATAATAACGCATGAAAACCTCTACAGTTAGCACCCTGAAAAAAGAACTATATACCTTGCCTGCTGGCGACGTTGTTGATATTTGCCTCAGGCTTGTAAAATATAAAAAAGAGAATAAGGAATTGCTGAGTTACCTGTTGTTTGATGCTAATAACGAACCAGAGTATATAAGGAGTGTAAAAGAAGAAATCGATTTACAGTTTGCCGAAATCAACTTCAGTAATTTATATTTTGCAAAAAAGAGCATACGCAAAATACTGAAAATCACCACTAAGTACATTAAATATTCAAATCACAAACAAACAGAGGTTGAGTTACTTATCCATTTTTGTACCAAGTTGAGGAAATCAGGTTTCCGTATCGGGGCAAGTAATTCTATCAGTAATCTTTACAATAACCAGTTACGGAAAATTAATCTTGCTGTCAGCAGTTTGCACGAAGACCTTCAACACGATTACCTGGAGGAGATTTCGCTATTGAACCGTTCTTGAAACAAATTTTTTATGCCGATCAACACCAGCAAGGATAATTTTTCATTTTTTTTGAATACGGTTTTATAAGAACGAGAACTATGATTAATTAGTAATCAGCAAATTGGGATAAAAAAAAAGCTGCCAGAAACTGGCAGCTTTTTCTATTTATTTTTTAATGTTATTTGTTGATTACAAACCTTTTGCTGAATGCCGATTGTTTGTTTTTGATTTGCAGAACATACATTCCGTTTTTCAAATCCGACAAATCGAGCGAATGCATCAGTTCATTTTCAACGTTCACCCTTGATTCCGAATACACTTTCTTTCCGCGTACATCATAAACCAACAGGTCATATTTTCCAGCTGGTAACGATGTGCTCCGGATAGCAAACTGTCCGGTACTTGGATTAGGATATAATTCAATCAGGTTACTGTCAGTAAATTCGTCAAGTCCTGTGCAATCGAAGAATGAAACTGATACATTATCAGTATTAACACAGCCGTTACCATCAGTTACAGTAACAGTATATGCATGTGTGCCTAAGCCTTTTCCGATTGTATCAATCTGGAATTCAGCTGTTGTTGCGCCACCTGGCGTCCAAAGGTAAGATCCAGGATTGCTGATAGTTACATCGTAAATAACTACGCGGTTACCGCAAACGGTAGAGTCGCTGATTGATACTTCAGGTAAAGCATTAATCGTAATCAATTGAGTTGCAATACCCGGGCAACCGTTAACTTGGTCGTTGTAGGTATAAGTTACCGTGATATTGCCAGCTCCGGCAACTGAAGGATAAAGAGTATCGCCTGTTACACCCGGACCGGCAAAAGTACCGCCTTCGGGAAGTGCTGATAGTTTAACTGGAGCAGCACTAACACAAACCGGGTTTACCGCATTCATGCTTACAACTGGTTTCGGATTTACAACTATGGTTTGGGCATACGAATTAGTACATCCGTTTCCATCAGTGTATGAATAAGTAATTACATGTTCACCGGCACCTGCGATTCCTGGATCAAAAGTAAGTTCGTTGCTTACTCCGTTACCCGAATAGGTTCCTCCCGCAGGAATTCCTAAAGTAATATCGAAGGAAGCAGCTGATTCGCAAACTGTATCGAGTGGACTGAGATAAACTGAAGGAAGATCATAAATAGTTAATGAAGCAATGGCCGGTTGACTTTCGCATCCGTTAACAGTTTGTGTAACCGAATAATTATACACTCCGGCTGCAATCTGACCAGTTACAAGAGTTAATCCTGTGCCTGCAACTGTATCGCCTGCATACCATATTACATCAGTTCCTGTTGCTGAAAGTTCAGGAACAGGTTGTCCCAAACACACTGCCTGGCTGGTTGTAACTGGTGCAAGAGGTGAAGGTTTCACTGTGATATAATCGTTGTAGGTAATGCTGTTGGTACCCATTTGGTTGGTTACAGTTAACGAAACGCTGTATGTTCCGGCTTCGTTATATACAATTCCGGTAGGATTCTGAACGGTTGAACTTGAGGGGGTTGCTCCGGGGAACGACCATTCCCAACTGCTTGGAGGTCCTGATGATAAGTCAAAGAAGCTGGTAGGCTGTCCTGCACAAGGATTAGCATTTTCGGTAGTGAAACTTGCAGTCGGTGCAACCGCAGCAGTAACCCTGATGGTGGCTGTGCGTTTATGAACCGGAGTCCCGTTACTTCCGGTTGTGATAATATTTAATGTATAATCGCCAACGGCAGCAGCACTGCTTGCACTGATGTGAATAGGAACCTCACCCGGGTATGCCCAGAGTTTATTCCCTTCAGGATACGAAATAGTAAACAATCCCGGAGATGCGCTCACCGAAGCTGATACGAATACAGTATCGCTAAAAAGTTTCACACTGGGAACTTTAACATTAATAGTTGCAACGGGTGCTACGGTGTCAAGCGATGGTTCAATACGAAGTCCGTAATCAGGGAAATATCCAACATAACTGCCGAAATTTCCATCGCGGAAATCAGTCCATGCCAGTACTGAGGTTAATCCACTGGCTGCAACTCCGTTATAATCACCATAATATGCTGGTGTTCCGCCGCCACCACAGGACGTGCAGTTTATCTTCATTTTTTTATTCGATATCTGCTGATTGGGTTCAAAACTAATTCCGTCAGTAGTATAGGTAGCATAAATCATCGCACTGTCACTTGTAGGGCAGTCACGGGTATCCATCCACGAAATATAAAGTCTTGCTGTTTTGGCATCATGCCATACGGCTGGGAACCAGTTACTGTTATTCTGCGAGTTTGCATCATCATTTACAGTTTGTGCGGCTGACCAAGTTGTGCCTCCGTTATCAGAGTAGCGGCAGAAAATGTCAGGTTTATTGCCATTGCCCGAAGGGAAATTTGACGCGTAAACAAGGTAAAGTCGTCCGCGTTGCGGTCCATTACTGTTATCAACAGCAATAAAAGGATAGGGGCGGGTCCGCATATTCTGAACTGAGTTACGCCCGCTTACGTTTGTACCCACATAATTGGAAAAATTCTGAGCAGATTTAAAGGTGTAGGTTTGACCTCCATCATTCGATTCGTAAAAGGTATAAGTCGATGCAAATGAACTGCCCGAATTAGTTACAACATAAACTGCACCACCTGGCGCTGATGCTTTTGGCCCAACAGCTACCATCATACCCGGAAGCGATTGAGTGTTCATGTTTTGAGTGTTCACAAACGTGCCTCCGTTATTGGTTGAACGGGCATGGTTTCCACCGCTGTTGGCAGTCATAACAGTATAAATATAGTTGGAATAAGCTCCACCGGTCTGGTCGGCAGCTATCCAGTTTTTATCCACTCCGCTGATAGCAATTACAACAGGATCCCAGGTTTGTCCGAAATTGGGTGACGTAGCTACTTTACATCCCTGTATGTTTGCACCGTACATGTTTTCATAAATAAGTCTTCCGCTGCTGTCGCTTGTAACAACTACATCGCCGCTCATTCCGGTCCAGCTGGGATTTGAAACATTCCAGTCAAATCCGTTTACAGTTCGGTATCCTTTTCCTCCGGCTGTGCCTGTACTGTTCCATACAGCATACATTTCCAATGGGTTTAACGGATTACAGGTAATACTGCATTCGGCAAAATCGACGCCAAGTTTAAAATTATCATAATCACCAATTGTTACAACAGTTGCAAGTGAAGCATCACTTTCTGTTTCTTTGAAACCCGGTTGCTTTACCATCGGGTCACGATGAATATTATTGTCTTTGGTTGCAGGTTGTGCATAGCTCTTTCCTGCACACAGCAGAAGGACCAATAAGAAAGATGCAGCTACCGCTTTAACAGTAGAAATTTTCATAAGTTGAAGGTTTTGGTGGTTATGGATTTAAATATAAGTATTACCTGATGATTCATTTATACCACAAAAATAAACTATTTTCTATTACTTTTGTTCAACTTAACTAAACGTATGAACCTTTAAATGAAAAAATTATGAAATTGAACTTTTTTCAGAAGATTTTGGCTTCAGCCAGCTTGTTTGTATTTATTTTACTTTTAACTGGTTGCCCTTTTTCCAGCAGCGTTCCTATTGATGAAGGTACCGTAAAAGTTGCTGACCAGCTTGCAGGTAAATGGATAAGTACCGCGGATATGGAATCGGAAGATCCTACTTATTTTGAGATTTCCAAAGATGATAAATTTCATGCTACTGCCCGTAAAATGGAATATTCCTCATCGGATAGTGCTTACAACGAAACAGTGTATCATCTTACTTTTTCGGATGTTAATGGCGAAACATTCATGAATGCCATAGAAGAAGGCGGTTCAACTTACAATCTGTACAAATTTAGTTTTGACGAAAAGAGCGGAGAGATAAATACTTCCGAAGTAACCGATTATATCAAGGAAACATTCAGTACATCGAAGGAACTGAAAGATTTTATTGCTAAAAATAAAGAAAACAGTTACTTCTTTACCAATACGGTCGAAACATACGTTCGGAAATAAACCTGCTTATTACAAGTTCCTGATAACGTCACTAAACAGCCGGATAAGCTTGACTTCAGCTTTTCCGGCTGTTTCAAGTATATCGGCAAGGTTGGCCGGAACGAGGTTATCGGGGTCGCACAAATCAGTAATTACTGAAACAGCGGCACATGGCAATCCCATATGATTGGCAACAATTACTTCGGGCACTGTTGACATACCAACAACATCAGCACCTATAATTCCAAGGTAACGATACTCAGCGCGGGTTTCGAGGTTCGGGCCGGCGACTACGGCATACACTCCTTTGTGAAGTTTAATATCATTTTTAGCCGCAGCTTCTTCCATTTTTTTATTGATAGCCGGCGAATAGGGACAGCTCATATCCGGGAAACGTGGACCTAGTTCATCGATATTTTTACCGGTAAGCGGATTTTCAGGCAACAGATTGATATGATCCTCGAGTAGCATCAAATCACCTTTTTCATATCTTTTATTAATTGCTCCGGCAGCATTCGAAATCAGCAGCCATTTTACACCCAATAGCTTCATAACACGTATTGGAAGAGTAACCTGTTGAAGAGAATATCCTTCGTATATATGGAAACGGCCCTGCATGGCAAGTACCTTGTGGCCTTCGAGATTGCCGTATATCAGATGCCCTTTATGCGATTCAACCGTTGAAACCGGAAAATGAGGGATATCAGCATAGTCGATAGATACTTCAATATCAATTTCTGAAACCAGTTTTCCTAATCCCGTTCCTAAAACGATACCAGTATCGGGAGATGTTATACCTTTGCTTTGTAAAAATGCAGCGACTTCTTTAATGACTTCAAACATATTTTAGTTGTTGAATGTTAAATACCGGATGCTAAACTGGAAGTGACCGTTCTCATGTGTTTTTTACCATTAACCCGAAACATTTGTAACCTTCCCGGTTGCTAAATTACATAAACCCTTTTACCCCCGAATTCATTTAAAAAGATTTTCTGCCTTGGATAAACAAAATTTCGAAAAACTGCGTGAGCAACTCACCGGTAATTTTACCTGGCCATCGGTATATATGTTCAAATTTATTGCTCCTGCTGACAACCGCATTTTTGCTATGCTTCACGAATTGTTTCCCTCACCGGCTGAAATGACTAACAGGCATTCGGCGGGCGGTAAATATATGAGTATCACTATCAAAGAAATGATGCTAAGTGCCGACGAAGTTATCGAACGTTATGAAAAAGCTTCGGCTATTGAAGGAGTTCGGGCATTATAGTAATTGCTTTTCCCGTGTTACTTCTTTCCGCTCAGCGCTTTGAGTATTATCGGGAATTCATTTTCAAAGTTCGGTGTAAAAACGCCCATTCCCAGGTTTTTCCTGATTTCGTCAATGGTCCAGAAACGACCTTCGTCAATCTCCTTTTTATTAAAAACCGGTGTGGCGTTGTACAATGCTATAAAACTGAAAACCAGTTCCGATTCTACTGTCGATTCCCATTTGTATCTGGCCAGCGGAACAGGTTGAATGGTTGTAATATTCAATTCTTCAGCAGTTTCGCGCAGTAATGCCTGCTCGATGGTTTCGCCCATATCAACATGCCCGCCAACTGCTGAGTCCCATTTACCGGGTTCAACATCTTTTAGCATGGACCGTTTTTGCAAATAAAGCTCGCCTTTGCTGTTGTAAATCTGAAGATGAACCACAGGGTGCAGCATTCCCGGACCGCTATGCACCGATTGCCGGGTTGCACGACCGGTTATTTTTCCCTGCTCATCAACTAGTGGAACCCACTCCTGATTTATTGAAACGATGGATTTTGATTTTCGTTTTACCGAAAGGTATTGCCATGCAAAAAATACTCCGAAAAGTATATAAATCAGCCCGCCACTTATAAAAGCCCAGGCTTCTTTACTCATAAAATATGCCGAATAAATAATAAGCAGAGTATGAACCACCATGATCCAGAATAGCAATCGCATAGTTTTCTGCATTGCTTTTTCGGCTCCTTCGGGCATTTTTATATCACCCATATACCGCTGCGAATAGATCATAAGCAGGTTTTTACTGCTGAATGCCGAAAATCCGAGTACCGCACATAAAATCAGGTTGATAAAGGCGGGTTTAAGTTTAAAAAACAGTTCATCTTTCAATGCAATGGAAATTCCACCCAAAGCAACCAATAAAGCAGTATCAAAAAATATAAACCTGTCGAAACGGCGTTCCCGAATAAAAACATATACAAGTTGCCCGACACCAAAAATTACTGCAACAGCAACTCCCGCCTCAGTTGACCATAACTCATCAACAAGTATAAAAACAAAAATAGGCAGTAATCCGGGAAGGAGCTTTTTGAAGAGATTTATCTGGTTGGAATCCATGTTTTGGTTATGTGGGATGTGGGATGTGGGATATGGGATGTACGATGTACGATGTATGATTTGGAATTTGGGACTTGGAATTTGGTACTTGGTAATACCTTTATACAGAAAAACAAAAAAGGAGCTCTTACGGGAAGAACTCCTTTTTCAGAATTTAGTTAAGTTATTTTGCAAAACTTATAGCCCTGGTTTCGCGGATAACAGTGATTTTTATCTGACCAGGATAGGTCATTTCTTCCTGTATTTTGCGCGAAAGATCAAAAGCTATCTGGTTCGATTCCTCATCAGTAACCTTATCGGCTCCAACTATTACGCGTAACTCGCGACCTGCTTGTATGGCGTAGGTTTTTACAACACCGGGATACGAAAGGGCCAGTTCTTCAAGTTTGTTGAGACGTTGAATGTAAGCTTCTACAACCTCACGGCGCGCACCCGGACGGGCTCCTGAAATGGCGTCGCAAACCTGAACGATAGGTGCAATAAGTGTTTCCATCTCGATTTCATCGTGGTGGGCACCTATAGCATTACAGATATCTGGTAGTTCCTTAAATTCCTTGGCTATTTTCATTCCGAGGATTGCGTGTGGCAATTCTGCTTCGTTATCTGCAACTTTTCCAATGTCGTGGAGAAGTCCGGCGCGTTTGGCTTTCTTAACATTAAGTCCTAATTCAGCAGCCATAGTAGCGCAAAGGTTGGCCACCTCACGCGAATGCTGAAGCAGATTTTGACCATACGAAGAACGGTATTTCATTTTACCGATCAGCCTTACAAGTTCAGGATGCAAACCATGAATTCCGAGGTCGATGGTGGTGCGTTTACCGGCTTCGATCATTTCCTGTTCGACCTGCTTTTTGGTTTTTGCAACCACTTCTTCGATACGTGCAGGGTGAATACGGCCATCAGTAACCAGTTTGTGCAATGACAGGCGAGCAATTTCGCGCCGCACCGGATCGAAACCCGAAAGGATAATTGCATCGGGTGAATCGTCGATAATAATTTCGATACCTGTAAGTGCTTCGAGAGCGCGGATGTTACGTCCTTCGCGACCGATGATACGGCCTTTTATTTCTTCACTTTCAATATTAAATACAGAAACAGTATTTTCAATAGTCTGTTCGGCAGCAGTGCGCTGAATAGTTGCAACTATAATCTTTTTGGCTTCGTTATTGGCTTTCAGTTTAGCTTCTTCAATGATGTCGTTGATCTGCGACATGGCCTGAGTTTGAGCTTCATCTTTCAGGCTTTCAACTAATTGGGTTTTGGCATCATCAGCAGTAAGACCCGAAATTATTTCGAGTTGCTCAATATATTGTTTATGTGCTTTATCGATTTCCTGTTGTTTGCGGCTGATGATTTCTTTTTGTTGATCGAGAGTCTCTTTGGTTTCGGTAAGTTCTTTCAGCTTTTTCTGAATTTCTTCGTTCTTTTTCTGAATTTCGTCGTGACGTTGATTAAGTTGTTGTTCGCGCTGTTTCTGACGGTTTTCGTTTTTTGCAATCAGGTTGTTTTTTTCCTGAGTCATGTTTTCGTGATCGGTCTTGAGCTGTAGAAATTTCTCTTTGGCCTGAAGCATTTTTTCTTTTTTGACCATTTCTGCTTTCTCTTCAGCGTCCTGCAATAAGTATAAGCTCTTCTTTTCGATTGACTTACGCAGGAGGGTGGTTGCGAGAGCGAGCCCTGCACCTAACCCGACAATAGCTGTAATAACAGCTACTATAATATTGCCCATTTCGTATTTGGTTATGAAGGTTAAACATATAACCGGGCAAGGAAAAGCTGGAAGATAAAAGAAAAACCCGCAATTAATTCATGCATTTCGGGAAACCCCAAAACGACAAGTTTAGGCTGCCTGAAATCGTCGGGCTTCCAATGTTCCCCGGGGGGAATCCGCGTACCCGAAGGTACGTGGTAAGGCCTGTCCTGTTATTTCAATAGCTTCGCCCGATTGTAAAAATGTTGAGTTTCCAAACGGATTGAATTAATGCGGGTTTTAATCCTTGTATTTTCAAAGAACGGGGAGCATTAGTCTTTTAGAGCGTCGGTCAGTATCAGGTCGATGTCAGTGAGTGTAGGGGATAAACTGTTGGTAATAAATGATGCTTCGTTTTGTGCGTAAATTGCACTTGTAGCAAAATGTAACGCTACCATGGCCAGTAAATCCTGCTTGTCACTATACCGATAGTTTCCTGCATAATGGCTGATTTGTCCTTCAATAAGTTTTGCAGCTTTACGAATGGTTTCCTCCTCATTACGGTTGACGGTGAGCTTATATGGCCTGCCTTCAATAGTAATAGTGATGGGTAATTCGTTTGCCATAGGCTGTTATATTGTTTTGTTGTTTAAAAGATCAATGCATGTATCAAGTTCCCGCAGTAATTCGTTTATCTTCTTTTTGGCTTTGGATGATTCCTTGCCGGTTGGGATTGATTTTGCTATTGTTAGAATTTGTATTTGTGTTTCAAGTTCAAGTATGCTCTTCTTATATTCAGTGTTACTGTTTTCTGTTTCACGGAATTTTTGTTCAAGCTTAATAAAATCATCTTTAAGTGTTTTGTATCTGAGTGCAAGTTGTCTGCTTTTTATATCCAGCCCTTTAACAAGATTACTCAAATCATCCATTACTGCACTTATTGCTTGATCTATTAGGTGCAAAGATAATTACTAAAAGACATATTAACAATAATATAACATTTATTCTGCAAAAAATTAAATAAGTACCAAAGGATCAGTTTATTAGTTCGAAAAACCCCTTTTCTGAGTTGTAAGCAAATATTTCGCCGGTTTCGATGATATAGTGCCAGCCACTGATAACCAGTTTACCTGCCTGCAGTTTCTCAGCTATATAAGGATACGTGACCAGATGCTTTAGTTGTTCCACTACATTCATTTGTTCGGTAAGCCATTCGCGTGCAGCAGTATTAGCTTCGGGAAGCATTGAAATAACTTTGTTACGCACAGGCATGGCCAGTTCGAGCCATTTACGGGTATGTGGCAATTTTTCGAAATAACTTTCAGGCTTGTATAGTGCTGCACAACCGCCACAATTTGAATGCCCGCACACAATAATATTTTCAACTCCAAGCGCTTCTACTGCGAATTCAATTGCCGACACTGCAGCCAGGTACTCCCCCGAAAACTGATATATCGGAACGATATTCGCGATGTTGCGGATAATAAATAATTCGCCTGGTTTGGTGGCCGTTATCATATTCGGAACCAACCTGGAATCGGAGCATCCGATAAACAGCGTATGAGGTTTTTGCTCATTTCCGAGATTCTGAAAAAGTGTTTCATGTGCTTCAAAATCGGTTTGCCTGAAAGTAACGGCGCCTTCTATGAGTTTTTTCATTGATATTCAGTTGTTTGGGAATGTAGCTTTTGCCACATCTGTATTATTGTTTCATATACAAACAAAAATATTACATTTTTTATCTTAAAACTTGAAAATAAAAATTAGCAGGTCATTTTATTTTTCACTTATATTTGTGTCATGACTGAGGAATTCCTGCATTATATCTGGCAATACCGTCTTTATTCACCTTCCCTTATACTCCGTTCAGGCGAAAAGGTGGAGGTGTTAATTCCTGGAATTCACAACAGCGACTCAGGACCTGATTTCTTTAATGCACGTATTCGCATTGGAGAAACCATCTGGGCCGGTAATATCGAAATTCACATTCAATCTTCCGATTGGAAACGTCATAACCATCATTATGATATGAGTTATGACAATGTTATTCTTCATGTAGTATGGCGCCATGATACGGATATATTCCGTAACGACGGATCCCTCATACCAACACTTGAACTCGACGGACTGTATAATGAACATGCCTGGAAAAACTACCTGGGTTTTATGACTTCGCAGAAATGGATTCCATGCGATTCAATGATTGCCGGAGTAGATCATTTTGTCAGGAATTCGTGGCTCGACAGGATATTGGTTGAACGTCTCGAACGAAAAGCGCTGCAGGTTGAACATATCCTGTCGCTGACCAACAACGACTGGGCACATACTTTTTACCGGTTGCTTGCACGGAATATGGGTTTTAAGCTTAATAACCAGGCATTTGAAATGCTCGCGCAATCACTTCCTTATCAGTTTCTGGCCAAACATGCCGACGATCTTTTTCAAATCGAAGCTATGGTTTTCGGACAAGCAGGTCTGTTAGGCACTTCATTCAGTGATGAGTATCCTCAGCGATTAAAAAAGGAATACGAATTTCTTCAGAAAAAATTTGACCTTACACCAGTTGATGCTCACTTGTGGCGGTTTATGCGTCTGCATCCTGGTAATTTCCCGACATTAAGACTGGCTCAGTTTGCAGCCATACTTCACCATTCGGGGAATATCATTGGCGGCTTATTTAATTCGAATGATGTAAACGCCTACCGGAAACTCTTTGGGGCCGAAGCCTCTGAATATTGGAATACCCATTATACTTTCGATAAACTTTCGGCTCCAAGGCGTAAAACGTTAGGGCAATCTTCTATTGATCTGCTGATCATTAATTTGGTGGCACCCATTTTATTGGCCTACGGACGCAGAAAAAGCGACAATGGTTTAACTGAAAAACCTGTTGATATGCTTATGCAGATAAAAGGGGAGGACAATACAATAATCCGCAATTGGGCCAAACTTGGTGTAGATGTTTCGAATGCAGCTACAACGCAGGCACTTCTCGAACTGAAAACGAATTACTGCGATGCTAAAAAATGTCTGAGTTGCCGGATAGGGAATGAGTTGCTTAAGTAAACACGAGGTTTGGGTCGACGAGTGAAATGAGGGACAAGGAGAGGGGAGACAAGGCGAGGGGAAATAGTTCAAAATTCATAGTTCAAAATTCAAAGTTAAACAGCGAATACTCAACTTACCCTCAAACCCGAAACTCATCAACCGAGCGAAGCGAGCTCAGCGCAGCTAAACCCGAAACCCGAAACAAGAAACAAGAAACCCGAAACAAGAAACAAGAAACAAGAAACAAGAAACAAGAAACAAGAAACAAGAAACA
>CAYQTT010000032.1:0-28848 GCA_964420555.1 uncultured Lentimicrobiaceae bacterium | reverse complement strand
CAATATTCAACTGATGGAGGAAGCAACTGGGCTAATGTTGCTACAGGAGGAAACTCGCTTTCTTATTCGCCAGCAGCATTGAACATCACCACTTTGTACCGCCTTCAACAGACGGATACCTATTGTTTGCCAAATCAGTCGGTATACACTAACAATGTAACTATTACAGTTCACGATCAACTGATTGCAGGCACCGCAACTGCCAATCAAACCATATGTTTTGGAGAAACACCGGCTATGCTGTCGGCCACAGCTCCGGCAGGAGGAAGCAATACTTTTACTTATCAATGGCAATATTCCACCGATGCAGGTTCTACATGGACAAATGCTGCTGTGGGAGGTACAACACTTACGTATTCCCCCGGACCACTGAACATTACAACCCTTTACAGGTTGCAGCAAACTGATAATTATTGCGTTCCCGTTCATATTGTGTACACCAATATTATTACAATTACCGTTCACTATCAGCTGGTTGCCGGAACTTTAGTGCCTGACCAATCAATTTGCTATGGAGGTTCACCAGTTCAACTTGTGGCAACTCCTGCAACCGGAGGCAGCGGAAACTTCAGTTACCAATGGCAGCAACAGACTGGTAGCGGACCATGGACCAACATTACCGGGGCTACCTTACTCACATATACTCCTTCACAACTGTTTGCTACTACTATTTACAGATTAATGCAGACTGACAACACCTGCAACCCTGATCAAATAGTGTTTACAAATATTGCAACAGTGTTTGTAGAAATACCCACTGCCGATGCCGGCCCAAATGATACTTTATGTGGTTTGCTGCCTTATTCACTTGAATATGCCAATTCGCAATTTGGTATAAATTTTACATGGACAACTTCCGGAACCGGATCATTCAGCAGCCAGTTCCAATTAAACCCTACGTATTTCCCGAGTCCGGCCGATATGAACCTGGGTATTGTGGTACTCACTCTTACAATTACAGATCAATGTAACAATAGTGTTACTGATAATATGTCGTTGACCCTGAGCCAGCCTCCGGTTTCCTATTTCACATTCACAACGCCAGCCTGTTCCGGATCATCCATTTTCTTCGAGGACCTATCAGTTGCTGTAAGTGGTTATATCAAACAATGGATCTGGAATTTTGGCGACGGCAGTCCTGCAGATACCATTTTCTTCCCGGCGAATCCCAACACTTTCAAAGTGTTTGAAAATCCCGGAACATACCCAGTTACGCTTACTGTTACGAATTCGCACGGATGCATTGACGAATTTACAACCTCGGTAACTTTGCTGCCCGCGCCAATCGCCAATTTCCAATATTATCATCCCTGTGAAAATACGATTGTGGAATTTACGGATGCTTCGTATCCTAACGGAGCAGGGAACGTGATATCATGGAACTGGAATTTTGATGATCCGGGTACAGGTATTAATAATACTTCAACACTTGAAGATCCGACTCATATTTTCAGCCAGGGAGATAAAACTTATAATGTCAGACTGATCATTAAGAATTTCAATAATTGTACTGACACCATTATCAAAGAAGTGTTCATTCACCAGGCTCCACCCGTTGATTTCACATACAGCAAAACCTGCCTCAACGAACTTGTTTATTTTGATCCTGATACAACTGTAGTAAATGTTAACTCAATAGGTTTCTGGAACTGGGATTTTGGCGACGGAATAACTTCAGATGACAGAAATATCGCTCATCTCTATGAATCTCCCGGGACATACACTGTAACACTACTTATTACTGATACTACAGGATGTGAGAACTCAGTTTCACATACCATCACAATCAATCTACTGCCAATCGCCCATTTTGATGCAGGAACAATAAACTGTGCAGGATCTGCAACATATTTCAACGAGCAGACATCAACTTCCCAAGGATATATTGTACGGTGGGAATGGGATTTTGGCGATGGTACAACCCAAGTCGTTTTGCGTCCGGATAATCCAAATGTTGAACATACATATTCAATAGCTGGAACCTATAATGTTTCCCTTACCATAAAAGCTTCGGATAGTTGCACCAATATGGAAACCCAGGTATTGACAATCGATACCAAACCTGTTGCAAACTTTGATTTTGTTCCACCTACCTGCGAAAACAATTTGGTAGGTTTTACTGATCTTTCGCAGAACAACGGAGGAGGGAATATTTCGCAGTGGAACTGGGACTTTGATGATCAGGTAACGGGGATTAACAACACCTCAACGTTGCAGAATCCTGCCCACCAGTTCTCATCAACCGGTGAATTCAATGTTAAACTAGTGATAGTTACTGCAAACGGCTGTATGGATACCATTGTGAGAACAATTATAATTATTGCAAAACCACCTGTTGATTTTACCTCACAAAGTAACTGTCAGAATGCAGATGTAGTTTTTCAGCCCAATCCGGCTGTGATGAATTTGCCTGCCATTGCAACTTGGAACTGGATATTTGGTGACGGATTTACATCTACCCTTCAGGCTCCGACACATTCTTACTCAACTACCGGAACCTATAGTGTAACACTAACGGTATCGGATACTGCAGGTTGCACAAACACAATTACTAAACCGGTAACCATTGTACCTGAGCCCATCTCGAATTTCGATTTCAGTCAACCGGCTTGCCGCCTGTCAGCTATACAGTTTACCAGCCTGGCATCAACATCAACAGGTTATATTGTTAACTGGACCTGGGCTTTTGGCGATGGAGATACATTGGTAGTTACCAACAACGGAAATCCCGATGTTTCGCATACTTATGCGAACTATGGTACATTTATTGCTTCGCTTACAGTAACATCAAATGATAACTGCACGGCCACTTTTACTAAAAATGTAGTGGTTGCACCAAATCCTCTTGCTGAATTTATATTCTCATCGAACTGTATAAATATTCCTGTTCAGTTTGATGATATTTCGCAGAGTGGTACCGGAATACTAACAGATTGGTTCTGGGATTTTGGCGATCCAACAACCGGAACAGCCAATCAATCCGCTCAGCAAAATCCGACTCATACATTTTCAGCAGCAGCAGTAACATATACAGTAAGGCTTATTGTTACCAACAGCAGCGGTTGTATGGATACTGTTTATCATCAGGTTGATGTGAACCCATTGCCTGTTGTTGATTTTTCGGTAAACGAAAGCTGCTCCGGTGATACCACTCAATTCGTAAGTTCAACCTTTGTAAACCTTGCCGGAACAAGCGAATGGCTGTGGGATTTTGGAGATGGCACTACTTCTGCTGAACCTGATCCGGCTCACATTTTTACTTCATCCGGAACCTTTATGGTAACATTACTAATTACCGGAACCAATGGATGTACCAATTCAATAACGCATAGTATTAACATAACCACTCCTCCGGTTGCAATGTTTCAGCCATCGGAACAGCAATGCGCAGGATTTCCGGTGATATTCAGCGATTTCTCCAATGCCACTGGTGGCACGATAACATCATGGCAATGGGATTTTGGTGATGGGAATGATACAACAATATATGCACCTGCCAATCCTGATGTCAGCCACATCTACACCACCGCAGGCAGCTACACGGTTTCCCTGCAGATTTATACACTGGGAGGATGTGAGGATAATACCTCTCAGCAAATAGAAATTGTCAGTAGCCCTCTGGCATCATTCAGTTACAACGGAGCATGCGAAGATGAACCTGTTAACTTCATTAATCAGTCAACAAATAACGGAGGTACGGCAATTGTTGGATACTACTGGAATTTTGGCGATCCGGCTTCAGGTATTGCAAACACTTCTATACTGTCGAATCCGGTCCATATATTCATAAATAGCGGATCGTATACAGTTACTTTGGTCGTGACTAATTCAAACGGCTGTACAAATTCCTATTCACAGGAAGTGATCATTAATCCAATACCAGCTGTTGATTTTTCATGGATGAATACCTGCCTGGATGAGACCACTCAGTTCACTGTTAATACGACCATTACAAATATTGCAGCAGTTCAGACTTTTGACTGGGACTTTGGTGACGGATCACCGCATTCGGCATTGCAGGATCCGCAGCACATATACACAACTCCCGATATTTTTACAGTGATACTTACAATTACAGATACTGCAGGTTGTACTAATCAGCAAATCTACCAGGTAACAATTAATCCAACACCTGATGCCTTGTTCAGTTACTCAACATTTGGCTGTCTGAATAACCCTGTTCTGTTTACGGACGAATCTTATGTTTCGAATGGAGAACCAATTGTTAGCTGGCATTGGGATTTTGGAGTTTCATCAACCTCCTCCGATACATCAAACCTTCAGAATCCGGCCTGGACATTTTCGAACAACGGCTTGTATTATGTTACTTTAACAGTAGCTTCGGCCAGCGGCTGCATGGATTCCATACAATTGCCTTTACAGGTTTTTGGTAATCCAAGCGCTAACTTTACTTATACAATGCCTTTCTGTAGCAATGCAGTTGATTTTCAGGATTCGTCCTATAGTCAGCAGTCAGCAATAGTGCAATGGCAATGGGAATTTGAACCAAATCAATATTCAAATCTGCCCAATCCACACCATGTTTTTTATGCAACCGACAGCTGTTACAATGTAAAACTTATAGTTACTGATTACAAGGGTTGTACTGATACTATAACTAAACAGGTTTGTATTCCTGCCGGTTTATCAGTCACTTTCAATTATGAAAAAACCTGTTTCCGCGATACAACCTACTTCACTCCGGAGATTCTTGCACCTGCAGGAGGCACTCTTACGGGTTTTAACTGGAATTTTGGCGACCCTGCTTCAGGAACACACAATACCTCAGTTTCTGCCAATCCGGGACATTCATTCAGCCAACCCGGAACCTATACAGTAATTCTTCATACCACGGATATAAATCAATGCGAAGCGTTCAAATACCTTTTCATAACAATCGATCCGCTTCCTGAACCGAAGTTCAACTATATATCCGGTGTTTGCGACAGTATTGTAGAATTTGATGATATTTCATCAGGCAACGGAAGCCCTCTTTCGACATGGATATGGGAATATGGGGATGGCTTATCTGATACCATTACCTCTGCAGCTTCGCCTGACCGTTCGCATCATTATCCTGCTCCCGGCTATTATACTGCAAGACTTACTGTTTTCAATGAGAATAACTGCACAGCCGAATATGTGCAGACCATACTTGTGAAACCATGTATCGATGCAGCATTTATTACTGAAAGCCAGCAGGTTTGCCAGAATTATCAGATCACTTTTACTGACAGCAGCTACAGCGGAATACCTATTAAAGAATGGATATGGGATTTTGGCGACAATACAATTATACAGTACCAACCACCTCACAGCCAAACTGTTGTTCATTCTTTTGAAAGTTCAGGTTACCACACGATAAAGCTCATTATTAAAACAGACATATCCGGCACTGAGATCAGTGATTCGACTTCCATGAGTATTTTTGTGAAGCCTTCACCCGTTTCTGATTATGAGGCAGATAATGTTTGTCTGGGAGACTCTGTTAAGTTTACAAACACTTCATCAGGCAACAATACTATAATTTCGTCCTACACATGGGTTTTCAGAGATCCGCTAAGTGCTCCCAACGATGTTTCACATTTGCAGAATGTAAGTTATTCCTATTCAATTGCTGGCGAGTATATGCCTTTATTGATAGCACAAAACAGCATTGGGTGCACAGACACATCATCACACCAGGTTACCGTGTATAATAATCCTGTAGCCGGTATCGTAATCAATAATCCCTGTATTGGTCACCCAACCGATTTTATTGATAAATCTGTTGAAGGAAACACTAACATTGTTAAATGGGATTGGTCAATTACAAATACAAGCGGAGAACTGATAATTGATACGCTTCAGAATCCGAAAATTACGTTTAATAAAACCGGTAATCATACAGCTAATCTGATCATTTCTGATGCTAATGGATGCGCGGATACAACCTCCAGGATGTTCACTGAACTCACAGGACCTACAAGTGACTTTTCCTTTGTTGAGCAGGTAGACGGCACAGAATGGCAGATTAAAATCGATAACAAATCAAAAGAAGCCATATCCTATATTTGGGATTTTGGCAACTATACCTATTCAACTGCTGAAGACCCGATAGCTACCTACGATGAGGAAGGAGATTATCTTATTAAACTGATTTCAACTAATGAGAATAGTTGTACTGACACACTTTTTAAAAATTATCAGCTAATCTTCAAAGGTTTATACATTCCAACGGCATTTGCACCTGAAGATCCGAAAGGTAATGCCGCAATTTTTCAGCCAAAGGGACAAGGATTGAAATCATTTAGCATACAGGTATTTAACCAATGGGGTGATGTAGTGTGGTTCTCGGAAACTGAAAACTTAATTGACGGACAACCTGGTGAAGGTTGGGATGGCAAATACAGAGGCGAATATGTAAGAATGGGTGTGTATGTATGGGTAGCAAGTGCTGTTTTCCTGGATGGAACGATATGGAATGGAACCAGTTTGGGTAATAACACTAATCTATCGCAAAATGTATATGGAACAGTAATGGTGATAAGGTAGTGTAGTGAAGTTCTCCCGTTTAAAAGTAAAAAGCCTGCAATCTTAGGAGAGCAGGCTTTTTTGTCCCTGATCCGAGTAATCCTTAACTATTTTGTTAATAGAAGTACCAACGAATCCGCTGAATTCTTTAATGCCGAAATAAAAGCGTTCAGACAGCAACACAGAGGCGTTACGGATGTCAATTTCTTCCTTTTTCGATTATCTAATCTTTATGCTTAATATTCTTGCTCCACAGATTTTGAGCGTGATCCGTGATCCTCCATTTTTAGGTTCCGATCCGGAGAAAGCAAAAAAGAGAAATAAAAAAAGGGTTTCAAAAGAAACTTCTGAAACCCTTATTGTTGTGGGAGCACATGGATTCGAACCAAGGACCCTCTGCTTGTAAGGCATAATTTTATCTTTCTTTTGGCTATCAATGGTTATTTATGTTACATAACACTCTGATATTCAATATTTATTTTTCTTTTTCTTGTTTTTCTTTTCCTTTGTTATTCCTTTTTTGTACCTTTATGGTCGCATTTATGGTCGCATTTTAATACTGATATTATGATAGAAAACACAGCAACAGTGAACTTTGTAATAGAAGGAACCAAGAAAAACAAGGATGATAAGTACCCTGTAAAGTTAAACATTTATTACAAAGAGGGTAAGAAAAAATATGGCATTAAGGAATTTGTCACTAAAGCTGAATGGGAAAAGCTTTTAGCACCCAACCTCCGCGATTCCGATTTAAAGGCACTCAAAGCCAGGTTAAACGTCACTAAGGCTAGAGCCGAGAAGATTATTGAAAACCTCCACCCATTCTCAATTGTCGCATTTGAGGAAGCTTTTTACCAGCGCAGTTCTGTTTCAAGTGAACAGCACCAGTCGAAACTATCTTATTGGTTTGACCGGTACATCAATACCCTGAAAGAGAATGACCAGATTGGTACTGCCATAGGTTACAGGACAACCATTAATTCAATAACGGAGTTCAGGAAGAACCTTACCATCTATGATATTACACCTGAGTTCTTGAGTTCTTATGAAAACCATCTGGCTAAGGCTGGTAAGTCGGTGACTACAATTAGTATGTACATGCGCCAACTTAGAGCTATCCTCAACCAGACGATTAACCAGAACATGTTATCCTCGGACAAATACCCTTTCAAAAAATATCAGGTTCCTGCTGGTAGAAACATCAAAAAAGCACTTTCTACCGAAGACCTTCAAAAGTTACTGGACTATACGACCGAGGATAAAAACAAACAAAAGGCTATTGATTTCTGGATTTTCTCTTACCTCTGCAATGGGATTAATTTTACTGACATTGCAAACCTCAAACCAGAGAACATTATGGGCGATTACATTTATTTTAATCGTCAGAAAACCATCCGGACTAAAAAGAAGGATTTACGCCCTATCAAGGTTGGGATGAATCCAAGAGCTTTTGAAATTATTGACCGGCAAAAAAATACAGATCCCGAAAACCCCTATTTGTTTCCAATATTAGAACAAGGATTAAACGCAGTCACCATCAAGCACCGTTGCCAGCGTTTTATCAAATGGGTAAACAAACACATGGAAGATATCCGGATTGAAAAGGAAATCGAAATGAAAATCGGGACCTATGCTGCCAGGCATTCATTTTCAACAGTCCTCAAAAGAAAAGGAGTTTCGACTGCATTTATCAAGGAAAGCCTTGGGCACAGCTCAGAATTAGTCACTGAAAACTATCTCGACAGTTTTGCTGACGAAGTTAAGCTGGAATATGCTAACTTGCTGACCCAATTGAAATAGGATTATTATGGAAATCAAGATATTGGATAACATTATTCATGGCGTTTTAAAACCATGGAAACTTGACATCTCAAATACAAGGAGATATTCAGAAATAATCAAATCCGCTAAAGCAAATCCCCCTGGGACTAATACAGAATTGCTCTCTTACCTTCTGACAATTTTAACGGATTATCCTACACAGCAAAAAGTAATAAGGGATGAATCTACAAACAACAATACCTCTTTGCAGCAGCATATCTTTAAAATAGATTTGCCAAGGTACAATGACCCGATAACTCAATTTTATTATTCAATAATTACAGCTGAATCACTTCGGGTTCTAAATACTTTTATACAGCAGTCAAGTACCTGGATCGAACTAATAGATCTCCAGTACCAGGTTGGCAAAACGCTTACGAATATCAGAGTATTAGCACAGCAAACCTCTATCGAACTGAAAGAAAGAGAATACATTTCAATTCCTGATTCTAAAAGTGATCATATACATTATACTCTCTACACTTTAAAACAAACACTCATAGCATTGTTTTTTGAGATTCAGGAACTTTTTGCTTCGCAACTAAAAGACAACACTTCAGAAGAGTTTTTTTACTTGCATTACCTGAATGAAGCCTATCCTGAAAAATCGCCTTTAATACCAACTACACCCTATTTTGACTTTCATTTCCGTTCAATTCAGACAGCCCCCGAATTTTCGAAGAGTGCTGCACTGCATTTGTTGGCACAAATACAGTTGCACCAACCTACGGATTCTAAAAAGCTACAGGCTGCATTTGAGAATCTCATTTTTTTATTCTCACAAGAAACAGATCTGGGATTGCAAACCATCGGGCAACTAACAGACCCTAGTACAATAAAAGGAATGCTGGATGAAGCAAGGACAACATTACTTCAACCAGTCAACAAATTACAGTTTGGACAACAACGTTTAGAGGCAGTTAATAAATTGCTGGACGAATTGTTTTACATCCTGCCTTCGAGCAACAACAATCTGTCAATACCTCAAATGTTATACAAGTATTTTATAGAGCAAAAATCAATTTACACTCAGCGATTCACTGAAAAATTTCCGGTAATAAGTGAAGAGGAAGATCCGGACGCAAAACAAAATAAGGTACGGCAAAAACTATCCTTCGGCTTTCATGGTGATCAGACAAAACTTAAAACCGTTGTACACTTGTTATGCAATCAGGTACTTTTATTGAATGAAGAAAAGAACAATGCCGATGAATTGGTTTCCGTTTTCCTTTCCAAAGATTTACAACCCGGTTCTACTCAGATTCATATCGGATGCGAAACAGTTCAATTCCGGTATATGGTAGATAAATTCAGCTCGCATTTTACCAATTTTACACCAAAAGCTATTGAGGATTCTGGTTTGTTTTTTACCAAAAAACATAAGCCTTTTAAAGCTCAGAATCTCTATTCAAATAAGATCGAAGAACCTAAAGATTACCTAATAATAGACAATATCTTCAAACAACTGCAATAAAGTATAATGAGTTCAGGGAGTTATCTCACTGAGATATAACTGTCTCACTTTTTGCTGGTTGGCCACTTAGGACATTTGCCCCGTTTTCAAAATATACAAAACGATGGCAAACGAAGAATTGATTTTAGACAAGCTCTCCGAGATAGCTAATAAGCTGGATGAGCAAAACCTGTTGCAAAAAACAGTATTAAATTTTAACGAGGCTTGCTCATATCTCGATGTAAGCCAATCCCACCTCTACAAGCTGACCAGCACGCGGCAAATACCGCATTTCTGCCCACAGGGTAAGAAATTGTATTTCAACCGAACCGAGCTTGATGTCTGGTTACAACGTAACCGCCAATCCACCAACGAGGAAATCGAACAGGAAGTAAATGAGAAACTGTTTAATTCGCGGAGGAAATAGACATGGAAAACTGCAAAACTTGCCGCGAACCTCTAGACAACGTGATGGAACGGCTCAAACGTCTCGAAACAATCCTGGCACAAAAGCAGCAGTCTTGTCCTGACCAGGTCTTCTTCGACAACCAGGAGTTTATCCAGGTAATGAATATCAGTAAACGCACTGCCCAGGCATGGCGCGATACAGGTATTATTGCATACTCCCAGGTAGGATGCAAAATGTATTACCGTCTCAACGACATCCTTTCTTTGCTCGAAAAGCACCACAAACCGGCTAAATCCTAATCAATATGGCAACAGCAACCATATTCACAGGATTCAACCAGCCGTTTGAGGACAGGTCCTTGATCCTGATCCTTAACGACATCAAGGCCGGTAAATACAAGGCGGAGGTTGAACGTATCCGCTCTTGCATTGCTTCCGGCGAAACCGAAAAAGCCGACCAGCTCAAAAAGCAGCTCCCGGCTTTTACTCCTTCAGGCACGTATGAGGGTGGGCGCAAAGCCCATCTCCTAAAGCAATACAGTGGTTTTGTACACCTCGATTTCGACAAACTTTCTCCGGAGCAACTGGACGAATTAAAAACCAGGATTGCCCAAATCCCATACACTTCCGGCTGCTTTCGCAGCCCAAGTGGTAACGGATTAAAAGTGTTGATAGAGGTAAACACAACCGAAGTGCATCACGATATTGCCTACCGGCAAGTACAGGACTTTTATGAAAACAGCCTTGGTATTCTTTGCGATCCGAAATGTAAGGACATTACACGGCTATGTTTTGTAAGCTACGATCCTGATTTGTACAAGAACCTGGAAAATGAAAAGTTTCTGGTACAACTCCCGGAAACGGCTGAGGAAGAAAATATTCCAAAACCGTCACCTCCACCAGCCTCAACGCTTCCTCCCGGGGAACCGGAGGACCTGAACCCACTGTTCATTTTTAATCAGCAAATTGAGTTTACTAATCAAAAAGAAACATATTCCGATGGAAACCGTAATAATTATATTTATCTGCTGGCATCTAATTGTAACAGGGCCGGACTCTCTGAAGATGCTACTCTCGACCTTTGTTCTCAGAATTTCAGCCTTCCTCAAAAGGAAATAAAGCAATCGGTCCGAAGTGCCTATTCTAATCATTCCACAGAATTTGCAAAGTTTGCAAAGTCTGCAAACCGTGCAAACCCTGCAAAGTCTCCAAACGCACAACCTGCCGGGCAAAGCCGGGCAATTACGGATGAAGATCCCCTGGAAGATTTTCTCAAAACAACACCCACCATTCCTGATGACGTTTACGAGGCTCTGCCCGAATTACTCAAACAAGGTGCCAGCGCATTTACTGATAAGCGGAAAAGAGATGTTTTCTTTACCGGTGCAATTGCTATCATAAGCGGATGTTTACCCAATGTAACAGGCATCTATTTTCAGGAAAGAGTTTATCCGCATCTCTATACGTTTATCATTGCCCCGGCTGCAAGTGGCAAAGGAGTGCTGAAAAATGCCAAACGCCTGGCCGAAAAATACCACCAGAATATTTTGCAGCAAAGCCGCGACGCTCAAAAAATCTACGCGAATGAAATGGATGATTTCAAAATGATGGAACGCAACAGGAAAAAGGGTGAACCTTCAACCGAAAAACCGGAAGCCCCGCCTTTTAAAATCCTCTTTATTCCTGCCGATTGCAGCAAAGCCAGGATGATAGAACATTTGAAGTCAAACGAAGGTCAGGGCATCATTTGCGAAACGGAAGCCGACACTATGAGTGGTGCAAAAAAGCAGGACTGGGGCGATTACTCAGCCATTCTGAGATCTGCTTTCCACCACGAAACTGTTTCAAGCACACGCAAAACAGACAACCAGTACGATGAAATTAATGAACCTCGGCTGGCTGTAGCATTATCTGGCACACCATCACAAGCTCCCCGTTTACTTTCTTCAGCCGAAGATGGACTTTTCAGCAGGTTCCTCTTCTATGCGTATAAAAATAAAGTTGAATGGCAGGACCCTTCACCCCGTAGCAATGGCATTATTTATAATGATCATTTTGAAGCACTTTCAGTACAGGTCTTGGAAATTATCAGCCACCTGGAATTATCACCAACCACAGTTGAATTAACATCTGCTCAGTGGGATATAATCAATACTGAATTTCCGCTCATGCTTTCGGATGTTGTCACCTTCACAAGTGAAGAAGCTGTTGGTGTCGTTTACCGCTTAGGTCTGGTGTTTTTCAGAATGTGCATGATATTTACTGCCTTACGCAAATACGAAAACGGTGAAACTTCACCTACCATGATTTGCACCGACGAAGATTTCTATTCGGTTCTTCAGATAGTTTTGACCTATCTGGATCATAGCCTGCTAATGTTCAACAACCTACCCAAACAAAACGAACCTATGCAGTTTCTTTCGGGCGATGGCAAACGTAAGTTCTTTGATGCCTTGCCTCAGGAGTTCACCCGCAAGGAAGCTACTGAAATTGGACTGCAGTTCAAACTTGCTGCCCGTACAGTGGATGAAGTCCTCCGATCGGCAACCGGCACAACCCTCACCAGGATAAAAGCTGGTCATTACCAACGTAAATAATATCAAATCTGATTTATACAATCCAGCCTCCTCCGGGAGGCTTTTTTGTGCCCATTGCAAACTTTGCAAACTTTGCATACTTTGCAGTTTTCTTTATTTATTGACATTTCTTTTCTTATACTTATTATTGTTTAAATTTGACGTTATAAAGTATAACCCGCAATATCCTTATGAATGTTCAGTTCATCAGCATTTGTCTCAAACAGGAAGTGTTTTCTCACCTCGTTAGCGGTAATTACAACTTAGATATAAACTGGAAAAGCTGATTTTTATATGCCTACGCTTAATTGGATTGGAAAAGAGAAAGTTATTAATCACCATCAGGACGTACCTTACCGGGTTTTGGAACACAAATACGGCTTTACTGCCGAAAGTGGCCAGCAACCCGAAGATACCAACAGCGGAAACCTAATCCTTCACGGCGATAACCTCGAAGCTCTGAAAAGCCTTTTGCCTAAGTACGAAAGCAAAGTAAAATGCATTTACATTGATCCGCCTTACAACACCGGCAACGAAGGCTGGGCATATAACGATAATGTAAGTGATCCTAAAATAAAGAAATGGCTTGAAACAACACTAAAAGCTAAGGAAAACGGTAAAGATGCTCCTATCGGTATTGATGATCTGGCAAGGCACGATAAGTGGCTTTGTATGATCTATCCTCGCATAAAGCTTCTTAGTAAACTTCTAACAAAAGATGGAGCTATTTTTATTTCAATTGATGATAATGAATGTCACACCCTTAAACTTTTACTAGATGAAATATTTGGACCATCTTGTTTTATCGCAGACATAATCTGGAAAAAACGTGATGGAGCTCCCAATGATCGCATAATTGGATATATTCATGAACATATCTTAATTTATGCAAAAGCCAAAGGTTTAGGTAGTAAAAAGACTATTGCCGAAGAGAGCTTCAATTTAATTCCTCGTAGTGATAAGTCTAATGTCGAATATAAGATTTTCGACGAACCCAATGGTCCTGATCCAAGAGGTCCATTTAGGAAAATCGATACAACTGCTAATGGTAAAGGTGGAAGATTTGTTCAAAGCTTATTTTATCCACTTGTAAATCCATATACACTTGAAGAAGTTTGGCCAAGACAAGGCACTTGTTGGAGGCACAATAGTGTAGAAATGGAAAGGCTTCAACAAGAACACAGGTTGTATTGGGGAATAAATGGGAAGTCGAAAACACCAATGCGTAAGCTTTATTTGTTTGAAGCAAGACAAGGAATGACTGTTCCTTCTATCTGGATGGATGTTGCATATAACCAGCATGGATCTAATGAATTGGAAAAGATTTTTGGCGAAAAAGCATTCTTTGATACGCCTAAACCAGTTGATCTCATAAGTCGCATAATTCATATAGGTTCTGAAAAAGATTCAATAGTTCTCGATTCTTTTGCTGGCTCTGGTACCACTGCACATGCTGTTTTTAATCAAAATCAACTTGACGGAGGCAACCGCAAATTCATCCTGGTGGAAATGGAAGATTATGCTGAAACCATTACCGCCGAAAGAGTTAAACGTGTAATTAATGGCTATTCTGATAAAGAAGGAACAGGCGGAGGTTTTGATTATTATGAATTAGGCAATCCATTGTTTGTAGGTGATAACAACGAGTTCCTGAACGAGGAAGTTGAAACAGAAAAGATAAGGGAATATGTATGGTACAGCGAAACCCGCACAGCCTACAATTCTCCAATAGTAAATTCTCAACCTGAAATCGTAAATACCAATCCTTATTTCTTAGGCATCAAAGAAGAAACAGCTTACTATTTCATTTACGAAAAAGATTCCCAAACCACTCTTGATTTCGATACCCTGTCAACCATTACAACCAAAGCCGGGCAATATGTGGTATATGCCGATAATTGCCTGTTACCAAAAGAATTTATGATGAAGCAAAACATCATTTTCAAGAAGATTCCCCGTGATGTAACACGATTCTAATATGGAAAAAGAAAATGCAATAAAACTGTTTAACAACGCCAAAGTGCGTGTGTTATGGGACGATGAGCAGGAAAAGTGGTATTTTGCTATTGTTGATGTAGTTGCTGTACTTACCGAAAGTGTTGATGCCGGTGCCTATTGGCGAAAGCTGAAAGAACGTCTGAAAAAAGAAGGAAATGAAACCGTGACAAACTGTCACGCTTTGAAAATGCTTGCAGCTGATGGCAAAATGAGAATGACCGATGTTGCTGATACAGAGCAATTGCTGCGTTTAATTCAATCCATTCCTTCGCCCAAAGCCGAACCGTTCAAAATGTGGCTTGCTAAAGTGGGCAACGAACGCATCAACGAAACGCAGGACCCTGAACTAACTTTTGAACGTGCGATGGAAACCTATTTGAAAAAAGGGTATTCAAAAGATTGGATAAACCAGCGTTTAAAAAGTATTGAAGTCCGGAAAGAATTAACAGATGAATGGGAAGAACGTGGAGTAAAAAAAGGCCAGGAGTTTGCCATTTTAACTGATGAAATCACGAAAGCCTGGTCAGGTTTTACAACAAAACAATATAAAAGTTTCAAGGATCTGAAGAAGGAAAACCTCCGCGACCACATGACTAATCTCGAATTAGTCCTGAATATGCTAGCTGAAGCCACAACCACCGAAATTTCAAAAGAAAAAAAACCGGAAACTTTTGCGCACAGTAAAAAAATTGCAAAACAGGGCGGCACAATCGCTGGCAATACCCGCAAAGCCATCGAAGCTAAATCAGGTAGAAAAATTGTTACCCGCGAAAATGCAAAAACTTTAAAAGGCAGGAATAAAGAAATAGAAGAGGATAATTCATAACTCATCACATATAATTCATCACTCATTTTGGAACTGAAAAGCTATCAGCAAAAGGTTGTTAAAGACCTCGAATTATATCTCGAATATGTGCAGCGGTACAATAAAACCGATGTGGCATTCAATCGCTTTTGGGAAGATCGAATCGGACCTTACAATCCGATTAACGGCAATGGAATGCAGCCTTACAAAAACACCATTCCCAAAGCTGCCCACGTTTGCATGAAAGTTCCAACCGCAGGAGGCAAAACCTTTATTGCCTGCAATGCGTTGCACAGCATATTTGCAGCCTATACAAGCGACATGCCTAAATTTGTTGTCTGGCTTGTTCCCTGGAGTAACCTCCTCGATCAAACCGTTAACAACCTCAGTAATCCCGATCACCCATACAGGCAAAAACTCGATAGTCTTTTTAACCACAGGGTTGAAGTGTACGAAAAGAAAGACCTTTTACAGGGTTCTAATTTCAATCCAACGGTAGTAAAAGAGCAGTTAACCATTGTTGTAATGAGTTTTTCCAGCCTTCGCGCCCGCAACAAAGAGGATCGGAAGGTTTACCAGGAAAACGGTCAGTTAGCGCCATTTGCGAGCCAGTACAAGAACAGTACGCACTTGCTGGAAGATACCGACGACACAGCCTTAATAAACGTTATACGGAGCTTAAATCCGGTACTTATTGTCGACGAAAGCCATAATGCTGAAAGTGATTTAAGTGTCGAAATGCTCAACGCCCTGAATCCATCCTTTGTACTGGATCTCACTGCAACACCCCGCGACAACAGCAACATCGTAAGCCTGGTTCCTGCCATCGAACTGAAGAAGGACCACATGGTTAAACTTCCGGTAATCGTGTATAACCATCACGACAAAACGGAGGTAATAAACAGCGCCTTGCACTTACAGCGAAAACTGGAAGCATTGGCCATCGAACAGGATAAGGCCGGTGGCAAATACATCCGGCCGATCATTTTATTCCAGGCACAACCCCGCACCGGCGAGGACAATACAACCTTTGAAAAACTGAAAGAACAGCTCTTAAAGGTTGGCATTCCTGATGATCAGATCAAGATTAAAACAGCCGAAAAGGACGAATTAAAAGGCATTGATCTCAGCTCAAGGGATTGCCCTGTAAGGTATATCATTACAATTAATGCGCTCAAGGAAGGTTGGGATTGTCCGTTTGCTTATATCCTTGCATCCCTGGCAGATAAATCATCAGCCGTTGATGTGGAACAAATCCTGGGCCGTGTGCTTCGCCAGCCCTATGTAATGAAACATGCAGCACCATTGTTGAATGTCTCTTATGTGCTCACAGCCTCCGCTAAATTTAACGAAACCTTGCAAAGCATCGTAAGAGCCTTGCAGGATTCAGGCTTCAGCGAAAAGGACTACCGACAGCAGGACATCATGCCCGAAGATGAAAAGAAACAAGTTACAGTAAAACCACTGGAATCATTTCTCTTTCCTGAGCAGGACGAAAACAAACCCAATCCGGATGAAATTGTTCCCGAAAGGATCGTTTTCAATCCCGACATCAACAGCATTCCGGAAACGCAACACTCAGTAGTTACCGATATTGAAAATATGGCCGAAACACAGAATCGTGAAATGGAGGCCGTAATTGAAACACAAAGCAAGCAACCAATTGATGAAAACATATTTCAGGAAATGGGCGACAAGGTAAAACGTTACAGGATTGTTGATTCAAACAAAGCGGTTGCTGCTACTATCAATCTGCCCCAATTTTATTTGCAGGTTGCACCCAGCGATATTTTCGGAACGGATAAGGTCCGATTAAATCAGGAATCCCTGCTTAGCAACTTCAGGTTAAGCAATGAAGATTCAAAAATCGACTTCGACCAGATTGAATCCGATTTATACAAGGTAGATATTGAGCATATGCGCAATGATGAATATGCGCCACGTTTTACCAAGATTGAAGATGTACAATTCAAAGATCCGATTATCGATTACATTCTTGCCAAACCCAAGGACAAACAGGTAAAAGATATTGCCCACCAGATTGTCCAGGTAGTTGGGGATCTGTATCCCATTCCCGATCAGGAAATAAGAGTTTACGTCGAAAGGATCATTGGTCAATTAAACGCCGAACAGTTAAGAGACATACTGGTAAGGAAATGGAGCTATTCCGACAGGATAAAGGCCAAGATCCGCTTACATGCCGATAACTATGCCGAAGGCCGTTTTAACGACCTTGTAACTATTGGCAAGGTTGTAACCGAACCATCCTGGACTTTTCCTGATATGATTGTTCCCGGACCATTAGGCGCTTCCATTGGGCATTCCCTTTACGAGCGTGAAGGCTTAATGAACAACTTTGAGGCATCGGTAATCACATCCATTGCAAGCCTCTCAAACATTGCCTTCTGGCACCGCAATTTGGGCCGTGGCAAAGGCTTTTCAATCAACGGATTCAAGTCCAACCATTTCCCTGATTTCATTGTAGTTTCAAAAACCGGCAAAATCATTATCGTCGAAACCAAAGGCGACGACCGCGATAATTCCGATAGCGCAGCCAAATGCCGCTTAGGCAACAAATGGGCTGAACTTGCAGGTAAAGATTATCTATACTTTATGATTTTTGATAAGAAAGCGATTGAAGGAGCTTACAATGTGGAAAAGGCAAAGGAATTAATTCGACAACTATAAATCTGATACTGAACAAATAAGAACATCTGAATACATAAGTTATTTGTACGCTTAATATTACTCCACTACCGGGATACAATTTCTAGCACACTTTTTAAACCTGTAATTTGATAATATTTAACTAAAAAACTACGCTTATGCAACAAGAACTGCGCTTGAACATTATTCCATTCACTGCCCCTATCAAGGAAGCTGAATTTTCTTTTTATCAGGAAAGGATTCCCGACAGTTATCCGGTATTTAAAAACGATTTAAATGGCCTTTTAGAGGATCATTTTTCAGAAGCCAAATTAACAAATCTTGAAAAGCTATATACCGATTTCCAGCCTCCCACAGACGGAGCTTTGGTATTGAATATTAACCTGATTGAAAATACTCGCTTCGCTAATCATTACTACAGGTATTTGATCCGTCAGCATTTTACGGGTGTAGCCGATATTATCCGGCAAAACTTCACCAGCGAAACCGAAGTATGGATTCAGAAAACGAATGCTGCCACTGCTAAATACAAAGTATATAACCAGTTCACCTTAAAAGTGCAGCATGGCCGGGTCACTGATGGCCCTGAGCTATCTGTATCTTTTGATGGAACAACGAAGGTTTACACTAAGAGCATTGCCGAAATCCCGAATTTTAAAACTGATCTTTACAATTGGATTAATTGTGATGGAGTACTAAACCGGTGGAAATTCCTTACAGATGAACAAAAACTTAATCACGAAAACAATTACCCGGTTCTCAGTAATACGTTGAAACCCCATTTCGAAGTTGCGTTTGATATTCCTGATTTCAAAAATCGCTACCCCAAATACCATACCTATCTCAATGCTTTTTATGATAAGTTTCTCAACACGGATGCTTTCAGAGCCATACTTCCTCTTTCTTCTGAAGGATATTTGAAACCTGATGAAGATTCAGTTCAATATATTCAGGGTTCCTCCAACGAATTGCAATTTGGATTAGGTGTAGGTAATGAACCAAAACGAGACCTGAGGAAACTTAAACCATACAAACCTGTTCCACCACCAAACATTGTGAAGTTTTTCTTCATTTACCATAAACCTGATAAGGATTTTGCGGTAAAAAGCATCTGGCAATATTTTAAAGATGGATATAACGGGCAATATCCTTTCCCCCGGATGGAAGAATATATTAGCCTCCCGTTTGAATTAGAACCAAAGGAACAGCACATTAGTTTTGATGACATTGATGAAGCTGTAATGGTCGTTAAAAAAGCTATAAAAAACAAGGACAAACTCGCTGATACCAAGTACTGTGCTATATATATCAGCCCTGTACCTAAGTGGGAAAAAGACCCAAAACGAAATAGTATCTATCACCACATTAAGGAAATACTGTTATACGAAAGCATTTCATCGCAGGTAATCTGGAAAGAAAATATATTTAAACCGGCATTTAACTTGTTTTTGCCAAATATCGAAACCGCAATTTTGGCTAAGTTAGGAGGCATCCCTTGGCGTTTAAAAAGAGATTTAACAAATGAGCTGATCGTGGGAGTGGGTGCATTTTACTCTCAAACACAAAAGACACGTTTCGTTGGTTCTGCTTTTTGTTTTAATAACGAAGGTATCTTCAAAGGCTTCGACTGTTTTGGAGCCGACGACACCCAAAGCATTGCAGGATCAATAAGAGAAGCAGTTGGTAAATTCATTGCCTCAAACTATAAGGCAACCAGGCTGATCATTCATTTTTACAAGGACCTGAGTAAAAAAGAACTCAAACCAATTATCGACACCCTTCATGCTTTAGGGCTACCTATACCGGTCATCGTACTTACTATAAATAAAACAGAAAGCAAGGAACTTTTGGCATTCGATATTGCAAGTCCAGGTAAACTTATGCCATACAGTGGCACAATTGTAAAGGTTGGCGACAGGGAATATTTGTTATTTAATAATACACGATACACAGAAACTTCAATTCCATCGGAAAAAGAATACCATTTCCCTGTAAAGATTTCATTTTTCAGTTCAAAAATTGAACTCCTGGACGATCCTGCTGCAACCACCGAATTAATTGACCAGGTTTATCAATTCAGCCGTATGTATTGGAAAAGTGTAAGCCAGCAAAACTTACCAGTAACCATTAAATACCCCGAAATGGTGGCAGAAATCTATCCTCACTTCCAGCACGATAAATTGCCAGATTTTGGGAAAGAGAATTTGTGGTTTCTGTAGCTTGAACCGGTTCCTTCAGTACAATTAAATGATCTGGTTATTTGTGAGATGATCCCCCCTGAATAAACTAAATTGATAAAAAGCTTTAACTATGAATGAAGAAGAAAAAGCCCATCATGATAAAATGATTAAAGGCTTAAATATGATCCTTGAAGACACGGATATATTGAGAAAGAAATCTTCCTGGGCCAATGAGCATATAGATTATATCAATTCCAATACTCGAAATATGTATTTCACAATAAATCAAATTAATGAACAAATCCAGTCAATTTTACGATCATTGAATGATCTCAAAAAGGATATCGATTTGCTAAAGAAAGTCCGTTAATCTGAATTAGCTGCTATACTATGGAAAAAAAATATTTTGTATTGCACCTGTTGCCGCCACGTCCCGCCTTTGCCCAAACTATGAATGACGAAGAACGAGCAATTATGATGAAACACGTTGTTTACTGGACAGAAATTATGAACCAGGGAAAAGTACTTGCCTTTGGTCCGGTACTTGACCCTGAAACAGTTTATGGACTTGGTATAATTGCTGTTGAAAGCGAACAGGAAGTCAAAGATTTTATTGCAAACGATCCCGCTGGGAAAATAAACACCTATGAGTATTTCCCAATGAGAGCAATAGTACCAATATCAAAAACTATTTAACCGGATCCGATGCCTGGTTAGTTCATATTTATACCTTTGGTATTCTTAACACAATTTTAAACCCAAAATGCCTGCCCTTGCACACATCGGATTAGGATTTGCAGCAAAAAAAATTGCTCCCACGGTAAATGTTGTATTGTTGATTGTTGCAGCCGAATCAATCGAAATCATTTTCATGAGCCTCTGGGCGATAGGTATTGAGCATCCACCCGATGCTGCAAATCCTCCTTATTCACCCTATTCACATAGTATTCTCATGGGCTTGATCTGGTCCGGACTTGCTGCACTTATCTTCTTCCTGGTACGTAGAAATGTTAAAATAAGCTTTGTAATAGGGCTGCTTGTCCTTAGTCATTTGGTTCTTGATTTAATTGCTTCACCTAAATCCGCTTTTTATCCTGCCGATACAGGCTTGCCCTGGTTCTCTCACTATACCGTAACTTATGGGCTCGGTCTTTGGTCAAACAGTATGGTTGCCTGGATTGGAGAAATCAGTATTCTTCTTTTTGGAATTTATATATATATCATTACAGTCCGAAAGTTGCGCAACGACAAAAACAGGATACTCAAATACAAATAGTCGACCCGGGGAATACAAAAAAAACATTAAAACCTCAGGGACTTAGACTAATGCTACCGAAAACCAATTGTAAAGTGCATTTAAAAAACTGCTTCTGAATAGGGATAAACCAATTAACTAAACATTTTCAGCATGAGCAACATATCTTCTGTTACTGGAATTGTCGACACTAAGTGGAAAAGTGTCTTACTTTTAGGTTCAATATGCACCTTCATTGCTTTGGCGGGAACAATCATCGATATTGTTTTTGGAACAATCTCTGGAGGAAATTTAACCGAACTTCCTCAAACAGCAGTAGAGCGCTTTACGCAGATGCAAAGCAATCCGCTGTTGGGTTTGTACAATCTGGATCTGTTAAATATAATTATTCAACTAATAATGATTCCGTCTTACCTGGCGCTTTATGTTGTTCTAAGCAAAGTAAAACCAGGCTTTTCGTTTCTTGCATTTATCATTTTTCTTGTTGGCACAATCGCAATGGTTACCGGTAATGCAGCATTGCCAATGGTTGAGTTAAGTTTAAAGTATTTTGCAGCTTCGTCCGAATCTCAAAAAATACTATTAGCAGCGGCAGGTGAAGCGACGTTGGCAAAAGGAATCCATGGAAGCTATGGAATGTTTATAGGGTTCATCCTTCCCAATTTGGGCGGAATACTCATTTCTGGTTTGATGTTGAAATCTGGACTTTTCAGAAAGACCAATGCCTTGCTGGGCCTGGTCGGCAGCATAATGATTTCCGTATATCTTATTTTGGTAACATTTGTTCCTGAAGTAAAAAGTATGGCAACTTTGTTTGCCGCACCCGGTGGTTTAATGCTAATGGTCTGGATGCTGATGTTCGCTTTGAGGCTGAGAAAAATATCAACATTGCTGGCAGATTGACTAAATTCTCAATACCCTCTGCAGTTCTGAGTTTGCAACTCAGGATTGCCTCGCCCCTCTCGTGCATGTTTGCAACTCTTGTCCTTTCAATTCTCCCCCTTATGCGCGACTTGTTTTCAGTCCTATGCATGCAAAAAACTTGATTATTACGTATTCACTACTCTTTTCAGTATCTGCTTTTACTGTTTTCTCATCTTTTAGATTTTGAATTTCTCTTGGTATTAAGTAAATATAGCTTTTATTGAAAAATTAATATTTACCATATATCTCATTAACAGCTACTAACAAGAGTATTAAATTTTATTTTCACAAAAGCTTGCATTCGGTAAATATAATAGTTTACCTTTGTGAGCGAACATTCACTTACTATCTATCATTAATCACATTAAAACCTCACAAAATGATAATTACTAAATACCAGCACCAGTTAGTTAAAGATACTCCCCACAAAATTGACGTGAGGCAAATGTATAACAAGGAATCGGCTCAGGCAATGCTTATGGCATTCCAGCCCGGCGAAAGTCTGAAACCACATAAAACTCCGGTTGATGTGTTTTTCTTTATAGTTGAAGGCACTCCAACCATTCATATTGGCGACGAAAGCGAAGTATGCGAAGTGGATTCACTGGTCGAAAGCCCTGCTGATATTGTACATTACATCAGCAATAGTTCTGACAGTATAGCCAGGGTACTGGTTGTAAAAGCACCAAGGCCAACGAGTCAGACTAAAGTTCTTTAATGAAGATCATTTTGAAAATCCCACAGAAACCAGTTACATTTCAAAAAAACAGTTGAAAATGGATATCACACCCCGCCAATTGGAAATTATTGAAGCAGCCGGCAAAATACTTACGGCCTCAGGTGTAAGCGGACTGACAATAAAAAACCTGGCAAAAGAAATGCAGTTCTCCGAAAGTGCCATCTACCGGCATTTTGCAAGTAAAGAGGAAATTATTGTTGCAATGCTGAATTACCTGGCTGGTGGTATTGACAAACGTCTGTCGAATTTGGCTAAGCCTGCAGATCCGGAAGAGCATTTTAAATCACTCTTCAGCGAACAATACAAATTTTTTAGCGCAAACCCACATTTTGTTGTAGCTGTATTCTCCGATGGGCTTATGGAAGAAAGTCAGCTAATTAATCAGAGTATTCTTAAACTCATGAATGTTAAGATTAAACACCTGATGCCTGTCATTATGGAAGGTCAACAAAAAGGTATTTTTACAAATGCCGTTACTACTGACGAACTCATGCATATTATCATGGGCACATTCAAACTGCAGATGTTCAAATGGCGGATCGCTAATTTTGAATTTGATATCAAACGGAGTGGTGAGAATATGGTACAATCCATACTTACGCTTATCAGAAACAAACCGGTATGAAAAAGATTTTGCTATATAGCTCAGCTACAGTATTAGCCGCTTTTGGTTTGTTAACCTTATTTCTGAGCACTTCGGTAATATTCGATTTGTTTGGAATAAGGGCCAAAGAGGGAAATTATTTGCTATTTATTGTTTGGGCCAATTTCCTGAGTAGCATCCTCTATCTTGTTGCCGCTTATGGTTTTATAAAAGATAAATTCTGGACAATTAAACCATTAAGCATATCAGCATTAGTTCTGTTTGTGGCATTGATAGGTCTTTTTATCCACATCAACACTGGTGGCATCTACGAAACCAAAACCATTGGAGCAATGTTGTTTAGAATAACTGTTACAATTGTTTTTACTGCACTTGCTTTCTTTATGATAACAAAAAAAACAAAACAGTAGCTTAAAAAAATTTAGTCAATGATGTTGGTGAACGCTTACTTACATTTAAGCCCCATGATATTAGAAAAAAGAGAAGATATAATTGAAGCTGCTGGTAGTATCATACTCCAATCAGGGATTAATGTATTATCAATTGAGGAATTAGAGCTGAAAATGGGTATATCTCATAAAGCGCTTTCGATGTATCTCAAGAACGACAAGGATATTCTGATTATGCTGTTAATCAATTTGGAGAGTGAAATACAACAACTAATTAGGGATGTGTCAATAAGTAATCAATCTCCTGAAGAAGAACTTCAAAACTTCTTTAAAAGCCTGAATAAATTATTCGAAAGGAAACCTTTTTACCTATACCTGATATTCGACAATCATTTGGAAGAAAAGGATACAGAAATTTCGGAAATTATTAATAGAATCATAAAGAGAGCCGAAAGTTTCCTTATACAGGTAATAGATAAAGGAAAACAGGAACATGTATTTCAGGCCGGTACAAAATCCAGGTATCTGGTGAATAGAATCCTGGTAAGTTTCCGATTGCTCATGAATGAACAACGGGTCGCTGAATCTCTCGTCAGAGATATTGCGCTATTGAAAAGTAAAAGTAATGCGGACTAAAAAGAAAATAACAAATTAAAAAACAAAAAAATGTTCAAGTACAGGCAAAAGCTAAGAGAAACAAGATTTTACAGAGTCCTTTTAACAGGTATGCTGTTGCTAATGTATGTTTCTGCGCAAACACAAACACTCTCCCTAAACCAATGCGTTGACACCGCACTGATTTACAACCGAAATATCAAATTAGCACAGCAGGATGGTTTGGTTGCCGGCGAAAAGAACCGCGAAGCTAAAAGCACTTTGTTGCCTAAACTTACCGGGTTCGCCGACTACCGTTATTATACGGATCTTCCATACCAGATCATGCCACAGGCTGCTTTTGGAGGACCAGAAGGTACCTATAAAGAAATTCAATTTGGGGTGCCTCAAAACCTGAGTACCAGCCTGCAGTTAGCCATGCCGCTTTTTAATCCCACAGCTTTAAGCGCGATTAAAAGCACACAGATCGCTAATGAACTGTCGGAAATCCAAAAGATTAAAACGGATGAGGATGTAGTGATGGAAGTTTCCAACGCGTACTACAACGCACAGGTGCTTTTAAATCAGCTGGCTTTTATGGATAGCAATATCATAAATACCAATAAACTTGTGCAGACTACAACTTTGCTTTACCAACAGCAATTAGCCAAAGGCACTGACGTTGACAAGCTGCAATTGCAACTGGAACAATTAACCACGCAAAGAAGCACAATTTCTTCCCAGCATCAGCAGGTGTTAAACGCACTTAAATTCCTGATGGGAAAGCCAATTTCCGATTCTATCGAAGTTCAGATAAACGAAACATCCATAGGTGAAGTCACTTTTCAGCTTAAGACGATCACAGATATATTGTTGATTGACAAGAAGATGGAGTTTAATCTTTCGGAGTTAAGTGGCCTTAAAAACTCCAGGTTGCCTTCGGTGAACGCATATGGAGTATATGGCACCAACGGCTTTGGTACCACCGGCTCAAACAGCTTTTTTAATTTCCATCCGATAGGATATGTAGGTGCCCAACTTTCGGTTCCTCTTTTTAATGGAATGGTTACCCGCCATAAAATTGATGGAAAAAAGATTGAAGTGAACAAGACAATAATTCAAAAGGAAATACTAAACGAAAAGGCCAACCTTGACCTGGTGAATGCCGAAATGCAATTAAACATAGCAAACACAACTATTGCCACTGTGAATACTCAAATTGAACTTGCTAAAAAGATTTATAACAATACTGTATTGCAAAACCAGCAAGGTATTGCAAATATTACAGATTTGCTTCTGGCCGACAATTCCTTACGCGAAGCCCAGCAAAACTACATTGTTGCATTAATTAATCTTCGAAGGGCAGAACTTGAATACAAAAGGGTAACAGGAAACCTGATTGCAAATAAGAAATAAGAATTTACGAATGACGAATAACAAATGACGATTTAAAATTCATAATTACCAATAAATCAAAGCAAATGAAAAAGATCATTTATATAGTTGTAGCAATAGCCATAATTGCCATAGTTATCATCCGCCTGAAAGGGAATAAAGAAACCACCAAAAACAGGGTTTTTCAATACGATGAAGAGCAGGCAATTGGCGTTCAGACTCTTACAATAAAACCTGAGGGTGCAGCAAACAATACTTTTTATACCGGCACTTTTGAACCCAATAAGGAAACCCGGATCAGCGCTGATATCCAGGGGAAAATCAATTCGGTGAAGGTTGATGTCGGAAGCACTGTCAGGACTGGTCAGGCTTTGATTCAATTGGATAACTCCTTACTAAAGCTACAACAGCAGACGGTTGAAATTCAGATTGAGGGATTAGAAGCTGATCTAAAGCGTTATTCCATTCTGGCAAAGGCTGATGCCATCCAGGGAGTACAGCTGGAAAAATCGGAGCTGGCGCTGAAATCTGCCAAGGTTCAAAGAGCAACTTTGCTCGAACAAATCAGCAAAACCACTATTGTAGCTCCTTTTAGCGGAATTGTAACCGCCAAACTTACCGAGGTCGGCGCTTTTGCCGCACCCGGCGTTCCTCTGCTCCAGGTAACTGATATTTCGCTGTTAAAGTTCACCGCCAATGTACCCGAAAATGAATTGAGTCAATTTAAAATGAACCAGTTGTACACTCTTTCAGCAGATGCATATTCCGAAACTCCTTTGACAGGAAAAGTGATCATGACAGGCAGTAAATCCAATATGGGTAATAGTTATCCGGTTCAGCTTTCGGTGAGCAATACAGCTGATCTGAAAATCAAGGCAGGAATGTTCGGGAAAGTTAAAATGAAAAGTACAGATACCGAAAATCATATCATTATTCCAGCGTCGGCTATCGTTGGATCCAATATTCAGCCACAGGTTTACCTGGTAAAAAACGGCAAAGCTGTTTTACAAAACATCACCCTAGCAAGCAGGATACAGAATAAAGTATTAGTGTCAGCGGGTTTGGTGGAAGGTGATATTATTGTCACCAACGGGTTTATAAATTTATTCGACGGAGCAAATGTAACCCTTAACGGTAATTGAATCATGAACAACAGAACGAGTGTTATTGAGAAAAAAGGTTTTGAGTTTGCATTTAAAATCGTGCATTGCTACAATTACCTGGCTGACGCGAAAAAAGAAAATTATTTTTCAAGCCGGCTTTTAAAAAGTGGCAACGCCATACTCCACAGTATCGAAAATGCTCAGGCTGCGAACTCCAAACCTGATTATTATACTAACTTATCTGTTTCACATAACGAAGCACGGAAAACAAGAACGTACCTCACTCTGCTCAAAGCAGCCCATGTTCTGGAAACAGAAGCCGCCGATGAGCTACTAAAAGCAACCGATAAATATTGCAAGGCTCTTTCCCTCCTTTTATCATCATCCGGAATTAGCAAAAGTGCTGATTTTACAAAAATACAATAACTGACAAGCCATGAACATCACAAAAATATCAATCAACCGCCCTTCGCTGATCATCGTTATTTTCAGCGTATTCGCCTTATTGGGGATTATAGGTTTTAAAAACCTGGGGTATGAACTGTTGCCCGACTTTAATCAGCCTGTAGTTGTAATAAAAACAATGTACCCGGGTGCCGAACCCAATGAAGTGGAAACTTCTGTTTCAAGAAAAATAGAGGATGCGCTGTCGAATCTCGAAGGGGTTGATTACCTGGAGACCAAGTCGATGCCCAACGCCTCTGTTATTGTTGCCAACCTGAAATATGGAACGGATCTGAACATTGCCATGCAGGATGCACAGCGATATATCGACAATATCAAAAAAGACCTTCCGGCAGATATTCTGAGCCCGGTAATGAGCAAGGTTTCGCCCAACGATTTGCCAATCATTTCAATTAGTGCAACCAGTAATTTGCCCGGCACGGAATTTTATCAGAAAATGAAAGATGAAATCCTGCCTCAAATCCAGCAATTAAAAGGAGTGGCCGAAATTACCATGCTCGGGGGCGAAGAACGCGAAATCCAGGTTAAAGCAGATCAGGACAAACTGAAATTGTATAAAATTTCACTTTACCAGGTTGTGGAAGCCATTAACCGTTCAGGTATTGATTTGCCAGCAGGTAAAGCGCAAACTGATAAAGAAAGTAACTCCGTCCGCCTGACAGGGAAATTTTCGACCGTAAATGACATTATGAATGTTCAGGTAGCGATGCCCGCGCCCGGAATGCCGGTTTATGTAAAAGATGTGGCATCTGTTATCGATGGTGTGAAAGAAATAAGTTCTGTAAGCCGCTACAACGGAATAAACGGGATAGGCCTTTTGTTGAAAAAGCAAGGGGACGCCAATGCCGTGGAAGTTTCTAAATTGGTTCATGCAAAACTTGCCCAGATTGAGGCCGCTAACGCCAAATCCGGGGTGAAATTTATAGTTGCCGACGATTCAACCGACATGACCATTGCCG
>CAYQTT010000031.1:0-30777 GCA_964420555.1 uncultured Lentimicrobiaceae bacterium | reverse complement strand
GCGAAGGCTTATCGGAACCGAAATGGGGGACGGTGACGCTGATACGGTAGGTAAATCATTACCGGATTATTAATTCCGGCATTAACAGAAAACTGCAAAAAGAACAGAGGCTATTTCGGGTGAAATAGCCTCTGTTCTTTTAATTCAAGCAGTTATTTACTTAACAGATCAACACTGGATATAAATCACATTTATTTGCCCCTTAACTCATCCAGGATTGGAGTTTTTATAGCACTGACCCGGTTTTGAATCTGATCATTAAGCTGTTCGAATATCACAATTTCATTTTCACCTTTATTGAGCCATACACCAGGCAGATAAAGGGTTTGCTGGGGACCTACACTCCAGTAACGTCCCAGGTGATGTCCATTTACAAAAACAATTCCTTTGCCCCAGTTGCGCATATCAAGAAAAGTATCTCCTGTTGTTTTCAGGTCGAACCTACCCTGATAAATTACCGGCCTTCCCTGTGTATTCTTATTGCTGAATGATTGCAGATCAGGCATTGTTTCGAATGGGAGCTTAAACATCTGCAAGTTACCGGTAATTTCTATTCCATTAATGGTAACCGGGCTGATAATGCCTTTCAGGTTATTTACAATTTCGGCACCGTAATTAATGCGACCCATATTTTCGACCAGAATTTCGAGAGTAGCATTGAAAGGAATTTCAATATCCATTGAATAATTTTTATAGTAGCGATTCAGTTCCCCTACTTTTTCTCCATTCACATATAGTGTAGCAAAATCGCGCAAACCATTGATTTCCAGTTTTCCTGAAATAGGCTGGACAAACTTCTTACTATATAAAACATAGCCATGCCCCTGGTTCAATTCCTCGAAAGTTAATGGATTATCGTTAACAACCGGTTTAATTTTATCTTTCAGTGAAGCAATATCTACAGCTTTGGTAAGTTTGATTTCAGGAATTTCAATTACCGGAACTGCAGCAGGAATTTCGGGAACCGAATAATTGACATACTTCCTGAGCTCTTCGCGGACTGCCTTGTACTTCGGCGTTGCCCAGCCAGCTTCGCTTATGGGAGCATCATAATCGTAACTGGTGATATCAGGCTGAATATCATGATTTTTGTCATAGTTTGCACCACTTGTAAAGCCAAAATTTGTACCTCCATGCACCATGTAAAAGTTAAAGGACACATCATTGTCGAGGTATTTTTTCATTTGATTTACAACTGTTTCTGTCGGAACTTTCTGAAATTCCTCAGCCCAATGATCGAGCCAACCAGGATAAAACTCAGCTACCATATAAGGGCCTTTTCCGCCATTATACTGATTTACAATTTTCTTCAGATTTTCAATATTATCCTCTCCGTTGGCAGTAGGCATCGCACCTTCGATAAACCCGCCTTCGAAAAGCCAGCTACCATCAGAAGTGAACAATGGAACCTCCACACCCGCTTTCAGCAACTGGTCTTTAATGGCATAACTGTATTTTTTATGCTCTTCCAGGGGAATATCCTTTCGCTGAGCCACATAGGAGCCAAATTCGTTTTCTGCCTGAACCATAATAACTGGTCCGCCTTTTGTAACCTGCAGATCCCGAACCTGGTCAATAAGTTTAGAAATGTACACATTGCACGAATCGAGAAATGGCTTGTTATTGGTGCGGATTACGAGCTCTTTGTTTTTTACCAGCCACCAGGGATACCCGCCAAACTCCCACTCAGCACAGGCATATGGACCGGGGCGAAGGATTACCATCAGACCTTCGTCACCAGCCAGTTTTATAAATTCCCTGATATTGCGGTTGCCGGTGGTAAAATCCCACACTCCAGGTGCAGTTTCGTGGTAGTTCCAGAATACATAGGTTGCTACTGTATTCAGACCCATGGCTTTTATCATTTGCAGCCGCTGTTTCCAGTATTCGTGAGGGATACGCGAATAGTGCATTTCGCCACTGTGTATCTTAACCGGTTTGCCATCGTACATGAATTCACCTCCACTTATTGCGAAAGTATGTTTAGGTTGCGCATTGGTAAATAAGAAGATACCAGTAAGCAGAATCAGGATTAAAATCGATTTTTTCATTGAGTATTTTGTTGATGTTTATTTCGTTATTGATTCATGATCTAAAAGAAAAGCATTGAAGCTGTTTGGATTTCATCACTTGATTAGTCATTATACTTAAAGGTTACAAGTCCTGTGTACATGCTCTGAAAATGTTACCGCTTCACTCTTTTAACCCCCTGTAAACACAATCAGCCATTGTACAACTATCGCAGGCATAACCAAGGTGTTTGATTTCTTTTCCAATTCCGGCAATCGCACTGATAGATTTGATAGGATTCATAAGGCAGCTTTCCGAAAGTGAAATTCTTCCAAAATTTTCAGGGAAAAACGCAAAAAACTTCTTTTGTTCGCTAACATTCCAGGCACAGTAACCGGGACTATACCGGTTAGAGACTTTCAAACCAATGGCCTCCATATCAGCATTAAGCGTTTCGTGAATTTTATCCATAGCCGCATCTACAACTACCGAGCCTATCATATCCATGATAAAGCCTTCGGGATAATGACCTTCTTTCATCAGCAGTTGTGATCGTTCTTCAATTTTTGGCCCGGCTGTACAAAGCATTAAGGCAATTTTTTCGGCATGCCTGAGATATACTGAGATGTTTTTCCCAACCAGGAAATCAGTTTCTTTTACTCTAATTATCTGATTAACCTTATCGATCGAAATATCGTCAACAATCCCATATCCACCGTATATTTCGCAGATATCCTTTGCTTCCTGCAGTTCAAGGCTGATCATTTCATCGAAATGAGAAGGAATCTCACCATCGCCATATTTTAACAGTTTGGCTACTGCTGCTTTGTCAATAGCCAGATCGTTATAACTGAGCCCGAAGCGTTTTATTTCCATGATTTAATTCACTTTGGAGGAATGCTGACCTAAGTAATTCACCAAACCCTGTGGGTCGGGACTATAGAAATCTGCATTAATTTTCTGACAAAATTCCTGGTTTACCGGTGCACCACCAATACATACCACAAGATCAGGGTATTTTTCTTTCAGGTTTTTAACGATACTTTCCATGTTAACCATTGTGGTTGTGAGCATAGCTGAAAGTCCGACAAAGCTGCCGGGATGTTTTTCAAGTTCCTCGAGAAAGCGATCGTGATTGATATCAACACCAAGGTCGATTACTTCCCAACCGGCACCTTCAACCATCATAGCCACCAGGTTTTTACCAATATCGTGCAGATCGCCGGCAACAGTACCGATTATAAATTTTCCTTTCCGGCTGATTTCACCGCTTTGAAAATAAGGACGCAGGTGCTTCATTGCAGTATTCATAGCCTTAGCCGACATGAGCATCTGGGGAACAAAAATTTTATGTTCCGAAAACTTCTGCCCTACCCGGTTCATGGCTTCAACAAATCCTTTTTGCAGGATTTCGTCGGCAGCGAACCCGGTTTCAAGAGCCATTTGTGTAAGCTCATCGGCACCATCCTGACCCTTTAATTCGGGCGGGTATGGTGAGGCTTTATTAATTTTCCCAAACTCAATGCAATGAGCAACCTGTTCAATTAAGTTCATGGTATTTATAGTATTCGTTACACAAATTATCAGAATGGTTTTTTAGTCTGTTGAGCACAAGTTTTCCTTTTACTGATTTCCAGTGAATTCTCTGGCAATCTTAATCATCTCTTTTATATTCGCTGAAGGTGTTTTAGGCGGTAGAGCGCAACCTGCGTTAAGGATAAACCTCGGAGAACCTGAATAAATCTCCAGGAGTTCAATAGTTTTTTGTCGTACATCAGCGACAGTTCCAAGCGCCAGAACACCACTCGGATCTATATTCCCTATCAGTGTTGCTTTATCGGAATACAATTCAAAAACTTTGCGGGCATCAGTTTTATAGTCGAGTTCAAAGGCATCGGCTCCTGAAAGCAGCATCTTATCCAATATTACATGAGTATTACCACAAATATGGAGTGCATAAGGAAGACCGAAAGAGTGAGCTGTATCCACAACTTTCTTCTCAAAAGGGAGCGCAAATTTTTCATACATATCAGGCGAAATCATTTCGGGTCCGGCAGGGCTGTCGCCGTTGGAAACCATATCGGCTCCGGTTTGTGCCATAAGTTTAATGAACTGGCAGGTGGCATCCGTGCAATAGTCGAGTAACTCAAAAACCAGGTTCTCTTCAGCTATCATCAGATCCGTCATCAGATCCTGCGCACCACGTACCATAGTAGCCAGCGTAAACGGGGCCTGGTCGCAATTGCCGCGTATGTATATTTCATCTTTAAAATATTCTTTCAGCTGTCGCACCGCCTCCAGCCATACCTGTATGTATTTGTAATCTTCAATTCTGCAGGGCTTTAACTGATGAATATTTTCAATTTCCGTTAAAAGTCCGTCGTGCATCCGGGCCGGATCGTTTACCGGGAAATCAATTTTAACACCCAATGCGCCTGCGAGTGTTACGGTGTCAATATCCACCAGAATTCCGTCGAACTGGTATGTTTCAACCGATTTAATGAAAGCCCCGGCAATCACTTTGGGATCGTTACGGAATTGCTCCATAGTAACTCCATATTCGCGCGCAGCCATCATAAAATTATGAAGCATAACAGGCGTTTTATCAGGCTTCAAGCCTTTCAATGCCGCATTTATTCGTTCGTATCCGTTCATAAATAATTATTCAGATCATTTTTTGCCGTTTATATTTACCATACTCATCAACCAGTTCCGCAATACGCTTCACACGGCTTTCAAGTCCATCGGGAGGCACCTGGTCGGCAACACCCAGCACATAGCGGGGCTCTTTCACCATAATTGAAAGCACATGCTTAACGTGTCTTTCAAATTCAGTATCACTTATGCAATTGGTAAAATAAACCCCTGGAATTCCACCCCAGATGATACTTTTGGAATCTCCGGCCATTGCGTCGATATCTTCGAATTTTACATCACCTACCGGGTAAGGAGTCAACGCCTCAAGTACTGAAAAACCGACTGATGCTTCCTGTTGGATCAGTCCGCTTAAAGTTCCGTCGATATGGATAAATGAGTACTTGCCGGCATCCCTGATTTTACCAGTCCATTCTTTCTGATAGTCATACATATACAATTCAAAAAGCTCAGGGCCAACCATTTCGGACGAGAGGTTTTCGGGGATCATTAATACTTCGGCAGGGCTATCGACTGCAATCCTGGCTGCCTGGTCGAATGCTTTTTTCATGGTGTTTATCAGATCCATGAATTCGTCAGGCGTAGTTAATGCGGCCATTGTTACTGACATTACACCGGCTTCGAGCGCCAGAAGGTGCATAAACGGGCTTTTAGGAAGGTAACACAATACAACACCCTGGTCGCCAACCTGTTTCTTACGCTGCAAAGCATAATCATAATCCGGTTCAAAACGCATATTCTCATAGATGAACTTCATGACGGGGATGTCCTCCTCCGATTTCATAAAATGTTCAACAGGTCCTTCCGAAAAAGAGGTCGGGATATATTCCCAGCATTCGCGAACTGAACCGATAGGTGTTACTATTTCTTTAAACCGTCTGTGTCCTTCTTTCCATTCTTTTACTTCACACTTCTCATAAATTTGCCTGTATGGGAAATAACCCTGAAGATAGAAGCCAACACCTAATTCGCGGTGCCATTGTATGTATTCGTTTGAGGAAATAAAATCTTTGGGTTTCAGTCCCCTTATTATCAATGAATTTGCCCAATAGTCAAGATCCCCAAACCAGGGGACCTGGTCGGGTTGTTCTCCTTTGAGAATTGCAAATATCCTTTCCCGGTGTGTCAAAATATCTATGTTTTCAGTTTAACAGGTCTGTGGCAAACATTGCATTTTACGATTAATCAAAATCAGCAAAGCACTTCTTTTTCAATTTGTTCGAGGGTCTTTCCTTTAGTTTCGATAATGTATTTCTTTAAATAAAGGAATCCGACGAATGTGACAATCGCTAAAAAAATAAAGGCATAGCTCATTCCCTGTTGTTGTGCAGCCTGGGTTACTCCAAATAAACCGATAACAACAGGAAAAAAGAAATTTAGTGCTGCGCTTACCACCCAGTTAGCAAATGAACCGATGGATGCGCCACGCGCCCTGATTACATTTGGGAACATTTCGGATAACAATACCCAAATAACAACACCCTGCGAAGATGCAAAAAAAGCAATGTATGCTACCAGTAAAGCCACAAGCCAGTAACCACTTATATTTCCTGTGAGTAATCCATAACCAAAAAGGCCAAGAACAGCAACCATTCCAAGTTGCCCGAACAACAGTAATTTCTTTCGCCCAATTTTATCAATAACTAACATGGCCAGGATGGTGAAAATCAGGTTAGTTGCGCCCAGGATTACACTCTGAGCCATTGAGTTGTCGGCAGAGAAGCCAGCAATACTGAATATTTGGGAAGAATAATAAAACACGACTCCGATGCCGGTTAGTTGGCTGAACATGCCAACAAATATTCCGATGAAAATTATTCGCCGGTATGGCTTTTTGAATACATTTATGCGTTTCCCTAAATTTTCCAATTTAATGGATTCCTGTATTTCGAGAATCGTTTGTTCCGTATCAATTTCGTGCGACGATAATTCTTCAATGTTTTTCTTTGCTTCTTCTATTCTCCCTTTCTTTACCAGCCAACGCGGACTCTTTCGTATTACCAGCAGCATCAGGAAAAAAGCAACGGCCGGCAATGCCCCGCTGAAAAGCATCCAGCGCCAATTTTGATCACCAATATTGAGCAGTAAATAATTTGATATTAACGACAAAAGAATACCGATGACAATAGCTAACTGAAATGTAGCGGTGAGAATACCTCTGTGTTTGGGCGGGGAAATTTCGGAAATATAAACCGGGCAAAGTACTGATGCGCCGCCAATTGCAAGTCCTCCGATAAAACGAAAAATAATGAATGTACTGATATGGTTTGCCAGGCCGCATCCAACCGATGATGCGAAAAACATGATGGAAAGCAGCTGCAACAAACGCTTGGCACCGTAAGTATCGCCCGGCTTTCCTATAAAAAATGTTCCCAGGATACATCCGATTAAAGCAGAGCTGACTGTCCAGCCCTGAAGTGCGGCACTCAGGTGAAAGTGCTTTACCAGGTCGAGCATTGCCCCGTTAATAATTACCGTATCGTAACCAAACAATAAACCACCTAAAGCCGCTGCTATAGTACATTGCAGTAAAATTCTATTCATTATGTTTAAGTTTTAGTTCAATTCGTTTCACCATCTCCATCATCGCTCTTCCGTTATGATACGGGCATTTCCACGGATCGATTTTCCAGTCGTTGCGGTAATATGGCGAAGGATCATTTTCAGGTTCAGTAAGAAAAGGTTTTCCCAGCCGGTTTACTTTAGTGAACCACTCCCCTTTTTGGTGATCAATTACATGATTATCAATAAAATTCCATGAAAGCTTGACTGTTTCCCAGTATTTCCTGTCACCGGTCATTTCGAAAGCATTCATAAAACCAACCAGGGTTTCGGCCTGCAACCACCAGTGTTTGTTAGTGCGGATATGGCTGCCGAAACGGGTCGATTCGAGAAACAATCCGCCATCCTTATCCAATCCTACCCTTTCGACTGCACGGGCCATTTTTATGCACAAAGGCTTCATCTTTTTTATAATGGCTTCATCACCCAGTATTTCAGCTGCTTCCATCAACAACCACGACGCTTCTATATCATGGCCAAATGAGCATATTCCTTTGGAGGCTTCCGCCTCATTGAATTGCTCGTCGAAAAATATTCCCAGGTGTCCGTCAGCACGGATAATTTTATCGATAAATAGGTTAAGAAGTTCGGTTAGCCGGAGTTTTACTGTTTCATCTTTCCACACTTTATATAGAGCAGCATAAGCCTCCATAATGTGGAGATGTGTATTCATTGATTTCGGCTCGTTATTATCAGCCATGCGGTTCTCTCCAAACAATTCCCAATTACGGGTAAACGCCTCGAGGTAACCCGGATTTCCAATATCTTTTGTATACTTTTCAAGTAAAAGGAAGAAGTTTTGGATCAGTTTCAGGACAGCTTCATCAGGTCTGAATTCATAGTATTTGCACAAAGCGTAAATTACAAAAGCCTGTGCATAGGTATGTTTAATATCAGAAGCAACGGAATTATCAGGGCTGAGTTCCATAAAATAGCCGCCAAACTCCCTGTCAGCAAAATGTTTCTCCAAGAAATTGAACGCCCTGCCTGCCATCATGATATATTCAGGATTTTTATACCAAATGGCAGCTTCCGAAAAGGTCCATAGTATTCGGGCATTCAGCACGCATGATTTGTTGGCTGTTGGAACAGGATTACCCTCAAGATCGACAGCGCCATAAAATCCATCTCCTTCTTTTTCAACACCGTATCTTATCCAGTAAGGAAGGATACCATTCAGCAGTTCCGATTCGAATGCTTCTTTATACCTTACAAATTCAGCGGTAATGCTTTCCATAACTAATAGTTTTTCGAAAGATTATACCGCAAATATAATTTTTTTACAAACACGAAGCTGATGCCGTTTATGCCAGATGAATAGTTTCTGTAAGATCAGAAATCGATTCAAGGGACAGAAGCAACAGAGACAAGTTACTTTCTAAAGTGAGATAGTTTGATGAATCATTTTGATATGTTCAGGAGTAGTTCCGCAGCAACCGCCAACAGCAGAGGGCGAAAGCCTGAGCAATTCCATTAAATTGGAAGCGAACAGTTCAGGCGATTCCGAATAACAGAGCTGACCGTCGTGAAGATGAGGTTCTCCGGCATTGGCCTTAAGCATTAAGTTTGCTGTAGCTGATACACTTCTGAATTCTTTAGCAAGTTCAGCCATTTTTAAAATTCCGTTTCCACAGTTCGATCCGATGAGTAAGGCGCCGGCGGTTTGCATGGCTTCAACAAATTCCTTCACACCAACACCCATCATGGTTTTATGGCCATCGGGGGTATTACCGAATGTCATGGAAGCAAAAAACGGGAGGTCTGAATTTTCTTTAACTGCCTGGATGGCGCAGTTTATTTCATCCAGATCGGTAAACGTTTCGAGCATAAAACCATCGACTCCGGCATCAGCCATGGCTTTAACCTGCACGGCAAAGGAAGCCATCATCTCGTCCGCCGGTATATCTCCGAAAGGTTCAAGCATCAACCCACTGGGACCGATGGAACCAAATACAAATTTCCCTTCAGGCTTTACAGAAATTGCATTTTTTGCACCTTCAAAATTAAGTTCATAGGCACGGTTTTCAAGTTTATAGGCTTTCAGTTTCAGTAAAGATCCTCCGAATGTGTTTGTAAGTACAGCATCTGATCCCGCTGTGAAATAAGATGCAGCTATATCCTTAATTATTTCAGGATGAGATACATTCCACAGTTCAGGGCATTCGCCGGCTGATAAACCGCGGGCTATCAATTGTGAGCCTGTGGCTCCATCGAGGATCAGAATTTTTCTGCTTTCTATTCTATCGGTGAGAGTCATAGTGATTGTGTGTTTAATATTTTTTTGCTGTGTGCTCAGTGCTGTGTGCTGTGTTATTCTGATGCTGACAAATTATCACATCTTCAAATTTTCACATCCTCAAATTTCCTCATCCTCAAATTTCCTCATCTTCAAATTTCCACATTATTTCATCGGCACCTTTAATCTATCCCCGGTTCCCTGTATCATAATCCTTTCCCATTCTTTTCCGTAACCAGGCTGCGATGGCGCTTTCGGAACATTTTTACCGTTTCCGTTATCCAGAAGTTTGTACCCTTCGGTATTCTTAATATTGCCATCGTGGTACTTCATGAAAAGGTATTGATAAAATGATTTCCAGTCGGTTACAAGCCTGTTGCCGGTATATACAGAATAAGCAGTGATGTATTCACGAGCAGAAGCAGGGTTTTGTTTGAACCGTTCACCGGCCTGAACATCGACTACTAATACCTCTGCCAAATATTGGTTTTCGAGTTGCTGCTGGTATTTTTCAATTTCGGGATGAATTACATCATAACGGCTGTAAGCCCAGTTATTCACCTGGCTGAAAGCCCAGTACGCAGCTGTTTCGGACCATGTGATCATGGAACCGTTGCCAAGGGCATGACTTTGGGGAATTTCGGTAATACCGCAATACATCGGGGCATACACGCATCCATCGGCATCGTCGGCACCAAACCAAAAAATTCCGCCTACAGGATCGGGCAGCCAGCTCCGCGACTGTGCTACAAAACTATAACCGGTTTGCTGGGTAGCAACGGCTCTCTCGTTAAGGTATTTTACGCCATCGACTTCAAATTCCATGGGGCGCCAGCGGTAAGGCGATTTATAAGGACCTGCCCCGGGATCGTTGCGCATATCAAGAGGCGTATCTTCGTAATGATTCCGCATACCAGCCATTACCTGCTGAATAGTTACAGGCGCATCGGGTTTAACCCAAAGCGGAAGCCTGTTTGATACATAACCATTAGGATTTTTACTGCCATCCATGCATGTTGCGTTATGCGAAAACTGTCCGAGCGCATAATTTGTATAATCGCTGTTATCGCGGATTTCCTTGTTTATTGTCCTGAAAAACGACCATACTCTTGCATCGCAGTATCGGGCACCTCCGAAATTCAAAGGATTATACACATCCGAAAAACTGAATGCTTCGTCAGTGCCTTTGTAAAATCCATATTTCTTAGCAAAGCTGATCACATCTGCCGAATGATAAACAGTTTGTTTCGTATCGCTCCAATTGTTTGATTTCTGAAAAGGAAATGTAGTGATTCGTGCCTGGTTGGCATGTCCGCTTATATATCCATCGGGAATAAGACGTGCTACCCAAACTGCCCCTTTTTCGTATTTGCCTTTGCCTATCATTTCGAATATCCATGCTTCGTTGGCATCGGAAACAGAAAACGATTCGCCACTGGTAGCATACCCATATTGAGCAACAAGTTCGGTCATTATATTTATAGCTTCCCTTGCTGTTGTGGAACGTTGCAGGGCAATTTTCATCAGTGAGCCATAATCAAGAATTGCACCTGGCTGATGAACCAATGAATCAAGTCCGCCCCATGTTGTTTCACCAATAGCAACCTGGTGTTCGTTCATAAACTGAACCACCGAATAGGTATGTGGCACTTCGGGAATTGCTCCCAAGAGTTTGCCGTTTTCGTAATGATAAACCTGGCACATATCGCCGGGCTTATGATCCGCAGCCGGATAAAATGCAATGGCTCCGTAACGTGTATGCGAATCGGCATTATAGGTTATCATTACGGATCGGTCGCTGCTGGCGCCTTTGGTAATTATAAAATTGGTACAGGCCTGCACAGTGGAATAACCGGCAAGGAAAGTGATCAATAAAAAGGATAGAATGCGGCGGATTGTCATAGTATTATTTTTGAGGTAAAAGTAGGAGAAAAAGTTGAGATGAGCTTTGAATTTTGTAGTTGGAAGTCGGAAGACGGAAGACAGAAGACGGAAGAAGAAGCCAGTATCTTCGACTTTTGCTCTTATCATTTTGTCCAATCAATTTTGTATCATTTTCACAACTACTATCCTTGCCCCATACAACAGATTCCGTACCTTTGAAGCTTAAAATCCAACAAGCAGATGAGAATAGAATACGAAATAAAATTAGGCTTTAAAGATGTGATGTTCAGGCCGAAACGCTCGACGCTGAGCAGTCGCTCGCAGGTAAAACTCGATCGCACTTTCCGCTTTATGCATACCAAAACTGAGTGGAGCGGAATTCCGGTAATGGCTGCCAATATGGATACGGTAGGCACTTTCGAAATGGCCCTGGCCTTGTATGATAAAAAACTGTTTACTGCTATTCATAAGCATTATACGGTTGATGAATGGACTGATTTCGTTAGCAAAGCCCCAAAAGGAATCGAAAATCATATTGCGATAAGCACAGGAACCGGTTCGCACGACCTGGATAAAATAAGCAGCATCATTCAGGCTAATCCGCAGCTAAGGTTTATCTGCATTGATGTTGCCAACGGATATAGCGAACATTTTGTAGCCTTTGTTAAGCAGGCCAGGAAAAAATTTCACGATAAAGTGATTATTGCCGGCAATGTGGTTACAGGCGAAATGGTGGAAGAACTTTTGCTGGCCGGTGCCGATGTTATAAAAGTAGGTATTGGTCCTGGTTCGGTTTGCACCACACGCGTAAAAACAGGTGTTGGCTATCCGCAGCTTTCGGCAATTATTGAATGTGCCGATGCGGCTCACGGACTGGGCGGACAGATTATAAGCGACGGCGGCTGCAGCACTCCCGGCGATGTGGCTAAAGCTTTTGGTGCCGGCGCCGACTTTGTTATGCTTGGCGGTATGCTTGCCGGGCACGACGAAAGCGGCGGTGAACTGATTGAGAAAAACGGGAAAAAACTGAAACAGTTTTATGGAATGAGTTCCACAACCGCTATGGATAAACATGCCGGCGGAGTAGCTGATTACCGCGCCAGCGAAGGCAAAACTGTGGAAGTGCCATACCGCGGGAAGGTTGAAAATACAGTACTTGATATATTGGGCGGCGTACGCAGCACTTGCACGTATGTGGGTGCATCGCAACTGAAGGAACTTACCAAACGCGCCACTTTTATTAGGGTTGCGGAACAGGAGAACCGGGTTTATACGGAGGAGTAGGGTTGAGTGAAGAGTGAAGAGTGAAAAGTGAAGAGTGAAAAGTGAATAGTGTTGCTTCGCTCGCAATGACAGTGAAAAGTATAAAGTAATAATCCCTGCATCGTATAGGTGGCGGGGATTTTTTATTCTTACTAAAAAAAAACATTAGGGGGAATAAATTTCATGGAGAAAAGTGGGGTATATTTGTTGCTATTAGCTAGTTATGGGCTATGTTTTGCCGACTCATTCCATGACAGAAATTCTCTAAACATCAAATCAATTTGAAACAATCATAACAGAAAAATTTATAAACTTTAAAATCATGCATACATTAAAATATAAAATCATAAATTATTTGAAATCAGATATTGATAGTGCAATTGTCATAAATGGAAAGTGGGGAATAGGTAAAACATATGGGGTTCAAAAGCTGATTAAAAATAAAGATTTGGAGATTGAGTGGGACAAAGATGCCCGGAAAGTTTATCTTCCAATATACATTTCTCTTTTTGGTGTAAGTTCAGTTTCAGATATTCAACAAAAAATTCTTATTGAATTATATCCATTTTTAAAAACAAAAACGTTCAAAACCTCTTATGGGATAGCTAAAACCTTGTTTCGTGGTTTTATAAACTATAATCAGATAGGAAATTTAGATGAATATTGCGATTTGCCCAAAAATGAAATTAGAGATAGTATTATAAATTATGAGCGTCTAGTTCTAGTATTTGATGATTTTGAAAGAAAACATTCGGATTTGAAGATTCAAGAGTTGCTCGGCTTTATCAATCAACTGGTAGAACATGATAATTGCAAGGTTGCAATTATCACAAATGAATTTAATATTTCAGAAGATGAACAAATTGACTATAAGAAATTTAAGGAAAAAATATGCAGTCTAAATTATGAGGTTAAGGCTGATTTATTTCAAACTTATGATGATATTGTTTCATTAAAACATAATGGTTTTCCTGTCTTCAAAGATTTTTTAATAAAGTATAAAAGTACTATACTCAATGTTTTTCAATCTGGTAATTACGAAAATATTCGAACTCTCATTTTTATCTTAAATTACACACAGAATGTTTTTACATTTTTAAATTCAGATAGCAATTTGCCTCAGAAAGAAAGCGACAAAGAAATTATCAATAAATCTATTCTGGTTTATCTTACAGCAGTATCAATCGAATTTAAAGAAGGAAATATTAGTTTTACAAATTCACAAAATACAGATAATCAGAATTTAATCCAGTTAGAAAAACTTTTTTCAAACCAAAAGCGCGATGAAAAGAAATTGTTTTCAGTAGAATTTCAGGAGAAATATGCAATACGTAATTTCTATAAATCAATCTTCAATTACATTACTGGAGGAATTAATTTAGATAGTGATCAATTGCTTGAGGAAATTAGATATGCATTCGGAATATCAAATAATGTAATTCCTGAGAAATATGAGTTGCTTTTGGCACTTGATTGGCCAAATTCTTTTGAAATTCCAGAAGATAAGTTTAAGAAAAATATTGATAAAATCATTGAGCATATTGAAAATGGAAATTACGAATATAAGGATTACGTTACAATTTATATAAAGCTAGGTTGCTGGTATGAAGGTGGGACAAAAATATCTAAAGAGCAACTTTTAAAGAAAATAAAAAAGGCTATATTTTTGAATTCGAAGAATACTCCATATACAGAATCTTATTTTCAGGATTTCCGTCACCGAAGTGAAAGTGCTGAAACAAAATTGGATCTTGATGAAATAAAGAAAACAATTGATAAATATAATCTTCCCAAAAAGATAAGAATTCAAAATAGAGAGACAGAAACATTATTTAAGAAATTACAATTTGACTTTGAGGCATTTATCAATATGGTGAATCCTAATGAATTTGAATTTAGCAGATTTAACATAAATAAATTTAATGCATTATTAGTAAAATTTAGCGCCCCTGATTTATATAAGTTTTATGATTTTATTGAGAATAATCAAGACTATTTATTTTTCAGAGAGAATGATATTAATTTTTTCAAAAAGGTGAAGAACTATATAATTAAGTCAAAGCAAATAGGTAAAAGGAAAGACAGGACTAAGCTAATTTTTGCTCAACTCATAAAAACACTAGAGAAAAAAGGAATATAGACTAGAAATTTAATTTATAGGGAAAAGAAACACAGCCCATAACAAACGTGCTTGTTGCACAACTCATTTTCAGATCTGATAACCAATGTTTTGCATTTTGATGGATTTGTCTTTATCATCAAAGTTCTGCGAATAGTGAGTTGTGCAACAGCCAAAAAAGCTACAGCAAATGCGGGCATGCGTGATCATTGAAATAGTTGAAATCTTTACATACATGTCCAGCAATCGCCACCAATCAACAATATCTCCTTTTCAATCCACAAAACGCGTCATCCGTCGAATTTTCAATTGTTTCGAAATAGGCTATTTCCGTAACTTGCACGCCAAAATACACGTATGCCCGCTCCCCTGCCGCAACCCGCTACAAACCGACTGCAAGTTGTTGATGCCTTGCGCGGATTTGCCATTATGGCCATTATGCTGCTACACAATCTCGAACATTTCGATTTCTATTTTCAGCCCGATTACCTCCCGACATGGTTGAAAACATTGGATGTTTGGGTTTGGGATATATTGTTTTTTCTGTTTGCGGGAAAAACATACGCCATTTTTGCCTTGCTGTTTGGCTTAACGTTCCATATCATGTTTACAAACCAGGCGCGAAAAGGGAAAGATTTCAGGCTGCGGTTCGTGTGGCGTTCCTTTTTGTTGCTGCTTTTCGGGATAGTAAACTCCATGTTTTACCAGGGCGATATCCTTGTGTTTTACGCTGTGCTTGGTGTTTCGCTGGTTTTGGTGAGCAAATGGAGCAATACAGCGGTATTGATTACAGCCATTATCCTATTGCTGCAACCGGCTGAATGGTTTAAACTGCTGCAAATTGCGAATGATCCATCGGTTGTGGCTACAGATCCTTTGTCGTGGTCGTATTTCGGGAAAACGAGCGAATACCTTTCCGGAGATTCGTTATTAGCCGTAATTAAAGGAAACCTTACAACCGGTAAAACCGCGGTGATTTTGTGGAGCTACGAAAACGGTCGTTTCCTGCAAACACCGGCCCTGTTTATGCTTGGTATGCTGATAGGACGTAAAAACCTGTTTGCTGCTTCGGCGACAAACAGTTTATTCTGGAAAAGAGTTTTGGGAGCGGCTGTCTTACTTTTTGCGATGCTGTTTGCTGTTAAATCGTTTACGCCTGACCTATTGGCGCGTAAAGCTATAGCCGATGTGTGGTTGGTGATTGCGACTAGTTGGGCAAATTTCGCCTTTATGTGTGTATGGGTGGCTTTGTTTGCGCTTGCGTTTAACCATAAAGCGGTTCACCGGGTTTTAACAAAACTGGAAGTATTTGGCCGTATGAGCCTCTCGAATTATGTAATGCAATCCATTATCGGATCGGTAATTTATTATGGTTTCGGACTGGGCTTGTACAAATATACCGGGGCAACCATGAGCCTGATAATTGGTATTATATTGTTTCTGCTTCAATTAGCGTTCTGCCGCTGGTGGATGAAAAACCACAGCCATGGCCCGCTCGAAGGGATTTGGCACAGGCTGACATGGATTTAGCCGGGATTAATCACCGGAGCCATGGAAAGAGCCGAAAGCCTGAAGATAGTCTTCTTCAAAATAAATATTTTTTACTTCTGTAGGGGTAAAAGCATTTTCAAGTGTCTTATATATGTTCCTTTTATTTTTCAGTCTTACTCCTTTAAATACTAATACTGATATTGCAACATTCAATTTCCCAAAAACATATATTATGACAAAACACTTGACAATTTTACTTATCATTTTAAGCATAATCGGATGTAAAAAAGAACAGGAAAATTCAGACTGTTCAGTCAAATATGAGATTGATTATTCTCAAACCGCTACGTTAGGACATACCTGGAAGCTTATTGGGTTTCAACAAGAAGGATCAACTTTAATTGAATACCCACCTTGCGAAGGGTACGACTATTATTCACAATCAAATTCAGACTTTGAAATGACAATTTCATTTTCTGACACACTACAAACTATAAACGACACCATAATTTTCATACTACCTTATGCTTTTCAAGGAAAAGCAGTGTTTAACGAATATTACGGCAGTTACGATACTGACATTTCAAATAAACTAACAATCGGACCAATTATGTCTTCGCAAATGGGTGGCTCCAAAGTATTAATTGACTATGAAGAAAAATATTTAGCAATATTAAACCAGGCCCAAAGGTTTGAAATACAGAACAATCTGTTGACAATTTGGTGCAACAGCACCGACAAAATATTATATGTTTTAAAAGAAGATAATTAACAAAGCTGTTAAACATATTCTGAAGCGGAAGTTGAAGTGCAACGAAAACCAGGCATTAGCATGGTGGTGCTCTGCGGAATGAAAATTAAAAATCCCTGTTGCTAAGAGGTGGCGGGGATTTTTTTTGAATTTAAATTATGACCATAATAATTATTTTTTACATTAGCATTTTAATAGGCAATAGGCAACAATCCACATTTTATTCCTTGTAAGCAACTCACAGATTTACAACCTAATAAACACCACTATGCAGACAACAAAAATTATTTTAGGATTTGGAATTTTGATTTCACTATTCGGCTGTGCGCCTTCATCTAAGGAAAGACTGACTGAAGAAATGGTTAGCGACAGCAAATCAAATGCTTTTATTTCTTCAACCGCTGCCGTGGAAAACAGCAAGGATACGACACATAAATTTATCAGAACCGCCGACCTGAAATTTAAAGTCAAAAGTGTAATCAAATCGACTTACAATATCGAGGAGATAACAAACCGGCAAGGTGGTTTTGTTATTTTCACCAACCTGACCAGTAACATCGAAAACGTTACCAGCACAGCCGTAAGTGCCGATTCATCACTTGAGACAACATACTTCACTGTCTCAAACTCAATTACAATCAGAGTTCCAAATACAAAACTTGACACAACATTAAAGGAAATTTCGAAAAACATCGACTTTTTAGACTATCGGATTATCAAAGCTGATGATGTTGCTTTGCAAATACTATCGAACAATCTGACACAGAAACGTTCAGCAAAAAATGAACAACGATTAACAAATGCAATCGATTCGCGGGGCACAAAGCTTAATGAAACCACTGTTGCTGAAGAAGTTCTGTTAAACAAACAAGAGCAGGCTGACAACGCTAAAATTTCGAACCTGTCGCTGATGGACCAAATCAATTTCAGCACAATCAATTTGTTAATTTACCAGCGACAAACTCTAAAAAGGGAACTGATATCAAACGACAAAAACATCGACGAATACGAGCCTGGTTTCGGAAGTAAAATTCTTGATGCTATAAAATTTGGCTGGAATATTTTAGAAGTATTTATAGTTTTCCTTATACAACTTTGGGGACTATTTCTGTTTGGGATTATAGTTTATATCCTTTTCAGGATGTTTAGACGTAAATTCAAAAAAGAATAGACGCAAAATACGGTGAAATTTTGGTGAGTGAAATTTGAAAATCCCTGTAGCTGAGAATGGTGGCAGGGATTTTTATCATTTTACCGATAAAAAATATTTCCAGACTAAATTTCATACTAAAAAAGAGGGGTATATTTGTTGATATTTGTTAGTTAGCAAAAATTATAAAGATGAGAACTTTATTAATCATATTATTACTCTTTTTGTTTACAAAAGCATTTCCACATCAGGATACGTATTATAAATACAAATTTGACAATGTAACGGTTATCATAAAAACGGGATATCATTGCGAAGAGATAAATAATGCTAATATAATTGGTCAGTACGCTTCTATTCTATGTAAAGAATTTCAATTTAAAAATGATGTCTTCCTGTATTTTGATCATGACTATATGCCAGAAAATGATAGTCTCAATCCCACGTTTTTGTCCTTTATAAATGATTATATATATGAGATAATAGGTCTCAAAAATAATGAATTGGTGAAATCTGATTCAGTGTATATGAATAATAAAGCTAAAATAGTAGTTCAACAATTGGGTTTTCATTACTCTATAAATGAAACACTTGAGTTGCTTAGATTTGGCGTTCAAAATTTGGATTTTATTGAGAATTACCAGAAAGAAATTGAAAACATACAGTCCTACAAGATTAAATCCATTGATAATCAAATTATTGATTCTATTAAGATTCAAAATTCAACTTCTGTACAAGATATATTGGAAAATAAAGTTTATTTTTCCCAAAAAACAGAAGTTAAAGATCGACAAAGACTAAGCGTATCATATTTTAGTCAAAATGGAAAGTATATTTTATTTGACAACAATGATAAGATAATTGATACCTTAGATCAAATTATAATTCTAAAATATATTAGTGACTTAATAGATTATATTGTTGTTCTTGAATCTTCCGAGGTGTTAAAGGTTTATTCAAAAAATATAATTAATGGTCAAGATTATTTAAAATCAATTGATCATAACCCAAAAATAATTAGATATGATCATGGAATAAAGGATTTGAAATTATCAATACTTGATTGGGACTCTTTACTTATTGAAGTTTATGATTTATATGGCGTTTATAACGGCATGAAAATTATTTTTTTAAGAAAAGAAGACATTCTAATAACAGACTTAATGGAGTTCATTAATAGTCATAAACTTAAAAAATAACTTTTGCTAACAAACGCTATAGCAACTGCGGGGTTTGAGTGTTCGTTGAAACATTTGAAATTGGCTGGAAAATGCAATCCTATTCCGCCCCGCACTTACTAATTTTCGCGCCATCAGTAAGCTAAATCTGGTAAAAGTAACCTTCCATCCACACCGCAACTTTTCATATACTTGCCTGTTATTGTTATACTCTAATTACATTCGACAAAACCATAAATGAGTAATCCCAAAATAATACGCAGCTATGTGGAGGAAGCCCTTCAGTCGGAGCGGCTGGCTGTGCTGGCAACAGAGGGCAATGGCCAACCTCACGCCAGTCTGATAGCTATAACGCCTTTTGAAGGTATAAGGCAACTTGTGTTTGCTACGTATCGAAATACCCGAAAATACAGTAACATGGCGCTAAACAGCAAGGTTGCAGTGCTGATGGAAAGGGGAAACGACGACCGCACCGATCCACGCAAAAGTTTTGTGATTACGGCTTTCGGCCATGCCCAAGAGATTACAACTGGTATTAAGGATGCAGCCTTGCAGGCTCTCCTGGCCAAGCATCCCAACCTGGAGAGTTTCACCTATGCAAGCGATTGTGCGCTTGTACTGGTTACCGTAAATGAGTACCAGGTTGTGCAGGGTATTGATAATGCAATGTGCTGGTCCGTTGAAGATCTGGATATTGAAAAATAAGCAAAGCCAACTCTACCGATCAAATAAAAAGAAAAAATGCAGAAAAACTGGAAATTTAAAACGGGACTGTCATTAATCATTTTGTCCACTTTGCTATTTTTGTCGTTGCTTGTTATTCCGTTTATAAATATAGAGGGTGCAGTTAAAATCAAACTTTCGACAGTTGCCTTTGTGCTTGGCGAAATTACTTTCTGGGCAGGCGGAATATTGCTTGGCAAAGAACTATTCGGTAAATACAAAGCGTATTTAAATCCGATGAAATGGTTCAAAAAGAAAACTGTTGCTGATCAAGTTATATCTTCCACTACCCAAACACAGCAACAACCTAACGAAACAAACCAATAAGAATGGCTACTATAGATAAGAACAAGCCTGGGAAAGAAGACCAGCCTATAATTCCGTTTGCCAGTCAGCAAGTATGGGAACAATGGCTGGAACAAAATCACCTTGAGGCGAATGGTGTTTGGATTCAGTTTTACAAAAAGAATTCAGGTATTGCTTCAGTAACTTATCCTGAAGCACTGGATGTAGCACTTTGTTATGGCTGGATTGATGCGCAATCGAAATCAATCGACGAATTATCATATAAGCAGCATTTTACTCCGCGCCGGTCTAAAAGTATATGGTCGAAGCGGAACATCGAACATATTGCCCGCCTTACTGAAGCCGGGCGCATGAAACCTGCCGGATTTAAACAGGTTGAAGCAGCACAGGCCGATGGGCGCTGGCAACAGGCTTACGATTCGCCTTCAAACATGACTTTGCCAGAAGATTTCGCCATCGAACTGGCAAAAAACGAACGTGCTTTCGCGTTTTACAACTCACTGAACAAAACAAATAAGTACGCTATCGGCTGGCGGATACAAACTGCCAAACGCCCTGAAACAAAGGAAAAAAGGATGAGGGAGATATTGGAAATGTTGGAGCGGGAAGAGAAGTTTCATGTATAATATATCCGCATCAAAACTAGTTCATCTTGATAATTGTTATCTTTGTAAAAAAAAAGCTATGGATATTCATATTGAAAAATCAGGCCTCATTAAATGGATTCAAGGACTCAGTGATGTTGCTATCATTGAAAAACTTAAGAAAATCCAGACTGAAAATTCAACCTCCAGGGATTGGTGGGATGAAACATCCGATGAAGCAAAGGAATCTATAGAAAGAGGATTAAAAGATATGCAGGAAGGCAAGGTTCATTCACATGATGCCGTTAGAAAAACATATGAAAAGTACCTTTAAAATTGTTTGGACTGATGAAGCCATAACAGGACTGCAAGAAATTATAGATTATATTGAGAAAAGATTTTCCGAAAAAGACGTCAGGAAATTTATTAATAAAGTTGATGCCCAGATAAATCTCATTCAATCAAATCCGAAAGCTTTTCCTTCATCTGTTAAATCACCATCAATCAGAAGAGCAGTAGTTGCTAGACTGACATCAGTTTTTTACTCAGTTGAAGAAGATAGAATAACATTACTCTCAATATCTGATAATAGAAAAGATTCAAAGAATTCAGAATTTTTATAATCTGCGTCAACAAATCAATTATCTGCTTTTCAGAATAATCATAACGTATCCAACATTTCGTAACACTTACTGCAAAGCCTTACCTCTTTCTGATCAATATCCTCCACATAGGTGCTCGATCGCATTACACAAATTGGAGCATGGCAATGTATTAACCCAAATTGATGCCCCAACTCGTGAATTACTTCTTTTTTAAAACGATCGGTTAACAGCTTGTCGCCGTCTTCAATGCCATAGCGTAAGTTGCTGAGCCGGAATGTGGAAGCTATGCCCGTCCGGCCTCCTAATTGGGCCTGCCCGAAAATATAGGTGAGTATCGGAATAAAAAGATCAACATTAAACAATGCAATCACTTTGGTTGACCCGGCAAAATCCATGGAATCAACCATTCGCAATAAAGCGTCGCCATTGTATTGCCGGCGTCCGGGGTCAAAAAAAACGCTTATATCGAGGTACACTTCTTTAACAGAAACCTTGCAATGAAATTCGCGCTGAACAGCCATACCAATCTCGTCAAGAAATTCCTTCCTGAAGCGGGCAAATGATGCTATGGTTATTGTGGGTTGTTCCATGCAGGACTTGGGTGATAAGTGAATTTTTGACCGGACAGGGATATTACGTCTTTTTAAAAAGAAATCCGGAATCCGGCATAGTTACGCCTTCAACCCATATTTTTTGATTTTGTTATACAGCGTAACCCTGTCGACCTTAAGCGCCTGTGCGGTACGCGAAATATTCCAGCTGTATTTATTGAGTATCTGCAGGATAAATGCCTTTTCGAAATCATCGAGACTTTCGACTGAGCTGTCAACAATTTCCTTTGCCAGTGGAAGGTCTTTAACCATGATTTTTTTGCCGTTCCCAATTACTATGGCTCGCTCAATCATGTTTTCGAGTTCGCGGATATTGCCGGGAAACGGGTATTCGAGCATACGTTTTAAAGCAAACGGCTCGATGCTGATAACAGGCCGGTTCATGGAAGTGCAATATTTCTTTACGAAATACTCTGCCAGCAGCGGAATATCCTCTACCCTTTCGCGTAATGGCGGGACATGAATATTCATCACATTGAGTCGGTAATAAAGGTCTTCGCGGAAAGTTCCTTTTTCAACCATGCCTTTTAAATCGCGGTTGGTAGCACATATCACCCTGAAATCGGACGTAATTTCCTTGTTCCCCCCTACCCGCATAAAAGTTTTACTTTCGAGAACACGCAAAAGTTCAATCTGCATTTTGGTGGAAATGGTTGCAATTTCGTCGAGGAAAATGGTACCACTGTCGGCCATTTCGAAACGGCCTTTGCGGTTATATATGGCACCGGTAAAAGCACCTTTTTCGTGGCCGAACAACTCGCTTTCGAGCAAACTTTCGGTAAGAGCGCCGCAATGTACACTTACCAATGGATAAAACCTGCGTTGTGAATTGGCATGTATAGCCCTGGCAACAAGCTCCTTGCCGGTTCCACTTTCGCCTGTAATTATAACCGACGAATTGGTTGGGGCAACACTCTCAATTTCCCTGAGTACTTTTTTAATGGCCTCGCTTTTGCCAATCAGATCTTCCACGTTTTCGAGCGAATCGACCCTTTTCTTTAACGTTTCGTTTTCGTTTGCCAGCAGTATCTGCCTGGAAGCATTACGGATAAGATGTGAGAGATCATCGGGATCGAAAGGCTTGGTTACATAATCGTAAGCGCCGTCCTTCAATGCTTTTACGGCAGTATCAACGGTAGCAAAAGCGGTCATCATTATCACAATCGTTTCCTTATCGAGGGCTTTAATGCGGCGGAGCATTTCGAGGCCATCCATGCCTGGCATCTTAATGTCGGCAAGGATAATATCGAAACTACCGGATTCGAGAATCGAAAGCGCCTTTTTAGCATCTTCGGCACACTCAACCCTATATCCGTCCTCGATAAACCAGTTGTTCAGCGAATCCCTTACTGATTCTTCATCGTCAACGATGAGTATTGAAATCTTTTTCTCCATACTGCTATGCATAATTCCTTGTTAGAGGTAAAGTTATTGAGATGATTGTTCCGTTTCCGGGCTCCGATTTAACTTGTATTTTGCCTTTATGGTTGTGAATGATTCCGTGGGCTATTGATAAACCAAGCCCAATTCCATGCACTTCCTGTTTTGTAGAGAAGAATGGCTCGAAAATATGCGGAATAGCTTCAGGCGGAATACCGATGCCGTTATCAATAAATTCGATAAGAATAGTTTCCTTATCGGGATTTGATGTCCGTAGAATGATTTCCCCGTTCTCGGTTACAGCTTCAGTTGAGTTTACAAGAATAGCCATGCATGCTTGTTTTACCTGGTTACTGCTGCAATAAACAAGATCGGATTTAGCCAGGAATTCCTTTACGAAACTGATATTCGCAATTTTGATGGAGTGCGACATTAAATCGGATGTTTCCTGCAGGATTTCATTCATATGCAGGGGTTCAAAATCTTCCTGGTCCTTTTTCGAGAAATCGAGTAAGCCTTTTACAATATCGCCGCAGCGCTTGGTTTCATTTTCAATAAGTTTAAGATGTTTAAGCATCAGTTCCTTTTTCTCAGGTGTAATTTCGGGATTGCTTAATTGCTTATGGACCAGTTTTGTATAAACGAGTATTCCCGACAATGGATTATTGATTTCATGCGCAACGGAGGACGACAGTTTGCCCAACGAAGCAAGGCGTTCAATATGCATTAGCTCATTCTGTGCGGCGCCTAACTCTTCCGACTTTTTCTGAACTTTATATTCGAGTTGCTGCGACCAGTTTTCGAGTTCGGTAGTTGCCGTTTGCAGGTTATCGAGCATATCGTTAAACGCAACCGAAACCATGCGCATATCGTCAAGCTGATTGGGTTTAATATCAACTCTGGTGTTTTTATCGCCGTTAGCAACCGAAATACTGGCCTTTATAAGCTGATTAAGAGGATTTTTAATTTCCTTTCGTGTAAACATTATAAGAAAAGAAGCAAGTAGAATAGTTGTAAAAATAGCCAGCAGGTAGAACTCCATTGATGACGTTTTTACTGCTTTGTCAAATTCTTCCAATGGGACTTTAATAACCAGGGAACCTAAAACTTTTTCATCAGGGCTATGAGCGTGGCAGTTGCTTTCGTAACAGGATTTTGAATTCAGGATAGGCGACCGAATCATAAGATGCCTCTGTCCTTTTTCGCTTTTACTCATCAGGCATTCGCTTTCGGCGGTAATAATGCGGTACGACTTTTCGTACAACGGAAACTTTTTATCCAGATCGGCATGACAACTTTTACAATTTGGATTAAATTGGTCGAAAGTATCAGAAGGGAAAGATGAATAAACCAGGCTATCATCGCTGTCGTACATATGAACATCCTCAATGCCTGGCATGGTATGAATAACATCGAGTGTGCTCTGTAGTGCACCCTTATCGTTTTCGAGCATGGAATGATAAAGAGCCCCTTCGACCAGCGACCCGACATTGTTACCGCTTTGCAGTATAACAGTATTAAGGTGTTGCTCGTAAACCGACCGGAAAATGACACTGAACGATACGGACAGAAAAATGGATAACAGAGTAATGATAAGAACTACACGCCCATAAATAGACCGTCCGATACGCAGGTATTTACCAAAAGAAGAGGTCTTTGCACCATTTGTATTATTTGTTTTTTTTGCGAAAATCATAAGAACCTGATTTAAAGTACTCGTAAAGCACTACTGAAGGTATGAACATACTGCATTATACATATATGTGTACGCAATATAATAAAAAACCGGCAATTTCTGACCGGTTTTTTAAATTTTCTGTAAAAAGTATCCGGATTCAGGCACATCAAATCAAATGTTGCTTCCGATCGATAATACATCACAAATTACTTCACAAAAGGCATTAAAAGTTTAGAAATTCTTTTTGAAAATCTTTCCATATTTCGGGCGGCATCTCCGAGAGTGAATTATCAGTCAGTTCGCCACCATCCTGTAAAACCACCATCGGCGATCCGGCTGAATACCGCGGCATAGTAACGGATAAAAAGTCCTTGTACCGCAACAGTTCCTTTTTGAACCACTCAGTAGCATTTCCACCAAAATAAAAAGCGGGAATTTCAGCCACCCAGTCAGAAGGCTTTATATTATAGATCCAACCTTTTCCGTAAGGATCTGCATTCAGCAATTCGTGGTTGCCGTTTAATACACGATTTGCACTAACAACTTCCCCTGAAATGGGCGAAAAAATATCGAGTGATTTCCCGTTCTGATCAATTTGAGCTACAAGATCGCCTTTTGTTACCTTTTCGCCGGGATTTTTCAAATGATTAACACTTACTTCCCCTGTGATATGCAGCAAAAGATCGTCCAAACCAATCCTGGCAATTCCCGATTTTTCGAGGTAAGCCCATGTATGGTTTTTGCTGTAAAAAACGCCCTGGGGTATCCGTAGAACATTGGCTGAAAGCACACCCAGAGCTTTTCGAACCGTTTCCTTAACATTTACCCGACGGTTTAACGCCAGCCAGAAAGGGATAAGTAACAAGAGAAAGGCAATAACTACCAGGTACTCTATCCCCTTTGTATCGAACATGTTGTAATAAGTGAATCCGTCCATTTTCTTGTTTTTTTATGCTCTCTGGCTTTGTTCGCCGACAGCTTGTTTGGTATTAGTTTCATTAACCCAATTGGGCGATTCGCGCAGCACCGGCATACGGTTTATAACCCACCGGAATATCCAGATTTCGGTAAATAATACAGTTAAGGTAACCACTATTTCCATCCACGAAGGCACATAGCGAACAGCCATATCCCATCTGAAACCGATTACAGTTACATTAAGCCGGTTAAGTATTACGCCTAACATAGTAAGTAAAGCAGCTACCCTGATCAGTAAATTATTGTTTGATCTGTAACTGTAGAAAAACAGCAGCATGGGCAACAGTACAAACCCGAGCATTTCAACCAGGAACCAATAACCCATCGGGGTATTTATAAGATCCCAGTTTTTGCCATGAAGAAAGACAAGCAATTGCAGGAAAAAGTATACAAACAGGGTAGCCGTACATATTTTTGCCAATCCATGAACGATTCCGTGATGTGCTTTGTGGTTTTTATCGCTGATTTGATTTGAAAACACATTGTGGCTGATAGATCCTTCAAAAATAACCATCGACAAACCGGCAAAAATGCTGGATACGAAAAACATAACCGGGATAAATTCCGAATACCAGAGCGGATGTATTTTATCCTTTGCCATCAGGAAAAGAGCGCCTAATCCCGATTGATGAAGTATTGATAAAGTGATGCCGAAAATTACTGCGGCAAGAGTCATTCCCGAAAGGATTTTATGTATTCGCCGGGCTCCCAGCCATTCGGCAATAGCCGGCGAGAACTCAATCAACTGAGCTATCATATACAGAAGGAAATGCCACGCTACCAGGAATAATACTGAGCTTACCCCAAAGTTATTCCCGATAATAGGATTTATTACATTCCATGGCCGTCCGAGATCGAGCAAAAGGGCACCGGCGTAAAAAAGGTAAGCCAGGAATCCATTTAGCACTGTTACTCTCACAATGGAATGGTACTTTTTCATATTCAGTATGTAAACCATGAAAGTGAGTACATAGGCACCACCGGCAAAAGCTACTCCGGTTACTACATCAAAACCAATCCATAATCCCCATGGAATTTCCTGCGAAAGGTTTGTTATGGATCCAATTCCATTTATAAAACGATATACGATCAACACTATTCCTAAAAGGATGATAGGAACGGAAATAATATTGAAAGGCGTAAAAGCTTTGCCTTTTGGCTTAAGTTCCCGCAATAGGAACTTCCAGATGGATTTACCATCGTTATCTGCCGCTAAAATTGTCCTGCTATTCATCGTCGTTTTCTTCGTTAGGGTTATTCTTTTTAGTTGCTTGTTGTATTCCCAGAAGAAGTGCGGGTATTAGTACAAAAACTGAAGGCACGGCATAAAGGAATCCTTTCGTTAATGCGGGATACGATTCGGTTTGCACCGAATTAATTCCCAATTCCTTAAAAGGTACTGGCGAAATATGCAGCCAGCAGGTTCCGCCGGCTTCATGCTCGCCATAAATCTGATCAACATACTTGTCTGGCGACTCATAAATCCTGCGTCGTGCTTCAGCAATAAGTTCGCGGCGGGTGCCAAAAGTTAATGCTTCGTTCGGACAGTTTTCGACACATGCCGGCAGTTCTCCTTTTTGAACGCGTGTTTCGAAACACATAGTGCATTTTTCGATCTTCGGATTTGCACTGTAATACTCGAATTTGGGTATATCAAATGGGCACGAAACCATGCAATACCGGCAACCCATGCATTTATCAGCTCTCCATATCACAGGTCCTTCGGGAGTTTTCTTCATGGCTTGTGTCAGGCAAGCTGCAGCGCAGGCAGGTTCGCAGCAATGCATGCACTGCATTTTGGAATATACAATTCCCTTGCTTGTTTTGAATTCGTTAATTACTGTACGATGAAATTCATCCGGTTTCCGCAACCCTTTAATTTCCTTAGTAGGAATAGGTTCGGGCAACCCATTTGCATCGGCGCAATCGTACTCGCAGCCCCGGCAGCCTTCGCACCGGACCGAATCATATAAAACTCCGTTGAATTCCTTATCGGCTGTGCTTTTTGGCGATGCATTAAGCTCTTTGCCAACTGCCAGAGATATTCCTGTTGCACCCATTACTTTGAAAAAACTTCGACGATCCAGGTCCATGATACTGAATTTTAATTTTAAGATCGATTTCCAAGAATTTGTAGTTGTCTATTTGAAAGTGTCGAGGAAGTTTGCCTGGAAATCCTCCCAAACTTCGGGGCCGAAATCGGACAAAACTCCTTCTTTCAGTTCTCCACCATCTTGCAGAACAACGTGAGCATATTCAGGGCTTTCGGGTTTGAGAATAGCAGCCATAAAGTCTTTCAGTCTCGAAAATTCAGCACGGAGCCAATTTCTGTATCTATCCGACATATCAAGTAACTGTATCTCCTTGAACCAATTGGAAGGTTCTATTCTGTAAACCCAACCATCGGAATATGGCGATTGGTTAAGAAAGGAAGAATTGCTGAGCAGCATTTCATTTTGCTTTTCAATAACTCCCGATACGGGTGCATACATATTCAGTTGCTTACCTGATTGGATGATCGAGAAAAGAAGTTCCCCTTTCTTTATTTTTTCTCCTGCTTTCTTCATTTCTACGCGTGTAATCGGGCCAGTAATATGTTGCAAAAAATCATCGACACCTATTGATACCAGTCCGTCCTTTTCCATGAAAGCCCAGGTATGGGTTTTATCAAAATAAAGTCCGTTTGGTAAAACAACCGAACTTGCATCAAAACCATTTTCTTCTCTAATAGTCCCTGCAATAGAAAGTGTCAGTTTCCTTTTCCTGTTGCTTCGAACCACGGCGCTTATTAATAGGCCTAATACAATTGCAATAAGAATACCAACAAGTATTTTCGATAGAGTTGAGGCGTTTTTGTCTTCAACAAGGTTTACAGCTGCATAATTTATTTTATCTAATTGAGATTGACCCTCACTACTTGCGAGATCAGAAAATCCGCTGGCGCTCATATATTTTTGTCCGTCAGTCAGAACCCACTTGAGGAAAGCAAGTTCTGCCTCGTTTACAGGCTGAGTGCTGCTTACAGCATAAATATTGGTTACCAGCATTTTGGGATATTTCCCTATCCATACTCCGCGATGGAATATATTCATATCAGCATAAATATCTTCCATATAATCGATAGTTCCATTCCCGTTTTTATCAATTGGCAGCAAGCTGGCATTAGCAATCAAACTTTGATTATCTATATTTTGAACATCAACCACTTTACAAAAGCCTATAGCATAAGGGTCATTTTTAATGGCTGAAATTACATCTTCGCGAGATCCAAAAGTGATGCTTGCGTCTTGAATCTTAATATTCTTTAAAAATTTCGATAGTCCTGATTTAACAGTTTCATCATTTACCACATAAATCCGAACCTTTTCTTTGCTACTATTTGATGCAAGAGTTCCCCAATTTACAGTTCCTGCATATTTGAATATCTCAATGAATTGCTCCTGGGCTAAGCCTTTTTTTTGCAACTCAGTCAAATATGGATTTCCCGAATTTATTACCGGCACAATAACATTGCGGCCAACTGCAAGCTTCCAGAGTCCGGCATCATTGGAAACTGACAAGGCTTTATTGGACACAAAACCCAGATGTTCGCCTGTTCCAAGCTTAATGCTCTCATAGCTGACCTTATTAACTTCAATTTTCACTTCAGGATTGAGGCTACTATATTCGCTGGCCCATTTCGAAGTGAGTTCATGCAGATCAGGGGTACACATTATACTCACCGATCCCGTTTGCAGGTCCGTACTCTTGCTCTCCTGACTGTTAGCACTGTCTGTTGCGAAGAACAGTAAGAATCCTACGATTAAAAAGAATGTTGTTTTCATGATTTCGAGTATTTCAATTCATTTAATATTTGCTATTCAACAACAGTGCCACAATTATATAAATCTGTTTTTCAGCACTTTGCAATATTTATTGATGATTTATTATACTGTATAGTGTTGATTTTTTATACAATCATTTAATCTTCCTCTTATATATATCTAAAAGTCAATGCACTATGGTGGTATGTTGATTTTCTATACACATGTTGCATTTTTCATCACTTTTCGGTTTTTCGAAAAAGAAATGTGAGTATATATGGCTAAGAATGAAATAAAAACAAGAATAATTTATTTCTGAATGAAAATATCTGTTTTTAAGGAATCTATGAGCTCCGTCCATAAAATCATCAAAATCGAATCTGTTCAAGCATCAAAATTGCATAAAGAACTTGACAGGGTATAGAAACTCACTAGTAACATGATTCTTTGCACCACAGACGGAACTTCGGTTTGATAAGGCAACACCTACAGACAGGCTTATTTGCTAGATGCGGATCGGAATGGGTAATGAAACATGAAATTCATTATTAATAAAAGGTTAAAAAAGCCCTGCCAACTAACAGTTGACAGGTTTATAAAAATCGGCAGCGATAGGATTTTATTACACACATAAAATAACTCCTGTTTGGGTCCGGATCCATCAGCACAAACGGGCTTACCGTCTGTAGCAGTTTGGGATGAGATCAGAAAGTAAGGGGGATTCAGAAGATTCCGTATGGTAAAAAAAAGACATAAAAAAAACCCTGCCAACTAACAGTTGACAGGGTTATAAAATTCGGCAGCGACATA
>CAYQTT010000030.1:0-32220 GCA_964420555.1 uncultured Lentimicrobiaceae bacterium | reverse complement strand
TTATATACTCCCAGCTCTCAGCTTCATCGTTTGCTTTATCTTGACAATATTGACGCGATTGGTTGGGGAATTCAAAAGTAATACCAGTCATTATCACCCTGCCCATAGCATCATACTTGGTAAACATCCATTCATAAGCTGGTGGATTGTTCTGGATAATTTTCCGCATATTCCCATCCTGGTACATGATAACTTTATCTGTTTTATCGTAAACGTAGTACTCCGGCTCTTTCCCTGGGATCTGTTTTTCAATCAATCTTTTTCGCGCATCGTAAGTGTAACAGTAAACAAACTGTTTTGCTATATCATGAGTGGGAGAGAAACTTGTGATATGTTGTAGTGCCATCCTTGCTATACCTTCTGGGGATATTACAAAGCGTAACAATCCATAATCATCATAAACATAATATGTATCTGCATTAGTTGTACTATTTAGAACTGATCGCTTAAGAATTACCTGACCTTGTTTATCTTTAAATTCGTATGTTACGGCTCCAGCTTCGCCAATCGTTTGAAGAACATAAAGCTGATTAATCTCATAAAAGTCAGCGTAAGAGCATTGATCACCTGAAACTTTCCACATGATAGCTTTCAAATTAGTTTCAGTCTTATTATTGCTGAGATAACTGAAAGTAGAATAATGATCGCCTACATCTAACTGCCAATCATCTCCAGGAGCACCTTGCTTTAGTATCCTGTTTAGAGGTGAAGGTTCATAAAAAATTGGTGATTTCCCTTTTTTATCCCCATTAAATCTATCCCCATAAAAATCAGATTGCTCTGATTCAAAATCACTTCGGAACTCCCCTGTAGAAGGAGATGCTGAATAAGGCTCAAAGTTATTTTCATCTAAACCAACTTGGTTATATTTAACTGGTTTTATCAAATCATCACCTTCTGGGGTTACCCCTTTCTGTAGGGTTTGTAAAGGCCTTCCAAGTCCATCAAAGTACTGGATTGTTTGAATCGCAGTACCAACATAGGTATTAATACTCAGGGAGCTAGGGTCTGTAATCTCAGATTGCTGCACATCATATGAATGTACATAATTCTGCAAGGATGACTGAGCATATGTATGTTCAGACAGGCTAAATATTGAGAGAATTATAAGCAGGAAGTAGAAAGTTGTTGATTTCATAGCCGGATATATCAAAATGTAGAACTACTACAATTTGTTTATTATTTTAGTAACTGAATTCGTGCCGGTGTTTAAATGAAACAGGAAGGTGCCGGGCGGATATGGCGATAGATCGTATTGCATTACCGGATTGTTAATCATCATATCTGCCTCTATTACATTGCCAGCCTGTGTAATTATACTTGCTGACTGAATTACAATTCCTTCGTTGCAAACAAGTGTAACGGAACTTTCAGTTGGATTAGGAAATACTGTAATACCGTCATCATCTTGCTCTAAAGTAAGGGTAAAATCATCATTAACGGTTCCGCATTGATTTGACGCATTGAGAGTGATCAGTAATGAACCTATACTTAAATCAGAGTATGAAGGTGAATAAACAGGATGCAAATCGTTTGAATTACTAAAATATCCAGTTCCTTGTGAACTCCATTCAATGGTAGTGGCATTTGATACTGATGACAATACAATATTTAAATTTTCACCCGCAGAAATTGTAGTATCGTTTCCTGCAAATACAACTGGTAACTGGTTTAAATTAACTTGTAAACTGTCTGAAGCAATACAGCCATATTCATTAGTGATCAGTAGCCTGTAGCTTCCAGGTTGCGTAACTTCTATATCCTGATTCGGTAAGCCGTCGGGTAGCCAACGATAATAGGAGAAGGCTCCTGGTGGAACTAGATAAATGGACTGACCCGGACACAGACTTGTATCCGGCCCTGCATCAACAGTAACATTATTACACATATCCTTAAACCGGAGCATAAAAATATCACGTTCACCTTCTGTAACTAAGTTAATTGTTTGCCCGTCAATGCCCTGTAGTTGAAGACTTTGGTAGAAGTTTCCGGCAGCAGTAATAGTTCCATTGTCATTTACAATAATACTTTTGCAATAATCTTCACTTGTGGCAGGCAGGTTAAATGAGGCTTTCAGATCTCCGGTTGAATTATATTTGGCAATGAACGCGTTGCCAAAAGCATTAGCAGCATCCATCTCAACAATATTGCCATTCTCATCGGGCATTGAAAGTGAATGGACAAAGTTGCCGGTTACAAAAAATTCCTCTTTAGTATTTGCAGTGATTGTATATCCAATATCATCACCTGACCCGCCAATACCTTTTATCCATTTTAAACTGCCTATAGTATCAATTACAGCAACGAATATATCTTTTCCTCCATAGGTTTGTAAAATTTTATCTTGTATAAGAATTGAATAGTCAAAACTGCCGGTAATACCTATATCCCCCGATGAAGCTAAAGTAATTGACCTTATCTGTTCATTCCCAATCCCACATGCGGTTGTTAGGTGTCTTAATGTTCCATCAATAGAAAACATAGCAATAAATACATCCTCCTCCCCAAAAGATACTAAAGTTGTATCATTTAAGTAAAGAGTATCACTAAACGATCCGGCAAGACATATGATACTGTCAGTGCAGGCTAATCCACCAAGTGTACAAATGCCAGTTCCTTTAAATACAAAAGGATTTGTTACGGTATTATCTGACGATAGAGTTGCAATAAAAAATCCACCTTCTCCTGTTACTGCTTTCTCGACACCTCCAAGTTGGAGCGAATCGGCGAATGAACCCGCAATATACACTGGCCCTAGAGGTACGGAACCTATCAGAATGTGTTTGATAGTTGCATGTCCTCCAATATTCTGAAGCCAGGTAGGATTACCCTGTTCGCTCAACAAAGCCAGATACCCACTTGAATAAGCTGTAGTTGAGGTGTACTCATTATTAAATCGGATGGTATCCTGAAAAATGCCTGCAATTAAAATACCCTCAGAGGTTTTAACCATATCGGTAATGTTCTCAAACTTAGTGCCCCCAAATGTTTTTTGCCATAAAATACTTCCATTCGTATCGCATGTTGCCAGGTACGCATTGTTACTATACATCAGCTCGGAATGAGTTGAATCATTGGGTAATGTCCCTTGCAGGCTTCCCCCGATGAAATAATTACCTGAAGAGGTTGTTATCATGCTGTTGACATAATCCCACCCTCCACTACCCATTCGCTGAGCCCATTGAAGTGATAGCTGTTGTGCAGAAATACTGACATTAAAGCCAGAAAATAGAATAAGATATATATATACTTTTGATTTCATCTTTTTACTTTTTACAATTTATTATGTTCAGCTTAATAAAAAAGTGATTAGAGTATTCTTATTTATAATGATATTCATACTTTTTTAGGATATTACCAAGAAAGTCCTGCACATACCAAAGCCGGTTGAAACCATCATACTTATAATAGGTAGGTTTATTATTAATATCACTTACTGAAGTTACTCCAATCAATGGCGCGTATGTATATGTGGTCATCTGGGCATCCATTGGGTGAAAGCGTAAATCGTCGAAATAGGCTTCTCCACCAGAACCACAATATACTTTAATATTAAAATTAGTGGTTATATCTTTATACATAATATATGGTAGATCAACCTCTATTAAATTCCAATCTTGTTTTAAAGTATTTGGGTTTATAATGTTGGGATTATATGTGCGGTTACTCAGAGTCAAATCATTGTTAATTTGAATGTGTATATATGCATCAGTCCCCCCAAATACCCATACACTTGCTTTAAAGCCACTATGCTTTTTCGCAGAAAGTGGTCCTTGTTCAAAATATTTCCCTGGGCCATAACCATTTACCTGTATTGCGCTTTTACCTGTTTTTACTTGATTCAGTTGATCTGTATAAGTCCATGTTCCTGTTTGCCAGCCGGGTGCTTCATGATTTTCAAAACCGGTATAGTCACATTCGGTGGTTGTGGAGTTTTGGGTTTCGGTAATAGTGGCGTTTTGGGTTTCGGCAATTAGTTTCGTGTTATTATAACCATAAATATAGCGCAAAGGAATATCATTTTCTTTTTGAGCTTGGAGGATATTCCCGTTTGATTCATCATAATCAATATACACTATTCTATTTTCTAGCGAATTAGCATTGGTTGCAGTTTGTATAATTGATGGTAAAACCAGATTTCCATCTTGTTTATATAAATATCTGGTAGTATTAATAGTATTGCCATTTACACTTTGATCTATTTGGATTGGTATTCCAATGCGATGTTGATCATTTTTTTTTAGTTTTTCAATAGCCAAAAATTCTTCATTTTTTATACTACCTCCGGGTAAGGATGTTTGGGAATTCACATCATCTGGATAATATGTTTTTTGAGTAATAGTTTGGTCTTTGCTATCTTTTGTTACAACCTTAGTTTGTTGGATGTGATTTTCATTTTCATATGAGTAGGATGTTTCAATTGGATTTGAAAGTTGTTGTCCATTAGCATCAAAACGATAAGTATAAGATTTGTCGAGATAGCTCCAAAAAGAAATGTTCTTATATGCAATAACATCCAAGTTTTCTATATTTTTCATATTCACATATTGATACCCAATAGGTTTTTCAAAACATGGATGTTGCCATTCCCTATGATCAATTACAGCACCTGGTGCTATACAAATATGCAGAATATTGTATGCATGTTTATGCGTAGGCAAATAGTTTTCGCAAGCCCAGTAAAACGAATGTCTCTGTGTTTCTTCAGATGTACATGTGTGAACTAAATCATTACTGCAGGGCAAATCACCATAATTTTTTCTAATTGAGTACCCATAAACTTCATTAAAATTTCTACTGTCTACTACATATTGGTTCAAAGTCTGATTAACTTTTATCAATTCGCTACCATTATCCTTTTTTTTAAATTGGGTTATTTGCTTTTCTTTCCCAATATCCCACCCGCTATTTGTCCATGGCGCATTGTAGATATAATTTGAACCAGTTAAAAGGTTTCCTGGTACATCTCTGTTAATAATGAATTCATGTTCTTCGCCACCATTTTCAAAATCTTCACCTCCATAACTAATAGTAACATATTTATAAAAAGTCGAATTCTCTGATGAGTTATACAAAGGATTAAGACTATTAGAGTTTAATATATGATGAGTCGTAATTTCATAGGAACATGGTACAGCGCATGCTTCCATTGTTTTTGTAATTGATTTGTATATTGGAATATTTCCAGGGTCACCTGATGAAATATCTTTTTCAAGCATGCTGCCATAATAATATCTTGTGGTAGATCCTTTAGGGTTCAATAGATCGAATTCTATGACTTTATTGACACGCATTCCTCCTGTAGGAATTTCTGTTTCAATTGTATATGGGCTTGCATTTAAATACCATATTTGTGCGGAGGTTTCCACACATTCATAATTCGGCTTTAGTTTAACTGTATATGAAGTATTTGCTTCTAAATTTGCATAACACTCTGTAGAAGGAGGAATAAAATTTCCACCAGAAATTGCTGTTTGATTTCCAACGGCATTCAATGTATAAAATGGTATATTTTCACCTGTTAAATTGTTAGTTATTAGCAAGGTTGATTTTGTATGATCGTTAATTGTCTCGTTACAATCCTCTCCATTCGTATTATATCCAACATAAACATTAATATTAATTGTCTGAACGCACGGACTAAAAAGCGGCTCTGTGACGGTATAACTTGGATCAGGATAGGTAGACGGGACACTTGTTTCGAGATACAATTGAACAGTTGGAGGTGTAATAAGTAATTCGCCATGGTAAGTATTGGCTTCATAATATATCTCATTGTATCCTTTAGTTGGATATGTTATTCTTTTTAGTAGCCCCTTTTCAGTATACGTATGGTCAGGGGATCTATCAGCAGCATCACTAAATCCATGGTATGATGGAGAATTATCAGGTTTGGGAATTAAAATCTGGTTATTTTTATGATTAAAGTATCCCCAGTGATCTTGGCTTTTTGAAAGCCTTTGCGGGAAATCATGTGCATCAACATAATCAAACTCATACTTTTGTGATGGGTCAATTAAAGTAACATTCTTTAAAAATATCCTATTATTAGCCGTCGTTTGATATTCAAAAGAGAATTTCTGCACAGGTGTTGCTACCAAATCTTCCCTGAAGGTTATATCCTTTACGTAATCATAACCAGTGATCTCTGAATTATTTGTTTCATAAGTAAAAATCAACTTGCCATACTCAGGCTTATTGCTACTGATTTCCACTAATTTTTTCCCAGTTACTTGGCTTTTGTGGAAAACTGTGTTGCGATTGTTAAATGAATTAGAGGGTGGTTGATAGGATGTCTCGCATCCCCCACCATCGGGTATTATATCGATAGATTCGGATATGCCTGAAATGTAATTATAATATTCACCGGAGTATATAAAATTGATTTCATCGCCATTTGGATGAATTACTTTTGTTATATACCATGCAGTAACAACAAAATTTGGCATAGGATGTCCCGATCCTTGTAAAGTAGCATTTGTTATTTCGGAATCATTAAAAATGTATTTAATGCCGTCAGGGGTTGTGATTGAAAATCCGCATCCTATGTCATCACAAACCGATTCAACTTTTAGGTCTTGATGTGGTAGTAATACAATCTTCCTATCATTGTCATAGACAAATTGCCCCGAATACCCATTAAAATTAAACATAAACTGATCTGGCTCTGTATCGACAAACTCTGATGTAGCATCATAAAAATATTGACAGGCAACCGGATTATCAGCAATAGGACCAAGCATATCTTCTTCTGGAAAATATCCAGATAATTCTTGATCATCTTGATCCCTAACTATCCTTGATATTACACCTCCTGTATTGAGTGTCCATCCCAACCCAACTTTTGATGAAATTTGATCAACTTTTATTCCATTCGAGATATAACTAAGTGAGATCGGTACTGCTAAGTTTTTTGTTTGATATGTAAAAAGCGGGATACTATAGTTTATTGCGCCTGTAAATAATCCAATAGGGATCTGACCATGCTTACTTAGCTCAAACGCATTTGGAGAGGGAGGTATTAATTTTGGTAACTCAAACTGTTCAGTCTGAGCAAAAAGTTCTTGAAAAACCAATAGACAAAGAATTGTGATAACAGTTTTTTTCATACTTAATTTCTTTAGTTTTTTTTTACTCTTTTACTATTTAACTATTTACAGCTCATACTAATGAGAATGATTAAATTGAAATAATCCTTGCCGTAATTGGAGATTTCCACTTCCTAATTTAATTGGTGTAAAACTATTCCAAAACTGAAAGCAGAATACCTCAATCAAAGAATTAGATATTCATAAAGGAATAAATATATTCCTTTTTTACGATTACCTTTTTTAAGCGTACTAAAATCAAATTGCAATTCAAACAATTTTGAATTAACATAACTAATATTAGAAATTATTCTATATTTGAAGCATGTTAATATCAGCTTATATGACTTTTCATCCGGAAGATTTAAGCTCTCTAATAATAAGAGCACGCAACCGTAAAGGATATACACAATTAGATATGGCTCATGAGCTTGGTATATGCCAAAAAACTTATTCCTTCATTGAATCAGGAAAATGTTATCCGGATATAATTAAATTTTTGAAATTTGCCATTGTGACAGAAACTCATCCAATGCAAATTCTGGATAAACTAATAGAAGGCAAACCTCCCTGGGAAAGTATAGAAATGAAAGAAGACAAGCTTTATTGTGAAATTGATCGCTACAGGGCTGAGATCGCTTTTCTGAAGAAGCAGAATGCGTTTCAGCAGGAAACCAATAATAAGCTCTTGGCGTTGCAAAAGGAGAAGAATGTACAACAATTTGTGTTCTGACTTTTGACTTTAGCTGTTCGGTTTCGGGTATAAGCATGATATCTATTGTAAATTACAACAAAATACGAGGCTTTTCTTTGCATCATTTTTGGATTAATTTCACTAACATGCCTAAATATTATATGCTGTATACTCACCGTTCACACAACTATCTTAATTTTAATACCCCTTCAGACCAGAAACCATTATTCTCATTCCACAATAACCCCAACATTCATACCTTCGCCTTTTCTTCTGCCAACTATCAGGTTTAACAAAATAAGTATGAGAAGTATTCTGATTGTGAGTTTGATTTTGGCCTTTACTATCACCTATGCCCAGGACCGCAAGGATACTATCCGCATGAAAGATGGCGCTGAAATTTTGTGCCAGATATTAAAAGTTTCGAAACCTGATTCAATTATTCAGTTCTGCATCCGCGAAAACGGGGAACTGAAAGTAAAGAAAGTTCAAACTGCATTCGTTGCTTCCTATGCGTGGCCCGGAAAGTACGAAGCTGATACGTATTCGAAAATGCTGGGAGCAAAAACCATTAATCATGGCGAAATATACCAAGGGTATTGGCACACTGGGCCTCCTTCCACGATCCGTGCGCTTACCAATTCCGAAATGGCAACAAATGAATTAAATAAGGCCAGTATAATGGTGCGATCGAGTTTTGCTGTTATCACCGCCGGACTGTTTACGGCAATTTTCGTCCCGAAATTTATACATGAACCTACCATCACTTCCAGCAACATGTATAGCTACACCGACGACTATAAAAGTTATGAAAATACTATTAATACCCTCCATATTGTGGGCTATGGGGTAGTGGCGGCAGGTACCATAATCGGGCTTTCATCGATACCGCATTTTAGAAAAGCAAACCTGCTCAAACTGCAATCGGGCAACGAGTTAAGTTTTCAACACGGCAGAGATGGTTTATGCCTGGTATTCAAATTTTAACACAAATTCGGAATTCAAGAATACCCGTATGCAGAATTTAGTTGTATCCTTTTCTTCTGATCAATTAAACTGAAATTCAATCCATTTCATCAAACAAAAGAATCCTTACTTTTAAGCACAATTATCGTCAACCCGAAAAGAAATTGTTTTATGAGTTCTAAAAGCTTGCGTTTCAGTTTGATCCTGCTTTCACTGTTTATTTCCGCTTTTGGGTTTCCCGGAAATATTGTGATCAAAAACAATGTATCCGAAAAGGTAATCACTTTCGGAAACGATAAACTGATGCTGTCGCTTGATTATAAAGGGCGATGCGCTGTTACCGGTTTATCAGTAAACGGCCAGGACGTGATTTCGGGTCCGGCGGGTATTTTTTCAGAAATAATAACTGCTTCCAATACTTTTTCTTCGCTCAGGCTTACTTCCGATCCCATCGTAAAAACAGGCAAAAACACTGTAACGATCAGCAATATTACTTATGGTGAAAAGAATGAAATTGTTACTGAAAACTGGCATTTTAGTATCACCGAAAACGATCTCCGCTTTGATATTGAGCGGAATTTCCCAAATCCATTAACCTTTCACGAAGCGGCATTTCCTTCCTTTTCTTTCAACAGTATAAATACCTGGAACGGCGCTTTCCTGGGCTATGGCGGACTTGCATGGTTTTACCTCTTTAACGCAAAACTTTGTACTTACGGAGTTCATTCCAACAGTTCCGTTTTTTGGAACAGCACCACCGGCAATGCGCTAAAAGTAACGGTTTCGGCTCCCGGCAAACAGGTTGCCATGAAATACAGCCGTTCTGCTGACGATAAGCTAATTTACAACATTGCCGTTTCGGATAACGAACTTACATGCCGCTACGAAACCGAAAAAAGAAGCCGTTTTATCCGGGGAAAAACTGATGTTTGGGATACATTCGCGGCTCCGGCAGGTGAATATGTACAAAGCATTACCTTATCGTACCTCGATTATAACGAAGAGTACAACAGGGGCAAGTTCGTTGGCGAGGATGGCAAACAGGTTACCGCTTTGCTGAATACTATTGCCCGCATCGGGGTAATTGACGAAAAGCATTTCGGCGGAAACAGCTGGCATACTCCCTACGGACCGATTTGTCTGCACGAACAATATATCGCACAGTTTGCCATCGGGATTAACGACGAAGATTACACGGAAGGCTATAAACGATGCCTCGATTTTTACCGCGATCATGCCATACAGCCCGATGGAAGGGTGATTTCGCGCTGGGCGTATCTTAACGAAGATGCCATGCCCGGAACGGTGACAAACGAAGGATTTTATGAAGCACAATGGGGCTACCTGATGGACTCGAATCCCGATTTTGTTACCAATGTGGTGGAACTATACAACCTTACCGGTGATGCTGCCTGGATTGCAAACCATAAATTAAGTTGCGAAAAGGCACTTGATTATATGTTAAAACGTGATTCAAACGGCAATCACCTGGTTGAAATGATGACTAATTCGCAATCCGAACGCAGAGGCAGCGACTGGATTGATATCATATGGGCATCTTACGAAAATGCGTTTGTTAATGCCAAATTGTATTACGCACTAACTCTTTGGTCGGGTGTGGAAAAGCAACTTGGCGATACCGAAAAAGCAGAGTACTATTCCCGTTACGCGGAAGAACTCAAGAAGAGTTTTAACAAACCTGTGGATGAAGGCGGTTTCTGGAACCCTAAAAACAGGTGGTATGTCCACTGGCTCGAAAAGGATAAATCGGTTCATGGCGACAACCTGGTAGTGCCGGTTAATTTCATGGCTATAGTTTATGGTATTTGCGACGATACAACCCGGCGCATAGCCATACTGGATAAAATTGAAGAACAAACTAGCAAGGAAAATCTGTTTTTCTGGCCTATCTGCCTGTATCCATATGCCGTGGGCGAAGGAAACGACTGGCAATTCCCTTTCCCTAATTACGAAAACGGGGATATTTTCCTGTCGTGGGGAAGCGTTGGCGTGGAAGCTTATGCCGGGTATAAACCTGAACTGGCATTAAAATATGTGGATAATGTATTAAGACGCTACGAAAAGGACGGACTTGCATTTCAGCGTTACGGCAGGGTTCACCAGGACGGATTGGGCGATGACATACTTTCGGGAAACAGCCTTGCGCTGGTGGGACTTTACAAAGCCATTTACGGAATCAATCCTTTGTATAACAGGCTGTACCTGAATCCGCATCTGCCCGAAAAACTAGCAGGCACTGAGCTCTTGTATAATTTCAGGCATGATAAACTAAAAATCGGGCTGGCTGCCAACGAGTATTCTGTTTCCAGCGAGCAGTTTAAAATTACATCAAACCGTGATTTCGGATTTTATTCCTCGCCGGATGAATTGCAGTATTTCAATGGCTCAGATGAAACCTGTTCGCTCAAAGTACAGACCTCAGAAACCATTTCGCTTGAAATGCTGAAATGGGATGCCGGTGAATATACCTGGCTTCAATCATCGGAAAATGAAAAGGGAAAAGTAACATATATATTGCAGGTCTCTAAGCCTGACAGCGTTTATTCAGTTTACGATGGAAATGGAAACAGAACGTTAACCATAAAAAGTGATAAAATCGGGGGTTTGAAATTCGGGGTTAAGACCGGGGTCAAGACAATTTCGGTGAGGTAGGATTAAAATAAGATACTTTTAAAAGTTGGGGGACAGATTTCTTTATGTCCCGTTAGGGACAATATATTGGTAGAAAGAAATTGGTTATATTTGTGAAAAGTCCCGTCAGGGACGTTATGTAACAAATCATGGCAAATACCTATTCACAGATTCACATTCAGGCTGTCTTTGCAGTACAGAACCGGGAATGTATTATCCGCAATTCCTGGAAGGAAGAACTTTTTAAATATATCAGTGGAATTGTGCAAAGTAACAATCACAAGATATTATCTATTAATGGCATGCCTGATCATATTCATATTCTGTTCGGATTAAGGCCAGCACAATCAATTGCTGATCTAATGCAAGATATAAAAGGCAGTTCGTCAAAATGGATCAACAACAATAAGTTAGTTCAAAGCAAATTTTCATGGCAGGAGGGTTATGGCGCAGTCTCTTATAGTAAAGCAGACGTTCCGGCTATTATTCAATACATCATTAATCAAACTGATCACCATAAAAGAAAAACATTTTCCGAAGAATATTATGAAATGTTAAAGGAATTTGAGGTTGATTTTGACGATAGATTTATCTTCAAACCTGTAAATATTGATTATAGCGTACCTGACGGCACTTGACCAAAAGGTATACTGTTTTTTCTACCAATATCTTGTCCCTAACGGGACAAATCAGAATGATAGTCCCTTGATTCGGATCCTTAAAATTTAGTTCCGGATTTTGTAAGATGCGAGGGGCGACACGGAGAGACATAAATTAGAACCAATAACAGGCATGGAATTAAAATACATTGAATCAAATAACAAAATCACCATTGCTGAACTTACTGACGAAAACTTTGTTATCAGTCAGGCGCAGGATATACTGGATATATTCGGAGATTTAATGTTTACAGGCTGCGACCGCCTTATCATACACGAGAGGAGCCTGCACACTGATTTTTTTGATCTCAAAACCAGGCTGGCAGGAGACATATTGCAAAAATTTTCGAATTACAGGGTAAAACTTGCCATTGTTGGCGATTTTGCAAAATACAACAGCAAAAGCCTGCAGGATTTTATTACTGAAAGCAACAAATCAAATACTGTTTTTTTTACTGATGCCCTTGATACCGCCATTCGAAAACTTGAAAAATAATTCTTTCAAATATCAATACTAAAGGTATTCCTGACCTTCGTCCAACAGGGGATTTAACATTTTAACAATTAACCTGATAAAAAATGCAAAAAGAAAAGAAAATTGTCAAATTCGGCGAAGATGTTGAGGGATATTCGATCCCCGTATTAAACGAACGCGAAATAAGAGCGGCAGCCGGAATAATGTTTTTAATGATGTATATTTCAATACAAACGGCAGCCACAAAAGGAGACTTCCTGTTGCTGAAATATGCCATTGTAATTTTCCTTACCGATATGTTGATACGTGTTTTTATCAGTCCAAGGTTTTCGCCCACGCTTATCATCGGGCGCTGGATTGTACGGAACCAGGTTCCGGAATATGTAGGAGCCAAACAGAAAAAGTTCGCATGGAAAATTGGAATAGCACTATCATTAATAATGTTAGTACTGGCAGTAATTGTAAATTCATTCAGTCCGATTACGGGTTTAATTTGTATGGTCTGCCTGATTTTCCTGTTCTTCGAATCGGCATTTGGTATTTGCCTGGGGTGTAAATTTTACAAGCTGGCTTTTAAAGAAAAAGCGCAATACTGTCCGGGCGAAGTTTGTGAAGTAAAATCGAGGCACGAAATTCAGAAAATGTCAGTAACTCATTTACTTATTGTGATTGGGTTTATTGCTTACATCGCACTTACCGTATTTTTATTTAATGATACATTCAGCGAAAAATCGTTCGACTTGTTTGGGATTACGAATTAAGAGCATCAGGAAACTTTGTTGAAATTTTCCGATAATAAAAGCCGGTCTGATAAATTGCATCAGACCGGCTTTTTTTTTAAAAGTAGCCTCAACAGGGTTAACATTTTCATATTCAATAATGGAAAAATTACCTGGAAAGATTTGAATTACTTTGGATTCATAAATGCTGGATTCATAGTTCGAAATCTGAATTTAAGCTTTTCAAGAGTAGATTGTTGATAATCTACGAGTTGCTAAATCTGGAGTTAACCCAACGAAGGCAAGTAGTTCGAGTTTTTCTTCTATAAGTAATTTGAGTTCTAAGTTCACTTATTTTGTAGTTGGGTTTGTTACAGGCAAAAAAAACAGCAACAAAAACACTATTATTGTCCCAAAGATGCATCATTCCGATCAGTTTTATCCGAAGGCAAAGTTTCTTTAATCTCCAGTTTTCTAGAATAGTTATTCTGTTGCTGCTTAAGATTCAGGTATCGGAAGTCGTCCTTCAGAACTTACATCGTTGTGTTTCCATATTCATGTTTGGCTTCGCCAAATTTTTGCTTTCCTTTAGCAATAAGATCATCAGTCTCCTGGCGGATCTTATCGCCTGTCGTAGCGGATTTGTCAACGATACCATTAAATTTTTCTTTCATATCGCCAGCAAATTTTCCACTTTTGCTCATTATTTTCCTGCGGGTTTCAGCACCCTTTTCAGGAGCTAACAACACGCCTAATACTGCACCGGCAGTAGCTCCTGCCAGCAATCCAACCAATACTTTTTTTGTAGTTTTCATAATTTTTAGTTTAAGTTTTTAGTTTGTAATCCGTTTTGGTTTCAGATATGATCCGTGTCTCTTAAATCAGTGCTCTGCTCATCAACAGGATCTGCATCAGTATCATCGTTATTAACGAAGATCTGCCCATCTGTATCAACATCTTGTTCTTCTTCATTTTCAGTTTGATCAGCTGTAGGATTCTTATAATCATGCTGTTGAGTGCGTTCCGGGAAATCTTTCCGGGTATTCCGATCTCCATTTTCTGAGTCTTCCCCCTGGTTGTTTTCTGATTGATTTTGATTATCTGACAGTTTTTCCTTTAAAGGCTGGTTTTGCTGGTTTCCAGTTTCCGGGGTGAATTGATTATCATTCATTATTTCTGTTTAATTAAGTGAACAACAAAATTAGCTTCATGTGTATCTTAATTCATTACATCATTATTGGCAATTGTTATATAATTTTTCAAAAAAATAAAAGGGCGAAAGAACGTATTCCGGCTAATACCTGTGCGTTAATCATTCCTTTTATTTGCCTTTAATATCACCAATACAATCAGTACTACAACAGCAACGGCAATAAAAATGCCAACGCCTATACCTGTTTTGAAGATCCCACTTATAATGTTGCACGAACTAACTGAAAAAGCCAGAAATGTTGCTAAAATCAGATTAAAAAAATTTGAATTATTCATGGTAGCGAATTTTAGTTAGAGAGATAAACGAAACTGTATCAGGAGCTTTGTTGAATGTCAAAGTCCAAATACAGTAACGCAGTATTTATTGCAAATGCTCAAGTAAAATATTAATCCTTTGATGATCAGCTTTAATAAGGATGTGTTGCGCTTCTATCATTTCGTAAGTAATTGGTGAAATGTCTCCGGAATCTGCTAAGGCTTTCCTGTAAGTTTCATCTGCAACATCTTCTCCATATTCGCATGAGTTCAATATTGCTTTACGATCCTTATTTGTGAGAGCTGCTTTAACATCCATCCATACCCTGAAAAACTTGCCGGTAATTCTGGTGCCTTCTTCGGGTGTGCCTTCCAATTTCAATACTTGCTGAACAAGTTCGTGTTTACATTTTTCACTCGTTGCTATGAATCCGGCAAATAAGGTTTTCAATTCATTTTCTTCAGTTTCTTTCGAAGCAGTTTCATAGCCTTCGATTCGGTCGTTATTGATCTCAATGAGCTCATTGAGCACGTTAATTGATTTATCTTTATTCATTATATTTATTTTAAGGTTTTTAGGTTTGTGATTTAAATTCAGCACAAAGGTGCAGCTACCAAATACTGAATATGTTACACGATCTTTTAAAAATGTTACATGATTTATTTACACATCTGACTTTCAAGAATCATTATTTTTCAAATTCTGATTCCATTTTGATGTTTTTCCCCTCCGTACTTTGGTTTTAATAATTACAACAAACTTCGCGATGCTCCTATGAAAGTGGTTTATACTATTAAACAAAATCGTTAAACGGTTTCAAAATATTTATACATAATTATATAAATATTAAATAAAATTCTGTAACAGTATTATTTTGAAATGAAAAGACCTTTGTTCAACTAAAAAAGTATTCACAATCAAAAACTTAAAACAATGGAAACGAATGGAGTTAAAGGAAATTGGAATGAGTTTAAAGGAAAACTCAAACAGAAATTCGCTATACTAACTGATAATGACCTTATGTTTGAAGACGGAAAAGAAGATGAGGCATTAGGGAAAATTCAGCAGAAACTTGGTAAAACTAAGGACGAATGGGATAAGCTCATGCATGAACTTAAATAACAAATAGAATCGTAAGAAACAAAAATCTTATAACACTAAAAAAATGAAAAAACCAATTTTAACTGTTGCCCTGGCAATTTTTCTAATTCAAGGGATAATTTTAACAGGTTGCAATTCATCATCACAAAAAGCGGAAAATGCAAAGGAAAATGTTCAGGAAGCCCGTGAAGATTTATCAGAAGCTAAACAGGATGCAAACACTGCAATAGTGAAAGCCGCGAATGAGCAGGAATGGAAAGAATTCAAAATCGATGCTGAAGCAAGAATCAAGAAGAATGAGCTACGTATCTCGCAGGAGAAAACGAAACTAAAAAGAAACGGAAATAATGTGGATGAAGCTGCCAAACAAAGAATTGATGCTTTGGAAACAAGGAATGCTGAATTCACAAACCGTATTAATAATTACGAAAAAAATCAAACTGACTGGGAAACCTTCAAACTTGAGTTTAATCGTGATATGGATGAACTTGGAAATGAATTTAATAACCTGACCGTTGATAATAGGTAAAATTAGCTTAATAAAACTCAGATTGTGGTTACTTAAGCAGGAATATCGCAACAGGCGGTCACAAAATAAAAAGAACTTTTGGTACTGCATGAAATGTTGTATTTCCGGTTAATCTGACTCTGATATCACCTGCAAAAACCTCATCTGACGTTATTGGGATAGTATTAAGCAATAAACCCCACTCGTTTACTAATCACTAACGGCCAGATAGAGTCTGGCCGTTAGTGATTTTATTGTGCAAAGCCGTTACAAAATAACAGTAAATCTGCCGCATTTGCATGCCTTCAGCGGGCAGGAAAAGTTAAACTTACACTCCATTAGGGAATCCATTAAAACGGGCAAGCTGTGCCAGGCACTTGAAAACCTATTTATTTTGCACTGTTTTTATTGCCTCCAGGTTTACAAATGTCATAGTATCTTTTAATACGTCCATTGATATATCTTTTCAAATAATTTTCACTTAAAAAGGAATTCGACCAATTGTAGTAACGCTCACATTGAACACCTAAATAGAAAAAATAAAAACTTAGCCCAAGCATTGGGATGGGTCGTATTTCTTCAATACTAATTTGTGTTATTGATTCATATCCCTTAATGAAACTGTCAACTTTAGGTTGATATTTTTTTGATTCGTATTTCTCAATGTTGTGAAGTTGTAAAATGTAGTATGCAATATCCAAATTGCTCAAAGAATACTTTTTCTGTAAAAATAGTCCAAGATGCGTAGAAGAGAGATTGGAATTTGAAGCCAGGAAATTATTTCATTTTATATGATTATTGTCTGTTGTCGTAAAATTGCGCCTAACTGGCATTTATCAAATTCATCCAGCTTTTCGTGTTCTTCCACTCTCGCATGTCGGAATATTAGCAAAAGTTTTCTCTGTCAGGTATAGTATAATCGGATTTTGAGCCTGGCTCAAGAAATCGCATTTTTAAGTTATATATCTTTTCAGTATGTGAGAGTTGTATGCGCTGTTATTAAGTTCACCGTTTAATAAACCTTGATTCAATCCGGCACATAACATCATTTTTATAATTTTTACTTAGCGGAAGACGCATTAAGTTTGTGATAACTTCATTTCCATCAATAGTTTGAATGGCTGCTATCGCAACCAGAAAGGATTTATGTATACGAACAAAGAGTTCAGCGGGCAGTTGATCTTCGATACCTGAAAAGGTGAGATATGTAATGTGCTTTTTTTGCTGTGTGTAGATAATCACATAATTTGCCATGGCTTCAATGTAAAGTACCTCCGCCATTATAATTTTTTCAATTTTACCGTTGCTTTTAATAAAAAAGAAATCATTGGTAATACTAACATCTTTCTTTCGCGCACAAAGATAACTTTGTGCTTTTTCAGCTGCTTTCAGGAATCGGGCAAATGAAATTGGCTTGAGCAAATAATCAACCACATCAAGTTCAAATCCTTCCAACGCATACTCTGAGTAAGCCGTTGTAAAAATAATAAGCGGAGGGTCTGCAAGCGCTTTTACAAACTCTATACCGGTAAGTTTTGGCATTTGTATATCAAGAAAAATCAAGTCTATTTTATTTTTCTGTAACAAACCCGCTGCTTCCACTGCACTTTTGCATTGGGCCACCGGGTTTAAATAATCAATCTGCCTTACATATTCCATCAACCCTTCGCGGGCAATGGGTTCGTCATCCACTACAAGACAATTAATCATGATATTGAATTTTTAGCGTTGTTTCATAGGTATTTCCGTCGCGTTTCATGGTTATCGAATGTCGTGCAGGGTATAATAGCGCCAGCCTTCGTTCCAGGTTTTTCAGCCCGAGACCGCTTGCATTTTGCAATAATTCCGTGCCATTTGACGAATTATACGTATTAATGACTTCCACTACAAACTGAGAATCCTGTTCAATCGATATAGAAATATAAAGTTTATTTTGAGTCGGATCTTTATAATTGGAGATATGCTTAAATGCATTTTCAACAAGCGGTAATATAAGGAGAGGGGCAATTTTAAAAGAACCAATATCCAGCGGAAGCTTTAAATGCAAATCGGTACCAGCCTCCATCCTCATCTTCTGCACAGCTACGTAATTTTCGATATAAGCTAATTCTTTCGCAATATCAATCATATCGGTAGTGCATTCGTAAAGCTGGTAGCGAAGCATTTCCGAGAGTTTTTCCACTGAGTTTCGTGCTTCACTATTTTCCTTTTGGATCTGAAAGTAAATGGTATTCAAAACATTAAAAAGAAAATGTGGATTTATCTGTGCGCGAAGAAAGGCAAGTTCAGTACTAATCTTTTCATTTTCCACCTCATGGAGTTGCTCTTCCATACCAAAACGGTCCATAATGATTTGAATAGCACCACTAACAACGATAACAATGCAATTAATGATAAAAAAGGATGCAGAAATTGCCTGAATGACAGCGATGTTTGCAAAAATCGATTTGCCGCTCAATTCATAATAAAATGCCCCGGCTATAAAATATGTCACTACCGTATTTACAAAAGCCGTCAGAAGCAATGCGCCAATAAATTTCCTGATTAATTTTCGATATAAAAGCTTTGGTACCAGCACTTTCGACGACAGGTAAGCCGGTAAAGAAGTAAAGCCGGTAACAACCATTGTGGCAATAAACTGCTGTAAAAAAGGCGTTTTAAAATCGTAAATGAGGTACAATAGAAAAAGAGTGAGAATAATCCATAAAAGAAAATAAATCCCAAACTCAGCAAACGTAATTTTTCGGTTCATAGAAGCAGCAATAAAAACAACTGCAATTTACAGCAATTTAACGGTAAGTGATTTTGCACTCGACAAGAATAACAGACCTGTCATCCTGCTTATGCGGCATGTGGTGTAAAACCAAAGCCTCACCTCTGATTAACCAACTAAATTTACTGAAGTAAACAGCCAAAACACTGTATGCTGATACTAAAAAATCCTAGCTAATCTAACATAACTCACTATTCATTTTAATACTCTTAACTGAATTCTTTGAAAGGGGCTTTATTACAAGAATTTAAACCTGATTATTTAAAAAATTTTTACTTAAAACACCAACTTATGAAAATCAAAATCAAAGCAGCAATTTGTTTTCTTATTCTAACAGGATTTGTGACATCAATTACATTGAGTTGCAAAAAAGATGAAACAACAACAAAAAAAGATCCGGTTATTACGTGGGCTAATCCGGCTGATATTAGTTTTGGCACATTGCTCAGTGAAACTCAACTAAATGCAACAGCCAATGTAGCCGGCACTTTTGTGTACACCCCGCCTGTTGGTACAACGTTAATCGCAGGTATTAACCAGGAACTGAAAGTAGTTTTCACACCAACTGATGCTACCAATTACAATACGGCAAGCAAAACTGTAAAAATTAATGTTGTGACCAAAATAGATCCGGTTATCACCTGGGCAAACCCGGCAGATATCAGTTATGGCACCTTGCTTAGTGCAACCCAATTAAATGCAACAGCTGATGTGTCTGGCATCTTTGTATATACACCTGCTGCAGGTACAAAACTTAATGAAGGCACCAATCAAAATCTGAAGGTTGATTTTACTCCTACCGATATAGCGGTTTATAATACTATTAGTAAAACAGTTACTATTAATGTAACTGCTCCTTTACCTGTTACAGTTACCGATACAAGTGGAAACGTTTATTCTACAGTAACTCTTGGAACCCAAACGTGGATGGCAGAAAATCTGAAAACCACCAAATACAATGATGGAGCTGATATTCCCTTAGTAACTGTAGACAACGAATGGTATAATTTAACGACTGCTGCCTATTGTTGGTACAATAATGACGAAACTGCGTTTAAAGATACTTATGGAGCATTATATAACGGGTATGCGGTGAATACAAAATTATGCCCCAGCGGCTGGCATATTCCTTCAAATTCCGATTGGGAAGATTTGCAATTGTTTCTCCAGGATCATGGGTATAATTATGATGGAACAACCACCGGAAATAAATATGCTAAAGCATTAGCAACAGCAACTGGTTGGACATTTCACACCGGAACCGGTACTGTCGGAAATACCGATTATCCTGAAAAGCGCAATGCAACAGGCTTTTCAGGCTATCCTGCCGGTTATCGCATTAACTGGGGCACATCCTACCATAGTGGCGACGAAACCTACTGGTGGAGTTCAGATGAGGCTTCTTCCGAAGCTATCTATTACCTGAGCATAACCAATAATTACGCAAGTTCTGCCATCTATTATTCAGCTAAAACTACAGGTTTTTCCGTTCGTTGTTTGAAGGATTAATATTTTTGGTGTTGGTACTGAGGAAATCCAACTTTAACGATTTGGCATGAGCAGGCACTTATTTGCTGTCTCGGTGGAACCGAGCATACTATCGTTAGTTAGAAACAAGAACAGCGCAGTACAAATCGTACTGCGCTGTTTATTAACACCTAATGAAATAACTTATGGTTTTACGTTTACAGCTGTTCCATCGAAGCTTCTACATTAACTGCCGAAACGGCAACTTCTGTAAGTTTTTCGTCTGCATCCTTTTCCTCGTTCAAGGTTAGTTCGAGTAAATCTGGAGCTTCGGTTAGGCCAAACGTTTCGGCAAAGTGGCAAAGTGTTCCGCATGAAGCGATTTCATATTGCTTGATCTTTTGACCGGCTGAAATTATACCTGCATCGCGCATAGGCCCTTCTTCGCATTGCTCCATTATTTCGCCGCCTTCTTTTATGAGTCCTTCCATGGCCTCGTTTTTTTAGCGGTTGCCTTTTTTGCCAATAAGTTCAAAAACCATTTCTACACGGCCTGTTTGCTCATGTGTTTGCTCAAGATGGCTTTCAAGGGCCTCTTTTAATTCGGTGCTAGCGTTCAAATTAAAGGTCATATCCTGCAATTGCGACCAGACAATGTGCAATTATTGCTTAGTAAATTTGTATGCGTAGTGCATTTTCAGACGTACCCCAGAAGCACTCTATTTTCAGATGTTGTTTTATCCATTTGAAGAATAACTCAACCTGACAGCGATTTTTGTATAGCAACGCAATCTGTTCTGCTGAAAGTTCAAAGTTGTTGGTTAAGAAAACAAAAGTTCGCGTGGCTGCCTAAACATAAAACTTCACTCTTCTCAATTTATCGGGGTATTGTTTTGATACATAAAATCCTCCTGATTTTCCAATCTGGTTGCATTCAACGCCTGTTGTTTTATTCACTTTCCTGGAATACATCCGATCAAAATTGAGATTAGACTTAGCTCGTATTACAAAGTATGCTGAATGATTGGTGATTTTGTGTAGCCTGGTATAAACTACATACCCACGATCAAAAATATAGTACGCTTCGCTCTCATAAGGAATTACATCCATTGCATTCACGTCGTTTATTTTTGCAGTTGTTATTGTGCATAAATGCAGGTATTTGTGTGGTTTTATCATAAGGAGTATGGATCTTTATTCCTCCTTTTGCTTTGCGAAATTTAGCCCACCAGAATACATTCAAGCATAAATCGATAGTTGAAGAGTCAAAATCGTAAACTTTGCCTTTCATTATGAAATTATCATTTGCTCGTTTCCTTCTGGCGACAACATTTAAATGATATGCATAATCTTCAAAGAATTGCTATTACTTTTTAGTGAACACTAGGGATCACAAATGAAGAGTAAGCTGTTATCAGCAAACCCAGATAACCCAAAAAGAAAATATTAAGTTATTATTGCAATCCTTTATTATCAGGTTTTCGTTTGGTTTTTCATCACCAAAACGGCTTTGCCCGATAAAATCATAAATTGGTTTATGTAAAAACGTATGTAAAAACAAATAATCACCTACAAATACATGATTTATAGGTGATTATTTAGACTATAGTAGCCTCAACAGGAATCGAACCTGTATCTAAAGTTTAGGAAACTTCCGTTCTATCCGTTGAACTATGAGGCCATCCTAATCGGGTTGCAAAAGTAAATTAATTTTCCGAACCTGACAAGTTGATCTACCCGGAGTTGAAATATTGGTGTAACTGCTCAACCCTATATTACCTCACCTCACTCCCATTCCCGAAAGCTTCCGTAGGCGAAACAAAACAAAGCTTTCCTTCCTTGTTCTCGGCCATCAATATCATGCCTTTCGATTCGATTCCTTTCAGGTTGCGCGGGGCCAGGTTGGCAAGTATAACTACTTTCTGGCCTATCACCTGTTCCGGTGTATAATGCTCGGCAATGCCCGAAACTACGGTGCGTTTATCAAGTCCGGTATCGACGGTAAGTTTCAGAAGTTTTGCGGTTTTAGGGACTTTTTCAGCTTCAATGATGGTGCCGGTTCGCATATCGAGTTTGGTAAAATCGTCGTATGTGATTTCGGGTTTTTGTTCGGCAATAACACTGTTCTCAGCAGCATTTTCGGCTTTGGTATCGGTAAGCCTTTTTACCTGTGCGTTAATTACATCATCTTCAATACGGTCGAACAGGAAAGCCGGCGCATTGAGTTTATGACCTGCTTCTAGTAAGGTGCACGATCCTGCATCGCCCCAAAGTAACTGTGGCGAATTGAGCATTTCGAGGAGTTTGCCGGCGGTAAACGGCAGGAATGGTTCACAAAGAATGGCTAAATTGGCGCATATCTGCAACGAAATATTCAGGTTGGTTTTCACCTTTTCGGGATTGGAAGCGAAGTTTTTCCATGGCTCCGTCTCCGTAAGGTATTTATTGCCCAGGCGCGCCAGGTTCATCATTTCGTTGAGCGCTTCGCGGAAGCGGTATGCTTCAATGCTAGCTGCTATCCTGTCAGGGAATCCGGAAATTTCCGATATAGTTTGATTGTCATACTCATTTATCTCACCCAAAGCAGGTACTTCGCCGCCAAAATATTTGTGGGTAAGCACAAGTGTACGGTTTACGAAATTACCGAAAATCGCCAGCAGTTCGCTGTTATTGCGGGTCTGGAAATCTTTCCAGGTAAAGTCGTTGTCCTTAGCTTCCGGCGCATTGGCAGCGAGGGTATAGCGGAGCACATCCTGTTTCCCCGGGAAATCTACAAGGTATTCGTGCAGCCATACAGCCCAGTTGCGTGAGGTAGAAATTTTATCTCCTTCGAGGTTCAGGAATTCGTTGGCCGGAACGTTATCAGGTAAAATATAGGTGCCTTCCGCTTTGAGCATGGCAGGAAAAATAATGCAATGGAAAACAATATTATCCTTCCCTATGAAATGTACAAGTTTGCTGTCGGCTGATTTCCAGTATGGTACCCAATCCTTACCTGTTTGCTCCGACCATTCGCGCGAAGCGGAAATATAACCGATAGGCGCATCGAACCAAACATACAATACTTTGCCTTCGGCCCCTTCAACAGGCACTTTTACGCCCCAGTCGAGGTCGCGGGTAACGGCACGGGGTTGCAGACCGCTATCGAGCCACGATTTGCATTGCCCGTAAACATTGGTTTTCCAGTCGTCGCGATGCGATTCGAGTATCCATTCCTTAAGCCAGGGCTCATATTTATCGAGGGGCAGAAACCAGTGTTTGGTTTCCTTCATAATCGGCACATTACCGCTTAATGCCGATTTTGGATTTATAAGCTCAGTTGCGCTGAGGGTCGATCCGCAGTTTTCGCACTGATCGCCGTAAGCCCGTTCGTTGCCGCAGCGGGGACAGGTTCCTGTAATATAGCGGTCGGCGAGAAAATGCCCTGCTTCCACATCATAATATTGTTCGCTGTATTTTTCGATAAAATCGCCCTGTTCGTACATTTTTTTGAAGAAGTCCGACGCCGTTTCATGATGAATAGGTGCCGAAGTACGGCTGTATATATCAAAGGAAATTCCCAGTTCTTCGAACGATTTTTTAATTATTCCATGGTATTTATCTACGACCTGCTGAGGGCTTAAGCCTTCCTTCCGGGCACGAATGGTAATAGGTACGCCATGCTCATCGCTTCCGCCGATAAATAAAACATCGCGCTTTACCGAGCGTAAATAGCGCACGTAAATATCAGCCGGGATGTATACTCCGGCCAGGTGCCCGATATGGATGGGGCCGTTGGCATAAGGTAGAGCTGAAGTAACGGTGTAACGTTTAAAGGTTTTTGTGCTGGGATCAGTCATAGTTTTCCTCCTGGTAAAAATAGTGTGCAAAGATACTGATTAGCTTATGAAATGGGAAGGGTTTGAGTGAATTGGCTTTTAAAATATAGGATTCAGGGGTTGGGGGTTGGGTTTCAGGGAGGATAAAGACCCAAGTACCAAATTCCAAAACCCAAATTCCAAGGCCTGCTAAGCGATATTTCTGGAATTTTAAGGCAATATTAATTTTGAAATTCATCCAAACCCTTAGTTTTCCTTTCTGAACTCAATGCCTGAGTGGTTTTCTTTTCTCATCTGCAGAACAGGATTTCCTCAGGATTCATTACTTTTGATGTGAAATCTCCATCTATGATCACTCCTCCCTACCTGAAAACCGGCGATAAAATTGCCATTATTGCAACCGCCCGAAAAGTTTCCCCTTCCGAAATGGAGGCTGCTTTCAGTACATTCCGTTCGTGGGGATTGCAGGTGGTGACAGGTCCTCATTTGTTTGGCGAAAACAACCAGTATTCCGGCACTGACGAGGAACGCGCTGCCGATCTGCAAATGATGCTCGACGATAAAGATATCAAAGCCATTGTGTGTGCCCGCGGGGGATACGGAACCGTTCGTATTATCGATATGATCGATTTCAGCACTTTCGAACAGCATCCCAAATGGATCGTCGGTTACAGCGATGCTACCGTGCTGCATTCGCATATTCAAACACAGTTTGGCATTGAAACCCTTCATGCTATTATGCCTATCAATTTTGCTGATGAGGGCTCAGAAACTGCCATCGAAACGTTACGCAAAGCACTTTTTGGCGAAACACTTGAGTATTCAGTAAGTCCGCAACTCCTGAATAAACCCGGTAATGCCGCCGGAGTGCTCACCGGTGGGAATCTTTCGATACTATACGCGCTCACCGGATCACCTTCGGATATAGTAACTGAAGGGGAAATCCTTTTTATCGAGGACCTGGATGAATATCTCTACCATGTGGATCGTATGATGATGAACCTGAAACGAAGCGGAAAGCTGTCAGGTCTGAAAGCGATTATTGTTGGTGGGATGACCAAAATGAATGATAACGCAGTGCCTTTTGGCAAACAGGCAGAGCAAATTATTTCGGATTATGCCACTCAAGCCGGGATACCGGTATGTTTCAATTTCCCGGCAGGGCATATGGCCGATAACCGGGCGCTGATTATGGGCCGTGACGTTCAGTTAAACATTGAAACCGGAAACGTTTCGCTACAGTTTTTACCTTCAGGAGAAACAGCAAAACCCGGCACAATGCTTCGCAAAATCTTAAAACCTGCGCTTTTCTTCCTGGGATTTTTTGTGTTTATCTATGTCATTCTATATCTGATAAAACTGCTTTTGAAGTGATGAACCCTTGAACTGTCACTGCGAGGAACGAAGCAGGAACGCCGCAGGCAATTGAACCCTTGAACTTTGAACCCCTGAAACCTGAACCGAGCGCAGCGAGCTCAGCGAAGCTAAACCAGAAACCCTTCAAACCCTTCAACCCCTTCCCATGGCTGACCACAACGAACTTGGTAAAATCGGCGAAGACCTGGCCGAAAAACACCTCCGCCGCATCGGTTATCAGATTCTGCAACGGAACTGGCGCTTTGGCCACGACGAACTGGATATTATTGCCCGCGATGGCGAATGGCTTGTAATAGTAGAAGTGAAAACCCGCACTACCGATCATTTTGGCGAACCGGAAATGGAAGTGAAACCTGCAAAAATGAAAGCCATAGTTCGCACAGCAGATGCTTATATTCAGTTTGCAGGTTTTAATGGAGAAACCCGTTTTGATGTGGTTGGGATTTTACTTGGCGGTGGAAAAGTAGTTCTGAACCATATCAAGGATGCGTTTATGGCTAGAATGTGATGAGTGAAGAGTGAAAAGTGAAGAGTGAATAACGAATAGTGAATAGTGAAAAAAAAATAGTGAGTAGATGTCGCGTTTAGGTTGCGATCAATGCAGAGGAAGGTGAATAGTGAATAATAATCTGACATTTCTATAAAAGATAAAGAGGCTATCCCGGATCTGAGATAGCCTCTTTTTATGTAAGATTTAGATTGGTGTCTGATCTATTTAGCAATAATCAACTGCCTTGATATCTGCATCTTATTGTTTTCGAGTATCAGCATATAGGTTCCGCGGGCAAGGTTTCGCAAGTCGAATTCCCTGGTCATGTTACCATTTATTGCAATTGAATTGAGCGCAAATACGGTTGCTCCTGATGCGTTAACAACTTTCATATTCACCTCTTCGCGGCCGCCACTCTTAAATTCGATGGCGAATTGTCCGTTACTAGGGTTCGGATAAAGCATGAACCTTACATTGCCAACCATTTCTTCAATTCCTGTACAATTCTTAAAACTTACCGTACTTTTTGCCGTAGTTGTACATCCGTTAGCTCCTTTTGCAACAACGGTGTAAATGCGGGTACTCAGTCCGGCGCCTGCTGTATCAATACTGATAGTTGGGGTTGTGGCATTGCCCGGAGTCCAGAGGTAGGAAACAGCTCCTTCGGCATTGGCACTCAGGTTTAACGTGATGTTGCCGCATAAAATGGTATCGGCAGACATATTCACATCCGGCGAAGGTTTAACGAGGATAGCAGCCGTAACCGGAGTTGTGTTTGAACATCCGTTTGCGTCAGTTATGCTTTGAACTGTATAATTCATTGTTGCGGCAGGACTTACCCATTGCTGATATTCGTTTGCAGGAACAGTATATGATTCGCCATTGTCGAAAACAACGGTAAATGGAGCTGTGCCAGTGAGGTTGAAACCGAGCTGAGTGCTGTCGCCGCGACAGATTTCTGTTGCCAGTGTAAGTGCAGCCTGCGGACGCTTGTTAACAGCAAGCATAAGTGTATCAACTGCCGGCGGACATGCGTTGCCGGTAACCGCGGTAAGGCTAAGCATAACTGAGCCAGCAGCTATATCGGCACTGCCCGGAGTATATTGAGGTGTAAGAGATGCCGGATCGCTGAAAACGCCATTCCCGGAAGTACTCCAGCTTAAAGCTGAATAATACAGAGCCGTAGCTTCACTTAAACTGATTGCAGTACCTTCACATGCCACAGCATCAGCACCGGCATTTGCCAATGCTCTGTTGTTGAAAGTAAGTACAAAACTACTCTGTGAGGTTTCCTTATACGATAATCCGGTAACGGTTAACGTTAATGTTACACTTCCTGCGGCTACATCCGAAGCACTTGGAGTGTAAACCGGGTTCAGAATGAGTGCATCACTGAAAACCCCTGATCCTGAAGTTGACCATTGGAGTGATTGATAATTGGTGGCCGTAGCATTCATCTGAACAGGCGCATTTTCGCAGGAGCTTGTGTTGTTACCGGCATAAACCATTGTGCGGGTTTCGGGCGGGAATAAAATAAAATCAACCCAGGCAGCATCCTGTCCGGCTACATTTGCAGCATCTTTCGAATATTCCCAACGGAACGTATGTTCGCCGGCAGTAATGGGGTATGCACTGCGTTTCCAGTTTTGGTTTCCTGACCATTGACCGATTTTTACATTATCGACATAAAAACTCAGTACATCATGGAACAGTTCCGACGATACTTTGCGGTAAAATGAGATAGTATCATCGTATAGAACCTTGTAGGTAATATTAAGTGAAGCGCTTTGGTTGTGTGCAATTGACTTTGATCGGGCTGCATAAGCACCTTCATAATACGTGGCATTATCAATTTCCCAGTTGTTGTCGCCGCTGAACGACCAGGGGAATTTTGTAAAACCAACAGTTTCCCAGTCTTCAACAATAAGTCCGATAGGTTCAAGGAATGATTTCTGCGAACTCTGGTACGAATAATCAATTTTGTTGGTAAACTGTGCCGCCGATCCGAAAGGAATACTGGCAACAGTTACCTCGAAAGTTGCACTACCTGTCTGACCTTGTGCTATAGCCGGAATACTAACCATTGAATTCCCTATAGTTACAAATGATTGCGAGCATTGCAGGTGACTTACGGGATGTGTGGCATCAAACAAACTGTTATTTATATATTGGATAGTAATTTCGGCAGTTTCACCCGGATCTAGAACCTGGTTATTATTGCCAAGCGGATCGCTGATACTGATATTGCTGATAGTAAGCTCAGGGGCAAATGCGGTGATAGTGAACGTACTATAGTTCACGCTATCGATATTATTAACCGATTTCACATTGAAAACCAACTCGGTACCGTTAGCTACAGAATCCGAAATATGAAATGCAAAACCATCAATGATGCTTTTTATTTCCCCGATTTCGAAGTTGCCATAAAACTCAGTGCTGTCGGTCATTGTAACTAATGGCGAATCGCAGCTTAGCGTTACCATTACAGCGGTATCGGGTTTATCACCAATATTTTTTACATCAAGCGTGAGCAGCAGATTTTCGCCAAAATCAGGAGTACCATTGTTATTGCCTGCCGAATAATCATTCAGATCATGATCCTGGTAAGCGATGTAAGCCTGGTTCATGGCCGGTGTAAGAAGGAATGGCGATACATAAGTCATAGCATACCCGGTGCGTGTATCAGTCCAGCAGGGATAAACTACTCCATCCTGTGCTGCTATAGCTAAATAATCGCCCATGTAGCCGTCGGCCAGGTTAGGGATAGGTGTAGGCGTGAAAGCAACATCGCTTACAGCAAAATCGGTAAATGTTTCACCAGCATCAACCGACACGGAACACCATGCTTCGGCCTGTGAAGGAGACACGTTGCGGTTATCATAAAAAATTACGGCAATATTTCCGTTTGCCGGATCGCAGGTAATCCAGGGCAGGTAATGCTGTTTATTGGTTCCCAGCGGATCAGTATTTACTTTTACAGGAGTTGACCATGTGACTCCCTGGTCCGACGATTTTATAAGGTAAATTTCAACACCTTGTCCGGTATTTACTCCGGGAGTGTTAACATTTGTCCATACAACGTATATGTTTCCGCGATTTTCGCCATTGCTTATATCAACAGCTACACTCGGAAATGAATTTACACGCATATTTTGTGTTACAGCGTGATTTCTGATTCCTCTGATGTTTTCGATAATGCGTGTAGCAGGTTGAAAAGTCTGACCTCCATCAAAGGATCGTGCAATTGCCAACGCGTTTTCATCTGTAGGCCAACCGTCGTATATAGCCCATACGACATACACCTCACCGTTCGGTCCGGTTTTTATATTTACACCCTGGTTATGACTGCCGGCATTGGCTGCCGAACTCACATGAATTACCGGCTTCCAGGTTAAACCGGCATCATCACTCCTCGAAACACCTATTTCGCCATCGCTGTTACCACCAAAAGTAGTCCAAGCGTCATACAGGTTTCCGTTATAAGGGCTCGAAAGACTGTTATCAATCCACATATGGTTTTTATCGAGCATATTGTTGAAACCTGCAGGAGCAGTGGCAACAACTTTCGAAGTCCATGTTCCACCCTGGTTATCGCTGTAAGCAACGCTTTGTCCGCTGCCACTGTTAATATATCCGATAAACCATCGTCCACTATGGTTAATAACTACTGCCGGGTCGCCGCTGTTGTTTCCGGTAGGACCTTGCGTAGTGCCGCCCCAGGTATTTGCACTGTCCGAAGAGGTTAGTGCATCGGCACCATAAACGGTTCCTGTAGCCGGATAATTGGTCGAATTATTTGAATTAACAACCATAGCAGCGGTGGAAGGATCAATAAAAACTGAGTTCTCGCTTTGTGTGGTATTGGTAGTAGTAACAGGAACATCAGGGGAATTTCCAATAGCCATTCCTTTCGCTGTAACTTTACTTGTTTTATAAATCGGAGCCGGAGCCGGAGCATCAGGCGCAACCGGAACAAGGCCAGCCTGGGCCATACGTTTCCAGTAACCCATATTGTCGATACGGGTATCGACCGTATATTTTGCCGGAAGCATTTCGCGGGTAAATTTTACGGTATCTTTCTTAAATTCATATTGTTTCTTCTGAGCTTGCAGCAAGCCGGAAAACAACAGGCAGAATATGCCCAACGTAAGTAAACGTAATTTCATACGATTCGTATTTAGTAAGGGAAAATATTGTTTTGATTGTTTATAACAAATGCAGTTGAAGTTTAGTTGCAGGATGCGAAGATAAATATTTTACGATATAGATATGATGAATATGTGCAAATCAATATAACGGGGTTTATGCTTTTAACCTGGATTGATTTAATCTCTGATTTGTATTTTTAAAAATCCTTAAATAACCGAAATGCACTTGTTTAACTCAACAGAAAAGTAAGGAAAAAAAATTAAAGGATTTTGTACCCTCCCCAGCCCTCCCTTGATGCTTCGGCTCCGCTCAGCATGACAGGAGGGGGTAGTTCGCAACAAAACACCAAACCGTTGAAATAGGTAACGCTTTGTTATCCCTTGAACGGGATAATTTTCGGCATATCATTTGCCCCGACCTTCAGGTCGGGGAATGCTGATATCCTGTTCGACGAGGGCTTTAGCCCAATCAAACCACCAACTTAGAGATATCAAAATGCTTCTATTCAGGTTTTGCATGAAACAGCAACAGCGGCTTGCCGGTTTCGCTGTATATTTTTCTCGAAATACTCGGGATAAATATTTTTTCGAGAAGATTACGCTTGTGCGTGGTTACAGCCAGAGCATCAATTTTGTTGTCGCGGATATAGGTTTCGAGACCGGAAAGAAGATTATCACTGATAATATTATTGAAACTGATGTCAACATCCTTGTATTCGTTAAGCAGATGCGATTTCAGTTCATCCAGTTTAACTGAATCCCATGGCTTTTTCTCAACCAGGCAAATATGCACACAATGAATCTTAATGTTAAATGGTGCCAGCATATTTATTAACCTGTTGAGGGCCGAATAATCAGAAGGATCAAAATCGGTAGCATACAAAACAGATTTTATATCATCAATTGTATTCACAGAACCTGCAGGAAGAGCCAGAACCGGAATGGTTGCATTTTCGATTACTTTACTCACTACCCTTCCGAAAGCTTTGTAATTGTCGCGCGTAAGTCCGCGCGTACCCATAATTATAAAAGCTGGCCTGTATTTGTTGCTATACTCAAGTATTTCGTCGGTACTGAAACCATTAATCAGCTTTGAAGTAACACGTATATTGGCCAGATTCTCCTTTATGGCCCATATTTTAAGTTTATGCTCCAGTTTGAGCATGTTTTCGCGGGCGCTTTTTTCAATTTCGCGCAGGCTTTCAACCAATTTGATCTGGTACGAATAATGATCGGCATAGGGCGATACATCAATGGCCGGATTATAGAAAACATGTACCAACTTTACTTCGGCTTTGTATTTGGCTGCCAGTGTAACTGCAAACCGGCAAGCGTTGAACGAAAATTCCGAAAAATCGACAGGTACCAGTATACGCCTGATAATCTGCATTTTGTGGATGGCCTGTTCTTTTGCTTTGCCTGTATCGTGGGATGAAAGTGCAATTATTTTTAATGCATTTTCCACATCCTTTTGTTTTACACGTATATCGACATGACCGTGCGAGAGCACAGTATCTTTAGGAACCAGGAAACAATCAATGCCGCTGTCCTGCAGTATAATCTGAAGCAGTAAGGCTCTTGACCATGCGAATTGCCCTACTGTGATAATCCGTTCTTTTAAAAGTTGCATATGCCCTCCTTGTCTGTTTAAGAAACTAAAAGTTCATTCACAAATATAGTAAATATTTAGCTAAAAACCATATAAAAGTTAAAATGGCAAGATATTATTTTGATGTGCTGGGATAAAATACCACTTGAAGTGAAATTTCTAAATTGATTTTGATTTCGTCCTTTTGTCTTGATACAAAAGGACCAAA
>CAYQTT010000029.1:26539-38019 GCA_964420555.1 uncultured Lentimicrobiaceae bacterium | reverse complement strand
AATTTCATTTTGCGGTTTGCAATAAATCAGAAACTTCTCCCAAAATTAATCAGATCAGGATAGGTGTTTCATTTTACTGATGTTTGTTATTTCAAACCTAAACAAACAGATTAAATAAATACTTACGCTTTATATATCTATAGTAATTTGTTTTATATTAGTGGTTCATTTTACGGATCAGATTTATAGAATAAAATAATGCTTATTTTTCTTAGCGGATTCACGAAATGATATAAAAAAAAGGCGATCCATTATTCACAGACCACCTTAAATGTTTTCACAACGGAATAATCCTTATTGTGAATTGCTTTAGATTGAGATGCAAATATAAGTTATAAAACACAATATTTTACATACCATGAAAAAAATATTAGGATTGGATTTGGGGACCAACTCGATAGGGTGGGCACTTATTAGCCAGAATTTTGAAGAAAAACAAGGTGAAATAGTTGGTTTAGGTAGTAGGATAATCCCTATGTCACAAGATATATTGGGTGAATTCGATAAAGGTAATTCTGTTTCACAAACTGCCGAGCGAACCGGTTTTCGGGGAGTGCGCAGACTGCGTGAAAGGCATCTGCAACGAAGGGAACGATTGCACAGAGTATTGAATTTACTTGGGTTTTTACCACAACACTACGCAAATCAAATCGATTTTGATAAAAAAAATGGCAAATTCTTACCCGAAACAGAGCCAAAGCTTGCCTACAATGAAAACAATGAGTTTGTTTTTATGAATTCATTTCATGAAATGCTTAATGATTTCAAACAATCACAACCCGACATTATTTCAAATGGGCAAAAAGTACCTTTCGACTGGACCATTTATTATTTAAGACAGAAAGCACTAAAGTCCAAAATCGAAAATGAGGAATTAGCCTGGCTTTTATTGCATTTTAATCAAAAAAGAGGCTATTATCAGCTCCGAGGAGAAGAAGAAGAGGAAAATAAAAACAAACTAGTCGAGTTTCACTCATTAAAAGTAATTGATGTTATTGCCGATGAACTGCAGAAAGGCAAAGCCGATATATGGTATAGTGTAGTTTTGGAAAATGGCTGGGTGTATCGCAGAGCCAGCAAAAATCCTATGTTCGATTGGAAAGATAAAACAAAAGAATTTATTGTTACCACCGACCTTAACGACGATAAAACAGTCAAAACAGATAAAGATGGTAAAGAGAAAAGGAGCTTCAGGGCACCTGCTGAAGAAGATTGGACTTTAAGAAAAAAGAAAACTGAATCAGAAATTGAGCAATCACAAAAAACTGTCGGGCAATTCATATATGATACCTTGCTTATTAATCCAAAACAAAAGATTAAGGGTAAACTTATACGAACCATTGAACGCAAATTCTATAAAGACGAACTTATTAGGATATTAAGTAAGCAACTCGAACTAAACACTGAGTTTAATAATGCTCAATTATTTAAAGCATGTGTTGAAGAGCTTTATCCTCATAACGATTCACATAAAAATTTATTAACTCAAAAGGATTTTGTTCACCTTTTCGTTGATGATATCCTTTTCTATCAACGACCACTGCGTAGTCAAAAATCATTAATCAGTAATTGTCTGTTCGAAAGTAGAAGTTATTTGATTGAAGGTGTTAGAAGGTATGAACCAATCAAATGCGTTCCCCGTTCCAATCCATTGTTTCAGGAATTCAGGCTTTGGCAATGGATACAAAACCTGAAAATTTACAGTCGCGACACTGATGCAGACGTTACAAAACAACATCTGGCAACTGACGATGACATTGCTAAACTTTTTGATTTCCTCAACGAACGAAAAGAAATAGAACAAAAAGCTTTGATGAAGTATTTGAAAATAAGTGACAAAACGTACAGGTGGAATTTTGTTGAAGATAAAAAATACCCATGCAACGAAACATATTCAATGATTAAAAGCCGGATTGAAAAAGTTGAAAACATTCAACCCGACTTCTTAACATCCATTATTGAGGAAAATCTCTGGCACATTATCTATTCAGTGAATGATAAAATTGAGTATGAAAAGGCGCTTAAATCTTTTGCAGAGAAAAACAATCTTCATAAAGAGAGTTTTTGCGAGAATTTTAAAAAATTTCCTCCATTTAAAAACGAATATGGAGCTTATTCATTAAAAGCTGTAAAAAAACTGTTGCCTTTAATGCGCCTGGGCAAGTACTGGGATTTTGATAAAATTGATAGCAATACTGTTCAAAGAATAAAGAATATAATAACTGGCGAAGTTAATGAGCAAATTAAAGATAGGGTGCGAGAAAAAGCAATTAGTTTAAAAAGTGAGACCGACTTTAAGGGTCTTCCTTTATGGCTGGTTAGTTATATTGTATACAACAGGCATTCGGAAAACGCTGAAACAAGCAAATGGAATACACAGCATGACCTTGAAGCCTATCTATCCGATTTTAGGCAACATTCGTTACGCAATCCTATTGTTGAGCAGGTAATTACCGAAACACTGCGTGTGGTTAATGACATATGGGAACATTTTGGCAAAGGTGAAAATGGTTTTTTTGATGAGATCCATATCGAGCTTGGGCGGGAGATGAAAAATCCGGCCGATAAACGGAAACAAATGACAGAAAAAAATACTGAAAATGAAAACACCAACCTGCGTATAAAAGCATTATTGCTCGAACTCATGAATGATCCAAGTGTTGAAAATGTTCGGCCTTATTCGCCCATTCAACAGGAGATTTTGAAAATTTATGAAGAGGGTGTGCTGAATTCGGATATCGAAATTCCTGAAGATATTGAGAAAATAAGTAAAGCAGCTCAGCCATCCAGCTCTGATTTAGAACGATACAAACTCTGGCTCGAACAAAGGTACAGGTCACCCTACACTGGTGGTATAATTCCTTTAAACAAACTTTTCACACCCGACTACGAAATTGAACACATTATACCTCAAAGCCGGTATTTCGACGACAGTTTAAGCAATAAAGTTATTTGCGAAGCAGCAGTGAATAAAGAAAAAACTAACCAAACAGGTCTTGAATTTATTAAAAATCATCATGGGCAAATAATCGAAACTGGTTCAGGTAAAAAGGTTAAAATTTTTACGGAAGACGAATATCAGGAATTCGTAAAGCAACATTACAGTAAAAACAGAGGCAAACGGAACAAGCTTTTATTGGATGATATTCCCGAAAAAATGATTGAGAGGCAAATGAACGACACCCGATACATTAGCAAATTTGTAATGCAGCTATTATCCAATATTGTACGCGACGAAACCAGCAAGGATGATGGCGTAAATTCCAAAAACGTTTTAGCAAGTAATGGGCAAATTACCTCTATGCTAAAGAACGATTGGGGTTTAAATGATATTTGGAATGATTTGATTTTACCGCGATTTGAGAGGTTAAACGAAATTACAAAAACTAACATGTTTACTACCTATAACGATCGCTTCCAGAAGTTTTTGCCTGCGGTGCCATTCGAACTGCAAAAAGGATTTCAAAAAAAACGTATCGATCACCGACATCATGCAATGGATGCTCTGGTTATAGCATGTGCAACCCGCAATCATATTAATTATCTGAACAATCAGAATGCACTAGACAAAAGGAAATCAAGAGAAGAAAAACAAGTAGCCCGCGAAGATTTGCGAGCAATACTCTGTTATAAAAAATACAATGGAGTCTCAGGAAGTAACTATCAGTGGGTATTCAAACAGCCTTGGGAATCATTTCCGGTTGAAGCACGTATTAAGTTAGAAACTACAGTTGTTAGCTTTAAACAAAATATCAGGGTAATTAACAAAACAGTCAACCGGCATCAGAAATATATAAATAAAGATGGTAAGTGGATGAAAGAACTGGTGAAACAAAATACAGGCGATAGCTGGGCCATTCGTAAGCCTATGCATAAAGATACTGTGGCTGGACATGTTAATCTGCGCGATCGTAAAGCAGTTACACTAAATGCAGCAATCGAAATATGGGAGACACTAGTAGACAAAAACCTGAAAACAAAAGTGAAGCAGCTAATTAACGAAGGATACGACAAGAAGAAAATTGTCAAATTCTTTGCTGATATTGATTTCAAATGGATGGGAAAAGAAGTCGTAAAACCCGAAGTGTATTATTTTAGTGATGAAAAAGAAATGTTGGTCGCATCAAGAGTAAATCTTGATGTTTCTTTCAACGAAACCAAAATAAAAAGCATAACCGATACAGGAGTTCGTAAAATTCTATTAAACCATCTATATAAAAACCAGCAAAATCCTGAAACAGCATTTTCGCCTGAAGGTATTGAGGAATTGAATAAACATATTTCTGAATTGAACAACGGACGGCCACATCAGCCAATTTTTAAAGTTAGAACATTTGAACCAAAAGGGAATAAATTTAGTATTGGGCAAACAGGCAATAAAAAGGCTAAGTATGTTGAAGCAGCAAAGGGGACTAACTTGTTTTTTGCAATCTATAAAAATGAAGACGGAAAGCGAAGCTATGAAACAATTCCATTAAATATTGTAATTGAAAGGCAGAAACAAGGGCTGCCACCTTGCCCGGAAACAAATGATATGGGGAATAAATTGCTTTTCTATCTTTCGCCAAATGATCTTGTCTATATTCCATCTGTTGATGAAGGCATAAATATGTTAGGGGTAGATTACTTAAAACTAAATATAGATCAGCAAGACAGGATTTATAAAATCGTTAGTTTTACCGGAAATCGATTATATGCAATTCCAAATAATGTGGCGATAGCTATTGCTGATAAAGTAGAATTTTCATTAATCAATAAGCTTGAGTTTACTACTGATAAGATCAATGTTAAGGAGCATTGTATCAAATTAAAGATTGATCGGCTTGGTAATATAACATTTAGTTATGCAGCCTCTCAAGCTTAACTCAACTTTGATTCACACTACTAATGATAGAAATTGAGTTTACTGATAATATAAGGATACATGTTAGCCGGGCATAGTTAGTATTTCACTTTGAGTGAAGCCCTCACTAAAGACCGAAGTCGGGGCGAGGATTAGCTTAGTCGGGGCGCGACTATGAGTCGGACTCCGACTTGTAGTGCCAGGAACAGAATAAACGGAATAGTTAATAATAATATGATTGTATGTACTTTGAGCCAGGTGGTATATATCATGTTTATAACCAAGGTAATAACCGGCAGTTGGTTTTTTATAATCGCGAAAATTATCTTTATTTTCTGCGCAAGATAAGGGTTCATATTTTGCCCTTTGCCGATGTTCTTGCATGGTGCCTTATGCCTAACCATTTTCATTTAATGTTGGAGGTGAGGGATGAATTTAGTCGGGCTGCCGATCGTCTTAGTCGGGGCGCGACTTTGAGTCGCACTCCGACTGCAGCAAGTCTCACTCCAACCAAAGCCGGTCAATCTCTCAATTATTCAATTGGAGTCCTCCTTTCTTCGTATACAAAAGCAATTAACAAGCAGAACAGCTCATCAGGTTCTCTTTTTAGACAAAAAACCAAAGCCATTTGCCTGAATGAAATAAATGGAATTACATCTCATTGGTACACTTCGTTTGGGGTCACTTTTATGAAAGTTGATATTCCTGAGTATCAATATCCCCAGACTTGTTTTAATTATATCCACAATAATCCGGTTAGTGCCGGATTTGTTGCGAGAGCCGAAGACTGGGAGTTCTCCTCTTATATTGATCTTGTGGGAATGCGTGCCGGAAATCTGGTGAATAGGGATAGAGTGGAGAAACTGGGATTGGTTGTTTCTAAGTCGGAGTGCGACTTAGAGTCGCGCCCCGACTAATATTAAACGTATGATAAAACGCACCCTCTATTTTGGCAATCCCTGCTACCTGAAGAAAAAGGATATGCAGATGAATATCGAATTTCCTGAAAAAGAATATAAACCGGCCGTATATGTTCCTATTGAGGATATCGGTATCCTGGTTCTGGATAGTCCTCAAATTACGCTCACCAACGCATTGATTGCTGAACTTAATGATAATAATGTGGCGATTATCAGTTGCGATTCCAAACATATGCCTTATGGATTAATGCTTCCGATGTTCTCGCACCATGCTTTTACCGAAAAAATGTATCAGCAGCTCGAAAGCTCGCTTCCGCTGAAAAAAAACCTGTGGCAGCAAACCATTGTGGCGAAAATAAGTAACCAGGCGGCTTTTTTGCGGCAACATGGGATTGACGGCCGTAAGATGCAGTATTATCTTGGTTTGGTTAAGAGTGGTGATCCTCATAATGTGGAAGGTCGCGCGGCTGCTTATTACTGGGAAAATCTTTTTGCCAGCCACAAAAGTTTTACCCGCGACCGCGAAGGTGAAATGCCGAACGCTATGCTGAATTATGGTTATGCTATACTGCTTGCAATTGTGGCTCGGTCATTAACTGCCAGCGGACTGTTGCCTGCTGTTGGAATTCATCACCGGAATAAATACAATCCCTGGTGCCTGGCATCGGACATTATGGAACCCTACCGGCCTTATATCGATCGGCTGGTAATTCAGGTTGCTGCGGGGTTTCCTGATTGCGAAGAATTAACACCGGAAATAAAGCGGCAATTGTTGCAGATTCCGGTACTTGATATACTGATTGATGGCAACAGCAGTCCGCTGATGATAGGGGTACAGCGCACTACGGCATCGTTATCAGCTTGTTTCGACGGAACATCCAGGCGCATATTGTACCCGGAATTAATATAAAGATGTGGAATCGGATTTAACGGTACGGCTAAACCAATACAGGATTTTGTGGATTTTTGTATTTTTCGATCTGCCAACCGAAACAAAAAAGGATAGGCGTAATTATGCTATGTTTCGGAAAAACCTGCAAAAGGACGGGTTTACAATGATGCAATATTCTATTTATGTGCGCCACTGCAACAGCCGCGAAAATGCTGATGTTCATGTACGTAGGGTAAAAGGTTTCCTTGCTCCAAAAGGAGAAATTATTATTTTTTCCCTGACCGACAAACAGTTTGGGATGATGGAGTTTTTTCGTGGCCGCGATTTGAAGGACCGGCCCGGAACGCCTCAGCAACTGGAATTATTCTGACGGCAGGAATAAAAAAATCCTTCTCTTTTGCAAAGAGAAGGATTTTTCTGAACACTTTTTTAAATCCTGATTTCCGGTTTAATTTGTTGTGTGTTAATTGATTGAACAGGGGTATGTTGTGTTCAGTCAATCAAAGATACAATCTAAAAGCAATTCACAACAGGGATGGAAATATACAATTGCAGAATCCAGTTGTGTTCAGTCAATCAAAGATACAATCTAAAAGCAATTCACAACTGTTTACTGCTACTCCTTCACCAAATGATTGTTGTGTTCAGTCAATCAAAGATACAATCTAAAAGCAATTCACAACATTCAGCTGGTTTGATGTTCTTTACCCTTAGTTGTGTTCAGTCAATCAAAGATACAATCTAAAAGCAATTCACAACAGAACACGGCAAACTACCTCCACAGGCAATGTTGTGTTCAGTCAATCAAAGATACAATCTAAAAGCAATTCACAACAGCAGCTCCCTTGCATATCCGACCAGAGCCGTTGTGTTCAGTCAATCAAAGATACAATCTAAAAGCAATTCACAACAACAAGGTCGGTTTTATCACCCCAAATAGAGTTGTGTTCAGTCAATCAAAGATACAATCTAAAAGCAATTCACAACTTAGAATAGTCTAAGAACTGGATTGATTGTGTTGTGTTCAGTCAATCAAAGATACAATCTAAAAGCAATTCACAACGCTTAGTCGGTGCAATCCCAAATATATCAGGTTGTGTTCAGTCAATCAAAGATACAATCTAAAAGCAATTCACAACTATTGAGGATGTGTTAAGTTGGTTAATGAGGTTGTGTTCAGTCAATCAAAGATACAATCTAAAAGCAATTCACAACCGCGGGAGTGCAACTAAAAAAAGATGTTGGGTTGTGTTCAGTCAATCAAACATACAATCTAAAAGCAATTCACAACCACATTCGACGAAGCACTCGTTTGGCGCAAGTTGTGTTCAGTCAATCAAAGATACAATCTAAAAGCAATTCACAACGATTCGCTGAGGGTGTATTTCTTGGTTCCCGTTGTGTTCAGTCAATCAAAGATACAATCTAAAAGCAATTCACAACTCATAGCGATCAAACTAACATTGCCCGAATGTTGTGTTCAGTCAATCAAAGATACAATCTAAAAGCAATTCACAACTCATTCATGTCAGTATCAGTATAACCACCAGTTGTGTTCAGTCAATCAAAGATACAATCTAAAAGCAATTCACAACACCTTCGGTGACAGCCATTTTTAGGAGCGAGTTGTGTTCAGTCAATCAAAGATACAATCTAAAAGCAATTCACAACAATCGGGCCATAGTTCCAGATCGTTGTTAAGTTGTGTTCAGTCAATCAAAGATACAATCTAAAAGCAATTCACAACCTTAAAGGGTACATGGAAGCAGTGCCGTTTGTTGTGTTCAGTCAATCAAAGATACAATCTAAAAGCAATTCACAACTACTCACGCGAAGCCAACCGGTTTTGTGAGGTTGTGTTCAGTCAATCAAAGATACAATCTAAAAGCAATTCACAACACCTTAACCGCATCCTAGTTGAACCCAACCGTTGTGTTCAGTCAATCAAAGATACAATCTAAAAGCAATTCACAACCGATAAAGCTGTTTACAAGGGCTTCGGCTGGTTGTGTTCAGTCAATCAAAGATACAATCTAAAAGCAATTCACAACAAGTAAAGCAAAGGGGCATGTACATTGGAGGTTGTGTTCAGTCAATCAAAGATACAATCTAAAAGCAATTCACAACGTTATCGAGACTGCGGCCTTTTTTTGTCCTGTTGTGTTCAGTCAATCAAAGATACAATCTAAAAGCAATTCACAACACGCGGATACTTTAAACATAGGCCCAGTGCGTTGTGTTCAGTCAATCAAAGATACAATCTAAAAGCAATTCACAACACTGCCGATACATATAGCTGCATCAAAAAAGTTGTGTTCAGTCAATCAAAGATACAATCTAAAAGCAATTCACAACGCAATCATTGTGGTAAGAATTAAGGATTAAGTTGTGTTCAGTCAATCAAAGATACAATCTAAAAGCAATTCACAACGGGTTCTGAAGCAAACGCGAATGTAGCTAAGTTGTGTTCAGTCAATCAAAGATACAATCTAAAAGCAATTCACAACCTCTTGGCACTTTTTTAAGTATGCCTTTTGGTTGTGTTCAGTCAATCAAAGATACAATCTAAAAGCAATTCACAACCAGTTGGTGGGCGTATTGGCAGTGTATAACGTTGTGTTCAGTCAATCAAAGATACAATCTAAAAGCAATTCACAACGGCTGGTGTGAAGGTCATTGATTTCCCGTTGTTGTGTTCAGTCAATCAAAGATACAATCTAAAAGCAATTCACAACATCTGTTTCTGAATAGCCCGCTTCACTTCGGTTGTGTTCAGTCAATCAAAGATACAATCTAAAAGCAATTCACAACCGCTGGTTCGTCCGTCGCTTACTTTGCCTAGTTGTGTTCAGTCAATCAAAGATACAATCTAAAAGCAATTCACAACGAAGATGATAAGGGTTGAACCGGTGCCACGGTTGTGTTCAGTCAATCAAAGATACAATCTAAAAGCAATTCACAACGACCCACATTTGGGGCAATATAATTCAGCCGTTGTGTTCAGTCAATCAAAGATACAATCTAAAAGCAATTCACAACAAGATGTCAAGAAAAACAAAATGAAAATTCAGGAATTGGTCTTACATAGAGTGATGGTGAAAAATCCGGAATGGTACACTTTGTTTAGTTGAATTTTAACCGCCTGAGAATCCAATATTTTTAAAATGATTATCATTTACACACAAAAAATCCTTTTTAACCATGCTAAAAATAGAAACTACAATCACTTACACTTTTCAAGAAATAATGCAGATTATTGAAAGACATTTATCAGAATGTCAAACATTAAAGCTGATTCACCTCAATATTTCCGAAAAAGGAGATCACGACAAAGGAAATTTTCAAAGAACATTAGATTCAATTGGACTGGAATTGAATGGATAATTTAAGCAAACCAATTTTAAATGCTAATTTTACACTTTAATTTCATGCCATATGGAAACATCTAAAATACAACTTCTTGCAGAAGAGTATCAAAAATTAGCCAAAGGAGTAATAAATTACGAACGTTACACCTGGTATGCTATTTCGCATCACTCCACAGCTATTGAAGGATCAACCCTTACCGAAAAACAATCAATTGATTTACTTGAATTTGGCAAAACGGCACCCAAAAAACCTTTGCAGGATCATTTAATGTTGATGGACTACTACAAAGCGCTACAATATACATTAAGCGTAGCAACCGAAACTAAGTCTGTAATTTACGTATCAATACCTTTACTTAAAACTATTGCATCAAAGGTTAAGCTAAACACAGGTGAAATTATAAATGCTCCACTGGGCACATTTGATACTGCAAAAGGTGATTTCCGATTGTGCAGTGTTCGCGCCGGATCACGTTTATTTCCTGATTGCCGCAAAGTGCCCGATCTGGTTAAAAATCTGCTAAATAGCTTAAATGTAGATATGGTAAAGGCCAAAACCTTTGAAGATAAATGTAATATTGCTTTCCGTGCTCATTTCGAGCTGGTAACCATTCATCCTTTTGGCGATGGCAACGGGCGTACTTCGCGCCTGCTGATGAATTTTATTCAAGCTCATTTTAATCTGCCTTTGGGAATTGTATATAAACAGGATAGGTTAAAGTATATTGAAGCTTTGGAAAGTGCACGTAAGAAAGAGGACAATGCGCCATTCCTTAAATTTATGTATAGCCAGTATGCTAAATTCCTGAAGGAAGAAATAACCAGGCTAAAGCAATAGCCAGTTTTTAAAAAGCATCCATCTAAAGCCAGCCGGAACACTTCCGCGATGGCTTTTCCGTCCCTGCATATTTGCTTAGTGTATACGTGCATATAAAGGGGCACTCTGGACGCAAAAATACATTTTTGCTTTTCCTTTTATTAAAATTATTGATGATATTATTATAACTCGTTGAAAAATAATGCACTTATGCAGTTGTGTTGAGTCAATCAAAGATAGAATCTAACAGCAATTCACGATTCTCGGTTTCGGGATTAATGAATGTAAAAAAGTTCGCTTAAATACTTTCAGAGTAACTTCTGAAAAAATAAAAGTTCGCTTAAATACTTTCAGAGTGACTACTGAAAAAATAAAAGTTCGCTTAAATACTTTCAGAGTGACTACTGAAAAAATAAAAGTTCGCTTCAATACTTTCAAAGTAACTACTGAAAAAATAAAAGTTCGTTTAAATACTTTCAAAGTAACTACTGAAAAAATAAAAGTTCGCTTAAATACTTTCAGAGTAACTACTGAACAAATAAAAGTTCACTTAAATACTTTCAAAGTAACTACTGAAAAAATAAAAGTTCGCTTAAATACTTTCAGAGTAACTACTGAACAAATAAAAGTTCACTTAAAT
>CAYQTT010000029.1:0-26439 GCA_964420555.1 uncultured Lentimicrobiaceae bacterium | reverse complement strand
AGTTCGCTTAAATACTTTCAGAGTAACTACTGAACAAATAAAAGTTCACTTAAATGCTTTCAGAGTAACTACTGAACAAATAAAAGTTCGCTTAAACACTTTCAGAGTAACTACTAAAAAAATATAAGTACACTCGAAATTATTATAAGTAACTACAAAAAAGAATAAAAGTTAACGTATTTTTCTAAAAGTACCTTTCGTAATCCCATCCCTTATTATCATATTGCATCAACTGTATCAGACTAACGCTTTCGGACAAATTTCTTTTTTTAGTATTTTTGTTATTCTTATTGAAGCATAAAACCTGTATAATTACCAAAGAGTGTGCATATTTTTTAGTTAACGGCTGCAAGCTTTAATTGTCAGCTTATTAATAACAATGTTAAAAAGGAACAAACTATGGAACCTTCAGGATCGTTGGATTTTTTGGTTAAACTTGCCAGTTTCGGAACAGCTGGCGTATGCATACTGGCCATATTTTTTATCGGAAGTGCTATTATAAAACTTCCTAATGATTCGCCCTCATGGAAACCTCAGCTTATGAAACGGTTTATCAGCGCCTGTATAATTATTGCCGGTATTACTGCTGTTTCAGGAGGTTTAAACGCGTATTTTAACCGTGGTAAAATTGTGGAAGCCGACCGTAAAACCGAAACTTCGCTGGGCGAAACAAAGGTTGTGGCTCAGGAATACGAAAATCTGCGTACACAGTACACTGAACTTTCGACTAAAGTAACATCACTTATTGAACAAATGGAAAGGGCCAGGAACTCTGATTCTCCCCCGGTTAACGAAGCCCAAACCAATACAATTATGAATGAGATAAAAGCTTCGGAACCAATACCGATCGACAGGATTCTCGACTCCAAAAGCCTTTATATGATCGAAAGTAAAAAACGACCTGTAAATCCCGATCGGCTTAAGATTAACAGGTAAGCTGCCGGTTTTTATTTACTGATTTCGATTTGCAATAGTATATGATTGCAGGTTATTAAACATCAATAGGATAAAATACGAGGTTCGGAAGTTTTAAAGCTCAATAAACCCTTATTGTTAACTAATTAAAATAAAAGCGATTATGCGAAAATTACTGCTTCTGTTTACATTTTTAGCTATGTTTGCCTCATGCGCTAAGGATAATGATACTGCTGAAGAGTTGCCTGCATGGCTTAAGGAACGCATTGCAGCCGATGAAAAAGAGATAGCTGCCGATCCTCAATCGGGATTAGATCTTGGCGCCTGGTTGAAATATACTTACAAGGATTCGGTTTATTACGAGTACCACAACCTTTTAATGTCGTCGCTGCCAAAAGTTTATCATAGCGATGGCACCGAAGTTAATTTTGCTCAAACAGAGTATGCTGATTATCAAAAAGGGAAGTGCTGTAAACAGTTTGTCTGGAAAGGAAAATCTTATTTCGAAGATTAAGTTAACCGGTTTTACAGACTAATGCCAACGCTGATCCAGCCTTTTTTGCTGTCAGGATTATAAGCGAGTTTCATATTCGCTTCAATTGAAAAATTACCGGCAATCGGGAATTCCCGGGCAAAAGCCACTCCCGTATTTACGAATGAAGCTGACGAAGCATAGTAGCTTTTGAAAGGAGTGAAGCCAGCAAAAGCCTGCATATCAATAGTATAAATAGTAGTATTGTACGATGGTTCAATATATGTTGAATAATGGTTTTTGCCGTTATCGGGATTCAGATCGTCACCATATATCATAGTGGCAGCCAATAAGGCAAACGGATGTTTTTCGGGCTGCGAATATTCAATATTCAGGTCAAAAGTATGCTTCGTTTTTCCTTCTTCAATCTCGAAAAATTCATTGTTGCTCAGCGGTTTTACCGGACAAAAATAGTCGTATAGTGTTACATCGAAACTGCCAAAGGCATAAGAGGTATAAAGATCAAATTCATAATAACTCCCATCAATACTTGCCGCGGCCCAGGCTCCGGTCGAAAAACCGGAATAGCTGTATTCAACCGCCGGCTGAATGCTCAGGCTGTTGCCATTTGCAAACCCACGCCAAAGATGCTTTGAATAAATATCAAGCGAAAAATCAATTTTATGTCTTTCAACACTTTTCTCTGCATTGACATTCAGGTCCGAAAGAACCAAAATTGTAAGTATAAGTAATCCAAGTCTTTTCATATCAATTAATTACCATCTGCCTGAAAACGGGTGCAAAAGTAGTATTTTTCTTTGATATGAGTAAGTAAATTGTATCCTGATTTCAGATAGTTTTCTGCCAGAAATTCGAATGATAAAACATCTCTTTTAGAAATGCTGAATTCGTTTTTTCGTAACGCTTAATGAGCTTTTGCTGAAAAACTTATCCGAAATAGTGATTGGTTTTTGGTTCTTCCGGTGTGCTGCACCTTAAATTAATCGCTCTTTAGCCAGGTTACAAATATTTCGATTCTCTGTGGATCTGTAATACCTCCGGTTTTCAATAAATAAGAGTTAAGTGCATGAACCCGCTGTACTCGAAAAAGTTAAATTTATTATGCAGGGATTTTCACACGTATTGCGCAATTGCTGTGCACTTTAAAATAAAGTTCACTGTTGTCCGGAGAAATTTTTTTAATAAGGTTTAACTGACTGATTTGTAGCGTCCCTAAGGGACTTCAGATCAGTAGGGCTTGCTTTTATTTCTACCAATATTCAGTCCCGCTGGGACTGTCCCGTTAGGGACAACATATTGGTAGAAAATAAGTTATAAGAAGGGCAAAGTCCCGTCAGGGACGATATGTTTTTTTACCGGACATCAATTATTCTCAGGGTAAAAAAATCTAAAACGATATATCTAAATTGTCTTATCACTCGTGCCTGATTATCTGAGATGTTTATTGAATATTAGATACTCAGAATTTGCCTTCAGAATTTTAAACTAACAAAACTTCGCGAACGTATTGCGAATAACAACTTTAAATGTACAAAGGCCTTGTTTGTAAAACCTATTCCTTCCTTGCACAAAAACTTCTGGTTGTCGTCCTTCTCCTTCAGGAGAAGGTGCCGCAGGCGGATGAGGTGAAATCTACCTCGCAGTAAAATCAAAATCCCACTTAATACAACTCCTTAAAAGCATTACCGAAATTCTCAATAATATCGCCGGCTGCAAGTGCTTCGTAACCCAGATGCTGAGCCGTAATGTCTCCTGCTCTTCCATGGAGGTAAACCCCGATAATGCAAGCTTCGGTAGCATTGTATCCTTGTGCTAAAAGACCGGCAATGAGCCCGGTAAGTGCATCGCCACTTCCGCCTGTTGCCATTCCAGCGTTACCACTGGAATTGAAATAGCAATTTCCCAATGGCGAACAAACTACTGTATAAGCTCCCTTAAGCACAATGTTCAGACTGTATTTTATACTCATTTCCCGAAGTAAATCCAGCCGGTTGAAACTGTTTGATGTTTTTCCGGCTAAGCGGCCGAACTCACCGGGATGCGGTGTAAGAACTGTGCCTTTTGGCAAAAACGCCAGCCAAGTACGGTTATCTGCCAGAATATTTAGTGCATCAGCATCGAGTAATAATGGTACACGTGCTTCCTGAATCAGGTGTTTCAGCATTTTTGTGGTTTCGTGTGCCGTTCCCAGTCCCGGACCGGCAGCGATGGCCGAAAAAGCATCAAGAGCAGGTAGATGAGTACAAATTTCATGATCAGCATCCACCGAAACCATTACTTCGGGTACTGCGGTTTGTATTACCTGATATCCGCAGCCCGGTAAATGAGCTGTAACCAATCCGGTTCCCGAGCGCAAACACGCCCGGCTCATTAATACCGAAGCACCTGCTTTACCTATGCTGCCACCAATAACTAAAGCATGCCCGAATGTTCCTTTATGCGAAAACCTGGCGCGTGGTTTCAAAATAGCTTTACAGTCGCTAAATTCAGTGAAATAGTTTTTACATGGCTCGTTCTGTATAAAATCGGGGTGAAGCCCAATAGGAAGTATAAGCCAGTCACCGCACATAATTTCATTTTCCGGAAACAGAAATGCCAGTTTTGGAAACTGGAAACTCAGCGTATAATCGGCTTTTACGCATGTTTCCCTGCTTAAATCAAGAGGTTTATCAGCATAAAGTCCTGAAGGAATATCAATTGAAATAGTTACTGAATTGCTATTGTTGATCATCACAACCAGCTCTTTATATTTTCCTTCCAGGGGTTTCGACAAGCCCGAACCGAAAAGTGCATCAACAACTATAACATCCTTATCTGAACTGATTGTATTAATCGAATCGAAAGGAAGCAGGTTAACACCACAGTTTGCAGCTCTTTGAAGGTTAGCTGTAAAATCTTCAGATTTTATGGTTGTATCTTCCGGAATAAATGCTTTAACATCAATTTGTTGCTCATGCAGAAGCCGGGCAATAACCAATCCGTCGCCTCCGTTATTGCCGGGACCACAAAAAATGAGGATACTTTTGTTTTTGATATCCTTGAAATTGTTCAGCCAGATAAAGCAAGCGGTGCCGGCACGCTCCATAAGGTCTGTAGAACTTACAGGTTCGTTAAGGATGGTATAACGATCAGCTCTCCTGACTTGTTCCGATTGGAAAATTTTTAGCATAAGCGTTCAGATTCAGTTCAAAGATACAAAACCGAAAGTTCTTTTTGAAAGAATGTTGCTACAACTTACCTTCGCATAAAAGCGTGTGAAATTAGGCATTCAGAATATTGAAACGCCTAACCTGTTTGCAGGTTTTAAAACAAAGCACGATAATCCTTAGGAAATCAGATAGATTTATTCAACGAGGCCGTGTTCGATTCCGTAATGTATGAGGTCGGAATTGGTTTTAAGGTTCATTTTCTGTAGTATGCGCATACGGTATGTGCTTACTGTACTTTCGCTTAACGAAAGGGTAGAAGCAATTTCAACAACCGGTTTACCTATGGCAAGCATACATAAAACTTCGAATTCGCGATCCGATAGCAGTTCGTGTGGAACTTTTTCGGAAGGATTCTGAAGTTCTTCCGCAATCATATCAGCCAAAGCGGGAGTAATGTATTTTCGGCCTGAATAAATAGTACGCACAGCTGAAACAATTTCTTCGGGTGCCATTTCTTTGGTAAGGTATCCTGATGCGCCAGCTTTAATTGATCGCATTGCAAAACGTTCCTCAGGGTACATGCTTAGCATCAGTATTTTAACTAATGGTTGTACCTGTTTCAGGTCTTTTATCAAATCGAGTCCGCTTTTGCCCGGCATCGAAATATCTAACACTACCACATCTATTTCGTTGTCAAGCATCAGTCTGATTACCTCAGTACCGTCTTTTGCCATGCCGGCTACCATCATATCATTTTCGGCCCCGATAATACGGCTAAGGCCTTCGCGTACGATGGCATGATCATCAACAATGAGTATTTTGATCATAATAAATAGTGTGTTAGTTTTTTAAATTTGTATTATTAGTGGTCAGTTTTGATTACCGGGACTTCTACTGTAATGGTGGTGCCTTTTCCGGGAGCACCTTTAATATTCATTTGTCCACCCATAAGTTTAGCCCTTTCGCGTATTCCTAATATGCCAAACGAATTTTTATTGGCCATATCCGTTTCCTTTATTCCTATTCCATCATCCTTTACCCTGAGTGTGAGCAGTTCGTTTTCTTTTTTCAGGAATACAACAACTTTTGATGCGCCTGAGTGCTTAGCTATGTTGGCTAAAATTTCCTGAAAGATACGAAATAGTTCAGTTGTTTGTTTTTTATCTACATCGAACTTTTTTGGAAATATTGTAAACCTTATTGATATAGAGGTTCGTTTACCAAATTCGCCGCCGTACCATTGCAATGCTTCAGCAAGCCCAACTTCGTCGAGGATTTCAGGGCGAAGGTCGGTAATTATTTTTCGAACCATACGTATAGTGCCATCGATAATATTTGTCATCGAAGCCAGGATTTCATGCATATTAGCAAAATTTTCGCTTCGCTCGTCGCCGGGCAGGCTACGTTTGATATGCATGAGGCCCATTTTTACGCCTGTAAGTGCTGAGCCAAGTTCATCATGAATTTCGCGCGACAATGCGGTGCGTTCTTCTTCACGCACGGTAACAATTCGTGATGTAAGGGCGTGGAGTTGTTCGTTTGCCTGTTCGAGTTTCACTTCCGACTTTTTGCGTTCGCCAATTTCTTCGAGCAGTTTACTGTTTGTTATTTCAAGCTCATTCATTACCTCCACAGTATCGCCCATCATGCTTAATGTGGCTATACGTGCTTTTACAAGTTCTTCGTTGGCATGGGCAAGGTTGGCAGTTCGCTCGGCTACCCGTTTTTCAAGTGTATTACGGGCATCGCGAAGTTCGTCTTCAATCTTTTTATATGGCGATACATCAATAGCGATAACACCTATTTCGTCGGATTCATTGTTTTCTGACAACGGACTTAATGAAACCCTTAATTGCACTGGTGGCAACTGCCCTTCGGGCTGGAAAGTTATATTTTCGCTTTTTTCGGTACCCTGTAAATTAGTAAGTAAATTATTGAATTTGATGTGCCACGCCGGCAAAATATAATAACCAATATCCGAACCTGTTATTTGTTCATTAACAGTATTCATCAGTTTTGAAAAGTGATGGTTACATGTAATTATTTTGCCTTTTGGAGAAATAATCAGCGCACCCTCATTCATTTTTTCGAAAAATAAACATGCTGAAGTTTCGCCTAATGAAGAAGCAAGAAATTTTCCAGGATTAGCGCCTCTCGCAACAAGAGTGTCTTCATGCATATTCCGCATTGCGTTGATAGTGGCCTGCGATTCGGCAAGGCGCAAACGCAACTCTTCATTTTCCTGCTGAAGTTGTTCAGTACTTTGAGCCTTATTATTCTTATTCATGAATATTACACTTTACGGACTACAGGGCCGGCCTGGAAAATGGTTTTCGGTCCAGTAGGTTAGTTTCCTGGTTTGCAATTAGTTTATTTCGAGTACAGTAGTTCTGGTAAACTGGGATAGTGTAGTGTTTGCTATTGCTGATGCTAAAGGAGTATGGAAAATTCTTTACTTTCCCGTTTCGTTACCTTTTCCGGCATCGGCATTTTTTCTTTCTTTTTCGGTATTTACAGATGGTACAGGTTTGTCTCCCGGAATGCTGAAATCCTGCTTGAGGAAATCGAGGTTGTATGGAGGTGATATTCCTAACTGAGTGGCAAGACGGTTGCAATGCTGCTTGAGTTCAATCATACGCATTTCCCTTCCTATTGCAAGGCGGTTAAAGCGTGTGAGTTCTTCGTTTGACGCTGCCAACTCCTTAACTTTGAGCCTTATTTGTTCCTCCGAATGTTTGCGGCTTGTAATGTCGTGTCCAATTCCAACCAGTCCTGTAACTGAGCCATGCTCATCCGTTAAAGGAACTTTTGTGGTTAGTAACCATCGGTGAAACCCTTTCCCATCAATAAAATCTTCTTCCCTGTTTATGACTGGCCGTCCGGTTTTTACTATTTCCATATCGTCGTTGTATCCTCGCTGGCCTGTATCGTTAGGGAATGTTTCGAGGTCAGTTTTTCCGAAAATATCAGCTTCTGATGCAACGCCTATTACTTCGAGGTCGGCAGCGTTGGCAATAATTTTACGCCCATCGGCATCTTTTACATATATGGTATCAGGAATATGGTCGATAAGCGTGCGCAGCAGTAAACGCTCCTGTTTGATTGTTTCTTCTGACTTTTTTCGGTCGGTAATATCAGTAAAAATAGTAGCGAAACCATCTTTATCCCAGGGCGAAACTGATATCCTGAAATGTTTGTTCATCGGAGCATAAAACGTTTCAAACGTATAAGGTAGGCCGGTAGTTACCACCTCATGATATTCAAATAAGTAAGGCGGGAATCCGACACCATAAATCTCAGTGGCGAGTTTGCCTAAAACATCGTCTTTCCGGATATTAAGTATATGCTCATATTGATGGTTTACACTCATTATCCGGTAGTCAACAGCTTTACCTGCATAATCAAATACAAGTTTTTGCAGGCAAACACCCTCACCCATATTCGAATACAGATTCCTGAAGCGCTCTTCGCTGTCGAGCAGGGCTTTTACAGCATTTTTCTGTTCTGTAATATCGGTATCTGTTCCACGGTAGCCAACAAGGTTTCCGCTGGAATCGAGCACCGGCATAGCTGTGGTGGAAAGTATGACTATGTGTCCGTCTTTGTGAACATTTGGGTTTTCGAAGTTTTTAAAACCCGTTTTTTCCTTAAAACTTTGTAAGGCCATTGCTTTCATCTCTTTTGCCACTTCGGGTGCAAAAAAGTCGTAGAAATGTTTTTTACCAACAATTTCTTCGGCAGAATAGCCTAAAATTCCTTCACTGATTTTATTAACATAGGTATATACACCGTTTGCATCAACTTCCCAGATAAATTCACCGGCCAGCTCAGCAATTTGTTTAAAGCGTTCCTCGCTTATACGCAGGGCTGCTTCTGCTTCGATACGCAAGCGGATGGTTTCCTGTTTTAACAGTGCTGCTTTTATTGCCGGCACCAGGCGAATGATGTTTTGTTTTATAACATAATCATCTGCACCGGCTTTCATACATTCAACAGCAACTTCTTCATTAATTGAACCGGTTACCAGGATAAAAGGAATGAGTGGAGCAAGTTCCTGCCTTAAAAGCAATGCTCTCATACCATCGAAGCGTGGCATGGAATAATCGCAAAGAATGATATCGGGATTAAGCTCGGAAAGAGCTTCAATAAAATCCTCTTTCGATTCAACAACCCTGTCAACAAATGAAATTCCAGCCTTGGTAATCAGTCGTTTCGCAATTTCAACATCACTCTTATTGTCTTCGGCAAATAGTATTCGTAATGGTTTTTCCATAGTGATTATCTTGAAGGTGGAGGTTCATTAATTACCAGCCAATAAATACCCAAATATTTGATGGCTTCAGCAAACTGGTTAAAATCAACTGGTTTGCGGATATAACTGTTTACACCCAGATCATAACTTTTTAAAAGGTCCTGTTCTTCTTTCGAAGATGTAAGAATAACGATTAGCTGGCGGTGGGTACGCGGATCGGCACGCAATCGCCGCAGTACTTCGAGCCCGTCAACAATCGGAAGATTTATATCCAGAAGTATTAGCGAGGGTTGCTGGGTAATATCACGACCTTCGTAAACACCTTCGCCAAACATATAATCAAGTGCTTCCTGACCATCTTCAGCCACTATAATTTCATTTGTGATGTGTTCTTTCATTAACGCCCGCCGGGTCAATTCTACATCACTCGAATTGTCCTCAACCAGTAGAATAGTTTTATTTTCAATCTTCATTGGTAAGTACTTAAACAGTTTTTGAAACCAGATCGAGTTAAAAAATGTCGGAATTTATAACTAATGATTGGTTTACGAGTTGATTATTAGTGTGTTACATGTATCCGGATAGGCTAGCAAAAAAGCTTAGCAAGCCAGATTACATCAACTGTTAAAATTACTTTTTTTTTCTGCTTATTCAAGTTAAAAATAGGGTTAAAATAATTATTTTTAATAATATAGTTTTGACATGAGAAATTCATGACTTAAACCTTCAAAACTGGAAAGAAAATGTATAGGTTAATTGTATGAATTATTGTTTCGGAAAAGAGTAAGAGTTTTGAATATTCTCTTTTTAAACAAGCAATCCTGCGGCATGGTTTGTTATGGATTGAGGTGTATTAGCTGAATGGAATTTTAACCCAGATTATTCAATAAGAGGCGATGAAATAGCTGAAGTAATGATTAAGTTGGGTAAACCCCGATTTAGTAAATATTTCAAAGTTTTTTAAAACACTGATTCGATTTACTTAATCGATTCAGCATTTACTAATGCTGAATTTAAGTTTGACTGTTTGTGCAAGTAACGAAACTTCAGATTTGGTTCAAAACCTGACTTTATAAATGAACTCTGTGCCTGGAAGCACCGATTTGATGAAAAACTGTATTGTTGCCGGCAGTCTTTCTATTTTCTATCATATTCTTCCGGGGTTTCCAGGGCAAATTCTTTCATTTTTTCTCTGCTAATCTTTTTCGTAATTTCATAGTTGTCGCGAAACAAATACTGTATCATTATCGGATAATTATAAGTTGAATTTACGTTCAGAAAATCTTCGCCATTAAAGCTAAAAACATTAAAAGTCCAATAGTTATGATCTTCGAATCCGACCAGGTTCATAGTTATAATTTCGAAATTTTCATCACCATTCAAATCACGTTCCAGGCGATTTGGACTCATTTTATCGTCGTATGATATTTTTATAAACGACTTGTCAGGTTTTTGAAAAAGATAAATAACTCTTACATTCAGTGCAGCTAATCCACACCCAAAATACGAAGTCACAATTTTTATATCGGATAAACCATCCCCATTTATGTCGGCTACTCTAACCGTATCAAGTCCTGCCGGATTGAAACCCATATTTTCTGTAATTTTTTGTGTCAGATTTTTATTACAAAAAATGCGGATAACTGAGTTTTCCCAGCTATGGTCAGTATATGAAGTGAGTTGGATAGTTAAAGTGTCCTCATTGTCAAAGAACCCCGGAATTGTGAGCGTACTATGAATTTTCTGTTCTTTATCTCTCTTATCGTATATTTTCCAGTCGTTATAAACTGTGTATTCGGGAGCAGGGAATTTTTCGAAGGGATACTGCGCTTTGGTACTCAAAGCTACAGTAGCAAGTGTCAGAAATATAAGTAATTGTCTCATTTTGGATCCTGCTGTGAACTAATGACAGAATAGGAGAGTGTGCGAATAAATTGTGCTTTAATTTCAAGCAAGCGGTACCTTTTACTGTTTTTTCGGCAAATGTGGTTAACAAATTCAAGTATTCAAACGGCCACGAATTCCGGCATATGCCAGAGCGTTTATTTTAGCCTGTTTTCATTTGTCTGTTTTACACAGTCTGTAAAAAGTAAGTCCTTTTCGCGATTTGGCAACTTCTCCATTCTTTTCAAATGTCCAAACAGTATGAAATTTAATATCGTTGTCCTCTAAAACTACTTTATTCCCTTTAACTGTCCAGTTACCCCTGGTGACAATTTTCTTGTCTGAAATTGAGAAGTCCTGATAATAAAAAGTATGGTCCGGATTAAGTATCAATTTGATTTGGGCAGGGTCAGATGCAGAAACTCCATACGTTCCTGTAAACTGGTCAGTATTTTTTATTGAAAATGAGGACATTAATATAACAGTAGCTAGTAATGTCAACGTTAAAATTGTTGCTTTCATAAATAATTGTTTTTTTTGTTGTTGTCGCGAAAAAGGCTTTTCAAGCAACAGTATAACATATTCGGGAATAAATTGTTGATCACCTGGTAGCTAACCCAAATGTCTTTTCGTCAGGCGGGATTTGTAATCCCGCCTCAGCTTACTATCAGGATTTTTAATCCGTCAGCTATCTATACAACAGTTACATTTAGTAATCCTTTGCCACCCGCATAATCAATAGCAGAACTATATCGGTAATCTTCCGGATTGTTTACTATTTCAGCCCGAACTGGATTTTGATGAATATAGTTTAGTTTTTGATTGAAATAATCCATTAAAAAAATCTCCTGCGCATCATTACCTTCTTGCCAGAAACGATAATTTTTTATCTTTTTATCATTACGACCTGCATATTCGAATCGGTTTAACATCCAGTCGCGTCGACTTTCCTGAATATCTGTTTTTAAAACACTAAGTATTTCCTTGCTTGTAAACTTTTTAAAGTCGCGCATAATATCTGATACCTTACTGTCTTCATTTGCTCCTGCGATCATATGAAGGTGATTGGTCATCAAAACCCATGCATAAATCAGAAGTCCTTTCTGTGTCAGGCAGTACTGTAGCGATTCGAGTATAATAGATTTATACCGGGGCCGCGAAAAGATATCTACCCAATCAACTACTGTATCAGTTACAAAATAAACTTCACCTGTTATCCGATATTGAATATCCATTGGAATCTATGTTATTGCGGATTATAAATCCTTATAGTAGGTGAGGGTGGGATTACAAATCCCACCCGACGAGGGTATTCTTTATTGAAAATGAGGACATTAATATTACATTAGCTAGGAATGTCAGCGTTATAATTGTTGCTTTCATAATTAATTGTTTTTTTTTGTTGTTGTCGCGAAAAAGGCTTTACAAGCAACAGTATAACATATGCGGGAATAAATTGTTGATAACCTGGTAGCTAACCCAAATGTCTGTAAAGATACCAGCTGTCTTAATAATCATGCATTACCACATTTGATAAAGTGATTATTGGCTGCAGTTTTTCTATTTTGGTGTAGTTGAATAAAAGTCATAAGTTGCTTTTGCGATGTCCGAAATAATTTTCTCGTTTGTTTCAAGGTTTTCCTTTGATTCGGTCACAAAAACACTGATGATAAAATACTCACCATCAGGCAGAAAGACAATCCCTATATCGTTTACCGCTGCCATGATTCCTGTTTCTTTATTTGTGCCCGACCAACCTGTTTTGTGAGCTACAATTATTCCCTCAGGCAGTTGACCTTTTAGCCGTTTTGCGCCTGTAGTAGTTTCCTTCATTGTTTTCCATATGAAGTCGTAACTGTCCTTTGAGAGTAAGTTGCTTTCATTGTCGTAAAACATTTTAATCGTCTTGCTTGCAGAGTTAGGGGTCGTCCAGTTTTGAAACATATTTTCCCACTTTGCTTGCATATTTTCCTCGTTGAAAGTTATTTCTATATCCTGTATTTTATTCTTTTTAAAATATTTCTCAACAGTTTCAGGCGTTCCAATAAGTCTTATTAAAACATCGCATGCAGTATTATCACTTTGAGAAACAGAATATTGAATTAATGCTGCAATAGTAAAACTACCACCATTCGGATTTTCGTCTCTTAACGGACTCCAAAAATCTTCGGGTAAAAGTTCATCTTTGCTTATCTCAATTTTCTGGTCTAACGATAGATTTCCTTTATCAATTTCCGATATCACCGCTAATGCTATATGAAATTTAAATACACTTTGTAAAGGAAAACGCTTGTCACCATTAAAAGAAATTGTATCATTTCCGTTAGTACCAATTATCGAAACACCAACAATTGCTTGCTTGCCGGAAATGATTTGCTCGATTTTATTTCGCAGCAGATCTGTTTTGGTATTTGAAGGTTGACAACCTGAAATGAGCAGTAAAAGTATAGCCGTCAATTTAAATAGTCTTGTCATCATTGTCTGTTTTAATATTTGACGGATTTCTTTAGAAACTGGCATTTGAGTATCAATATCCAATACAACGTCAGTTCAAAGCTTTTTAGTTTGTATAATGCAGTTTTGAGTTGTATCTGAATTCAGTGTACTATACAAAAAACCGGATCAGTCATGGTTAAGTTCATTGTTACAGTATTTTAAAACTGTTTTAAAACCACTGTTGTCCGAAGAAATCTGGTTAATAACGCTGTAATGCCTGGTTTATCTCGTCCATAAAGGACTTTATTGCTTAGGGGGGCTTTTAATTCTACCAATAGCTATTTGTTGCGTAAACAATCTAATGGGATTGTCCCGTAGGGACAAGATATTGGTAGAAAGCATATTACAGAATTATTAAAAGTCCCGTAGGGACGATATAAGAAATTACACTGACGCCAATGTTTTATACCTATAAAACATCGAACAAATTTACTTTATTATACAACCATAAAAAGCTTTTTATTCTCCCATTTCCATGGAGCAGTCTTTAATTTTTGCCTTATCCTGACCTTATATGTTGAGTGCCAATATTTTTTTTGAATTTTTGATCATTCTTATTCAATTATTTCTTAAATTTCGGTTAATAATAAAAGCTTGCTTTACTAAGCAACTGATAGTCTTATCAGCTTGTTATTTAAGGTTTTATGTGTTCATACAGGTGTTCGGGCATTGATTATTATCTGATGTTACGGCTTCACAAAGAGATGTATTGAGGTTTGTTATTAAGGCCTGGTTTTATAAATGAAACAATGCCGGTAAAAAGTGAGACGAATTTGTTGAAGATTCATGTATGAAAAATCAAACAAAACCAAAAACAGCTGATAGTCTAAGCCCTGATTCGCAGGAGCGAATTTCTGTTAATCAAAAGCCTGCATCATTCCCGGTTGTTGGTATCGGAGCCTCTGCCGGCGGACTGGAAGCCCTCGAACTTTTTTTTGCCAATACTCCTGCCGACTCCGGTATGGCATTTGTTGTAATTCAGCATCTCGATCCCACGCATAAAGGGATTATGCGCGAGTTGCTTCAGCGTATAACCGAAATGCACGTGTATACTGCTACCGACAGGATGCGGGTGAAGCCTTCGTGCGTCTATATTATTCCGCCCAATAAAAGCATGTCGATATTTAACGGGGCATTGTATTTGTTCGATCCCGTCGAAACACGTGGACTGCGCCTGCCGGTCGATTTCTTTTTCCGCTCGCTTGCTGACGACCGCCTCGACAGAAGTATCGGTATTATACTTTCGGGCATGGGTTCTGATGGCAGTCTTGGATTAAAAGCAATAAAGGAAAAAGGTGGATTGATACTTGTTCAGGATCCTTCAACTGCCCGTTTCGACAGCATGCCCCGTTCTGCTTCCGAAGCTACGATTGTCGATATTTCGGCTCCAGCCAGTGAGTTGCCGTTAAAGCTGATAAACTTGTTGAAAATGCCTGTCCGCACCGGAGCGAAGCAAGAGTTGGAAAAAGACAGCAGTTCACTCGAAAAAATCAATATCCTGCTTCGCAATCAAACCGGTAACGACTTTTCGCAGTACAAAAAAAATACAGTATATCGCCGTATTGAGCGACGGATGGGTATACACCAGATAAGCAAGATTAATTCGTATGTACGTTTTTTGCAGGAAAACCCCGCTGAAGTGGAAATACTCTTCCGGGAACTGCTAATAGGTGTTACCAGTTTTTTCCGCGACACAGCCGTTTGGGAGTACCTCAGAGATAAAGCACTGCCTACCTTATTTGCCAATGTACCACACGGACACGTTTTCCGGGTCTGGGTAGCCGGCTGTTCTACCGGCGAAGAAGCCTATTCGCTGGCAATTGTTTTTAAGGAAGCCCTGGAAACGATGAATTCCGGAAAGAATTTTTCGTTACAGATATTTGCAACCGATCTCGACAGTCATGCCATCGAAAAAGCCCGAAAAGGTATATATCCGACAAATATTGTCAGCGATGTTACTGCTGTCCGGCTTAACCGTTTTTTTGTACGAACCGACGATCATTACCGCGTAAATGCCGAAATCCGCGAAATGGTGGTATTTGCTCCTCAAAATGTAATTAAAGATCCTCCTTTTACAAAACTCGATATTCTCTCCTGCCGTAACCTGCTCATATACCTCGATGGCGGATTGCAGCAAAAACTTCTTTCGTTGTTTCACTATAGCCTTGATTTTAACGGGATATTGGTTTTAGGAAGCGCCGAAACACAGAGCGGACAAAACGATTTTTTAAAGCCCCTTGACACTAAATTATGTATTTACCAGCGTACCGGTTTTGCCAAAACGGATGAACTGCTCAACTTCCCGAGTTCATTCTCATTATCAAAACCTGGCCTTCCCGAAACTCAGTTAACTGCGAAAGTTCCCGTTAACCTGCAAGTACTTGCCGATCAGTTGCTTCTGCAGCATTTTTCGCCATCTAGCGTATTGGTTACTGATAAAGGTGATATCCTTTACATAACCGGAAGCACAGGCAAATATCTCGAACCGGCCGCCGGCAAAGCCAATATGAATGTTTTTGCTATGGCCCGCGAAGGTTTGCGCACCGAACTTCCTATTGCTTTCCGTAAAGCATTGCAGAATTACGATAAGGTGGTTTTGCCGAAAATAATATTCTCAAGCAATGGTATACTGCAATATGCTGATGTAACTATTCAGCAGATCGAAAAACCTTTTGCTCTCAAAGGCCGCATCCTCATCATATTTTCGGATATTAAGGTTGAAGAACAAAGTAAACCAAAAGCTAAAAGGAGTAAATCCCCTTCCGCATATTTACAGGCTGATATGGAAATAGAGCTCCGGCAGGTAAAGGAAGAAATGCAAATTACCCGCGAAGAAATGCAGACTTCGCAGGAAGAACTGAAATCAACCAACGAAGAGTTGCAGTCAACCAACGAAGAATTACAATCAACCAACGAAGAGCTTACCACCTCGAAAGAAGAAATGCAGAGCCTTAACGAGGAACTCCATACTGTAAACATAGAGTTGCAGATTAAAATTGATGATTTTGCGCGGATTAATAACGATATGAACAACCTGCTCAACAGCATCGAAATAGCAACTCTGTTTCTGGATAAAAATATGAAAATCCGTCAGTTCACGGTGCCGGCAACAAAAATTTTTAAGCTTATACCAAGCGATATCGGCCGTGTATTTACTGATCAGGTAACTGATCTCAACTACCCGGCTTTATACGACGATGCGAGTGAGGTATTGCGCAGCCTTATCGTTCAGGAAAAAGAGGTTTCGACCCGCGATGGCCGTTGGTTCACTATCCACATTATGCCATACCGCACTTTTGAGGACAGGATTGACGGGCTTGTAATTACTTTCATCGATGTTACCAAAGCAAAGCAGCTCGAAACTACCCTGAGGGAGTCGGAACTGAGGTTAAATGCTATTGTAGGTGCTTTACAAGGTATAGTTATCGGCTTGTCGCCAAATGGCGAAATAGCAGAGTTTAACACGGAAGCCGAAATACAGTTTGGCATAAGCCGCAGCGAAGTAATTGGACGTAAATATGTTGATTTGTTTATCGATGAAAATTTACGGAAGAAGGTTGAAACTGAAATGAAAGAATTAATACTTGCACAATTTCCCTTAAAATATTCAAACATACTTAAAACCAGAAAAGGGAAAACATTGGAAATCGGATGGTCAGTTTATAAATTCTCGGGCAACGAGGGAATGCTGATCGGATTTGTTGCATTGCCCGAAAATGAAATCAAAATATAAGTAAAAAGGATAAAAAGTCACCCTAAGAAATGTCGCCACGAAAAAAAGAAGAATTGTCGTTAAACAATGCTGCTGTTGTACAAAGCAGTAAACTTTTAGATGTAAAAGACGAAAAGAATTATGCCCAATTACAGGAAGAAACTGTTAATCTGAAGATACAGCTTGAGGAATTGCGCCTGTCGAGAGATAAAGCAGAGGAATCGGCCAGGTATTATGCCGGGTTGTGTGCCGAAATAAATGATTTGTCTCCTTTTGGATATTTTTCCTTATCCCATGATGGAGAAATTATAGCCACAAACCAAAGTGGCAAAGCTATGATAGGGGATGCAAATGACGAATTTGTTGGTAAAAAATTCCGATCACTTCTTTCAGTGGATTCTCAGCCGGTATTTGACGAGTTCTGCAAAAACATATTCGAAACCAATCGCAAGCTAGTCAGCGAATTACAGACAGTAAATGCGGATTTTAACTATTTACTTGTCGAGGGTATTGCTGTAGCAGGGAGTACGCACTGCGTTTTAAATGCTGTAAATTTTTCGGATTACAGAAAAAAGCAGGATGCTGAAAACCAGGTTCTGGAATTGCATAAAGATGCCCTCGATGTCGGGAGTATTGCATACTGGGAAGTAACTTTTCCTTCGGGCGACACAACGTTTCATAAAAGCAAAGCTTCTATACTTGGTTACCCGCCCGAACAGTTTAGTCATTATTCCGATTTCACAGCCTTACTGCACCCCGATGACTTAAAGCTGGCTATGGAAGCCATGCGTGATTGTTTGAGCGGCAGAAAAGTAAAATACCAGGTCGATTACAGGATAAAAACAGCCGGCGGACAGTATAAATGGTTTCAGGATGTTGGCCGGATAGTTGCCCGCAGTTCTGAAGGAATGCCATTAAAAGTCAGGGGCATAGTAGTTGATATATCCGAACGTAAACAGGCCGAATCACTTTGCGCCGAGAGCGAAGCCCGGTGGAGAACTCTGATAGATACATCTCCTGATGGAATTGTAATTTCAACGCTCGACGGAATAGTACTTTTTGCATCGGATAAAGTGCTGGTTCAATATGGTTACAACTCAACAGAAGATCTTGTAGGCACAAGTATTTTTGATTTTATTCATGAGTCGTATCACAAAAAAGCAGTCACTCTGATTGGCGAAATGCTTAAAGGAAACTATACCGGGGCTTCGGAATATTTAATGATACGCAAAGACGGATCGAGCTTTTATATGGAGATTAACGCCGAAAGGCTTCGCAATAAGGATGGTGAAGCTGAAAAAATGTTCTTCATATTACGCGATATTACCGAGAGGATGCAAACAGCTCAGGAGCTGATCGAGAGTAAAGACCGTTTTCGGACTTTTCTGGATACTGTTACCAATATATCGGTGCAAAGCTATAACGCTGAGGGTATAATCACTTATTGGAATAGGTCGAGTGAAGATATTTATGGGTATTCTTCAAAGGAAGCTTTGGGGAAGAATATTGCCGATCTTATTATTCCTGAAGAGCTTAAAGAGCCTTTTAAAAAGGCTTTAAAGGAAATGGAGAGGAGTGGCATCGGGCATCCGGCGGGCGAATTGGCTCTGAAACGTAAAGATGGATCGCGGATTTCGGTTTATTCCAATCACAGCATAGTGAAACAGCCTGGAAAAGAGCCGGAATTTTATTGTGTTGATATTGATTTAACTGAACGCAAGCGTATAGAGGCAGCTTTAAAAGAAAGCGAAAAACATTTTCGTACCCTTGCCGATTCAGGGCAGGCACTCGTGCGCACTTCGGGTCTCGATAAACGGACTACTTACTTTAACCAGCCCTGGTTCAATTTTACAGGTCGCACTTTAGAACAGGAAACAGGAAATGGCTGGATCAAGAGTATTCATCCCGACGATGTAAAACGATACCTCGACACCTTCGAGACCGCTTTTGTGCAGGGCGGAAAATATAGCTTCGTTTTCCGTTTGCTAAATGCAAATGGCGAATACCGGTGGCTGCAGGATGTTGGGTCTCCGCGGTTTAACAGCAGCGGCGATTTTATCGGTTATATTGGTCATAGTATTGATATTACTGATCTGAAACGAATGCAGGATGCTGTCGAAAAACGGATAATTGCTCTTACCCGGCCATTATCAGATATGGAAACTGTGCTTTTCGACGAGCTGTTCGATACCGATACTATTCAACTTATTCAGGATGACTTTGCTGCAGCAACCGGCATAGCATCCTTAATTGTTCATCCCGATGGAAGGCCTATAACCAAGCCTAGTAATTTCACCCACCTTTGCAGCAATATTATACGGAAAACCGAAAAAGGGTTTGTTAACTGCAACAGATCCGATGCTTTGTTAGGGGCTCCCAATATTTCCGGCCCTGTGGTGCAGCCATGCCTCAGTTGTGGATTGTGGGATGCAGGGGCAAGCATCACGGTTGGCGGTGTTCATATTGCCAGTTGGCTTGTTGGCCAGGTGCGCGACGAAACACAAACGGAAGAGGCCATGATTTCTTATGCCCGTGAGATTGGAGCCGATGAAAAAACATTTATCGACGCTTTCCGTGAAGTGCCGGTTATGAGCCAGCAAAAATTTGAACAGATAGCTCATTCCGTTTTTAGCCTGGCGAACCAGTTATCGGCTTCAGCCTTCCAAAATGTGCAACAGGCCCGCTTGATAGCCGATAGGTTGCAAGCGCAAGAAAAAATGATCGAAAGCGAATCGCAGTTCCGCAATTTCTTCGAAAGCGCCCCCGATGCCATATTTATTGCCGGATCGGATTCCGGGATAATTATTGATGCCAATCCTGCTGCGGCAAAACTTATGCTTATGCCGCGCGAAGCCCTAATCGGGCTTCACCAAACCAAGTTACATCCGGCATATGAATCATTGTATCCGAATGAGTTTTCAACTCCTCTTTATCCTAAAGTTGAATTTACTGTAGCTCCAAACCCAATTGAATATGCTATTCTCCGCTCCGACGGATCAATACTGGCTGTCGAAATAATGGCATCCGAAGTATTTATCAAAGGAATGAAATGTATAATGGGAACTTTTCGCGATATTTCGGAACGCAAGCTTATGGAGCAGTCAATACTCGAAAGCGAAAAACGGTATCGCTCACTGGTTGAATCCTCTCCCGATGCTATTGCTATCTACCAGGAAGGACAATTGGTATATGTAAATCCATCGGGACTTAAAATGTTAGGTACTCAAAATCAGTATGATCTTATCGGGCGTCCGTTGCTATCCATAGTACATCCAAACTGTAGGGCCGAAGTTATTAAACTTATCAGGCTCGTGAATGAAGGTATTGAAGTGCCTGCCGTAGAAGAAAAACTTTTAAGAATTGATGGTTCCGTATTTGATGCCGAAATTGTTGCACTGAGCACTACGTATTACGACCTTCCTGCCGGACAGGTAATTATCCGCGATGTTACAGAGCGTAAACTTGCCGAGGAGCAAATAACGAGACTAAACGAAGACCTCGAACAAAGAGTTACCGAACGCACCATGCAGCTCGAAGCGGCCAACAAGGAACTGGAAGCGTTCAGTTATTCAGTGTCACACGATTTGCGAACGCCTTTAAGAGCGGTGGATGGCTTTGCCAATATTCTGCTTGAGGATTATGCCCCTTTACTTGATGCCGAAGGCAAACGCTTGCTGAATGTTATTATTGGTAATGCCAATAAAATGGGCTTCCTGATCGATGACCTGCTTTCCTTCTCGCGACTCGGCCGGCAGGAAATTATGTATTCCGAAATTAATATGTACGAAATGGCTTTGTCAGTTTACAACGAACTTGCCAGCGAAAAGGATAAACAAAAGATAGATTTCCGGTTACAGAATCTTCGTAATGCTTATGGCGATCCGGCAATGATAAAGCAGGTAATGGTTAATTTAATTGGCAATGCCATTAAATATACCTCGCGAAAGCCGGACCGTATTATTGAAATTTCGAATGTTAACGACCACGTGGGTAATGTTTATATGGTAAAAGATAATGGTGCCGGTTTTGATATGGCTCATACCTCAAAACTATTTGGTGTTTTCCAACGGTTGCATGCCTCCAGGGACTTCGAAGGTACTGGAATAGGTCTAGCCATTGTAAAACGGATAATCGAAAGGCATAGCAGCAATGTGTGGGCCGAAGCTAAAGTAAACGAAGGAGCTGCTTTTTATTTTACCTTGCCTGGGAAATAAAGATTGTGTTCGAATTCTTATAGTTATTGTCTGCCTGAGTTACTTTCAATAGTTACTACTACAAGTACTGATACTGCTAATACCGCTTAATCATGAAAAAAGGAGAAAAAGGTTTGCCCGAAACCAATTCGCTGCGGCAAAAAGCTGAAAAAAAACTAAAAAAGCAGGTTGCTCCGTTGCCTGATAATATCAGCGAAACCGACGTATTAATTATGCTTCACGAGCTTCAGGTTTACAAAGTTGAACTTGAAATGCAGAATGAAGGTCTAAGGGCAGCCGTTGCAAAGGCTGAAACCGCAATTGCACTATACGATTTTGCCCCGGTTGGATATTATACACTTGTGCATGATGGCGTTATTGCCGAACTTAACCTTCGGGGTGCTTCAATGCTTGGTAAGGAAAGGTCAAAACTGGTAAAAAGTAACTTCCGGCTGTTTTTAACCCAGAAATCACTGCCGGTTTTCAATGTTTTTTTACAAAATATTTTCGAAACAAACAGTCTGCACACCTGCGAAGTAGAAATATCAGTGAAGGACAACACCTGCATATTTGTTTATATTGAAGGAATTACTTCCAACGGAAACGGTAAATGCCTTATTACAGTTGTTGATATAACCCAGCGTAAAAAAGCAGAAAACAAACTGGCTGATTCAGCACTTCAGTGGCAGGAAACGTTTGATGCGCTTAACGATGGCGTTTGCCTGCTCGATAACAATTATTTAATCATCCGCAGCAATAAAGCAATGGATGAGCTGTTTGCCGGTACGTACGGTGATATACGAGGTAAACATTGCTGGGAAGTTGTTCATGGTATAAAAGAACCTTATGCTGATTGCCCTGTTATAAAAATGAAAAAATCGCTTCATCGCGAAAGTATTGAACAACAAATTAATGGCAAATGGTACAATGTAGTTGTTGATCCTTTAATTGGTAGTGATGGATCCCTGCAGGGAGCTGTGCATGTTATTCAGGACATATCCATTCAAAAGCAGGCTGACGAAGAATTACGCCTTGCCCGGGAAAAATACCGTATTGTTGCCGATAATACCGCCGACTGGGAATTCTGAATTGGATCCGACGGGAAATTTCTCTTTAATTCGCCATCGTGCAAAACAGTTTCGGGTTACGAACCCCAACTCTTTTTTGAGACACCTGATCTGATTATAAACATTACCCACGAAGATGATAAAGAGGTGGTAAAAAATCATTTTCGTGAAGATTTGGTTGGCCGTTCAAATTCGGAGTTTCAGTTCAGGATTGTTACACCCGAAGGAGCAATAAAGTGGATACATCATGTTTGCTCTCCTGTATTCGATTCAACTGGTGTTTTTATTGGAAGCCGCGGAAGCAACCGCGATATTACCAACAATAAAATAGTTGAAGAAACACTGCGGAATTCAGAAGAGAATTTCCGGAAAATATTTAATTCGCATCCCGGAATAGTTGGAATCAGCAGTATGGCGGATGGAAGGTACATTGAAATTAATAACAATTTTACAAAGCGCCTGGGATGGGAAAGAAGCGAGGTGATTGGTCGCACTTCCAAAGAACTCAGTTTGTATGCCGATTATAGTAAAAGAGAGGAATTACTTTCTTTGATGAACACTCACGGTTATTTGAATGATTACGAGCTTCACCTTAAGACCAAATCGGGTGAGTTGCTTAATACTCTTTTTTCAAGTGAAATTATCGACATTAACGGCCAGCAATGTCTTCTGGTACAGGTTATTGATATTAGCTCGCGCAAAGCAGCTGAGAAAGAGTTGCAGCGGAGCGAAGAAAAATACAGGATGCTCTTCGAAAGCATGGCACAGGGAGTTTTTTACCAGCAAGCTGATGGAACACTCTCAGGAATAAATCCTGCCGGTCTCGAAATGTTTGGTCTCAGCCGTGAACAGTTTTTGGGTAAAACATCCTATGATAAAAATTGGAAAGTTGTTGATGAGGATATGGCCGAGATACTGCCCGAAAAGCATCCCTCGATGCTGGCACTTAACAATGGCAGCGAAACAACAAAAGTTGTTGGTGTATTTAATCCATTGCAACAGCATTACCGGTGGCTTGCCATTAATGCAAAACCTCAGTTTAAAACAGGTGATAGTAAACCTTACCAGGTTTTTGTAACCATGCACGATATTACTGAGCGTAAGAAAGCAGAATTGAACCTTCGGCAAAGCGAAGAAAGGCTAAAAGCTATTTTCGATAACTCCCCGGTAGCTATTTACGAAACTGATGCCCAAGGCAAATGCCTGATGGTTAACGCTCAATGGTGCAAGTTTTCGGGTCTTACCAACGAGCAAGCCATTGGCGAAGGCTGGCAGAAGGCAGTTCATCCCGATGACCGGGAACATATTACTGAACTTTGGAAAAAGTATGCAGGGGGTTCACTGTCATGGTATTTTGAATACCGTTTCCTTTCCCTTGAAAATAAAGTAACCTGGGTGCTGGGAATTGCTGTCCCGCTATCCGACAAAAATGGCACTATTACAGGCTATCTCGGAATGAATACCGATATTACCGATCGCAAAATTGCTGAATCCTTATTACATGAAAGTGAAGATCGTTTGCGTACCATTCTCGAAAACCTTCCCGGAGGGGTTTTTGCTCACAACCTGGATGGTGAAATAGTGTTAGTAAACGAAGCAGCTATTAAAAATACCGGTTACAAGAGGGAAGAGTTGCTGGGTATGATGGTATCTGATATTGATCCATCAAGCATTTCCAGGGATGACAGGCGCAAACTATGGCATACCCTTAATAGAAGTGATTCTGTCAAATTACAGTCGGTTCACAATCGGAAAGATGGCTCCACTTACCAGGCTGAAATATACCTGAATTCAATTTTACTGGATGGAGAGCCGGTAATACTGGCAGTTGCTTACGATATTACTGAGCGTGCAGAGATTGAACGCCAGATGAAATTAAGTATCGAAAGATTTCAAAATCTTATTGAACTTGCCGTTGATGGTATACTGATAGGCACTAATGATGGCAGGCTTATTGAAGCAAATTCAAGGTTTTGCTCCATGACAGGCATGAGCCGGAGTGAACTGATCGGACAACCCATTTATAATATGCCTTTTACTCAGGAAAGTATGGCTGCATCGCCATTTCGTTTCGATCTGCTTCAGAAAGGAGAAACTGTAATCAGCGAAAGAGAACTGGTAAAGCCCGACGGTTCAGTGATTACCGTTGAAATGCGAACTAAAATGATGCCCGATAAAACCTATCAGTCCTTTTACCGCGATATTACTAACCGAAAAAGAGTTGAAGAACAGCTTGCTTCTAATTATGCTTTACTACGTTTAGCCGGGGAAACAGCAAAATTCGGTGGCTGGAAATTTAATGTAGCCGATAACACAGTTACTTGGTCCGAAGAAACGGCAATTATTCATGAGATGCCTGCAGGTTTCAGTCCTTCGCTTAAAGAAGGAATTGATTTTTATGCGCCCGAATGGCAGGGTATAATCAGTAAAGTGCTATACGATTGTGCTATAAAAGGAGTTCCCTATAATCAGGAATTGGAAATTATTACTGCTAAAGCCAACCGTATATGGGTGCGTGTAACAGGTGAAGCAATTAGAAATGAATCGGGCCAAATTATAAGCGTTCAGGGTGGGATACAGAATATTAATTTACGAAAGCAAAATGAAGCAATTAATGCAGCCCGTATTCAACTGATGCAATATTCGATCAGTCATTCACTTGATGAACTACTGGAAGAAATGCTGAACGAAGCAGAGAAATTAACAGGCAGCCTTATCAGTTTTGTTCATTTTGTTGATGAAAACGAGGAAACTCTTTCACTTCAAAACTGGTCGACCCGGACTAAAAGTGATTTTTGTACAGCTACCGGGAAAAACCGTCACTATCCAATGGCTGAAGCCGGGGTGTGGGCCGATTGTATCCGCCAGCGCAAACCGGTTATTCACAACGACTATGCTTCGCTTGCTGATCGTAAGGGAATGCCCGAAGGTCATGCCGCGGTAAGCCGCGAATTGGTGGTTCCGGTTTTTAGAGGCGATAAAATACGGGTAGTTGTGGGTGTTGGTAATAAAAATGCTGATTATACCCAACAGGATATTGACACTATTGTACTTATTGCCAGCCTCGGATGGGAAATTGCCGAAAGGAAAATAATACAGGCCGACCAATTCAAATTACTCAGGATCATCGAAAGCAGCCTGAACGAAATTTATGTTTTTGATCAGGAAACACTCAAATTCGAATACCTCAATCAGGGAGCTATGGTTAATATAGGCTATACCCTTGAAGAAATGAAAAACATGACGCCGCTCGATATCAAACCCCGGATTTCAATGGCCGAGTTCAGGCGAATGGTGGCTCCTCTGATTTCGGGCGAAGTACGAATGTTGAATTTCGAAACTATTCACAGGCGGAAAAACGGTACTGATTACCCGGTCGAAATACACCTTCAGATTCACCGGCAGGACGAACGGAGCATTTTCCTGGCAATTATTAATGACATAAGCAGGCGAAAAAACGCAGAAGACGAATTGCGGCTGCTTAACGAAGACCTCGAACTGCGTGTTGTGGAACGAACGGCTAAGCTTCAGGCAGCCATCAGGGAGCTTGAATCGTTCAGCTATTCGGCTTCGCACGATTTGCGCACTCCACTCAGGGCTTTAAACGGATATGCAAGCATTTTGGTTGAGGACTATTCTGCAATACTCGACTTGGAAGGGAAAAGAATGCTCAATCTTATAGTTGATAAATCCAACATGATGGGCGATCTGATTGATGACCTGCTGTCATTTTCGCGATACAGCAGTCAGGAAACAGATAGAGTTGTGGTTGATATGCATCAGATGGTCGACTCCGTTTACAGCGAGCTAATAAATTCGCCAACACAGAACAAGGTAGAGTTTCGTTTGCTCGATCTGCCAAGCCTCGAATGCGATGCTGCGATGATAAAGCAGGTATGGATCAACCTGATAGGTAATGCTTTGAAATTCTCGTCGCGGAAAGCCCATAGTATTATAGAAATTGGCAGTAAGGCCGAAGGTGAAGAAATTGTTTTTTATGTAAAAGATAACGGCGCCGGTTTCGATATGGCTTATGCCAGCAAACTGTTTTTAATTTTTAAACGCTTGCCTGCAACAAAGGATTATGATGGAAACGGCGTTGGCCTGGCCATTGTAAAACGTATTATCGAACTGCATAACGGCCGCGTATGGGCCGAAGGAAAAGCGAACGAAGGAGCAACTTTTTATTTCTCCCTCCCGCTAAGCAAATAGCGGAGACGCAATCCGATGCATCTCTAACGTGTCTAAAACCAGAAACAAGAAACAAAAAACAAGAAA
>CAYQTT010000028.1:0-45053 GCA_964420555.1 uncultured Lentimicrobiaceae bacterium | reverse complement strand
GGAAAAACCCGAAAGCATCATTAAAATTTGTTTCGCAATACTCAATATATTCTTCTGATGTAAACACGTACGAAAACTCTACAGTATTCCCTGCAGGTACAAAATCAAATTCCAAAACTGCTGCATCATACATGGTTCTCCCTGTAATTGTAACCAGATCAGGATCGGATGCAGCGCTAACCATTGCATCTGATTTCCCAGCTGAATTATTGGGCCCCATTGCCGAAGATGCTTTTCCTGATGTCAGGATCAGACCTTCATTGATCGGAAATGTTGATGTCGCTTTATTAAAGTATGCAAGTTGCCTATTGCCTGGTGTTGTGGACCAGGTATGGTTAGTCCAATTCCAGTTGCTACCACTGCGGCTATAGTAACCAAATCTTACATTGCTTGCAGTTAAACATCCTGTAACAAGCACATTCTGAACCAGTTGTTCTGGTGTCATCGCGTTATATGTGCTGTTCTCAGCAACTGAAATTGAACCAGCAGGAGAATCTGTATTGTTTATCTTGCTGGATGTAGGATATGTAGCATTGGGTTGGGTTTTTCTTTCAGATTTTTGTATATCCTCAAAGGTTTGACCCGTAGCAAAATAGGAGAGAAAAAGAGTAAGTGAGATAAGTCCGGTCTGAAAAAGAGTTGATGTTTTCATTGGAGCATGTATTAAAGTTGGTTGGAGGCAGTTATAAGTTTGAGGTTATGATTGAAAAATGACGGCAGATCGGGCATATGCGAACTGTGGCATTTCTGATTTGGAAGAAAAATGTGCTTTTGTATACTATTTATCGAAAATTCGAGAAGATTATATTGAAAAAACATCAAATATTTCATTAGTATACATAAAACAGATAGTACTGAAATGGATTTTTGTCCTGAAATGGCAAAAATGGTACCAGTTGGAACATGGAAAAAAAAGAAGTCAGGCGGTGTTTTATTAGTCATACTATGTTGATATTTAGTGCTATACAAGTTGTTGAAATTTAGTTTTCAGTAGAACCCCTGAACAAATGTCATAATTCAATATACTATGCATAAAATATCATGCCATATTTGATAACATATTGAATGACAGTATCATAGATGATTAATTTTTTTAACTTGAATCATAGGTGTCCCATAATGGTAAAACGGTTTCATAGTGGAATTTCTTTTGCTTGTTTGTACTAAAATAAAACAAGTATTTATAAGTGAAATATCCTAACATCTGGATTATCAATAATGTAAATAAAATGAAACAAAGGCGGAAATCTTCTATGATTTAGAAATAGAATCCAATGTCAAAATTTATGAAAAGTGCATCTTTCACTTTAATAATCGAAATGTTAATCATATGATATAGATATTTTTATAAAACTTTCTTTTCCTTAATTAGTGGTATTATCAGGAATTGTTTTTGGTTATTTTGAGGGTAAAAAAAACTCCGGCTGAAACCGGAGTTAATATTTCAAGAAAAAGAATGTTTGTTTTCAGATTTATTTTCTGAACCTTATTTTTTTATTCATCAATTAGGAATATCGCCTTCCATAGCAGCCTCCAACAATTCAGATATTGTAGTTATAAGCAGGCCTACTGAAGTATCGGCAGCGCCATAATAAATCTTTACTTCACTGTTTTCGAGAGCAAAACCTTCACTATCAAATTCCTCTACTATCATTCCACTCGGGAATGTTACATTTGGAACTTGCCCGGCTAATTCCCAAATTTCTCGGGGCTCCAGGATATTGCACCTGCAGCGTCCAAGCACTTTCGTAGGATCATTCAAATCGAGCAACATCACTCCGCCCTGGTAAATATTTGAGCTTCCGAAATGCCCGGCAACTCCATGATATACATGCAGCCATCCTTTCCGTGTTTTAACAGGTGGCGGTCCTGAACCAATAAATTCATCCCAGTAATGGAACCGGCCACTGATTAACGTGGAAACATACTGCCAGTTCACAAGATCAGTGCTTTCGCTAAGGCAAATGGCACTTCCCGATGTGGGTCCACCACTGTGTTTGGCTTTATTAGGCCTGTCCATCCGGTAATATTTGCCATTGATTTTCTCAGGGAACAAAACCCCGTTTCTGATGTCTTCGTTGGAAGTAATTCCCAGGAATTCAAAGGATTTAAAATCGTCGGTAACACCAAGCCCAAGCTGGCAGCCATCCTGCATGTCCATCGCGAACATGATATAAAAGCGGCCTTCGAGTTTTGTGATGCGGGCATCATAAATGTGAAAGACTTTCTCCTTCACCTTTTCAATTCCTTTAAAATCAACAATTTTATTCTCGACTTTAAAACTCACACCGTCAGTGCTTTCGGCCATCACAAGGAATGTTTCCCTCGACCGGCTTTGCACTCTCAATATCAATCGGTATGTATCACCATCTTTAATTGCCCCTGGATTGAAAACACTAGTAAAATCAACTAATTCAGGTGGAATAGGGGGGATGTCGTTCCTGGTAAGGATTGGATTTATCGGATGTCTTTTCATTGATAAAACTGTTTTTTTTATGATTTATGATTTAGAAAATGCGAATTATTGATACTGAATTAAACATCAATTGCCACATTTTTACATTTTCAAATTGCCAAATTGTCGAATTGTCAAATTACCGAATTTATCCCATAACAACCTTAACTTCACATACTTCGTTTGAGGTAAGCGGTAAAATGTTCCCTTCTATTAATTGGCCGTCAACCCTGATTTCTTTAATGCCTTTCTGAAATCCACTATTGTTTTCAACTTCAATGATATACCTTGTTCCGCGGTAAACTCGTTCAGCAGTGAATTTCTTCCAATGCGAAGGAATTGCCGGATCAATCATCAGTCCGGTGTATGTGGAACGGATTCCAAGCATATAATCGTAGCTTACACGATACATCCATGCTGCCGAACCGGTTTGCCACGAATGACTTGCCCTTCCCGGAGCTGAATGCTCATTACTGGTTATATACTGCGAATAAACATAGGGTTCGGCAACAAAAGTATCGCTGTCGATGCGGTTTGGAAGCATTTTCTTGAAATAGGCAAAAGCTTTATTGCTACGCCCAAGCATAGTTTCGGCCTGAATAACCCATGTTGTTGGATGGCAGAAAACTGCACCATTTTCTTTTTTGCCCCAAACACATCGGGTTACCAACCCGATATTCGGATCAATTTCGCGCCATGCCGGAGTGCATTTTTTTGGACCTTCGGGCGAATCGAGGTATTTACTCACACTGTCCATTGCAGTTACTATCCGCTCCTGGTCAGGGAATCCGGCAATAACCGGCCATATTTGTGTATTCAGAAAAATCTTACCGTACTTATTATCTTTCGAACCTACTTTGCGGTTATTTTCGCCAAATGCACGGATATACCATTCCCCATCCCAGCAATTTTCATCAACTGCTTTGTATAAAGAATCGCGTACTGCAGCAACTTCTTTCAATTCGTTATTTTTCCCCAACTGTTGCAGTAACTCCGTGAACAGATTGAGCATGGCAGCATAAAACATTCCGCCCCAAACACTTTCGCCTCCGTCGTCACCCCCTATATAATCGAGGGTATCGTTCCAGTCGCCACGGCCAAAAATCGGTAATCCATGTTTACCGAGGTTATTTTTTGCATACGAAACCACGGCCAGCATGTGCTCCAGAATGGTTCCTGTTTTTCCTTCATCAATAAACGGCTGAACATTTTCCAACAGCTCGAAATCGCCTGTCTCCTTAAGGTATTCAGTAACAGCAAGCATAAACCACAAAGGATCATCGCAATGATAGGTAAATTCGCCTTGGCCGTCGCCGTGAAAATGGTGATATACTTTACCATCAACGCGCATCTGCCTCGAAAGCAACTGAATCCGTTCCTTAGCTTTTTCAGGATTTGAAATGGTAACAGCTATGGTATCCTGGGCTGTATCGCGGAAACCAAATCCACGCCCGATTCCCCAATAGTAGAAACTGATTACCCTACCCACATCAAAAGCAACTTTTGCCTGGTATGGCAACCAATAACGCATGAAAATATTTACATCCTCATCGGGTGTATTTGTGGTTGTGAATGCAAAATAGTCGTCCCATTGCTTGGTTAATGCTTCAAAAGCCTGATCAACTATTGCAGTAGCTTTGTATTTTGCTACACGTGTTTCCTTCAGTTCATCAAACCTGGTTTTTTCAATTACACCAAGAGAGAATATGAGATCAGTACTTTCACCAGGCTGTAATTCGATATCAACCTGCAGAGCACTTACAACGTTTCCAAAATCGGTTTCCTGGCACGAAAGTGTTTCTTTTTCAATGCTTTCGGGATTGTTTTCGTTGCGATACAATCCCAGGAACCTTTCGCGAACTGTTTCAAACGCTTTCACAGGTTTGTTAACAGTAAAGAAAGTCCATTGATCCCATTCCTTGTTTTCCTGTTGCTGTGTTCCTTTGGTTTGGGTAACCCAGTATGTTTTGGTCGAAAATAATGCATTGTGGCTTTCTTCAAAATGAGCGCGGTTAAAATGCTGGTCGTCGCATTGGTTTATCAGATCAACAAGTGCATGTCCCAGAGCAAGTTCCACATAGCCATAAACCGATAATTTCCGTGTTTTTCCGCTTGTGTTTGTTAACAGCGCTTTCCATATTTCCTGGTCGTCGTCCTGAGGAACAAAGAAGAGCACTGACGAATCAATTCCGTTTACCGATGCTTCGGCCCGTGTGTATCCAAAACCATGAGAAACTTTATACGATTCCGGATTTTTGCCAACAGGCTGCCAGGTAAGGCTCCAGATTTCACCGGTTTCCTGGTCTTTTACATAAATGTATTTTCCCGGCCGGTCGGGAGGAACTTCATTGATGCGATAACGGGTAATACGCCCATGCAAAGGACTTTTGTAATAACTTATTCCTCCGCCGTTATTCGATATAGTCGAAAAATACCGCCCGTTATAGATGTAATTTATCCAGGGACTTGGTGTTTTCGGATTGGTGATGATGTACTCTTTACCGTCTTTTGAAAAATGTCCGTAATTCATTGATGCTTAAGTTCTTTGAGTCTGTTATTTAAATACTATTCACTATTCACTATTCACTCTTCACTTTTTACTATTTTTCCCTCTGAACAAATCCATCATCCTTGTGGTCCCTGATGTTGTGCTTCAAGGCATGTATCATTTCGAAAAGATTTTTAAAGCCGCCAATTGTGAACCAAACAGTTACAATAATGGATGCGCCAAGGAAAAGGTAAGTGTAAATCTGCCAGAACGACATCCATTGGTCGTTGGTAAAAGGCCTGACAAAGAAGTAAAATAAGGTTCCGATTACGAAAACAACAACCCATGCTGCTGTCCAGCCTGTAGTGGCCCAATAAATAGCTTTGTCGCCCCGCGTAAATTCTTTTGTTGGTGCCAGCACCTTCCACCCTTTTACTACTTCATTACTTCCTGCAATGGAATCATCTTTAACAGTATACTCTCCCCGGTGCAACAACTTATCAAGGTTAAATGCTTTTCGTGGCGTTAACAGCGAAACAAGGAAATATACTACCGACGCTAAAACCATTGCCATAAACCATCCCCATTGACCGTTAATCGGATAGTCGGGAATGTATTGTTTGAATAAAATGTTTAACCCAGCTGTCAGTGCTCCTGTAATCATTGCTGCCCAGGCGGCAGGTGTTGTTCCTTTCCGCCAGTATAAACCTCCGATGATCACAGCACCTGATCCTCCGACAAAAATTGCCCCCGAAATATTAAGGAACAGGAATACCTTTTCTGTTTGCTGAAACACAATACTGAGTATGAAAATTGTTATACCCACACCTAGAATGGAAAGTTTAAGGTATTTCAGATGTTCTTTGGGTTCAAAAGGCTTTTTGCGAATCGGCATCACAACATCCTGAATCAAAATACTGCCCCAGGAATGCATGTAAGTATTATGACAGGTAATAGCTGCTGCAAGCATGATAGCGGCAAAAGCTCCTTTCAGTCCGACAGGAAGTAGATAGTTCAGCACCATAGGAACCCGCAACTGGCTCTGATCAGCTGGCGCAAATCCTGCAAGCATTGTGTTGATGTTATCAGCAATCACTTTATAATTGTCATGATGAAAAATGGTGTAGGCTATAATGGGAACGATCATAAGGAAAAGTCCCCATTGCGGAACCAGGCGCCAGTTGGTAAGTACATCAGCCATTTTTGCTTCGTGAGCACTTTTAGCGGCGATATTAAACGAGGAATTTCCCTGCCACGACAGTTTGGTATAAATCAAACCGAACATGCCTATAAAAAAGAACCATGGATTGAAATCCTGCACTTCACCGGCATCGAAAGGATTAATGAGTGATTGACCTGCAGGTGCTGCTTTCACGGCTTCGCCTATATCCGACCAGCCAACCTGAATTAAAAGAAGTATCACAATTACAACAAATACGATATTTACAAATACTCCCTGAATAAAATCGGTGAACATTACAGCAATATGACCGCCGGTGAAAATAAAGTAAAGCGGAACCAGTACCATAACTGCTGCTGTCAGGATGTAGGTTATAGAGTATGGTCCGAGGAAACCTATTTCAGGAATACCACAGAAATAAATAAAGAATTTAGCACTTACAGCCGGGAAAATAATCATATTCACAATCCCCGAAAGGAAAGCAAGCATACCGGCAAATATCCTGAATGACCGGCTGTACCTCATTTCAAAAAACTGGGCCATAGTAAGTGCCCGCGTTTGCCTGAACCTGTAAACAACCCAACCGGTAACACTAATAGTAACAAGAATTACCGCAGTCGGCATTTCCCACCAGCGCGAATTAAAGCCAGCATTAAAATTCTGCTCTAAAGCACCCACAACTGTTATTGCGCCAAGTGCTGCCGTACCATGAAACATGGAAATGATATAGCGCCCGCCGGTTCGACCGGTTGCCAGAAAATCACTGACACTTCGCATCAGGTTTTTGCTCAGGAATACCATTCCAAGCATTACAATAAAAAGAACAAGGATAATGCTCCAGTCGAACCATGTTAAATTCATATTCCTGTATTTATTAGTTACAACAAAGTTATTAAATGCTTTTTTGGTTGAGCTATTTTAAGTTGGTTTTCATTTAAGGCTGATTATAAAATTTCCTTTAATCGTGTCTCCTGCTTTTAAAGGTCTGTCTTCAGTTTTATGATGTCCGGCAAAAAACAGATCGCCGCCACCAGTATTAAAATCAGCAACCAGAAATCCAATTTTGCCATTTTCATGAAATGCCCTTACACTGTGTTTATTATCTGAACTTAAATAAAGTCCTGAATTATTTTTTGTCTTGATTGAAGCTTCGGTAATATTTGATTTTGTAGAGCAAAAATCATTGTTTCCCAAAGGTCTTAAATCATCTTTCCAGCTACTTAATGGTTGTTCCCAAAGGCTTTTTCTGTTGTTAAAGATGTTAAGAGTTGCTGTTCCTGTTTCTCTTCCAATGTGATCTTCAGGATAACCTGTCCATATTCCTTTTCGCACCCAGGTTAAAATATTGAAATCTTCCGGAAGGTAGAAAACCATGCCAAACTGTCGCGGATTAATATCTTTTTCCGGTTTGAATTCATAGGCAAACTCAATGTTTCCGTCTGTTGTGATTTTTATTATTACTTTACCTTTAGCTTCATTAAATGTTCCTTCTGTTTCTGATAAAAGAGTGTCGTTCTGCAATTTGCATTCAAACTTCGTGCAATTCCATCCTGATAACATATCATTCAATGGCTTGATAAACAGGTTATGCTGCGGCTTACATTCTTCAGTTGCCTGAGCTAACAACATCATTGATGGAGGATCTGTTAGAATAACATTATCACCTGAAATTGCGGAAACTAATTGACCTGATTTGTTATCAAAAATATAAGTGAAAGTTTTTCCTTTAATTATAGTCTGAATTCCATTATCGGTTTTGCTTAATTTGTAATCAGGCTTATCGGGAACATTATTGGTTGCAATTTTGTCTTTTTTGAAAGGAATCTTATAATGGTCAATTTCAAATCCTCTTGGGCTGATAATTTCAATTTCTAACAATGGCTCATCGCCTGTTAACTTCCCGGTTTCAATGGTTATAAATCCCTCAGCTCTTGGTGCAAGAGATGAAGTTATTTCCCCACTTTTTAAACCGGTTTTCCATTTGAATTTCAATTCATTAAAATTGCTGAAATCGTGGCGGTTTTCAACATTTAGCCTGATTTTTCCTTCTGAATCTGGATAATCGAGTAAAGAGTTAAAAATTTTAACTGGCGAATAAGCCTTTTTTACATGAAAATATTCAGGTTTCGGCCTGCGCCATCCATCAAATATTCCCCATTCGCCATATCCTACTGCTGTAGAATCAGGAAGATAAAAAATGTCATCAATTCCGGCCCAGATTGCTGCACCTAAAATGCCTTTCGACGAGTAGCAGTTCTCCCACATCCGGCTAAAACCTTGTCCCCAGTTATCACGAACTCCCGGATCTGTTAGTATTTCGCGCCGGTTATAGGTATTTATATGGCAATATTCACCATAAAGGAGTGGCCTTTGATACTCACGATTTACAAATGGATCTTCATCACCCGGATAATGGTAATTGGCAATTGGCATTTCAGTGCTGCCGAAATTATTATATCCTCCATTAGCCTGATCATGGAAAGTTTTGGGGCGTGTACTGTCAATTTTGTTGGCAAGTTTGTGCGCCTCATGCCAAATGGTACTCCAACGCGATTCATTTGCCAGGCTCCAAATCAGGATTGAAGGATGGTTGAAGTTAAATTTAATGTTTTCAGCAGTAGCCTGTAAAATGTAGTCTTCAAAACTGTTGCTTTCAGGGTTTTCCTGATCCCATTTCGAATTGGCGCTGTGGCCTACCCAGCAAAAAGGTGATTCAACTTCAACAAACATTCCCAAAGAATCGCATGCATCCAGAAACTCTTCACTTGGTGGATAATGTGATGTACGGATATAATTATTGTTGGCATTCCTGAATAAAATTACATCCTGAATACATTGTTCGGGAGTAACTGACCTGCCTGTTAGCGGATGTGTTTCATGCCTGTTCGAACCATGTAGTTTTACAGGCATTCCATTAACAAATAACTGGTTTCCAATTACTTTGATGCTTCTGAATCCGATTTTTTGCGAAACAGTTTCAATCATTTGACCTTTACTGAATAATTGCAGCGTTAATGTGTATAAGTTTGGATGTTCGCAATCCCAAGCTTCAATATCCGGAATTTTACTATCGGCCGCTACACTTGATTTTTCATTTGGATTAATTGCATTGATATAATTTGCATCTATTCCATGTGCGTGTATTTTGCCGTTTTTATCTGTTAAAATGTATTTTACTTCAATACTTTCAATTTTTTCGTTGCTTTGGTTACGAATTGTGTAGTAGGTTCTTAATGTGCCATTAGTGATTTCATCAGTTAAGCCAGCTTCAATGCGAAGATCCGAAATATTGATTTCAGGGACAGCAATCAGGTAAATCTTTCTAAAAATCCCACCTATCTGAAAAGCTGCGTATTGTGTTGTACTTGCCAGCGAGTCGGCGATTGATTCATTTTGTACAGCAACAAAAATTTTATTTTTACCTGTTTTTATAAATGCTGTAATATCAATTTCAAACGCTGTAAACCCACCAATGTGCGACCCTGCATATTTATTATTGATCCATATTTTACACCAGCTTTGTATGCCGTCAGCCCTCAGCTTAATTCGTTGACCTTTCCAGTCCGAAGGAATTTCGAAAGTTCTGAAGTATTGAGCAGGTTCACCTGCTTTAACTTTAAATCCCTGGTTTGTCCAATTGCCAGGTACAGCTATTTTCGCCCAACGCGAACCATCCGAAGGTTTAACCTTTTCCATTGCTAGACCTGTCTCCGCATTGAATTGCCAGGTTCCGTTTAAAGAAATTAAACAATTATTATCCTTGGAAACAGGAATTGTGGTAAACCAGATGTCTTTCCTAATATCATTTAAAGCACTATTTTGTGAAATACCATCTAACCTGCTAAATACTAAAAACAGCAGCGAAAGGAAAATAGTGAACCTGAATGATTTCATTTAGTAACCGTTAATTTTTATAGAATTATTCAAAAAAAGACCTAAAATGCCATGAATGGCTCAGTGGATTTATTCGGAAACCGAAAATTTCCAAATTGTTTCGGACTTATATTGTTCGCCGGGTCTGAGAATTACATCAGGAAATTCAGGATGATTCATCGAATCAGGGTAATGTTGTGTTTCCAAACAAAATGCAGTGTGGCTGATGTGTGGCTTGCCGCATTTGCCTTTTAATGATCCGTCGAACCAGTTCGAAGTATAAAGCTGAACGCCTGGTTCGGTTGTAAAGATCTCAAGTATCCGTCCTGATTGCGGATCGAGTACTTTTGCTGCGAGCGCTAATTCACCCGATTGGTTACGGAGTACAAAATTGTTATCGTAACCTTTGTAGAGCTGATTTATGCGCTCACCAATCGGATGTGGTGCTGTAAAATCAAAAGGAGTATTGGCAACTTGTGCAATCTTGCCAGTTGGAATGCAATTATCGTCAGTAACAGTATATTCATCAGCAAAAAGCTGTAGTTCATGCGCTAAAATATTGCCCGACCCTTCGCCACTGAGATTGAAATAACCATGGTTAGTTAGGTTTACCGGCGTAGGTTTATCAGTTTCAGCAAACAGTTTCAGACTGATTTTATTCTGATTGTCAAGAGTATAAATTGCTTTTACTTTTAAATTTCCGGGAAATCCTTCTTCACCATCCTTGCTTAAATATTCGAGCGTAAGTCCAACTTTGTCATCTTCTTTAAATGAGGATGGTATCCACAACTTCTTGTGAAAACCTTCGTATCCGCCATGAAGTTGAAATTCGCCCTGATTGGCCGAAACTTTGTATTGTATTCCATCAATGCTGAATCTTGCACCGCCAATTCGATTGCAAGTGCGGCCTATTATACAGTTGAAATAAGCCGGATTTTCAATCCATCCATCCCAATCCTGCATCCCAAGCACGACATCAGCATGTTCGCCTTTTTTGTCAGGTATTTGAAGCGAAACTATGGTTCCTCCATAATTGGTGATTTTTACAACGACTCCTTTGTCATTCGAAAGAGTAAATAAGGATGCTTCACTTTCATCCGGCAAATAACCAAAATGTTCGGTTGTTACATTCATGAAATCAAGTTTAAACGGCTTAATGTTAGTTGATTATATTCTATGGATCGAAGTCCGGATGTAAATGTAATTATCTTTTTTCAATCAGCAAATATATTAAATTTGTATATTCTTTTTTTAGTTTTATGTAAAATATTTAAATAGTTATGGCATCTTTGTAAAAAAAATACCAAACATGTATATGAAAACAACTTTACCTTTCCGTGAAATTTTAATCACTGCAGTTTTTAGCTGTTTTTTGGTGATGCTGGCTCAAAGCCAAACAATTTATGATAGCAAGGACTTAAGGTTTTTAAACAGCGACCTTCCTCTGCAGATTCGTGTTGATGACCTGGTTTCGAGGTTAACAATTGAAGAAAAAGTGCTGCAACTACAGCATACAGCACCTGCTGTTGAAAGGCTTGGCATTCCTCAGTACAATTGGTGGAACGAGTGCCTGCATGGTGTTGCCCGCAATGGTATTGCAACAGTTTTTCCCCAGGCTATTGGTATGGCTGCCACTTTTAATCCGGAGCTGATACAGCAGGAAGCAGATGTAATTTCAACCGAAGGCCGGGCTAAATACTATGAAGCAATCAGCAAAGGGCAGCACGAAATTTATCAGGGACTTACTTTCTGGTCGCCGAATATTAATATTTTCCGCGATCCGCGATGGGGAAGAGGACAGGAAACCTATGGCGAAGATCCCTTTCTGACAAGCCGCATTGGAGTAGCTTTTGTGAAAGGCTTGCAAGGGAATGACCCTGATTATCTTAAAGTTGTTGCTACGGCCAAACATTTTGCTGTTCACAGCGGACCCGAATCGCAAAGGCACCGCTTTGATGCATGGGTGAGCGAAACCGATTTTCATGAAACCTACCTGCCTGCCTTCGAAGCACTGGTTACCGAAGCAAAGGTATATTCGGTAATGAGTTCATATAACCGCTTGTTCGGAACTCCAACATCGTGTAATCCCCGAACATTGGTTGATATTTTGCGCGGGAAATGGAAATTTAACGGTTATGTAGTCTCCGATTGTTGGGCTATTTCTGACATTTACAGCTTTCACAAATTTGTTCCGGAAGCCACTCAGGCGGTTTCACTAACCTTAAAAGCGGGTTGCGATCTTACATGTGGAAATGAATATGTAAATCTTATCGAAGCTCTCAATCGCGGATATATCTGCGAAAATGATCTGAATGTCGCCTTAAAACGTTTGTTTACTGCTCGTTTTAAATTAGGAATGTTCGATCCTCCATCGAAAGTAAAATATGCTTCAATTCCTGTTACTGCCTATAATACAGATGCTCATAACAAACTTGCAAGAGAAGTTGCCAGGCAAAGTATAGTTTTATTGAAAAATGAAAACAATACATTACCTATTTCTAAAAAGATCAGGAAGGTTGCTGTTATTGGGCCTTATGCAAACGATACAACTGTGTTGTTGGGCAATTATAACGGCATTCCCTCGAACCCTGTTACGGTTTTAAAGGGAATTCAGAATAAAGCAGGAAAAGGGACGAAGGTTTCGTTTGCTCAGGGTGTTGAGAAACCTGAAGTTCATGCTCAGGGCAAAAATCCGGAGAATGCTGCCGCACTCGCGCAGGAAGCATTATCGGTCGCAAAAACTTCAGATATAGTGATTTTAATAGGCGGAATTTCTCCCGATCTGGAAGGTGAAGAGCTCAACCTGAATGTTCCCGGGTTTATGGGAGGAGACAGAACTTCGCTGGATTTACCTCAGAATCAAGTTGATTTACTGATAAAACTTAAAGCCACAGGCAAACCTATTGTCCTTATTTTGACGAACGGAAGCGCTTTGGCTGTAAACTGGGCTGATGAAAATTTGCCTGCAATTATTGAGGCCTGGTACCCTGGACAGGAAGGCGGAAATGCTGTTGCCGATGTTTTGTTCGGCGATTATAACCCGGCAGGGCGACTTCCTGTAACTTTCTACAAATCAGTTGACGACTTACCTTCATTCGAGGACTATTCAATGAAAGGCCGTACTTATAAATATTTCACCGGTACTCCGCTTTACGCTTTTGGTTATGGACTTAGTTTTACTTCTTTTGATTACCAAAAAGCTCTGGTTCAGAATCCAGTTCTTTCAAAGATTGATACGATAAGTCTTTCAGTTGCGGTTAGCAATTCCGGTAAATATGATGGTGACGAAGTAATACAGGTTTATGTAAAGCAGCCTGGTGATGGTAAGAATAATCCACTTAAATCATTAATTGCTTTCGAAAGGATTAATTTCCTGAAAGGCGAAACCAAGAATGTTTCATTTTCAATTCCTGTTTCGCGGCTCCGGCACTATGATCCTGAAATCAGTGAATATGCAGTTTCGGAAGGAAGCTATGAAATTTTAATCGGATCGTCCTCCGACGATATCAAATTAAAATGTACAGTTAGTGTGAAATAGTAAGTTAGTGTAAAGCTTTGATACTTAAGACTAATAAGTATTCAAAGCAAAAAAAACGCCACCTGAAAATCAAGGTGGCGTTTTTTGTATTATCAAACTTCTTATTAACCCTGAAGTTTAAAGTAGATAGGCATATTAAAGAGAACGCGAACGTTTTTCCCGTTTTGTTTACCCGGGTGCCATTTAGGCATCATACGAACAACGCGTAATGCTTCTTCGTCGCATCCGCCGCCGATTCCACGCAGAATTTTAACATCAGTAACATTTCCTTTTGAGTCAACAACGAAGGAAACATATACAGTGCCCTGAATTCCGTTTTCGGTAGCTTGCTGCGGGTATTGAATATTTTCAGCAAGGAATTTGTTGCGTTCAGCTTCACCACCTGGAAATGCAGGCATTTCCTCAACAATGGTGAAAACCTCTTTCTTTGATTCTTCAACCTCAATAACTTCTACCTTTGTTTCAACAACGATTTCTTCAATAGCAACTGCTTCGTTAGTAGTTGTTTGAGCCAAATCGTCCTGGTTAAAGATATCAGCATCTTCCACAACTTCTTCGGTAGTTACGATTGGAGCAACAAATTTTACTTTTTGCTCAAGCGCAGCAGGAGGAGGTGGCGGAGGGGGAGGTGGCGGAGGAGCTTCTTCTTTAGGCTTGTCCATATCAATAAATTCAGCACTTGCTGCTTTCTCAATATATTTAGCCCTTTTTTGCGCATAGTAGCTTGATGCCAGCGGGTAAGCAAGGCCTCCAAGCAGTATAATAACTGCCATTATGAGGGCTTTGGTTACATTTTTTGGATAAAGTTTACGCAAAATGTACGCTCCATAAGTTTTATTCCTGTGCTCAAAGACGATTTCGTCCATTGGAGCTGCAAAAACTTCTTGATTTGTCATTTTTGTGTCTTAGGTTAAATGTGATCAACAACTTCTGTTAACACATATTGATTTATTTTGGAGCCGGGGCTGAAACTGCTGTACCATTTATCATCTGCAGTTCAACATCCGAAATATCCACAACCGCATAGTTAGCTACAGTGGTAATGGCCATTTCATCAATGATGTCAACAATGTTTCTGTATTTAGCCTTTTCATCGGCTTTTATAAGGATAATAGGGGCGTTTTTGTCAGATTTCTTTAAGTCCTTAATTCTACGGGCTAAAGTTGAATCTGCCATCACCTCTTCTCCTTTAATCACCTTATCCCTGAGTTCTGATACTGCTTTGAAAACTGTTTTATTTCGCTGTAGTAACATTTTCCGGATTCCGTCTTTGCTATAATCTGTTTTAATCAAATCAGGAAGTGGTAATTTGGGATCGGCAACACCAAAGTAATAGTAAATCTGATCGTTACCCGACATAAGAATGTTAATAGTCCTGTCAGCTTCAATTTTTGGAGCTTCAGTATCAGGATCATCTTTCTTTTCGGGCATGGTGATTTCCATTGCTTTTGGCTTGGCAAATGCTGTGGTAAGCATAAAAAAGGTGATAAGCAAACACATTAAGTCAACCATGGGGGTCATATCAATGTGCGTCGAAAACTTTTTGGCTTTCTTTTTGCCGCCTTTTTGTTTGCCTTCCGCTTGGATTATTTCAGCCATACTATGATTTCTTTAAATTATTAACATTTTATGTTTATTCTTCCAATTTTGCTTCTTCCTTCATGAGGTTGGTTGTAAGGTTAAATTTATTAACCTGATTGTCCTGAAGAATATCCATTACGTGTTTTACAGTTTTGAAATCAGCGTCGGAATCACCTTTAATGGCAACTTCGGCATTTGGATTTTGCAGACGGATAAAACGAACCCAGAGATTTAACTGATTGTCAGTTGAATCTACAGGGATACCTGTTTGAAATGCTTCCCTGTCTTTTGAATCGGGAGTATTTATCCAGGCTTTTATTTTTTCAGCCGGCATACCAAACGAAGCCCATGTTGAAAAAGTTTTTAATTCCTTTTCATTGAAGGTTATGTTGAATTGTTCCGCCATTTTTTTCAAAACTTCTTTCCTTATCAATACTGAAGTGTCCTGACCATTGTCAAAATTGAGGAACACTTTATTTTCTTTATCAATAAGAATCGTAATAACATCCTTTTCAGGAGCAGTCTTTTCGCTAACCGAATTTGGAGTATCAATAACTGCAGCTTCAGTAGGACGAAAAGATGTGGTAAGCATGAAGAATGTAAGCAATAGGGCAAATAAATCCACCATAGGCGTCATGTCTATATGTGGAGTCCTTACCGGTGCTTTAATTTTTGGCATGTTTTTTTGTTTTGTAGTGTGAAAACCCGGCGCTAAGCGCCATGTAGCTTCTTTTACAAGGCTTTACCCTTATTTGGTCTGCGACGCGAATGTCTGTGTAAGACTGAAACCGGCTTCGTCAATTTTGTAGGTTATTCCATCAATTTTTGTTGAGAAATAGTTATAGAAAATGATGGCGAGTGTGGAACCTGAAATACCAAAAGCAGTATTGATAAGAGCTTCCGAAATACCTGTTGCAAGAGCAAGAGCATCAGGTGCACCAGCTTGTGCAAGAGCAGCAAATGCGCGGATCATACCCAATACAGTTCCAATAAGACCGATAAGTACCGAAATTGAAGCAAGGGTTGAAATAATTACCAGGTTACGCGACATCATAGGAAGTTCCAATGCTGTAGCTTCTTCAAATTCTTTTTGTAATGAAAGAAGTTTCTGGTCCTTGTCTAATCTGGTGTCTGTTTGTAGTTCTTTGTACTTGATAAGACCAGCCCTCATTACGTTTCCGATTGAGCCTTTTTGTTTGTCGCAAGCAGCAATTGCCTGATCGATCTGATTGTTTTTCAGATAATTCTGCAGGTTAGCTACAAATACGTTAGCTGATCCGGTTCCTTTTGCTTTACGAAGTGTAAGCGCTCTTTCGATAGCGAAAGTAAGAACTACAAGCACGCAGGTAATAAGGATAGGTACTACATAACCTCCTTTGTAAACCATTGCAAGGTAATTTCCGGGAATTGGATGGCCTTTAGGATTGTTACCTTCAAAGTTAACAGGATTTCCCAATACATAAAAATAGATCAGGAATGCGATTGCCAAAGAAACCAGGATGGCACCAGTTGCGAAAGCTGAACGTAAAGTTTCTTTCAACGATTGACCGTTTTTGCTCATTGTTTGTTAGGTTTTAGGATTAGTGATTTTTATTAATTGTTTATTTAAATTTTAACTTTAACTCAAAGGCAAAGATAAAAGATTTTACGGTTAAAAAAATTCTTTACTTTCAGCCTCTGCTTTTTTATTGGATAAATATAACATCCTGATATTGAAATATTTAGTCGGGATGTCATGTTTATTGATCAATATTAAGTTTTTGTTATTCGGGTTTTATTGCAGCTGATTTAAACTCCGGACAGTTTTTCTTTAAATCATTTAAAGCACTTCGGGCATTGTCGTTGGCTGGATCAAGGATTACGATTTTGTCCCAATATCCCAGCGATTCGCAATATTGCTTGTTTACGAGGTAATAGTAACCCAGATAATTGTATGCTTCGAGGATGTCCTTACCATATTTAACTGAATCGATGCTTGCTTTCTCAATAAGTTTCTCATAGAAAGGTTTTGCAAGGCCTTGCTCAGTATCAGGATCTATATTTGAATAAACCCTTGCCCTGAAAAGGTAAGCCGGTTCGAAATCAACACTCATCCTGTTTACCATAGCAAAAGCGGAATCAGCTTCAGCCCAGTTCTTTGCATCAAAATACGCTCGTCCCATTTTGTAATAGTCGTTTACACCACCGGTCGAACGCTGTATTTTTAATTTATAGGTATCTCCTGCTTCCTGGTGCCTTTTCGATTTGATATAAGCCCCTGCAATTTCGCTAAGCAGATCCATGTTGGTTGAATCTGTCTCAAACGACTTTGTAAGATTAATGATTCCAAGGGAGTCCTTGCCATTTTTTATCTGTATGCGACCATAATATAGGTAATCCTTCGAACTGATTTTTTCTTCCGGTGCATTTTTGAAGAATTTTTCAATGTAATAGTTAGCACGCGGATATTGCTTTTCTTCATAATAGGAATAAGCAAGTGCCCGGTTAAGGTCATTATAAGTTACCGAATCGGTTTCCAGAATCTGCTGAATCTGAACGATAGCATCTTTATAATCTTCGGTTTGTATGAGCATATTTGCATACCTGCGTTTTGCGGCGATATTGCTACTGCTCAGATCGAGGTATTTCTTAAAATACTTTTTCGATTCTTCGGGCTGGTTAGTTTTTGCATAAAGGAAACCCATTTCGAGGTATGCCGGAGCAAATGAAGGATCGATATCAAGCGCTTCCTGATAATAGGCCAATGCATCAGGATATACTTTAATTCGTGTATATAATTGACCAAGTCTTACACGAGCTCTTGTCGACTGTGGTGCGTAATCCTGCGATCTTTTATAGTTGGCTGCAGCCTGACTTCCATTATTAAGTGAATAAATATAGTAGTCGCCTCGGGTAAGGTATAGTTCCGGGTTTTTATTATCTAAAGACTCAGCCTTCCTCAAAAGGTCGAAAACCATTCCTGTATCCTTACTTTCAACCTGTACATAGGCATCAGCAACACGAATCAATATTGTAGCCTGTTCCGGTTTAGGAATTGTAGATTTTACTCTTTTTCCCTGTAAAAATGAAACATAGGATAATGCTTTGGCAAAATTTTCAAGAGCAACAGGATTGTTTTTTTCGATGAGTGCAACTTTACCAAGACCCACATAGTTCAGTGGCTCGTTTGGATTTGCCGCAATTCCTTTGTTATACCTTTCGAGTGCTTTTTTTGCAACTGATTCGAAAGGGATATTTACAGGATCAATAAAATAGGATGCCAATTGATTTTCACCACTGTAATACCAATATTTTCCATTGGTAGGATCGCTTTTGATAAGTGCGTTAAAAGCTTCATCAGCTGCTTCAAATTGTTCCTGATAGGTCATGTTGAGTGCTGAATTCAGATCTTGCCCATTGGCAACTCCACCCATTATCAACAATGATATTCCTACTAAAGTCTTTTTGATAATTCTGGTAATTCGTAACATTTTGTTTCCTCCTCTATGAATGATGATTTAGTCTTTTCTTATTTCGATTAATCTAACGGGCATGGTTGCCGGAACAAGTCCCGATTTTAATATGATCCGCTGCCCCTGATCTCCAGCTACGAAAGAAACAAAACCCGTGCCAAGTCCTGAGAATGTCTCCCTGCTAATCATATATACGTCCCTACAGAATGGATACGACCTTTCGGCAATATATCCTTGGTAAGGTTTACAGAAGTTTTTCGGATCAGTGCCTACCTCCATAATACGCACTGATTCAAGAAATCGTTCCGAAATACTGTCTTGTGTATCGCTAACCCAATTAACACTTAAGATTCCAAGTGCGCTGGGGTTGTTTTTCACATAATTGATAACCTCTTCATTACTATTAACTGCAAAGCAATTAGAAGGAAAATTGCCGATTATTTCGAATTTCTCCCGGAAATAACGAACGTTGCCGGATTTATTGTTGTCAAAAACCACATTAATAGGTTTTTTAGCAGATTTTGGGTTTAAATCGTTCCAGTTTGTAATTTTCCCTCTCAGGATGTCTGCAAACTGTTTTTCCATGATAGTAGTATCGGGATTTAAGGGATTTATAATCAGTGCCAGCGCATCGTGCGCCACTTTGGTAGTTCGGGCTACGAATTTATTTGTAAGCAGGTATTCTTTCTCTTCTTTGGTTAAATCACGTGTTAAAACTATGGTGCGGACTGAATCTTTCATGAAATCATCCAAAACTTCAACCTCCGGTTTATAGCTGGCTGCAATTTTTGCATCTGTATATAACGATTCGAAAGTATAAAGTTGTGTGTCATAAAGCAATTGAAATGATTCGTCAACGCTGATGCGGATATTGCCTCTTGTAGGAGTTTCATCCAAAGGCTGCACACCCATTGGATTGCGGCATGAGACAATAACAATTGCCAGAATAATGAGTGCAGGAATAAATGGATTAGCTGAAATCTGTTTCATCAAAAGTCCTCCTTTTAATCGTTAGGATAAGGTTTTTTAGTAATCATTTTTACCAACCTGAAAAGCCCATAAGAAATGAAAAATAAAGCAAAAGAGAATTTCAATGCCATGGGAACATTAGGATATGTTTGCGGTAAAAACAGCATTCCGCCTAATCCAATGTAAACCACGGCCATCAGGTATCCGAAAACAACCATGAATTTTGAAAAGAAACTTTTGCTAAACAACATACTACCCAGCTTAATTGACTCAGTTCTTTTTTTTTAACACTTTTTGCAATTATTTTCCCTGTAAACTTTAAATGAACCATCTTATTATCCGCAACTTTGTATCAATTCAGTTTAGTAAACATGGAACTCCCTTTTTGACACAATCTTCAAAATTAAGGAAAAAAGAAGCGTTACGGACTGCAAGAGGTTGCAAAAGTAATTTTTTTTTCAAAGTCTAAAACTTTTTTTTTAGGAACTAACAAATATCAATTTTTTACTGCTTTTTGTTGTATTTTACAGTGAAGCTAATTGAAAGAATGCATTTTACGAAAGTTCTTTTTTTTTAGGTATAAGTATTTCCGGATGCCTGAAAGCTCATTTGATAAAAAGTTCCACTGTATCAGTGAGCAGAATTTATGCCGTGGTGCAACATGTATAATATTTAATGTAAACACAGGTTGAAAAAATGCATAAAATAAACTTGGATATATTGTATTACGATCTAATTTTGCCACCCTGAATCTTACTCAAAATCAATATTTAAATCGTTAAAAAACACTCTTTATGAAAAACCACTTGTGGCTTGCAGCCTTAATTTTTGGTATCATGATAACAGCTTGTTCAAAGGAACAGAAGAATGATAATCCATTCTTTTTCGTGTATTCTACTCCATTCGAAGTGCCTCCTTTTGATAAGATCGATACCACACATTATCTTCCGGCGTTTATTGAAGGTATAAAACAACATGATGCTGAAGTTAAAGCTATTACAGATAATACTGCTGCAGCCGATTTCGAAAATACCATACTGGCATTCGATAAATCAGGTAAATTGCTAAGTAAAGTGAGTAAAGTTTTCTTTAATGTTCAGCAAGCCAACACGAACGACCAGATTCAGGCTATTGCAAAAACGGTTTCGCCGATGCTCTCGAAGCACAGCGACGATATTTCGATGAATGCCGCACTTTTCGCCCGCATTAAAGCTGTTTACGAAAAGAGAAACGAATCGGATTTGGACGAGCAACAGATTCGTGTGGTCGAAAAATACTTCCGCGATTTTGAACGCCAGGGAGCTAACCTTGATGCTGATAAACAAGCGCAACTGCGGAAAATTAACGGTGAATTATCAATGCTTTCGCTCACTTTCGGCGAAAATATGCTGGCCGAAACCAATAAGAATTTTAAACTGGTAATCGATAATAGAGCTGACCTGGCAGGTTTGCCTGATGATGTTGTAGCCATGGCTGCTGAAGCAGCAAACAATGCAGGGGAAAAGGGGAAATGGGTTTTTACCCTTTCGAAAGCGAGCTGGATACCTTTCTTGCAATATGCCGAAAACCGTGCGTTACGCGAAAAGCTTTATACAGGATGGTTTATGCGTGGCAATAATAATAATGCTAATGACAATAAGAAAATAGCTGCCGACATGGTCCGGTTGAGAGCTGAAAAGGCAAAACTGCTTGGATTCGAAAATTATGCAGCCTATGTTCTGGATCAGAATATGGCAAAAACTATTCCTAATGTTGACGATTTCCTGAGCAAACTCATGACTGCCGCATTGCCGGTTGCTAAAAATGAATTAGCTGAGATGCAGAAAATTGCCGATTCCGAAAAAGCTGGATTCAAATTGCAATCGTGGGATTGGTGGTTTTATGCCGAAAAACTTCGCAAAGCAAAATACGATCTTGATGAAAATGAATTGAAACCATACTTCAGCCTTACAAATGTGCGTGACGGAATGTTTGCCGTTGCAACAAAATTATACGGAGTCACTTTCGATAAACGCACTGATCTTCCTGTTTACCATAAAGATGTGGAAACATTTGAAGTAAAAGAAGCGGATGGATCGCATCTTGGAGTATTGTATCTCGATTACCATCCCCGCGATTCGAAAGGCGGTGGTGCTTGGTGTACCGATTTTGTTTCCGCAGGTTGGGAAAACGGTAAACGTGTTGATCCTGTCATCTCAATAGTGTGCAATTTTACTCCGGCATCAGGCGAAACTCCTGCTTTATTGAATTGGGATGAAACAGCCACTTTATTCCACGAGTTTGGTCATGGCTTGCACGGATTATTTACACAGGGAAAATATACCCGCACTGCCGGTAATGTTCCTCAGGACTATGTTGAGCTTCCTTCCCAAATAATGGAAAACTGGGCCGGAGAACCAGAAGTACTCCGCATGTATGCAAAACATTATAAAACAGGCGAAGTAATTCCTGAAGCATTAATCGCAAAAATACAGAACAGCTCTTTGTTCAACCAGGGATTTGTAACTGTTGAATATCTGGCTGCATCAATACTTGATGTTGAATACCATAAACTTACAAGTCCTGCAGCAGTTGATATACTTCAATTCGAGAAGGAAAAAATGACTAAAGCCGGACTTATTGAAGAGATAATTCCACGTTACCGCAGTACGTATTTCTCACATATTTTTGATGGTGGCTACGCTACTGGTTATTATGTATATATGTGGGCTGCTGTGCTGGATGCTGATGCTTTTGATTATTTCAAAAATTCGGGCGATATTTTCAATGCTGAGCTGGCTGCCAAATTCCGTCAGCATTGCCTGGCCGAATGTGGTAATGATGAGGGTATGACTCAATATGTTAAATTCAGGGGACAGGAGCCTTCGCTTGATCCATTGTTGAAAAGACGTGGGTTGAAATAGTTTTCATCCTTTTTTAAAGCCTTGTTTTGCGAAATAAAAGCAAAACAAGGCTTTTTTATTTTTAAGGTATTAGTTTTGTGTTTTATTTAATGGAATAATTGATAATTTTCCATTTCAAAAATTGTAACTCTGAATCCAATACTATGTCAGAATATCTTCTCTCAAAATCAACATACATCCGTGGTTTACAATGCTACAAATCGTTGTACCTGAATAAATTCAGACCATATCTTCGTGATAAACTCAGCGAAGAGCAGCTTGCAAAATTTGCCCGCGGACATTCGGTTGGCAAAGTTGCTCAACAACTTTTTCCGGGAGGAATTGCGATGTCGCGTCCGGGAAAACCTGCTGCCCTGAAAACAGCCCAACTTATAAGCGAAGGGTTTCCTGTAATTTATGAAGCATGTTTTATTGCTGATGATGTAATTGTTGCGCTCGATATACTTGTGAAAGCCGGAAACGCTTATCATGCTTATGAAGTAAAAAGCAGTAATGCACTTAGTGAAGTTTATTACAACGATGCTTACCTCCAATACCATGTTATAAACAGCTCAGGTATGAAACCTGAGAAGTTTTTCCTGATTCACCGGAATGCTGATGTGGAACTCACGGAATCAACTGATCTTGAGCAGGCATTCATTTTTACCGATGTAACAGCTCAATGCGAAATGCAGGAGACTGCGATAGGTGAAAATATTTCGAAAATGCTCGATATTTTTAAACTGGATAAGTCGCCTGATATTCAGCCGGGAAAACATTGTATGAAGCCTTATCCATGCGATTTCAGGGGAGTATGCTGGAAAAAAATATCAAAACAGGAGCAGGACGATCTTCTTGGAAATAATGGATAATCATCTTACATTTTAAAATCAGAAGAAATCAAATGAAATTCATTGATCTTACACATACAATCAGCCACGGGATGCATGTTTTTCCGGGCGAAACCAAACCATCACTTTCACGCGATATTTTGCCGGACGATGCAGGTTATGTTACTCACCGCCTCGAATCGAATATGCATACCGGAACGCATATTGATGCTCCTTTCCACGCCAAAAGTGATAGCATTACAATTGACAATTATCAGGTAGGAACATTTGCCGGCTCTGCTGCTGTTATTGATGTCAGGGGATTAGTGATTGTTTCTATGAAACCGGAGTGGATGCCACTTTTCGAAAAACACGAAATTGTACTTTTTTGCACTGGATATAGCAATTCGTGGAAGAAGGATACCTATTATTACGATTATCCTGAATTTGATTCCTCCGTAGCTACTGCATTAGTTAAATGCGGAGTGAGGATTGCCGGGTTCGATTCGCCATCTCCCGATAAATCACCATTCGAATTTCACAGTATTTTCCTGGGCGATAAGAGATTCCTGGTTGAGAATCTTACAAATCTCGAAGAGCTTATTGGAATTGAAGACGTTACGTTTATGGCTTTTCCTCTGAAAATAGAAGCCGAAGCCTCGCTGATCCGCGCAGTGGCTATGGTTGAAAAAGATTAATTGCTTATTTAAGAAGCTCTTTTACTTTATTTTCAAGTTCTTCGCCGCGGAGTTTTTTTGCTACAATTCGACCTTTTTTATCAACTAAAACGGTGTAAGGAATAGATGTAACTCCATAAGCAGCAGCTCCTTCCGATTTCCAATATTTAAGATCACTCACGTGATCGGGCCACAAAAGATTGTCCTTGGCAATTGCCTTTAACCAGCTGTCGCGGTCTTTGTCCAGCGAAACACTGTATATTTCAAATCCTAAGTCGTGGTATTTCTGGTAAACAGCAACTACATTCGGATTTTCCTTTCGGCAGGGACCGCACCAGGATGCCCAGAAATCGATCAGAACTACCTTCCCTTTTAATGAGGATAGTTTCCGGATCTTTCCATCCGGATCAGTAAGCGCAATATCAGGTGCCTGGGCTCCTATAGCAGTTTTGCGTTCAACATTAACCTGCTGATGACGTTGTTTTACAAACTCGTTTTCGGGATAGGCTTTAAAAGTTGCAGCATCGGTTTTGTCGATAATAGCAAAATCATTGGTCATATCGAGCTTGTCCTGGAAAAAGATCCAAGCCAGCGAAGCCGGTTGTTTTTCCATCTGGGCTTTCAATGCTGCTTTTTGCAAGGAATCATTTGCATTGAACTGGCTGATTATAACGGCTGAAAGTGAATCGCGTTTCGGCGACGACTGAACTTCCTGGTATTGCTGATTCAGCGAAGCTTTGCGACTTTCGAACATTTGCGAAGTATTCATTGCGCTGTATAACAACTGGGTATGAAACGAGCCTTCAATCAGCGCATCTCCGCCAAGTTTTGAACCATTGGTTTTAATAGTAATTTTTTCGCCGGGCGTAAGTATCAGCATCATATAATTTTTATCATCGAGCCTTAAACGAAAAATATCAGTATTTGCAATTGGCGCAATGAGTGTGAAATTCCCTGAAGCATCAATTTCTGATGATACAAAAATCCAGGGATTCTGTCCATTAAGTGTATCGAGGAAAATTTGATTGTAAGTTCCTTTTTGAGCAAGGTTTCCTTTAATTACAATGGGATCAGGAGCCTGTTGAGCCATTGCAAGAATTGAAATCAAGCTGAAAATAACCGGGAGGAAAATCTTTTTATTTGCAAAATCCATTTTTTCGTGGGTGTTAATTATAAGGAAGCAAAAGTAGATAATATTCACTTATTAATATGTATGAAAATGCGCTTAGCCGGATGTTTTAACAATTCTTACATTTTTAGAATATCGATTTGAAAGTATAAAATAATTCTGAAAAGTTGATATGTTACTGCTCCATATTTATCTACATTTGCATCGTTTTTCGATTCACAATTCATAAAAATACTATGCCTCAAATATCCCAACGCGGACAGCAAATGCCTGCATCGCCGATCCGGAAACTTGTTCCTTTTGCTGAAGCAGCTAAAAAAAGAGGAGTTAAAGTTTATCATCTTAATATTGGTCAGCCGGATATAAAAACTCCGGAAGTAGCTATTGAAGCCATCCGCAATTACGATGGAAAAGTAATTGAATACAGCCATTCGGCAGGAAATGAATCCTATCGCAAGGCTTTGGCTGAAAAGTACCGTCAGCAAGGTATTGATGTGGATCACAACCAGATACTTATCACAACAGGTGGCTCAGAAGCAATTCTTTTTGCCATGTTTTCATGCATGAATCCAGGGGATGAAATAATTATTCCAGAGCCATTTTATACAAATTATAACGCATTTGCTTTAACTGCCGGAATTGTTGTAAAACCGATAACTTCAAATATTCAAAACGGATTTGCGCTGCCTCCGATCAGTGAATTTGAGAAAGCAATTTCCCCAAAAACCAAAGCTATCATGGTTTGCAACCCGAACAATCCAACGGGTTACTTGTATAGCAATGAAGAGTTGATGCAGCTCCGCGACCTGGTTCTCAAACACGATCTTTACCTCTTTGCTGACGAAGTTTACAGGGAATTCTGTTACGGAGGAAATGAGCATTTTTCGGTAATGAAACTGGAAGGGCTTGAAAAACATGCCATAATGGTCGATTCGGTTTCGAAAAGATATAGCGAATGCGGAGTTCGGATAGGCGCTTTGGTTACACGTAACACCGATATTTTGAATTCGGCTCTGAAATATGCACAGGCCAGGTTAAGCCCTCCGTCGCTGGGACAGTTGGTTGGTGAAGCTTCATTGAAAACGCCGGATATTTATTTTACCGAAGTTTATGATGAGTATATTGCCCGCCGCGATTTTGTTATTGATGAACTGAACAAAATTCCCGGAGTTTTTGCCCCTAAACCAAAAGGTGCTTTTTACGCCATTATCAGCTTGCCTGTTCACGACAGTGATAAATTCTGCCAGTGGCTGCTCGAAGATTTTAATTTTGAAAATCAGACAGTTATGCTCGCTCCTGCATCAGGATTTTATGCTACGCCTGGTTTAGGAAAAACCGAAGCACGAATTGCATATGTGCTAAAAATTGATGATCTGCGCAATGCTGTTAAATGCCTGGCTGAAGCATTGCTGGTGTATCCGGGGAGGGTTTAATAGGACAAGGTGACAAGGGGAGGGGAGACAAGGGGACTGTGTGTCGTGCCTAAATCCTAACCCCAAAACGCTAAACCCTTCTAGTCAAAATCGGGGTATATCAGGTATTTCTTTCTTATTTCTTTGAACTTTGCGAGTTCCGGTTGCCACGATTTCCGGATCTCGGATTCGTTTTTGCCTGCCAGAATTTGTTCGCGTAATTGGTTAGTGCCTGCCAGTTTTTCGAAATAAGGTATGAAGAAGGCAGAATTCAGCCCGAGGTTTGTATAAGCATCCAGCAACCATGAAAGCTCCAATCGGCTGTTTGTTTTAATGGTTTCCGCATCGTCTCCTACGTATTTTCCGTAACAAAGCTGCCCTTTCAAAGGTGGGTTTTCGCTGACTCCTTTAATTGGTTGAGGCGTAAAACTGTACGAACTATTTTTATATTTAGGATGACCGTAAACTTTAAAAGGATTTTTGGTTCCGCGCCCAATGCTTATAACGGTTCCTTCGAAAAAGCACAAAGATGGATAGAGAGAAATTGCCTGCATATCCTGTAAATTAGGCGAAGGTGAAACCGGCAGCTGGTAACGCGAATTGTGCGTGTAATTAGCACATTTTATTATGGTTAGCACACATTGTTTTTCTCCCTTCAACCATTTTTCTCCGTTTACCATCATAGCATATTCACCGATCGTCATACCATAAACAACAGGAACAGGATGCAATCCGATAAAGGATGAAAACGTCTGTTTCAGGACAGGGCCATCCACATAATATCCATGCGGATTGGGCCGGTCAGTAACTACTAGTGGAATATTGTTTTCGGCGCAAGCTTCCATCACATAAGCAAGTGTAGAAATATACGTGTAGAAACGCACCCCGACATCCTGAATATCAAAAAGCATGATGTCGATATTCTGTAAGTCAGTGCTTGTTGGTTTTTTATGATCTCCATACAGCGATATTACTTCAATCCCGGTTTTCGGATCAGTATTGCTGCTGATTTCTTTGCCATCAGGCTGATCGCCCCTGAATCCATGTTCAGGGCCAAAAATTTTAGTCACATTTATTCCTTTCGAAATCAGGGTGTCAACAATATGGGTTTTGTTTATAAAGGAAGTATGATTGGCAACAATACCGGTTTTTTTGCCTTTAAGTAAGGGCAGATATTCGCCGGTGAGATATGCTCCGGGCAGAATGATTTCATTTGCTGAAGTTACTTTTTCGAATGATTTTGGTTGCTGACAACTGACTGAAGTTGCTGAAACAAGAACAAGTAAAATGATTAAATATTTGACTGAATGCATTTTGTAAAGCATATGCGGGTAGGTAAGAGGTTTATCTATTTGATTAAAACTTTACAATAATAAACGAAAAGATTGAATTAAACTTGTTTGAGCTTTCAAAAAGCTCACTTAAAAATTATTTCTTCATCATTACGCGTTTTGCAAAAGTTTTTCCAAATCGCTTGCTCTAGTCACTTTGATGAATTAACTCAAACAAATTGAAACGGTATAACCGGATAAAAAAAAGTATTTTTGCACGCATTATTCCATTGTTAATGAATACCGAACTATTTATTGCCCGACGATTGGTGAAAGGAGGTCCCGGAAGTTTTTCGGCACCGGTAATCCGTATTGCCATTATCAGCATTGTAATCGGGATTGCAGTAATGATAGTTTCGGTGGCTATTGTTACCGGTTTTCAGAAACAGATCCGCGATAAAATTGTAGGTTTTGGTTCACATATTCAAATTGCCAAATACGACTCGAACAATTCTTTTGAGTTTGAACCCATTTCCGGCAACCAGCCCTTTTATCAAACTATAAAAAAGACCAAAGGAATAAAAAACATACAGGTTTTTGCTACCAAAGCAGGAATTATTAAAACTTCGGAACAGATACAAGGTGTTGTTTTTAAAGGAGTTGGATCTGATTTCGATTGGGCGTTTTTTAATGATAAGCTGGTTTCGGGCAAACCGTTTTCGACAATTGATACACTTGCTTCAAATTCAGTAATCATATCTCAAAATCTTGCCGACCTTTTAAAAATTAAAACCGGCGACCCGCTTCGTATGTATTTCATTATAGATAATATGGCGCGGGCAAGGCGGTTTACGATTTCGGGAATTTATAATACCGGTCTGGCTGAATTTGACCTTAAATTTATTTTTGGCGACATCAGGCAGATACAGAAACTTAATGGCTGGAACGAAAACATGGTTTCCGGTTTCGATGTGTATATGAATAATTTTGATGATCTTGAAAAGCTTGGAAAAGAAGTTTACCGGGAAGCAGGCTACGATTTGAATGCGCGCACAATACGGGAACTATATCCGCAAATGTTCGACTGGCTTGAGTTACAGGATATGAATGTGATTATTATTCTTATACTCATGGTTCTTGTTTCGGGGATGGCAATGATTTCGACTTTGTTGATTCTGATTCTTGAACGAACAAATATGATTGGTGTTTTGAAAGCTCTCGGAGCCCGAAATGTAAGCATTCGCAGAATATTCCTTTATAACGCAGCTTATATTATCGGGAAGGGTCTATTGTATGGTAATATTGTCGGAATTTCAATTTGCCTGTTACAATCATATTTTGGAATCATCAGGTTACCTCAGGAATCCTATTTTATGTCGGTGGTGCCAATAAACCTTGATTTTGTGCACATTATTGTGCTTAACGTTTCCACATTGTTTGTTTGTACTTTAATGCTTTTATTGCCTTCATTCGTGGTATCACGCATCACACCTGTGAAAGCGATAAGGTTCGATTGACGGCATTTTCTCTTGTATTTGAGGCCTTTTTGACTTATCTTTAACCTGGTTTTGAACAAAGTTTTCGTGAATCATTACGAATATAATTCTTATAGCCATGAAACTATACGATAGCAAAGGCTTGCTGATTATTCCCAGTCCGACGGATCCAAAAGCCGAAAAAGTGGTAGCCGCTGTAATAGTTAAAAAGTGTTTCTGTATAAATGGGCATAACCTGGTGAGCAAACAGGCACAATTTGGTGTAAACGAAGGAATTGTTCTTGATGTAAGCATGGACGACAAACAAGGTGTCATTGCTTTAAGCCCTGTTTTTGGAGATAAATCGCGGATTACTCTGGGGATTATTCTGGATGAGGGAAAGTTAGTTCAACTTTCGTGCCCGGTTTGCAAAGCAAAACTGCCTGTTTACAGTATTTGTGAGTGTGGAGGCGATTTAGTGATAATGTTTACAGGCGATCTGAATGATTTTAATAATTGTGTCGGGGTGTGCAACAGGGTAGGGTGCAAACATGCCGAAATAAAAAATGAAGGCCATCTTCTTTCACTTACCGCTCCTGGAGTGTTTTAGGCATTTTCTCCGTGCTTCAGAATGATTTTAATTTCCTTTTCAAAAAAAAATCCTGTAGCAAAACACTACAGGATTTTATATTTTTGAGCATGTAGTTTTACAAGATTACTACCGAATTTTCGCTTCCAAGCGCTGTGGTTACATATTTATCGGCAGCTTCATCATTCAGCCATTTTCTTCCGTCGGCCAAATAGCGGAATTGTTGTTCGCGGCCACTTTCCATTTCTACTGATACGGAAAAAGTGCCATCCTTGGCTTTTTTCATAGGGGTTGATGCTTCGTTCCAGCTGTTGAAATCACCAACAAGAGCAAGGCTTTCAGCCTCTGTTTTAAATTTAAACGTTACTTTACAAACTGGTTTGGTTTTTAGAAATTGACGTTTCTCAATCATCTTATTAAATATTGGTTAAACATATAAAGTGCTTAAAAAAGCGCTGCAAAAGTAATGTTTTATTTGGAATAATTTCAGATAGCAATGTAAATTGGTGTTATTCAAGTAGGTGTATTAGCCTTCTAAAGGGCTAGTCTTCATGCCTGCGGTCCATCTCCCATTTAGTGTCTTTTGTTTTCAATGTTTCGCGTTTGTCGTAGTTTTTCTTGCCTTTGGCAATTGATATGGTGACTTTGCAAAAACCTTTTTCGTTAATGAAGAGTTCTACAGGAATAATGGTAAGCCCTTTTTCTCGTGTTTTGCCTATGATTTTTTTGAGTTCCCGGCGGTTTAATAAAAGTTTGCGGGCACGTTTGGCAATATGATTAAACTGATTTCCGAATTTGTATTCCGAAATATGTGCATTCAGCAAATAAAGTTCGTCGCCGTTAAAAGCACAATAACTATCGGTCAGGTTCACTTTGCCTTCGCGAACTGATTTTATTTCAGTACCTAAAAGCACAATGCCTGCCGTAAACTGCTCAACGAGGAAATACTCGAATCCTGCTTTTTTATTCTTTATTGTAATGATATTGGCCATGGGCGGCAAAGGTAGTGAAAATAGGATTTGGGTTTTAAGGCCTGGGGGTTGGGAAGTACGATTTATGATCTACGAGGTACGATTTACGATTTACGATTTACGATTTACGAGGTACGAATTTACTATTTGGGAATGCAATCGTCATTCATCACTCGTAAATCGTACTTAATTAAAGTTTTACTGAAATTCCGGCCCTAAAATTCACACCAGCCTGCGGGTAATAACCATCGAGTTTCTGCAATTCGTTTTCATACGAATAGCGGTACACCCATGCATTGGATTCGTATTCCGTGTTAAAAATATTGTTGATCATTAGCGAAAATCCTATCTCTTTACAGAATCCAGGTTTTAACGTGTAACTGACTAACAGGTTGTTGACAAAATAGGGGTCAAGCTGTCGGTCGCTGCTTTGTGTATTGTCAATGTATTGTTTACCAACAAGTTTGCTCATTAAATTCACATTTAATCCTTTAAAAGCTGTCCAGCTGATAGTACTGTTTCCGATCACTGAAGGCGAAAATGCGAGATCAGTATTACTATGTTTTTCAGTTAATTGACCCCATGTATCCCAGTCATCAATATACTCGGTGAATGAAGCGATTTTATTCTTGCTGAACGTTACTGAGGGTTCCCATTTCAGGTTTCCGGTAATCACTACCCTAGCCGAAAGTTCAATTCCTGTACGATAACTTTCAGGCACATTGATCATTACAGCTGCTCCCACATCATTTATTGCACCGGTTAAAACAAGTTGGTCGTTGTAATACATGTAGTATATATTGGTGGTAAATGACAGGCGGCTGCTACTGAATGTGTAACCGGCTTCGGCATCGTAAAGCGTTTCCTTTACAGGAAGTGGTTTTGAAAGATCGGCGTCCACAAAATTATCGCGGTTCGGTTCACGGTTTGCAACCGACACCGATGCATAAATACTTTGTTCCTGCGAAAGTTGAAATAAGACTCCAGCTTTCGGATTAAAGAAGTTAAACGTATGATTTTGAGTGATATCGCGGATGTCATCATCAATTCCGTCAATCGAATAATAGATCCTCCGGTATTGCAGATCAACCCAGGTATGTACTAATTCAGTTAGTGCATACTCGGTTTTCAGAAATACATTAAAATCCTTTTTCAATGCCTGGCTGCGATACCATTCGTGGTTAATCTCGCTGTTTCCGGCAAATTGCGACCATATCACAGTTCCGAAATGATTTCCGGTGTAAGTATTCCACGATCCGCCCAAGGATGATTGAAAGCGACTGAAATGATAATTCAAGGACCAGGTTAAACCTGTAAACGTATTGGCTAATTGTTTTCGTCTTATAAGGTCGCTACTGCTGATAATTCCGCCGGGCGTAAAAATTGTGTCTGTGTTCACAAGGTAATAGGGTGAATTGGTGACAACCGGAGCGATGCCATAATCTTCAAGATCATCACTTTCGCGGTATTGTTCATAGTAGCCCGAACCACGGGTATGATGAATGGCCGTATTTAGAAACAATTTCTTACTGAATTCGTGTGAGTAGATAGCCTGGTAGTGTGTTTGATTGTAGTTATCGGTTTCGTTATCGTAATAACGTTCGTTTCCTTTGTTATCAATGTACCAGCCCATTCCGTTGTAAGTGCGGTTTGTGTCGAGTATAGCGGAAGGAATTCCATCCCAGGCTTGATAGGTTTTCTCTTTACCTGAAAAAATATTCAGCCGTAATAAATCTTTTCCTGAAGTATAAGCGCCTGAAATATAATAGGATAAAAGGTCGGATGAAGCCCTGTCAATATACCCATCCGACGAGAGTTTCGAAATACGTGCATCAATGCTGAAATGTTTTTCAAAAAGACCGGTTCCAAAAGAGATGCTGTTTTTTAATGTATTATAAGACCCGAAAGCACTGCTTAACTCGGCATAGGGTTTTGATTTAAGCTGTGTCGATTGCAGGTTTATGCTCGCTCCGAAAGAAGAAGCTCCATTTGTGGATGTTCCTACCCCGCGCTGAATTTGAATATTATCGGTACTTGCAGCAAAATCGGGCAGGTCGACCCAGAAAACATTATGCGATTCAGGATCGTTAAGCGGAATTCCGTTTATGGTAACATTTATTCTCGTCATATCGGTTCCGCGGATGCGCAAAGCGGTATATCCCATACCGTTGCCTGCATCTGAAGTGGAAACTGACGAAATGCTGTTTCCAAGCAGAATGGGCAGATCCTGCCCGAAATTTATTGTCGAAATTTCTTTTTTGCTAATATTCTGGTAAGCAACCGGAGTGTTGTTGCCGGCACGGGTCGAATGTACAATTACCTCATCTTCAAGGATTACGGAAGGTTTTAATGCAACCGGAAGAGATATATTTTGGGATAAGTTGATTATAGTTGTGTCATTTTTAAATCCAAGATAACTTGTAACCAGTGTGTATTGTCCAGGTTTGAGGTTGGTGATAGAGAATGTTCCGGTATTGTTACTCACTGCGGTATGGAAAGTGCTGATCAGCCTGATGTGTGCACCAGGCAACGATTGATTGGTTTCGCTATCGGTTATTTTTCCCGAAATGTTAAATTGTGCCAATCCCAGGAATGGCAGCACGACCAGCAAGGCTGGTACGATAATTTTTTTCATTAATCTGTACTTTTAATACGTTAAACTTCAAATGGCGAACAGGGAAAATCCATTCATTTAAAGTTTGTCCATCCCTTCGCCGGCATTACCCGTATCAGGTTCAATGGGTTTGATCTCAGCCCGTTTTGTTAAGGCACCCCTATTCTTTAATCAGCTGCAAAAGTAATGTTTTTATTGGAAAAGTTGAAGGGGATTTGCGAATTACGAGGTATGAAATGTTTGAGGAGTTCAACGGTTCAAAGTTCAATTGCCTGCGGCGTTCAAAAGTTCAGGTTTTGAAGAGTGTGAAATGTTTGAAGGGTTTGAAGAGTTTGAATGGTTTGAAGAGTTTAGAGGGAAAGAAAAGTTTGAAGGGTTTAGAACTTGGATTTTGGATCTTGGAATTTGGAATTTGGAATTTGGATCTTGGTATTTTTATCCCTTCCTGATTCCTAAAAAGAATTAAATTTGTTCGCAAATGTATTTCTAATGAAAATCTGTATAATTAACGGTCCTAATCTGAATTTGCTTGGTACCCGCGAGCCGGGAGTTTACGGGAGCGAATCGTTCGAAGCCTATTTAGACGTATTGAAGAAAAAGTATTCTGAGGTTGAATTCACTTATTATCAATCAAATATAGAAGGAGAAATTATTAATAAACTGCACGAAACTGGTTTTTCATTCGATGGTATAATACTAAATGCAGGAGGTTACACTCATACTTCTGTTGCCATTGGCGATGCTGTAAAGGCAATAAAAACGCCGGTTATCGAAGTACATATCTCGAATATTCATGCCCGGGAGGAATTCAGAAGCATCTCATTGATTTCGGCCGGAATGAAAGGCGTAATTACCGGTTTTGGTATGGATTCGTATAGGTTAGGGGTGGAGAGTTTTTTGGAGTAAATCTTTACGCCTGGATTGATAAATCCTAAGTTAGCCTGAATGCCAGCTGCTATTCTGCAAAATCAGAACTCTCCAATTGAGTGAAAAGCCGCTTTTTATTGATATAATATTCTTTTACCAGATTTTTTTTGTAAATGCCGTGTACCATGCTCTTTTCGAACATTTTACGCTTGCGTCGTAATTCCATGAAATGTTCGTAAAAATAAAAATGCGCCCTGATGACAGCATAAAAATCTGCGAAACCACCATCCAAAAGGAATTTTAACGCTGCAACGCCATCGAGCGGGAAACGAACCGCGAACACACGGAAAACAAGGTGGGAGGGAAGGTTCTTGTATAAAAGGGATAAGTTATTTCGGAAATTAAGGTATGTTTTTTGCGACGATTTTTTGGGCAATGTGCCTCCGCCAACATGAAATACAACCGATTCGGGGCAGTACATAATTTTATATCCTCCATTTTTCAGCCTCCAGCAAAAATCAATTTCTTCCATATGAGCAAAGAAATCTTCGTCGAAACCGCCAAATTTCCTGTATAAATCAGCCTTTACAAACATGCAGGCACCTGTTGCCCAGAATATTTCAATGGCATCATTATACTGGCCATGATCTGTTTCAATATGCTGAAAAATTCTTCCACGGCAAAAGGGATACCCGTACTCATCAATAAATCCTCCGGCAGCACCGGCATACTCAAATTTTTCTCTTTCGTGATATGATCGCAGTTTTGGTTGACAGGCAGCAATAGTTTTGTCGCTCTCCATCAAATCAATAACCGGTTGAATCCAGTTTGGTGTAACCTCGATATCCGAGTTTAACAAAACATAATAATCAGCTTCAACCTCAGCAAGCGCTTCGTTATACCCACGTGCAAATCCACCATTGGTGCGGTTGGTGATAATTCGTACTTCCGGGAAATTGTCCTGTAAAAACTCAATGGAACTGTCGGTAGATGCATTGTCGGCAACTATCACTTCCGCAATATCCTTGCTGTTGGCAAGCACCGACGGAAGAAATTTTCGTAAGAACTCTCTGCCATTCCAGTTTAAAATGACTACTGCTATGTGTGCCAAGCCGGATTAATAATTGATTGTGATTACTGATTTATACTATAAGATTTAAAACAATTTTCGTTTTATACCGACGGCTAAATTAGAGATTATTTAAATGTTAGCTGATAATTTAGAGTTACTTTGCGGATATTTTCAACCGAAGCTACTATCCTGTTATCAGTTAGGGAGATAGAAATGTTAATATTTCCACCTGCGATGCGACCAAAGCCAGGGAGCCGGATCCGCGATAATATCTTTTTCAAGCATTTTAACATGTTTTTCGGTGATAAAGAGTGGAGGAGTATCCTGGGGTGTATCCGTAATAAGTTCAAATACCGCATTATAGTAACCTTGCTTCGTGTGTTGAACATGACAAAAAACTACTGCGTAGTTCAACGACCGTGCAATTCGTTCAGGTCCAAGAAAAACAGGTGTATTCTGATTCAGAAAAGTTGTCCGGTATTGAATCAGATCTTTATGTGGCGATTGATCAGCAATAGCAATTATCATGCTTGCCTTATGACGTCGCGAGGCCAGGTATTTTGCTGTTTGAGTAAACGGAATTATTTCAGCAATCCCTTTTTGCAGCCTTAGCCTGATTTGAGTAAAATATTTCTCAAAAAACGGATTTGTCATTTCCATAGCAATAACGCCGATATTATCGAATCCAATACCCGAAAAACATACCCTTTGGCTGATCCATTCCCAGTTTCCGGAGTGGCTCATCACCACCACAACACCTTGTTTTTTTGCACTTATGCGATCCAGAACATCCTGACCTTCAACAGTTACCCTTTTCTCAAGTTGCTTTCTGCTTATGCTTTCGAGTTTAATAATTTCGAAAGCAATATCCGAAAGATTCCTGTAAAAGGAATTGACCAGATTATGTATTTCACGGTTATTCCTATCTGGCAAAGCGCTTTGCAGATTGCTGATTATAACCTTTTTGCGGTATTTTACAATATGACATAATACAAATGCCATAAAACCGGAAAATATATAAAGCAGTTTCATAGGCATCCAACTCAGGATGCGTGCCTTGAGCCTGAATATCCAATAAAAAAGAATCATCTCGGATTATTGAAAAACTCGCCGGATTGCTCTCCGAATGAATTTATTTCGTAAGGTTTTTTATATAAGGAGTTATCGGTATCAAGCGGACTAGGCAAACCTCTGATTTCGTATTGCCAATTCACATTTTTAACTTCTCCAATAGCTGAAGAATGTGCTAGTACATAATCGTTTAATGAACGATCGGGAGTATAAAACACGAATTTGAGGTCAGTTTGCTTGTTATATTTATAGTATTGCCATATTTCATAGGGTAATGTACTGGCGCTATACGGTTCTATAATCCGTTGATTTGGTGATCCGTACTGCAGGTAAACTCGTCCCCGGTCAGTTTCGTATCCTTTTTTATTCGTTGAACCAAATTCCTGTTGAACCCCCAGCACTAAACCATAATAATTTCGCCACGCACCTTCAGGATCGGCAGGGCTGCGTTGCAACCAGAAACTCAGGAAAAACTGCTGCAGTATCCTGGTTTCCCCGGTTTTAAGGTTACTCAACATAAATAACTTTTCACTGGCCGATGATATAGGTCCGCACATCCTTATGAATTCGCGCAATGTATCGGCATTATTCATTCGGGAAACAAAACTGTTTTCAATTTCTAAATTCTGAATGGTATTGGTGTTGAATTTAACCCCTGGATTCGATCGTTGGAAGAAAGTATTTTGTGATATAATTTCCTTATTTTCCTTATCACGCACCGAAATAGAAAGGTTGTAATTCCCTGACGGAAGCGCAGAAATATCGAATTCGTTAAAAACTACATTTACATGGTTGCTGGTTTCCCGCTTGATTTTGAAAAGATTTTCAATTGGAATGCCGGTTTCAAGATCCTGAATAGAAGTAGCAATAACAAACGAAGCTTCATCTCCCATCACCTTTGATGTATTGTAAACTTCGGCATAAAATGCAATTTTATTTATACTCTGCGGATAGTAAGTATCCTGATAAGGAATAAAATCGTAACCGCTTTTTGCCATTTCGCTGGTTTCAGTAGCTTTCGAGTAGGACTCAATCAATTCGATGTCCGAAATAACTATTTCGGAAGAATTATAGTTTATCGATATTTTATCTTTTGCCCTGAAAGGTGGCAGATCTAAATTTTTATCCGCTATAATCAGCTCAAAATCAAATGTTCCCGAAGGAAGTAAAATGCGCTGCTGGTCGAAAAGTACAAAATTAATATGTGTAGTATCATCAATTTCGGCAGTATTGAGCTCGTATTTGCTGAATTGTTTGATGCTGTCGTTCTGTGAGAATAACATGGTTACCAGCACAGTTCCCTGGAATTTCCCGTTTTCAGTTTTAACAAACTGAACGCTCTTCCCAAGGATAGAAAGATAAGTTTCTATATATGGACCTTGCTCTGGAGCATAAAATGATGCATATGACAGATATGCCCTGAGGGAACCTTTTTGTGCGAATGACACTGAAAAAAGGCTTATTAGCATCAGCGAAAAAAACAACTTTTTCATACGTATGGCGTTTGGTGCAAAATTACATAATAAAGCATTCGCGATTGAAAAATTGTAGCTTCAAAATGTTGACATAGGTTGATTAATATCAGTAATTCAGTGGTTGTTAGTATTGTTCAAGGTTTTAATATCTGTAACTGGTTAAAGCGTAAAAATTTATATATCTGTAAATCAACAGGATTTTATATTGAGTGCAGTTTCAAGCATTTTAAATGGTAACTTTGCTGTTGGTCATTTTAATTGATAAACAGAGACTAATTCACACTTTATTACTCTGAACTAGGCCATTTGAAAATGAGTTTTGTTTTGTGAAAAGGGACTTCAAAAATATACTTCTTATCCAGGTTCTCTGCGCTCTCATCCTTTTCGGAAATGGGTTTGCTGAAGGAACCAAACAACTTGTGCCTGCCCCAAAACGCCCGGATGCCGCCGGGAAATTGTATTTATCGCATAATAATAATCCTGCAGTACAAAATTCATATTCGACATTTGGACAATTAAATGCCGATGCCGATTACAGGATTATGTTTACTGTAAATGACTTGTCAGAAACTGTTTATCTCGGTTTTAATTCTATAGATGTAAATTCATCAAATCAAAATCAGTACAAATATTATATCCGGCAGCCCAACAATGTACTTTTGGGGCCATTTGCTTTCCCTATTTCCGGGAATAACGGTTTTATCAACAATTATTTTCAGGCTGATGCAGGGCCGAATACGATAAACCCCTCCGGGTATGTTCCAATAACAATTACGCCAGCTATGACCGGCGATTATTCCGTCGAATTCATTTTCCCTGAACCTTCCCCGAACAACGGCACTTTAACAATAAGGTACTTTGATATTACGGTTTCTGCTCCATCCGGAACAACCCGTGTTGCAATTCCAGGCCGTGTTTGGTCAAAATCGTGGCAGGTGAATATCGATTTTAACGAAGAAAGCTTTTACGGAAGTTTCTTCATATACTCCGACGATGGTATAGTTACGAAATTTGCGGCTGACAGTATGAAGACTGGTACATTCAGCATTTTTAGCAATGAAACAGGTTGCAGTACTACAGGAACATGGGAACAGCGAAGGAAATCAGTTAGTAACCGGGTTGATGCGCTTCCACAGTATAAAATATTCTTAAATGAACCTGATGACATTTTTCCCATTGGTGAACTTGGTCAAATACTAAGCGCTACACAACAATTACCAGCAAGTTGCGATGGATCAGTTGTTTTTATTGTTGTTGTGGATAAGCCGGGTAAAGCTACACTCAATCTCGACTGTCCGCCTTTGAATACAAATACCGGTGAAGATGTTACTATTACCCAGGATGTGCTGGCTAATTTCAATAATCTGGTTAACTGGAATGGGAACGATAATTATGGAAATCCTGTTAGCAGCGGTACTAATATTATTGTGGATATTGATTTCCTTAACAGTCTTACCAATCTGCCATTGTACGATGTTGAAGGTAATGATAAAGGATTTAAAGTCGATATCGTCTTTCCAGTTCCTAACCCTCTTCCACCAGAAGGTACAAAACTGCGTATATTTTGGGACGATACCAATCTTTCATCCTGGGGTGGGATTAACAATTCTATTACCGGTTGTTTATATCCTGCTAATTTACCCATTGTGACAGGCTGTCATAGCTGGACTTTTGCTTCATTCCAGCAGAACCCGAATAATATTAATCTGGGTAATTTCCATACAGTGAATTCCTGGTGGTATTATCTTTCACAGGGAACAGTTCAGATACCTGTAGTAATAAACCGTGCCCCGGCAACGCCTTTGGCTCCAACAGGTCCTTCGCCTGTTTGCCAGGGACAGAGTGTTACTTATACCGTGCCTCTGGTTCCTTCTGCAACTTCGTATGTGTGGACTTTACCCGATGGAACAACTCAAACGACAGCTACAAACCAGTTAACCTACACTTTTACAGCGGCTGTAACAGGGACAATTTCCGTTCATGGTGTAAATGCTCAGTGTGGAGCCGGACCAGAATCACCGGCAATTACAGTTGAAGTTTTGGAAAATTCGGTCCCGACGCTATCAGGAGATAATAATTTATGTGTTGGGACATCCGGAATGGTTTATACCACCGAAGCCGGAAAGTTCAATTATATCTGGACAGTTTCATCCGGTGGAACTATAACTGCGGGTGGAACATCAACAAGCAATACCGTTACAGTTACCTGGAATACGACTGGTTCAGGAAGTGTGAGCGTGAGTTACACAGGTCCGCCCCCGATGAACTGCACCTCAGGTTCACCTACCGTTTATAATGTGACTGTAAACCCATTACCTGTGCCGGTAATTAACGGACCTGCAACACCTTGCGTAAATTCTACCGGCAATGTTTACACAACAGCTACTGGTATGACAGGCTACATCTGGACAGTTTCAACTGGTGGAATAATAACTTCGGGACTTGGCACCAGCACAATTAATGTTACCTGGAACACTATTGGAGCTAAAACGGTTACAGTTAAATATACTGATAGCCAGGGTTGTACAGCAAGTTCGCCAACCGTTTTTCCTGTTACTGTCAATACAGTGTCAACACCAACATTAGCAGGCCAGGCAAGCGTGTGCCAGAATTCGACCGGCAATGTGTATTCAACCGAAAGCGGAAACACTAATTATATCTGGACGGTTTCGGCGGGTGGTGTAATTACCTCAGGAGGAACAACATCAAGCAGTACAGTTACAGTTACCTGGAATACAAGTGGTTTGCGATCGGTAAGCGTAAATTATACAAATGCCAATTTATGTGCTGCCGGAGCACCTACAGTTTTTAATGTCAATGTAAATGCGCTCCCGACACCGACAATTAATGGTCCTGCTTCAACCTGTGTTAATACAAATGGCTATGTGTACTCCACCCAGGCCGGAAACAGTAATTATATCTGGAATGTTTCGGCAGGCGGCACCATAACTTCCGGCGGAACAACAACAAGTAGCTCGGTAACAGTTACATGGAACACAACCGGGCCGAAAACAGTGAGTGTTAACTACACGAATATAGGGCAATGTACAGCTGCAAGTCCGACGGTTTATAACGTTACCGTAAACCCTGTTCCGGTTCCAACACTGAATGGACCAGCGTCAGTTTGTGCAAATTCAACCAACAATGTTTACACTACGCAAGCCGGAAACAGCAATTACACGTGGAATGTTTCGGCAGGAGGAACGGTTACAGCAGGCGGTTCTTTAGTCAGCAATTCGGTAACAGTTACATGGAATACGCCTGGAATACGCACGGTGAGTGTTAATTACACGAATTCAACAAATTGTGCCGGAGCAGCTCCTGCAGTTTTGCAGGTTACAGTTAATTCGCTGGCTTCTCCAACTATTACGGGGCCTGCAACAGTATGTGCTGCATCACAAAATCAGGTTTACACTACCGAAAGCGGAAACAGTAATTATATCTGGAATGTATCATCAGGAGGTACCGTCACAGCAGGTGGAACTACAACAAGTAACTCAGTTACAGTTAACTGGAATACTCCCGGACCACAAACCGTAAGTGTGAACTATACAAATACAAGCGCATGTTCAGCCGGATCATCAACCGTTTACAACGTTACTGTTAATCCGTTGCCAACACCTTCTATATCAGGGATTTCAACTGTATGCCAAAATACAGTCAATACAATTTATACCACACAAAGCGGCAATTCGAATTACACCTGGTTGGTTTCGCCGGGAGGAACTATAACTTCAGGTGGAACTTCGGTAAGTAATACAGTATCAGTAACCTGGAATAATGCCGGTGCACAAAGCGTGAGTGTAAACTATACCAATTCAGCCCAATGCTCTGCACCTTCGCCTTCAATTTACAATGTTACGGTTAATCCGGTTCCGCTTCCTCTAATTACCGGGCCAGACTTCATTTGTAATAATACTCCGAATAATGTTTATTCAACACAACCGGGAAATAATACATATTCGTGGAATGTGTCTTCCGGGGGAACAGTAACTTCAGGTGGAACAACTGCAGATAATACAACTTCTGTTACCTGGATTTCGCCTGGTAATCAGTCAGTAAGTGTGAATTATCTGAATAGTTTTAATTGTACAGCAGCTGCGCCGTTTGTGATGAATGTTGAAGTTTCGCCTGAACCAGTTGTTACTGCCGGGGTAAATTCAACTATTTGTGCGTCAGCGACTAAGCAACTTAATGGTTCGCAACAGTTTTGCAGCAACGTTATGTGGACAAGCAGCGGAAATGGCACTTTCAGTAATGCTAATGTTGTAAATCCGTTATACACCCCGGGAACAAATGATATTGCTTCCGGAAGCGTAATTTTAACGTTAACCGGCTATGGTTCAGAAGCGTGTGTTGGTAAAACGGATAGTAAAACTCTTACTTTAAATATTGATCCGATGCCGGCTGTAAACGCAGGTCAGGATGGCGCATTCTGTGTCAAAGATCCGGTTTTAGTGCTGGGGGCAACTGCCTCGGATTATTCGGAACTTCTTTGGACGGCAGGTGATGGGATTTTCGATACGGTTACAATTCCTGAACCGACTTATATGCCCGGAACTATCGATTTTAGCAATGGTACAGTCACGCTTACGCTTCAGGCAAAAGGCCGTTTAGCCTGTGCAGATCAGTATGTTATAGATTCCCGGATTTTTAGTGTATCTCCATATCCGGAAATTAATGCCGGCCCCGACGATTTTATTTGCAGCAGCCAGAATCAGTTTTTATTAGCGGGTGAAGGCAGTAATTATAATCAGGCTAATATTCTCTGGACTTTTTCAGGAGGCGATGGAAATCTGAGTAATCCTTCACTCATTCAACCTAATTATTTTCCTGGTCCTGTCGATCTGAATTCGATCGACAGAACAATACTTTTCAACCTCAACCTGAATGGATACGGCAATTGCAGTAATGTTTCGCTTAACGATCAGGTGGTTTGGAAAATTGACCCGCGTCCGCTGAGCAACGCAGGAGTTGATGATTTTACCTGCGGACAGCGGCCTTATCAAATGAGCGCTGCAGCACAATATCATAATACAATTCAATGGCAAACCAACGGAGATGGCGTTTTTAATAATCCGGGTATTCTGAATCCGACTTATACGCCAGGTCCGTTGGATGTGGGTCATAATGTGATACTTACACTCGGACTTTCGGGTTGTAAAAATCTGGCAGGCGACGACTCAATGCAGCTTACCGTGCATCCGGATCCATCCGCAACAATTTCGGGTACCATTACCGAATGCGAAGCTACGCCTGTAGAATTAAGCATCGCATTAACCGGAACACCGCCATGGAATGTAACATACACAAATGGTATTTCACCGGTTTCGGTCACAGGAATTACAAGTTCGCCATACACGTTCAGTGTGTCGCCGAATGTAAGTACAGCATACTGGGTATCAGCTGCTAATGATTTATTTTGCAATGCTCCTTCTGATTCCCTGGCTGGAATTGCGTTTGTTTCCATTAATCCGTTGCCGGATCCGTTTGTTGTTACCGGTTCAAATAATGGTTTTTATTGCGAAGGAGATACCGGAATTTCAATTGGACTCAATAATTCACAGGTTGGAATGACTTATGAATTATTGAGAAATGGAATAACTACAGGTATTGTATTGAATGGAACAGGCAATCCGTTACAGTTTGGGATTTTCTCGGTTTTGGGTCAGTATTCAGTTCTGACAACTAACCCGGTCGGGAATTGCGATCTCATAATGCGCGACACCGTTTCCGTGATTATGAATCCTACGCCGGTTACTGATTTTATGACAAATTCAGAGTGTTTGGGTGATACAACATTCTTTACGGTGAGTGGCAGTTTTATACAACAGATAAGCACCTGGCAATGGAATTTTGGCGATGGAACCTTTGCCTCATTCAATGCGCCAAATAATCCGGCACATGTTTTTCCTTCACATGGAATCTACAATGTTATACTCCAAGTTATTGATACCAATGGTTGTCATTATACAGTTTCTCACCCGGTAGAAGTCCGCCCGAACCCTACTGCATTTTTCAGCTTTACAACTCCGAATTGCAAAGGCGAAATAAGTCATTTTACTGATCTGAGTTCAAATCCACAAGGGCATGGGTTCATAAAGGAATGGACCTGGAATTTTGGTGATGGCTCACAACCGGTTACAATTTTGTTTCCGGAAAATCCTAATATTTCACATGCCTATGCTGTTGAAGGTGAATATAATGTAACGCTATCAATCGCTAATTCAGAAGGATGTAAAGGGATATGGAGTACTGTAATTTCGGTATCGCGCTCTCCTATTGCTGGCTTCAACTTCTGGAGCAGCTGCGAGGACAAGGTGGCTACTTTCGTGGATAATTCTGACGAAAACCTGGGCGGACAAATTACAAGCTGGAACTGGAATTTTGGCGAACCTACCTCCGGAACCCAAAACTTTAGCACGCTCGAAAACCCGGTGCATACCTACTCGACCCCGGGGAATTTTGTTGTTACGCTGATTATCACCAACCTCAACGGCTGCAGCGATACCATACAAAATACCATAACCGTCAAATCCAAACCCCTTTCCAATTTCTTCAGCAGTGCGGGCTGTGTGAACAGCGCTACGCAATTTCTGGCTGACAGCACAGTGATAAATACGGGAGCCACCGCTATTTACCAGTGGAATTTTGGCGACGGAGCAACTTCTTTCAGCCGCAACGTTTTACACACATACGTAGCTCCCGGAACTTACAATGTAACATTAACTGTAACTGATACAGCAGGTTGCGTAGGCGATACTATACTTCCGGTGACGGTGAACCCGCCTCCGACCGCCCTTTTCAGCGCTAACACCGATAACTGCCAGGGGCAATCTGTGGCTTTTGCCAACCAGAGTGTTTCCACCTCTGGATTTATCACAACCTGGTTGTGGAATTTTGGCGATGGAAATACGCAGACCGTCACTTTCCCAAATCCTCCAAACGTAAACCATACCTACGCCGGTACCGGCACATTTAACGTTACCCTAACGGTGACCAACAACGAAGGCTGCTCGCATTCCGAAACCCGCACCGTAAACAGCCTGGGAGCGCCATCGGCTGATTTTATTTCTAATGGACAATGTGCAGGAACGGCCGTAAACTTTACCGATTTAACTTTCGTGAGCGGCAACCAGACCCTTGACCGCTGGAACTGGAATTTTGGCGATCCTACTTCGG
>CAYQTT010000027.1:0-53775 GCA_964420555.1 uncultured Lentimicrobiaceae bacterium | reverse complement strand
CTTGTCGTGATTGGGAGTGCAAAGGTAAAACCTTTTTTTACTCCTGCAACTATTTCTTAATTTTTTTTTAACAATTTTATTAAGATAATTTGTTGCTCTAAAAACGGGTTGCAAAGATAAAACATTTACAATTGTCACCGAATAAAACCTGTACAAAAATTTAAAAAAAATTTAAATCATTTATAATCAGATTAATGTAACAAAAATTTGAAAAGTTTTACATATTTCCGTTTTTAAGTTTTCAATGAACGTACCCGGTTAGGAGGGTGCAAAGGTAGAAATCATTTTAACATCTGCAACACCATAATGAAAATAATTTTAAAATAATTCTTAATATACTGACAAACAGCAATATGAAAATAATTTTTAATCCTGATTTAAACCGATTCAATAAAATTTTGTTTCTTTACAGAGCAAATTTATAATTCATAAACATGAAAAGCAGAACTTCTTTCCATCCTATTGCATATGCATTACTCTTTTTAATATTAGTTCTAATATTTACTAATTCGTTAAAAGCTCAGATTAATAATGAAGATAACCGGCAAAAAGGGAATTTCACATCACGATTATTTTTTGGTGGTGGCTTCGGATTGCAATTCGGATCGGTAACATTAATAGAACTTTCTCCCTTGGTGGGCTATAAAGTTACTCCCAAATTTTCATTAGGAGTAAGTCCAACTTACAAATACTACAAATACAATGACTATTATGGTCCGTCAAACGACCTGTCAACAAATGTTTGGGGCGGAAGCATATTTGCGAGATACTCCATTTTTCAGAATGTTTTTGCACATGTTGAATATGAGACCTTATATTATAATACTAAAGTATCAGGAAATATTGATTATCTGGAACAGTACAATAGTTTTTTTGTAGGTGGCGGCTATAATCAGCAGATTGGAGGAAATTCGGCAATGTATTTCCTTTTACTATGGAATTTGAACGATACACCTGATTCGCCTTATATAAACCCGGTGATACGAATTGGATTTAGTGTCGGGTTGTAAAAACAGCTTTTTTACTTAACAATTTTGTATACCTTATATATAGGTATGGGCAATAAAAAAAAAACTAAAAAGCCGCCATTTCTGACAGCTTTTTGGTTTTGCAGACTAATACACTATCGAAAGATTCAGTGAGGAATGTTCTTCAGCACTTCCAAAGTAAGGTCCCAGAATCGTTGTACTGTATCAATTTGAAGCCTTTCGTCAGGTGAATGTGCTCCTTTAATTGTGGGTCCATAGGAAATCATATCAATTCCGGGATACTGCTCACCAATCAGTCCGCATTCGAGGCCCGCATGAATAGCAAGCACCTTTGGTTCCTGATTAAAGAGTTTTACATATGCATTGCGGGTAACATCCAGGACAGGTGATTTCGGATTTGGTGTCCAGCCTGGGTATCCGTCGTCATGAGTAATTTTAGCTCCTGCCAAACGGAATACACTTTCCACCATATTTAATACATCCTGTTTGCCATGTTCTGATGAACTTCTTTGACTGGTACCAATCTCGATAACTTTATCATTCATTTTTACCGATGCAAGATTTGTTGAGGTTTCAACAAAGTTGGGCACATCAGCTGACATTGCAATAACACCATGCGGGCAAGCATAAAGTGCATTGAGCAAACGCTCCTGAGTTGACAAATCAATAAGATAGGAAGGTAGCTCAATTGGCGAAAAACTAATCAGCAAACCCGGCTCGGTAGTTTTATATTCGTCTTTTAAAATCGAGTTAAAAGTTTTCACATATTGGATAAAATCGGTATTGAAACGGTTAGGGACAATAACATTGGCAAAAGCTTCGCGCGCAATTGCATTTCGAAGATTTCCGCCATTGATTTCCGAAATCCTGACTTCAAAATGGTGGCTTGATGTCCAAAGCAACCGGTTTAATATTTTTACCGCATTTCCTCTTCCCTTATTAATATCATCGCCGGAATGACCTCCTTGCAGACCGGAAACTTTAATCTGATATCCGACAAAATCATAATTAACAGCAACCCTTGAATAACTCATAAATACCTTTGTATCCTGACCTCCGGCACAGCCAATAAACAATTCACCTTCATCTTCCGAATCAAGGTTGAGCAAAATTCTTCCCTTCAGAAATCCGGGTTTAAGCCCTTTAGCGCCGGTAAGACCTGTTTCTTCATCGACAGTAAAAAGCATCTCAAGAGGGCCATGCTCAATATCAGAAGCTTCCAATATTGCAAGTTGTGCTGCAATTCCTATCCCGTCATCTGCACCTAGCGTTGTGCCTGATGCTTTAACCCATTCCCCTTCAATCCGCGGAACAATAGGATCGTTGTCGAAGTCGTGATATGTATCACTGTTCTTTTCACAAACCATGTCGATATGGCTTTGCAGAATAACAACAGGAAAATGTTCGTAACCAGCTGTTGCGGGTTTGCGAATAAGAATATTACCAATTTCATCAAGTTCATGCTCGAGATGGAGGTTCCGGGCAATACTGACAATATAATCGGTGATTTGTTTTTCTTTTTTTGATGGTCGTGGTACTTTGCATATTTCAGCAAAATAATACCAAACTCTTTCAGGACTTAATCCTGTAAAAACTGTGCTCATAACGTTTAGATAATTTTTGTTATATGCAAATATATACCATAAAATAAGAATTCAACTTATATTTTAAAATTTAAGTAAAACACGCATTTATTTGACAATTCGATAATTTGACAATTCGGCAATTCGACAACTTAGCGAAGCGGTTTCACTGAAAGTAATTCGATAATTTGAAAAGAACTTATAATTTAGTAATCGCTCACTGTCGGGAATTCACCAATAAAAGTGTGGCTAAATGCGATAGATTATATTTAAAAAACTGATAAATTGATTATGCTTCAGCAAGTTGAGAAATAATTCCAGTTGGGTCAGGCGAGGAAAAAACAGTATTGCCGGCAACAAGAATATCAGCTCCCGATTGTACCAGTTTCGAGGCATTCAAGAGATCAACTCCCCCATCAACTTCGATCAAAATATTTTTTCCACTTGCCATTATCATTTGCTTCAGTGTTTTGATTTTCTGATACGTATTTTCAATAAACTTTTGTCCGCCGAAACCCGGATTAACTGACATGATTAGAACAAGGTCCAATTCCGGTAATATTTCGGATAAAACATTAACCGGTGTATGCGGATTAAGAACTACCCCGGCTTTCATGCCTAATTCTTTCACCTGTGCAACAGAACGATTAAGATGAACCGATGCTTCGTAATGAAAAGTAAGGATATCAGCACCTGCATCGCGGAAAGCTTCAAAATACCTTTCCGGCTGAACTATCATCAAGTGAACATCCAGAATTTTACTTGTCACTCTCCTCACAGCTTTTAATATAGGAATACCGTATGAAATATTCGGCACAAAAACACCATCCATAACATCGACATGTATCCATTGGGCTTCGCTGGTGTTAATCATTTCAATATCTTTTCCCAGGTGCAGGAAATCGGCAGATAAAATTGAAGGTGCGATTATTGGCATAAAATTCGGTTTTGTTTAATCCATAAAAGATGAATGACTAAAAGTAGAGAAAAAACCTTTTCGAAAAAAAAGAGCGGACACACATCCGCTCTTTTTTTTGTTTAACCCAAATAGGTTTTCAGTATTTTGCTTCGTGCAGTATGTTTAAGTCTGCGAATAGCTTTCTCTTTAATCTGCCTGACACGCTCGCGGGTAAGATCAAATTTCTCGCCGATTTCTTCGAGAGTATAAGGATGACTTCCGTTGAGGCCGAAATATAGTTTTATAACATCGGCTTCGCGTGGAGTGAGAGTTGAAATGGCACGATCAATTTCCTTACGGAGCGACTCGTAAAGCAGTCCGGTTTCAGGAGTTGGTCCATCATCACTTCGAAGAACATCGTACATGGTGTTGTCTTCGTCCTGAATAAGCGGAGCATCCATTGAAACATGACGACCGCTGTTACGCATCGATTCCTTTACTTCATTCTCGCTGATTTCGAGTAATGTAGCAATTTCATCGCTGTTAGGCTCACGTTCGTATTCCTGTTCGAGTTTGGCGTATGCTTTGTTAATTTTATTTATGGCTCCGATTTTATTAAGCGGAAGCCTGACAATACGTGATTGTTCGGCCAAAGCCTGCAGAATTGACTGACGGATCCACCATACGGCGTAAGAAATGAACTTGAAACCACGGGTTTCGTCGAACCGCTGGGCTGCTTTAATAAGTCCCAGGTTTCCTTCGTTAATAAGGTCAGGAAGGCTGAGCCCCTGATTTTGATATTGTTTAGAAACAGAAACGACAAAGCGAAGATTTGCTTTTGTCAGTTTTTCGAGAGCTGCGCGGTCACCTTGTTTAATTCGCTGGGCCAGCTGAACTTCCTCTTCTGCTGTTATCAGTTCAACTTTACCTATTTCCTGTAGGTATTTATCCAGCGAAGCGGTTTCGCGGTTAGTTACTTGCTTGGTTATTTTGAGTTGCCTCATAGTATAAATTTGTGTTGGCGTTCTGTAATACGCAATTAATTGAATACGGGTTTCATATTTCTGAAAAAAAAACACCTTCCCTGCAAAATTGAGGGAAGGTGAATTGTTTCGGAAACTTATTTTGCTCCGTCAGTATTTTCCGGACGTGGTAGTAAAACTTTACGTGAAAGTTTCAGTTTCCCCGTTTTAGGATCAACTTCAATCAGTTTTACATCAATTTTGTCGCCAACTTTAAGGACACTTTCCACATCTTTCAGGCGGCTCCACTCAATTTCTGAAATGTGAAGCAGTCCGTCTTTTCCCGGAAGGATTTCGACAAAGGCGCCAAAAGCAGTAATGGTTTTAACGGTTCCGTTATATACTTCACCAACTTCAGGAACTGAAACAATACGTTTGATTTTTTCCTTTACTGCGTCGATCGAAGCTTTGTTGCTCGATACAACATCAATAATTCCAAATTCGCCAACTTCTTCAATAACAATGGTAGCACCTGTTTCGCGCTGCATTTCCTGAATGATCTTACCTCCTGGTCCGATAACGGCTCCGATAAATTCACGTGGGATTGTCAGTTTAACGATACGTGGTACGTGAGGTTTGTAATCTTCGCGTGGTTCGGTAATGGTTTTAGCCATTTCGCCAAGAATATGGAGGCGGCCCAACCTGGCCTGCTCCATAGCCTGAGCCATGATTTCAGCCGAAAGTCCATCAACTTTAATATCCATCTGGCAAGCAGTAATACCATCGCGGGTACCGGTAACTTTAAAGTCCATATCGCCAAGGTGATCTTCATCACCAAGAATATCGCTCAACACTGAGTATTTTTCACCTTCAGTAATAAGTCCCATAGCAATACCGGCAACAGGTTTTTTAAGTTTTACACCTGCATCAAGCAGCGCTAGCGTACCGGCGCAAACTGTAGCCATTGATGATGAACCATTTGATTCAAGTATATCACTTACAATACGAACAGTGTAAGGATTTATGTCTTTGCCAGGCATCATAGGTTTCAGCGCACGTAAGGCAAGGTTTCCATGGCCGATCTCGCGACGTCCGACACCCATTATCCGTTTTACTTCACCGGTTGAAAATGGAGGAAAGTTGTAATGCAGCAGGAAATCCTGTTCGCCCTGAATAACAACGCCATCAATATCCTGCGTATCCAGTTTTGATCCTAATGTAACACTGGTGAGCGATTGTGTTTCGCCACGTGTGAAAATAGCCGATCCGTGAGCAGTAGGCAGATAATCTACTTCACTCCATATTGGCCTGATCTCGTCAAGTTTGCGTCCATCGAGCCTGCGCTTGTCGTTGAGGATCATATTGCGCATGGCTTTTTTCTCCACATCATGATAATAGCGACCAATGAGAGGAGCATTTTCTGTTGCAAAACTTTCTTCAAGCGTGGCAATAAATTCCTGTTTGATTGCTGCGAAAGCCTCGGTACGTTCTTTTTTACCTGAGCCTGACATAGCAACTGCATAAATTTTATCGTAACAAAAATCAGCAATTGCAGCTTTTAATTCTTCGTTGTTTTTCTCGTGGCAATATTCGCGTTTGGTTTTCGATTTTTCAACAAGTGCAGCTAGATCAAGCTGAGCCTGGCAAGCCAGTTTAAGATGTTTGTGAGCAAAAACTAAAGCATCAACCATCGACTGCTCCGAAACTTCTTTCATTTCGCCTTCGACCATCATAATATTGTCGGCTGTAGCGGCTACCAATATATCAATGTCAGCTGAATCGATAAGACTATATGCCGGATTAACGACAAATTCGCCATTTATACGTGCTACGCGGACTTCACTTACAGGTCCGTTGAAAGGAATATCCGACACAGCAAGAGCACTTGATGCAGCCAGGCAAGCCAGTGCATCGGGCAGGATGTCGTCGTCAGATGAAATAAGGGTAACAATTACCTGTACTTCAGCGTGGTAGTTGTCAGGAAAAAGAGGGCGCAATGCGCGGTCAATTAACCTGGAAATCAATATTTCGCTATCAGATGGGCGAGCTTCTCTTTTGAAGAAACCACCCGGGAATCTGCCTGAGGCAGCATATTTTTCACGATACTCAACTGAAAGTGGCATAAAATCCACATTTTCCTTAGCATCCTTTGCTGCTACAACAGTAGCAAGCAGCATGGTGTTTCCCATTTTTACAACACAAGCTCCATCAGCCTGTTTGGCGAGTTTGCCGGTTTCGATCGAAATCATGCGTCCGTCGCCAATGTCGAAGGTTTTAACAATTCCTTCCATAATTTACCTCTTTTTTATCTTTTTGTGTAACAACTAGTGCTTTCGGTTTGCTTTTTGTAACAGGCTGAATAGAGCACCACGGATCGGCCTGATTTTAAAATTCCAAGTCCCAAATTCCAAGTTCCAAGTCGGTGATTCATATATCATGTAAGTTGTCGATATAGTTTTTCCTTGGCATTAGGACCCTGGGCTTTGAATTTTGGTTTATATGTTCGCAGTTTGTATCAATACAAAAAAAGGCAATTTGAAGATTGCCTTTTTTTATAAGATAATGTGAGTCTTATTACTTGCGGAGCCCCAGCTTAGCAATAATAGCGCGGTAACGTTCGATTTCTTTTTTCTTCAGATAATCAAGCATTTTGCGGCGTTTACCAACTAAACGAACCAGTGAGCGCTGTGTTGCTAAGTCTTTTTTGTTATCTTTCAGGTGCCCGGTTAGGTGTTTGATACGGAAGGTGAAGAGCGCTATCTGGCCTTCAGCAGATCCGGTATCAGCATCAGACTGACCGTTATCTTTAAATAGATCTTTTTTGATTTCAGGCGTTAAATACATATCTGTGTAACGTTAAATTGCTTATTATCCGTTTTTAGGGCTGCAAAATTACTACTTTTACTTCAAATAAAAAACTTTTCCTCGTTTTTTTTGTCTGATTCCCAATGTGAATTCCTGCACCCTCAGAATCCATTGATTAGCGTTTGCAAAGATATGTATTATATTTGTATCTGAGTGATTAAGTTAAGAGTAGTTAAAATCGTTAAATTGTTTAATTTATCCATAACTTTAGTTAAACAAATCCTTCATTTAAGCGTTTGAGTTATAGAAAGCATTATTAAACTTATGAAACAAGATAAAGTTATTGTAATCGGGGCTGGTTTTTCTGGTTTAGCAGCGGCATCAGTGCTGGCAAAAGACGGATTTGATGTAACTGTGCTTGAAAAAAACAGCACTCCGGGTGGCCGGGCCCGAAAATTTGCCGAGAACGGTTTTACTTTTGATATGGGGCCAAGCTGGTATTGGATGCCCGATGTTTTCGAAAAATTCTTTGCATTGTTTAACAAAAAAGTGGAGGATTTTTACCAGTTGGAGCGCCTTGATCCTTCATATCGATTTTATTTCGGGAAAGGTGATATCGTAGATGTTCCGGCAACGTTTAAAGATGTGATTGAGATATTCGAAAAGGAAGAAGCTGGTGCAGGAGCTGCACTCAGTAAATTCCTGGTGGAAGCTGAGTACAAATACAAAATTGCAATGAGCAAATTTGTTTACAAGCCAGGACTTTCGATGTTCGAATTTGCACAGCCCCAAATGCTTGCATCCGTTTTCAGACTCGATATGTTCAGTTCGTTCGAAAAACATTTGAAGCAATATTTTAAAAGCCCCCGCCTCAGACAAATGCTTGAATTTCCGATTCTTTTTTTGGGCGGAACGGCAAAAAACACCCCGGCTTTGTATAGCTTAATGAATTACGGCGATATTAAACTCGGAACCTGGTACCCTGTTGGAGGAATGTACAGCGTTGTGGAAGGAATGGTTGAATTAGCTGCGTCGCTGGGCGTAAAATTTATTTACAACAGCCCGGTGGAAAAACTTGAGGTAAAGAAAGGGAAAATATCTGCTGTTATTGCTGCCGGCGAACGATACGAAGCTCCATATATCCTGGCAACGGCTGATTACGAGCATGTTGAACAGCACTTGCTTCCAGACGACTACAAATCCTATTCAAAAAAATACTGGGATTCGAGAGTGCTGTCACCTTCATCGCTTATCTTTTTCCTTGGGATAGACAAGAAACTTGAAGGCATGGAACATCATACCTTGTTTTTTGATCAGGACCTGGGGAAACATTCAGAAGCTATTTATGAAAACCCGGGCTGGCCTGAAAATCCGTCCTTATATTTCAGTTGTACTTCTAAAACTGATTCCTCAGTTGCGCCCGAAGGCATGGAAAATTTATTTGTATTGATACCTGTTGCGCCCGGATTAGAAGATACAGAAGCTACCCGAGAAAAGTACTTCCAGATTATCCTTGATCGGTTTAAACACTTGACAGGCCAGGATATAAGTCAAAATATTGTATTCAAACGAAGCTATGCGCATGCTGATTTCGAAAGCGATTACAACGCATATAAAGGAAATGCATACGGTTTAGCTAATACCCTGTTACAGACTGCTTTTCTGAAACCCAAAATGAGAAGCAAGAAGGTAAAAAACCTGTTTTATGCCGGGCAACTTACGGCTCCGGGACCGGGTGTGCCGCCAGCACTTATTTCGGGCGAAATGGCTGCCAGATTAATCTTAAAGGAATCAAATTCCGGCAATTAACTCATTATTATTCAGCAATTAACAATTCAGTTATGAAAGAACTTTTTGATATGATTTCGCGCAAGTCGAGCAAAATGACAACTGTAATGTACAGTACATCTTTTTCGCTCGGTATACGCTTTTTCAGCAAGCGGTTTCATGATCCGATATACGGAATTTATGGATTTGTGCGTTTCGCGGATGAAATTGTGGATTCATTTCATGGTTTCGATAAAAAGAAACTTTTGCAACGCTTTACCGAAGATACTTACACCGCTATTGAAGAAAAGATAAGTCTGAACCCGATACTCAACAATTTCCAATACGTTGTAAATAAGTATTTTATTGAAAAAGAACTGATTGATCTCTTCCTGAAAAGTATGGAGATGGATCTTGAAAAAGTTGAATACGATCAGCAGAAATATGAACAGTACATACTTGGATCGGCTGAAGTTGTCGGACTGATGTGCCTGCGGGTTTTCTGCGAAAGCGACCAGCAAAAATATGCCGATCTGAAACCTTCGGCTATGCGGCTGGGTTCGGCATTTCAGAAAATAAATTTCCTCCGCGATCTGAAAGCAGATTTTAAAGACCTTGGAAGAAGTTATTTCCCGGGCATTGATTTAAATAACTGGAATGACGCAACCAAAGCCGCAATTGAGGAAGACATAGAAAAGGATTTTGCCGACGGGCTTGCCGGGATAAGGAAACTCCCCGACGGAGCCCGGTTTGGGGTTTATGTAGCGTATGTGTATTTCCACGAATTATTACTAAAAATACGTCGGGTAAAAGCGGATAAACTTCTAAATGAACGCATCAGGGTTACAGATGGCAGGAAATACATACTCCTGCTCAATGCTTATGTGCGAAACTTAACAAACAGGATATGAGTCGGCTAGGTAATAGTTTATTGATTTTTCTCATCCTCGTTACAAGCATTCAACAAGTTTATGCTCAAAAAGTAACTGTTGAAGAAGCCCGTGAGCAGTATTTCGCGATGGATAAGTCAGGCGCTGGTGCGTTGAAACTTTATAAATCACTTGAAAATGCTGACCTTTCAAAAAATCCGGTTATGCTGGCATACAGGGGTGCTGCTTCAGCGGCAGCTGCCGGATCGGCTGACGGTGTTCGAAAAAAACTGGAGTTTTTCAACCGGGGAAAGGGAGAACTTGATAAAGCTGCAGGGATGAAACCTCTGGATGCCGAAATCCGGTTCCTCAGGCTGGCAACCCAGATAAATGCACCTGGATTTTTAGGATACACTTCTGACATTAAAAGCGATAAAGCTTTAATTATTAATACATTATCAAGTGTTCCGGCTAATCACCCAAATGCGTATCTTTATCAGCGGATTTGCAGTTTTATGCTCACGCACGCCAATTTAGAAGCAACCGAAAAGAACACTGTAAACCAGCTTCTTGTAAAATTTAAATCAAAATAAACGAATGGAAAACGTAATTCTTGTTGACACTAACGATACTCCTGTCGGACAAATGGAAAAGCTGAAAGCTCATCTGAAAGGTGAGTTGCACAGGGCTCTTTCAATACTTATATTTAATAGTGACGGTGAGATTTTGCTTCAGCAGCGGGCATTCAGCAAATATCATACTCCCGGATTATGGAGTAACACCTGTTGCAGCCATCCCAGGCCGGGCGAAGACAGCCTCGAAGCTGCTACCCGACGCCTGCACGAAGAAATGGGATTTACCACTCCACTCATCAAATCGTTTGATTTTATTTACAAGGCTCATTTTGATAATGGGCTCATAGAGCATGAGTTCGACCATGTTTTTTTTGGTACTTTTGATGGTGAACCGGTTATTAATCCCGAAGAAGCAAATGATTTCGAATGGGTTAAACTAAACAATTTGATGGAAGATATGAGATCGTCACCAGAAAATTATACCGTTTGGTTCAGAATTATTATGGAGAAAATGGCCGAACGATTTCCTGAACTGTTTGCCTGAAAATTTGTTTTAACAGAAAAGATAAAAAAGAAAAAATCAACAAAATGGAAACGATAGTAAATATCCTTTTAGTAGTTCTGGCCTTTTTCTTCATGGAATTTATGGCCTGGTTTACTCATAAATACGTAATGCACGGTTTTATGTGGGTTTTCCACAAGGACCACCACATCCGCGATGGCCGTAAAATTGAATGGAATGACGTTTTTGCAGTAATTTTTGCCATTCCAAGCATACTTCTTATATACTTTGGAGTGGTAAATCCGAACAGTTACCTGTTGAGTATAGGCATCGGAATTATGCTTTACGGCGCTGCATATTTTATGTTTCACGATGTGTATGTGCACCAGAGGATTCCTGTTTTTAAAAATTTCTCAAACCGCTATCTGCGTGCAACCGTAAAAGCCCATAAAGAACATCATAATCCACATGCTGAGTACAATTACGGATTCCTCATTGCACCCATTAAATATTATAAAGAAGTTTACGGCAAAGGAAAGAATTCTAACTAATCAGCTACACGGATTTAGAGATACTGCATGGAAAACTGGTTGTATGTTTTTATTAACCTTGGGGCTATAAGCATTCCCTTTATTGCTGGTTTCGATAAAAGGCTTCAATTCCAGAAACAGTGGAAGTTCCTGTTTCCGGCAATGTTGCTGACCATGCTGGTGTTTATTCCATGGGATATGCTTAAGACGGATCTTGCCGTATGGGGATTTAACCCAAGGTATCTGCTTGGTTATTACATCGGCAATCTGCCAGTAGAAGAATGGGGTTTCTTTATAGCAATTCCTTATGCCTGTCTTTTCACATACCATTCGCTTAATTACCTGATTAAGAATGATTATTTCGGTAAATATGCCAACGTAATCACTCTTGTACTTGCTTTATTCTTACTGGTGACCGGTGTGTTGAATACCGACAGACTCTATACTTCGGTAACTTTCATCTCGACAGGAGGATTTTTATTGTTTCACCGTTTCGTTGTAAAAGCACCGTATATGGGGCGTTTTTACATGATGTATTTTGTAACACTTATCCCGTTTTTTATTGTAAATGGGTTACTTACCGGATCATTTATTCCTGAAGAAGTGGTGTATTACGATAACACTCAAAACCTGGGCATCAGGGTTGGAACCATCCCCGTTGAAGATATGGTTTACGGATTATTAATGCTCCTGATGAATGTAACCTGGTTTGAATATTTGAAAAACAGGGTTTAGTATTTTGGGTTTTGGTATTTGGAACTAGGTATTTAAATCACCGGAATATCAGTTCTTTCGAAATATACAGAATTGCTTTGCCGCAGGTCCTCCCCTGTCGGACTTTGGAATACGCGCAAATCAAATTCAGGAACGATGGCGAGTATGTGATCAAAAATATCAGACTGAACTTTTTCATAACGGACAAATGCCGTTTCGAGTGTAAACGCATAAATTTCGATAGGAATACCGGAAGAATTGGGTTGTAATTGCCTTACGAGTAAATCGCTGGTATTATCAACAAGCGGATGATGAGCCAGGTATTCCTCGAGGTAAGCCCTGAAAACACCAATATTGGTTTGGCGGCGACCATTTACAAAAACAGAATTATCAACATTGTTTTCCTTGTTATAGTTCTCAAGTTCTGCTTCGGTGCGATCAATATATTCCTCCAGAATATCAATTTTCCGGAATTTATCGAGCATTTCCTGCGTACAGAATTTTACACTCGACATATCAATACTGATCGAACGTTTCATTCGCCTGACGCCAGCCTCTTTCATACCACGGTAATTCTGAAATGAATCAGATACAAGAGAATATGTAGGAAGTGTTGAAATTGTATTATCAAAATTCTGAACTTTTACCGTGGTAAGTGATATTTCGAGTACTGTGCCGTCGGCGCCGTATTTAGGCATACTTATCCAATCGCCCTGCCTCACCATATCATTCGCCGAGAGCTGTATGCCACCTACAAATCCAAGAATTGGATCCTTGAAAATCAGTAATAGAACTGCCGAAAATGCGCCTAAGCCAGTTAGCATATACAAGGGCGACTGGTTGAATAACAGCGAGATAATAAGCAGAAAAACAATAATGAATACTATTATCTTACCGATCTGAATATAACCTTTAACAGGGTGATAAAGTGCAAATTCACTTTTCTGAAACAGGGTATAAAGCGAATTCAGAAATGAATTGATGATGAGTAAAAAGATAATGATTATGTATAAATTGGTCAGTTTTAAAGCTGCTGAAATAAATCCGGGAAACTCGTCGAGTGTTACCGGGATTGACTGGTAAACCAGGATGCCGGGAATCAGAAATGCCATTCGCTGAAAAACGCGGTGCTCAAGAAATGCATCATCCCATGTACTGACGGTTTTAATTGCAATCCTTTTGATGATGCGTATTATAATGATCTTGGAAATATAATATATGATCACACCCAGTACCAGCACCATGAGAAAATCGGAAATGCTCGCAGTTTTTACTGCGGCTTCCGGCGAAAACCCCAGGTTAGTCAACCATTTTTCTATTAGTATCGCAATTGATCCAAACATTTTTCTTGCTTTTTAATCTGAAAGGTGAAATTAATTAACGCAATTTGTCTGACAAACTTTTACCCACCTGCCAATTTTGCTTTATATCCTGCTTTTGTAAGTAATTCCATGACTTTAGTCCTGAAATCGCCCTGGATAATAATTTCTTTGTCCTTGGCTGATCCACCAACACCGCATTTACTTTTCAACATACGGCCAAGTTCTTCAAGGTCAGTCTGACTGCCTGCAAAGCCCGTTATCAGGGTAACCTGTTTGCCGCCACGCTGCTTTTTATCGAGCATTACCCTCAGATTTTGCTGTTGTGGAGGCAGAGTAACCGGTTCCGGTTCACCACTCATCTGGTATTTATAATCCGGATTGGTTGAGTAAACAATTCCGGTTGGTTTATCTTTTTTCAAGGGGTCAGGGTTTTGGGTTAGGATTTGAATCAGGACTCCACAAAGTTAATAACTAAGTCAGGCCTGAAAAAATCAGATAACTGAAAATTAGTGTTTAATGTCAGGGAACTATAACACGCAGACACAAAGGTTTAATTTTGATTGAAACAAGGGAATTCATAATTTTTGGTTCTCCGTCAATATTCATTAAAGAATCATGAATATTGGTGATACTAATCTCTTTCCCCCGGAAATACTCAGCAAAACCAGTATTTCCAAGCGTTCCCCGCATAGTGTTATATCCTACATTCAGCAGTTGTGTAACCGGCATTTTCTTCACAACACAAATATCAAGATAACCGTCGTCAACTTTTGCATCAGGTGCAATCTTTGTATTGAATCCAAACTGGTTACTATTGGCAAAAACTATCATAAGAGCCTGTTTTTCAAACTCTTCACCATCAATTGTAAGATTGTAAGTTAGCGGTTTGTAACTACTGAATTCGTTTAGGATAATCTGCATGTACGAAATCATACCCCTGATCGACGATTCAGCAAATTTCTGAGCTACAAATGCATCGAAACCAATACCTGCAATGCTGGTGTATAATTTATCATTAACAGTTGCAACATCCATAAGTTTCGTATTCCCACGGATAATTGTGCGCAGCGCAAGCGCATAACTCATTGAAATTCCCAGGCATCGCGCCAGTCCGTTTCCCGATCCGGCCGGAAGAATCCCCATCGGGATATTGGTGTCAACAAGTGCGCTCGCCACTTCGTTTACAGTTCCGTCGCCTCCTGATGCAACAATAATATCAGCGCCATTTTTGACGGCAGCAGCAGCAATTTCAGTAGCATGGCCCGGTCGTTCAGTAAAAATAACTTCAGGGATAAACCGCGACGACGGAATAATATTTCCGGCAAGCAACTCAATAACCACCTTGCTTTTAGGAGAAATACCCGCTTTGGGATTTACGATAAAAACGATCTTCTTCTTTTCTTCAGTCATAGATTTTATTTTACCGTAAGCTTATTCCCGATTATGCGGTTGTTATACTGCTGAATTACAGATTTTAACAAAAGGTCCATATCCTTCGCGATATCCTTATGAGTTCCGCTCACATCTTTTGACAATAAACTGTCATTTTCAAAATTATAAAGTACTGTCGAAATGGAGTGATCAGTCTGCAAACTATATCCGTCCTTTAATATCTGATAATTACCATTCAGGTAACTGAGGCTAAAACGCGGTTCATCACTACGTAAAGCAGAACTACCAAATGCCACGAATGGCTTATTGTAATGCAGCATATCAAGCACAGTTGGCATAATATCAGTTTGCTGCACAATTGTGTTCTGATGCATTGCCGTATCGCTGCCTGGCTCATAAAAAATGACCGGGATAGCATACTGACCGACCCTGTTTTTGTAAAACGGAAGGTAAGCTTCGGAAGTATGATCGGAGGTTATTACAAAAATTGTATTTTTAAACCAGGGCATTTGCGATGCTGTGGCAAAAAATTGCGCGAGTGCAAAATCAGTGTACATAATAGTCTCCTGAATTTCGAGCGGACCTTTGCGGAAACGGTTTTTGTGTTTTTCGGGTACTTTATACGGATGATGCGACGAAAGAGTAAATACAGCCCCCAAAAATGGCTCGGGCATTGTATTTAATTTATTTGCAATGTATTGAAGGTAAGGTTCGTCAGATATTCCCCAGCTTCCATCAAAATCAGATTGATCAGGATACTCATTTTTTCCGAAATAATTATCGAAACCTGCTGATTTACTAAAAACATCAAATCCCATAGTGCCGTTTTTACCGCCATGAAAAAAAGATGTAGAATAACCCTCTTCTTTAAGGATACTTGCCAGACTATTGAATTTAACCGTTGCGTACTGCGAAGTAATAAAATCCTCTGTCATCCATGTCGGAAGGGATGCCAGGATAGCCGGGATACCTTCGATACTTCGTTTCCCATTAGCGAATCCATCGAATACAAGGCTTTTCTGAGCCAGGCTGTCGAGAAATGGTGTAAAATCCGAATTAACATTTCCCATTTTATGGTTCAGCGCACCGATATGTTCGACTGAAAAACTCTCAAGGATAATAACGAATACATTCTTCTTATTCATTGATATAACATTGCCCAGGCTATCGGACTTGGCATAGTTTTTTTCGATGTTAAAAATCTGCGTCATTTCCTTTTCATCCGTAAAGAAACTGAGTTTGTGAATGCCACGCTGATCCGATGAACGCATAAGCGTAAAAGCTGAATTCAGAACAATGGCTGTTTCTCCGGAAGGAGCATATTGCGCAGCACTCATAATCCCGATTGGTTTGAGTTGCACTCCACCACGAACGCCCAGCAGACATAATGCCAGAAAAAAGATCATCGAGAACGTCTGGGCGAGGTAATACTGCGGATGTTTCTGCATTACATACCTGTTCGTGATCTTTATTCGCCGTGCAATAAATATTAATAGAAATATGCTGGTGACCCAAAGTACAAAAACATACCAGTAATCGCGTATAAACTGGGGCATCATACTGGCTGTGTCGTCGCCGGTTGTAATATAGCCGAAAATGTCAATTGTCATACGTTTCAGCGAAAAAGGATAATATGCCGAATCGGCAAAATTCGGGATGAAAAGTATAATGTTCGAAATATAAAAAAATGTATCTGCAATAATGCTGAATCCTCTTTTTCGCCTGAAGCGGAAAGGTAAGTTTAATAGAAAAATATATAAAATATTAGCATAAAGCAACGCTACGATATCGAACCGCAAACCAACAAATGTGTAATAGAAGAGTTTTGAAGGCGTGATTCCGGGGAAAAGTGACGGATGCAGAAAGTAAAGTGACAGTCTGGAAATAACCAAAATAACTAAAACCAAAAGCAGTCGAAGGATCAAAACGACCTGAGGGCTTCCTGAATAACGTATTTTGCGTAAAGAAGTTAGCATAGAATCTATTACGAAGGGTAAGTTTAATGAAGAATAACCAGCTTACACAGCAGAAATTGGAACAACCCTCCTGTTTGAGCCCGCAAAAATAAAAAAATAAGAGATGCTGTGGGGCATCTCTTATCTTGATAGTATTAAACTCAGAAGTACTGATTATTTTTGAATCTTCACTTCAATTTTAATTTCCCTGTCGGTACCAATGGTTGAGCCTTTAAGTTCAAGTACTTTGAACATACCTTTTTTTGCAGGATTTGTGGAAGTTGCAGCTGTTTCGAAAGCAACAACTTTATCAACAGCAAGGTTAGTAATTTTCGTTTCTGTAAGATCAGTAACATTAGCGAGTAACCCTGATTCGTCAGTTATTGTACTCCAGTCGAGTGCTGTTGTAACCAGTTTCATTTTGGTTGCATTACGGGTATTCCAGTTTGCGATTCCTTCGAAGTTTTTTACAAAAACGATATCGCTGTCTGATGGTGCAGAAATGGTAGCTTTGTTAACTTCACCATAATAAAATCCAAAATCAACTTTTGCAGGTGTTGCATTAGCAACTGCCCATTTCAAAACCTCATTAGCTTCGGATGAATAAAAGCTTCCGAGGTTAGGATTTAACTGTCCACCGAGTAGGATGGCGGTATAGGTATGAATAGGCGCACTGGTTGTGGTAATTTTGAAGGATGCTTCGGCAAATTCACCGTCAGCAGCTGATACACGGAATGTTAATGTTAAATCACCAGCAACCGGAGGAGCTGTAATTGTGAAATCTTTGTTAAAACTGTCAGCCGAAAATGTTGTATCCAATAAAGCAGTTGCTGAACCGGTTTGAGTTATTTTAAGATTGCTGAGTTTAGCACTGGTTGCAGTAGCAATAACACCTACTTTAAGTTCAGTATTTACGGGAACAGTTACATCCGCTGCGGTATATCCGGGACCGGCATTAAGCATAATGGTAGGAGGTGTAGCTACTTCTTCATCAGTTCCACACGATGTAAAAAAAGGTACTGATGCCATGATCAGGATTGCAAACAAGAAACTAAATTTTTTCATTTTTTTGATTTTTGGGTTAGTTATAAATTAAATTAACGTTAAGAATTTGAAATTTCAAGAAAAGCATAACAATTAGGCATGCCAATTCTCATTGTACAAAATCCATGCCGCAAATACCATTTCATTGCTCATCATGCCCAAAACATATAGTTTAAAAGGCAAATAGTTATTAACTAACTACTTGTTAACAAAAAAAAGCAAAAAGTTAACATTAAAGGCAAAAAGCCATGATCAATTTGATTTATTATTGTATACTTTTGCTTCAAATTAACCTCCTAAAACAAACAACTTATGAAAAAATTCTTATTCTTACTTGCTGTCGCAGGTCTTATTTCTTTCGCGGCATGCAAATCAGGCGAAACCAAAACAGAAGCTACTGCTGACACCACAGCTCAAGTTGAGATGGCAGCTGATACAACTGTGCAAATGCCGGCTGACACAACTGTTAAATAATTTTCTTGCTTTATTGCACTTGATTAATCTACAAAAAGGAAGCCTTACGGTTTCCTTTTTATTTTATAATATGTTTGTTTTTATTGATTTACAAAGAAAACAGGATAGTTTTATATCTCGGGAAAAGCTGTTTACCGCCTTAGGGCACTCCCCCATCCGAATTTAATTAACTTTCTTTCAATGAGGCTTATATTTATCCCGACAAAATAATTTAAACATTTTAGGTTTAATATTTGCTAAATTCAACTGCCAATGTACCTTTGTCACATGTTTGTGAATTTGTTCACAGCAAAATGAAATTAACAGGAACAGAAATAATTCAACGATTATGGAGTTTTTAACCGACAAAGTGGCACTTATTGGCAATAAAGGCAAAGGGATACGTTCAGATTGTCATGTCACCATGGAACTTCCCGCCAACGGAGGCATTCAGATTGAACTCGTCAGTAAGGTCGAAAGCATGTATGGCAGCGACATTCGTAAGCTACTGCACGACATCATTTCTTTTTACGGATTCGAAAATGTAAAATTACTGGTTGAAGATTCCGGAGCGCTTTCCCCTTTTATAGCTGCCAGGGTCGAAGCCGCTGCCAGGCAACTTTCGGGTTCTGAACAAGAGTTCCTTTTTCCGATGCTTGAAGAAAATAAGTATGGTACCGCCCGCGACCGAAACCGTTTTTCGCGGCTTTACCTTCCGGGCAATACTCCCAGCCTTATGATAAATGCCGGCATTCACAAACCCGATGGTATTATCCTCGACCTCGAAGATGCCGTTGCTCCTGCCAAAAAGTATGAAGCCCGCTTCATGGTTCGGAATGCGTTGCGTAATATTGATTTTTACGGTGCAGAGCGAATGGTGCGCATAAACCAGGTTCCTGCGGGGCTCGATGATCTTGAATTTCTTGTGCCTCATAATGTAAACCTTATCCTGGTTCCTAAATGTGAAAGCGCTGAACAGATCAGGCTTGTTAATGCGAAAATCAGTGAGCTGAAAAATAAATACAATGTAAGCGGTAATGTTTGGCTTATGCCGATTATCGAAAGCGCCCTCGGGGTTTTAAAAGCACTCGAAATTGCTCAAAGCGAAAATGTTGTAGCTCTGGCAATCGGATTGGAAGATTACACCGCCGATTTGGGTACACGACGCACCCAGGAAGGGACCGAGTCGTTTTTTGCCCGAAGCATGGTGGTAAACGCATGCAAAGCAGCAGGCATACAGGCTATCGACTCAGTATTCAGCGATGTGGCTGATATGGAAGCACTCAAAGAAAATGTTATACGTTCGAAAGCGCTTGGTTTCGATGGAATGGGTTGCATCCATCCCCGACAGATCAGGGTGATACACGAAAACTATGCCCCTGATGATGCTGAAATTGATAAAGCGAAGAAAATCGTTAATGCATTTATCGAAGCCACAGCAAAAGGCCTAGGTGTTGTTTCGCTCGGAACTAAAATGATTGACCCGCCTGTTGTTAAACGTGCTCAGAAACTGATTGACCTCGCTGTTACTTTGGGAAAACTTTCACCTTCCTGGCAGGATGAGTTTTTGATGAAAAGTGAATAGTTAAGAGTGAAAAGTGAAGAGTGAATAGTGAAGAGTGAAGAGTGAATAGTGAATAGTGAACAGTGAGTTAGGAATAGGTAGTAGGTTGAGACAATAGATAATCAGTAAATCGCAGCAATCATAAGAATTAGAGTTGGTCTAAAATTTAAAGTAGCTACTTAATGGCACTAATTGCTTGTATACTGTCACATTGAGCGGAGTCGAAATGCACTTGTCTAACTCAAAAACGGGCAAAAATAGACAATGTAGTTGGGTTTCGACTCCGCTCAGCCTGACAGAAATACAAGTAGAAATACCTAAAAAAGCTTGATTCGAAATTTAGACAGTCTCTTAGAATTAAATCAATTTTGTAATAACCCAGGCTTCCGGCTTCCCTGCTTGCATCAGGCAAGGGTCTCCAGACTTCCGGACAGAAAAAATAAAACAATACCATACTCGTCTCTTTTTTAATTGATCAGAAAGATATGTCAAAATACGATAAGCTTACAACCAATGCAGTGGGACGCACTGTTCCTCAAATTGTTAACGGTAAAGATGCCATTCCTTACCTGGGTGTTGGAAAATTTAAACCTAACGGTCGCAAATATGCGCCGCCGATTGCCTCCTGCGCCGATTATCCCGAAGACGGCAACAAACTCGTTCCTTCGCTCAAAGAAGCTTTGGTAAGAGCCGGGATTGCTGACGGAATGACAATTTCGACTCATCATCATTTTCGTAATGGCGACCTTGTCGGCAACCAGATTTTTGACGCTGCCGCCGAACTCGGAATTAAAAACCTTACCTGGATGCCATCCGCATCCTTCGAGTGCCATTCGCCTATGATCAAATACCTCGAGAATGGTGTGATCCATCATATTGAAGGCAGTATGAATGGTGCTTTAGGAAAGTTTACCTCCGAAGGCAAAATGGCAGGCCTTGGTGTGCTGCGTTCGCACGGCGGTCGTTACCAGGCTATTCAGGATGGGGATGTACATATTGATATTGCTGTAATCGCGGCTCCTACGGCCGACTGTTTCGGAAATGCAACCGGCGACCGCGGTCCTGCTGCCTGTGGGTTGCTTGGTTTCGCTTTGGCTGATTCGCAATACGCTGACAGGGTAATAGTTGTAACCGATAACCTGGTTCCTTTCCCCTGCGTTCCCTGGCAGATTCAAGGCAATTATGTCGATTTTGTTGTTCAAATGGATAGAATCGGTATCCCTGAAAAAATTATTTCCGGTACTACCGAAATCACCAAAAGTCCCGACAGGCTGCTTTTAGCCGAAATGACAGCTCAGTTCTGTAAAGAAACCGGAATTGTTCGCGATGGATTTTCGTTTCAGGCCGGGGCAGGAGGAACTGCACTGTCGATAGGAATTTATTTTGCCGAAATGCTCCGCAAACAAGGGATGAAAGCCCGCTTTGCCCGCGGCGGAAGCAATAAATACCTGGTTAAAATGCTGGAAGATGGTTTGGTCGATTATATCCTCGACGGTCAGACGTTCGACCTCGAAGGCGTTCGTTCCATGCGCGAAAACGAAGGACATCAGAATACAAGTCCTTTCACCAGTTACAACTACCATGGAAAAGGAAATTTTGCTCAATTTGTTGATGTTGTAATACTTGGCGCTACCGAAGTTGATGTAAATTTTAATGCCAATGTGGTAACACATTCCGATGGCTACCTATTGCATGGCATCGGCGGCTGGATGAATTGCCTCCTTTCGAAATGCGTTATTTTACCCATTCCTCTGTTCCGCGACCGAATGCCGGTCATCCGCGATGAGGTTACAACCATTTGCGGACCGGGCGAATTAATCGATGTTATTGTAACTGAACGTGGTATTGCCATTAATCCGCTGCGCCCCGACCTGATTGAAAAAATGAAAGGCAGCTCTCTACCTATTAAAACCATCCACGAGCTGAAAGCCGAAGCCGAGAAAATCTGCGGAAAACCTCAAAAAGCATGTTTAACGGATGAAGTAGTAGCCGTAATAAAATGGGTTGATGGAACAGTGATTGATTCGGTGTTCAGGGTGGATAAATAGCTTACTATCTTCTTTCTTTAATCCTCATTGCGCCTGTTGTAATGAGGATTTTTTTTGATAAGATAATCACATCACAAGTAAGGATTCGTGCGATAACGGAGCCTTAACGGCAAACACTAATTATATTCAATTATTCTTTCATGTATATTTATAGGTTCACCATTATAAAACTCAATTTTCTTAATCCAGTTATTTTTTTTATCATAATCGTATGTATTCGATGAAATATAATCTACAGAAGCGTCCGGTGTTTTAGATTCAAACTCAATCTCATTTCCAATTTCATCATATTTATAAGTCCATTCTTGCCGTAGTTCATCACCATATTTATAATGACGCAGAGTAATTGGCAGTCCTGATTTATCATATTCTGTAATTCTCTTGAATTCAAGTACCCCATCTTTACTATAATCATTCTGTTCGGTCATCATTCCAAGTTTATCAAACTTATACTTAAATACACTGATTAAATTATTGCCTTCAATAAGTGAGTGCTCTTCAATAACTTGACCTTTATCATTGTACATATAAATTCTCTCATACTCTAATACACCATTCCTGTTATATTGTTTTCTCCCAATTTGTTGATTCTTTTTGTCATAGAGATAGAAAACTTTTGTTTCAATTATGCCGTTGTGATCGAAAGTATTTTCTTCTATAAGATTTTCTTTTTTGTCAAATTTGCGAACTTGTTTGGATACAAGCTCATTATTCTCGTCATAATTTAGAGTTTCAATAATATTTCCATTTTTATTATATCTAATCACCTCTTTACTAGTTCTTTTTTCTTTTTGAGCCTCTCCAAATTTTGAAGAAGCCTTATAGCAGATTTCACTTATAGATTTGACGCTACCTTTTATGTTCTGAAGAATTAGATCATTATTGCCAACATTATTATTACTGCAAGAAATCAGAATCATTGCAAATAATAAAATTAAAGTGAAGTGTTTACTCATTTGTATTTATTTTTAAATATTGTATCATTAAGCATTTTATTCCTAATTCTTTTTAAAACCTAAATGTTGGCTATCATAGTATTAGTCTTTATTATCGTCGCGCAATTTTTCTTCTAAATCTCCTTTTTCTAAAAAATCCAACATTAAGGTTTGATATCATACAAAAGATCAACTTGTCGCGTTCTATTTTTCGGTCTTTTATTTGTAATTCTTCATTTTCAATATTATATATTTTCGAAAAATCTATCGGAACACTCAGTTGAATAACTTTTCTCACTCTAGGATATTTCACTAAAAGCATGATTGTGCTTTCGGCTGATTTTAAAGATTTTATTTCTTTGCTTTGGTGAAATGTTCCATTATTTTGAAAAAACGGCAAAAAATCAATCATCCCATCTATCCATTCAACTGCTACTTCATATGGTAGATACTTATTCTCAAAATAAAAGAATTCTTCATTGATAAGTTCGAAATATTGTTGAGCTTTGAGTTCGGAATTTTCTGAACAAGTATTATTAAAATCACGAAAGTCTCGGATACATTTTTCCATTGCAGTGAAATAAATCTGTTTTTTAGATAATAAAACAGCAATCCATAACCCAATTAAGGATATTATTGTAACAATGTAGGCGGCTATCTCAGTAAGATCTTTTAAATTTCCAATTCCAAGTTCCATAATAAAAACTGTTTTTATTACTCAAAAGTATTTATCATAATTTAGTCATTATATTTCTTTTATAAAATCAACCGTTCGACATAGAGAAGGCTAATTCAATAAAGTACTGCTAAATTAATAAATAGGCTGACAGAAAGTTGGATTCAACAAAAAAAATCCCCGCCCCCGCTACCGCGCGAATCCCTTCGCGTGGTACTAATAAAAAAAATCCCCGCCACCTCTCTCCATCACAGGGATTTTTTATTTGGCAGATAGTATAAATCTTGTAATAGCAAAAAGCAAAGTTCGTGTTCCTCCCCAACTTGATGTTCCATATTGGAATATCAAATTTTCGTATTCCTGTTTGATTAACTGAAAAATTGAATGCGAAATAATATAATCTGATGCCCTTTACTTTCAACATAATTATTCATTATTTTTAGAGTTATTATTCCGCTTGCCGTTTTATTCTAATGCTCTTTCTTCACTTTCTTAATAATCAGATAAATACAACATTTAATTCCCTCTCCCAAATGTTTAAAAACCTGCTCCTTCTTGCAATATTAGGCATAAGCCTTGTTTCCTGCAGCGATTTCAACTCCCTTAAAGTAAAGAAAACCAATTTCGGCGACGAAGTTTTGCGCGCCCAGAACCTCGTTTTTACATTCAACAAAGAACTGCTCAACGATTCTTCGCTCATAAACCGATGGGATTCGGTGCAATACATAAAGTTCACTCCGCCCATTCCCGGAAAGTTCATGTGGACAGGCAAATCGGAACTCACTTTCTCTCCAATGGGATCACTGCTTCCGGCAACCAATTACACAGCCACGCTCAGTGACGAACTACTCCGTTACAAAAAAGAGAAATACAGCATCAAGGATAAACCACTAACGTTCCATACCCCTTTTCTGAATATTATAAGTATTAACACATTCTGGTCGCTGAGCGAAGAAACTGCAAACCAGGTCGAAGTCCGTTGCCAGGTTAATTTAAATAATCCCGTTTCGACCGTTAAATTAAAACCGCTTTTAAAACTCCTTGTTGGCGGTAAGGAAATGCCATACAGGATTATTACTCAAAATGATCCTGAAACCCTCGAGCTGGCTTTTCCCTTCGATCCGAAAACCACACTTGATGAAATTAAAGGGGAAGCCATTATTGAAAAAGGACTTATTTGTACTGGTGGAAATACTGCCAGCACCGAGCTTGTGAAAAGCAGTTTCCTCATCCCTTCGAAAGACAAACTGACGATAACCGCCACTGAAACCGGTTTCGACGATGGCAAAGGATATATTGATGTTTTAACATCGCAGCCTGTAAGTGCCGAAGGGCTTTCAGGCTTTGTTTCGATAATACCGGCACTTGATTTTCAAACTGAGTTACTATCGAACGGATTCCGCATTAAAGCTGAATTTCTGGGTTCGCAATCCTATACACTAAACATAAAAAAAGGTGTTAAAAGCTTTTTCGGCTACGACCTTGAGGAAGATTATACTACTGTGGTTTCCTTTGCCGATCCGTTGCCATTTATCTCATTTACTGAGCGTAACGCCGTTTATCTTTCAACCAAAGGCGAGCGGAACCTGGGTGTAAATATTGTAAATATTCCAAAAGTAAAGGTTTCCATATTTAAAATTTTCGAAAATAATATTCAGCATTATATGCGGCAGGGTCAAAACTGGGATTATGATTACGAAGGCGATGAATACTATAGTTTTAACACCTGGTATTTCGACGAAAACCTTGGGAAACTGGTTCTTACCAAAGAAATCCAGACCCGTTCGCTGCAGAAAAACGGAAATATTTCGCTGCTTAACCTCGATTTGAACGAACTTAATTTCGACGATTCATTCAAAGGATTTTACCTCGTACGTGTAGAGGCTACCGATCGGAAATACTTACAGGATTCGCAACTGCTTTCACTTTCCGATCTTGGTCTTATTGTAAAGGAAGGTTCGTCGGATGTAATGGTTTTTGTTAATTCACTTCGCGATGCAACTCCGGTTAAAGGTGCCAAGGTAGAATTTGTGAGTTCCAATAACCAAAAAGTATATTCCACGAATACGGATAACAATGGTATAGCTATTTTTAAAAACGCCAAACAACTGGCATCGGGTTTCCGTCTGAGTATGGTCACTGTGAAGCAGGATAACGATTTCAACTTTGTGCTATTCGACCAAACCAGGGTTGAAACTTCGCGTTTTGATGTTGGAGGCAAACGCACCGATAATATAAATTACGATGTGTTTATATATGGCGACCGCGATCTTTACCGCCCCGGCGATACGGCTCATATCAATACCATTGTGCGCACTCCGCGCTGGGAAGTGGTTAAAGATATCCCAATAAAAATCAAACTTTTGGCCCCAAACGGTCGCGAATACATGAACCAGCGTCACCAGCTCAATGCCGCAGGAGCTGCCGAAACACGGTTTGTTATTCCCCGCCAGGCCATGACCGGCTCATACGTAATTGAAGTGTATGCGGCCAATGATGTGCTTCTCGCTTCACGAAGAATTTCGGTGGAAGAGTTCGTACCCGACCGTATAAAAGTAACTGCAAAAACTGACAAAACAGTTTACCAGCCTGCCGAAGCCATTAAAGTCGATATCCTGGCCGAAAATCTTTATGGTACTCCGGCCGGCGGCAGGCGTTTCGAAACTGAATTGCGTTTAAGGCGCAAACAACTTACTTCGAAAGCTTTACCCGAATATAATTTCAGCATCGAATCGAAAAATATGCCGGTGCTGGCTTCCATCATGCAGCAGGGAACTACCGATGCCGAAGGAAAAGCTTTAGCCACCATGCAACCTGCAGAGTATAAAAATATCGGTTTGCTCGAAGGAAAAGTTTTTACAACTGTTTTCGACGAAACCGGCCGTCCTGTAAACCGGCTGAACGTAATTGAGATTCCTACCCAGCAGGTTTATTTCGGAATAAAGTATTTCGATACATGGTTATCAACACGAAAACCTATAAACCTGCAGTTTGCGGCTGTTGACCGCGCAGGGAAAGTAGTTCCCGGCGCACAGGCCAGGGTAGTAATTATCAATTACAAATACGAAACGGTAATCGAAAACTCTTACGGACAATACAATTATGTTTCGCAAAAGAAGGAAAAAGTTGTTTTTACGCGCGAAATGAAAATCAACGGAACTGGAACCGTGCTACCTTTTATCCCCACAGAATCAGGTCAGTATGAGGTTAGGATTATGGCTCCGGAAAGCGATAATTATGTTTCGCGCACCTTTTATGCTTATGGCTGGGGCGATACCGATTATTCGTCGTTCGAAGTCAGTCGTGAAGGCGAAGTTACCATCACGCCTGATAAAACCAATTACGCTCCGGGCGATAAAGCTAAACTGCTTTTCAAAGCGCCTTTCGATGGTCAGTTGCTGGTAACTATCGAACAGGACAACGTATTGACGCATAAATTCCTGACTCTCTCAAACAAATCGGCCAGCATTGAATTGCCTATTACAAATGATCATTTACCTAATATTTACATTGATGCAACCGCATTCCGTAAATCGGGCGATATGTCAATACCACTAACTGTAGCGCATGGTGTAGTTTCACTTAAAGTGGATGATGCTTCCGCGAAACTGAATGTCGCAATTTCGGCTCCCGAAAAATCGAGGTCAGGCATAAAGCAGACTTTCACTGTTAAAACAGCTCCCGGCTCCGAAGTTACCATTGCCGTTGTTGATGAAGGAATTCTTCAGATTACGGATTACAAAACGCCCGATCCGTTCAGCTGGTTCTTTCAGAAACGAGCATTGGGAGTTAATTCCTTTGATGTGTATGCCTTGCTATATCCTGAATTGAGGCGTTCCTCAAGTCCGGCGGGAGGCGAAGCATATGATCTTTCGCGCCGTATTAATCCGTTAACCGGCGACAGGGTGAAACTGATTTCGAAATGGAGCGGCTTACTAAAAGCAAATCCTTCAGGCGAATGTACTTTTACAATTGATATTCCGCAATTCTCCGGCGCATTGCGGGTGATGGCTGTTGCTTATAAAGGCAGGCAGTTCGGTTCGGCTGAAAAAACGATGAAAGTAGCTGATCCTGTGGTTATAAGTATGTCGCTGCCGCGATTCCTAAGTCCAGGTGACAATTGCGTGGTGGCTGTTTCAATGACCAATACCACCGCGAAAGGTGGTAACGCTACCGTTCAGTTGAGTTCAACCGGTCCGGTAAGTGTTGCAGGAAAAAGCAATGCTTCGGCCAACCTCAAAGCCGGTGCCGAAGAAGTTGCAGTGTTCACTGTTAATGCTGATAAAGGAGTAGGCGTTGCCACTGTTACCGCAACAGTTAACGCGCTGGGGCAGAAATTCACGCAACAGATTGAAATTCCGGTACGACCGGCGGCAGGGCTTACTTTTGTTACAGGAAACGGTTCAGTAGCAGCAGGGTCAGCCAAAACATTTAAAGCAACTTCCGAACTTTATCCGAAAGGTATAAAATCATCCATACTTTTGAGCAATTCACCGGCTATTGAATTCGCCAAGAACCTCGATTACCTGGTGCGCTATCCATATGGCTGCCTCGAACAGACAGTTTCAGCAGCGTTCCCTCAATTGTATCTTGCCGACATTACAAAATTATTTCCTGTTGTGTCGGGTCGTAATTTCAATGATGGAGGCTCACCCGGCTACAACGTTCAGCAGGCAATTCTTAAAATAGAAGCCATGCAGTTGTATAATGGCGGCTTATCACTCTGGCCTCAGGGTGGCAGCGCCGACTGGTGGTCAACGGCTTATGCCGCTCATTTCCTAATCGAAGCCAAGGCTGCCGGATACGAAGTGAACAGGAAAATGCTCGATGCAACGCTCAAATACCTGGCGCAGAGAGTGAAGGAACGCGAAATGGAGACCTATTTCTATATGGAAAACAATGTTAGTAAATCGAGGAATGTTCCGCGCCGCGAAATACTTTACTCCATTTACATTTTGGCTTTAGCAGATATGGCGCCCGTTTCGACCATGAATTACTACAAATCTTTTTCTGCGAACTTAACTTCAGAAGGACGCTATTTGCTCGCATCAGCCTATATGCTTGCCGGCGATGTGAAAAGTTACAGGAAGGTATTGCCCAATGTTTTCGGAACCGAAAAAGCTATAAATGAATTCGGTGGCTCGTATGCATCTTACCTCCGCGACCGTTCCATAGCCTTAAATGCTCTTTTACAGACCGATCCTGATAATCCGCAGGTAGGTGAATTGCTGAAAAGCATTTCCACCGAAATGAAGAATGCCAGGTATTACTCCACACAGGAAACAGCATTCGCTTTACTGGCCATTGGCAAACATGCACGAAAAGCGAAATTATCGGATATTACTGCTCAGGTAGTGGTTGAGGGCAAACCTGCCGGTGAATATAAAAACAAGGATAAGCAACTAGCTGCCGATATTAACAACAAATCAGTTACCATCACGGCTTCCGGTAAAGGAACTTTATACTATTATTATGAGTTGTCGGGTGTTAAACTCACACCTCCTCATGCCGATGTGGATAATTTCCTGAAAGTCCGCCGCCGATTCCTCGACCGGAACGGAAACACACTGAACAGTAACAGCTTTACTCAGAACGATTTAATTGTTGTAGAAATAACGGCACAATCGCAAAACGGAATGAATGTGGCAAATGTTGCAATTACCGATATTCTGCCCGCTTGTTTCGAAATTGAAAACTCGCGTCTGGTTGCTGAAAGGGAAATGGATTTCACAAAAAACCGCACAACACCGGAATATACTGATATCCGCGACGACCGCATCAGTTTCTTCACTTCCCTGAATGGGACTGTAAAAACCTTTTATTACACCGTGAGAGCCGTTAGCAAAGGAACTTTTGTTATCGGTGCAGTATCAGCCGATGCGATGTACAATGGTGAATACCATTCGTATTCGGGAAGCGGGAAAGTAAGTGTTAAATAGTTAATAGATAAAAAAATATCTCGACAATTACTGCTGGCAGGAAATAGTGCGAGAAGGTAAGATTGCCTTTTAAATGCCTATATTGTAATATCATAGCAGTAATTTTAAAAAAAAGCCGGACTACTTTACAGGTAGTCCGGCTTTATTATAACCAAATTCAGTTGTTACTAATAAACAATTTCCCTCATTGTTTTTGTACCGTACATGGTACGCATATTTTGTCGCATTTCGCGGAGTTTCTTCTGGTCTTCTTCACTTCCAACCACTTTTTTCTGAATTGCGTCCCATTTTTCTTCATTGCCTTCCATACTGGCAAGGCTTTTAAACTCAACCATCAGCATAATTTGCCAATCATCAGGATTAGAAGCATTCCCATCAAAAACTTTATACGATAAAATCAATCCTTGCTTAATGGCCTCATCCTGAACTGCTTTCCAGGTGGTCTTTAAGCTATTCAGGTAATCCCTGCTCATCCCATTTTTAATCTGTACGAATGATACTGTCCAGGTTGAACCTGTTTTGTATGTACGTTCCTGTGCAAAACTATTTACACTCATGGCAACAACAAGCAATACAATCAATAATAAACTTTTTGATTTCATGGTTTTTGGGTTTAGATTAATAAAAAAATGAATTTGTAATTATTTAGAAACAAACAATTTATAAATTAGTTTGGAATAGTTCTAAATAATAAAATCTATGGAAAACCCAAAAGTGAAGTTATAATACACAAAAAGCGCAGTGAGTTTTAACGTTCACTGCGCTTGTATAAGAATTAGGAAAAATTTTAGAACGGCCAGAACTGGTTATCGTACCAGATACTTTCTTTCAGTGCTTCGTTAAGATCGTGTAATATTTTGTGGTGTCCGCTTTCCCATTCCGCAAGCCAGCGATACATTTCTTTTTCATTCGGATCAACAGCTTCGGCAGAGCGTTTCGAATAAAGTTCAACGGCGCGGGTTTCGAAATCCATGGCTGCTGAAATAGCTGCTGCTTCGAAACTGGCTGCAGAAATTTCCTTAATCAGCTGTGGATTCATGATTTCGTGCGAAATATCCTCAGGTTCAGAATAGGATGTATCAGGCTTGCTGAATTTTCCTTCTTTAACAAAATTAGCAAACTGCACCGAAAGAAATTCCACATGCGCCTTTTCCTCTTCGGCCATGGTGGTAAAAATCTTACGGGCTTCGGGACTTGCGGTTTGCTCAGCCATTTTTTCGTAGAAGGCTTTCCCACGCTTTTCCAGCAAAATAGCTGTCTTCAGGATTTCTAATGCTTTTGTATTTTCCATAATATAAGAGGTATGATTGTCGCGTAAGTGAAGGCACAAATATACTACGTTTAACAAACAATAAGCCCACTTGTTAAAGTTTATTGCCTGTATTCCGGACTAAAAACCATAAATTTGCATTACAGCTATTTGTTTAACATTTTTCCGAAATTTCTGTGGTACATTCTGATCATACTGACATACTTCAAAGCCTTTTTGAGAAATGGGCCAATGAACAGGGAATTGAGATTCTGCCTCTTCCCCAGGCTGGTTCTTACAGGCGATATTACCGGCTTACCGGGCAGAATAAACATGCCATCGGTGTTTACAGCCCTGATAAAAGCGAGACTCGCGCCTTTATCGAATTCACTCACCATTTCAGGCAACTCGGTTTGCAAGTTCCCAAAATTTATGCTTCCGACCTGTCAAAAGACTGCTACCTGATTAGTGATCTTGGCGATTTATCCCTGCTCGATCACCTCGAGAAAAACAGAACAAACGGAATTCCTTCGAAAGAAACCTACGATTTTTACCGGCAGGCCATTGCAGAATTGCCGCGTTTTCAAGTGGATGCCGTTAAGAATTTTAATTTTTCGTTCTGTTACCCATCATCAACTTTCGATGGGCGTTCCATGCGCTGGGATTTAAATTACTTTAAATATTATTTCCTCCGTCTGCTGAAAATCCCTTTTAATGAAGCAGCTCTTGAAGATGATTTCGACAGGCTTATCCTTTACCTGCTGCAAAGCGGGAACCAGTATTTTATGTACCGCGATTTCCAGGCACGCAATATAATGTTACACGAAGGAAAACCCTGGTTTATCGATTATCAGGGCGGAAGGCGCGGTCCGCTTCAATACGATCTGGCATCGCTTCTCTTCCAGGTAAAAGCCTCACTTCCTTACGAGTTCAGGGAAGAAATGCTTCATTGGTACCTCGAAAATCTGAAGAAATATATTCGAATTGATGAAGACAAATTCGTAAACGATTATTATGGTTTTGTTTTGATCCGCCTGCTGCAAGCAATGGGCGCTTATGGTTTCAGGGGATATTTTGAGCGCAGGGCGCATTTCCTGCAAAGTATCCCTTACGCCGTTGAGAATTTGCGGTGGTTGCTTTCTAATGTAAAATTCAGGGTCGAAATGCCTGAACTGATGAAAGCTCTGGCAGAAATCGCAAAAACAGAAATCACTTTACCCGATTTGCCCGAAGCAGGAACACTAACTGTGGCAGTAAACAGTTTTTCATTTAAAAACGGACCGCCACCTGATTATTCAGGAAACGGTGGTGGTTTTATTTTTGACTGCCGTGCATTGCCTAATCCGGGCAGATATGATCACTACAAAAAATTTACCGGCCTGGATGATCTTGTAATCCAATACCTTGACCGTGAGCCTGCTGTTGCGAAATTTTTGAAAAACGCATATAAAATTGTTGATCAAAGCATTGTGGAATACCAGCGAAGAGGATTTAATCACCTTCAGGTTAATTTTGGATGTACCGGCGGACAGCATCGCTCAGTTTTTTGCGCTTCGCGACTGGCGGCTTACCTGGAAGAAAACTATTCAATAAAGGTATCCGTATTTCACCAGGAAATGAAAAATCTTAAATTAAAATAGGAATTTGGTTGCATGCTCATGAACTTCATTATAATCCGGCTGTTTGAGATACTGAATTAAAACCACTAACTTAGTTATGTCGAAAACAATTTGTAAAACCAAAGATGCCGATAAAAAAGCAAAGAAACAGGCTGATCCGAAGTTTGAATGCGCTAAATGCGGAAAAAAGGTGAATAAAGATAAATACGTCTGTAAACCTGAAAAACTATAATTTATTTTGGAATCGTTTGATATTGAGATTTATAAGACTAAAACCGAAGTGATTCGCCAGACCGTTGAGCAGATCATCAAGGATTTTACCATGTTCGGGATGGATATTGAATTTACCGGTAATTTGGATCTGGCTTATGAAGAGATGTTTTTTCAGCTTGCAGGGCATGTTTCGCGACTCCTCGAAATTGATCCCCACCGCCTTTCCGCTTTGTTATACCAGGTTGACCTTGGCGAAAATAAAGTAATGGAATCAAGTGTTCTGCATCCGGAATGGTCGCTGCCTGAAGTTATTACGGAGCTTATTATTCATCGCGAATTAAAAAAAGTTCTCATACGGAATTACTACAAAAATAATCCTGACAAGTTATGAAGGCGATGATTTTTGCCGCAGGATTAGGTACAAGGCTGAAACCTTTCACCGTAACTATGCCAAAAGCACTGGTTCCTGTTGCCGGGATGCCAATGCTCGAAATTCTGATCAAACACTTTCAGACAAACGGTATCAACGATATAATTGTCAATGTGCATCATTTTTCGGATCAGGTTATAAGTTTACTATCGGAGAACAACAATTTCGGCGCTACTATTGCCGTTTCCGACGAATCGGATTTGCTGCTCGACACGGGTGGTGGTCTGAAAAAAGCAGCTTGGTTTTTTGATGATGAAAAACCTTTCCTGGTGCAGAATGTAGATGTTATCAGCGATATCAGGTACCAGGAAATGATTGATATGCAAATGCAAAGCGGATCATTCGCTACACTGGCTGTGAGCGATCGCGAAACTTCGAGGTATTTCCTTTTTGACGAACGGATGCAACTTTGTGGCTGGGAAAATACTAAAACCGGTGAACTGAAAATCGTAAATCATAATTTCCAGAATCTGAAACGATTTGCTTTCAGCGGCATACATGTTATTGATCCTGAAATCTTTAACCTGATTCAGAATGAAGGAAAATTTTCCATTGTTGACACATACCTCCAACTTGCAGCCACACATAAAATAACAGGCTTTGAACATAATCCGGAGAACTGGGTGGATATGGGAAAACCTGATGAATTGATGAAAGCGGAAACAATTTTACAAAAGTTGCGAAGTGTAAAGTAACACAAAATGACTCAATCTCCTCGTCCTTACCCCCTCTCCTCTTTCAGGGAAATGGGCAGGGGGCGAGGTAATCCCAAATTTCATGCAGCCTTTCCTAGATAAACTAGCCAAACACCTTCTCGAAACCCACGGAGAAAATTTCAGCCGCATTTGCCTGGTATTCCCAAGCAGAAGAGCCGGATTATTCTTCAAACAATACGTGTCGCGACTGATCGATAAGCCCATCTGGCTTCCTGATATTTACGCTTTGGAGGATTTTGTGGTTCATAAATCAGGTCTCGCGTTAAGCGATCCGCTCGATCTTATTTCGCGGCTTTATAAAGTTTACAAATCAATTGAAAAAGATAAAGCCCAGCCATTCTCCGAATTTATTTCGTGGGGGAATATGCTGCTGGGCGATTTCGATGAAATTGATCAGTACCTCGCTGACGGGGAAAAAGTTTTTCAGTACCTCGATGAGATAAAAGCCATGAAACACTGGAATCCGGACGGGAAACCACTCACCTCGTTTGAATTGAATTACCTGCGGTTTTATAATTCACTGGCACCTGCCTATAAACTGTTTCGGGAGGAATTGCTAAAAAATAATGAAGCCTATTTCGGACTAGCTTTCGACACACTTTTGAATGATATCGGAAATAAATCATTTGCTGAATGGGACAGTATCGTTTTTGCCGGGTTTAACGCGTTAACGGCAGCCGAAGAAAAACTCCTGAAATATCTCCTCGAAGCAGAAAAGGCAGAAATATACTGGGATGCCGACGATTACTATTTATTTGATCCCAGGCAGGAAGCCGGACGCTTTTTGCGAGAATATGTGCATAAAAATACATTCGGTCCGCTTAACTGGATTGGCGATTCACTAAGCAAGGACGAAAAAGCAGTGAATGTGATCGGTGTTCCCGGAAACGTCGGACAGGCAAAACTGGCTGGTGGCCTGATTCTCGAAGCGATCCGAAAAAAGGGCACAGCCGATGGCGTTGCCCTTGTGCTGGTTGATGAGGGTTTGCTGCTGCCGGTGCTGAACTCAATACCTCCTGAAACCGGAGATTTTAATGTTACAATGGGTTTTCCGCTTAAGCAAACACCTGTATTTTCGCTGCTTAACATCGTGATTTCGATGTTTGTGAATGCGAAACGATTTGCACAGCCCGGGACAGATCCGCAGGCAGGAGATAATCCGGTACTTAGGTTTTATTACAAGGATATACAGAGGTTTTTATCGCATCCGTTTATCATTTCGACCGAGGTAAATTCAGAGGCTGATTCTCAAAAAACTGGCAGAACAACTGTTACAAGGTCATTTTACACCCGCGAGGATTTACAGTTGTTGCTGCATCGTTTTAACGAAACACTTTCACAGGTATTTGCGCCATACCTCGCCAAGAAACAGATTGAACCGGGCGATGTACTGAAATTGCTGAGGGATATTATTTCATTCCTGCGCGATACCTATTCGCCAAACGAAAAGGAGGAGAATAGCAATAAAAATCAAAGCCACTCAATTGAATCGGAATACCTGTACCATGCAGCACAATTGTGTTTAAAACTCGATACCATAACCAACGACCCCGAACTTAAACCTGACATCGAAACGGTTCAGTCGCTTGTAAGCAATCTGATTGCAGGCATGCGGCTGCCTTTTTATGGTGAACCATTAAATGGTCTGCAGGTGATGGGAATGCTCGAAACCCGCCTGCTCGATTTTACTGATGTAATAATGATTTCGGTTAATGAAGGACTTTTACCTCGTGGCAAACACCAATCGACATTTATTCCCGACGAAGTGCGAACTCATTTCGGGATGCAGCGTTACACGGAACGGACAGCCGTTTTTGCTTATCATTTCTATCGTTTGATGCAACGGGTCGAAAATGCGTGGCTCATATATAATACCGAAGGCGACGAATTGGGAGGAGGCGAAAAAAGCCGGTTTATCAGCCAGTTAATGTATGAATTGCCATCGATTAACTCAAAATTAAAAATAACTGAACAAACTATTTCTGTGGTTCCCGGCAATACAACTGCAGATGAGATTTCGGTAACAAAAACACCGCAGGTTGTTGAACGGTTGCGGCAAATAGCCGAAAGAGGGTTATCCCCTACTGCGCTGGCTATGTATATGAAATGTAAGCTGCAGTTTTATTTTTCGCAGGTATTGCGCATCAGCGAACCCGACCAGGTTTCGGAAACTATTGATGCTGCTACGCTTGGAGAAATAGTTCATGAGGCGCTCCAGAAAACATACGAAGCAAGGAAAAACAATCTGATTACACCGGAAATCCTCCTCGCCATGCTGCCCGAAGCATTGGTGCAGGTTCAGGCTGCATTTGCCGCAAAATTCAACACGCAGGAACTTACTACCGGGAAAAATCTGCTTATCGTTAAAGTGGCTGAAAATATGGTTAAACGGTTCCTTTTGGCTGAAAACAAGCACCTTGAGCAAACCGGAACTAAAATCGAAATCCTGATGCTGGAAGAAAGCCTGGATTCAATAATTGAAATTGCCGATCCGCAAACAGGAGAGCTTTATAAGGTAAAGCTTCATGGCAAGGCCGACCGAATTGACAAAGTAGGAGGCGTAACGCGCATCATCGATTATAAAACCGGGAAAGTAGAAACGAAAGACCTTAAACTGGATCAGATTTCGGATTTCGCTGACAAGGATGATCCTGGAAAGTTGCTACAGGTGCTGGCCTATGCCCTGATGTTCACTGACAAGCATAAAGATGCGCATATGGAACTCATTTCGGGAATTATTTCCTTGCGCAAAACTTCAGCCTATCTCATCAAAACTGACATCAACAAATCGAATCTGATCGATATAGATTTGCTCAAAGCTTTTAAAAAAGAACTTGAAGTAATCGTCGGCAATATTTATAACACCTCGGAGCCTTTCACCCAGACCGAAAACCTCGAAACCTGCAATCTGTGTGCTTTTAATACTATTTGTAACCGCACTGTAAATTAGCTTGTTAATTGTAGTGTTGTCACGGAAAGAAAAATAATTCAAAAAAATTCACCGAAATATTTTGGAGTTTAATAAAAAGTGTTACTTTTGCAGTCCCAATAACTATACATGGTTCGGTAGTTCAGTTGGTTAGAATACGTGCCTGTCACGCATGTGGTCGCGGGTTCGAGTCCCGTCCGGACCGCTTAAAACAACAAAAAATGCCTGTAATCGTTTGATTTACAGGCATTTTCATTTAAGGTAAAATGATGGGTACAACATAGGTACAACATTTGAAAAATGGGGTTTTTATACCCTTTGTTGTACCTGGATATCCTACTTCACATTCTTTGCGAGCTCACATCCGGCTTTAAATCTGATCACTTTCTTTTTAGGGATAGATCCATCAGCTTTCGGGTTCGAGGTCGTGTAATCGGTTGTATTGAAGTAAGCAGCAACCATATCACCAACCCATTCAACTGGTGCAACAACGCTTGCTGCACTTTCAGACCTCAAAGCAACAGCGGGAAAGTTGATGGCTTTGTTCTTGATACAGTTAACCAGGATAATCGAAACCGGTTCATCGAGTTCAGCCTGATCGGTTGTGTTAGGTTCCCAGAGAAAACTAACCACCTGATCATCTTCGCAAGTCAGCTCAACGTTGCGGACATTGCTGCCTTCGTTGTCGCAGAACTGAACTTTGGTATAATCGATTTCATTGGTACCTTCAACAAAGATGTTCTTAGAGTTAATACTCACAATCTTGTTAAATGGGGACATGTTTTTGAGCGTATTGGAATACGCATCATTAACAACAGGGAGTACCTGTCGGATCAGGTCAACAGTCTGAGCAAATTTGCTCCTCTGCTTTACTTGTCCTTCGGTTCGTGGGTTAGAAACCTGCATAGGGCGGGTTCTCATGGTGTTTTGCTCGTAGTGTTTCGAGAAAACTGCAGTTCCGAATTTCTTTCGGGTCCTTCCAGTGATGGGGTTTTGAACGATTGCCATTGGGCGTAAGGTATTTAAGTGTGTATTTGTTAAAAAAGAGGCCTTGATACGGACTTGGTATGGAATTGATAAGGTTCTATATCATGCCTGATTACTGTACAAAGATACTGCAGTATATACTGAAAACTATTGTAAACAACACTAATACAGTGTGTTATGTATAATTATGAAATTGATTGCACTGGATTGCTAAATGTATTCTTCATTATTATTGAATTATTTGACTGATTTCAATTAAAAAGCCCGGAAAACCGGGCTTGATAAGGTAAATTTTGAGGTTTTTAGTAGGCGAATGGATTGCCGGTGCCCAGGTAAACAGCTTCATCGGCTGCAGCTGAGAGGAACTCACGGTACTCGGATTCGCCGCAGGATAGGCAATACAGTTTGCCATCGGATGGCCAGTAATAGGCGGAAGTGCCTTTTTTGAGGGTGGTGCCACATTCTGCACATTTTCCAGTATACCTTACGGTAAGAGGACGGGGATCGTTGAAATACTTTTTCATAGGATTGGGGTTTTAGTGGGTTAATTGTGATGTTGCATCCAGGTGGAAGCATAAGAGCAGAATTTCTCAGTGTTGGATTCATCGAGGGATGCAAAGAATTTGAGAATGGCATTTGCTGAGGCGTACCCTTCAGATTTGCAAAAGCCAATAAATTTAGCTTTCAGATGATCTGCCAGGAGTGGGCTGTCGGACCAAATCTCTTCAATGAAATTTGAAGGGATGTTATAAACGAACCGGAAAGTTCTGCTGATAATTTCGGACTGTGTCATGGGTTTAAAAATTAGGGTTCCCGAGTGATTGAGCCCGGGAACCTGGTTAATTAAAGTGATATAGCAAGATCAAAAAGCCTGGCACAATCAGTGCACCCGACTTCCTGAACTTCATTAATGCGTACCCAGTTTGTACTGAGCATAGGGCGTCCGCACAATGTTGTTGGCATTCCGCCATGAGACAAATGAGCGGTGTTTGACCAAACATCACCTTTGCCTCCGAATATATAATAGCCGTGCTTTTCGGCTGTTGCTTTTGAAATTGTTGAAATTTTTTGTGTCATGATTTATAAGGGTTTAAGGGGTTACCGGTAGAAGGATGGAACTGAGCGGTAATTGGCGAAGATTGCCTTTTTAGCTTCTGAGATTAGCAGGAGATTGCGGTGGTAATGCTTCTCGTGCTGATCCAGGATTTTGAGGGCTTCGACGGTTTTGAGAAAATTGGCCGGGGTTGCCAGGGCTTTTTCGGATGCCTGGTTGATAACCTGGTTCAGATCCCGAAGATGGATGAAGGGAATAACAGATCCATTTAGATATGGGTGTAATGATCTGGACTGCCACAGGCCAAAACAGATCCAGTAGAAATGGTCCTTTTCCTCTTGGGTAGAGGCGTTGAAGGTGAAACAATTGGGGCAGGGAAGCTCCATTGGTTTGCCGCTGTTCATTCCTTTGTTCAGGATGAAAAAGGCGAAGGCGCTTCGCTTTTGATCAGGGCTGTAAGTGGTGATTTTCTGCATATTGAAAAGCTTTTTGGAGGTTAGTCCAATCTTTCCTTTAGCACCCCTTCCACAATTTTTTTAGCAAAAAATAGAAAAAGGGAAAAAAGAAAAAAAGGAAACCATTAAGCAATGAAGCATGGAAGCAAAATCAAGTATGCAGGTCATTATTTTATTGCATGAAAAAACACGCTCTGAAACTCAAAGCGTGAAATGCATAAAATAATGAATGCACCCGAAGGGCAGTCCTTGCAGCGCGATAATAAACTACAAATGAAGAAACGTGATGCTGCAAGGCTGTACTTGAATTTGCTGGAATGCTACTTTATATTCGTTTCATTTTTTTCTTTCCCTTTTTCTTTTGCTAAAAAAATCCTACTCTTTAGCCACCAATCAAAAATAATATGGACGAAGGCAATAGATATGCAAGCTCCAGATGAATATGGGGATGTGGTTTTTGATACGAAGGTTAAACATGGAGATTTGGGGCAGCGTGGGGCAGTATAAATGAGGCGGCAATACCTTTAAAATTAAGCAATGAATTGCCGGTGAATAAATACTGCTTGGGTGGTGTCAAGGCTGGTGGGCTAATATTTGGTTTCGCGAAGCGTAGAAAGGAGCTTAGCGGAACGCGATTCGATATTTACAATACTGCACGCCTGTGGCTTGCGCTGTAACGACCAACCGGAGGGCGATAGCGCATACGAATACCGATTGTACTTGTTTACTAAAATAGCTAAAGATACTTGTCAGCCGAGAAGTGGGGAGGTTTTAGCAGCTTGCCTGGATGGACAGACGGGTTACGTTGAGGTGGGTTTTCGTGATTGACGGTCGCTGTGGCTTGGTATGTGTGAGAGGAAGCGTCCGGCGAGCCGAAAAAAGGTGCGTTGGCAGTAACCTGGCTGCCATAAAGGTTTGCTGCTGTGGGGTTGCGAAAGGGATTGAGTGAATGAGGATCGAAAGGAGCGTAACGAATGGAATGGAATGAAGGCTGGCTGGTGAAGCATATTTTAAAGCTAAGCCGAGGAACGAGGCTTTGCTTTATGCGTGGGAATGAGTGGTCGCTGACGGAGGAGGCGTCCACGAATGACCGAACCTGCCAGACTGAATGCAGTGAAATGGAGTGGCGCGTATTGAGGACGAATGAACGAAATTGCTTGCAGCAACATAGCAAGTGAGTTGGGTTCTCAGATTACTACTCGTCACTTGTAGAACTGACTTGTAATCAAATAAACTCTCCGGCTTGTATTCTTGTAAAACAGGAACGTGGGAAGGTTTTAGCAGCTGATATGACGAGGCACGAGGAAATATTTGCTGCTGTGGGTGCAGTGAAAGGCATGAAATTACGAGGGACGAGTAATGAATGGCTTGCAACTGCTTAGAAAATGGGTGGAGTGGGCAGGTTGGGCAGGTGCAGGCAGTGGTTACTTGCCTGAAAGGCCTTGTACATAATGGGCTTATGGGCTTTCTACCAAGACCATAAGAGCCTATTATGTAAACGTAACTTCCGGTGGATGACAGTAGCATTTTTTTGGCGCGGCATGCTGTATTTGCTTTTCTGCAAATACCGTGACAAAAAATTGCGACCTGGCAGCCATCCGGCACTGCCTGAGCGTTGGCGGAAAGATCATGATTGAATGATTGTCAAGAAAGAAGACCATAGAGAGAAAGATTCTCAAGAACTTCTCAGCAATAACTACTTCAACTCAAAACTAAAGATCAACTCAGCAATAACTCGTCAAACTCTGAATTAAAAACAAAAAATGAAGTTTATAATTTAAAAACTCGTAGGGCATAGGGTGCCACTGGTCTACAGATTTTCAAGAGGATATTGAACACTCCGTGAAGAGGCTCTGCAAGAAACCCGGTGTTAGCCGTCCTGCGGAAGAATGAAGCGTAGCGTAAGAATGAAGTATGAATGATAGAACTCACCCGAAAAAACATCAACTCTGAAAACATAAGCAACCCGTCTGCAACCTATGTGATTTTTGAAGATAGGCGCAGCGATAGTAGCCTATTGAAAAAACACACCATCATTTTCTTGAAAAGATCTATACTGGAACGCGTCAGAAAAGAAGATGCGCTCCAACCAGGGAGACCTCAAAGGCTATAACAAATGCTGAGTTTCATGATAATTAAAACATTTGAAATCTTTAAGTACATTTGTGCCTGATGGCAACTTTAAGGATTTCTGATCTTAGGTTGCAACCATCTAATGAATAAAACCAATAGCACTTGACCTTAAAAATAATGTCCGCCGAAACCGCCGTAATAGTAGTAAACATCGGAACTCCTGATAGCTATGCAGTTAAAGATGTGAGATCGTATCTCAGGGAGTTTCTGGGCGACGAAAGGGTGATTACACTTCCCTGGTTGTTTCGTAAAATATTGGTTAATTTAATTATAGCTCCATTCAGGGGGCCAAAATCCGCGAAATTATACCGGGCAATCTGGACGAAAAACGGATCGCCTTTGCTTGTTAACAGTAAAAAATTAGGGGAGGCATTACAGGTTGAGATGGGTGGTTCCTGCCAGGTATTCGTGGCCATGCGTTACGGAAAACCTTCAATGGATAATACCATGCAGGAAATTGCCAAAAGTTCATTTCGGAAAGTAATACTGGTTCCATTGTATCCGCAGTTTGCTGATTCGACCACCGGTACTACAGTTGCCTTTTTCAGGAAACTGATTACGCGCTACTTAATTTCGGCTGAAGTAAAAATTGTTGACCCGTTTTTTCAGCATCCGCGTTTTATTGAGTCGTTTAAGAGCAGGATTTTAGCGTGTAAACCAGAAATGTATAATCATATTCTCTTTTCTTTTCATGGATTGCCGGTTGACCAAACCGAAAAAATACATCCAGGCATCACCTGCGAACAAGCTTCATGCGATCAAACTTACAATGACGCAAATGCTCTTTGCTACAAAGCTTCCTGTTATGAAACCGCCCGACTTATTGCTCATGCGTGCAACCTACCTGAAAGCAGTTATTCAGTCGCTTTTCAGTCGCGCTTAGGTTTGAAATGGCTGCAACCTTATACCGATAAAGTTGTAGAAGAAAAAGCGACAAAAGGGGTTGAAAATATTTTGGTTGTAAGTCCTGCTTTTGTAGCCGACTGCCTCGAAACCGTATATGAACTTGGCGTTGAATACAATCACCTTTTTACTGAAAAGGGTGGAAAAAAGTTTCAGCTTGTTGAAAGCCTCAACGATGATCCTTCCTGGGTTAAAGGGCTTGCGGAAATAATCAGCACAAATCAGGATATTTAGAATGGCAGTGACAGCGCCAATTCACGCCCTTGCTTAATCCTGTCACTCATACCGATCCCATTACGAAGGTTTCCGCCAATAATCAGACCGGGATTGTCTTTCTGAATGGATTCAACAGCCTTCAACCGTTCTCCGGTGCTCAAACCATATTGTGGGATAGCATGATTATACCTTCTGATTTTAATCAGATCGGGACTGAAATTTCGCAAACCGGTCATCTCAATTACTTCTTTCTCAAGGATTGACAAAATCTTTTTATCCGTGAGCTCAACAAGATGTGGTTTACGTATTCCACCCATGAAAACGGACAGCAGTGCTCCGCCATCAAGAGCGCGGCCTGTGAGGAAGGACGAAAGGAAGAGTATTCCCAATACATCCCTGTTTTCTTTAAAAGGCACTAATCCGCCGAAAGCATCAAGCGGCTGCCCTTCCCACTTATTAAAACCCAGTGTTACCTGCACCACTTTTGCATACAGCAGGTTGTTTAACTCAGCCATTTCTTCGTCATCCACAAAAGGAAGCAAGGCTGGCAACTGGTGCGAACCGGTTGTTGTAATCACATAGCGCGAATTTATTTCAACATCTTCACCGGCCCATTTCCCTTTGGTAAAATAACCTTCTTTTATGAGTGGGATCACAGTAGCTTCCTCGAAATTGAGCAGGATATTTTCACTTCCGGTTTTGGTTGTTAACGCATCAACCAGATTCTGTAAGCCTCCTTTAATCGAGAAAACATCGCCGGTTGCCAGTTTTGCCCGTGGTTCTTTTTTTTCAAATCCTTTGCGGAAAGCGCCTCCAATAAAACTACCGTATTTTTGCTCTAAATTGTAAAGTTTAGGAAGTGCATAACGGGTTACCAGGTATGAAGGATCACCTGAATAAATGCCCAGAATAAATGGATCAACCGCATAATCCAGAAAACTTTGACCCATTCGCCTGAGAACCAGTTGATCAAGTGTTTCATCCGGATTCTTCCCTTTGGACCTGAACGGTTCGGCAAGGATACCAAGTTTGTCGCCCAGAGTAAATAGAGGTGTTTTTACAGCAGCCATAAAGCCCGAAGGCAAGGGTTGCCAGGAGTTCCCTTTCCATATCCATCGTTTTTTTGCAGCAGCATTGGCGATTTCAATTTCGCATAATCCTTTTAACTCCTCAATGAGTTCAGCCGTTTCAGGTTGTGAAAGAACCCCTGTATTCGGGCCGGTTTCGTAAACAAATCCATTTTCCTTGTGAGTAGAAATAACACCGCCTGTAAAAGCCGATTTTTCAATTATCCTGAAGTCAACTCCTTTTTTTGAAAGGTAATATGCCGTAGTAAGGCCGGTGATTCCAGCACCCACAATTACTACTTCGGTCATGATTTTTTTTGCCATTGTTAGATCGATTTTGAAAACTTTTTATCCGTTGGGTTCACCATTGCAGGATCGAAAGCTACGGCTATATTCCGGATAAAGAACCGGCCTTTTTCAGTGATGATAACTCCTTCCTCAGTAACTTCGAGCAGATCATCAGCAACAAGTGAATCCAGCCTTGCAGGCTCAAAGTTCACAATTGACTGTAATTCGGGAATGCTCAGGCCAAAGCGATCAGCAATGACTTGCCACTGCATCAGGCGGTTGCACATCAGGTGATTGATTACTTCGCGAACAACAATTTCGTTGAAATTAAGTTTATATCCTTTTTCGACAGGAAATTCATTTGCATTAATCTTCCGGATGTATTCGCTTATGCTTTTGGTATTCTGCACGTATGAATCATACAACTGGCTGATGGAGGAAACCCCGAAAGCATAAACCTGCCCTGTTGTGCGGCGCGTGCAATAGCCCTGGAAATTCCTGTGCAACTCATTGTTATTCAAGGCAAGGATGAGTTCGTCTTCGCCTTTTGCATAATGGTCCATGCCAATATCGCTGTACCCATTTGCGAGCAACACCTGGAAAGAAGATTCAAACATTTTCAATTTAGAATCTGCATCAGGCAGTCCTGCTTTTTCAAGTGCCATCTGATGCTTCTTTACCCAGGGAACATGAGCATACGAAAAGGTAACTATGCGATCGGGTGAATAGGGTAGAATGGAATGGATGTTTGCTGTAAAACTTTCAGGCGTTTGGTGTGGCAGGCCGTAAATGAAATCGAAATTTACCTTTATTTTATTGTCAAGGCTACGCAGAAAGTTTGTAATATGGTCGAGTGGTAATGCGCTTGGTTCGCGGTTGGCTGTTTGAAGCACTTTTGGATCGAGATCCTGAATACCAATACTGAAACGATTAAAACCACTCTTCACCAGGCGAACCATGTATTCGTCAGTGAGATATGCCGGGTGACATTCGATAGCGATTTCAGGTTCCGGAATAAAATCAAATTTGCTGAAAATCAATTTATTGATTTCTTCGATATATTCAACCGGTAATGCATTAGGCGTACCACCGCCATAGTGCAGCTGCGAAACTTTCCGTCCCGGATCGAGCAGTGCTTTTACCATGCTTATTTCCTTCAGGAGTGCTTTTACATAAGCATCAACGACCGAAGCTTCGGGGAAACGCACTGAATTACAGCCACAGTAAAAGCAGATTTTTTTACAAAAAGGGATATGAATATACAGCGAAATGTTTGTGGGTTGTTGAATGTTCGAGCCATTTAGTATCTGAGCATATTGCATGCTGTCAATTCCGGTTGTAAAATAATTTGCAGGCGGATAACTTGTATATCGAGGCAGCGATTGGTTATACTTTTCAAGAAGCGGACGGGGTATGATCATCGTTATTTAATTTTTCTCTGTAAAGAATTGGAATGCTTATAAGTACGCAGGTAGCCAGTAAACTTTCGAACATGAAAAGGCTTTTATAGGAGAGGACATCAGCAAGTTTACCACTTCCGATGGCCATTAGAATGCCACTCAGGTGGGTTATTACAATCTGGATGGTAAAGTCTGTACCCTCTCTTCCTTTACGTACAACGTCCATAGAAATTGTATAGATGGCAACTGATGCCATGCCGTATGTTATCCATAGCATAACAACAGCTGTGTAAAGATTCATTTTTGTGATATGCCCGCTTACTACCCAAACGAAGAACAGGGTTGTGAACACTCCGATGGAAGCAAAGAGATAAAGGCTTTTTGCACGGCCAATACGTCGGATAATTATTCCCGCCAATACTGCACTTAAAGCACCACTTGCTGTACCGCATATTCCTGAAACAATCCCTATCTGTTTTAAGGTAAACCCCTGATCGACCAGGAATGGTTTTACCAACGAAAGAATGCCTATTATTCCCGAATAAAAGAAGAACAGAAGTATGAGTCTCCTGGCTATTCCTTTCTGTTTAAAAAACAATCCTATGTCCTTAAAACTTGCCGGTTTATAGGATGAGTCGCGAAATTTAGTCCTGTGGTGAGGGCATTTTTTAATTAATTCATCTTTGCTCTCACCTGTTTCCACATCCGTAACCGGTGTCAGGCCGTTAGTATTTAAAAAGTTTATTTTTGCTTCAACATCTGCTGAGTGCTTATGCTTATAGAAATAAAGAGGAATCAGAGCCAGAATTACGAAACCGGCTAAGCAGACCATCAATCCCTGCCATCCGAAATAGTGATACATCATAAGCAATACACCGCTACCAGCCATTGTGCCAAGAAAAGTGCCTGCCGACTGCATGCTGTTACCCATGCTTCGTTCTTCTTTTTTCAACACCAATATGGCAAAAGCATCTGTTGCTATATCCTGGGTGGCTGAAGCTGTGAAGGCCACTACCATCAGGATTACAATGAGCGTAAAATCGAATTTCAGATTCAGAAAACCTATACCCAGGATAATGACGGCGTAAACCAATTCCGAAGTAAATATCCAGCGTTTAAAATTGTCGACTGAGTTTCCGTATTTGTCAACCAGGGGTGCCCATAAAAATTTAAAAATCCATGGTAGTTTTACAAGTTGCAGCAAGCCGATCAAGGTGAGTGAGTAGTGTTCCTGGCGCATAATTACCGGCACGATGGTTGAGAAAAAACTCATCGGGATAGATTGCGCCAGGTACAAACTTAGTAAAGTGGAGTATTTCTTCATTATTGTGTTTTCGCTATTTTTAGAATGTAACCGTTAAGTTGGCACCTAACTGCATAGGTTTGCCAACCTGCACAAATGAATTGCCCAGCGAACTGAAAAAGAACGAGTTGTAATCCTGGTTCAGAATATTTTTTGCCCACAGATCGAGGCGGACCATTTTAGTGACAAAGGAGATTTTGCCGCTCAGCAAACCGTAATAGTCCTGTGATGCAGTATTATCCTCATTCCAGTAAATTTTTCCTTGACCCTGATAGTTAGCAAAGAAAACAATCTTTTCGAGGTGATATTTTTTAACTGCAAGGGCATAATCGGCGCCAACCTGTACCGTGTTACCAGGAGCATAAGGAATGTAGTTCCCTTTATAATTAACTGTAGCAGTGCGCTGGTATTCAACAAATTTAGCATTGGTATAACCATAGCTGGTGTAAAAAGTAAAATGGTTAAAAGGTTTGGTAATAACTTCTGCCTCAAAACCTTTACTCAGCGATTGGCCGGCATTTTTCAGCATTGAACCTTGTCCGCTTGGTACTGGCTGATAGATCTGCTGATCCTTCCAGTCAATATAAAAAACGCTGAAATTAGCCAGTAACGCTTTGTCGAAGAAAATAGTCTTGATACCGGCTTCATAGTTCCAGCTGTATTCAGGCTTAAAACTGCGATCTTCTTCTGTTTCGAAAGTGGTATTAAAACCGCCTGTTTTGTAACCTTTTGCAACCGTTGTATATGCTGACAGATTGCTGTTCATATTATACGAGAGTGAAACTTTTGGCAGTATTTCGCTATAATTGACAGTAGCCCGGGAATCGTCCATAATTTTTGTGACATCGGCTGTGATGGTGGTATAAAGATAATCCTGAATGGCTTCTTCGTAATCGAAGCGAATACCGGCAGTGAAGGTTAGTCCTTTGGTAAACAGGTTGTTAATGCTAGCTTCGGAAAACAGTGCTGCCCCTTTAATAACATTATCATAATTCTTGATACGTGATGCTGAGCCTGGCAATTTGTATTTTATAATTCCATCGGGGCCATAGGTTACATTCACACTATCGTTAACTTGTTGTAGAAATCCAAAAGCACCCGCTACCCACGAAATTTTATGTCCGGCTTTATTCCGTAATGTAAATTCCTGCGACAACATATTCTGGTTTGTGCTCTGGTTAACATAAAATAAGGAAGCACTGGTAAAATCCTGATCAATATTCTGATCGTCCTTTAAAAACTGGTAGCTGGTAGCCGACTGGAATACAAGCCTGTGCGGATTATATTCAATTAACAGTGCATTGGAAACAATATCGCGTTTATATGAGCTGTAATAATCGTAATTAACCGGAGAAACTTCACCGGTTGCAGGAACATATTTTGCATACGGATATCCACCTTGTTTGCTGTGTTCATAGCTTGAACTGAATTGAATTTTGAGTTCATCGGTAACGTTGTACACATATTTAATGCGGGCACCATAATAATCTTCTTTATCCACAGCACTATTATCAAACTCATTTGTGTAGAAACCGCTCAGCCTGCCGTAAAATGCTGATGCTGATATTCCTGATCTTTTGGAAAGGGGTTGCGAATGCGAAACATCAGTCCTGAATAATCCATAATTACCACCTGATACGGCAATTTTGGTTTCTTTGGTTTCCGATGGATTTTTTGTGTAGATATTTATCAGTCCGCCCATTGTATTCCGGCCATACAAAGTACCCTGGGGACCACGAAGCACTTCAACGCGATCAATATCAGAGAACTCAAAATCAAATGCTGCTTTCTCAAAATACGGCACATTATCAACGTACAAGCCTATGGAAGGTGAGTTGATCCTCGACCCGATGCCACGGATATAAACAGGAGAAGTAAGGCGCGAACCATAATCAGGCATAAAGAAATTTGGAACAAATCCCACGAGATCTTTTATTGATGTGATGCTTTTATCATCAAGCGTCTTTGCCTTCATCATGGTGATTGATGCAGGAAGATTTTTTATCATTACACTGCTTTCGCGTGTTGATTTAACAACAAATTCATTGAGGTTGATCACTCTAATTTCAGTAGTATCCAATTCCGGAGACATTTGCTGAGCAGAAACTATGTTTGGAATGACAATGATGGCTGTCAAAAGGAATAATAGTTTTTTATTCATTTTTCGAAAGAATTAACTTGTTGGTTGGAAAAAATAAATTGAAGATTGCCTGTTCAGAGCAGGAAAATGTGTTCTGATAATGGTTTTTGATTTCGGCTTTTCCCTTTCAAGGATTTCATTTTACGGAAGTGATAATTTTGTAATTGAAATCCGATAGAGTTTTATGATCCTGAGTGCATAGCTTTTCCAATAGGATGATTACTTTAACAGATAATGAATCTGTATTCATAATCACTTGCTGATAAAATGCTAAAATCAAGCCAAGTGCAAGGGAAAGGGAAACCGGTATTTATGAGACAGAGGGTGGACCTCTGAGCCTGTTATCACCGGCAAGAGCTGCCGGTTTGATGGCTTCGATTGAAGCATATTTGATACTACTTTCCCATAAAGGGAGTAAACTGAACAGGTTATCAGAAAGCTGAAGAACAGCATTGAACGAATCAGGGAAACTAGATGATGGTGAATCTTTGCCAGCATACTTTACTAAATCACCATCCTTTTTATTGATTGACGAATGTGTATAACAGGCCGGGATAAGAATTTTGCCCCAGATACGGTTTTCGTGAAAATTTATCAGATTACCGAGGTAAAACCAGAAAATGGCGATAGCCCACAAGAGTGTGAAAGTCTTGCGAACATAATGGTTTATCCGGGTTAGATTTGTCAACTTTATGGCAGGTTGAAATAATATGCAAACATCTACATTATTGTGAAACAAATAACAACAAAGTTCAAGATTAGTGAAATTTGGAATTGTTCTAAATTGTAAAATATTGATATATAGGTGATAAATTAATATTAGGAGTAATGCGGTTGTTGTTTTTTTTATAAAATCAAGCTGATTTCGCAGCATTATGTAAAGATTTTTCTGGGTTAAATCTGGCTTTCTTTTCATGGTATTGGAGGACGCTGTGAAAAACAACAATATCTGCCCGCGAGAAGCCCCAAGATTCAAAGAAAATAATTCCAAGTGTTTTCATTCTGCTACCCGAATGAAATAACAATGTAAGGTTTTTGTTTTTAAGAAAGATATAAGGAAACATAACAGTAGCAGCACCCAAGTAGCACAAGCCTGCAAGTTGAAATTAGTTTAAACCATCTAACAGAAGTTTGTTGAATTGTGTGGCAATACCAAAAAGGAAACCTAAAAGAAGGCCGGTGATAATAGCGAAGCGTTTCATGAAATTATTTTTATTTCATATAATTTTATCATATAGTTCAGTTAAATCAAAGATATACATTGATGATACTCAAACTTTAGCAAATACAAATTAATATATTCATCAATTAAAACGATAACCAACGTTTGTATAATATGATTTATAAAAACAGTAGAGGATATTTGAGGAGTGACACGGTGTATTTGCTTTTTTCTGCAAATACCGTGACAGGAAAAAACACATGAAGCCATCCGGCATTGCCTGCGCGGGATGGGCAAAGGAGTATTTGAGAACACTTATTTACTTTAGACAGAACTTGATGAAGTGTGTTGAATCAGTAGCACACAACGTATAAATAAAAAAATATTTTCATTAACATATTGTTGGAATCAATATTTGTCTACATTTGCACAATATAATACCTGTAAGTATTAATTTATGTTTATAAACAAAACATCCGAATACGCGCTAAAGATTCTTTCGTACATGGCGTTGAATAACGAAACACAGTTTTCGGCGCAAAATCTTTACGAGGAACTTGATATTCCAAAGCGATACCTAATGCGATTATTAACCGATTTATCGAAAAGCGGTTTTATTAAAGCTAACCGCGGCAGAAGTGGGGGCTATGTTTTCGCACGGCCACTAGATACCATCTATTTTTCTGAAATTATCGACTCGGTTGAAGGTATTCTACCCTTCGAAGGTTGCGTATTGGGCAATCCAGTTTGCCCGGTTGATAAACCATGCGCCTTGCATACTATATGGGAGATCCCTAAGCAGGCTTTTCTCGTAACAATTAAAACAACTACACTGGCTGACTTGAAAAATGATAAAAATATTCCTTTGTAATAATCATAGAAACCAACAAATCATTAACAATTAAAAGCAACTATTATGGTCGACTCGAACACCGTCCTTTATGGGCAAACATTTATTTACACCTTTTACGCGCTGGCTATCATCATGTTGGTAGGCTGGTTTGGGTATCGTGTAACAACCGAAGGCTCCTCGAAAGTGAAGCCGGCTTACTTTTACACTTTTGTGGGACTTCTTATTCTGCTGGGTGTAAGCATTCATATTGTTACTTTCAACACAATTCCATGGGCACCAATGGACCTTAACAGAGCCAATATTAAAGCCGACAAGGTATTTGATATCAGCGTTCAAAATCACAAGTTTCAACTTCCATCAGAAAAATTGCTTATCAAAACAAATGACAAAGTACTTTTCAATGTAAAATCAGGCGATCTTACCTATGGATTCGGTTTGTTCCGTAATGATAACAGTATGGTTTTTCAGATGCAGGTTGTACCTGGCCACAACAATGATATTTTGTGGCAATTCGATAGACCAGGCGTTTATTCCATCCGATCAACAGAGTATTCAGGACCTGCGGGTGTGTTTATGATTGAAAAGGATGTAGTGGAAGTAACGGATTAATATAAATAAACTTAAAAACAAGTTATAACATGAGCTATTTAAATACATTGATGAATGGAGAACAGGGGTTGTTCAAGCACAATACTCTAACTCCAATGCAAAAGATAACCCTCAGATTTGTTGTAGTAGGATTATTATATTATGGATTGGTTGCAATTGAAGGGATGATCATGCGGGTTTATGAAATTAGTCCTATACCTGGTATACCTACTGAACAATTTTTTGCCATTCTAACAGCACATCCACTGGTGGGAATTTTTGGATCGACCTATTCTATTGTTTTTGGAGCATTCCTCTTCCTTGTTCCTTTTTTAATGAATAAACCTTTGTGGAGCATAAAGCTGGCGAATATTACTTTTTGGTGCATTACTTCAGGAACTTTCATTTTCTGGTTTGCCGGATTTGTTTCACATTATGCACCTCTCTATACACTTTACTGGCCACTGCCTGCTGATTTCACGCAATTCAGCGCCCTCGGCGGAGCTTTCTTTATCACGGGTATTGCAATAATTATGGTTGGGACCTTGTTATTTGTGATCAACATATTTAAAACAATCGTTTATACACCTGAAGGATGGGCAAAACAGCCTGCAGGGGCATTAATCGCCTCCGCTATTGGTTACGATGGGTTGATTAATCTATTTAAAAAGAAAGAAAAACAAAAAGAACACCTGGTTTCGCTTCCGGTAGCAGCCATTGCCAGGGGAACAGTTGATGTGGCATTAAATGCAGGCATTATCCTGTTCACCGGTGTACTGATACTTATTTATATGGTTGCATCCTTGTTAGGATACGACCTTAAAGCATCGGCAATTGATGCCTTATTGTACAAAAACTGGTTCTGGTGGGGTCTTGATCTTGTGGCTGACGGATTAGTATTGATATTTGTTGCAGGGACATGGTATTTATTAGCCACAATGATTACAGGCAAGAAACTTTTTATGGAGAATTGGGCACGTGCTGCTTTGCTGGTTGAACTGATTGTTTCCTGGACAGTTTGGTCACACCATTTAATGTCAGACCAGGCACAACCCGGATTTCTTAAAGTAGGATCGGGAGAAATGGTGACTGCTTTCGAGTTAATTACTCAGGGTCTTGCATTCTTTATTACATTGGCTACTTTGTGGAGTGCGCGGCCATTGAAAATGAGCAATCCTTTGAAATTCCTTTTAGGAGGGTTACTTGGTTTTGCACTGGCAGTTCCGGCAGGGATCATGCAGGCCGACCTTGGACTGAACAGAATACTCCACAATACCCAATGGGTAATAGGACCTCATGTACATGTTGCCGTACTGATTGGATTAAGTATGACATTGTATTCTGCTATATATTTTCTGCTTCCTATTCTAACAAACGGAGCAAAATTATACAGTCAGAAATTAACCAATGTACATTTTTGGTGTCATTTGGTTGGCGGTATTGGAATGGGTGCCTTTATGGGAATGGCGGGTTTGCAAGGCATGCTTCGCAGATCACTTTATGTGAATGGTGAATTTATGCCATATATGGTGCTTGCCGCAATATCAGGTGCCCTGTTATTAATAGCTTTCGCGGCGTTTCTATACAATATTATAATGACGGTAGGGATAAACGGGTTGCTTGGCATTTTCAAAGCACCTGCACTGAAGACAACAGATTTGTTGCCGAAAGCATAAATTTATTTGAATTTCAGGACGGATAAAACCAATCCGGGATAAACAGTTACTTGATGTACTGTAGTATCCATGGATATAGGTTTTATCCGTTCGTTATTTGTCAAGCGCAAGAAAGATTAATGCTCAAAACTTAGCATGAAATAAGTCTACTTTGTACTTTTACAGCAAGTCCCAATTCAATATTTTATGTCGGAACTAATTGATAATACAAGCGAGCATTACCTGAATCTGCAAGCATATTGCTGCGGGATGGTTGAAGGGAAGAATGGTAAAGCTCTTTATGAGAATTACAAAGCTGATACAGCGGGTGTGACAGCTACGGAAACCATGCAGCTTCTCGATTACTTGCTACAGCACTATCCATATGAAATGGTGAAAAACACCGTAGGTAAACTGATCAATACATTTTACAAATCGCTGAAACAGCAAACATGGGAGAAACCCGCAGAAAACCATTTCCTCAGCTATCTTATGCTTGAGAACAGGGGCGTTGAGAAGATTATCAGCGAAATGCGTGTTATTGTGAAAGCTTTATTCAGCCAATCAGTAAAAGACGAAAAAGAACTGGCCCCTATACTCCTGCAACACATTAATGATTTAAAATCATATGAACTTCATTATATTAAGAAGGAAAACATACTCTTTCCATATATTGAAAGTACGTTTCCTGAATACCGCTGCTTGCAGCTGATGTGGTCGTTTCATGATGATTTTCGCAAAACACTGAAAAATATTGAAGAATTACTCAAGTATGACTATCTTAAAAAAGACTTACTAAATAAAGAATTAGGGCGATTGTTTTTTGTGGTACTTCCGGTTATTTTCAGGGAAGAACAAATCGTTTATCCGGTAGCTTACAGGGCTGTTCCGGA
>CAYQTT010000026.1:0-55072 GCA_964420555.1 uncultured Lentimicrobiaceae bacterium | reverse complement strand
CAAGAAACAAGAAACAAGAAACAAGAAACAAGAAACAAGAAACAAGAAACCCTTCAACCCCCAACCCCAAATATGTCATCCCCCTCCATCCCCAAAGGCACCCGCGATTTTACACCTGTCGAAATGGCAAGGCGTAATTATATTTTCGATTCTATCCGCAGCATTTTCAAATTGCATGGCTACCTGCCTATTGAAACACCTGCCATGGAAAACTTAAGCACGCTGATGGGGAAATATGGTGAAGAAGGGGATAAGCTTTTATTCAAAATTCTGAATTCGGGGAATTACCTTTCGGATGTGCCAGAGGAAACCTATTCAGGAAAGGAAGCCGGGAAAATGCTCAAACATATATCTGAAAAGGGATTGCGATACGATCTTACAGTTCCTTTTGCCCGTTTTGTAGTTCAGCATAATCATGAGATCACATTTCCCTTCAAGCGCTACCAGATTCAGCCCGTTTGGCGTGCCGACCGGCCGCAGAAAGGCCGCTACCGCGAGTTTTACCAGTGTGATGTGGACGTAATAGGAAGCAATTCGTTGCTTTATGAAGTGGAAATGGTGACTATTGCTGCTGAAATTTTCAGTAAATTGGGCATTAGTATAACAATTCTGATGAACAACCGCAAAATCCTTTCCGGAATTGCGGAGGTAATCGGCGAATCCTCGCGCATAACAGATATTACCGTTGCTATTGATAAACTTGATAAAATAGGTCAGGAGGGTGTCAATAAAGAACTTGCCGATAAAGGTCTGAGCACTGGAACCATCGAAAAACTGCAACCAATCCTTGGGCTTAAAGGGAGCAGCATCGAAAAACTGGATCAGCTTTCCGTCATTCTGGCAACTTCCGAAACAGGATTAAAAGGCATTGAAGAAATGCGCACTATTTTTAATTTTATTGAAGTTTTAAAACCGGCCGCAAAAGTCGAAATTGACCTTACCCTGGCTCGCGGTTTGAATTATTACACTGGCGCCATCATCGAGATCAAAGCCAATGACGTTCAGATGGGCAGCATAAGCGGAGGTGGGCGTTACGACGATTTAACCGGGATTTTTGGTCTGAAAGGCATGTCGGGAATAGGGATTTCCTTTGGCGCCGACCGTATTTACGATGTAATGAACGAGCTGAAATTATTCCCGGCTGATACCGAACAGGCAACAACGGTTCTTCTGGTAAATTTTGGCGCTAACGAAGAACTTGTGAGTTTAAAGTTGCTTGAAAAACTGCACAAAGCGGGTATTTCAGCCGAAATATATCCCGAAGCTGCAAAAATGAAAAAGCAATTCGGGTATGCCGATAATAAAAAGATTCCCTATACCTTAATTATTGGTGCTGATGAAGCCGCATCCGGAATGTATCAGTTAAAAAACATGCTTACCAGTGAGCAGGAGAAAATGTCGGGGGAAGAGATTATTGCAAAGCTTAAACAATAGTCCTTAATAGCCTGCAAAACTTCAAAATCATAAACAATTAATCCGTAATAGCCCGTAGGGCTTCAATATCCGTAACGGAAAATGCATAATAGCCCGTAAGGCTTCAAGATCAGTAATAAAAAGGTAAATCAATCCGGATTGCCCGTAGGGTATTAACATTAGTAACAAACAATCCGCAATAGCCCGTAGGGCTTCAATATCAGTAAAAAAAATGGGATAAACTGGATTGCCCGTAGGGCATTAACATAAAAAACCGTTATTATGGCTAATACTTATACCCAAATATATATCCAATTTGTTTTCGCTGTTCAAAAAAGAGCTTCCTTGATATCAGAAAACTGGCAAGCAGATCTTTATAAATACATGACTGGTATAATAACGGAGCAGGAGCATAAGCTTTATGCAATAAACGGGATGCCTGACCATGTTCATATTCTTACAAGCATGAATCCAAAACAAGCGCCATCTGATTTTATGTATCATGTTAAACGGAGCTCTTCTATCTGGATTAATGATCATAAATTATGCCCCGGGAAATTCTCATGGCAGGAAGGGTTCGGTGCATTTTCTTATGGGAAATCTCAAATTTCCAGAATTTGCAGATATATAGAAAACCAGCAGCAACATCATACTAAACGTACTTTTATTGAGGAATATATAGCCTTTTTAAAAGCTTTTGATATAGATTATAACGAGCTGTATATCTATAAGGCTATTGAATAGATAAGCAATTGATAATCTATAACAGCCTGGCATTGATGTTGATACCCCTAAGGGCAACAGATGATTATTCTTGTCTTTTATGGATGTTGATACCCTACAGACAATCTATGATTTTTCCTGTTTTAATTTATTGATGTTGATGCCCTAAGGGCAATCTATGATTCTTCCTGTCTTCTTTTATTGATTTAGATGCCCTACGGGCAATATTGATGTTAGTAGCTTTTTTCTGTTAGATTCTTACAAACATTTCGTAGCCGCAACCAAATATTCCCTATTTTTGACCATTCTACCGAAAACAAATTTCCATGCACTGGAATTTATATTTCATCATTCAGATTAACCGGACTTGCCTGTAAGTTCAGTTTCCGCTTTCCTGCCTTGGGCAGGATCACCCAAATATTCCTTCGTATTTTAAAATTCCACCTTCTTTAGGTGAAACTAGCTGTACTACAATAATGGCACAACAACCCCTTTTTATTACTCCGGTCCCCATTACGTTTGAGCAAATTGAAAATATGCTCACCAAGGGTCAGTCAATTGCTCTGTCCCCTGAATCTATAACCCTGATTGAGAAATGTAGAAACTACCTCGATCGGAAAATTGAAACCCAAACTGAACCCATTTATGGAATCACAACCGGTTTTGGTTCTCTCTGCAACCGGTCCATTTCGCGCGAAGACCTTTCGCAGCTGCAGGTAAACTTGGTTATTTCACATGCCTGCGGTATTGGTGATCATGTGGAACCGGATATTGTGCGGCTTATGCTTTTGCTCAAAGCTCACGCGCTCTCTTTAGGAAATTCAGGAGTACAAACTATTACTGTTCAAAGGCTTCTCGATCTTTACAATAACAATATTCTTCCGGAAGTGCGCCAATTAGGCTCCCTGGGAGCTTCAGGCGACCTGGCCCCGCTTGCACATCTTGTTTTACCGCTGCTTGGCACAGGAAATGTGCTTTACAAGGAGAAGTGGCAACCTGCAAACGGACTATTGACCGAACTTGGGTTGCCTGCCATAAGCCTCAAATCAAAAGAAGGTCTGGCCCTGCTAAACGGCACACAGTTTATGAGTGCTCATGGTGTTCTCATTTTGCTCAAAGCATTTAAACTGCTACGCCTGGCTGATATTACGAGTGCTATTTCGCTGGAAGCCTACAACGGACGACTTGATCCCTTTCATAGTAAAATTCATGAAATCAGACCTCATCCTGGACAAATTGAAACAGCGCGGAACATCCGTTCAATACTGCAGGGAAGCCAATTGATTGATAAACCTGGGAAAGCTGTTCAGGATCCATATTCATTCCGCTGCATTCCTCAGGTTCACGGAGCTGCAAAGGATACGGTAAGGTATGCAGCTGATGTAATTTTACGCGAAATAAATTCAGTTACCGATAACCCGACGATTTTTCCAGATGATGACCTTATCCTTTCAGGTGGTAATTTTCATGGTGAGCCGTTAGCTTTTGTACTCGACTTTATTTCTATTGCTCTTGCTGAACTTGGTAACATTGCCGAAAGGCGCTTATACAGGCTGATTGCCGGTCAGCGTGGATTGCCTGAATTCCTGGTGGCACATCCGGGTTTAAACTCAGGGTTTATGATTCCTCAATATGCAGCCGCATCGGTTGTTAGCCAGAACAAACAACTTTGTACACCTTCATCCGTGGATAGCATTACATCCTCCAATGAGCAGGAAGATCACGTAAGTATGGGTGCCAATGCCGCAACCAAAGCATTACGGGTGGTTAAAAACGTGGAGAATATTCTAGCAATTGAGCTGATGGCCGGCTGCCAGGCATTGGAATTCCGGGGTACACAAAACACATCCCCTTTCCTTCAGAATATTATTGGTGATTTCCGCAAAACAGTTCCCTATGTGGAGGACGATGTACTTATGTATGAACTAATTGATAACTCATTAAAGTTTATACAGAACCATGAGTTCCGGTTGCCTGAGTAAATTAGAAGGAGAGATGAATTTACATCAATAATTTATACAGCTTTTGAAAAGACAGGTAATAATTTTTTTCTTAGGTTTGCTGTGCGAACCACTTAACTCCCGGAACCAATGAAATACATTATCTCAGGACAGGGCCTCACTATAAACGATGTAGTAGAAGTAGCCCGTCATAACAAACCTGTTGAACTTCATCCTGATGCCCTTAAACGTATTGTTGCATGCCGTGCCATGCTCGAAAGGAAAATAGAAGCGCACGAAATAATGTATGGAGTAAATACCGGTATCGGCGAATTTTCGGAAGTAGTGCTTAACGACGACCAGGTTAAAGATTTCCAGAAGTACCTTATTTATAACCATGCTGCAGGAATAGGTGATGCTATGCCGCTCGAATATGTGCGTGGTGCCATGCTTGGCCGCATAAATGTTCATGCGCACGGCAATTCAGGGTGTCGCCCGGAAATTACCCTTACGCTTGTCGAAATGCTTAATAAAGGAGTAACTCCTTTCGTATGCCAGAAAGGTTCCGTAGGAGCCAGCGGAGATCTTGCTCCCATGTCGCAGATAGCTTTGCTGATGATGGGCGAAGGTAAGGCCTATTATAAAGGAGAACTTTTAGAAGGTAAAGCAGCAATGGATGCTGCAGGGATTCCTATTCCAGGTCTTATGGCACGTGATGGACTGGCAACCATCAATGGTTCGAATGTACTTACCGCAATGAGCGCAATTTTTCTTGTAGATGCAGATAATTGGCTGAAGCAGGCTGAAATAGCCGCGGCCATGTCGCTTGAAGCATTAAAAGCTAATATGAAACCTTACGAACCCCGTATTCATGAAGTACGTGGTTTTGCAGGTGCTATCCGTAGCGCAGAAGCCATCAGGAAAATGGTTGCCGGTGGCGATCTGGCCGAAGGCCGTATAAAGTGTAAAGTTCAGGATGCTTATAGCATGCGTTCCACACCTCAGGTAATTGGTGCAGCACACGACGCTTTAAAGTATGCCCGTTCGCAGGTGGAAATTGAACTGAATGGTGTTGGCGACAACCCAATTTTCTTTCCGGAAGAAAACATGCAGCTTTCGGGCGCCAACTTCCAGGGTTCGCCGGTTTCGGTACCAATGGATATGGCAGGAATGGTTATTACAATGGTAAGCGTGCTCAGCGAACGCCGGATGAACCGCCTCAATAATCCTGCTTTGAGCGTTGGATTACCTGCATTCCTTACAAAAGGCGCAGGAATGTTTTCAGGGCTAATGCTCAGTCAATATACTGCTGATATGCAAATAGTTGAACAACGGATTTTGTCAGCTCCGGCGAGCATCCAATCCATTCCGGCAGCAGCCGACCAGGAAGACTTTGTAAGCATGGGCATGAATACCGCGATTAAGAATTTTCAGATCCTCGATAATGCCTATGGTATTTTGGGTATCGAATTGATGGCAGCTGCTCAGGCACTCGATTTCAGGGAGTATTCATTTGGGGCCGGAGTTACAAAAGCAAAAGAAGTTATCCGCCGGTATGTCGATTTCCTTGAGATTGACAGGCCGCTTTATACCGATCATAATAGTATGAAAGCCTTGGTGAAATCGTGTGAAATACTTGAAGAAGTTGAAAAAGTAACTGGTAATCTTGGCTAAGTGGCCGAAATTTTAGCTTTAGAGACACTTTCCCTTTAATAGCGTTTAATAAAACTGACAGTTCATACATTTTCTAATCCCGTCAGGCATTTGCACATACTTGATTCTGTTAATTAAACCCTGAACAAATTAACCATTTATGGACGAACAGCAACAACCCAATCAGCGTGAAGCGGCTCCAAACGTTACATTATTGCGAATCCTTTGTGTATTCACCTTTGTCGGAAGCGGGCTGGGTTTTATTTCGTACGGTATAATCGGACTGGTTCACAATTACTTTTCAGCCAATCTGGACCTCATACCTGATGAGCAAAACCGTGAACTGATCGAGTTGATGCTTTCGGCAGGGAGAACCTTCTTCTTTTTCAACACTATCCTTTATGCTGTTTCTTTTGCAGGTGCCTTGTTTTTATGGCGGATGCGAAAAATCGGTTTTCATCTTTATACTGCATCACAACTTATTCTTTTAATACTTCCATTGTTGTATATACAGGGTTTCCCTATGCCTGGGATAACTATTTTTCTTACTGTTCTCTTTATCTGGGGGTATAGTGGTTTTCTGAAGTTTATGAAATAGTCTTAATTTCGCTTGCGATGTTTGCTGTTTCGCCTGTGAACCGCAAGTTGAAATTTTCAGGTAATCATTTAACTAATAATCAGCAGAGCCTGTTTTGATTCTTGTGAAATCCAAGTGATTATAACGAAAAAATCTGACTCAATTTCTATAACAATGAATGTGATTCAAAATATCAAACGTCCGACACTACTTACATATTTGTGTATTGGTTCAACTTTATTCGGGTTGTTATGGGTCGTCATGTTAGTGGTTCTGCTGCTTTATTCACTGCAGGGAAATGTACCGGCAACACTTTTTCCGGGATTGGTTATTCAGTATCTTAATGCCGGATACTTGTTTATAGCCGTATTTATAGGTTTATTAATACTTGGATTAGGTGCCGTGGTTTTGATGTGGCAAATGAAAAAGGCAGGTTTTTATGTATATGCCGCTGCTAAAACGACTTTATTTTTTTTGCCTGTCGTAATAATAGGTAGCAATCATCTTACATTTACGGGTTTAATTTTCACGTCAATGGGAATAACCGCTTATGGAGCATTATTTTTCAGGAAAAACAACGATTTTATAACTACAAAAAGCTGAGAAGTAAAAAAAAAAACAGAAAATTATTTAGGTATTAAGAAATTATTACTTTTACTCCTCGTTTAAGCTCGTGCACCCGAATCATCAAAATACAACACTAAAATGCGCAACGTCAATATTATGCGTACAAAAAACGGATGATACATATATGGGTTTATGCATTTAAAAAATGCACATTGTTGAAAAAATAGGGATAAAAAGATAGGATTCCTTTACCAAAACCTTCATTAAATCGTTATATTTGGAAAAATTACCAGTTAAAAACCGGCCAGATCTTTAACGAAATCTTAATAGCCTATGATTTAAAGTCTAATTTTACCCAAATTTCAATCAATTATTACCAAACCAATTAAACACTAACTAACCAAATCAATTAACCTATGAGAAAACTAAGTTTTTTGCTGGTGATCCTGCTGCTCTCAGCTATGCAGGTACTGGCACAACGAACCATCACAGGTAATGTTACCAGCGCTGATGACGGGAACGGAATTCCCGGAGTTACTGTACTTGTTAAAGGAACGAGTCAAGGCGTATTAACTGACCTCGATGGAAAGTACAGCATCAACGTTCCTAAAGATGCGACTGCATTGCAATTCTCATTTATTGGGATGACAACGCAGGAAATCGCACTTACAGCAGCAAACGTTTTGGATGTTGTTATGCAAAGTGAAGCGCAAAATCTTGAGGGCGTTGTTGTAACAGCTCTTGGTATTACCCGCGACAAGAAATCATTGGGCTACTCAACGCAGGAACTTACAGGCGATGAGATTAACAATGCCAAGCGCACTAACTTTGTTGATAACCTCTCTGGTAAACTTGCCGGTGTACAGGTTAAATCAAACGGTAACATGGGCGGATCAACCAACGTTGTTATACGTGGTTCTTCATCAATGACAGGTAATAACCAGGCCTTGTTCGTTATTGATGGTGTTCCTGTTAATAATGATAATACTAACAATGCCGGACAGATTTCGGGACGAAGCGGTTATGACTATGGTAACGCAGCTTCCGATATCGATCCTAACGACATTGAAAGTATGAGCGTTCTTAAAGGTGCTGCTGCTACCGCCCTTTACGGTTCACGAGCTGCTAACGGTGTTATTCTTATCACAACCAAAAAAGGCAAAAAAGCTGAAAGTGGTAAGAAAAACTTAGGTGTGAGCATCAACTCCAGTATTACAACTGGATTTGTTGACAAAAGTACCTTCCCGAAATACCAGCAGAACTACGGTGCAGGTTACGGAACCTATTACTATGGCGATCCTCCTTACGGCGGTTTCGAAAGCGTATGGGATGTTAACGGCGACGGAACTATTGACCTCACAGTTCCTACCTACGAAGATGCTTCTTTTGGACAGAAATTCGATCCGAGCATACTGGTTTACCAGTGGGATTCATACGACCCTGCTTCACCTAACTACCATAAAGCTACTCCTTGGAAAGTTGCTGATAACGGACCTATCACTTTCTTCGATAATTCACTCAATCTTACCAATAGTCTTGAAGTTGCCGGTGGTGGTGATGTATCAACCTTCCGTCTTGGATATTCCAATGTAAATGAAAAAGGGATTTTGCCTAACAGCGAAATCAAGAAAAACGCTATGACCCTGAACGGATCATACGATATTCTCGATAACCTTACCGTATCAGCATATGCTAATTATGTTAAAACCAACGGTAAAGGACGTAACTCAACTGGTTATAGCGATAACATTATGTCGTCATTCCGTCAATGGATGCAAACCAACGTTGATTACAAAATGCAGAAAGACCTTTACGAACAAACTGGGCGTAACGTTACCTGGAACCCGAACAACCCGTTCGACCTCAGGCCTGCATACTGGGATAACCCATACTGGGTGCGTAACGAAAATTACGAAACTGATACCCGCGACCGTATTATTGGTTATGCACAGGCTGACTGGAAAATCAACAACTATTTCAGTGTAATGGGCCGTTTCGCTCTTGATACTTATAACGAACTACAGGAAGAAAGAAAAGCAGTTGGTTCAGGTTCAGGCGAATTTGGAGTTCAACGTCCGGATGCTACTGCTGGTTATTCCCGTTTCAACAAGTCATTTTATGAAAGAAATATTGACTTCCTCCTGAAATTCAACAAAAACCTCACCGAAGATTTCAATTTAGGTGCTCTTTTAGGAACCAACGTCCGTAGGTCAGGTGTTGATCAAACTTTCATCTCAACCAATGGAGGCTTAATTGTTCCCGGACAATATTCAATCGGAAACAGTGCGAGCCAGATTCTTTCACCTGAAGAACTTCTCACCGAAACCGGAGTGAATGGTATTTTTGCAGGATTCTCCCTGGGATACAAAAACTTCTTATTCCTTGATGGAAATATACGTCGTGATCAGTCGTCTACCTTACCTTCAGAGAATAACGCATATTTCTACCCATCAATTTCAGGAAGTTTCCTTTTCTCGAATGTTATGCCGAAAAACAGCTGGCTTAACTTAGGTAAAGTTCGACTTGGTTATGCTCAGGTTGGTAACGATGCTCCCTGGGGAAGTATAAAAGATACTTACTCACAGAATACCAGCTTCGGTGGCACAGCTTTGTTCTCAGTGCCTAGTACCAAGAATAATTCTGAATTAAAATCAGAGTTAACAACCAGTTTGGAAGCCGGTCTGGAAATGAAATTCTTCCAGGGCCTGCTTGGGTTCGACTTGTCGTTCTACAAAGACAATACTGTTAACCAGATTATTCCTGTGTCAGTTTCCACTTCAACCGGTTATACTTCGAAATTTGTTAATGCCGGTGAAATGCAGAACCAGGGTATTGAGTTAATGCTCTTCGGAACTCCTGTTAAATCAGGTGATTTCCAGTGGGATCTTACTCTGAACTGGGCTAAGAACGTGAATGAAGTAATTTCACTTGATGGCGATCTTAAAAACCTTCAGATTGCTGCTTTACAAGGCGGTATCACTATTAATGCACGCGTTGGTGAGCCTTACGGAACTATACAGGGAACTGATTATGTTATCAACGAAGCTACTGGTAAACGGCAGATCCTTTCAACAGGTTATTATGAAAGAACCGGTACTTCCGATAAAATTATTGGTAATATTACCCCTGATTGGACTGGCGGTTTGAATAACAAATTCTCCTACAAAAACTGGGCATTCAGTTTCCTCATCGATATGCAGCAAGGTGGAAGCATCTTCTCGCTCGACCTGTGGTACGGTATGGCAACTGGTTTGTACGAAGAAACTGATTATATCAACGATTTAGGCAATCCTGTAAGGAATGACCTGACTGATGATGCAACCAGTGGTGGTGTTATACTTGACGGCGTTCTGGCTGATGGTACACCTAACACAAAGCGCGTATCAGGAGCTGACTATCGGTTAATGGGATACTCACGTAACCCGAACAGTGCTTTCGTTTACAACGCTTCCTACCTTAAACTTCGCGAAGCCGTTATTAGCTACAGCATTCCTAAGAGTATTCTGTCGAAATCATTCTTTAACGGAGTTTCCTTCAGCCTCGTAGGATCAAACCTGTGGATCATATCCAAAGATCTTCCTCATGCTGATCCTGAAGCATCACAAAGTTCAGGTAACGTTCAAGGATGGCAGAGCGGTGTTATGCCAACCACCCGCAATGTAGGTTTCAGCGTTAATCTTCAATTCTAATCAAAAAACAAGAAACTATGAAAAGATTATTTTTCGTCATAATAGTTTTGTTAGGGATTTCAACATCCTGTACAAAAAACTTTGAGGATTTCAATACGGATAAGAAGCGTCCAGTAGAAGTACCGGGAGAATACTTATTCGCAAATGCTCAAGTAGCGCTTGCCGATCAGGAAGCGAGCACCAGTGTGAACCTAAATGTGTGGAAATTATGGTCGCAACAATGGACCGAAACCACATATACCGATGAAGCAAACTACGATATTATCAACCGTAATATTGCTAATTCACAATTCCAGGTATATTACCGCGATGTTTTGATGGACCTTAAAGAAGCCAAGAAAGTTCTTGAAGCTGAAGTGGTTGACGGTGAAGTAGCAAATATTGAAAAGAAGAACAGACTGTTTATAATTGATGTTCTTCAGGTATATGCTTACAGCCAGTTACTCGAAATATTTGGTGATGTTCCATACACCGAATCCCTTGATATCGACAATATCTATCCAAAATACGACGACGCCTTATCGGTTTACAAAGATTTAATTGCCCGTTTAAGTGCTGATGTTGCAGGTATGGATGCTTCACAGGGAAGTTTTGGCGGTGATGACCTTTATCTGGGTGGCGATGTAGCCATGTGGATTAAGTTTGCCAACTCAATGAAAGTTCGCCTTGGTATTACTATTGCTGACGCTGATGCCGCTACAGCCAAAGCTGCTGTTGAATCAGCTTATGCAGGCGCATACGCACCAGATGAAAAATGCCAGCTGATTTATGTTGACGAAACAAACTGTAACCCAATTTATGAGGATCTCGTTCTAAGCGGACGTTCCGACTTTATTCCTGCCAACACTATTGTTGACATAATGAATAATCTCGAGGACCCACGCCGTCCAGTTTACTTCACTGAATATGAAGGCGGATACAAAGGCGGACCATATGGTGAAAGTAATCCATTTGCTCAGCACTCGCATGTTGGTGATGCAATGTACGATTATGCATTCCCAAGTGTACTTGTTGATGGAACCGAAGTGGCCTTCTATCTTGCTGAAGCAGCAGAAAGAGGGTTCTCTGTAGGTGGAACAGCTGAAAGCTATTATAAAGCTGGTATAACTTCATCATTCACCACTTGGGGAATAGATGGTGTTGATGCATACCTTGCAAAACCAGAGGTAGCTTATTCATCAGCAGCCGGTAACTGGAAACAGAAAATCGGAACTCAGGCTTACCTGGCATATTATGTCAGAGGCCTTGTTGCATACACAACCTGGAGAAGGCTCGATTATCCGATGATGAACGTTGCTCCAACTATTGGCAGTGTTGCTGAAATTCCTGTACGTTTCACATATCCTGTACGTGAGCAGACTCTTAACAAAGCCAATTACGAAGCTGCTGCAGCTGCAATTGGTGGTGATGATTTACTCACAAAGCTTTTCTGGGATAAATTCTAATCACTGAAATTACATTTCTTAGATCGAAAGATCTTTGACGAAAAGGCTGTCCTTAGGGGCAGCCTTTTTTCTTTTACCCGCTAGGGCCGGGTGTCTTGACATACCAATTATACACTGTCATAGTGAGGCGGTTATGTGAAAATATAAGAATTAGCAAGGTTTTACCGATGCAATCTGCTGAAGTGAGGAAATTTATCGAAGAAAATGCGCACTACAGCAACTGCTTATTATGATTGGGTTGCTTTCCATTAATGGTTTTGTGGTTATGATAGGTAAACGATTCGAAGGGAACGCGCAAGTTCGACACTGCTTTTGTACACTGTCATTGCAAGGCGGTGGTGTGTAATCAGCAGCATAAGCTTGGTTTGCCGACGCAATCCGATGGAAAAAGGGATTTTATCATAGAAAAGGCGACATAGCAAAGGCCGCTCCTGACCAAAAACAAAAAAGGAGCCTCTGCTCCTTTTTAAATTGTGTTGTCGTGATTTGTAAACCGTTGAAGTCTAAAGCTTTATTTTGTTATTTTTTGCTTTCGGGCAAGTATCACTATCCCTGCAATAATGAACGGTATCGATAGCAACTGACCCATATTCAACGCCATAGAGCTTTCGAAATTAACCTGTGGTTCTTTAAGGAACTCAATTAACAGCCTGGCTGAAAATAGTATTACCAGGAAGGAGCCAAAAAGGAATCCCGGACGCGGTTTTCCGTCTTTATGGAAATAATACCACAGCAGGTAAAAGAATAGTACAAGGTAGCACAATCCTTCATATATCTGAGTTGGATGGCGAGGAAGCTCTTCACCTGCACGGGTGAAAATAAATCCCCAGGGCATATTCGTGATATTACCATAAATTTCGCTGTTGAAAAGATTTCCCATACGGATAAAAAATCCGGAAAGTGCAACCACAATTACAATACGGTCAATCACCCACAGGAAAGGTTGCCGCGTTTTACGTGAAAACAGGTAAAGCGCAAAAATGATACCAATCGCCGCACCATGGCTGGCTAGTCCTCCCTGCCAGATTTTAAGTATATCGAGCGGATGAGCGAGGTATTCAGCAGGTTCATAAAAAAGTACATGCCCAAGCCGTGCACCTACAACGGTCGAAATCAGCATATACATACTTAATTGATCAAGGAGGGCTTCAGGGATTTTTTCTTTCTGAAAAATGCGCAGCATAATAAAATAGCCGACAACAAATGACATGGCAAAGAGTAGTCCATACCAGCGAACACTCACAGGACCAATACTGAAAATAGTAGGGTTGATATTCCAGTGTATAAAATCAAGTATCATTTTTGTGGAATTAGTAGGGTGCAAAAATACTTAGAAAATTTTCAAGAGAGAATTATTTCTTTGCTAATCGTTGAAGAATGGTTTTAAGTTCCTGATCCATGGTATTTTTTGTAAATCCATAGTACTTAATTGCATCCGCAATATCCGGTTTTAAATTCAGTTCATCTTGTTTTCGCCATAAAGCATTTCCAAGCTCCTGATGCAATTCAGCCAGGTATAGCTGTTCTGTTTGTCCGGGTGTTGGAACGAACAATGTTTTTGCCCCCATAGCCTCAAGGTCCATGATTGATGAATAGCCAGGGCGGCAGATTATTAATGTGGATTCTGCAATCAGTGTCCTGATTTTTTCAGCCGAAGCATATGCCAATAAGGTTAAATTGCCTTGAGATGCAGCTTTGGCATGAGATTCCGGTTTCCCGCTGATGATTGTTGCCGTTATATCCGTTTCTGCAAGTTGCCTGGTTACCAAATCCTCAAAATTACTTCGTTGAGGTTCGGTGCCTGAAATAATGGCAATAATTTTCACCTCCGGATTTTCTTGCCCTTTCGAAAGTTCTGAATCTGAAAAACGCGATAAAGGCCCTATAAATAATGCATTTGCCGGTAAAGGATATTTATGCGAAAGATCGCCACTCAGCCCGGAAGCTAACTCATAATCCGGAATCCAGCATTCGTCGAACCGGCTGATTAGAAATTTTGAAACAAGATACAACGGGTATTCGGCAAACTTTAGCCACCATGGTGCTTTAACCATTACCTGGTGTGTTATAATAATACTTTTAATATTCTTATTCCGCAATCCGTAGCGGTTATCCGAAATTATAAGGTCAAAATGGTACTGTTCAATAAGGGCTTCCAATTCACGGTTTTCTCTTACCATCATCCGTAGAAATACGGGAAGCATCCGCAACAACTGCAATGCCATTCCTCCTGATTTCTTAAAGATTGGCGAAAATCCCTGTATTGTTATGCTTTTTAGTTCAGGGAATTCCTTTTGCAGAAGCATCAGCGAACGTCCGGAGCCGGCAAGGGTTACGTTATGCCCTGCTGCGAGCAGAAGTCTTATAACAGGAATACAACGCGAAGAATGGCCTAGGCCCCAGTCGAGCGGGCTGATAAGTATCCGTAAAGGCTTAGGCTGCATTTTATTGTATTTGTTTTTACAAATGTATTGATTAAGGTTGTTAATAACATTACAACCAACAGGAAAACAGTGAAAAGTAAAATTTGTAAGTTTGGGCTTCGTTATGGAGGATTTGATATATAAACTGGCATTAACACTCATTCCGGGTGTAGGAAGTGTAAACGGCAAGAGCCTTGTTGCATACTGCGGAGGCGTTAAGGCTGTTTTTATGGAGAAAAAACGCGCTTTGCTCAAAATTCCGGGCATAGGGGAGCAGACTATCAATGCCATTGCAAATCACAATGTTTTCGGGCGTGCCGAAGAAGAACTTGCATTTATTGAGAAAAATAAAATTGCTCCTCTGTTTTTCCTCGATAAAGAATATCCCATCCGCCTTAAGCAATGTCACGACAGCCCCCTGATGCTTTTTTACAAAGGCACTTCTGAACTCAATGCACCAAAAGTGGTAGCAATGGTTGGAACACGTAAAGCTACAGAATATGGCCGCGATATGTGCCGTAAAATTATTGAAGGATTAGTTGAACAGAATGTGCTGATTGTGAGCGGCCTTGCTTATGGTATTGATACGTGGTCGCACAAGGCAGCTCTCGATAATAAACTGGAAACCATCGGTGTTTTGGGTCATGGACTTGATCGGATTTATCCTTTCGCTAACCGGGCGTTAGCCGATAAAATGACTGAATCGGGTGGCCTGCTTTGTGAGTATATGAGCAACACCATGCCCGATCGTGAGAACTTTCCCATGCGAAACCGCATTATTGCCGGCATCAGCGATGCTGTAATTGTGGTAGAAGCCGGAGCTTCGGGCGGAGCGCTGATTACTGCCGAAATTGCCAATTCCTATAACCGTGATGTTTTTGCAGTGCCTGGCCGGCTTGGCGATCCGCATTCCGAGGGGTGTAATAAACTGATAAAAATCAACAAAGCAGCATTAATACAGTCAGCAAAAGATATAAGCTACCTGCTGAACTGGAACGATCAAAAAGAAAATAAGAAAATCGTTCAAAGGCAGTTGTTCCTTGATTTATCGCCCGACGAAGAACTTATTGTAAGCATATTAAGGGAAAAAGGAGATATGGAAATCGATACTTTGCTGCTCGAAACACAGCTTATGCCAGCTAAGGCTGCTTCTGTGCTGCTCAACCTCGAATTCGAAGGAGTAATACGCTGCCTGCCTGGAAAAGTTTATCGCTTGCTCTGAGCGGAAATCGCGACAAATACCAGAGCAATTCTTTAATGTTCCTGCCAAAACAACCAGACTATAAAGTCAGTTTTAACGTTATATTTTAGATTTATCCCGAATGTTAGGCATAAAAGCGCTAACTTTACAAAAACAAATTCTGGTATAAGAAAATCAGCCATCAGGTAAAATGTTGGCTGATAGTGTAATACAGCAAAAGACAGATAGTGAAGGGCATAGTAATAAAATCAACAGGAAGTTGGTATATCGTAATGACTGACGATCAGTCGCTGTATAATTGCCGGCTGAAAGGCCAGTTCCGGATTCATGGAATACGCACCACCAATCCTGTTGCTGTTGGCGATCATGTTGAATTTGAAATGGAGGGGACTGAGAATAATGGTGTGATTACCGTTATTACCCCCCGAACCAATTATATAATCCGGAGATCGATTAACCTTTCGAAAACAGGACATATAATTGCTTCAAATATCGACAGGTTGTATATCGTGGCAAGTATTATGCTCCCTCGTACATCAACAGGATTTATTGACAGGTTGCTTGTTACAGCTGAAGCTTATCATATTCCTGCCGCGTTGATTTTTAATAAAATCGATATTTATACAGCCGAAGCAAACCAGCGTTGTGCTGAGCTTATGGATCTTTACAGCTCATTAGGTTACCCTTCGTATGCTGTTTCGGCGCTGGAAGGCACAGGATTAGATGCTTTGCGTGAAGTGCTTCATGGAAAAGTTAATTTATTCTCGGGTCATTCAGGAGTCGGAAAATCAGCTCTGATAAATGCATTGGATCCTTTGTTGAAAATAAAAACCGGTGAAATATCATCATACCATAATAAAGGTATGCATACCACCACCTTCGCCGAAATGCATCCGCTTTCGTTTGGTGGATTTTTGATTGATACACCGGGTATAAAAGAATTTGGGTTAGTACATTTCGAAAGTCAGGAGATAGCCGAACGCTTCCCGGAGTTTCGCGCTTTACTACCCGAATGCAGGTACAACAACTGCACTCATGTTCACGAACCTGGATGTGCCGTTAAAAAGGCACTTGATGATGGAAGAATCAATCCGGAACGGTATCGCAATTATATCGGGTTGCTCAACGACGAAAACCTTGATATTGCCGAATATGAGTAGTTTTTGCTTTTGAATTCATTTTACAGATAGTTATATTACTAAATTCCCAAAATTATGAGAGTAGTTATTCAAAGAGTTACATCATGCATCCTTACGATAGGAGGGCAGGAAAGTTGCCGGATCGGTACCGGCTTATTGGTTTTATTAAGTGTTGAAGATACTGATAATGCTTATGATACCGAATGGATCACAGGAAAAATAACCGGATTACGGATTTTTGACGACGACAAGGGCGCCATGGATCTGGATATAAAAGATATCCGCGGCGAAATAATGGTTGTAAGCCAGTTTACACTGCATGCAAGCACGCGCCGGGGCAACCGTCCATCATACAGTAAAGCTGCAAAACCAGAAATTGCAAGGCCGCTTTACGAAAGTTTTATTGATGCTATTGAACAGGATCTGGGTTACATGGTTGCTACCGGCGAATTTGGGGCACACATGCAATTGGAACTGGTAAACGATGGTCCGGTAACCATTATCATTGATTCGAAAAATAAGGAATAGTGCCGTTTATTAAAATGACCAGTTAACTCCTATACTTGGCATCACCGGAAGCTGATACACCCGTTCATTGGTGAGTCGATCGACATAGAAGATGTTCTGACGGTTGTAAACATTGGTAACCGTAAAGTTTGCTTCTAGTTTAGAAGTTTCACTCAGGTTAAATGTGCGCGTAAGGCCAAAGTCAAACCTGTGGTACGATGATAGTCGCCCTTCGTTATATTCGCCATAAATGATGCCCATTTCGCCGTTTTCCTTTGTGTAATCGGTGAGTATTCCATCAGGAAATGAGAGTGATTCATAAAAACCCTGCGTTTGCGTAAAAGGGAAACCTGATCCGTAATTCCAGCGTGCACTCATTTCCCATACATCAAGTTTTCCGAACTTGTATGTAATAAGCATGTTGGCATTGTGTCTTCTGTCGTAATGTGGCACGTAATGATCCAAACCATCGAACTTGTTCACATAGGCAAGGGAATAAACTGCCCATATGTAAATCTTTTTGTAATCGTATTTTACTGAAAAATCGATACCTTCAGCATCACCAACTTCTATGATGAAATCCTTTCGCAGGTATTCGGGTTTATAGTCGGGGGAAGTAGGATCATTATACGGAGGTTTGTCTTCGAATAACTTATTGCGGTTAATATTCGTTAACTGAGAGAAGTTTTTAAAATACGCTTCGATGTTTACAACAACATGCTTCATAGGTTCAATTTCGACACCTGCCACCAGGTGCTGCGATTTCTGAAGTTTATGTGTCAGCTTTTTCCCGTCGAATTCATCAGGAATTTCATCAGAGCCTGAAAGGAACCCGTAGAAAAGATTTACCACATCACGGTCGCTGCTGGCAGCAATCAGATTCTGAGAGTAAAACCCTCCTGCAAATTTAAAGCGCAACTTATCCGTAGCCAGGTATTTAACAGCCAATCGGGGTTCGAAAGAAGTGTTTGATAAGGATGCATAGTATTGAAGCCTTATGCCTGGTTCAATCAATATTTTTTTACGGGCGAACTTATAGGTAATAAAAGGTGCAATTTCGGACGTAAACTGTTCTTGTTTAATGGTGCGGTTAGCGCTGTTGGTGTAATTGAAATCGGTTGCAAAACCCAGCATTTCGAAACCAAACTTCAATTGGTCTTTACCAAGAAAATAATTCAGGTTAAAACCGGCATTAAACCCGCTTATACTGCTTGTGCGGGGTGAGGTGTTAGCTTCTTCAAGTGCAATTTGATAATTCGAAAAAGCAATGTTACCATCAATAAGCACCGGGCTGGCACCAGGAATAACAACAAAATTTAAGCCTCCGCCCAAAGCGTCCCATGCATAGTTTGATACAGCTTTGTAGGTTGCATTATCACTGTAACTGAACCCAAAAAAGTTCACTTTACTGCCGTTCGAACCATTTACCGATACTTTACCGTAGAAATCGCTGTAATTGAAAGGAAGTCCGTTTTCATCAATATATCCGTAAAAAACTTTTGAACTTTGTTCCAGGTATGAATTCTTGTAGGAAAAGATAAAGGATGAACTGCCTCCGTTATCTTCTCTTTGTTTTACGATGGGGCCTTCGAGTAGGATTTTGGCTCCAAAAGTACTTGCCCCAATTTTACCTGCAATGCGTTTTTTGTTGCCATCGCGGGTTGTGAGATCCATAACGGACGAAATTCGTCCGCCCATCTCGGCACCGAAACCACCCGAGTAAATATCAGCCGAACGCAACAGGTCGGTTTCGAAAACGGAAAATAGTCCTATGGAATGAAACGGATTGTAAATCACCATTCCGTCGAGCTGTACTTTATTTTGTATCGGCGATCCTCCCCTGATGTATAGCTGTCCGCCCTGATCGCCTGTAAATACCACTCCGGGTAATACCTGCAGGTATTGAGCAAGGTCAGCCTGTCCGCCGATTGAGGGTATCTGTTTGATCTGTTTTGGCGTAACTTTAACAACCGAGGTGCGGGTTTCGGACCGCTGTTCAGTGTATTCCGCAGTGATGTTAACACCTTCGAGAGCATAAGTTGCTTTGGTGAGGTAATATTTTTTCGATATTACATTGCTACCTTTAATGGTGATATCTTCGGTAAGAGTATCGAATCCAAGGTAGGTGATAACAAGAGTATATTTGCCGTCAGGAACTTTCGATATGATGAAATATCCGTTAATATCAGTAGCAGCGCCAAAATTGGTTTTCAACAGATAAACACTTGTAAACAATACCGGCTCACCGCTTTCTTTTTCGTAAACAAAACCGCGTATGGTTCCCTGTTGTGCAAAAGCGGCTGATGAAGCTGTTAAAATAAGGATAACCAGGAAGATCAGATTTTTCAGGCGTAATGACATAAAATTGTTTTTTCAGATTTTTTGCAATTGGCTTGCAAATATAGGTATTACAGATGTATCAAATAAAAAGTTTTACTATCATTTGAATATTATTATGGTCCTGAGAAAATATTCTAAAAAGTTATAACTGACAGATATATAGCGCCATACGGAACTTAAGGTCAGGGGGAGTTGCTTTTTCTGCTACCAACATTCATTCCCTCTTGAACTGTCCCGTTAGGGACAACATGTTGGTAGAAAATAAGTTACAAGGAAAGTAAAGTCCCGTCAGGGACGATATTTTTAGCGGACAACTGTGGTTTGATATAAATAAAGGAATGACGCATGTTTTACAGTCAGCTTCAGTTCAGCATTCGAGTTGAGTAATCTTTATCCGCCGGAGTACAAAAAGGTTTTTGTCCAAACCAGATGTAACGGTTTTTTGCTATGTACCTATATATTTTGTCTCTCAGGAAGGATGGAATCAGATAAAAAACAGTTACTGCTTTCCATGGGAAACTGAGATGTTCTGCAATTTTAAGTGCCGCCGTTGAATAATCAAAGAGATTATTATCAACTAGATATAATATAGAATCAGGAGGCTGTGCTGCTGTTTTTCCGGCTAATGCTGAAATTTTTGTCCCTGTTACCGATTGCAGCGACGAAAAGGTAAGATTTCCTTTGTGATTATGCCTGAGCAAAAACCTTACGGAACTGCTGCATAAACTGCATTCGCCATCAAAAAATACGATCGGCTGACGACTGGCTATTTCGGCAGGGATAGTCAAATTCAGAGGCTTTTTCATTTGCGAAAATATCATAGGAATACATGAAACATTTTGTTAAATTTGTTTGTTCAGTTTTTGATTAAAATTGGCCAAAAACAGGTATATGTGATAACTAAAACATTTTTCTTATATATGTAGGAAATTCAATGTTTTTTTTATCTTTACGAACTATTCAAATCACTAAAAAGTATAAATTACAATGAGTACAGGAAAGATTATTTTTGAAAATGGCAAATTGCAAGTACCTGATTATCCGGTAATACCGTTTATTGAAGGCGATGGAACCGGTCCGGATATCTGGGCTGCTTCGGTAAGAGTTTTTGATGCAGCAGTGGAAAAAGCATACGGAGGAAAAAGAAAAATAATGTGGAAAGAAGTTCTGGCAGGGGAAAAAGCATTTTCGCAAACCGGCAACTGGCTTCCTGACGAAACACTTGATGCTTTCAAAGAGTATCTGGTTGGCATAAAAGGCCCTCTTACCACACCTGTTGGAGGTGGAATCCGTTCGCTAAATGTTGCTCTTCGGCAGATACTTGACCTTTATGTTTGCCTCCGTCCTGTGCGCTGGTTTCAGGGAGTTCCAAGCCCGGTAAAAAGGCCCGACAAAGTAGATATGCATATTTTCCGCGAAAATACTGAGGATATTTATGCCGGCATCGAGTTTATGCAAGGTACTCCTGAAGCTGCAAAAATGATCAGTTTCCTTGAAAATGAAATGGGCGTTAAGCAAATCAGGTTTCCCGAAACGTCGTCAATAGGTATTAAACCTGTTTCGAAAGAAGGAACAGAGCGACTTGTTCGGGCAGCAATTGAATATACGATAAACCGCAATTTACCTTCGCTTACAATTGTTCATAAAGGAAATATTATGAAATTTACCGAAGGCGCTTTCAAACAATGGGGCTATGCTCTTATTGAACGCGAATTCGGCGACAAAACGTTTACCTGGGCTCAGTACGACCGCATAGCTGCCGATCAGGGCAAAGATGCTGCCGAAGCTGCTCAGAATAAAGCAGTTGCCGATGGAAAAGTGATTGTGAAAGATGTGATTGCTGATGCTTTCCTTCAGCAGATTTTGCTTAGGCCTGACGAATACTCAGTTATTGCTACTCTGAACCTTAACGGCGATTATATTTCGGATGCTCTGGCTGCAATGGTTGGCGGAATCGGTATTGCTCCGGGTGCAAACATTAATTACCAGAATGGATTCGCAATTTTTGAAGCTACTCACGGAACAGCTCCCAAATATGCCGGCCTCGACCAGGTTAATCCGGGTTCGGTTATTCTTTCGGGTGCGTTGATGTTCGAATACCTGGGCTGGAATGAAGCTGCTCAGCTTCTATATAATTCCATGGAAAAGACAATAGCTGCCAAAACCGTTACTTACGATTTTCACCGCCTTATGGAAGGAGCAGTTAAACTGAAAACATCGGAATTTGGTACCGAGATGATCAAAAATATGTAGTCAGGTTCTGTTGAATACTGCTAACACATTCATAATCAAAATCAAGAGATTTAATTAACTTAACAAATTTATTTTTATGTCGTTCAGGCTTAAAGACAGACTTCACGAGAAAATATTGGAATGGCGTCCACGTACAGAAAAACTTCTGAAAGAACATGGTCATGTGGTTATCGATCAGGTTACTATCGGGCAGGTTATAGGTGGTATGCGCGGTGTTAAAGTATTGCTCACCGATATTTCCTATCTCGACCCGCTCGAAGGCATCAGGTATCGTGGCCTCACTTTACCCGAAGTATTCGAGAAATTACCGAAACCCAAAGGTGCTGAAATGCCTTATGTCGAAGGCCTTTTTTACCTTCTGGTAACAGGCGATATTCCTAATGAAGAAGAGTTACAGGATGTAATTGACGAATTCAACAAACGCCGTATCCTTCCCCGTTATGTATATGAGGTAATTGACGGCATGCCTTGCTGCAGTCATCCTATGGCAATATTCTCGGCTGTAATTACCACTTTGCAGCGCGAATCGCTGTTTGCCAAGAAATATGCTTCCGGCAAATTGCATAAACTCGATTATTGGGATCCTACATACGAAGATGCTCTCAACCTGTTAGCTAAAATGCCGGAAATTGCTACCTATATTTATGCAAAACTGTATCGCGACGGCAAACGTATCCAATCCAATCCGTACCTTGATTTTGGTGCTAACTTTGCACATATGATGGGCATTGGTAAACCTTACGACGATGTTAGCCGTATGCATTTTATCATCCATGCTGATCACGAAGGCGGAAATGTAAGTGCGCATACTGGTCACCTGGTATCAAGTTCACTATCCGATATTTACCTAAGCATTGCAGCCATGGTTAACGGCCTGGCCGGACCATTGCACGGCCTAGCCAATCAGGAAGTTCTCCGTTGGTTACAGGGTGTTATGGAAAAAATGGAGGACAGGGTTCCTACCGAAGAGGAAATGAAGCTGTTTGTATGGGAAACACTTAAATCGGGACAGGTTATTCCTGGTTATGGACATGCAGTTTTGCGTAAAACTGATCCAAGGTATACGCTGCAGCATAATTTCTGCCAAACACATCTCAAGGACGATCTGATGTTCAAGTACACGGATATGCTTTACAAAGTTGTTCCGGATATCCTTCGTGAACAGGGAAAAGCTAAAAATCCATGGCCGAATGTTGATGCTCAGTCAGGCGTTATTCAGTGGCATTATGGTGTAAAAGAATATGATTTCTACACCGTGCTTTTCGGAATTGGTCGTGCCATCGGCATTACAGCAAATTTAATATGGGACCGCGCACTGGGTTATCCTCTTGAGCGTCCGAAGTCAGTAACCACAGCTATTCTCGAAGATATAGCCGCAGGTAAGGAAGTAATTATTGAGGATTAATTCCTTATTATTCCAATTTTCAAGAGCCATTCCCTAAAGGGGTGGCTCTTTTTATTTTACCCATTTCAATCTCCCTTAGACCAGGTTTTTCAATAGGAAATGCCTATCGCGAAGTATTAAATTACAATTGAGTTTTGATATCGAAATTCTGATGAACAAATGACTGTAAATCGGGAAAAAACTGTCTGAACTCTTGTCCGAATTCTGGATAACTTGCTTTAAGGTTTATAACAGCCAGTTCCATTTTTGATTCAAAAGTCGTCCGCCGCGACATACCGTTAAATGCCTGTTGCATACCTTCGAAAGTGCTGTACGACAAGAGCCAGTTATGCTTCTCCATATAAAAGAGTAACCTCGCCGACCGTGTCGGAAGTATATCAACATAAGAATTCAGAATATCGTAACGGGTTTTAGTAAAGGTGTGAATATCAATAGGTGCATATTCATCCCAGTTCGACGAAAGAAAATGATCGTAATACATATCAACAATTACTCCCGCATACTTCCTGAAATCGGCCCGGAGCCGGGCAATACTCTGTTTTACAACAGGATGCTGATCAGTAAAGGTGTCGATGGCTCGATGCATTGCTATTCCTTCCTTTACAGCATCGGAATAATTAAGTATTTCTTTTCCCTTTACATGATCGGCAATAAAATTTCCGAGTATAATTTCGGGGTGTGTACCTGCAAGAAAAAGGTGTGCTAAGTAATTCAAAATGATTTGTTTTTAGTGTTTCGGAGTTGCCGGCTTCAGCGATTCGCGAATTGATGGTTTCTGTAATCAGACTGATTCGGTAAAAGTACTAAACAACTGAGTAGTGAAGGTGTTCGATACGAAGAAACAAGCTTGAAATCCACTAATTCAACGCATCTGTATTTAGAATGATTATTTCAAAAAGTGCTTGCTAATCAGGATCAATTCATGTAGGTTTGTGGCTTAAAATCTGCTTTAAAAAAAATCATAATATGAGTGCAAAATTAATGTTGTTAGGCGACGAAGCCATAGCGCAGGCCGGTATAGATGCCGGTATGTCAGGTATTTATGCTTACCCGGGAACTCCTTCGACCGAAATTACCGAATACGTTATGAATTCGAAGGAAGCTAAAACGGGTCTTGTTCGTGCCGGTTGGTCAACCAACGAAAAAACGGCTATGGAATCTGCTTTAGGAATGTCGTATGCCGGTAAGCGTGCTATGGTTTGCATGAAGCATGTCGGATTGAATGTAGCAGCTGACGCGTTTATAAATTCAGCAATTACAGGTGCTAATGGCGGACTTATTGTTGTTTCGGCCGATGACCCTTCGATGCATTCGTCGCAAAACGAACAGGACTCACGGGTTTATGGCAATTTCGCGCTAATCCCCATTCTGGAACCTACCAACCAGCAGGATGCTTACGATATGGTTCATTATGGTTTCGAAATGTCAGAAAAACTTGGCGTTCCCGTGCTAATGCGTATCACAACCCGACTGGCACATTCCCGCGCTGGCGTGGTTTGCAAACCTACGCGGGCACAAAATGAAATACGTTTACCTTTAAATCACCGACAGTTTATTCTTTTGCCGGCCAATGCACGCAGGCAATACAAAGAGTTACTGGCCAAACAGGCAGAATTTGAGAACTATGCTACCGATTCTGGTTTTAATGTTTTTACTGATGGTGATGATAAAACCCTGGGAATAATTACCACTGGTATTGCATACAATTATCTTCTGGAAAACTATCCCGACAGGCATTTTCCTCACCCGGTTTTAAAAATTGCACAGTATCCGTTGCCGCACACAATGGTAGAGAAGATTTACAACAGTTGTGAAAAATTATTGATTCTCGAAGAAGGCTATCCTGTTGTTGAGGAATCAATTAAAGGTTTTTTAAATACGGGCAAAATAATACATGGCCGACTTGACGGCACGGTTCCCCGCGATGGAGAACTCAATCCAAACATTGTTGCCGTTGCTCTGGGTATGAAAGATACCCGTGGTAAAGATATTCCTTCGATTGTAGTCGGACGTCCGCCTTCGTTGTGTAAGGGTTGTCCTCATATTTATTCCTATAATGCACTCAACGAGTCGCTTGAAAAATGGAGTAAAGGCAGGGTGTTTTCCGATATTGGCTGCTACACTTTAGGCGCACTCGATCCTTTTGATGCCATTAACACATGTGTGGATATGGGCGCTTCGATAACCATGGCAAAAGGAGCTGCCGATGCAGGGTTGCTTCCAGCGGTTGCGGTTATCGGCGACAGCACGTTTACACATAGCGGAATTACCGGTTTAATTGATTGTGTGAAAGATAAAAGTCAGATCACAATCATGATACTCGATAATGAAACTACTGCTATGACTGGTGGACAGGATTCATCGGCGTTTGGCCGTATTGAGGATATTTGCCTTGGCGTAGGTGTTGACAAAGATCATATTTTTGTTCTTGACCCATCGCCGAAGAACCACAAGGAAAACCTGGCAGTTTTAGAGCAGGAGCTCGAATATAAAGGGGTGAGTGTAATTATTCCTCGCAGGGAATGTATTCAAACAGCAGTTAAACATCTGAAAGATAAGAAGAAAGCTGCAGCTGTTTAAACTGAGGTCTGCAAATTTTCGGTGTTCAAATTTTCCTGTTCAATGGAATTGATGACGCAAATTAGTACATAACAACACTTTACTTTTGATAATCAAAAAATCATGAAGCGAGATATAATATTAGCAGGTGTGGGCGGACAAGGAATTCTTTCAATAGCTACCACTATTGGTATGGCGGCTCTTAACGCCGGACTGCATCTGAAACAGGCCGAAGTGCATGGTATGAGTCAGCGTGGCGGAGATGTATCTTCGAACCTGAGGATTGCGGATCACGAAATAGCGTCTGACCTTATCCCTTACGGACAGGCAGATCTGATTATTTCGGTCGAGCCAATGGAATCATTGCGGTATCTGCCTTTATTGTCACCCACAGGCTGGCTGATTACCAATACCAAGCCATTCATAAATATTACCAACTATCCGGCTATGACCGACCTGATGGCTGAAATCGAAAAGTTCGAAAACCATATTGCTCTGGATGCTGACGAAATTGCTAAAAACCTGGGTTCAGCCCGATCGGCCAATATGGTAATCCTTGGCGCCGCGTCTCCTTTCCTCGAAATTGGATACGACGAGTTGCAGGAATCCATACGCCGGATTTTTTCGCGTAAAGGTGAGGACGTTGTAAAATTAAATCTTGATGCTTTGCAGGCAGGACGCGATTTTGCTGAAGCCCATATGAGCTAGATTGCTACAAAGAGATAAAAGTTTTTCTTCACTTATGCCGTGGAGAGACATTTGATCTTTGTTGACAGAATTAACAGATCATACCAAAAAGCCGGGGAAGCCCTGCTTTTTTTACATCTGTAAAAGAAACATTGTAATTTTTCGTTTTAAAGAAATATACGTATCTAAAAACATTTAATTGATTGTAATTGATGGAATTGAATAAAAAGAAAATCAGACTGGTTATTGGAATCATACTTATAATTATCGCGTCTGTAGTTGCCCTGGTTGCTTTTAAGGATTTTATTTTTGATCCTATCGTTCATCCCGTTGATAAAATAGCACAAACCATTGAATATGGTATCGTTACTGATTCATTCAAAATTGAACGCCAGGAGGTAAAATCCGGTGATAACCTGGGCGAAATTCTTTCCGGCCTTGGAGTAGAGCAACGCATTGTAGGGAATCTTAATACTTATACCGACGGGGTTTTTGATATCCGTAAACTGCGCAGTGGCAATTCGTATACTGCCATGATGAGTAACACTAAGGATAGCCGGTTAATCTATTTTATTTATGCTATCAACGATACAAGTTATGTGGTTTTCGATTTCCGCGATTCACTCCATGTGCATACCGGTGCCAAGGATGTGGTCCGCAGCCTCAAATCCGCGTCAGGAGTTATAACCTCTTCGTTGTGGGTTGCCATGCAGAATTCGGGAGTTGACCCTAATATGGCGGTTGCGCTTGCAAACATTTACCAATGGTCAATCGATTTTTACGCGATACAGAAAGGGGATGCTTTTAAAGTGATTTATGAAGAGTTATCAGTAGATGGAAAGCAGATAAGTATTGGCGAAATCCATTCAGCTATTTTTTTACACAATGGAAAGGAATACTATGCGCACCGTTTCGGGCAGGATAATATTACAGATTATTTTGATAACCAGGGGCAGAATCTCCGGAAAGAGTTTCTGAAAGCGCCGTTGAAATTCTCGCGCATATCCTCTAAATTTTCCAACAGTCGTTTACATCCTGTACTCCGCATCCGCCGTCCGCATCATGGAGTGGATTATGCTGCTCCTAAAGGAACTCCCGTGCATACTATCGGAAACGGAACCGTTACAAAGGCAGCGTATTCGGGTGGTGCCGGGAAAATGGTTACGGTGAGGCACAACAACGGGTATGTAACATCATACTTACACTTGTCGGGTTTTGGTCCTGGCGTAAGGCCGGGAGCAGGTGTAAGCCAGGGACAGATTATCGGGTATGTGGGCAGCACGGGTTTGTCAACAGGTGCACATCTTGATTTCAGGGTATACAAAAATAATGTTGCTATTGATCCGCTAAAAATTGAATCACCTCCGGCCTTACCGGTTAATAAAAAGTACAGGGCAAGTTTCGATTCGTTACGTGTGATGTATGAGAAAAACCTCAACCTGATTAAATAACAATCAATTATCAGCAACACCAGGTCATATCCCCCGAAGAAATTCAGATCCTTCGGGGGTTATTAATTATATTGATTAGTCACTTTTTTTATTGTCTGCTGAAAAACTTAACCAAAATAATGATTGTTTAATATTCCGGTGCGTTGCACCTAAAATTATACTCTTTTTCACCAGACTAAAAATATTGCACCACTCTGTGGCTTTATTTCACCTCTTTAAATGCAACAAATAAAGGTGCAGCGCACCGTGATATTTGTAGGAAAATGTGAGAATACCATACTAGGTGCAGCGCACCGTAATCTAAAATGCGTGGGTTTTAACTAATGTTTTGGTTTAACGTCCATTTGATATTAGATATCAAATTCTATTCTGTTGATTACATGGAGGATATGTGTCATATAGCAGACCTAATTTATTAGTAGAGATTACCGATAAGCCTTAGTATCTTTTCACAATTCTATTGCATCCTCAGGCAATAAAAAAGGGAGCCTAAGCTCCCTCTTTTGTTTATTTAAGCTAAATGGAAGTGCTTACTGCAATGCTCCCATTTTCTGGTTCAGGAAATCGTCAACACGCTTCGAAACGTCTTTCTGTTCGTATTGATCAGCAATTTGTTTCAGTGTATTAAAGAAACTGAACGACTCATTCAAATCCTCATCAAAGTTACCCCGGAATTCAGGATTGAGTGATAGAATATAATCCGTATTCTGCGCATAAATCTGCATCAGCCTGTCGGCAAGTTTGGTGCCTTTATCGAAAGCACCGGCTTTATAATACACATCTACAAACTGAATCATATAATAATCGAAACTGATTTTATTATCAGGGAAAATCTGCTGAACATAATCACAAACTTTTACAGCCGAATCATTTTTCCCTTCAGCCGTTAATTTACGGGCGAGGCGGGCAAAATTCTGTTTAGGAATCATAGTATTGCGGTAGCTTTCGCGATCAACATACACACCCGGGGCATTGAGGTTGCCCCATTTGCATTTGTTCATAAATATATCGTAGGACGCTTCGGCATTTACACTTCCAACACCTTTGATATAGTCGCGTTCGTCAGGTTTTACAGGCATAAACCGGTAAACAAAACCTTCCTGGTAACAGTATTTATCCACATCCACGGCATCGCTGATACTTGATGGGCTGGCAAAATAAATCGGCCTTTTAAACTTGTTTTTAGCAAGAAAATCGAGCAGCATCAGGTCGTTTTTATATAGATAGTTCGACTTGATATCCCATTCAACACTGCTAACAACCCTGTTGGCAAGGTTAGCCGGAACTATACCATCCCTGATCATAGCAGCCGAGTCAACCGTAATTTTTACTTTCTTGGTAGGATAAATGGCTATTGACCTCGATCCCGACTGGAAACGTGAAGCCGGATCATCACTGGCAATCAGATCAATAAGGTCCTGAAGTTCAACTCTTTCCTGCAACTGTCCGGAATAGGCAGATACTTCATTAATACCTTTATTATATTGATCGTACGAAAGCGTGAATGGCAAAGCTTCGGAATCGTAAATTTTACGCATTAGCTGATGCACATACCAGTCGCCCGACGAAAGCATAAAGTTTACAACCCGCACATCGGTACGAATTCCTTCTACTTCCTGGGCATACCAGAGAGGGAAAGTATCGTTATCGCCGTTGGTAATAAGTATTGCATTGGGCGCACATGAATTAAGGTAGTTAACAGCAAAGTCGCGGGCAGCAAATTTGTTGGAACGGTTATGATCGTCCCAGCCTTCTTTAGCCATAAGCCCCGGAACTAAAACAAGGCAAACAGCCGTAATAGGAATTGCTATGTATTTTTCATTCACTTTTTTCAGATAATCCCATAACGCCAGAACCCCGAAACCTATCCAGATTGCAAACGGATAGAAGGAACCGGCAAAAGCATAATCGCGTTCGCGGGGCTGTTGAGGCGTTATATTCAGGTACATAACAATGGCCAGACCTGTCATAAAGAAGAGCAGTAATACAACAAGGAATCCATCGCTGTGCTTGCGCAAATGGTATAATAAACCTAAAAGACCGAGGATCAGAGGCAGAAAGTAGAATTTGTTATTCGCCGGGTTTTTCATGCTGTCGGGCAGGTTGCTCTGATCGCCCAAACGAGGGTTATCAACAGCCGGAATTCCACTCACCCAGTTACCATAACGGATACCGCCATGGCCTTCAATATCATTCTGCCTTCCGACAAAATTCCAGAAGAAATAGCGCAGGTACATATGCCCTACCTGGTAATTGAAAAAGAACCTTACGTTTTCAACAAAAGTAGGTTTGTAGAGCGTTTCTGTTTTTCCTTCGTCATTAACCACATCAATTGGGGTGCCTTTAATTTTCCCCCACGATTTGTATGCCTGTATATGGCTGGGCTTCTGATTGCTCCACATACGAGGGAAAATGGTGCTGAATTGAGGATCATAATTAGGAATAGTGTTTTTCCTGTTGTCCGTCATCACATACTTACCCTTTTTGGTGTCCTTCACATAAAAAGGAGTGCCATCGGTGTAAGGTTTGTTTTTATCGAGAGGCGCATTGTAATACTGGCCATAGCCAATTGGCCAGGTACCGTATTGCTCGCGGTTGAGATATGAGAGTAAACTTACTGCATCACTCGGATCATTTTCGTTGATAGGAGTATTGGTATTGGCACGAATCACCAGCATGAAAAAGGACGAATATCCCATCAGCAGGAATGCTATCGAAAGGAAAACCGTATTGGCTGCCGAGCGCACCTGGCTGCGGTCGAAGCGACCCGGAGTGCTTTTGTACCAGTAATATACACCAGCCACGAGAAGTAAGCCCAGGAAAGTTGTCCACGAAAAAACCGACAGTAAGAGCAACAGTATGCCGCCGATTATGTATTCGGGGGTTGTGTGTTTTTGCTGATAGGTAAAACGGATACTCCATACCAATGCGCCGATAAGCACAATGAAATAGAATAATGTTCCGGAGTTAAACGGAAGTCCGAAGCTGTTGATGAACAATATTTCGTATTTACCTGCCAGACTAACCGAGTAAGGAATAACCATGTACATGATAAATGCAAGGATAAAAAAGGATATTCCGAGCGCGGTTACAACGCCTTTCCAGGTGGTTTTGTATTTGCGGAAATAGAAAACCAGGGCAATTGCCGGTATGGCAAGTAAGTTCAGGAGGTGAACTCCAATGGAAAGACCCATAAGGTAAGCAATGAGAATGATCCACCGTTGCGAATGCGGCTGATCCGCTGCCTGGTCCCATTTTAAAATGGCCCAGAAAACGATGGCCGTAAAAAACGACGACATAGCATACACTTCGCCTTCAGCAGCCGAAAACCAGAAAGAATCGCTGAAAGTATAAGCCAATGCGCCTACCAAACCGCTACCGAGGATAGCAATCATGCGTCCTGTCGAAATTTCTTCGTCTTTGGTGAATTTCAGCCCCAGCATGGTAATACTCCAGAAAAGGAATAAAATAGTGGCCGAACTGCTGATGGCTGACATATAGTTTATCATCAGCGCAACTTTGCTTACATCGCCAAAAGCAAATAAGCTAAAAAAGCGGCCCAGTAACTGGAAAAGAGGCGCTCCGGGCGGGTGGCCAACCTGCAGTTTAAAGGCGGTTGAGATGTATTCGCCGCAATCCCACCAGCTGGCGGTAGGTTCAACGGTTGACAGGTAAACCCACGACGAGAGTGCAAAAATAAGCCACCCCAGGAGGTTATTCAGTTTCCTGAATGTTTTCATGAAAAGTATAGTTTAATGAATAAACAAAATTTTGAAGGCACGAAATTAACCAAATAATACGAAGTTTGAATAACTTTTAGTAATTGTTAAGAAATTGCGGTCTGCACAGTGGTTTATTGAGAAGAGGAAAGGGCAAATCCTGAATCTATACCTGAAAGGAATTAATGCGAATTGATGCCGGTAAATCATACATAATTAATCACTATTGTCCGGGGGGAAATATTCGAGTTGTGTTTAACTGCTTGATTTATAACGTCCCTACGGGACTTTTGATCACGTGGGGCTAGTTTTTTCTTCTACCAATATTCAGTCCCTCTGGGACTGTCCCGTTAGATTATTTGCGCAGCAAATAGCTGTTGGTAGAAAATAAGTTATAAAAAAGGTGTAGTCCCGTCAGGGACGACATGTTTATTTACCAGACAACAGTGATAATTAATATGATGTATTATTTGATAAGGAAGAGACTAAATATTTACTGAAATTTAGGAATGTATCAAAAAAAGTTAAATTTGTTTGTTGGTTTAGAGGGTTTTTGAATGAGTATTTTTAGGGAAGTTGACAGAATCCGAAAACAAGACTTGTAAAGATGTTATCAAAGAAACTTTTTTAGACTGAAATGCTTAATGACTTACATTTGAACAAATGGCAAAATACTACTTCGTGTTCATTTCTGTTCTCCTGCCAATTTTTGTGTTTCCGCAATTAACTGCTGAGCATTCTTCATCGACTCAGCATAAAAAAAATAATGATTCTAACACCACGAGATATTATCAGATACTAGATGGATTAAATAAGAATTATGTTCTTAGGTACAGAATGCGACAGAATATTGATGGTAATAGCAATTCAAATTACCAGCAATTTTCAGAACGAAAATTTATATGGGACAGTATTATTTTTTCGAAAAGCAGTAAGGATTTCTTTTTTCAGGATTTGAAATTCATTGACTGGTTTTTAACATTCAAGAAAGATAAGACATATGACCATCCAATCTGGAAACCGCTCTTAAACCCTTATAGCTCATATATCCCGGGATGTCTATTTTCTCCGTCAAATTCTCATATGGCGATCATTCTAATAGAAATTTACCTTAATGGCAGTGGTTTTGGATTATGGGAATACTTCTCAGATGATTGGGAGGTTAATATTAAAAAAAGATATCGTAATGTAACCAAATTTGTAAATGTAAATAGGGATAAAACAATTGATGAAATACGAGTTCTGTGGAAGGAAACAAACAAGTGAATTATGTCTTAAGTAATAACCTGAAAAAAAAATTGCCTCCTGTTTCTGTGCTCCCTTCCGTTAAAACAAAAACCACCTAAGCATTGTTAGTAAAAATCAAAAACCTATGACCGAATTAAAAACAAAACAAACTGATGCTGATGTTCATGCATTTATCAATTCCTTTGCCGATACGGAACAAAAACGCAACGACAGTTTCGAATTGCTGAAACTGATGCAGGATGTAACAGGTTGTGAACCCAAAATGTGGGGACCTTCAATTATCGGCTTTGGGAGCTATCATTACAAATCGGATAGAAGCCGGCAGGAAGGCGACTGGCCGCTTATCGGATTTTCGCCACGCAAAGCAGCCATTTCGCTTTATGTTTACAGCGAAGGAGCTGAACAAGAACAGGTTTTAAAAAACCTGGGTAAGTTTAAAATGGGCAAAGGCTGCATTTATATCAAAAAACTTTCGGACATCGATCAAAATGAGCTTGTTAAGCTGATGAATGAAACCATTCGGTTTTTGCAATTGAAGGATGGAAAATCATAAACCCTGGTTCTGCAATATGAAACGTCGCTTCGGAATTAAACTCCAAATAACCTCATCCTGAATCCCATCAACGGAAATATTCGATACTTGCGACACTTTTTTTTTATAAAATTACATATGTAAAAAAAATATACTACTTTTGCAGTCCTTTTGGAAGGAAAATCAATTTTGTCCGATGGTGTAAAGGCAGCACGAATGGTTTTGGTCCATTCGGTCTAGGTTCGAATCCTGGTCGGACAACATAGATTCAAACTACCGTTAATACTTGTTATTAGTAACAATAAACCGGTCAACAGAATTCAACAGTTTGCATACCTGTAGTATCATGCAAGCTCGTTACGACAAGTGGAGGGGACTTTTGTCCCCTCTTTTATTAAATTGCATTTTTTAAACAGAAATAAAGTAATACCAATGATCAGCGAACAACTTATAAAAGATCTTACCGCTCAGCATCTTGAGGGTTCCGATCGTTTTATAGTAAGCGTTGCAGTGCGTTCCGATAACCGCATCCGTATTTTTATCGACAGCGATACGCATGTGCTAATTGAGCATTGTATTGAACTGAGTAAATTTATTGAGTCGCAACTGGATCGCGAAACCGAAGATTTTGAATTAAATGTATCATCTTCAGGTCTCGATCAGCCTTACAAACTCTCGCGTCAATACATTAAAAATATAGGCCGCGAAGTTGCTGTACTTTTAAAAGATAACAACAAAATTGAAGGTACCCTTATTGCTGCCGACGCTGAAGGATTTACTGTAAAGTCAATCACTAAAGTTAAAAAAGTCATTACCGAAACTACGCATACCTTTCTTTATAGCGATATAAAGGAAACCAAAGAAATAATTAAAATCTGAAACTCAAATAATTGATTTGCCATGGGCGAAATGGAACACATCAACCTGGTCGAGACATTTTCTGAATTCAAGGAATTCAAGAACATTGATCGTGAAACCCTGATGCGTATTCTCGAAGACGTATTCAGGCATATGTTGATTAAAAAGCATGGTACCGACGAAAACATCGATATCATTGTGAATGTTGACAAGGGTGACCTCGAAATCTGGCGCAAGCGTACCATCGTTGAAGATGACGAACTGGAAGATGATAATCTCCAGATTTCATATTCCGAAGCCATCAAAATTGAACCCGACTTCGAAGTTGGCGAAGAGGTAGTTGAACCTATCAAACTTGCTGATATCGGACGTCGCGAGATTCTTACCGTAAGGCAAAATCTGATTTCGAAAGTTCAGGAATACGAAAAGGACAACATTTTCCGTAAATACAAGGATCGCATCGGCGACATAGTAACCGGTGAAGTTTACCAGGTATGGAAAAACGAAATCCTGGTTCTTGACGATGAAGACCTTGAGCTTACCATGCCCAGAACCGAACAGATTCCTGGTGATTTTTACCGTAAAGGTGATACCATCCGTGCAGTTGTTGCCCGCGTGGATATGAAGAAAAACTCACCGGTAATCATACTTTCGCGTACATCGCCACTCTTCCTTGAGCGTTTGCTCGAAGCGGAAGTTCCTGAAATATTCGATGGCCTGATCACTATCAAAAACATTGTTCGTGTACCTGGCGAAAGAGCTAAAATAGCCGTTGAATCGTACGACGATCGTATAGATCCTGTTGGTGCCTGCGTAGGTATGAAAGGATCGAGGATTCATGGTATTGTGCGTGAGTTGAGAAACGAAAATATTGATGTTATCAATTTCACTGCCAATTCGAGCCTTTACATTCAGCGTTCGTTAAGCCCGGCAAAAATCACTTCTATCACTCTCGACGACGAAAGCAAGAGAGCCGAAGTATATATGAAGCCCGACCAGGTTTCACTAGCTATTGGTAAAGGCGGTCATAATATTAAGCTTGCAGGAAAACTTACAGGATACGAAATCGATGTTTACCGCGATACCGATTCCGATTACGAAGATGTTGACCTGCAGGAATTCAACGATGAAATCGATCAGTGGATAATCGACGAATTGAAAAGTATCGGATGCGATACAGCCAAGAGTGTACTCGAACTCAGCGCTGATGAATTAGTGCGCCGCTCGCAGCTGGAAGAAGAAACCATTCGCGAAGTGCACAGGATTTTGAAAGCCGAGTTTGAATAATCCACAACCACAGACGATGGCCAACTGAATGTAAAATCAGTAGCTATCAGGGCATTGCTGCAGTGTAAGCATGCTCACCTCTGTAATCAATTAACAGAAGTTTGAAAATTAAATCGTACTTTTACTCACTTATTCCGAGCTTCAGGCGAAATTTCGAAAAAAGCATGTCAGACGGACCTATATCAATCAGGCTTGGAAAAGCCGCAACCGAATTTAATGTCGGTGTATCCACTATCGTTGATTTCCTTCACAAGAAGGGATTCAAAATCGATAGTAATCCGAACACCAAGTTAAGTCCGGATATGCATACTCTTTTGTTGAAAGAATATCAGCCCGATAAGGCTGCAAAAGATATTGCAAAACATATTGAGTTGGAGTACCAGGCTCAGAAAGCTGCTAAAGCCGAGGAAAAGAAACCGCTGGTAAAAGAAACTGCTGAAGTAAAAGTAGTTAAGGAAAGCGAAGTAAAACCTGTGGTTCAGGCTCCGGTAGAAATACCGGCTGCTCCAAAACCTGTTGTTGTTCAGGCGCCACCTGTTGAAGCTGTTCCTGAGAAAAAAATCATCGAGCAGGCTCCTGTTGCAGAAGCCCCGGTGGCTAAACCGGTTGAAGCGCCTGTTGCAAAGGCGGAACCTGCAGTACGTGCCGAAAAGGAAACGGAAGTAAAAACTCCCAAAACTGAAGCCGTTGCAGAGAAACCTGCAGCAGCGGAAGTAAAACCCGAAACTGTTCAAACTGTAAAATCTCCCGAGCCTGTTGCTGAAGTTGCACCTGTTGCTAAAGAAACGGCTGCTGTTGCTGAAACTAACGACGATACTTCAGAAAATGCACCTACCGGCCCTAAGGTTTTAGGTAAAATTGATCTCAAACAATTTGACAAAAAACCAAAGAAAAAGGAAAAACCTGAAAAACAGGAAAAAGGTGCTCATAAAGATCATAAGAAACCTCATGTTGAAGCGCCAAAAGAAGTTATAGATCAGCCTGTAATTCAGCCCAAACAGGCTGAACCAGCGCCAGCACCGATAGTTGCTGAAGTTAAGGAAACACCAGCTGCAACAACTGCTGCTCCTGCTGCCCCAACTGCTGCAACTGCTCCTGTAGCTATTGACGATTCACCGGCCCGCGCTACGGATCAACCTTCTGCTGATGGACTCTATCATAAAAACGACGCTAATTATCTAGCTACCAAGTTTACTAAGCTCGAAGGTCCTAAGATATTAAGTAAAATTGAATTACCATCACCTTCACGCCCTGAACCACGTAAACCGGTAGCTTCATCAAGTGATGAGGACAGCAAGTCGAAGAAACGCAAACGCAAACGCCTTAACAAAGGCAAAACCGGTACTGCAGAAGCTACTCCGGGAGCAACTCCGGGTACAGCAACCCCAAGAGTTGTAACACCTGCCAGGCCTCACGACAGGAATAAGCCAAAACCAGCCGCTAAAGGACATTCGCGTCATCCAGAGCCTAAAGCTGAGCTCACCGAAGAAGATATCGCAAAGCAAATCAAAGAAACTCTGCAGCGCTTAAGCGGTACAGGGAAATCGAAAGCTTCGAAATACCGCCGCGAGAAAAGGAATGTTGCCAGCCAGCATATGCAGGAGGAGATTACAAAGCTGGAAGAAGACAAACTAACACTTAAAGTAACAGAATTTGTTACTGCCAACGACCTTTCGGTGATGATGGATGTACCTGTTACAAAAATCATTGCAACTTGTATGGCTGTCGGAATGTTTGTTTCCATTAACCAACGCCTCGATGCTGAAACAATTTCTGTATTAGCCGACGAATTTGGTTATAAAGTGGAATTTGTAAGTGTCGAAGTTCAGGAAGCCATTGATAACTCCGATGAAACTGACGATCCTGCACTTCTGAAACCACGTAATCCTATTGTTACAGTAATGGGTCACGTTGACCACGGTAAAACATCACTCCTCGACCATATACGAAGTGCCAATGTAATTGCAGGTGAAGCCGGAGGTATTACACAGCACATTGGTGCATACGAGGTACAGCTTGAAGATGGACGTAAGATAACTTTCCTCGATACTCCCGGTCACGAAGCGTTTACCGCTATGCGTGCCCGTGGTGCTCAGGTTACTGACATTGTAATTATTGTAGTTGCAGCTGATGATACTGTGATGCCTCAAACCAAAGAGGCTATCAACCACGCTCAGGCAGCCGGTGTTCCAATGGTTTTCGCCATCAATAAAATTGATAAAAACGGAGCTAATCCCGAAAAAATAAAAGAAGAACTTTCGAAACTTAATATCCTTGTCGAAGATTGGGGTGGTAAATACCAGAGCCAGGAAATTTCGGCGAAAAAAGGTATTAATGTTACCGAACTTCTTGATAAAGTATTGCTTGAAGCAGAATTACTTGATCTCCATGCTAATCCGGAAGCCAGGGCTTCAGGTACTGTAATTGAATCATCGCTGGATAAAGGACGCGGTTATGTTGCAAAACTCCTCGTTCAGAATGGCACACTTAAACTGGGCGACTTTATACTTGCCGGTTCGGTTTATGGTAAAGTAAAAGCCATGTACAACGAGCGTAACCTTCCAGTGAAAGAGGCAGGCCCATCAGCTCCTGTACTTTTACTCGGACTTACCGGTGCGCCGCAGGCAGGTGATAAGTTTAAAGTAATGGTCGACGAACGCGAAGCTAAACAAATTGCTACCAAACGTCAACAGTTACAACGTGAACAAGGCATACGTACTCAGAAACATATTACGCTCGACGAAATCGGACGCCGTATTGCTATCGGTGATTTCAAGGAACTCAATATTATTGTGAAAGCTGACGTTGACGGTTCGGTTGAAGCTCTATCCGATTCGTTGCTCAAACTGTCGACACCGCAGGTACAGGTAAATGTAATCCACAAGAGTGTGGGAGCCATTACCGAAAGCGATGTATTGCTTGCTTCGGCATCCAATGCTATTATCGCCGGTTTCCAGGTTCGACCAAGTATGAGTGCCCGCAAATTAGCCGAGCGCGAAGAGATCGATATCCGTTTCTATTCCATTATCTACACGGCTATCAACGAAATCAAGCTGGCAATCGAAGGTATGCTCGCTCCTGAAATTGAAGAAAAGATTGTATGCAACGTTGAGATTCGCGAAGTATTCCGAAATTCGAAAGTAGGTGCAATTGCCGGTTGTATGGTACTCGATGGAAAAATAACCCGTAATACCCGTATCCGCGTTATCCGCGATGGTATTGTGGTTCACACCGGATCGCTGGGTTCGCTCAAACGTTTCAAAGATGATGTGAAAGAAGTACTCACCGGTTACGAATGCGGATTGAACATCGATAACTTTAATGATATCAAAATTGGCGATATTGTTGAAGGATACGAAGAAGTAGAAGTAAAACGGAAACTGTAATCACTTACTTTTCCGAACTATTATATGAGACGGCTGCTTTAGGGTGGCCGTTTTTTCTTTGTCCGGATATTCGGAGTACGAATTAAAGTCGCGTCATCCTAAAACAAAAAAAACACCGGAGGTTTATTCCCGGTGTTTGTGCGATTTTTATAAAATTGTGAAATTACCTTTGAATTGTTTCTTCTCTGCCAGGTCCTGACGATAAAATTTTCACCGGCAATCCAACTGTGGTTTCGATAAAACCTGTGTATTCTTTCAATTTACCAGGCAGAAGATTATAATCATTGATTCCTGCAAGCGATTGTTTCCATCCCGGTAAGGTTTTGTAAAGCGGTTTCACAGGATTGGCCAGGGTTTCATAAGTTAAATCCTGAACTGTTTCTCCATTCACTTCGTAACCGGTACAAATATTAATTGTATCAAAATCGTTCATCACATCCGATTTCATCATTACCAGGTCGGTAACCCCGTTGAGCATAATAGCATAGCGCAGGGCAGGAAGATCGAGCCAGCCACAGCGGCGTGGACGGCCGGTTGTGGAACCGAACTCTTTACCATGATCACGCAGGCTTTCGCCGGTTGCGTCATTTAACTCGGTAGGAAACGGACCGCTGCCAACACGTGTACAATATGCCTTGAAAACCCCGAAAACCTTTCCGATTGCTGATGGCGGCACACCAAGCCCGGAGCAAACTCCGGCAGTAATAGTATTGCTTGAAGTAACATACGGATACGATCCGAAGTCGACATCCAGCAAACTGCCCTGGGCGCCTTCGGCTAAAATGGTTTTACCTTCGGCTAATGCTTTGTTGATATACAATTCGCTGTCAATCAACGGAAATGTGCGGAGTTCCTCAATTGCAGCAAACCAGTTTTTCTCGTAATCATCAAATGACGATTTGTCAATCAGTTGAGTTTTATGGTCAAAATTGTAGGATTCAAGTATTTTGATATGTCTTTGCTTCAGTGAGTTGTATTTTTCAGCAAAATCGCTGGCAAGGATATCTCCGAAACGCAAGCCATAGCGTGCAGTTTTATCAGTGTAACAAGGACCGATTCCTTTTAGAGTTGATCCGATTTTACCGGCACCCATTGCCTGCTCGTAAGCCGCATCCAACATGCGGTGTGTAGGTAAAATGAGGTGAGCGCGTTTCGAAATGCGAAGGTTAACCCGTGGGTCGACACCTTTAAGCACAAGCTTTGCCAGTTCCTGCGATAAAATATAGGGATCAGCGATTACGCCGTTTCCAATAATATTGATTTTTTCAGGATGAAATATCCCTGAAGGAATAGTGTGCAAAACATGCTTGTCGCCTTCTATCTGCAGGGTATGACCCGCATTTGGCCCTCCCTGAAACCGTGCTATAATATCGTATTGCGGTGTAAGAACATCCACAATTTTACCTTTTCCTTCATCGCCCCATTGCAGGCCTAACAGTACATCTATCTTCATTTAAACACAAATTAAGCAACCCTTTTGAGGTTGCTGTTATAGTGTTGCAAAGATAAAATTATTTGTTGACAGTAGCTTAAAAAATGCAGGTCAAATGCGAGGAATACTGATTAATTTACAGCTTCGGACTTTATGCGGGTACCATAAAGTGTAAGCGCATGATGGGTGATTTTAAGCCCGAGTGTTTTTTCAACTGAGGTGATAATATCCTGCAAGCGGGGATCGCAGAATTCGAGCACATCGCCGTTTTCAATGTCAATAAAATGGTCGTGCTGTTTAAATTTGAATGATTTTTCGAACTGCGCACAATTATTCCCGAATTGATGCTTGGTTACCAGGTTACAACTCAGCAGCAACTCTATGGTATTATACAAGGTAGCACGGCTAACACGGTACTTGTTGTTTTTCATCTGGATATAGAGAGTTTCTATATCAAAATGGCCATCAGTTGAATAAATTTCTTTGAGAATTGTAAAGCGTTCGGGTGTTTTACGATGACCCTGTTTCTCAAGATAGTCAGTAAACAGTTTTTTTACTGTTTCGTAAGTAAGTTTCTTTGAATCAGATATCATGCTTTTTAATTTGTGGTAAAATTATAAAAATTTCCTATTACTATTTAGAATAAATAAAAATAGATTGAAATTAATTATGAAATTTTAAAAGCCAATATCAATTATTGCTATTGGTACATGATAATCTAATAACATGGAGTAATAGGCCTCGAAACAGCTATTGTTTCAATTGAAGTAGAAAAATGATTCCCAACCTATCTTTGTTTGATCATCCGGATGAGCAGCTGTGAGTTCAGTTGTGGATACTGAGCTAGGTTTTCATAAACCGGAGCATGCGCGAAGCGGCAGAAACTCCTTCAATTTGCTTTATCCTTTCTACGGTTCGGTTTATATCGAGTGTATCATGAATAAAGAAGCTTATATAGGCTTCGTACAATTCACCTGCTGTGTCGATATGAAACGACCGTATGTTAAAATGCATTTCGGCGCTTATAACTCCTATAATATCCGAAATCATACTTTTTCGGTCGAAGCCGCTTATTTTTATTCCGCCAAGGAAAACATTCATTTGCTTGTTGCTCCAGCTTGCATGAATAACCCTGTTGGCTGAGCGTGCCATAAGTTCGATTGCATCGTTGCAATTAGTGCGGTGCACTGCCCAATGCTCGCCGTCGGGGGTATAAGCAATAATTTCGTCGCCGGGCAGAGGATGACAGCATGTGGCAATACCAAAATTTAAATCGTCGATATCGTAAACAACCGATTGTTTTGCTTTGAACTTTGAAAGGGGCAATGGAAGGTCCTTAGCTGTACTTTTATTTTGAGATGGTGATGTTAGTTCGGGATGATCAAGGCTACTGAATTCCATAACCTTTTTCTCAGGAATTTCATCGAGGTAAGCTTTATAATACAAATCGGCCGGACTGGTATATCCGAGATAATCACAAAAGCGGCTGATATTGCTTTTGCTGAATTTAATATCATACTTTCTAAAGGATTCTTCCAGTTTAACGCGTCCTTCGGTAGCCTGTACTTTGCGCTGTTCTTTAAGAGCTTCCTTAATGCTGAACCTTGCCCGGGGGGTTATGGCGTATTCGAGCCATTCTTCTTTCGGAAAACTTTTTTTTGATGCGATAACTTCAACCTGGTCGCCGCTGCGGAGTTGCTGGTTTAGAGGAACAAGGTTCCGGTTTACTTTAACGCCTATACAATGGTTGCCAAGTTCGGTGTGCACAAGATATGCGAAATCGAGGACAGTACTTCCTGATGGCAAGGATTTGAGGTGTCCTTTAGGAGTCCACACAAATACTTCATCGCTGAAAAGTGTAAGTTTGATATCGTCGAGAAAGTTCAGCGTATTCGCATCCGGCGATTTCAGAATTTTGCGTACTTCTTCGAGCCAATCGTCGAGGCCCGATTCCTGAGCTTTATCTCTGTCAATCTGTTGTTTATATTTCCAATGAGCTGCGTATCCGCGTTCAGCAATCTCATGCATCCTTCGTGTACGTATCTGAACTTCAACCCATTGTCCGGTAGGGCTCATAACAGTGGTATGGAGCGATTCGTAACCATTGGCTTTCGGTGTCGAAATCCAGTCGCGCAAACGGTTTTGCTTCGGATTGTAATTGTCAGTTATAAGTGAATATACCCGCCAGCAATCGATTTTTTCCTGGTCGGGAGGTGAATCAATTATAATTCGTACGGCAAACAAATCATATACTTCCTCGAAAGGAATTTCCTTCACCTGCATTTTCTTATAAATAGAATATACCGATTTGGCCCTTGTATCAATTTCAAAAACAATGCCTTGTGCAGCCATTGCTTTTTTAATCGGATAAATAAATTTCTGAATAAAGCGGGTCCGTTCGGTTTCAGTTTCCTGAAGCTTTGTTGATATAGTGCGGTATATTTCGGGTTCGTTGTATTTTAGAGCAAGGTCTTCGAGTTCGCTTTTAATCACGTACAATCCCAGTCGGTGTGCCAGCGGTGAATAGAGGTAAAGGGTTTCGGCAGCAATATTCTGTTGTTTCGACGATGGCATCGAATCGAGTGTGCGCATATTATGTAAACGGTCGGCCAGTTTAATAAGGATAACCCTTACATCGTCGCTGAGGGTTAAAAGCATTTTTTTTATACTCTCAACCTGTGCAGTTGATTCGAGCCGCTCATATCCATCCTTGATTTTGGTAAGTCCATCAACTATATAGGCAACTTTATCCCCGAAATTCTGCCTGATCATATCGATAGTATAGTCAGGATTATCTTCGACCACATCGTGAAGTAAAGCGCTGATAATTGCAGTTTCGCCAAGCCCTATTTCGCCGGCTACTATCCGGGCAACTTCAAGCGGATGATAAATATACGGTTCGCCTGTACGCCTGCGCATAGTGTTATGAGCCTGCGACGCCATAATAAAAGCCTTCCGGACCTGGTTATTATGAATTATGCCTTTGTTGGCATTCCAGGCGCGCATCAGAGCCCGGTATCGTTTTACTATTTCTTTTTTCTCTTTCTGCGGATCTATGGCATACATACACTTACCTTCCTCTATGAACTCTGTAAAATTATAAAAAAAGCTGTTACTCCTGTAAAGCGCTGAATCTTAATTTGGTTTAGTATTTGTGCAATACTAAGCTGACGGAAATGTTCTGTTTTCGTTTTACAATTTGTGACGAAATACCAGTTGCAAAATTTCTGCATACTGCCTGTTGACAATGAATTAAATATGTTAGCCAGAAGAAAAATGGATTGTTATTTCTGAATAATGCTTAGCAGGTAGTTATGAGCATGATGTTTACCAAGCAGTTGAATATTAATTTCTTATCACTAATGTCCGGAAGAAGTAGATTTCGCTGAAAAGTTGTATGTCAAACAAAAGCATTAAAATAGTTTTTGCAGCATAGATAATTTGTACTTTTGGAGTGCGAAGCCACTGTTTAATTTATTGCTTTGGCAATGTACCTGAAGAATTCACTATCCTATGAAGAAATACCTCATCCTGCTTTTTTTATTTATCTGGTTTGCCGGCCCGGTTAGGGCCACCCACGAACGTGCAGGTGAAATTACATTTAAATATATTTCGGGCCTTACTTATGAAGTAACAATAGTAACATACACTTATGCGCCAAGTCCTGCCGACCGCTATGAACTGGAAATAAACTGGGGAGATAATACCCGTACAGTATTATCAAGGAGTAATGGCGAGCTAACGGGTTTAGGGTATTTTGGAGAGATCATAGGTCCCGATCTCAAGAAGAATCTTTATGTCGGAATACATACGTTCCCCGGGGCTGCAACCTATAAGATATCTCTCGAAGATCCGAACAGGAACTATGGAATTCAGAATATTCCTAACTCAGTGGAGGTGCCTTTCTTTATTGAAACACAACTGACCATAAACCCTTTTATCGGGGCCAATTCGTCGCCGCAGCTGCTTTTGCCGCCTGTCGATCAGGGATGTGTGGATAAAACTTTTTTACACAATCCCGGAGCGTTTGACCCTGACGGTGATAGTCTTACATTCAGGCTCACCAAATGCAGGGGAGCCGGAGGAGAAAATGTTCCAGGTTTTGTACTGCCTAACCAGGTTGGTACCAATGTGGGGAGTTCTTTTACAATGAATGCGGTAACTGGTGAAATTATCTGGCAGGATCCGAAAATGCAGGGCGAATATAACATAGCCTTTCTGATAGAAGAATGGCGTAATGGAATGAAGATTGGCTATATGACGCGTGATATGCAGATTACAATTGTTACCTGCGATAACGAACCTCCTGTGATTGAACCAATTAATGATACCTGCGTTGAAGCAGGAGATACTCTTCAGTTTGGCGTTTATGCATCTGATTCTGACAAAAACTATATCACGCTTACAGCAGCCGGAGCTCCTTTCGAAATAACTGATCCTGCTGAATTTACCATTCTTCAGGATACCGCGGCAGGATTTACGTCAGCCCTTTTTAATTGGGAAACAACCTGTGCGCATGTAAGGAAAAACCCTTACCAGGTGTATTTTAAAGCCGTTGACGATGATAAACCTGTCAACCTTTTCGATCTGAAAAGTATGAATATTACCGTGGTTGGCCCTGCACCGGAAAACCTCACCGCCACAGCTCTTGGTAATACCATACAACTGGAATGGGATGAGAACCGCTGTTCGAATATAACCGGATACCAGGTTTACAGGCGTAATGGCTTTGTCGGATACATTCCGGGTTATTGCGAAACAGGTGTACCTCTATATACTGGTTACAGGCTTATTGCAACGATAAATACAAAAGATACTGTATATACTGACAGCGACTTATCGAGAGGAATTGAGTATTGCTATATGGTTGTAGCATTTTACCCCGACGGCGCACTTAGTTATGCTTCCAATGAAGCATGCGCTCAGCTTAAAAAAGATGTTCCGGTTATTACAAATATCAGCATTGAAAAAACTGGAACTGCTGACGGGCGCGTTTATGTTGCCTGGTCGAAGCCGACGGAGATTGACATAATTCAGGCTCCCGGACCATACAAATACCTGATATACAGGTCTGATGATTTGACCGGTTCCGCTTTTAATCTGCTGGATTCCCTTTCGTCGCTTAATGATACCATTTTTATTGACGAACCACTCAATACGCGTGAACACGGCATAAATTACAGGGTTGATCTTTATAATGACACGCCCGGTCTGCGTTTTTTGATAGGACCATCGCAAAAAGCATCCTCTGTATTTTTGACACTTTCTCCGGGTGATAAGAAAGTAAGGATTAACATAAATACCATTGTTCCCTGGACTAACGATCAGTTTGTGATATACAGGCTGAATGAAAGTTCGCAGCAATTTGATTCAATCGCAACATCTATTATACCCTTTTATATTGATGAAGGCCTTGTGAACGGGAAATCATACTGCTATAAGGTGAAAGCAATCGGAACCTATGGAACTGAAGGTATAACTGAGCCATTGATTAACTTTTCGCAGGAAACATGCAGCATTCCAATTGATAACGAAAAACCATGTGCGCCTGAACTGGAAGTAACTACAGATTGTGAATTTTTCCGTAATGTGCTGACATGGGAAAATATTGATACTGAATGTTCGTATGATATTGTAAAATACCTTATTTATTATCTGCCCCCTCAGGCGGAGGATCTGGTAATTCTTGATTCCACACAGGCATTGTCCTACACACATATGAACATGACTTCTATTGCTGGGTGTTATTCAATAGTTGCAGTTGATTCAGTTGGTAATATGAGTGTTATGAGCGACACAGTATGTGTTGACAGCGATGTGTGCGGTACTTACCGCTTGCCGAATGTGTTTACTCCAAACGGTGATGAACTTAACGACTTTTTTGTTCCTTTTCCTTACACATCAGTCGAAAAAATAGACATCCGCATTGTTAACCGTTGGGGAAACCTGATTTTTACCACCCAGGATCCGCAAATCAAATGGGATGGAAAAATGCAAGGTACTAACGAGTATGTTGCCGACGGGGTGTATTATTATGTATGTGATGTTTATGAACTCACTCTTAACGGAGTAGTGAAACGAACATTGAAAGGAAGTATCACTGTGATAAAGTAATGCATGCAATAGTGTTTAATAATCACTTTTGGTAATAGCCAGAACAAAAAAAGAGCCGCATTAAAGCAGCTCTTTTTTTTAATTAATGGAGAAAACTGTATTAAACAGTTGCCATATGTGAAATCATATCAAGCACTTTGCATGAATAACCCCATTCGTTATCATACCACGAAACGAGTTTTACGAAATTTGGGTTCAGCATGATACCGGCTTCAGCATCGAAAATTGAAGTACGTGGATCGCCGATAAAATCGCTCGAAACAACAGCTTCTTCGGTATATCCGAGAACACCTTTCATCGGGCCGTCAGCAGCAGCTTTAACAGCAGCTTTGATTTCGTCGTAGCTGGTAGCTTTTTCGAGACGGCAGGTAAGGTCAACAACTGAAACATCAAGAGTAGGAACGCGGAACGACATACCTGTAAGTTTGCCTTTCATGGCAGGGATAACTTTTGCAGCAGCTTTGGCAGCACCGGTTGATGAAGGAATAATGTTGCCTGCAGCAGCACGTCCGCCACGCCAGTCTTTAGCCGAAGGTCCGTCAACTGTTTTCTGTGTAGCTGTGGTTGCATGAACTGTTGTCATCAAACCTTCAACAATGCCGAAATTGTCATTAATAACTTTTACCAGCGGAGCCAGGCAGTTGGTTGTGCATGATGCATTACTTACAAATTGCTGTCCAGCATACTCGGTATGGTTAACGCCATAAACGAACATTGGAGTGTCATCTTTCGAAGGAGCCGACATGATAACGCGTTTTGCGCCACCATCGATATGAGCTTTACATGTTTCTTCGGTAAGGAATAAACCGGTGCATTCAGCTACGTAATCAGCACCTACATCCGACCATTTGATTTCGGCAGGGTTTTTACATGCGGTAACACGGATAGTTTGTCCGTTAACAACCAGGTGGCCGTCTTTTACCTCAACAGTGCCTTTGAACTGTCCGTGAACAGTATCATACTTCAGCATATATGCCATGTAATTTGCGTCGATCAGATCGTTGATAGCTACAACATCGATATCGTCGCGAAGAATTGATGCGCGGAAAACAAGGCGGCCGATGCGACCAAAACCATTGATACCTACTTTAATTTTTGTCATAATATATTGATTTTTAAATGTGTTGTAAATTTTCAAATTGCAGTGCAAAAGTACAAATTTTAGGTGAATGAATTGTAAGAGAATTACGGAAAGATTTTGAGTTGGACGCGAAAAAAGAGTTATGCGGGTGGGGTGAGTTGTCATTTGGTTGTAGAGGGATGGGGTGTTTTTGGGGATTGAGAGGTATGGGTTGTCATGCGGTGGTCATTCGATTGTTGAGGGTTGAGTTATTTAGAAACAGAGAAGTTCTGGTTGTCATTCGATTGTTGAAGGTTGAGTTAATTAAAAACTGAGAAGTTCTGGTTGTCATTCGGTGGTCATTCGATAGTATAGCCTGGGTTTGGGGGATTTGGTTTTTGGGATTTAGATTTTGGAACTTAAATTAAGCACTTCAATTCTGCTCAGTAGCCATGAACCCTTGAACGCCGCAGGCAATTGAACCCTTGAACTTTGAACGCCAAAGGCAATTTTAAAACTTATCTAAATCGCTGTCGAACATATGTTAAAAAATTGTTCCGTTTTTTATACCTTTGCAGCAATGGAACACATCAGAAACTTTTGTATCATAGCACATATCGACCACGGCAAAAGCACGTTGGCCGACCGCTTACTCGAAACTACCGGAACCCTTACCGAACGCCAGCTTCAGAACCAGGTGCTCGACGATATGGATCTCGAACGCGAACGCGGAATCACAATTAAGAGCCATGCGATCCGCATGGATTACCTGCATAACGGTATCAAATATGAGTTAAATCTCATTGATACTCCCGGGCATGTCGATTTCTCGTACGAGGTTTCAAGGGCAATTGCGGCCTGCGAAGGTGCACTGCTGATAGTTGATGCTACTCAGGGTATTCAGGCTCAGACAATTTCGAACCTATATCTTGCTCTCGAACATGATCTGGAAATAATTCCGATTATGAATAAAATGGACATGGATTCGGCCATGCCCGAGGAGGTGGAAGATCAGATTGTTGAACTTATTGGGTGTAAACCGGAAAGCATCATTCGTGCCAGCGCCCGAACCGGATTGGGTATTCAGGATATACTTGATGCAATTATCAGCCGCATTCCTGCTCCTAAAGGCGATCCTGATGCTCCTTTACAAGCACTTATTTTCGACTCGCTGTTTAATTCGTTCAGGGGAATTATTGCCTATTTCCGCATTTTCAACGGACAAATACGTAAAGGTGATTTAGTAAAATTTGTAAATACCGGTAAAGAATATAAAGCCGAAGAAATAGGTTTGCTCAAGCTGCAGCAAAAACCAATGGATATGCTTACTACAGGCGATGTTGGTTATATTATTTCAGGTATTAAAACAGCCAAGGAAATCAAAGTAGGTGACACCATTACCCATGTGGAACGCCCTTGTGTGAAAGCCATCGAAGGTTTTGCCAATGTAAAACCTATGGTATTTGCCGGGATTTATCCTATTGATGCAGATGATTATGAAGAGTTGCGTGCTTCTATCGAGAAACTGCAACTCAACGATGCCTCGCTTACTTTTGAGCCTGAATCTTCGGCTGCTTTAGGTTTTGGTTTCCGCTGCGGATTCCTTGGCCTGCTGCACATGGAGATTGTTCAGGAGCGCCTCGATCGTGAATTTGATATGGACGTTATTTCGACTGTTCCCAACGTAATGTATAAAATCATTACCACCAAAGGTGAGGAGCTGGAAGTTCATAATCCTTCGGGAATGCCTGATATTACATGGATTGACGATATTTATGAACCATTTATAGCAGCACAGGTAATTTCGAAATCAGATTACCAGGGTGCCATTATGAAACTTTGTCTGGATAAACGTGGTACGCTTAAAAACCAGGTTTATCTGACCCAAAACCGTGTGGAACTTAGTTTCGATCTGCCTTTAGGCGAAATTGTTATTGACTTTTATGATAAACTGAAAAGTATTTCAAAAGGTTATGCTTCCTTCGATTATCATATTTCCGATTACCGCAAAGCTGATCTTGTAAAACTCGATATTTTGCTGAACGGCGATCCTGTTGATGCGCTCAGCACGCTTATCCACCGCGATAATGCTTACAGTTTCGGAAAACGAATTTGCGAGAAGCTGAAAGAACTCATCCCGAGGCAGCAGTACGAAGTAGCTATTCAGGCTGCTATTGGTGCTAAAATTATTTCGCGCGAAACAATTAAGCCGTTGCGTAAGGACGTTATTGCCAAATGTTATGGTGGTGATATTTCGCGTAAGCGCAAATTGCTCGAAAAGCAGAAAAAAGGCAAAAAACGGATGCGTCAGATAGGAAATATTGAAGTTCCGCAAAGTGCGTTTTTAGCAGTGTTGAAACTGGATTAATACTCTTCTTTTTTGAAAAAGTGATTATCTGTTAGCTGTTAATTGCAGTTATCAACACTATTGCATAAGCCGAAATCCCTTCCTCACGGCCTTCGAAGCCAAGTTTCTCGGTAGTAGTAGCTTTCACGGATACCTGTCCGGGTTCAATGGACAGCAACCCGGCGAGTGTTGTACGCATCGTTTCAATGTAAGGTGCAATTTTAGGCACCTGTGCCGCAATTGTGGAATCAATATTTCCAATCTGATATCCTGCCTTAGATACAAGTTCAGCTGTTTTCGACAGCAGAATTTTACTGTCAATTCCTTGAAAGGAAGTATCTGAATCAGGGAAATGCTTTCCGATATCGCCCAATGCTGCCGCACCAAGCAAAGCATCGCAAATAGCATGAATCAGCACATCGGCATCCGAATGACCATCGAGTCCTTTGTGATGAGGTATTTTAATTCCGCCCAGCCAAAGGTCGCGGCCATCAGCAAAACGGTGAACATCGTATCCGAATCCTATGCGCATTTTTTTTAGGGTTTGGGGTTTAGGTTTGAATTAAAGACACTTAACACAGAACGCAAAACATAAAACATAAAAGTATGCAGGCTCCCTTACTTTTTGATTCTAAATCACTGTTGTCCGCTTCAATAAACATATCGTCCCTGACGGGACTTTACCCTTCTAATAACTTATTTTCTACCAATATGTTGTCCCTATCGGGACAGTCCCAGCGGGACTGAATATTGGTAGAAGAAAAGCAAGCCCAACTGATTTGAAGTCCCGTAGGGACGTTATAAATCAGGCAGTTAAACTTTCTTAGGGAATTTTTCTGGACAACAGTGATTCTAAATTTAATGTTTTGTGTTTTTCATTATTAATTGATTCAGGTTTATTTAAATATCTGGGATTTAGGCTTTAGTGTTTAGTGGAGAACCAGTTTATCACTAAAAATTATTCAAAAAACCGTTCTTCAAAGTTAATAAGAAAAAGTTTCTTGGTGGCCCTGGTTACGGCGGTGTAAAGCCAGCGGAGGTATTCGGTATCAATCATTTCATCCTTAAGATAGCCTTTTTCGATAAATACCGCATCCCACTGTCCGCCTTGTGTTTTATGGCAGGTTAGAGCGCTGGCATGTTTTACCTGTAATGCATTGAAATGAGGATTGTTCCTGATGCCGGCCATACGTTTACGGCGCGTGCTTTCGCCCATATAATCGGCCATTACTTCATTAAACAGTTTTTGATTGTCTTCGTAATTCAAGGCTGGTCCTTCCGAATTGATAGTGTTAAGCAGGAGTTTTACATCAAAAGACGGTTCCTCAGGGTAATCAACCATACGCACAGTGGCTTCTGCAAACCGGAACCCATAAAGCTCTTCTGTTTTCCGGATGCTCTGCACTTCAATGATATCGCCATTGGCAATAAAACCTGCTTTCGACTCATCGGGCAGCCAGAAATAATTATTTCTTACAACCATCAGGTTATCACCAGCAGCAAGTTCATTTTCATGGAAAAGAATGCGCTCCCTGATTGCCTGGTTGAAAAGATTGGCGCGTTTATTCGATCGCGTAATCACAACCGTGTTTTCACGGCCATAATCGCTAAAGGCTTGTTGCATAGCATCGGGCATATCGATACCAGTTATGCTTATTACATCGGAGAAAGCGTTTTCCTTACCGAATAAAGGAAGCGGAAGTCCTGATCCGTTTATGCCAATTTTTGCCCTTATTCCGGTTGCAACCGACAGAATCCCTGATTCGAGCGACTGACGCACAACATCCGAAAGTATGAAACTATCGAGATCGAGATAATACGATTCCCGCAACAGATCAGTATCAAGCGCCGGACTCTGAACGGAGCCTACCGGTGGCAACTGGCACGAATCGCCAAGGAAAAGCATTTTGCAGTCCTGCCCCGAAAACACATGCCCTATCAGGTCTTCGAGCAGGTTACGCGTTTGAAAAGCTGTGTTTTCACCCGATTGGCGGTCGTCGGGAATCATCGAAGCCTCATCGACGATAAAGAGAGTCCGCACCGATTTATTCTGCTGCACCTGGAAATGCACATGCCCGTCAGCATCCATTGCCGGACGATATAAGCGTTTGTGGATTGTAAAGGCCGGCATCTGCGCATAAAGCGAAAGGACTTTAGCCGCCCTTCCAGTCGGGGCAAGCAAAACAGCGCTGTAACCTGCTTTAGGCAGTGCTTTTACAAGTGTGCTCACAACTGTGGTTTTCCCGGTTCCGGCATATCCTTCGAGCAGGAATAATGGAAATTGCCCCATATCGGAAACGATAAAATCAGCAAGCCTTTTAATAAGGTTTTGTTGGCCGGGAGTAGGGGAGTAGGGGAACTCGCGGAAAATAAAGTTGCTGAAATCGTTGGCGGTGATCAATCGGTGCAGGGTTTTATTGTCGGTTGAAATAATTGGTTTTTAACTTTCTAAAAGGGCGAGGGGCGACAAGGCGAGGGGCGAGACTGTTTGAAATTATTGATTATATATTTTTGAAGGGAAATGGGGCGATAAGGCGAGGGGTGGAAAGAAAGTACTGAAATGATAAAATTTCAGAACGGGTAACCTATACCAAAGTTCCAGATAGCATTGCGGAATCCGACATCGGAAGGATTAAACCAGGCATCTGTTTCTCGTGCCGGATTATGTATTGGAACAGCTACATCGAGGCGTAAAATGAAAAATGAAAAATCGAATCTGAGCCCAATGCCGGCATCCATTGCTATCTGTTTGTAAAATGTATCAAATTTAAACTCACCATTTGGAAAATCTTCGCTTTCGTTACGTAACCAAACGTTTCCGGCGTCAACAAACAGACTTCCCAAAATAAAACTATAAATCGGAAAGCGGTGTTCGAGAGTTGAAAGCAACATGATTTCACCTGTTTTATCGTAAACATTATTTGAGTTTACATAGGCTCCCGGACCCAGCGAGCGAAGCCGCCATCCACGCATGTCGTTAGCACCGCCAAGCCAGAAACTTTTTTCGAAAGGTACCGATTCCGAATTGCCGTAAGGTTTCGCAATACCTCCCATCAGTCGCAATGCCAGCGTATTGTTAAATCTTAATTTCCAGTATTTCCGGTAATCGACGTCAAACCTCACAAATTGCGAATACTGAACGCCAAAACGTTCATAATGCCCATCTTCGTTAACTGACCTGTCCGTGACGTTATCAATCGCGAAAGGGATATTGCCTGAAGTTTCTGCATTAAGGCGGAGGAAAAACTGATCGTTTAGTTTTGTGATCCCGATATTGCTCATAATAATACTGTAGCGGATCATGGTGAGCAAGTGATCAGTATATTGCGATTTATAAACGGGATCAGTAAGCGAATCGAGTGCCTTCTGAAAGGATTCACTAGGATAGATGTCGATAAAGTTTAGTTCGAGGGGTGTTAAAATATGACTGATTTTTTCATTACGGTTCCATTTGTACGACCATGATGCACTCGAAATAGTTCTTTTATATTCAGGCCTTAGTTCAAAACCGGCACCTGCCGAAAGTGATGTGCGCCCTCTTTTTTCGTCCTGCTGATATTTCGACCTGTAAGGTATCAGTAACCTTGGGAAATCTATGCTGGCCTCAGCACCCCCTTCAAGTGTGCTGAAAAACAAGAAATAATTAGTAACATCCTGGTTGTTAAGGCTACCCTGTATTTCGGCGCTGGCTCTTACTTTAAGAGAGAGAACTTCAGCACCTTTAAAAAGATTTCTGTTCTGGATCGATGTATTTATGCCAAGGCCGAACCTTCCTCCGGAGTTGGTGCCTTCCGTTCCTATGTTAAATGTATTGAGCTGATTGCGTGTCATGCGAATGTTGCAATCGAGCCATTGTTTTTCAGTGCTGTCAACGGAGCCGGGTTCAAGCGTCGCCATGTTTATGTTGGCCGATCCTATTATGGGCTGGCCGATAAGTTTCTTATAAGTTTGATTTACTGACGACTGGCTGTATACATCACCCTGCGCGAAATTAAGACTCGAAGCAAGGTATGTTGGTTTAAGTGAAAGTTTTCTGTGATAGAGTACATAAATGGATTTGCCTGAAGTGTCTGATTTATTAAGATAATATTTATAAACTACAGTATCATAGGTTATAGCCGGCGATAAAGGATCTGCTTCCGAATTGATATAAATGTTTCTGATATAGAAGCGGGGATGAGTAATTTCGGTAACAGTGTCGCCAGTACCTGTATTATTAAGCTTTACTTTCCTTATATGTAATTCTACATCAGCTGTAAGCCCTGCATTTGAAGTATCAACAACATAAAAAATGTCGCTGAGAGAAAAAGTGAAATAACTGTTATTACGCAGGTTGCTGGCGATTCGGTCGCGATCGTCATCCAAAACATAGGTGTCGTAAATCATTCCGCTCCTGAGTTTGCCATTGGCTGTATCAGCCATTACATAGCTCATCATAACAGTATCAGGAATAAAATAATTGAAGTTCCTAACAATACAAGGTGGTCCTGAGTTAATTGTATAAGTTACTGATGCTGTTTTTCGTTTGTATTTAATTTCTTTATCAACTGATGAATGATAGAACCCTTTGTTTTTTAGGTATATCTGTAATTTGTCAACCGAACTCAATACATACATAGTATCAAGTATTATTGGTTTGGTGCCAAGAGATTTACGAAGTAAGAGCTTGAATTTAGTCTCCCGTCCCTGCAGGCTTTTTTCGTAGAAATAAACTCCTGGCCTTATGTACGGGGCCAGTCGGCCATTCATAGAACTTTGATCAATAAAACCATCCAGTTCATCGGAAGGTAAGTATGGATTTTTATTTTTGATAGTATTCTTAACAAGTATATGCCCTCCCCGGCGCTCAACTTTCCGTGCGGAGTTGCAGGCAGCCAGTGATAAAGTTATCAATATCAATAAAATGAAATGGATTTTAACTTTTTTCAACTGTATAATTTTTCTTTTTCCATTGATTAAGCAAAGATAGCAGTAAGGATGGAATGAAGGAAAATATTTTTTTGAAGGAAATTTAAAAAAAATCTAAAAGTGTTTGGCAATTTAAAATAATTGATTACTTTTGCAGCCTCAATAAAGGGAGCATAGCTCAGCTGGTTCAGAGCATCTGCCTTACAAGC
>CAYQTT010000025.1:0-56046 GCA_964420555.1 uncultured Lentimicrobiaceae bacterium | reverse complement strand
ATGAAATTGCAAACCACAAAATGAAATTGCAAACCGCAAAATGAAATTGCAAACCGCAAAATGAAATTGCAAACCACAAAATGAAATTGCAAACCACAAAATGAAATTGCAAAGCAGAAAATGAAATTGCAAACCGCAAAATGGAATTGCAAAACGTCCACTTGCGCTTATTTGTAACTTAACATGCGATCTCATTCCGCACAGCGGAATAATCAGTGACGGTAGAATCTGCTTTCATCCGCGCCATCGGGGCTAAATATTAATTCAATTAATCCAACTCGCCGTTTGTCGATTTATAATCCTATTCATCATTCAATAATTCTTATTCATCAGCTTTTATTTTAATTGACCATGGGAGTTGATTTAACTTTACATCACCGAAAAATAAAAGTAAATTAAGAAATCTATCTAATTGTATTTTCTGCCTTTAAACACTCATTAAGCACTTGTATTCTTATTAAACTAATTACCCGGCTGCCTTTTTTGCCGGGCTTCAATTCATTAATCAGTTCTAACAATTAAATTACTAAAATCATGAAAAAAATAATACTAACTGCACTTATTGCCATTGCCGCTCAGACCCTTAGAGCACAGGAATCCTTTGGTGGTCTTATGTTTTCGGCAAGGCTCGACACAACCCATCAGGAAGGCAACCTTATCGTTCCTTCATCAGGCAATGGAGTAGCCGGGTTTTCGTACCACGACGATACACTTTGGTTCGATATTACCTCAAATGGTTTAACAGGGCCAATTACAACAGCTCACATACATTCAGAAACTAACGGAAGTGTGCAATATAGCTTAGTTCCATACATCGACAGGAATAAGATTAAAGGATACCTCCCGGGAATTAGCATGGGCAACGGGCAACTGAAAGAATTTCTCAACGGTGGATACTATGTTAATGTTCATACAGCATCGAATCCAGGTGGTGAAATAAGTGGCCGGATAGTACCTGAAGCAGATGCTAATTACAGGGCAACACTAAATATGGAGCAGGCTGGTAATACCAATCCGCCCGATAAAACACCTTTGGGATTGGGATCATTTAACCTGGGCCTGGATAAATCAGAGTTAGAAGTTAACATTCTGGTTAATGATTTAACTGCGGCTATCACAAATGCACACCTGCATTATGGTGCTATGGGTAGCAGCGGATCTGTTGCTGTTCCTCTTTCGCAATTTAATGTAGGGAATACTTATAAAGGAGTTTTTGATCTTACGACACTCGCAAATCAATCAGCCTTTCTTGATTCGTTGCAGCAAGGAAAAGTATATGTAAATGTCCATACTGCTAATTTCCCTGCGGGGGAAATCAGGGGGCAATTATTGAAAAACAGCCCACTTACTTTCGATACCTGGATGGATTCTTCACAGGAAACCGGTACTGTAGATCCCGCTACACCAGCTAATGCTATGGGTCTCTGTAATTTTTCTGCAAATAGCAGTTTTGATACTATATGGGTAAATGTTCAGGCTGATCAGTTGAGTGGAACAATTACCGGCGCGCATTTTCATTCGGGGAAAGAAGGGGAAAGCGGGCCCGTTGTATTGGGCCTGACAGGATTTATACAAGGGAATTCCATTTCCGCGATTCTGACACCTGAAAGCCCGGAATTTACCGGAAACCTTGATTTCGATTCCTTTGTAAAAAAAGCACTGAGCGGCGATGTTTACATCAACCTGCATACAACTCTTAATCCGGCAGGCGAAGTGCGTGGGCAACCTTCCTCACTAACCCGCGATGGTGTTATTTACAGTCTTTGCACTTCGCAGCAAACCGGCACTGTAACCGGTGGCGAAAATGCGCAGGGTTCAGGATTTGTAACACTCGACCGCAACTACAACAATTTGCACTATGGAATTGCCGTGAGTAACCTCGGTTCAACTTTAACGATGGACCATTTTCATGCCGGGCTCCCTGGTTCAAACGGACCGGTTATTTATTCGCTGCCGACTGATTCCGTTATGACAGGTTTCTGGAATGATGCGACTTTTACTCCGGATATTGCAGATAAGTTCGAAAGCGGGGAGGTTTATGCCAATTTTCATACCAGCAACAATCCAGCCGGCGAGCTCAGGGGACAAGTAGCTCTTGGTGATTTTTGCCTTTCTACAACGGGCATCAAAAATTCGGTGAAATCTCAATTAGAGAATGTAAGCGTTTACCCAAATCCGGTGCAATCTGTTGCTACATTAACCTATACTTTATATCGAAAAGGAGATGTATCAGTCAGTTTGTATAATATACTCGGGAAAGAAGTCAGCCTGATAACAAGTGAAAGCCAGGAACCAGGGACATACAACAGGTATATTGATACCTCTGTACTAATGGAAGGAGTTTATGTTTATAAATTGAGTATAAACGGTTCCGTAGCTAATTCCGGAAAGATTATTGTGAACAGGTAACTACCAAACTCATCATGCCCTGTCACCCCCTGCATAAAGAAATGGCAGGGGGTTACAGGCAGAGTGCTTACAAACAATGAAGTGTAAATTGTTTTTTCAATTACCCTGTTACAAATTGTAATCCATTTTGAATGAAAGAGATTTCGAATAAGAAGTTACCCCCCGCTGGCGCTGATTTACAACTTAGCAAAGCGATTTCATTCTGCACAGCGGAATAATGAGTGTCGGTACTATCCAACACCGCTTGGACTTCACTAATATGATGAAGCTTAAGAATTGAACAGGCAAATGAATTTGTTACCCATTGTTGACATTCATAAAAAGTATTAAATAATTCTGGGCAGTTGTTGCATTGAGCCAATTTTTGTATTTACTTTGCAAAAAAAAGTACTTTTAAATGAAAGAAGAACAGGATTATATTCGGGATATAGCTGATATACGTTCCATGATGGAGCGTTCTTCCAAATTTCTGTCGCTCTCCGGCTGGGCAGGCATACTTGCAGGTATTTATGCAATGGCAGGAGCTTTTATCGCCTGGAAATTTCTTGACTTCAATCCTGGCGGATTAGATTATAGCACTTCAGATACAGGAAATTTATCATCAGGCTTTGTGAATGTCATTTTGTTAGCCGTAATAGTTCTGATTTTGGCTATCGGTACAGCAATTTTTCTTTCGTATAAAAAAGCAACTCAACGAGGCGAAAAACTATGGAATCCTACTTCAAAGCGACTTCTTGTCAACATGGCTGTTCCGTTAATTGCAGGTGGACTCTTTATTCTGATACTAATTTCCAAAGGATTGATTGGCCTGTTTGCACCTTGCACATTGGTATTTTACGGGCTGGCGTTGTATAATGCCGGCAAGTTTACTTTTGAAGTGGTAAAAGTTTTAGGACTGATTCAGATTGCGCTAGGCCTGATAAGTACCTACTTTGTTGGGTATGGACTTTTACTGTGGGCCTTTGGCTTTGGAGTAGTCCATATTATTTACGGCATATACATACATTACACCTACGAAAAGTGAAAATATCAATAAGCGGTTTACATAAAGCTTTCGAGAGCAGGGTCCGGCTTGGCATAATGTCGGCGTTGGCTGTAAATGACATGCTTGACTTTAATACACTCAAGGAATTACTTGAAATTACTGACGGCAACCTGGCAAGTCATCTTAAAGCTTTTGAAAAAGAAGACTTTATCCGTATTGAAAAGTCATATGTCGGCAAAAAGCCCAATACTAAATATTTTATGACCGAAACAGGTAAAAAAGCATTCAATGATCATCTCAAAGCTTTGGAAGAATTTATCAAAACACAAAAGGAGAAATCACAATAATAACCAAATGATTAATCTACAGTGATTTTTTTTATCCATCTACTTTGACAATCAAAGTACTTTTAATTAAACTAAATTTAACCAACAAATTATTTAAAACAGTTACAAAAAGAAAAGCATTAAACAAGCAACTCCAATTGCGGCGATATCACTTTCCGCATTTAAAAATAAACAGTAATTACTAACAAAAAATCTATAAAAATGAAAAATCGAATCATTGATAACTTAAACAATCCCGATGAACTCGAAAACTTATATCGCGATAACAGGCAGGAGTTCACAAAATCATTTGCTGTAATTGCGGATGATTACAATTCCGATTTAGCCCGGTTCTGGAAAATACGCTTAGCCCGGGAAGCGGAATCTGAATTTAAAGGGTTTTTAAAACTTGATTTACTTGTTGTTATAATTCTTTCACTGGTAACCGGTTTCCTGGTTAAACTGCCTGAGCTATTTTCGGAGATAGTACCTGAGTCATTCTATACAAGGGATTTAGCCATCATTGTATTCAATGGGATTGTGTTGTACACGTTCTGGCAGAATAAGATGTTTGATAAAATGAAAATCATAATTTATGCCTCAATCTTGTTGGTTTTAACGCTGTTTGTTAACCTGTTACCTTACAAACAGGGCGATTCCATTGATCTGGCTTTAATTCACGCGCCTTTATTTCTTTGGGGTGTTTTCGGATTATCATTTGTATCTTTCGAATATAAAAACATTGCCAAACGGATAGCTTTTATCCGGTTCAATGGCGAATTATTGATCATGACCGGTTTGATTATGCTTGCCGGAGGTTTACTTACAGCAATAACGCTAGGATTGTTCTCTGCCATAAAAATGGATATCGAAGATTTCTATACAGAATATGTAGTTGTATTTGGCGCTGTTGCCGCGCCAATTGTTTCGTACTACTTGATACGGATTTTCCCGACTATAACCAGCAAGATAGCCCCTGTAATTGCCCGGATTTTCACGCCCCTGGTTTTGGGAACGCTGGTAGTTTATTTAATTTCTATGATCTTTTCGGACAGCAAAATACTGGAAGACAGAGATTTGTTATTGCTTTTTAATGTTATGCTTTTAGCTGTTATGGCAATAATAATATTTTCAATCTCTGAACTGGACAAATCAAAACAAAAAAATGTAAATGTTTTAATCTTATTCGCATTGGCAATACTGGCATTGGTAATAAATTCAATTGCCCTGGTAGCTATAATTACACGGGTTGCCGATGGATTAACGCCAAACCGCACCATTGTGCTGGTATCAAATATCCTGATATTTGTAAACCTGATACTGATTGCGAAAAATTTATACCTATCCTATTTTAAGAGTAATCCGCTGGATTCAGTGGAAAATACTGTTGCTAAATATCTTCCGGTATATTTTGCCTGGACAATTGTAGTGATCTTTATTTTGCCGTTTGCTTTTGGATTCAGATAATAAAATCAATAGACCGTAAAATGCTGATAAAAAGGGGGATTTTCCCCATATTGTCCTTTAATTAGTCCCAGTTGGCGCTAATTTGCAACTTAACATGCGATCTCATTCCGCATAGCGGAATAATCAGTGACGGTAAAATTTGCCGTCATCCGCGCCATTGGGGGTTTGGAAAAAGATTGTAGCAGAAAGCCTGACCCGAATAACGAGGGTAACGCCCGGAAAAGAGTTGATCTATTAGTTTTTGAAAATAAATTATGTAAAAGCTCCACCCCTTTTTATATACAATCGATTTTTACACGCTCTCGTCAGAAAATAAGATGAACGCGAATGATGATTCAGACAGATATAAACATATTCAATATTAATTCTCATTCGTCATCCAATAATTCCCATTCATCATTTTAAGTTTTTACCATCCTCTTTTATGGATGTAAATTTACACCAGTGTAAGCATAACCAATACTCATAACTCTTAATTAAAAACTAATTAGCAAGGAGGGAATGGAGCTTAGGTTAATACACTGTTTACGTCGATAGAAATAGCTGTGAATGAAAGTTGTGCTGCAGGACAAACAATCCATTCAAACACCTGTTAATTAACAAATTAAAAATTAAGTCTTTAAATGAACAGAATTTTAACAAAAAAAGGTATGGCTAAAGTAATTTACAAAACCAGATACAACAGCCGGGGTTTACAGGCTACGAGAATTATACAGCGAATTTTTGCTGTTCTGATAGTTCTTCTGTCAATGAGTGCAAATGCACAATTGAACATGCAAAGTCCCATTAAGGCTCGTCCTGATGTAACAAATGTGAGCTCACCTGCAACAGGAAAGGTATCCAATGCAGCCAATGGTGATTCCTGGTTTCCAAATTCGAGCGGTACAAATGAATTGTTGAATGATATAGATTATTTTTCGAATGGGAATCTGATTGCAGTTGGTACCAATGGAACTGTGCTTACAAATACGGGCGGGGCTGCGATCTGGACAAATCAACCAGCAATATCATTATATGCTGTTAAAGCTGTACAGATAGTTAGCCCAACCGAAGTAGTACTGCTTGATGAAATTGGTCAGGTGTATATAAGCACTGACGCAGGAATAAACTGGGCAGCTGCCAACTCAATACCTCCTGGGCTTTCTCCAGCTGAAGATATTCATTTCACTACCCTTCAGGATGGCTGGGTTATCGGACAAGGTGGCACAAGTATTTACCATACAAGCGACGGAGGAAATACATGGATTCCGGTTCCCGACATAGGAGGTGGTTATATATCAATAGATGTACAAGGATCAAACATATGGGCAAATAATGTAAGTGGTTCATTTTCGAGGAGTACTGATAATGGCAATTCGTGGATTACAGGCGTATTTCCAGGCTATCCGCATCAGATTATGGATATGGATTTCTTTGATGAGAACATCGGATATGCAGTTGGCTGGTATGGCGAAGCATTCCGTAGCAGCGATGGTGGTGCTACCTGGCAGATTTTACCGACTCCAAATACAAGTGATCAGCTTACTGATATTTATATTGTAGGGCCAGACGAATTATGGGTTAGCACTAATTCGAACGCTGCATATTATACAGCAAATGGCGGACAGGGTTGGGCTGTGCTGAACATCGGTTCAACCGGAACTGGATTATTTACAGCCATAGCAGCCAGCCCGGCAGGTGATGCATGGACTGTTGGATATGATGGCATTATTGAGCACTTTTCAGGACCACCACCACCGCCACTGAACCAACCCCCTACGGCATCCTTTGTATATTCAGCCAATGGGCTCACTCTCGATTTCACTGATACCAGCACTGACCTTGATGGAACAGTTGTTTCCTGGTTATGGAATTTTGCTGACGGAAGTACTTCAACGGAACAAAATCCTTCTCATACTTATTTAACACCTGACACGTATTGGGTAGAGCTAATGGTAACTGACGATGACGGCGATTCCGGCAGCATAGTGCAAGTTATGACTGTTCAGTCCCTTCCGGGTGGTACTTTTGGCGACTTCACGGAAGTAACGCCTATTGATTCAATATTTGTTACTCCTTTGGATGAAGACTTCTGGGTTATTTCTACGGCACCAGCTGACTATGACGGTGATGGCGATCTTGATATAGCCGTATTGGGTTCTTATATTGTTTATAACCAGGGCGGCGAGGAGCGTTTAATATTAATTGAGAACAATGGATCTATTGATTCAACAACATGGAATTTCAGTTATACAGATGTTCCCCTTGGAGCATTAACCATTGGTTCATCTGATTTATCATGGGGAGACCTGGATGGTGACGGAGATCAGGATCTTGCTCTGGGTACTGACAATAAAACTGTAATTTATCGCAACGATGCCGGTACACTTAACCTGCTGCAAACAAACCTGCCAGGCTACTGGGAGGAAAACAGTCAGGCAGAATTCGATCTTCGCTCTATTACATGGGCCGACTTTGATAACGACGGAGATATGGATCTGCTTATCCCTTCATCTTTCAACGATTCTTCATTTACTTACGAAACTGTATTGATGCGTAATGATGGTCCTGACGGCGCAAGTGGGTGGAATTTTACATCTCTCAATTCGGTATTTGCAAAAACTGAACATGCTCAAAGCTTATGGGCTGACTATGATGGAGATCAGGATCTCGATCTGTTGCTTGTAAACATAGCGCCGCTGTATGATGATGGTTTTATTCGCCGTTATCGTAACGATGGGAATGGCATTTTTACCGGGGAAGATATACTGGGAACACTTTCTATTGAACAAGGCGAAGCTCAATGGGGAGATTACGATGGAGACGGTGATCTGGATATTCTTGTTGCTGGCAATGTTAAAGAAATTGACAGCACTTATACCCCTTTAACGCTTCGTATATATAGCAATGACAATGGCAATTTTATTCCTTTTGAAGTTATTGCTGATCCTTACAGTGAAGGCTGGTTCGATTTTACGGCTGCCAGCTGGGCCGATTATGATTCCGACGGAGACATGGACATCCTTCTGGCCGGTAATTACAATTCAGGGACTAACATTGAAGGAAGGGCAAGAATTTACAATAATACAAATGGGATATTTACTGATTCTGGCAATGAACTTCCTTCACCACGGGCAGCGGGCGATCGTGGAGGTGCTTTTTCATGGCTCGACATCGACAATGACGGTGATCTGGATTACTTTATTGCAGGTCAATATTTTGTTCCGGGAGGCAATGGCCTTGTTGAGGCACAAATGCATATCTATCGTAATGATGCACCCGGCCAAAACGATGCTCCTTCATCACCATCAGGTTTGGATATTTCTTTACAAGGAGAAAACTCGGTAAGATTGTCCTGGTTACCCGCCGATGACGATCACACACCCGGTGTTGCACTTACATATGACCTTGAAATCTACCATGGCAGTATTCCCGTTACTATTCCTGGTCGCCTTCCGGAGCCGGGAAATGTGAGTTCAGTAACAGAATGGTTATTAACCGGGTTACAAAACGGTGATTACAATTGGACAATTCGTGCGGTTGATGCAGCCTACCTGGGAAGTTCTATAACATCAGGAGTATTCACGATAGGAACTCTAACTTCAGTTGAAGAGACGGATAATTTGCCTCAGAAATTCTCAATGGCTCAGAATTATCCTAATCCGTTTTCATCTGCCACTACGATTAAATTCAATTTAGCTGAGCAGGAAAATGTTGTAATTAAAGTTTTTAACATTTTGGGGAAAGAGATAAAAACGATTGTAAATCAGGAATTTTCGCAAGGGCAACATGAAGTAGTGTTTAATGCTGCAGGATTATCGGCAGGCACTTACCTATACTCAATAACTTCAGGCAATAACACCATAATTAAAAAGATGCAGGTTTTGTAATTCACGCTTTAATCTTTCTGTTTCTGAATAATGTGGAATACTGTAAAATCGTATCCAGCTTAGTGAATAAAACTGCACAAAAAAAAAGAGGCTTCACCATTAAGGGATAGCCTCTTTTTTTATTCCTGATTGTAAATGAGCTCAATACGTAAAAACTTCACCGCTGGCGCCGATTTGCAACTTAGCAAAGCGATCTTCATTCCGCACAGCGGAATAATCAGTGGAGGTAAAATCTGACTCGCTCTCCCCCACTCCCACTCATTTTTTGTTTATCCCCTCAAAACAAACAGCCCGTTCCCCCGGGCTGTTCTGTTTTAGAGATTACTATTTAAGGTAACAAGATGTAGCTAAATAAACGAAATGTTACAATTAATCTTCCAAATAGTGTAAAGTGTGGTCCGAAAGGTCACAGTACTTTTGCCTTATAAAATTGATGTCACGCACTTTGCAGGGATTGCTTCGAAAATGAGCCGGATAATTCAAATAAATGTGCGGATCAGAAAAACACAATAACTAAAAAATAGAACCATGAAAAAATTACTTCTCGCATTGGTTATTCCAGTTATGCTACTGGCAGCCGGATGCAACCAGAACACCGAAGAAATTACCGCTTTAAAGGCAACAAACGATAGTCTGTTATCAATTGGCATTGTTAAAGATTCAATGGTAGTTGACTTTGTAAATGCCTTTAACGAAATTCAGTCTAACCTGGATTCGATTAAGATGAAAGAGAAAATCATCAGCAAATCAGCAGGTAGTTCCGAACTAAAATCACGTGCGAAAGACCAGATTAACAGCGATATAAATGAAATCTACAAACTTCAGCTGGATAACAGGGCAATGCTTTCGACATTACGTTTTAAACTCAAAAAAGCCGGCATTCAAACCGCTGAACTTGAACGAATGATCGAAAACTTCAGCAATCAGATTGAAGAGAAAGATGTACAGATCGCTCAGCTTAAAGATGATTTAACGAAAGTGAATATCCAGGTAACTGATCTTACAACTAAAGTGGTTGATTTAAATGCCAATGTCGATAACCTGAGCACTCAGAATAAGGAGAAAGAACAGGTAATTGCAGCAAAAACAACCGAGATGAACACCGCCTATTATGTAATCGGAACAACCAGTTATCTGAAAGACAATAAAATAGTAACCAAAGAAGGTGGATTTATTGGCCTGGGTCGCTCCAAAGAAGTTGTTCCTGAAATTGATAAATCAGCTTTGACCAAAGTGGACATTACACAGGTTAGTGCAATTCCGATAATGAAGAGTAAAGCCACGTTATTAACCTCACATCCTAAATCGTCGTACCGCCTTACCGGCGAAAATGCGTCGGACAGCCTGGTAATAACTAACCAGAAGGAATTCTGGAGTTTATCAAAGGTACTTGTGGTTAATGTTAAATAATATTCAGTAAATGCAAAGAGTGCTGAGTGGTAAATGAGGCTGTTTCTTAACTGAGACAGCCTCATCTGTTTTTATATTTCCAACCTTGCAAGTATGATATTGCCCATACTTTTATCATACGCTGGCAAAAGCATTGGCAGTCAATTCTGGTGGCAAAAGCTTAAATTTCAGATGTGTTAACATCTTCCGATTGGACTGTTAAGTAAATCTAAAAGTGTTAATCATCAAATTGATTATGCTCACTTTATCGATACAGCACTTTCAATGACAGAATGTTGATTTATACAAAATAGTACTATCACCATGGTGCTTGAAATCATAAAAAAAGAGGCTGTCCTTTTGAGACAGCCTCTTTTTTTAAAGGATCTTTTATTTTAATTCTGTCCTAACATTACAGGCATAACAAGCATAAGGATATCCTCGTCAGGATTATCATAATTGGAAGGAACTATGATACCGGCACGGGTTGGTCCCGAAAGCTGGAAACAAATTTCCGGTGTTTCGAGGTTATTTACCATCTCGAGAAGAAACCTGGAGTTGAAACCAATTTCCATATCATCACCCGAATAGGTACAGGCCAAACGCTCAACACCTTCGTTTGAGTAATCAATATCTTCGGCATTCATCAGAAGCTCCTGTCCATTGATGCGCAACCTCACCTGGTGTGTTGATTGATTGGCAAACGGCGAAAGTCGTTTTACGGAACTGATGAAAAGACCTCTATCAACGATAAGGCGGTTAGGATTATCTTTTGGAATAACGGCTTCGTAAGCCGGGTAACGGCCTTCGATAAGGCGGCTGAACAATTTCACACCGTTATAAGCAAAAGCAGCGTTTGTAACGTTATATTCAACCTGTACATTAACATCTTCGAGGGCAAGCAAACTTTTAAGCACATTCAAAGGCTTGCGCGGAATAATGAATGAAGTAGAAATACCTGATTTGGCATCGTTACGGCGGTAGCGAACCAGTTTATGAGCATCGGTCGCTACAAAGGTCATATAATCGGGCATAATATCGAAATACACTCCGCCCATTGCCGGCCTCAATTCGTCGTTACCGGTAGCAAAAACCGTTTTGGTAATTCCGGCGCCAAGTATTGCTGATGAAATTTCAAAGGAAGTAGTTTCGTCGAGCAACGGAAGTTCCGGATAATCATCGGCATTATGTCCGGTGAGTTTATATTTACCTTCGGTCGAAAGAATTTCTATTGCAAGCGTATTAGGATCGATGTTAAACGTAATTGGTGCATCAGGAAGGTATTTCAAAAAATCGAGAAGCAACTTGGCCGGAATGGTAACTTTGCCTGATTCGTCGGCCATTGAAGGCTCCAGTGTCATGATCAGCGTGGTTTCCAGGTCGGTTGCAGTAATATTAAGTGTAGTATCATTAAGATCAAACAAAAAATCGTCCAGAATCGGCAATGTATTGTTCGAATTAATAACTCCGCTTAGAAACTGAAGTTTCTTCAGCAGTGCCTGGCTATTGATAATAAATTTCATAGTATTTTGTATTTCAGTTATTTACAGGTAACAAATTTAACGGTGTAAATGTATGAATCTTAAAACGAATTTTAAAATTCGATGGTACTAAGATATTAACATTAAATGAACTATTTCGATAATTTTTATTTTTTTCTGAATGTGAGTTTGCTTTCTTCTCCCTTCAGCAAACGCTTTATGTTTTTGTGGTGTGTTACAGGAATAAATATGGCAATCAAGGCTGCCAGCACAATCAGGTAAACGTTTTGTTCGTGGAATGCAACTATGGCCAGCACAGCAAAAAGTATTGATCCGGTAACCGAAGCCAGCGACACATATCGGGTAACCGCTACTACCAGCACAAACCAGGCCAGCACTATCAGAAAAATGTAAGGTGAATATAAAGCAAGTATTACACCTACCAGCGACGCTACTCCCTTGCCTCCTTTAAAACCGGTAAAAACAGGGAAAACATGCCCCAGCACAGCCGCGGCACCCAGAATAATTTTGTAATCAATTAATTGCGAATAGGTAAGAGTATCGCCGTCAAATAAATGAGCCAGAGTTACTGCACCCCAGGCCTTGGCGATATCAAGTACCATTACAATAATGCCGGCTTTGGTTCCCAGCACCCGGAGTGTATTGGTAGCCCCGGCATTTCCACTGCCCTGTGTGCGGACATCTGTATTGTAAAACCATTTGCCGATCCATACAGCCGATGAAAATGATCCCATCAGGTAAGCTACAATTCCTCCTGTAATAAGTAGTAAATATTGATTCATAAATTTCTCCTGTTCAATTAATGGAAACACCTTTCATAGTGCTTCGTGTTGTTAATAAAAAAGGCAGTTCATTTTCTGAGATTTGAAAGAGTCAGATCTTTCTTCAAACTCTACTCATTTCGCCCGACAAAAACTTATTTAATCTTCTCCCGCAGCTTGTTTCATTTTCCTCAGGAAAGTGGCTTTCTTTTCGCCTGTACCAATAATAAACTGGTAGCTTGGTTGCCCTTTTTCTCCTTTTATCAGGCGCTGGTCTTCCTTAAGGCCTACAAGTTTATCGTTGAAAGCTTTGTTCGACGATAAAACCTGCATGGTTCCATTGGCATAAGCGAAGAAATACCATTGGTTTTCGTCAGGCTCAAAATAAAAGTTCAAAATATCACCTGACCGACGCTTTCCAATCTCAATGTATCCTTTAACCTGTTTATTCACAGGAAGTTTACCTAAATTACTGATACCGATAGGGCCTCTGCTAATAAATGACCGCAAATCTTTATCCCAGCTTAATTGAAGTCCGGTCAGAACCATGGTGTGGTTCAGTACTTCGGGGAACTTACGGTATTGTCCATAAAGGCTTAACTCAGTAAGAATTTTATCCGCTTCTTCCTGCCCGACAAATTCGCGCAGCGAACGGGTATAATTAATGCCGGTAACATCAAGGCCTTTGGCTTCAGAGGCATTAAGCGCATCAGCAAATACTTTTAAAGCTTCTTCCGAAAAGAAGAAATCGAGGGCGCTTAGCACATTGAGAGAAGTAGAATCAACAAGTGAAAAATAGTTTATTTCTCCGGCTGATCTCATCTGAAGCCTGCCCAGGTTAGTCCCAATCTGCAACTGACCTTCACCTGTTAACATACACCTTGATGTGTTGAATGTAAGCATATTACCAGTGAGTAAAGGGTTTCGGAGCTTGGCAGAATCGGCTACCCGGTATTCCGATTTCTGTGGAAAATAGGTAACATAGCCTCCGGCGCTCAGAATATCGGGATCGGTAATATTTTCGGCTTTTACAAAAAATCCCGGTCGCACATTGTTCTCAGTAGTTGAATAATAAATGGAAACACGCAGTTGTCCGTTTCCTGTATTCTCAGGATCGTTAGTTACCGGAATTAATACATTTTTAGGATCGAGCTGAGTACGGAGTTTTATCCATTCTTTTTGAAGCGCATAACATTCGTGTACATACTGGTAACCGCCTTCAAAATAAGTAAGTTTTGTTGATGCATTAATCTCAAGCTTTCCTTTGAAACGGAAATACCTGTTTATCATAAAATTCATTGAATCGCTTATGGCAGCGCCAGCAAAAGTTTCACCATTGCTGTTTACTTCAATTGTATTGATTTCGAGTGTTGTAACATCACCATCGGAAGGAGTATAATCGTACAAACCATTAGCCACATAGCGTTTCCGCGAAGCAATGTTAACATTGGCATTATAAAATTTGTGGTAAAGACTGGTTCTGTTTGCAAGAATTTCTGCTTGCTTCAGCTCGGTAATCCGACCTTCCTTGCCTATCGACAATTTAGCATTGAATGGAAAAACAGCTGCATCAGCCACTTTTATAATCCGCGCATCTTCCACTTCCAACAAGTTGGTATTGAGATCGTACAATGCACGTAACGCAAAAAAGCTGAGCGAATCCTGCTTGGGATCCGTTGATGTATAAATTTCTTTTCCCGGATCGAAAGCCACAAGTTCTTCGGGCTTCATTTTGTAATATTCCTCGCGTGTAAAATTCGTTTTATTGATCAGCTGAAGTTGCTTTTTATCCATCAGCCAGTCGAATTCGTTTACAACGCATTGATATTGAATAAACGGGAACTCCATAAGCGCTCCTTTACCGGTTGCAACAAAATGCCCTTGTCGAGTGGCAAAATCAATTGATGCTCTGAAAACATGCACACGAAGTGCTTCTTTCTTGCGGTCGTCAGTTAAAAGTTTAAAATCGGAAGTATCCGAAGTAAAAGCATCTGTTTTAAAGTTATAGGTCTGTGAGTTTACTTCCGCATTTTCGAAAGTAAACTGTCCTCTCCCTTTCAATCCGGTTGGGGTAACAGCCAGCGCTCCATTCAGTTTGGCGTGATTATTAAACATGCTGATGGAATCCGTTCCCGAATTCTGAACACTCATAAGGTTATTGCCAGGGACCCATTTAATATTGGCATCTTTCACATTTGCATCGGGGAACTCATATTCGCCACTCACTTTTGCAAGTTGGTAGTTTTTCACTTTTGCAGAAGTTGAGTCGGGTGTAAAAAGAAAATCTTTGGATTCGGTTACCGAACTCAGGTAGTTCAAACGGCCGGAACCTCTTAATCCGCGGTTGCTCAGGTTGAGGGTATCGGCATAATTACCTTTCCCTCCATAAACAGGCATTCCCGGCTCAGGTATTACTCTCCTGAAACCCAGCGAATAATCTTTCTGAACTTTTAATGTTTCGTCGATATCAGGAAAAATTCCTGCCGAAATGAGTGTTCCGGTAAAAAGAATATCTTCGGGAGGAAGAGAGTTAATACTATCCATCGAAAACGGATTGACCCTGAAATAGAAGTTCTTCTTTTTATAAACACCTTTAACAATATCCTTTCGTTCGAAATACACAAAACTGGTATCCTTACTTATAAGCAATGGAAAATGATGCAGCATCTTTCGGCCTGACTTGCTGTCGGGCGAATCAATAAATAATTCGCCATTCATATTGGCCAGTACATTTTTTACCTGAACAAATGGCCTGTATCCGTTTGAATTCGGAATCCATGCCGGCACAATCATCATCGCCGAATCAATCTGGGGCATACTCAGCGAAAACTTTTCGTAATTAAATGTACACGCATTGGCAAGAAAATCAAATAAGCCAGCATGAACACGGCCCGTGAAAGAAAAGTCGCGGTTTTTGCTCACAATAACTTTTCCATCGCGCGGCACTACATATACGTATTGCGAATCGCTGACCATAACCTGTTTTACGCCTTCAATTGACAATCGGAGATTTTTCAGATCAAGTTTTGCATTTGAACCTTTCTCCACGTAGGATTGAAATTGCAGAATATCACTGTCCTTCACACCCGAGCGGGCTGCAAGGTATTCGTTTAACCGCGGCTGAACCACGGCAAGTTGATGATCAATGTCGTAATAGAGAAAACCTGCGTTCGCAAGTTTTATAAGCTGAATCCTGATTTGCTCCACGGGTTTCTTTGCCCAGGTTGCAAATTCCTCAGCATAAAACCTGTCGGTATTTCGTTTCCGGGTATATCCCGATACCAACATAGCCGGATTGATATCATCAATTCCCTGTAGTTTATCGAAACGGAACGAAGAAAAATAATCAGATGATTCGAAAAGGGCTTCACTTTTGGTCCGCATTCCCTTTATATCTTCAAAATTCATGAATTCCTCATTCAGTTTCCAGTAAATGGCACCGCTGTACATATCCAGGCGATGGTAAGTATTAAAGAAAGGACTCTGGCCTATTCCTTCGTCCTCACGGCTCATTATGAGCTCGTTGTTTGCCAGGTTATAACGAACATTAAGGCCGGGATGAAATATGGAATCGTTTTCAAAGTACATAACGGTGGCTGCACGGGCTGATACAAACCTGTCGGGCCGGATAACAAACTCTGACGACCTGAATGTAATAAACAGCTTATTGTTATGCTTTATTTCAATCCTCGAAAAACCATCATCCGACGGAGTACCAATAACTTTGGACCCTGCCAGGTTAAATCCGCCATAAAACTCAATATCTTTAAACAGGTTGATATAAACCTGGTTACCCTTATACATGGTGAATTTGGGAAATGTAGCTTTTTCGGCAGTAATATCTACCATAGCCTTGTCTTCGAGCCTCCCGGTCAGGAATTTTTTAAAATAACCGCCATGGTATAATAACACAGAGTCGGCAGTATAAGTAATTGAACGCGTATCGACTCTGTAACCGGCAAGTTTTGCATAAACTACATCACGGGCCAGTCCGGTGCGTTCCCAATATACTTTACCTCCGTTTCCAATCCAGGAATTAGTTAAAGGATAGTAACGGCCTTTGGTATCGTAAATACAGGCGCTGTCGTTACGCACTACGCAGGCAAGCGTTCCTGACGAAAAAGTAAAATGCGGAACACTGTCAAAAGCAAACTTATAGTTTCCATTTCTCATGTACCAGGCTTCGGTATTGGTTTGCATAAACGCGTTTTCCCTGAGTAGAAGCTCTGTTTGTGTGAGATACCTAAGTATGGTACGGGAAGGATTTTTCCCGTTCAGGCAATAGTTTACGCTTTTATGAAACAATTCGAACGTTCCCTGATCGGCATCCTGCTTAACCAGCAGAGCCATTATTTTAAAATACGAAACGTAGTAGGGTGCAACCTGTAATTTCTGCTCATTCAACGCTATGCAAACTGATTGCACCTGCTTTTTCTGGGCATGCAAAAGCAGGTTTGAAGTCCAGTGATAGATAAATGTGGATAAAACCAGTTTAGCTTCAGAAGCATCAGCCTCGCCGACATTTCGGAATTGGGCAGTAAGTTCTTCGATAAATTTGGCTGTGTCAGCCGAAAAAGCTGCGGGTTGCTCCTGTGCTTTCGACTGGTAAGCTGATACCAGCAACAAGATAAAAAACAGAAGAGCAATCCTTTTCAACAGCATTTTTTAATTGGTTATAAGAACCAGATTCCGAATTGAATTTCGGAACCGGAATTTATGTGATCAGATTGTTTCAGAAGCAAATCTCAATAACGCATATGTTCCAAAACATTTTTTAAAGAGTAAAACAAGCAGATGTCCAGTTATTTTCCACCCGGTTCGACATAATACTGAGGCCAACTTCATTTGCCTTTGCTTCAATCAGCGGCAGATCTTCGAGGTAGAAACCGCTCACAAAAAGTTTACCTCCATCGGTAAGGCTTTCGCGATATTTTGGGATATCAGCCAGCAGAATGTTTCGGTTAATATTGGCAAGAATTATGTCGAACTTCCGGCCAGGCAACAAAGAACTGTCACCCAGTAAAACTTCGATATCTCCATAATTATTGCTTTGCACATTCTCAAGAGCATTATTAAATGCCCATTCGTCGTTATCGATTGCAGCAACAGGTTCGGCGCCTTTCATTCGGGCAAGAATAGCCAGCACAGCAGTTCCGGAACCCATGTCGAGCAATGATTTTCCTGAGAGCTCCAGACTCAGCAAATACCGGATCATGAGTTTGGTAGTTTCATGATGTGCGGTACCGAATGACATTTTAGGCATGATAACGATATCGTATTCAACGCCTGGCATTGGCTGATGGAAAGGAGCCCGCACCATACAACGGCCGTCAATCAAAACAGGTTCATACTGGCTTTCCCAAACGGCGTTCCAGTTCTGATCGGCGATACGGTCGATTTTAAACGAATCAAGAAATTCAACAAATTCGCCGGAACTAAACCTGGCTGATAATTCGGGGGTGAATAAGGGAGCCTGGATAAAAGCTGACAGAGTACCGTTTTCATTTTCAGTAAAACTTTCGAAGCCGATATCGGCCAGCATGGCCATCAATAATTCAGCAGTATGCGCACCCTGAGCTGGATGGCATATCATTTCGATGTATTCCATATTAACTGAAGGAGTTCACTATGGTAACGAAATCAGCTGATTTGAGTGATGCACCGCCTATTAATCCTCCATCAACATCAGTGTTGGCAAACAACTCAGCTGCATTTTGCGCATTGCAACTGCCACCATAAAGTATCGGAATTTCCTGGCTTACATCATCTCCAAATTTTTCTGACAGAAGGCTACGAATAAAAGCATGCATTTCCTGTGCCTGTGCTGATGATGCTGTAACACCGGTGCCAATGGCCCAAACTGGTTCGTATGCAATAATTACCTGGCTTACAGCTTCTTTACCGAGGTGAAACAAGGCTTCGCTGACCTGAGCGCGTACCACGTCAAAGTGTTTTTCAGCCTGACGTTCCGCAAGAACTTCACCACAGCAATAAATAGGAATGATACCGTTTTTTAAAGCAAGATCTACTTTTGCAGCGATAATTTTATCGGTTTCGCCAAAATATGTCCTGCGCTCGGAGTGGCCAAGAATAGCATGTGAAATCCCCATCGAATGAAGCATAGAAGCAGAAATTTCGCCGGTATACGCTCCTGATTCCCACTGACTGAAATTCTGTGCACCGATCATAAAACCGTTCTCGGCAGCGATATCGGAACTCATTTCAAGGTAAACAGCTGGTGGACAAATAATTACTTCGGTATCACCTGATCCTTTTTCGGTAAGTTCGTCAACAATTTCGAACATCAGATCTTCAGCATCCTGAAAATTCTTATTCATTTTCCAGTTTCCGGCTACAATTTTCTTTCTCATGATTTTTGTTTTTTTGATATTTATATGACTGATTATTTTTTTCTTCAGGAGTAACGAATCCGCGGATCTAATATACCGTAGATAAGATCTGCAAAAATATTAATAATAATGAGTAAAACCGATATAAACAACACCGCACCCATTACTACCGGGAAATCATATTTTTCGAGAGCATCAACAATTACCACTCCTACCCCTTTCCAATCGAAAATATATTCGACAAATACAGCACCGGCCATTAGTGACGCAAACCAACCTGAAACAGCCGTTACAACCGGATTCAGGGCATTTTTAAGCGCATGACGGGTAATAATTTTGTACATACTCAGACCTTTAGCCCTTGCAGTGCGAATATAGTCCTGCGACATTACATCAAGCATCGAGCTGCGTGTAAGCTCTGTAATAATAGCCAAAGGCCTGATTGCCAGCGTTACAGCAGGAAGGATAAGGTTTTTATAGTCGATATATTCTCCCCGGCCGAAATCATCAACCGTATAAAGGCTGCCAAACATGCTCAATCCTGTGTAGTCGGCCAGCACATAAGCAAACAACCAGGCAATAAGTATTGCTGCAAAAAATGATGGTAACGACATTCCCAGGATACTCACAATGAGTGCGATACGATCGAACCATCCATCTTTATTCAGGGCGCTGAAAATACCAAGAACCAATCCGATCAGCGAAGCAACTATCATTGCTACTGTTGCAAGAACCATAGTAGGTACGAATGCTTCAGCCAATATTTCCGAAACCGGTCGCTTACTTTGATAAGATCTTCTTAAATAGGGTTTTTTCACCACAACCGTGGAGTTGCCGATACTTAAAATCTGGAATGCTGATGAATACTTATCTGAATCAAAATAAAATGCACTGTTTTTTGTTTCGATAGTGTGGATCGAAATCGGCGATACATCGTTTAAAAAACTAAAGTATTGAACAGCAAGCGGCTTATCTCTGCCCAGATCGCGGTTAATGGCGTCGACGGAAGTTATATCAGCCCTCTGCCCGAGCATCATGCGGGCAGGATCGCCGGGAAGTACATTAAAAAGGAAGAATATCAGTGTAACTACTCCGAACAGTACCAGTATTCCATACATAAGCCGGATAAGGGTGTAACGGAGCATTTTGGGGATTGAAAGTGTTGAAAAGTTTAAGGTTTGAAGAGTTTGGTGAGTTTGAAGAGTTAGAAATGTTTGGAGAGTTTGAAGAGATTGAAGTGTTTATTATTCCGGGAATGTAGTTGAAACTAAACGGAGCATCTACAAAGCTGAAACAAGCAGGCAAATGAATTATTTCTTTTCAATGAAACGCTTAAAATCCTCGTAATCAGGAAAATCATTATGGTGCCATTTCTTAAGTATCACTCCATCTTTCATTAAAAGCAAACCCGGATTTGACCTTACAATTGATTTAAGCACAATATCATCAGCTGTGTAAAAATCGAGTTGCAGTTTGTTTTCATTTATAAATTGTGCAATTTCCGATGGCTGGTTCGAAACCAGAACCGCAGTTGGAATATCGTCGGCATATGCTTTTGCAGCAAAACTGTTAAGTTTTACGAAAGCGGCCTTATTGGTCAATGATAAATCATACGAATTAACGATCAACTGGTAACCGGGATTTCTGATAATGCTCTCGGTCGCATTGTTTCCAAGCGTATCCATAATAATGAGCGACTTCCCGTAATACACATTCGGATCATCAACACGCTGCGAATCAAATTCCCATTCCGACATCCAGATGCTGTCGTTAAAGGGATAATTTGGTGAAAGATATTCCTTTATCTCGCCTGATTTCTTATTCTTGTATGAAAGATAATAATTAACCGGTTTTGGATTTTCGGGGTATAATTTGTTGCCGGTTTTCCATTCGGTGAAATCAAGAATGGGCAAATGCGTATAACAATAATAGGAAAACCCTGCAAACAAAGCAGTAAAAAACACTGCCATTGCCCATTGCTTTCCGGTAGTTGTAAATGGTTTAAACTTCTTCCGGTAAATGAAAATCACGATTGCCAAAGGCAGCAATACCAGGTTTTTATAAAATGTCTGCCAATTGGTAAGCTTTATAAAGTCTCCGAAACATCCGCAGTCGGGCACCGGGTTATATATCGCATCATTTAATGTAAGCCCGGTAAAATATACCATCATGAGCAATAAAATCCAGGATGTGAATTTCATCTTCAGATTTAACAGCAACATTACACCAACTGCAAATTCGATAGTGCAAAGCAAAATCGAGAAAAACAAAGCATAAGGGATGAAAATATCCCAATGAAATGCAACAAAGTAATCTTCGAGCCTGTAAGCGGTTCCAAGTGGGTCAACGCCTTTTACAAAACCCGAAAAAACAAATACCAGGCCTGTCAGAATTCTGCTTAAATTGGCAATCCATTTCATAGTTTACAGGTTTTGTTCATCCAACATAATCAGCGCGAAGGCTGAGTAATTTATGATATCAAGGTAATTGGCATCGAGACCTTCGGACATTATGGTTAATCCGTTATTATCTTCTATCTGCTTAATTCGCAGCAACTTCATCAAAATAATATCAGTCAGCGAGCTGATCCTCATCTGCCTCCAGGCTTCTCCGTAATCATGATTTTTATCCGCCATCAGGTTGCGTGCCATGGCTACGAAAGTATCGTATTTTGAACCAACAACGGCCTCATCCATATGCGGATCCTCAACTGAACCAAGTTCGAGTTGGATAAGCGCCATCACCGAATAGTTGATCATACCTATAAACTCAGGTTTTACTCCTTCATCCACTTTACTTTCGCCTTTTTCCTCAATACTGCGTATCCGGCTGGCTTTGATATAAATCTGGTCGGTGATGGAAGTGGTGCGCAGTATGCGCCATGCTGTGCCGTAATCGTGCATTTTTGCCATAAACACGTTGCGACAGGCATTTAATGCTTTATCGTATTGTTGAAAAGTTTTATCAGGCATATTATCAATAACTTTGTAGCCGGTTTCAATGAAGAAAACATGAATTTTTGGAGTGATAAAATTACATCTTTTTCCGGAAATAATTCTCTGCGCTGTGGCAAGAATGTGCTAAAAGTCGATAATCCACTGGTAATGGGCATATTAAATTTAACGCCCGATTCCTTTTACGACGGTGGCCGGTATAATGACATGGATGCCCGGATTTCGCAAACGGAGAAAATGATTAACGAAGGTGCATCCATTATTGATATCGGGGCGGTTTCAACCCGGCCCGGAGCTGCTGCTGTAAGTGAGGAGGAAGAGATTACGCGACTTTTGCCTGTTATTGAAACACTTACCCATCGCTATCCTGAAACTGTGTTTTCAGTTGACACATATCGCTCAAAGGTTGTTAAACTTGCGGCTGAAGCAGGAATCGGAATTATAAATGACATTTCGGGAGGAAGTATGGATCAGCACCTAATGGAAGCTGTGGCAATTTCCGGACTACCTTATATATTAATGCATATGCAGGGAACCCCGGCTGATATGCAACTAAATCCATCGTATGATAATGTAGGCAGTGAAGTCAATACTTTTTTCGAACAAAAACTGAAACAATTGAAAAACGCTGGTATAAAACAGGCGATACTTGATCCCGGTTTCGGATTCGGAAAATCACTTGAGCACAATTACAGCCTATTGAGGCAGTTAAATGGTTTTAAAAAACATGGGTTCCCAGTTTTGGTTGGCCTGTCGCGCAAATCGATGATTTATAAATTATTGCAAATCAATCCACAGGAAGCTTTATCCGGAACTTCAGCCATACATATGCTTGCCATACTAAATGGTGCTGATATTCTTCGTGTTCATGATGTGAAAGAAGCTGTTGAGGTAATAAAACTTGCCGAAGCATACATCAAGGCAAGGGAATAAGTATATTTGCATCTTACAATTAAAAATACATGATCACATCATATATACCTCTTTTTTTAAGTATCAGGATACTCGATGTTATCGACGTGGTGCTGGTAGCTTTTCTGCTGTTCTCGCTCTATCAGCTGCTAAAAGGTACAGCGGCAGTTAATATTTTCCTGGGTATTTTAGCCATTTTTGTAATATGGCGTATTGTAAAAGCATTACAGATGGATCTTTTGTCGGATCTTCTCGGAGCGTTTACATCAGTTGGTTTTATTGCTTTTATCGTTGTTTTTCAACCCGAAATACGCAAATTTCTGCTTGCAATCGGCTCTCCTGGTTTTGTGACAAGGAATAAATTCATGTCGATATTCTCAAAACTGCATTTCGACGATAGCAATCTTGCTGATATTGACCCGGTAGTGCAGGCCTGTCACCGCATGTCGCATTCACTCACCGGTGCGCTTATAGTAGTTGGACGTAAGAATGACCTTTCTGAATTTAAAGACACCGGATTGGCGGTGGATGCGCTTATTTCCGGTCAGCTTATCGAAAGCATTTTTTATAAGAATAACCCACTTCACGATGGAGCCGTTATTATCAGCGACAATAAAATAAGGGCTGCCAGGTGTATCCTGCCTGTTTCGGATAAATCAGATCTGCCTGCCGAACTGGGTTTAAGGCATAGGGCAGCAATAGGAATAACAGAGAAAAACGATTCAATCGCAATTATTGTTTCGGAACAAACCGGGAGGATTTCTTACTGCAGAAACGGAGTGCTTTTGCTCGACATAAAAGCTTCCGGTTTAAAAACAGCGCTTACTGAAGATTTTTCGGATCAGAAATAGTAACTGCTACCTGGATTTGCTTTCAGCAATTTCCTGATTCAGACAAAAAAAATTCTGTCATCATTTTACAACAGCAGCAGCCGAATCGGCATTCATTTGCTCGAATTCACGAACCATTTCTTCCGGCGATTTTCCCAGGAATTTTATGGCTGCCCTTGCATCATCGGCTAGCTCGTGGCTGGGATATTTAACAAGGAATTTATTGTAATACTCGCTGGCTTTCCCAATATTTCCAATTACATTTTCGTAAGTAAATGCTTCCATAAAAAAGCATTCAGCCACTTTATTGTAATCCGGATATTTAGCGATAATGGTTTCGTAGAGTTCTACAGCCTGCACTCCTCGTCCGAAACCAACTGCCAGGCCGGAGGCTTTATAAAGATTTTCGGGGGCAAGGCTGTCATCTGGATATTTTGAAGCAAAATTCTGGTAAGCACTTATTAATTCGGTTACTGCAACAGAATCTGCTTTTGGAGTCTCTTTCATTGTTGTCTCCATCTTCGAAATCCCATTAAGCATTTCTTCCCGCGAAGGCGAACAGGAATAAAAAAACAGGGTAATTGCAATAGCAAGCAAAGCCAAACCTTTATTCATAGCTTAAAAATATTAATTATTATAACAGTTTAATTATCAGTGTTTCTTTGGAGGAAAAATCATCTTATATTTAGCTTCGGTAATGCCTTTTGAAATATCCTGCAATTTGCGTTTGACCATCATTTTTCGAAGAGGATGTATTTTATCAACAAAAAGCACCCCTTCCAGATGATCATATTCATGTTGAATTATGCGGGCCAATATTCCTGAAAACCACTCGTCGTGCGCTACAAACTGCTCATCATAATAAGTTATCCTTACATCTGAGTGACGTATCACATCTTCATGAATATCAGGAATGCTGAGGCAACCTTCGTTGAAAGCCCACTCTTCGCCTCTCTCCTCAATAATTAAAGGATTAATAAAAACCTTCTTAAAATCTTTTGTCTCAGGTTTTTCTTCTGAATAGGGTGTTGCATCAATCACAAAAAGGCGGATCTGCTTATTAATCTGCGGAGCAGCCAAACCAACGCCAACTGAAAAATACATGGTTTCCCACATATCGGTAATCAATTGCTGCAGACCAGGGTATTCAGGACTTATTTCTACGGACTTTTTTCGCAAATTAGGGTGTCCGAAAGCTACTACAGGAAGAATCATATTTTTAATGGGTAATCGTTTATTGGTACTTTCAGTGTTTCGATGCATAAGCGCATCAGAAATCTGAAATTTATTTATTGTAAAACAAACACTGAATCAGTGATTTGGTTCATCGTTTCAGGTCAATCATTTCGAGGTACGATTGCAAAATGATCACCGCACTTACTTTATCGACCAGGGCTTTATTTTGCCGTACCTTCTTTTTTGCACCGGATTCGAGAATGGCTGCGGTAGCTATTTTCGATGTAAAACGCTCGTCAATCCGCTCAACAGGAATTAATGGAAAGGTTTTTTGCAGATGTTTTACAAAAGGTTCGGTAAACCTGGCTGATTCCGAAAGCTGATTTTGTAGTGTAAGCGGGTAACCAACCACAAAACAATCAACATTTTCGCGGGCTACATAATCCTTCAGAAAAGTAATTACATCTTTTGAATGAACTGATGCAAGTGCAGTTGCTATCATCCTGAGTTCGTCAGTAACGGCAAGCCCTACCCTTTTCTGTCCGTAATCAATTGCCAGTATTCGTCCCAAGTCCGGTTTTTGCTGCAAAATTACGAAGAATTAGTTTTGAAAAAGTCCGGAATTCAACCATTTCAATACTTTTCGGGAGAATTAACAACTTAGCAGACATTGTTCTGTTTAAAAGTTCTAATTTTGAGATTGAAAATCAATAAGCATGGATGAGTTAAAATCAATTATAGAAAAAGCCTGGGACGATCGTTCCCTGTTAAATAAAGAAGAAACAAAAAACGTTGTATTTCAGATAATTGAACTGCTCGATAAAGGGAAACTGAGAGTTGCAGAGCCTGCCGGAAACGAATGGAAAGTTAATGAATGGATTAAAAAAGCAGTAATCATGTACTTCCCTTTGCGACAAATGGAAGTAATGGAAGCCGGTCCACTCGAATTTCATGATAAAATTCCGTTGAAACACAATTACAAAGAGCTTGGCGTGCGTGTAGTTCCTCATGCCGTTGCCCGTTATGGAGCCTATTTATCGCCGGGGGTGATTATGATGCCTTCCTATGTAAATATTGGAGCCTGGGTTGGTGCCGGCACAATGGTTGACACCTGGGCTACCGTTGGAAGTTGTGCGCAAATCGGGTCAAACGTTCACCTGAGCGGCGGTGTAGGAATCGGCGGAGTGCTCGAACCTGTGCAGGCTGCACCGGTTATTATTGAAGATAACTGCTTTATCGGTTCAAGGTGTATTGTGGTGGAAGGAGCGCGTATTGGCACCGAAGCCGTGCTGGGAGCAAATGTAGTTATTACGCAAAGTACCCGTATTATTGACGTAACCGGAAGTGAACCTGTCGAATACAAAGGATATGTACCTCCCCGGTCAGTGGTAATTCCCGGTTCTTATACCAGGCAGTATCCCGCTGGTGAATTCCAGGTAAGCTGCGCGCTGATCATTGGCCAAAGAAAACCTTCAACCGACCTGAAAACCTCTCTGAACGAGGCATTGAGAGAGTATGATATTTCATTTTAGTACGTTGATTTGCCTGATATGAATATAGGATTTGATGCGAAACGTGTATTTCAAAACCGCAGTGGCCTGGGTAATTACAGCCGTAGTACGTTGCGGCTTTTATCGCGGTATTATGCTGATAATACCTACTATTTATTTTCAGGCATGTCAGATAAAGAGTTATTCCCGACATCCGAAAATCAAATTATTGTAGAACCTGATAAAGGATTTTCCTCTCTTTTTCCTGATTACTGGCGTTCCTGGGGTTTGTATCATCAGGCAGGCAAGCTGAATTTGGATATATTTCACGGATTAAGTAACGAACTACCTTTAAGCATAAAAAAAACGAGTGCAAAATCAGTGGTTACTGTCCACGACCTTATATTTTTGCGTTTTCCCGAATATTACGCAGCTGTTGACAGGCAGATTTATTCGTTAAAATTTAAACATGCCTGTCAGGTTGCTGACAAAGTAATTGCAATCAGCACTGCTACTAAGGACGATATTGTACATTTTTTCGGAACCGAGCCTGATAAGATTGAAGTAATTTATCAGTCGTGCGATCCCATATTCGGTAAAAAGGTAAGTTTAGAAAAGAAATCTGAAATCAAAAAAAAGTACAACCTGCCCGAGCAGTATATACTATTCCTGGGAACAATCGAAAAACGAAAAAATGCTTTATCGCTTATTAAGGCGTTCCTGAACGAAAATATCGATTTCCCTTTAGTAATAGCAGGTAAATCAACTGATTATATTTCGGAGATAAATGATTTTCTGAAAGGAAATCCGGCAGGAAACCGGATAATCTTCAGGCATAATATTGAAACATCCGATTTGCCTTCCCTCTACCAATCATCAATGGTTTTTGCATATCCATCAGTTTTCGAGGGATTTGGAATACCTATTTTAGAAGCATTGAATTCAGGAGTTCCTGTGTTAACCAGCACCGGAAGTTGTTTTTCCGAAACCGGTGGCGATGCAGCCATGTATTGCGATCCTTACAATACTGAACAAATTGGTTCAGCCCTTTCGAAGTTGCTTAATAGTAGCGATTTAAGGCAATCGATGATTGAAAAAGGATTTAACCATTCGAGGCTGTTTGACGAGGATAAGGTTGCTGCAAACCTGATGAATTTATATTCAGATCTGGTAATAAAATAATATCAAAAATCTAAACCCAAACCCACTGATAATTGTTATTATACCATGGATTTCGAAGACGACATAATAAAATCACTTGAAGTGCTGGCTGCCGGAGGTACCATCCTATACCCTACTGATACTATCTGGGGACTTGGTTGTGACGCAACCAATACCAAAGCTGTTGAGAAGATTTACCGTATTAAAAGCCGCAGCGAAGCCAAGAGTATGATCGTTTTAATTGATCATATTGATAATCTCGCGACTTACATCGAAAAAGTACCCGATATTACCGGCGATTTGCTCGACAGCATTACCAATCCGGTAACCATCATTTATTCTAATGCCCGTAAACTTGCTCAAAATGTAATTGCTGCCGACGGAACTATTGCTATCCGAATAGTTAAAGATGATTTTTGTGTTGAGCTGATCCGCAGGTTTGGAAAGCCGATTGTTTCTACGTCTGCTAATATTTCAGGATTCGATCCGCCCGTTGTTTTCAGCCAGATATCAGCAGAAATTAAGGATGCGGTTGATTATACAGTTTCCTATAAACAGGAATACTTTACAAGGGCTAAACCTTCGACCATAATAAGGTTGCGTGATGATGGAATGTACACGATCATCCGGGGTTAAATTGTAGTATTGCCACTTTTGTTTAATGTTTTTTTTAAACTGCGAACAAAAACGGCTTTAAGTCGTTATTTTATCTGAACTTTAAAAAAATTTTAAGTAACAGGAATGGAAAAGCGTAAAGTGTACAAAGTTGATACTGTTGAAAAAGAGACATTACAGAAATGGTACTACCTGATGGTGCTCGGCCGCAAACTCGATGAGCGTGCACCTAATTATCTGAAACAAGCATTAGGCTGGTCGTATCACGCACCTTATGCCGGTCATGATGGGATACAATTAGCTATAGGTCAGACATTTGATCATGAAACCGACCACTTGTTTCCTTACTACCGCGATATGCTCACTGCTATTTCAGCGGGTCTTACAGCCGAGGAAGTGATCCTGAATGGTATTTCAAAAGCAACTGATCTTGCAAGTGGCGGCCGTCATATGTCGAACCATTTTGCAAAACCCGAATGGAATATCCATAATGTATCATCCGCCACCGGAAATCATACTTTGCATGCAGTTGGCGTTGCCCGTGCTATTAAAAGATATGGAGGTAAAGGTGTGGCCATCAGTTCGCAAGGCGAATCATCCACATCCGAAGGCTATGTTTATGAGGCTATTAACGGTGCCAGTAATGAGAAATTACCGGTAGTTTTTGTATTTCAGGATAACAGGTACGGAATTTCAGTTCCACAGCGCGACCAAACGGCAAATGCTTTTGCTGCCGATAATTTCAAGGGTTTCAAAAACCTGAGGATCATTCATTGCGACGGTAAAAACATTTTTGCCTCAATGAATGCGATGGAAATGGCTAAACGCCACGCTATTGAGAAACAGGAACCTGTAATTGTTCATGCTTCGTGTGTTCGAATTCATTCGCATTCAAATTCGGATAAACATGAACTCTATCGTGATGAAAATGAAAGACACTGCGCTAAAGCCGGTGATCCGCTCGACAGGTTCCGTATCATTTTATTACATTCAGGCAGATTTACCGAAGAGGAATTAGCAGTAATTGACGATCAGGCTCAAAAAGAGATGATGGCCGCTCACCGCAAAGCCCTCGCTGCTCCTGATCCTTCACCTGAATCAATTTTCGATTTTGTCTCGCCGGCACCTTATATTCCTGCAAAATTTACTGATGGAATTCACAATCAAAAAGAAGGACGTTCGCTTAAATTTATTCAGGCACTAAACGAAACGCTCAAAGAAGAATTCCGTGCAAATCCGGATACCTTTTTATGGGGTCAGGATGTGGCAAATAAGGAAAAAGGTGGCATATTTAATGTTACCAAAGGCATGCAACAGGAATTTGGCATCGAGCGGATTTTTAACGGACCTATTGCCGAAGACTTTATACTTGGAACTGCAAATGGCATGAGTCGTTATAATACTAAAATCAGGATTGTTGTCGAAGGGGCTGAATTTGCTGATTATTTCTGGCCTGCCATGGAACAATATCTCGAAATTTCGCACGACTATTGGCGCAGCAACGGTGCTTTTTCACCGAATGTGACCATCAGGCTTGCCTCAGGCGGTTATATCGGAGGTGGATTGTACCATTCGCAAAATATCGAAGGATCGCTGGCAGCGATTCCGGGTGTTCGTATTGTATGCCCTTCCTTCGCTGACGATGCCGCCGGACTGCTTCGCACTTCTATCCGTTCAAAAGGTCCAACACTGTTCCTCGAGCCGAAAGCTCTGTATAATGACCCGATTGCGGAAACCATCGTACCTGACGAATTTGAAGTTCCTTTCGGAAAAGCCCGTACAAGGAGAGATGGCAAAGATATGAGCATCATCACTTACGGAAACACTACTCACATGAGTATTGCCGTTGCCAATCAGATAGATGAAGAGACAGGAAAGAGCATTGAAGTAATTGACATCCGTTCACTGATACCACTTGATAAAGAAGCAATTCTGGCAAGTGTAAAGAAAACCGGTCGGGTGATGGTTGTTCATGAAGACAAAGTTTTTGGAGGATTTGGCGGCGAAATTGCAGCCATGATTTCCGATGAAGGCTTCCAGTTTCTTGATGCCCCTGTTCGTCGTGTTGGTTCCACATTTACGCCGGTAGGTTTTAACCGCATACTCGAAAAAGCCATTCTTCCGGATCAGGAGCGCATATATAAAGCAGCCAAAGAACTGCTCGGATATTAAAATCAGTTGATTATTCTAAATCATGCTTTCCATAAAAGGTTGGCATGATTTTTTGTATCCGTGAGTTTGGTTTAAAAGATTCTATATATTTGTAAATAGGCAACTAAAAATAAAGGAAAAACATACGTTATGATAACTTCAGAAGGTAATTTACTCATCGCCAAGTCAGGAATAGAAATGTTTCTGAATCAAAGAATGGCAAATCGTCATGGATTAATAGCCGGTGCCACAGGAACCGGGAAAACAGTTTCGCTGCAGGTAATGGCCGAAGCTTTCAGTTCAATAGGTGTGCCGGTTTTTATGTCGGATATAAAAGGCGATTTATCAGGCGTAAGCAAATCAGGTGCCGGCAACCAGCGTGTTACCGACCGGATTGCTAAATTGCAGATTGAAGGCTTTACGCATCGCAACTTCCCGGTCACATTCTGGGATCTTTACGGTGAGCAGGGACATCCGCTCCGTACCACAATTTCGGAAATGGGCCCCCTTTTGCTGGGCCGTCTTATGAACCTTAACGATATTCAAAGCAGTGTTTTAACACTCGTTTTCAGGATTGCTGACGACAATAATTTATTGTTACTCGATTTAAAAGACCTTCAGAAAATGTGTGAGTATGTTGGTAATAACCGGGATCAATTTATTACCACCTATGGAAATATTTCTGCCGCAAGTATCGGCGCCATTCAGCGCGAGCTTATTGGCCTTGAGGAACAGGATGCTGATAGATTTTTCCGCGAGCCGGCAATCGATATTTTCGATTTTATGCAAACAGATTCTGATGGATTAGGGATGATAAATATTCTTGCAGCTGATAAGCTTATGATGGCTCCCCGGACTTATTCCACGCTTCTCCTTTATCTGCTTTCCGAACTGTTTGAGCGTCTTCCCGAAGTTGGGGATATGGACAAGCCTAAGCTGGTATTCTTTTTTGACGAAGCACATCTTTTATTTAATGATTCTCCAAAAGTATTAGTTGAGAAAGTTGAACAGGTTGTCCGCCTGATCCGTTCGAAAGGTGTTGGAATATATTTCTGCACTCAAAATCCGATTGATATTCCGGATACAATTTTAGGGCAGCTTGGAAATAAAGTACAGCACGCACTCCGTGCATTTACACCCCGCGACCAGAAAGCCGTTAAAACAGCAGCCGAAACCTTCAGGCCAAACCCATCGCTCGATGTGGAACAAGTAATTACAGAACTTGGTGTGGGCGAAGCCCTGGTTTCGTTCCTCGACGAAAAAGGTATTCCTTCGATGGTAGAAAAAGCCAAAATTCTGCCTCCACAAGCGCAGATTGGACCTATTACCCCCGAAGAACGAACAGCAATTATACGACGGTCGGTTATAGCAGGTGTTTATGAAAAAGAAGTTGACCGCGAGTCAGCATTCGAGATTCTTCAAACGCGTATCAACACACAGCTAAAGCAAACACAGGATGCCCTTGAGCAAAAAGAAAGAGAAAAAGCAGAAATTGAAAGGGCAAAAATTGAAGCCAGGGAAGAAAAAGCCAGGGCCAAAAACACTGACACCGGATTGTTCGGTGATTTAACCAAAGTAGTTGGGCGGACCGTTACACAGCAGGTTGGCGGACAACTGGGCCGTGCCCTTGTTCGTGGCTTGCTTGGAGGATTGTTTGGAGGAAAAGGGAAGAAACTTTTTTAAAACAACCAGAAGTTTGAGCTTGAGGAATCAGTTTTTATTAAAAGAAAAAAGCACCATACCGGTGCTTTTTTTCATTTAAAATTATTTGATCTCTATTTAAGCATTGTTGCTGTACCGGTTTTTAATTTCGGCAGATTATCATTATTCCCGATATTATCCGCATCCCAAATGGTACCATCTTTAAATACTCCCGATGCTATCCATACATAGGCACCGTCCTGCATCAAAACGCCGTTATATCTGCCATCCCAACCTTCGGTAGGCCGTCCGTAATTATCCAGTTTATCGGTCCACCACAATATATTGCCCCAGCGGTCGTAAACCTCAAAACGATATTCCTTCAGATTTATACCAACCGGTTTTAATAATTGTACGCTTGCTTTAGGATTTCCTGGCGAAAATGCATTTGGAATATACAATCCTTTAACCATAAATTTATAATCCATGGTGATTGTATCCGAACATTCCTTATCATTCCAGGTAACCAACGTTATAGCATAAGTGCCGTCATTTTGATAAAAAGCAACCGGATTTTCGCCATAAGAGTCATCGCCGTTACCAAAAGTCCAGTAGTATTTAGTTGCATCTATTGATGTATTGGTAAATTGCAATTGCCCCTGAACTTCATTAAAATTGTCAACATAATTGAAGATAGAGGTTGGCACACTCCAGGTTGTAACATTCTGATTTAGAGTATCAACACAACCATTTGTATCTCTAACCATAAGATTTACAAGGTAATCGCCCGGGGTGGAGAAAATATAATCAGGATTTTGATCCTCTTTTCTACCGATAACACCTGTGTTATCGCTGAATGTCCAATCCCATTTAATTAGTGGTGCTACCGCCAAAACCGATAAATCAGTAAAGCTTGTTTTATCACCTGCACAGGACAGGGAATAAGAATAATTTGCATCCGGCAAACCATAAACAATTAATGGCTTAAGGATTGAATCAACACACCCGATTGTATTTTTTGCTATTAGCTTCACATCATAAGTACCCGGAGCATTATACAAATGTGTCGGGTTCCGGACTGTTGATGTATCATTCGGTACAGAAGTTGGTTCGCCGAAACTCCAGTTGTACTTACTTATCTGTGTTCCGTTTCCGGAAGTCATATTAGTAAATTCAGCATTCTGAAGGTAGCATACTTTCCCAAAAGTAAAATCAGGCAAAGGCGCAGGATTAACAAAAACAGTAAGCTGTGTTGAATCGCTCACTTTTTGTCCTGCAACAATAGAGGACAGCCTCATTTTAACACTATAGGTTCCTGCTGTTTCAAATACGTGATTAACCGGATTAGTATATGAATAATAAGTTGTATCGTTCCCGTCGCCAAAATCCCAGTACCATTCACTCGTAGGCAGACCGCTGAAACTGCTGTCAGCAAATGATAACATATTATTCTGGCAAATCAATGTATCTATCAATTCAAATTCAGCATCAATACAAGGTTTTACCAGCACATTGCTATCAGTCAATATTTCGGTACAGCCATTGGTATTGGTAACCGATAAACTGACAATATACATACCTGACGAACTATACAAATGAGAGAGATCAGGAGGATTGGGGGCAAACACAGTATCTATATTCCCATCGCCATAATTCCATATCCATTGGGTGATATTGCTTCCGTTTCCTGAAGATGACTCATTAAAGTAAATGGTACTGTCGCAAACACCTTCTGTAAACGTAAAAGCTGGTATCGGTAAAGGATGTACTACTAATTCCAGATACCTGGTTTTAGGACAATTATTAATATCAATCGCCTGAAGACTTATGGTATAAGTACCTGGCTGCGAATAATAATGTGATGGCAAACGTAAGGTTGATGTATTATAAATCCCTGAACCAGGATCACCGAAATTCCAGTTAAAGAAAACGAGCGAATCAGTTAAAGGTGCAAGAAGTTGAGGTGTAAAATAGGTTGTATCCTTGAAACAGGTAGGCGAAATAGCAAATGTAAAATCAAAATCTGCCGGAACACATACGCTTTTGAATACAGTATCAACACATCCCCTCACGTCGGTTGCTATTAAACGAACATTATAACAGGAGTCAGTATCATAAAATACATAAACCGGATTTTGAAGCGTGGAAAAATGATTTGGCTCAAACTCCCAGTTCCAACCTACGATTGTTGCTTGCTGGCTGTACGACGAATCCTGGAAATAAACTGCACCTTCGTCACATGGAGCTGCAGTATAAATGAAATTTGCTGTTGGATTGCTGAAAACCTGAATCGTCATTGATGTTGTATCCTGGCAACCGTTTTGCGAAGTCACTATCAGGCTTACATTATAAACGCCAAGTGTAGTATAAGTCCAGTTCGGATTTTGAATATTCGAAGTATCATTGGTAGCTGATGTTACCCCGAAATCCCAGAACCAGGCTACTATCGGTTCGCCACTCGAAGTAAATGACTCATCAGTAAAATAAGTACTTGCTCCGAGGCAAGCACTCGAAATACTGAAGAGTGCACTCGGTTGAGGAGTAATTTCAACAATATGAGAAACCGAATTTTCGCAACCTGCTGTGTCAACAATAGTAAGTGTTACCGTAAAACTACCTGTGGTAGCATATACATGCAAAGGATTTTGCTGCGAGGTATTATGAGGTGTGCCATCGCCGAAATCCCAATCGTACGATGCAACAGCTCCAACATTAGTAACTGTAGTATTTATTGTGAATTCAGTTGTTGTTCCAAGGCAGGTGCTTTCCCATGCGAAGTCAACTCCGGGTTTGGGCTGTACTTCTATAACTTTCGAAATGGTATCAGGACAGCCTGAAGCATTTTCAACAAGCAGAAAAACTGTATAGGTTCCTGCAGTATTATAGATATGCAGCGGATTTTGCAATGTGGAAGTATTATTGGTACCCGAAATCGGATCGCCAAAATCCCAAAGCCAGTTAACAATGGTTGTCCCGGAATTAACCTGCGATAGGTCAGTGAAATTAACAGCTGATCCTACACAGGTATTATCATATTCGAAGAGTGCAAGCGGACTGGCCGAAACAGTTATTGTATTTGAGGATTCTTTTTCGCATCCCAGCGATGTATTTACTGTTAATATTACTGTATAAGTACCGGCAACAGCATAAGTATGCGAAACATTTCCGTTTGCTGGAGCCAAAATCAAAGTATCAGTGCCATCACCAAATTCATAGAAATAAGAAATTATCGTTCCTCCTGAAGTTGAGGATTGATTGATAAAAAATATCGGATTATTGGCACAGGTTTGGGCCGAAACCTGGAACAATGAAGTAGGCGGCGGTACAATTGAAACAAAATGCGATTTCGTATTTACACAACCTGCAGTATCGGTTACCGTAAGAGTAACATTATAGGTAGCAGAAGCAGCATAAATATGATATGGATCAATTTCGGTTGAAGTAAATCCGTCACCAAAATCCCAGATGCGTGAAACCACTGCACCTCCGTTTACAAATGTTGAACTTACAAAATGTGTTGAATCATTAACACAGCCTGGTGAGGATGTAAAATCGACTGCCGGAAGGGCATGTACAATTACAGGTTTGGTAACAGTATCAGCACAGCCGCCGGTATTAGTTACAATAAGAGCAACCTGGTAAGTTCCGGGAGCTGTAAAAATATGTGAAGGTGAAGGGAGGGTTGAAATATTGCTACTTCCTGAAGGAGGATCGCCAAAATTCCACGACCAGCCTGCTAAACCACCAGCACCGGCCTGCGATAAATCATTGAATACCACTGGTGAACCTGCACAGGAGGTCTCATAGGAGAAATTAGACAATGGATTAGGCAGAATTGTAATCGAAATTATTTTTGTATGCTTGCAATTGTCGTTGGTTGTTACAGTTAATGAAACCGGGAATGTTGCATAAGATGTGTAAGTATGAGAAACAGGTGCAAGTGTGGTAACTGTCAGCACCGGGCTTCCATCTCCGAAATCCCATTCGGAGCTAACTATGTAACCAACTCCTGCTGAGGACAGGTTAGTAAACTGAACCTGCGAATCTTTACAAGCAGGTGTTGATGATGAAAAATTAGCTGTCGGTTCAGGAACTATTGTAATGGGTTTTGATATCTGATTCGTACATCCGGCGGTATCGATTACCGTAAGAGTAACGTTATAAGTTCCTGCAATTGTATAGATATGAGTTGGATTCGGAAGTACAGAAGTAACGCCGTCACCGAATTGCCAGAACCAGGAACCAATTGTGGCCAGATTCATAACGACAGCATCAGGGGTAAAAATGACAGCATTATTCTGACAGTTATTCGTGGTTGTAAAATAAACCGGAGGAAGCGGCTTAACAACCACAACCCTGGTAACCGTATCGCTGCAACCGTTTCCTGTACTTACAATTAACTGAACGGTAAAACTACCTGCTGCTGTAAAAGAATGGCTGGGATTAAAAACGGTAGCTGTATTAAGGATTCCTGAACCAGGGTCTCCAAAATTCCATTGCCATTGAACTATTGAACCGGCACCATTAAGCTGCGAAATATCTTCAAAATCAACAGCAGTCCCTAAGCAGGTAGGAGTTGTAAAATCAAAATTTGCAACAGGATTCGGACTAATAACAATGTTTTGAGTGGTTGAACCAGTGCAACTGTCGGACGATTTAATGGTAAGTGTAACCGGATAAGTGCCGGGAAGTGCATAAACATGTTGAACACTTGCATTTGCAGGGAAGTTCACTATTTGTGTATTTCCATCACCAAAATCCCACTCCCAGCGAATGATGTAACCTGCAGTTGTACTTGATAAATTGGTGAACTGAACAGTAGCTTCTGCACAGTTTGATGTACCAGCATCGAAATGGGCAAATGGTAAAGGATTAACAAGCACATTTTTGGATATAGTATTTATACACCCTGATGTATCCGTAACAGTAAGTGTTACAATATATGTACCGGTAGTATTATAAGAATGTGAAGTGTAAGCTGAAGAAGAGGTAATTCCATCACCAAAATCCCAAAGCCAGGTTTGTATCGTTCCTATTTCCATGATGGCAGTATCCGGGCTAAAATTAATAAGTTCATCCAGGCAGGCAGCTGTATAAACAAATCCAATTGGTGGTGGCGGATTTATAACTACTTGTTTTACAATCGTATCAGTACAATTATTAAAATTTGTAACTGTAAGTTTAACAAAGTATGTTCCGGCATTTGCAAAAGTATGAATTGGATTTTCGAGGTTAGATGTATTATTTATTCCACTCGACGGATCGTCAAATTCCCAGCTCCATGCAACCACGTTTCCGGCTCCGTTGGCAAAAGAAGCATCAGTAAATTGAACCACCTGATCCTCGCATTTTCCATTGAAATAAAAATTAGCAATCGGGCTTGGTATCACTGTAACAGGCATCGAAAAATCATCCTTACAGGAATCAGAATTCATAACCGAAAGCGTTACGATAAAAGTACCAGGGTTAGGAAAAACATGCTCAGGATTAGGATTTTCGGGGAAGAAAATTGTATCTACAGGCGTGCCATCACCAAAGTTCCAGATCCAGTACCGGATAAAACCATTAATGGTACTCGATAAATCAGTAAATTGAACCGGATCGTTACTGCAATTTGGAGTAGCGTAAGCAAAATTAGAAATAGGAAGTTCTTGTATGGTTACAACATGGCTAACGCTCCCAATGGCACCGTTTGTGTCGGTAATAGTAAGGGTTACGGTATAATTGCCAAAAGTGGCAAATGTGTGGGTTGGATTTTGAAATGTGGAGAAATTCCCATCACCGAAATCCCAACTCCAGATCTGAACAGCATTTACATTGGTAACAGAAGCATCAACTGTAAAAGTGGTCGGACTGCCATCACAAACACCTGTGTATGTATAATCTACGAAAGGTTGTGCCTGTATGTTGGTGAAATTTCCCTGTACTCCCAGTATCAGAAATATCAGGAATACACTCAGTTGTAATTTGTTTCTCATGAGGAACAAAACATTTAAAAACAGTAATTGGAGGCATGTTTGTACATACCGTTGTCTTTTTAGTAATAATTATTCAAAAGTAATCAAGTTTTACTATCCTGCAACACCATTTACTCATATTTATAGCATTAACGTTTAATTGTAATAATAAATTGTCTGAAGCGCTGGTTACCTGAGGTAACATGTGTATCAGAAATTCAAAAAGCTGCCCTATATGAACAGCTTTCTGATACTTAGCACTCTGAATTAACATAAAAATTGCAGTTCGCAGTTTACATTTTTCGTTTCTTCCCAAGTATAGGAACAATCAGCATCGCTCCTCCAAAAACGAGCATCAGTGCACCTGTCCATAGATTAATATTCCGCCCTAACGAACGAGCATATAATTCAGTATCGTTTAAGGTAAATATGCCGAAAGCAGCAAGTATTATTCCTAAAATAACGAACAAAAGTCCGATGGGTATCCGAATGTCCATATCCATTTTTTTTCCTCCTACCAGAAAATGATTGTTAAAATTATACTTATCGCTCCGATGATAACGGCCATAACAACCGGTTTTTCGTACCATACAATTCCCGGTTCGTCGTGCGTTTTGGGTGTCAGGGAGTAAACCAGTCCTCTAAGTTCGTCAACAGTCTTTAATTGTTTGGTGAAAAATGTCAGTACTATGGTAAAAACAAAACAAACCGTCCAGGCGTAAATTGCCGTCCAGAAACCCTGTGCCATACCGCTCGGATATTCAACCAGTTGAGCTAGCCACCCGCCTTTGCCTTCGGCAATCGTTAAGCTGTAATGCAGAGCCGCGGCAGCTGTTCCGGCCAGTAATCCCCAGAAGGCGGCATGGCCTGTAGTTTTTTTCCAGAACATTCCAAGCATAAAAGTAGCGAAAAGCGGCGCGTTGACAAAAGCAAAAATCAGCTGCAGAAAGTCCATTATGTTATTGAAATTGGCAGCAATATAGGCAGCACCAATACTTACAGCCACTCCGAAAATTGTTGCAAACTGACCGATTTTGAGGTAATGATCGTCCGATTTACCCGGATTTATGTATGACTGGTAGATGTCGTAGGTAAAAACTGTATTAAAAGCTGTAACATTTCCCGCCATTCCGCTCATAAACGAAGCCATGAGAGCAGTTATTCCAAGGCCTAACAAACCTGTCGGATAATAATGCACCAACATGGTGGGAATGATCATGTTATAATCCGTCTGACCCTGATCACCAATCAGAACCAGGCCTTTTTCGGGTGAGGCCATCAGTGCCATCGCTATCATTCCGGGAACAATTACAAGGATAGGAAGGAACATTTTGGGTAATGCGCCGATAAGCGGAGTGCGCCTTGCTCCAGACATTGAATTAGCCGCCATTGCTCTTTGAACAACCAGAAAATTGGTACACCAGTATCCAAAAGCAAGCACAAAGCCAAGTCCGGTGAACATTGCAATCCAATCAACACCCATAGGATTTGAAGAAGCTGAACCCAGGTATTTCCAGGTACTTGTCCAGGTTCCGGCTTCGTAGCCTTTCTGAATAGCAACTTCGTTAAGTTTTAATGTGAGTCCATCCCATCCGCCAACATCCTGCAAACCGATTATTACCAACGGAAGAAAACCGATTACGATAAGAAAGAATTGCAGAACTTCATTATAAATAGCTGATTTTAAACCACCTAAATAAGTATAAACCAAAACAATTACTGCGGAAGCAATAATACTGTAATGAAAATTCCAGTGAAGCATTACTTCCATCAATCTTGCCAGTGCAAACATCGAAATACCGGAAGCAAAAATGGTCATGATAGCAAAAGAGAATGCATTGAAACCACGGGTTTTTTCATCGAATCTGAGTTTCAGGTATTCCGGAACCGAACGCGCTTTGGAACCGTAATAAAAAGGCATCATAAACAGCGCCAGAAAAATCATGGCAGGGATGGCACCTATCAGGTAGAAATGAGCAGTCATTAAGCCGTATTTAGCTCCTGATGCGCCCATTCCAAACACTTCAAGCGCTCCAAGGTTTGCCGAAATAAAAGCCAGTCCTGTAATCCAGGAAGGAATGTTTTTACCGCCTTCGAGGAACTGAGAGCTTGATTTCATGTATTTTTTTAGTGCCCAGCCTATGCCAAGCACAAAAATGAAATAGATTGCCATGATGGCGTAATCTATAAAACCCAGTGTAAAATTATCAACCATATTTATTGTTTAGGTTTGAATTTCATGAGATTACTCAAAAATAATTGTACTCATACAATGAAAATTTACTGACTATTAACTTTCAAAACAGGTATTAATAAATAAAAAAACATTGAAAGTTATAATGCAAAGATATTTTTTTTTAGAAACTAATTAATAAAAAAACAGCACTTCAAAAAATTTAATTGAAGTGCTGTTGTAAGAGATTGTTAATGACCTATAATCCCTGCTTCTCTATTTCTTTCCACACAAGAGCACTGGCACCCATAATGGCTACCGATCCCATTTTGAGACTTGATGGAAGTAATTTTACCTTATTCCTGAATATCGGAAGAAGATGACGTTCCATGCTTTCGATGGTTGGTTTAAAGATATAGTCGCCGGCAGCAACAGGTCCGCCAAAAAGGAAAATGGCTTCCGGGCTAAGATGATGAACAGTATCGGCTAATGCTTCTCCTAATAACTGACCGGTGACTTCAAAAACCTCTTTTGCCAGTTTATCACCTCTCTCGGCAGCATCAAACACAATTTTTGAATTCATTTCGTTAAAAGGAATCAAAGCAAGCTCACTTTCAGTACTATTGTACTTTGCCAGAAGTTCGAAAACAGTACGTTTCATACCGGTTGCTGAGCAATACGCTTCAAGATGGCCAATTCCGCCGCAACCACAGGTGCGTGTTCCTCTTCCGATTGTTGTATGACCAACTTCACCGGCAAAACCATCAGCTCCATATACCAGATCGCCATTTACGATGAGTCCGCTCCCCAGGCCAGTGCCCAGAGTGATCATCACAAAATTCTTCATTTCTTTTCCACCACCGAAAATTAATTCGCCTAATGCAGCTGCATTTGCATCGTTAGTTAATTTAACATTTGTGATTTCAGGAAATTTAGCCTGAAGCATTTTAGCAAAAGGTACCACACCAACGAAGGGCAGGTTTGGAGCATGTTCGATAGTTCCGGAATAATAATTTCCATTTGGTGCACCTATTCCAATTCCCATTACTCCTATTGCAGGGTTAATTTTCGTAACTACATCAATGGCTGATTTAATTTCCAACGCAAGCAAAGAAACAAAATCTCTCAACAGTTCTTCCGAAACCGATTCACTTCCAGTCGGATTGTCTTTTTTTTGTGGTGTAGGCAACTGGGGTTGTTTTTCATAAAGAATATTTCCGTCACGGTCAACTACTCCTATTGCTGTATTGGTACCTCCAATATCAATTCCTATTGCTACTTGTTTCATCTGTTTATTTTTTAATTTTTATGGGTCAGATGGAATATACCTTGAGAATAATCATTTCGGTGGGTGAGAAATTATTCTGCTCATGGCTATTTCACGTGTTTTGCTGTTTGTGGCCCCAAATGTCGGTTTGATCTTTGATTATTAAAACTATTCTTAAATCTTTATTTTGCAATAAGATATGCATTTATGCTGACCTGAATTTACTTCCTTTAACTGCATAGAAGAAAATATACAGGTAACAAACAGCAGGAACTATAAATGCCCATGAATACCCAGATACATCAGCAACTTTACCCATGATGAGCGGAATAATGGCTCCACCACAGATTAAAGTGTTGATAATACCCGAAGCAGTGCTTAGTTCGCCGGGGTTCAGATCTTTTACAGCAAGTGTAAAAATATTTGGGAACATAATTGAGTTAAACATACCAATGGAAACCACAGCCCATAATGCTACACTACCTGTGGTAAACGCAGTTACAAGTGCAAGAATTGCAGCTAATAAAGCAAATACAGCCAGTGAACGCCCGGCATTTCCCTGGCCAAGTTGCATAACAAGGAAATTACCAAGAGCAACGGCCATAAAAATAAGGCCGATATTCCAACTCCATCCAGTTACAAATGAACCGGAAACCAAAGCCAGTAATAAAACAGCAGCTACATATGAGTATTTCTTTACGTTATCGGTAATATTCGAAAGCATAATTGATCCGAAGAACCTGCCAACCATAGCGCCACCCCAATAAATTGCAACATATTTACCTGCAACTTCAGGTGTCATATCCATGGTAGTTTTCAAATAATTTAGGATCAGTCCACCTGTACCTACTTCGGCACCTACATAAAAGAAAATACCAACAGCACCAAGTATAACATGAGGATGATTCCAAACGCTTTTACGCTGTAAATCTGTTCCACCTCCTACTTCAGGAAGTTTAGTAAGAAAGATGGCGATAGCAACCAATACAACTATAATACCTATTATAATAAAAGGCATCTGAACTGTTTGAGCTTTTTCAAGGGACGAAAGCATTTCGCTGGCTCCTTTAAAAATAAACACGGCTATAATCCATGGAGCAACCATAGTAGCTATTGAATTGAGAGCCTGTACAAGGTTAAGTCTGCCACCTGCTGATTCTTCCGATCCCAAAGCTGTAACATATGGATTAGCAGCGGTTTGCAGAAATACAACCCCTGAAGCCAGAACAAAAGTAGCTGCAAGGAATAGAGGGAATGAAGGAACTTTTGCAGCCGGAAAAAACAGGAAGCTACCTGCGGCCATAAGCAACAAGCCAATTATCAATGCACTTTTATATCCAATCTTTTTTATGTACAGTCCAATAGGAATGGAAATAAAAAAGTAAGTAATAAAAAATGCGAAACTAAGCAACTGTGCTCTAAACTCTGTTAATTCAAAAATATCCTTTACCTGACCACTTAAAGTAATAATAAAGGTAGTGGCGAATCCAAAGATAAAGAAAATGGATCCGATTACAGTCATTCCCAGACCATAGTTTGCGTTTTTTTGTTCCATGTTTAAGTTGTTAAGGGGGTGAATTATAACTTATTACTCTGCACTCACATTTAAAACTGAATTCCAGCACTATCTATGATTTGGGTGCATAAAGTCACTTATACCTCAAAGCTCAGTAATGAGGAAATCCTACTGAAAAAGTATAACGAAATTGTACTCCCGAAATGTAAAAATAGACAACTTAGTGTTAAGTTGACACAAAGAAATTGATTTTTTTATTTTTTTTTAGCAGATAATATGTATAATAATGAATATCAACAACAAAGAAACAGTATTTAGAATTATTCCAGTTTACCTGCTCCGTTACCAACTGAAGCAATATAAAAATCAGCCACAAGACCGGTTTTTTCGGTATAATTTAATCCGACTTTCTGAATAAATTCATCGATTTTATCTTTCCTGACTATATTTACACTGCATCCGCCGAAACCTGCGCCGGTCATACGTGCGCCAAGCACGCCGTCCACCTGCCATGCTTCATTTACAATGGTATCAAGTTCAAAACCGGTAACTTCATAATCTTCTTTCAGTGAAACATGCGATTGATTCATCAATTTGCCGAAAGTTACAAGATCTTCTCCTATCAAAGCAGCAATAGCCTCAAGTACACGGTTGTTTTCGCTTATCACGTGATGAGCCCTTTTTCGAATAGTTTCATCAGCAATAAGATGCGAATACTTTTTAAATTCGTCCATACTCATTGAACTTAAATCAACCATAGGTTTTGCCTGACGTAGGTTTTCGAGTGCAACAGCGCATTCGGCTACACGCTCGTTATATTTAGAATCGGCCAGTTCGCGGCGTTTGTTTGTGTTTGCAATCACTATTTTGTAATCACTAAGTCGCAAAGGAACATGTTGAAACTCGAGCGAGCGGCAATTAAGAGCCAGAGCGGATTCTTTTTTACCCATTCCGATAGCAAACTGGTCCATGATACCGCAATTCATGCCTACGAATTCATTTTCGGCAGCGCGTCCGATTTTTATCAGTTCAACCCTGTTCAGCTCAGTTTCGAGCAATGAATCCAAAGCAACCGCTGTAACCATTTCGATAGATGCCGAGGATGACAAACCAGCTCCGTTAGGTATATCGCCTGAATACAGTAAATCAAATCCGGTAATTGTGAAACCGCGTTTTTTAAACTGATCGAAAACGCCTAAAGGATAATTTACCCATTCATTTCCATGTTTTATATGTAAATCAGCAAGAGCAATTTCAACTTTGTAACTAAAATTAGTGGTAGACAACCTTATGACCTTATCATGATTTGCCCTTATAATAAGGTATGTTCCAAAACTTATTGCACAAGGAAATACATAACCACCGTTATAGTCAGTGTGCTCACCAATCAGATTCACACGGCCAGGTGCAAAGAAGACGGAAGGTATATCGCTATTATTCTGATAAATATCCTGGAAGAGGGCTTTCAATCTGGTTAAATCCATTGCTAAATATAATTATGCTGTAAAATTAGCAAGAAATAGATATGACTTTATAATTTTTTTTAAAAATTAAAAATAATATTCAGAGCCTGTTTTAAATTTGCCCGGTAGTGATAATTAAATTATTTAAAGTAGAAAGAAATCTGTGTGACTGATTCAAGCAAGCAGAGAAGAATCCAGTTTAGATGTTCATCTTTTAATAAACAATTAAAACCAGATTTTCAGAATGTTTAAAGCTACCGGATTTAGTGGTCGCGATTTGTCCGAAATAGGAAATCAGGTCTTTTGCTTTTTCTTTTTTGCAGCCGGAAACAACACATTATTCAGTATCAGTCTGTACCCGGGTGAATTTGGAAAAAGATTAAGATCGGTAGGAGGATCGCCAACCCGATGTTCATAATCCTCCGGATCGTGGCCTCCATAAAAGGTCCATGTTCCTTTACCAAAATCACCATGTATGTAGCGGGCTTCATCAAGAGCCTTATTTTCACCCATTACAATTACTTCAGGTTTTATATGCTGTTTTTCAAAGGCTGTAGTTTGTCCGCGGAACCCCCTGATTACCTGCATATGATTCTGACACAACATGGTAGGCACTGGGTCCCATTTGGCCGAAAAGTCGAATAAAGTAAAAAAGTCGTTGGTGGGACTCACTTTACGCTGGGTATTTACATCGATGGACGAAATCTCGTACTCATATGGGTTAGTAACCAGTTTAAAGTCCTTAAATGCAAAACAATTGTCATAATTTAATTTCGAATTTGCACCGGGATCCATTCCATCGCCATCAAACATTACATCGCAAATATCAACACCTTCGGAAGCTAGTGCAACATCATAGCTATCTGGTGCCGAACACATTGAGAACAAATAGCCTCCACCGGCAACAAAGTCTCTTATTTTCATGGCAACGGCGCGTTTCATTTCCGAAACTTTCGAAAATCCTAGTTTAGCAGCCATTTCCTCATTCGAACGCACATCTTCCTTATACCAGGAGGCATTCCGATACGATGCCCAGAATTTACCAAATTGTCCGGTAAAATCCTCATGATGAAGATGAAGCCAGTCGTAAAGGGGTAAAACGCCGGTTATCAGCTCTTCATCATATACAATATCATACGGAATTTCAGCGTAGGTAAGTGCCAAAGTTACAGCATCGTCCCACGGTAGTTTATTTTTAGGCGAATAAACTGCAATGCGGGGCGCTTTATTCAGCTTCACTTCGTCCATATTTACTTCAGGATCAGAAATCTCCGTAAGAATAGCTGTTGACTGAGCATCAGCAATCACTTCGCTGCTTACTCCTCTGATAAAACACTCATTTTCTACAGCCTTAATATATTTTATCATAAATGCACCGCCACGGTAATTAAGCAACCAGCTCACTTCAACATCCTGCTGTAGAATCCAGAATGCTATTCCGTATGCTTTCAGATGATTTTTCTGTGTCTGATCCATTGGAATAAGCAGATATGCAGCTTGAACCCGGGACAGTGAAAAAATCAGAAGTATAATCAGGAAGTAACGTTTCATTATTGAACCTTTATTCTTTGAACTATTTTTAAAATGTTTTATTGTATTCGCTTAAATAATTATAAAGTTTTAACAATGGCTGCCCGTAAAAGTTTAAGTTTTAAGGTGAAGCAGTTGAAAAAACACAAATTTCCATTTCATCAAAACGGATAAACTTTGATTCCTTCAGAAAAAGGGATTACCTTAATAATTCAAATTTAAAATGCTAAAAACCAGGCTGTCCCAGATCATTATCATCATCCATACTGTTCAAGCGCGATTGCATGATGACCGTGTTTGAGGATGTTTGTTCGAAGCCCGAATTTGGCGCCAGCGACATACTCATTTGATCAATACTCAAACCTGCCAGATCCTGGAACCGTGCAAACCGACTGATGAACTGCAACCATATTTCGTCGGTAGCACCATTTCTATGCTTGGCAATAATTATCTGCGCTTTCCCTTCTGTCGAATTTCCCTCTTCATCCTCCATAATTTTGTAATACTCAGGACGGTATATAAACAATACAAGATCGGCATCCTGCTCAATAGCTCCTGATTCGCGAAGGTCAGAAAGCTGAGGTTTCTTACTCCCTTGAGCCGTACTGCGGGTTTCGACAGAACGATTGAGCTGCGAAAGTGCTATTACCGGTATATTCAACTCTTTTGCAAGACTTTTGAGTGATCGCGAAATGGCTGATATTTCCTGTTCCCGGTTGCCGCCTCCTTTGCGATCGCCACCGGCAGTCATTAGCTGAATATAATCAATAATAACCATATCGATGTCATATTGCGCTTTTAAACGCCTGCATTTGGCCCTAAGTTCAAAGAGTGACAATGCCGGTGTATCATCAATATATATAGGAGCGGTAATCAGTTTCGAAATTCGTGAATTTAATTGTTCCCACTCAAAATTCTGCAGTTGCCCGCGCCTAAGATTACTTGCTGATAGCTCCGCTTCTGACGCAACTAAACGAGCGACCAATTGATCTGCAGTCATTTCAAGCGAAAAAACAGCAACCGGTTTCTTGGCTTCAACGGCGATATTACGAGCCATCGATAGTACAAAAGCAGTTTTACCCATACCCGGACGGGCGGCAATAATAATCAGGTCGCTTCGCTGCCAGCCTCCGGTTAGTTTATCGAGGTCAATAAATCCGGATGGTACTCCCGAGAATGATCCGTCATTTTTCCGTGCATTATCAATCTGGTTCAATACTTTATGAACCAATTCGGGCATCAGCTGTGCTTTTTTACGAAGGTTATTTTCGCTGATTGAGAAAAGACTGCTTTCTGTTTCATCGAGCAAATCGAAAACATCAGTTGAATCTTCGAACGATTTGCGGATGGTTTCAGTCGAGATTTTTATCAGTTCACGTTGAAGGAATTTTTGTTTCAGAATACCAACATGAAACTCGATGTTTGCTGAAGAAGCAATACGGGAAGTAAGCTGAGTAATATAAAAAGGTCCACCGGCCATCTCCAGTTTCCCCATGTTTCGTAGCGTGTTGGTAACCGTAAGAATATCAACAGGTTCATTATTATGAAAAAGCATGTTGATAGCTTCAAAAATAATCTGGTGCGATTCTTTGTAAAACACACCGGGAACCAGCATATCGATAACAGCTGCTACAGCATCTTTTTCAAGCATTAATGCACCAAGCACAGCTTCCTCAAGGTCTATAGCCTGAGGGGGCAACTTGCCATGTTCCTGAAATGCGTCGCGGCCAATTACAGGCCTTTTAATTGATTTTCGTGATGCCAGCGCATCCGGTCTTTCATTCTCCTCCATAAGGGCCAAAAATAGCGATTTTTCGACCTGCTTTATCCTTTTCTGCTACATTAATTTATTAACAACAGGGATCTAAAAATCGGGATTGGGGTTTTGGGATTAGGGATTGAAAGGTTTCCAGATTGGTTCAAGGTTCGATTTTCAATATTCAATTTTCAATTGTCTTAATTAAAATATTCTATTGTAAAGCACATTGCTTAGATAAAAGCTTTAATCCAAAACTGTTTAGAGCCAATAGGATCTAATACTGGATTCCAGTGTTATTTATATATATGTAACCGGAAATACATTTCTCATATTTATCTGCATGGCTACTCATTTTTATTCCTTCGTTATTTTTCATAAAAAAAGGCCATCTGAAACAGACAGCCTTTCCTAAAGCTTTTTAAAATATTATTTTGCAACCGGGGCAGCACTTTTATTCAAATTATTTTGTGGCATCTGTGCACCTGAGGATGCTTCAACCACATTGCCAATAATCCGGAGTTGAATGGATGCTACTGTTCCATTTGACATCACAGTAACGGTTTTATTTATAGGACCATTCCGGTTAGTATCGTATTTTACTTTAATTGAAGCCGATTTTCCTCTTAATATAGGTTCGCGGGGCCATTCGGGAACAGTACATCCACATGATGAGGATACATTAGAAAGAATTAACGGTTCAACACCTGTGTTTTTAAATTTAAATTCACAGGTTCCATCTCCGCCTTTGGTAACTGTACCATAATCATGAGTGGTCTTTTCAAATGTAATTACAGGAGCGTTAGGGTTAGCCGCAGGCTGAGGAGTTGCATTCTGAGCAAAAGCTGAAACAGCCATAACCATTGCAATTCCTAAAGTAACAAGTACTTTTTTCATTTTTTTAAATTTTATTGGTTTAGTAAATAATCTGACATTTAAACCGGATATTGACCGGAATCATTTTTGTAATCTGCAATTTGCAATTTTCGTGCCATTCGATTGTACGGTCACAAAAATATTAAATATTACTCACACAGCATGCTTTTAGTAACATTAAAATCCTAAATTTGTTTAAAATTAACAATCTATTATGAAACGGATAAACCTGTACGCTTCTTTAATTCTTATTAGTGGCATACTCACATCATGCTGCACTGCCAAAAAAGCAGAAAACGCTCAACCCATTACCGGAGTTGGAATTCCCGGACCGAAAGTTATTATCTATAAAACTATAAAAGACTACTCGAAACTGGTTCCGGTTACATTAAGTGATGACAAAAAGAGTATCGCATCCTATCCCGATGTTAAGGATATTTATTTAAATGGCGCTCTCGCCTACCCTACTCAGTTGCACGATGGTTTTTTGCTCGATAACCGGGGAATTACAGCTAATGTTGCTTTTATCAGGCTTACCTATGAAGAATATTCGAAACTTCCTGCTACTCCGACTTCAGACGAACTTATGAAAATGATCATTGACAATCAGCCTCTTACAGTGATGTATAATTGTGGCTCGCGCTCCGCTTTCAATGAGACTGAAAAAGAACTGAATGCAAAAATTGATGCCGGAGATTTTTCTTCTTTCAATAAAATCAAATAATACGCCAATCTAAACATTTGATTAAATGACATTTAACTTTTTCATGTTTGATAATTATTTTTTTGGTTGATAACTTTTAACAAAAAATATGATTGTTCTACATATAAAAGATATGACATATCTGAAAAAAGACTAATTTTGTATTCAATCCAAGCCGCGAATAACTCATTTTCTCGGTTAAAATAGTAAAAACAAAGCTATCCCTCCATTGGAAAATTCAATCCCGCTTGTTAAATTGCTCGATGGCAGAAGTTTCTATTATGCCTTTCTGGCCGGAGCTCAGCGCATTTTTGAAAACCAGGGCTTACTAAATAAAATCAATGTTTTTCCTGTGGCTGACGCCGATACAGGAACAAACCTGGCGAGTACCATGCGTTCAATCGTCGACAGCCCAATACCTACCAATAATGTTAAAATGGCGGCTACAGCTCTTGCTGATGCGGCATTGGTCGGTGCAAGGGGGAACTCAGGAATCATTTTTGCCCAATTTCTTTATGGATTCGGCAACGAAATAGAAAATGAAGAAAACCTGACTGTTGAGAATTTTTCGCGTTCTATTACCAAAGCTGTAACTTACGCTTACGAAGCCATTGCCAATCCTGTAGAAGGCACTATGATTTCGGTAATCCGCGAATGGGCTGAGTTTATCAATTCCATGAAAGAGTTGATTGAAGACTTTGTTGAACTATTGATAAAAGCTTTTCAGGTAGCTAAAGATTCGCTTGCCGATACTACCCGACAGATGGAAGTTCTTGCAAGGGCTAATGTTGTTGATGCCGGCGCCAAAGGTTTTGTATTGTTCCTCGAAGGGATGATTGATTTCTTTAAAAACAGGCAAACTATCCGACGACTGGCTATTCCGATGAATGATATGATCCTTGAGGACGTTCAGACGGATTCGCATGAGGAAATTACTCACCGCTATTGTTGCGAGGCTTTGCTTGCACTTGATTTACACCCCGGAGAAACCAAAGAAACATTACGCAATGCAATATCCGATATGGGTGATTCACTGGTAGTTGCAGGTTCCGAAAAGCGTTTACGTATTCACATTCATTCCGATAATCCGATCAAACTTTTTGAAGCGATAAGTAAAAAATCATCTATAACTTATCAAAAAGTTGACGATATGGTTATGCAGCAGGAAATGTCGCATCACCCGAAATTCCCTATTGCGCTTGTAACGGATTCAACCTGCGATATACCGCAGGAAATCCTCGAAAAATACCAGATAAGTATGATACCGCTTACCTTGCAGGTTGGTGCTTCTGTTTATCTCGACCGCACTACCATTGCCAGCGAACAGTTTTATAACCTGCTCGAAACATCACCGGTTTATCCTACTACTTCACAACCTTCGTATAAAGATTTTATAAATAAATATTCCTACCTGAGTTCGCATTACGAATCGACTATTGGAATTCATTTGAGCAAACAACTCAGCGGTACTTTTTCGAACAGCCAGCGTGCCGCAAAAGCAGTAAGCGAGCAAAGTGGAAAACAAATTAGTGTTTTGAACTCCAACCGCCTGTCGAGTGCATTAGGACTTACTGTACTGCGTGCTGCCGAAGCTATCGAGCATGGTAAATCACACAGTGAGATTGTTTCATCCGTTGAAAGCTGGAACGATAAAAACCATATCCTGGTGAGTGCCAAAACCGTGAAATACCTTGTTAAAAGTGGCAGGTTAAGCCATTCGAAAGGGGTTGTAGGTAAACTGTTAGGTGTAAATCCGATCATTTCGGTTAATAATGAAGGGAAAGCTACTACTTTCGGCAAAGCCTACTCCGAAAAAGGTAGCATGAAACTGCTGATGAAAGAGGCTTCAAAATTAATTGAAAAAGGAAAAATCTGGGGGTATTCAATCTCTCATATCCGCAATCCTGAAACAGCAGGTTGGTATGCTTCACAAATGGAAACACTAACCGGCAAACGACCGCTGTTTATCAACGATTGCAGCCCTGTACTGGGTGTGCATGGTGGTCCGGGAACAGTAGTTCTTTCCATTATGGAAGAATAATCCTGATTTATTTCCATTCTATTCTTATACTTTATGCTTTCTGATTTCAGTTATGTGTCAGCCGTAATTTTCATTGCCATGAATGTAATGTTCGTGCTTGCATTGAAACTGAAAAACAACAGCATTATTGACATCTTCTGGGGAATAGGTTTTGTTATAGTAGCCTGTTCACTCGCAATACAAATTGATTCACTGAATTTTACACAAATACTTTTTGGTATTTTTCTTTCGGCATGGGCAATCCGGCTCTCGCTGCACATATTTTTAAGGAATAATGGACATGCCGAAGATTTCAGGTATGCAAACTGGCGCAAGACATGGAAATATTTCATACTGAGAAGCTATTTCCAGGTGTTTATGCTACAGGGACTAATGATGCTGATCATTTCGCTGCCTGTTTTAGCGGTTTATAACTCCGGTTTTGAGGGTAAAATTGTTTTCACAAGTATTGGGAGCCTTATTTTTATTTCAGGCTTTTTAATGGAAACTTTGGCCGATTATCAATTGAAACAGTTCAGGAATAACCCGGAAAATAAAGGTCATATTATAAAATCAGGATTGTGGAAATATTCGCGCCATCCCAATTATTTTGGAGAAGCACTGCTGTGGTGGGGATTATGGATTATTTCGTTAACCGGAACGCTTTGGTATATTACAATCCTGAGCCCGATAGTTATTACATTATTATTACGATATGTTTCCGGCGTGCCCATGTTAGAGGAAAAATACCGTAATCACCCGGAATGGGAAGCTTATTGTAATAAGACGCCTGTGTTTGTGCCTTGGGTCAGGAAGAAATAAGTTCCAAATTCCAAGTTCCAAATCCCAAATCCCTGATTCATAATCTGCAAATCATTTTTTTGGTTTCAGCCGCTTTTCGTACTTTCGCCCCATATTCGGAGGTGGATGAGCTTTCGATGTATTCCATGATTAAATACTGAAATTCTGCAACTTATATGATAACCAAGCAACTGATTAATCCGGCAAGTATTGTAATTGTTGGCGGATCGAACGATACGGCTAAACCCGGCGGAAAAGTTTTGAAAAACCTGATTGACAACCATTTCGACGGCAAATTGTATGTGGTTAATCCTAAAGAAGAGATAATCCAGGGAATAATCTGCCATAAAAGTGTGGATGAATTACCTGACTGTGACCTGGCAATTCTGGCTATAGCTGCAAAATACTGTCCTGATACAGTCGAAAAACTCTCCCGCGACAAGCAAACACGCGCATTTATAATTCTTTCAGCAGGATTTCACGAAGAAAGTGCTGAAGGTGCTTTATTGGAAGAAAAAATAGTAACTACAGTAAATCAATACGATGCTTGCCTGATTGGCCCGAATTGTATTGGCATGATGAACCACCACCATACTTCGGTTTTCACCACTCCCATTCCAAAACTGGAAGCCAAAGGTGTCGATTTCATCTCTGGTTCAGGAGCTACGGCAGTGTTTATTATGGAAGCTTCAATTCCAAAAGGGCTTACATTTTCGAGTGTTTATTCGGTCGGCAACAGCGCTCAATTAGGCGTTGAAGATGTTTTGAAATACCTTGATGAAAATTTCGATCCGGAAACAAGTTCACGTGTAAAACTGCTTTACATCGAAAGCGTGAACAAACCAGATATGCTGCTGAAACATGCATCGTCGCTGATCCGCAAAGGATGTAGCATAGCAGCCATTAAATCAGGTAGTTCGGCAGCAGGAAGTCGCGCTGCTTCGTCGCATACGGGCGCACTGGCAAGTCCCGATGTTGCTGTTGAGTCACTTTTCCGGAAGGCCGGAATTGTTCGTTGCCATAGCCGTGAGGAACTTGCAACCGTAGCAAGTATTTTCATGCATAAGCCACTGAAAGGCAAAAATATAGCTATTATTACTCATGCCGGCGGACCAGCAGTAATGCTAACCGACGCTTTATCCGAAGGAGGTCTTGAAATTCCGCATCTCGAACATCCTGAGCTACTTACAAAACTTTTCTCCGGTTCTTCCGTTGCTAATCCTATCGATTTCCTGGCAACTGGAACTGCTGAACAGCTAGGTTATATTATTGATGCCTGCGAAAATGATTTCCCTGGTATTGACGGAATGGCAGTAATTTTTGGAAGCCCCGGTCTTTTCGAAGTGTATGATGTGTATAAGTTGCTCGACGAAAAAATGAATTCTTGCCGTAAGCCGATTTATCCTGTGCTTCCATCAATTATCAATGTAAAAAACGAAATAGAGTATTTTATAGGTTTGGGACGTATCAATTTCCCTGACGAGGTAAATTTCGGAAATGCATTATGTAAAGTTTATAATACTCCGGCTCCCGCCCCCGAAACTGTCGCTCAGCCAGAAATTAATTTAAAAGCTATCCGTGAAATTATCGGCCACTCTGAGGACGGATACCTGCATCCGGAAAAAGTTCAGGCTTTGTTCGATGCAGCCGGAATTCCGAGGGCAGGCGAAGCTGTAGTAACTGATAAAGAATCTGCCATTAAAGCCGCTTCCGAACTGGGATTGCCTGTTGTTATGAAAGTAGTCGGCCCTGTTCACAAATCCGATGTCGGAGGTGTGGTTCTGAATGTAAAGAACTTTGACCAGGTGGCTCTTGAGTTCGATCGTATGATTCAGATTGCAGAGACTACTGCTATACTAATACAACCGATGCTCAGCGGACATTCCGTATATATCGGTGCCAAGCAGGAGCCAAAATTCGGCCATATGGTTTTATGCGGTTTGGGTGGAATATATATTGAAGTACTGAAAGATGTACAATCCTCACTTGCGCCTGTTTCGAAGGAAGAAGCGGCTTCAATGATCAAAAATTTAAAAAGTTATAAAATCATTGAAGGAGCCCGTGGACAGGAAGGACTCAACGAAGAACTTTTTGCTGATGTAATTACACGTGTTTCAGCTCTTTGCCTGGCAGCTCCTGAAATTGCTGAAATGGATATCAATCCGCTCATGGGCAATATGAAGATGATTAAAGCTGTGGATGCAAGGATACGGATTGAAAAGTAATCTGTTTCGAAAAATATACTGCAGTGTACTGCTGATTTTGATCAGTGAGAAGCTGCTTTTTCCCGGTTATACGTTTGTACAATTTCCACCATATCCTGCCAGGTTAGGGTTTGCGGACGATTGAGGTAAGCAACCAGTGCTGCTGCCGGAAATCCCAGCATAAAAATAAGTGAAGCGCCCCCACTTCCTCCTGTTGCAGCCAATCCCAGTATACCAACTGTCATTAAACCGACAACGGCTATTTTTCGTGATTTATTCCAGTTTTTTCCGGTAAACCTGGTTGCAAGAGCTTTAGCTTCAGGAGTATCAATTAAATATGTATCAGAAAAAGTATTCAGCGTTGTGGCTGAAACCGGATGAAGCGTATCTGAATTTAATGAAATAAAATAGCTGAAATAATCCTTTTTGCTACGCCCGTTTTCATTTTCAATAATCATATTGTTATGATAAACATTTCCATTTGCATCCTGCCCGACATATTCGATCCAACCATTAAACTGTGGAATTTTCCGGTAAATATAAAGGTCCATTTCGCCACTTACTATTTTTTCGGCAAACACATAATTCGCTTCCGAAACTCTGACTGCCCGGTAAAATTTATCATCAATAACTACTGAATATACGCGGCTTGCAGGGTATAAATGTTTCGGATTATTCCACACAGAGACCATCTGGTCAGTGAAATTTTTCCGGATATAAGCATAATCGCAAACCGAATCAGTTGGCGTATTCCATATTACAGCCTGTTTGTAATCGATAAATGGAATATCGTTGCGGTCAGTATCAGGTTGGGCATTTGCATTTAAAGTTGCTCCTTTACTTTCCTTCGACACTTCAATTGAATCAGATGATGGAAAGCCAATAAAAATTTGTGATTGAGAAAATATTGGAGTGAGGAATAATAGTAAGAGGCAATTCCAACTTTTCATATTGAAATATTTTACCCGCAAAAGTAAACATCTTCCTGAATAATGCAATTCTTCTACCTTTGCACAAATTTTGAGTTTATGAAAAAGCATGATTTGGTATTTATCACAACTGTTCTGGCGGTAATTGTCATATTTGTTTTCATTTCGCCGGTTACTAACTGGTATATGCAGTTTAATAAAGAACATGGTATGATCATGAGCTTTCTGAAATTTGCTTTGCTGGCAACTTTGGGAGAAATCATTGCACTCCGCATCAAGTCCGGAAACTACAATGAGCCTGGTTTTGGAATAATTCCGCGCATGATCGTATGGGGATTTCTGGGTTTAGCTATTAACCTGGCGTTCAATATATTTGCCACAGGTGCTCCTGCTTTTCTGGCATACATGGGATTAAAAAATGCACCGCAAGCTATGAGTGGTAGTTTTTCAGGATTAAAATTGCTTGACGCTTTCACTATTTCAACTACAATGAACCTGATTTTTGCACCGGTTATGATGACATTGCATAAAATCACTGATATCCATATCATTGCTAATGGCGGAACAGTCAGTGGATTGTTGAAACCCATTCCTTTCGGACCCATACTGAAAGGCATAAACTGGGATGTGATGTGGAATTTCATTTTTAAAAAAACTATACCTTTTTTCTGGATCCCGGCTCACACGATAACCTTTTTACTTCCTCCCGAATTCCGGGTGCTGTTCGCAGCTTTACTGGGAATAGCGCTGGGATTGATTTTGGCGATAGGCGGACAGAAGGCAGTAAGAAGTGAAAAGTGAAAAGTGAAGAGTGAAGAGTGAAGAGTGAAGGGTGAATAGTGAATAGTGAATAGTGAATAGTG
>CAYQTT010000024.1:0-58889 GCA_964420555.1 uncultured Lentimicrobiaceae bacterium | reverse complement strand
GACAGTTGAGCAACAATTTAATCCCGCACTTGCCATAGCGTCAGCCGTTATAGCGCATTTTAAACCAAAATCGCACACCATGAAAAAAACATCATTATTCTCAATTTTGCTTCTTTTGACAATTTTGGTCAATGGACAAGTTAACAAACTATCAATTGGCATTATAGGCTCGCCTGACTTCTATAATTACCAATTTAAAAGCATTCCAGGCTTTGACCATGAGTATAAAACAAAGACTAACTATAGTTTAGGCCTTTCAATGAATTACAATTTCGCTGAAAAAATTTCAGTAAAGACAGGTTTGCTTTTTTCAACTAAAGGTTATATTCTTGACTATTCTTGGGGTAATATTGAACCTAATGACCCGCTTATTCCGCTGGAATCCAATATTAACGTCAGTTACATAGACATTCCCGTGTTGGTTTCATATGACTTCGTACATCAGGACAAGTTGTCATTATTTGCCTCGACAGGAATTGTTACGAGTTTCTTAATAAAAGAAAAAGAAATTTCAAAAATGGGAGACGGATCAGAAAAAGAAACTGAATTTTCGAAAACGGGACTTAATCAAAAGTTTAATAAGACAATATTTGCAATTGATTTAGAACTCGGCTTGAAATACAATTTGAGCGAGAAATTATTCATTTCAATCGCTCCATATTTGAGATATGGACTGAATAAGATAAGCGATGAAGTTTTAGAATCCAATCCAATGTCTTATGGAGCAAGTTTTGGCTTTCACTTTAATTTATAAAAAACGCGCTATAACAAACGTGGCTGTTGCACAACTCAATATTCGCAGAACTTTGATGATAAAGACAAATCCATCAAAATGCAAAATATTGATTATCAGATCCAAAAATTAGCAAATTCCAATTTATATATCATTAAATCCAATAAAAATGAGTTATGCAACAAGCACAAACGCTATAGCAAATGCGGGTATTCGTGGTCGTTGAAACATTTGAAATCTTTATATACATTTGTGCTGGCAGACAGTTGAGCAACAATTTATTCCCGCACTTGCCATTACCTGTCCCGTGTAACGGGAGCGTCATCCGTTGCATGCAATTTTAAAATCCATGATAGAGACACCTTCTTACCTGAAAATGTTCCCGGACCCGATAGAAGTTTTTGCCGACAGAATTGAAGAACACACTAAGTTCTTGTTTCCACTTTTTTCTATCGAACTCAACAAAATTAATCCTTTATGGTCAGGACAACTTCATATGCTTCAATTTAATGAAGATCCCTACAATACAGAAAATGCTGACACATTTAATGAATATTGCCAAGACTGTATGATGGGCTTTGACATCATTAACGGAAAATATTCTTTTAAGACAGACTTTCGATATTTTGACCTTACACCAGATTGGGTAGAATGGTTCAATTTGACTAAATCCACATACGAAAAGACAAAACAGAAATTCAAAGATGAAGGTGAGTTAATGAATAAGTATGATGTTTCATCAAGTATTCTTGAACAAATTGGCGGTGTACCTAATTGGGTGCAATCTGATGAAACACCAAATGATCCCGATGGAAATCCAATGACATTTATTGCGCAAGTAAATACAGTAAACTATACTGATGATTTCTGTGATAAAAGCATATATTTGTTCTATAGTGACATTCACAAACTTGCTGTTCTTCTATATCAGACTGATTGACAAAAAACTGCATGCAACAAACGCTATAGCAAATGCGGGTTTTTGAGCTGCGCTCAAGAGACCGCTGCGCTAAGTTGCGTGTTCGTTGAAACATTTGAAATCTTTATATACATTTACCGATAAATCGGTCAAGATGTGCTGGCAGATAGTTGAGCAACAATTTATTCCCGAAATTGCCATAGCGTCGGGGCGTTCCCGGCAATTTTATCAGACAACAGACAAAAAATTAACGAACAGACAATGAAGAAATTTCTATTCTATTTTGCAGTTACAGGTTGGACACTAGGACTAATTGTTCATTTACTTTCACTCGCTGACTTTGACATTACAGACAAAGTGCCTTTTGTTTGGGTACTACACTTAGGTATTTTTGTTGTCTGGCTTCCGACAGTTCTTGACCTGAGAAAAGATGAAGAACTTAAAGCATATATGCAATCAAGAATGCAGAACAGAAGTAATCCGTTTGGATTTTTTAAAATTATCTTCAGACAAACTCCGACTTGGCTGACAATAGTCGCAGTTGGTGGTTTCTTTTATGCTTTTGTAAATTTTATGTTGTTCATGATTTCTCAACCTGGGACACCAATAATTCAGGACGGACAATATATTTTGCATGATCACGGACAGTTAATCAAGACATTGACGGAACATGAGTATCATCACTATAAAGCAAATGAATTGAGAGGTTTTTCGGGACATTGGTTAGCATTTTACGGCCTTGCAGCAGCAGTTTTATATCCATTTAACAGACAGTCAACAAATGAATAATGAAGTCAACACTGAAAGCAAAGCAGCCGCTAACAAACGCTATAGTAAATGCGGGTTTTGAGTAAATTTGAACAGCAGTAGAACGCACCAGCATTTGTACTCGTTGACAGCGGAAAACCACGCACGCCGCCACTTGTCATAGCCGCGGAACGTTGGCAATAGTTGTAAAAAACGACAAACCCGAATTACTAATACGAAAAATATCTTATCTTTACATTATGAAAGCCATAAAACCATGACAACAATTGCATTAAAAAAATTATTGATAAACAGGATAGCAGAGATAAATGACGTGTCATTTTTAAATGCTATAAAGACTATTCTGGACACTAAAACTCAGACTCATACACTTTCATTGACGCCTGAGCAACGATTTGAAATAATCGAATCCCAGAAAGAAATTGAATCTGGACTTTTCGTTGAACAAGTTGAACTTGACAAAGAATTTAATAAATGGCTAAGCGGAAAATAGTTTGGTCTCATAGAGCCAGAATTAAACTTTTAATGATTCTTGAATTCTATACTGAACGAAATAAGAGTAAGACCTATTCTAAAAAGCTTTATACGAGATTTAATAAGGAATTATCGCTTCTCCTTACACAACCAGAAATTGGCATTAAGACAGAATTAGACTCAGTTCGTGGATTAATAGTTGAAGAGTTCATATTGTTCTACGAAGTGACTACTGAAATGATCATTGTTCATACACTTTGGGATAGCAGACAGAATCCTACAGATCTGAGAATAAAATAGAATCAACAACTATTGCCAACAAACGCTCTAGCAAATGCGGGTATGTCCCGATTTCATCGGGACAGGCTGTGTTCATTGAACCATTTGAAATCTTTACATACATTTACCGATAAAACGGTCAAGATGTGCTGGCAGACAGTTGAGCAACAATTTAATCCCGAAATTGCCAAAACGTCAGCCGTTAGCAGGCATAATAAGACAACAAAAAACCATGAAATCGCTATTCTTGACACTTCCACTAATTTGTATCCTGACTATTTTGAAGGGTCAGTCAAATATTGATACAATTTATTTTAACTCTATATGGCAAAAATCATCGCGTGACAATTATTCCTATTTCAGAACTATTTCTTTAACAAAAGACAGCCTATACTCTATTGTTGACTATTGGAAATCCGGCGAAAAGCAGATGGAAGGCCAATTAAGCTCCCTCGCTCCAGAAACTCGAGATGGTTCCTTCTATTGGTTTTACAAAAACGGGAAATTAAAGCAAACAATGGACTTTAAAAAAAATAATGTTAACGGATACGTTAATGTTTATAATACAAATGGACTGTTTGATTTCCAATACATAAACATAATAGACAGTTTAGACAATGCTGAATTAATAAAACAAATGACTGTTGATTTAAATAGTTTTCTTTTGTCTCATCTTAAATATCCCAAAAAATCAAGAAAAGCGAATATTGAAGGAGAAGTACTTACTCATTTCTTCATTGACAATAAAGGACAATTAGCTAAATTTAGTATAATACGATCACTTAATCAAGAACTTGATAAAGCAGCCCAAGATGCTATATCATCATTCATGAATTGGCAAATACCTGTATATAAAGGAAGCAAAACCTATTTAGAATTAGCATTACCAATTAAATTTACACTGACAGATTGAAAAATTACGCCTGCCAACAAACGCTCTAGCAAATACCGGTATGTCCCGATTTCATCGGGACAGGCTGTGTTCGTTGAAACATTTGAAATCTTTACATACATTTACTGATAAATCGGTACAAGTTCCCGAAGTATCGGGACAAGATGTGCTGGCAGACAGTTGAGCAGTTTTTTAGTTCCGTACTTTTTATAACTTATCCCGTGTAACGGGAGCGTCAGCCGCCGTCAGACAAAATTTTACGAATTTAAAGACACCAACCAGAATGCAAAAAAATATCCTATTTCTTTAACAATCTTAATGTTTCATATGAAATTCCCACCTTGGTTATTTATACTTGGATTATTCTTGTGCCAATGTACAATTGCTCAACCGGTAATATACCCAAGAAACTTAAAAACAGCCGTTAAAATATTAATGATCGATTGTCCGGATACTCTGAAAACCCTAATTGTCAAAACAAGAAATGACAGCTTGATCTATTTATGTTATCCATGGGGAGGAAAATATAAAACCATCAATGAATGGTTTTCTAATGGTGAAACCTTAAGCCCCATAGATAAATATCTGATTAAAAAAGGCTTTTGCACATATAAGGAACAACACTCATTAGTTTTGACAGCTTTTAAACAAAAGCTTGTAGAAGGGAAAGTAAATCAGAAACTTATTTTCATGCAATATGAGAAAAACAATGGTGAAAAAATTAATAGCAAAAAACAAAAAATAAGATACACAACTGAAATATGGGAAGGAGTATACATACCGAAAGACCTTGATGACGCGATTATTCACCTTGATATTATATTAGGAGACGCTTGTAAAGCCGAATACAAAGAATACAATGAAGAAGAATTCATTGGAATGTATGATTTTACAATTGGTATGTGGATTCGAAATAATTGGCAACTATGGAATGGGTCAAGATTATCAAAATACTTCAATAGTTTAGGAATATATAATGCTGATGATATGTCTATGATAATCTTAGATAGTTACAAAAGACACCTTCAAATGAAGGAAATTAATCTAAATCAACAAATTCAGGATATAAAAAAATTTAACGAAGACGCAAGAATTAGCGAATCAGAACGGAGAAAATACTGCTTCGCAGAGTACTTAATTGGTGACACAGTCGAGCTAATAACTACACGACCTTTGAATAAAAATTTCAGAAATCCCGAAAAATATAATCCTTGCCATCCTAAAGGAATTATAATTTCAAAGAAACAGGAAGAATTCATGATTAAAGTTAAACTGATTGAAAATTGTGAAAATAAAAGGATTGCATACTATATTCTTCCCGAAGATCAATCGAACAAAAAAAATGTTTACAATCACAGACAATTATTCAAGCGAAAGAGAGAAAATATTTTTTTTATACGAAAAGGGCAAATGGATTGGTTCAAATATCATTATTGGAATCTTAAGAAGAATAATCAATGCTCCTGAAAAATAGGAATAAGAGTGGCACGCAGCGTCCGGCAATTTTTACAGGTTGAACTACAACCCTGGGCAGGCTATGTATTTTTAGAGAGTTTTTGAGATTGGAAAACCCTGGGAGGATGGGATGGATATTTAATAAAGTTATATATTAGCCCAGAGTTTTGGCTGGCTGGGTATCAAAAATGAAGTTGCGCGCAAAGCCGAGATATACGCAATATTGATTTTACACTCTCGCTAGCAAACATATTACGACGAAAATTGGAATCATTCAAAATTAGTTCCCCATTTGAAAAAAAGAGTTTTCTTAAAGCTCACGATATTAAATGGGAGATACATTGGCTAAAGAATAAAAAGCACCTTATCAGATATGCAATTGCATCATCTATCCTCCTGGTTTTAGGAATAATAGTTAGAATGGATGAGGAAACCACGAATCCATTGCTAATCTTAGGAATTGTATTTTCATTTGTAACCCTTTTTTTATTCTACATAAGGTACTTTTCAAAAAAGACATATAGAAAAAAAATAATCCAATCAGCCGAAAAATTTGAAGCTTTGGAAATGGATTGCACTTATGAGTTTTCAGATGAAACTATTAAATACTGGGACAATGAAAAAAAATTAGAATTCAAATGGCCTGTTTTTACGTATTATTCAATATATAAAGGCTATTTAATACTTGCTTTAAATAATTCACTCATTGAATCATATATATTTGAAAAGAAAGAATCAGACAAAGATGACTATGAGAAGGTTCTAGAAATTACTAAATTGAAACTCGAATACAAAGAAATTAAATAAAATACGTTTGCTAATAGCTCCTAGGCCCAATATCCTATGAATGATCTTGCAACTGTTTGCCCACGCATAAACGTTGTGCGGTTGGACAGTTACAAACCCCAAAAAACGGCTACTGGGCATAGCTGCAAACCGATATAGCCAATGGTTGCGCCGTAAAAAAATTACGGGCATTTGCAACCTATTCCTTTGCGGTGAAAAAATAAATTAATCACCGCATTATTGCGGCGAATAATTCGTATATTTACCGTAAAATAACATTAGTAATGGCAAAATACATTTACGAGTACAAAAACTGGACAGATTTTTCGTGGCAGGATAAAGCCATAAATGTCGTATTTGGTATGGTCCGGCTTATGCAAGGTAAAATAATAGGGCAAATGAACGCTTTGGGCTTTTCTGCTAAAGAAGAAGCCACTCTTACCGCCTTAACCTTAGACGTAGTAAAATCATCAGAAATTGAAGGTGAGTTACTCGATTATAACCAGGTACGTTCGTCCATTGCAAGGCGTTTGGGCATAAACACGGCAGGACTTGTATCGAGCAGCCGCCACATTGAAGGCGTTGTAGAAATGATGCTGGATGCCACCCAACGATACACCTTACCTTTAACCGAAAAACGTTTGTTTGGCTGGCACGCAGCACTTTTCCCCACTGGGTACAGCGGACCTTACTCAATAGAAGTGGGAAAATACCGAACTGGTGAAATGCAAATAGTTTCGGGCGCTATGGGTAAAGAAAAAGTGCATTACGAAGCCGTAAAGCCCGAATTACTAAAAACGGAAATGGACAAGTTTTTGGATTGGTTCAACAACGAAAATAGCCTTGACCCAGTTTTAAAAGCTGCCATAGCACACTTTTGGTTTATTATCATTCACCCTTTTGATGACGGAAACGGCAGAATTGGAAGAGCCATAACCGACATGTTGCTTGCCCGTGCCGAAGGCAGTGGAGAACGTTTTTACAGTATGTCCAGCCAGATATTAGCCGAACGCAAACTCTATTACGAAGTATTACAAAAAGTGCAATATAGTTCAGGCGACATTACCGAATGGATTGACTGGTTTTTACATTGTCTTAAAAATGCGATGCTCTCCACCGAAATTACCACACAGAAAATATTGCGTAAAGCTGAGTTTTGGAAATTACACGAACACACACCCATCAACGAACGCCAACGTTTAATACTTAACAAACTCTTTGACGATTTTGAAGGTAAATTACAAACCTCAAAATGGGCTAAAATTGTCAAAACCTCCTCCGACACTGCCTTACGGGACATAAAAGACCTGGTAAAAAAAGGCGTATTGAAACAAACTGACGAAGGAGGACGAAACGCAAACTACGAATTAGTAGACTTTAAATCAGAATAACCACTGGCCATAGCATCAGCCGTTATACATTTTAGAAACCGACCCGAAACACATGAAAATCTGCACTTTATTAACAGTTTTGATAGTTTTGACCGCCTTGGCAAGTTGCGACCCAAGTCACGACTTGAAAATCGACAATCAGACTGGAAAACCAATTGAAGTTCTTTATTCACAAAGTTCGAAAGTGAGTTATTTTGGGGCCAACAAGATAGAATTTCTAAAATTTAGCGGTAGAGACTTGAATAAGATAATTTTGGACTCTACCGAAACATTGAGAATTGGTGTCGTAAATGCAAGGTACGCACCTATTGCTGAAGACTTAAACATTGACTTCTTGGAAATTCGAAATAACACTGACACAATTCGATTGGTTGGAAAACATGCCATACTATCTACAATACAGAAAGTTAAAAAACTTGACTGGAGATTGATAATAAAATGAAAAACGCGCTACAACAAAAGCTATAGCAATTGCGGGTTTATTCGCTTCGCTTCCCGAGAAAAAGCGGGACAGGCTATGAGATCGCTTGGTTAAGTTCGCTAAATTGCGTGTTCGTTGAAACATTTGAAATCTACATGCATAGTTCCCGATAAATCGGTACAAGTAGTTCTGACTGACAGTTGAGCAATAATTAATTCCCGCACTTGCCATTACTCGTTCCGTGTAACAGGAGGGGCAACCATTAGCGTTAATTTAATAAAAACCCATGAAAATAGTTGAATATCTGGCATTTCGTGTATTTGAATTCTTCCTTAAGAAAAATTCAAAAATGGCAAAAACCAATACGATAAATTTCATTGCATTGCTTGAGGGTTCATTTCTATTTACGTTATTCCTCATTTTAAATGGGATTTTTCATTTTTTCTTTACACCTGAAACACCTAATCCTAGAATGAAATACTATATCGGTATTCCGTTTGCAGTGATTCTAATTACTGCAAGTTCTCTGCATTTGAAAGAAAAACTCAATGATACTGGGATTGACAAATTAAAGGCTTGTTTTCCTGAGAAGTGGAAAAATATTCCAATTTGGCTCATATTTATCTTGCCGATAATCTTTGTGTTCGTTACACCAGTTTTATACGGTTGGATTAATGGAACCCTGAGCTTCCCTATCTTTGAAAAATAATGCCAGACATAAATAATGAAAAACTAACACTAACAAACTCTGTAACAATTGCGGGTTTATTCGCTTCGCTTCCCGCGAAAAAGCGGGACAGGCTATGAGATCGCTTCGCTAAATTTTGAGCTGCGCTCAAGAGATCGTTTTGTTAAGTTGCGTGTTCGTTGAAACATTTGCAATCTTTATATACATTTACCGCTAAATGGGACAAATTAATTAGACGGTAGGCGACAACATAAGTAAAAAAACTCAGCATGAAGAGAAAAATTAAATTTATAATTGTTGGATTTATAATATTAGCAATACCAATAGGATTAATTGTCAAAAGAGAAATTGCAATTGAAATACAGAAAGAGGCAATAGAACTTTATCAATTTGGAGGTTCTCAAAATGATTATGATAAAGCAATTGAGAAAATAAATCTTGCAATTAAGTTAGCTCCCAGGAAATATTTGTTTTATGCTACCAAAGCTCAGTTTTTTGAATCACAGAAAAAATATCAAAATGCAATAAAAGAGTATCAAAAGATTCATGATTTTAAAGAAAATTACGCAGAAGGATATGTTGCGATTGGGATGAACTATGAACGACTCGGACATGCTGATTCTTCCAGGATATTTTATAATTATGCATTGAACTCATATAATTCAAGAATTGAGAGATATTCTGGAGATAAAGATAGACTCTATTCTGAAAAAACTAATAGAGCCATTGTATATTCATTGCTCGGCGATACTGTAAGTTCGAGATTAGAATTCAATCAATTAAGAAAGGATTATCCTGAGTATATAGAAATGATTGAGCAGAATGAAAAGTTTGAAAAGTAAAAGCAAAGATTTATCCAATGAGCACTGATTTTTGGACAGCATACAGCAATGACGAACGACACGCTGCTATAGATAAAATACAAAGTGTAGTTTCGAAGTATGGTGATATTATTGAATTCAAATTTTTTTCGGATATTTCAATAACGCTGATAATAGAAATAAAGGAAAGCAAAATTGGTAAATTAAATGACGAACTCCTTGATATTATTACTATTGATAAGTATGACCATTACAATGCAACCTCGCAGATCGAAAGAACTATTTATCTAAACATTACATTTACCAAAGGGACAGGAAACTTAAAAATTGAAGTGCCTTCCATTCCCGGCTGACGACTATTAATACCCAGGAAATCAGAAATATTAGAAATAGTACTTATCTGCATTATTTCATTGCTCATTGCTCATCGTTCATCACTTAGCTACTGATTTCTTTTTTACCCCGCCATTGGCAAAACCACGCGCTGTGATTCCATTTCGCGAATTACAGTTTTGATTTCTGGTCAGCGATCCAGGTTTATCTGGCAACCGAAATTGCACTCTCACACTGCCAAATAACACCCTCACCTCCTTTTCTTTTCGCACCTTTTATACCTGCAATACTTTTGCTTCATCATTTACCCGATTCAGCAGAATTAATCCTGCCTTCCGGATTCTACATTTGTTGCTACAAAAAACATAAAAAAACGAGAAACCGCACTACTCATCATGAATCACTTTGTAAAAACAGTTTCACGTATGATATTAATTACCATTTCAGTACTGGCAATATTGATCCTGGCTCTTGTTATTGTGCTAAGGATATACAGTCCGGGAAAACCTGACCCATTTGTTGATACTAATGGAGTTCCTGTTGCCGGAAGCATTTCGGAAAAAACTTTTGTAACTATAGGAGGTATCTGCCAGGGAATGATTATCAAAAGCAAAAACATCCATAACCCGGTGCTACTTTATTTACATGGAGGGATACCCGATTATTTCCTGACACAGAAATACCCGACAGGCCTTGAAGACTATTTTACTGTGGTTTGGTGGGAACAGCGCGGGTCGGGCCTTTCGTACAACGCCAGCATACCTGAAGAGTCGATGACACTCGGACAAATGATAGCGGATACAAAGGAGTTGACCAATTACCTATGTAAGCGCTTCGGGAAGGAGAAAATTTACCTCATGGGTCGTTCAGGCGGAAGCTTCATTGGTGTAAATGTGGCAGCACAGGCACCTGAATTATACCACGCATACATTGGAATGGCACAGATGAGCAACCAACTTGAATCTGAAAGACTGGCTTACGAGTATATGCTTGAGCAATACAAAGTGAAGGGAGATGAAAAAATGCTTCGAAAACTTAAGTCAGCGCCTGTCACTCTTACAAATGGCACGCCGGATTCATACCTTTTATTGCGGGATAAAGCTATGCACAGCCTTGGAATAGGCACCACACATAACATGAGTTCGATTATAACCGGTATTTTTCTACCATCACTTACATGCAGTGATTACACGCTTTCGGAAAAAGTTAACCTCTGGCGCGGTAAAGCCAGGGCTGGTGTTCATCCGCTGTGGAAAACAGTTTTATCCTCGGATTTGTCCAAACAAGTTCCTGAACTAAAAATTCCGGTCTATTTTTTCCATGGCATTTATGATTACACTGTTTCTTACAGTTTGGCAAAGGACTATTTTGAGAAATTAAAGGCTCCCGTAAAAGGATTTTACACATTTGATCAATCAGCTCATAGCCCATTGTTTGAAGAGCCTGGTAAGGTAGAATCAATAGTATTGGCTGACATTTTGAATGGGAGTAACAGCCTCGCCGATAAGTAATATTTACAATGTATAATCAGCAGGAATATTTTCACTTTCATACTCTTTATTTACACTTTCGCCCTCTTTGTTTTTTAATACGCTTACTGCCGGAATACTTTTATAGCTTCAATTTGGAGGTCATAAAAAGTAAACCCTAAAATCAAAGATTTATGAAAAAAATTACTGTTTTCGGCTGGGTGTTGCGCCTTTTTGCGCTACTCATTCTATTTTACATTTTTTACCTGGGCGGCGCTCAAACCATAAGCGGGAAGCTCCCTGATATTAAGCCGGAGCCGGGATTAGTGCCTGTGGGTATTGGCTTGTTGCTGGTAGGTATTGCAAACACAATTCTGGTGGCTGCACTTGTATTAAGTTCGAGATGGGGAGGTTTACGTCTTTCGCTGTTATTATCCCTGGCTTATTTCGGGGCAGTAACTTTTGTTATGCAGATCGAAACCTGGTATTTTTTATCCGACATAACAGTAAATACGGAATTAATGCCCTATTTATTTATCATGGGACTACCGGTAGCCTTTTTGTTTGTGCCATTATCTGTCTGGATTTTGGGCAAAGGGCGAAAGCAAAACAGTACATTTTCATTTAATACAATCTCTATTCCGTTCGGGCAATGGATATGGAAATTGAGTTTAATTGCTGTAGCATACGTTACTCTATACTGGTTGGCCGGTTATTTTATTGCCTGGCAAAATCCCGAACTCCGCGCTTTTTATGGCAGTCCCGGAACAATTACACCATTTTGGGAACATACCGCAAACACGCTCCGGACAGAACCGGGCTTATTCCTTTTCCAGGTATTACGCTCTATGATATGGACTCTTTGCGCACTTCCTGTCATTTTTGGATCAAAGCTTAATGCCTGGTGGACTGCCTTGCTTGTGGCTTTGCTTTTCAGCATTCCCCAAAACCTGGGACATATCATGGAAAACTCGCTTATTCCAGGAGCCAGCGTCCGGCTGAGCCATTTTATTGAAACAGCATCTTCAACGTTTATTTTTGGTCTCATAGTAGTTTGGTTATTGCATCGGAAACATGAATCTTTAAAGGATCTCTTCGGAGGAAAACCGTCAAAAACATTAATACAGCGATAATCCAAAATGACTTAAAATCTTTGGAATAGCAGGAGAACATTACGCTGCTAATTTTCAATATTTATTCAAAAAAACAAAACTAAAAATCGTGAATACCCGAACAGGAAAAAAGAGAATGACGATTACAATTGTGATACTTTTTTATGGGGAAATATTGCCATTGCTCAGAGTTTTTTATGATACAAAATACTGTTTCCTGAATCATCCGTCAACTGAAACAGCACTTTCACCCTGCCAAATTACACCCTCACCTCCTTTTCTTTCCTCACCTTTTATACCTGTAATACTTTTGCTTCATCAAACTGATTAAACAAAAACAAATAACAACAGAAACTTAAAACAACTAAAACATGAAAACAAAAGTATTATTTGCAACAGCACTTTTAGCAATGTTAACGTTAAGCAGCTTTGCACAGGAAAAAGAAAAACGCTTTGGATTTGAAGTAAGCGGCGGCGCTTCGTTTGCTACCCGCGATTTAGGCGGTGCCGACCTCAAATTCGGCTTTGGTGGCGAAGGAATATTCCACTATCGATTTATGCCTCATGCAGGTGTTTACGCAGGATGGGGTTATAATACCTTTTCGGCTGAAAAATCATTTGACGGCACCGACATCGATGTTGAAGAAACAGGTTATGTTTTCGGACTGCAATATAAACATCCTATCGGAATGTCGCCGGTTTCGTATTATGTGAGAGCAGGCGGGCTTTATAACCATATTGAAATTGAAAACGAAGCAGGCGATATAACCGACGATACCGGACACGGATTTGGATGGCAGGTAGCCAGTGGCGTTGATGTGCCTCTTGGTCGCAACTGGAGTCTTACACCAGGAATAAAATTCAATTCTATTTCAGGAGATATCACCAAAGAAAGTATTACAACTCAGCTGGACTTGAATTACCTGCAGCTTCGCATTGGGGTATTAAAGAAGTTTTAGTCAAAAGAATATTTTGGACGTTTTTACAATCTTTAAAAACTTTTATGATCTAAAGAAATTTTGTAAGACTTATAAAGAAAGATTCATTCAGCACACCGGAATGAATCTTTCTCACCTAAATTTGTAACGCATCACATATACTATTTAAGACTACTTTTTATAATGAAAGAATTCTTTTTTCGGCAACTAAATGAATTTTTCCCTTTCCGGAAACTATTGAAATTACTGATTTCATTGTCTTTCGGAATTCAGTTTATCATTATTTCGTATAATCACCTTACCGGTTATCACCATCTTGATGGAATTGTTGCTTTTCTTTCGCATCTGCTTATCGGAGCAGCATTAAACCTGGTGGCCGCATTTCTGGTGTCAATTCCCGATCTGCTTATCATCAGGTATCTCGACAGGTTTTTTCAATGGAAAAACAAGCTGCTTAGCCGCATTGCCATTCAGCTTTTCTTTACAGTTTCTATAGCTGTTTCAGGCGCAATCCTGATAACATTGTTTGTGAATTGGATCAGCGCATATCCCGAAGGACTTACCTCTGTGTTGGTTACCAACTCACTGATTTTTGCTGTTATCAATATCCTGATGATGGTGGTTCTGGAAGCCTGGCACTTTTTTATCGAAAGCGATAAAGCTAAGCTGAAGTCCGAAACACTGGAGCGGGAGCTCTCACAAGTAAGGTTCGAAGTACTTAAAAACCAGATCAATCCGCATTTTATGTTCAACAGCCTTAATGTACTTTCGGGGCTTATTGAAAAGGATGTTGACAAAGCACAGCTTTTTATCGATGAATTTGCGCATATATACAGGTATGTACTCGAAACGATTGAAAAACCTGTTGTTTCGCTAGAAGAGGAACTCGATTTTATACGGTCGTATATCTTTCTGCAACAAATCCGTTATGGCGAATCCCTGTCTTTTAAAGTGAATCTGGCGGCTGATTTGCTCAAAATGCTGCTCCCGCCTTTATCCCTGCAACTCGTTCTGGAAAATGCCATTAAACATAATATTGTCAATCAGTCGCAGCCTTTGGAAATTGAGATTTATCACGAACATGGCTGGCTGATTGTTAAAAATAACATGCAGCGCAAAATATCCTCAAACGTTTCAACCGGATTAGGGCAAAAAAACCTGGTTAAACGTTACGCCATGATTTGCGATGACATTCCGCAGTTTATGGTTGAATCAAACCACTATATTGTCCGTCTGCCTTTAATAGAACCCGACTATGATGAACATACTGATCGTTGAAGATGAAGCATTAGCCGCCGACCGGCTCGAAAAAATTTTGAAGGAGATAACTCCGGATATTAATGTTTTGGCAAAAATTGGATCAATTAAGGAATCGGTTAAATGGCTGATGCTGAATAGCGCTGACCTGATATTTCTCGACATACAGCTTTCCGATGGATTAAGTTTCAGCATTTTTGACCAGGTATCGGTACAGACGCCGGTTATTTTTACAACAGCCTACGACCAATACGCGATTAAAGCATTTCAGCTTAATAGTGTTTCGTACCTGCTGAAGCCCATACGGAAAAATGATCTGGCCGAAAGCCTTCAGAAATATAAATCGCTGAAATCGGCATTCAGTATCGATTTTGATAATTTGTTATCCGCTATTCAGGGCAATAAACCGGAATACCGCAAACGGTTTCTGATTCAGATTGCCGATAAATTCCGCAAAGTAGAAATTGAAGAGATCGCTTATTTTTACGCTTCCGACCGAAACGTGTTTTTTACAACTCTCGATGGCTATTCGTATCCAATGGATATTAGCCTCGATGCACTCGAAAACGCAATTGATCCTGCTTTATTCTTTCGTATCAACCGGAAATATATTGTAAGCATGAAATCCATAGCCAACATGTTTGCCTGGTCGCGGAGCCGGATAAAACTGGTTCTAAAACCTGCAACCGACGATGAAATGGATAACATTGTAAGCATCGACCGTACTGCCGATTTTAAGAAATGGATGAATAGGTAAACTCTAAAACAGCATTAGAACGATTTTCACCCCTCGCCAGGCTTGCACTGAGCGCAGCCGAAGTGCCCCTCGCCCCTTCTAAAAGTTAATATCAACAGGCCTATTCCGTCATTAACCTCTTGCCTTTCACTTCCTTATTTCCGCAACTCACGGAGAATTTTCAAACGTTCACCGGGATTCGTTGGCTTTGGATATACGGGCAAAGTAGTTTTGCCGAAAAATTATTGACATGGCTAAAAGTATAACATACTCCCTGACCGGTAACCAGAATGATTCATCAGGTTTTTATGCGGAGTTAAGCTTATTTACCGACTTAATAATCCGTGATTTGAATCAGGAAACAGAAAAGTATCTAACTGATTTCTGTCTTTTCGTGGATGAAAATAAGGTTGAAAAACTTCGTTCGCGGAATGAATACCTGGTTGAATTACTGATGATTGGCGTGTATTGGAATAATTATTCCGGAAAGGCTGCAAAAACAGGTTCTCTTTCGAAAAAACTGCTGAAATCATTGTATAAACAGCGTAAAAAATTCCCGAGGTATAAACCGGAAATAGATAAAGCAAGAGGATTCCTGGCGTATTCGTTTCTCGAAAAAAACAACAAAAATCGCTGTGGCACTCTTACTTTAAAGATGCTTATACACCTTTTGGAATGGCTTAGTGCAACCGGTGAGTTTAACGAAGAAGTACTCCGGCTCAGGAACTGGACTGCATTTTTAAATACCAAAGATGCCGGGTATACCGAAAATCTTATCAAAACCTCTATGCTTTTTGCCGACCGTTTCTCGCTGAAAGGGATGGAAATGCTCGGCGAATACACACAGCATCTGAGTGGTTTTCATCAGAACAGTTTGCCGTCCTATAAATACCGGGAAGACTATTTTTTTGCCAGTCGCCGCGAAAACGAATACTTTCTTAACATGTTTGCCGCCGAAGTCCTGAACCGAGGACTGAAGAAAGGATTTACCGAAACAACAAAAAAAGTGCTGCTGCTCCCTACCTGCATGCGGAGCGAACCTGCCACTGGTTGTAAGGCAAAATCCGACGGAAAAGAATTGGTATGTGCCAATTGCAATGCCAAATGTAATATCGGAAAAGTGTCGTTCGAAATGAAAAAACAGGGAATTACTTCCTACCTCATCCCGCACTCGTCCGATTTTTCGCGCTTCCTGGTGAAATGGCAGAATTCGCCTGATACCAGCCTGATAGGCGTTGCCTGTGTGTTAAACCTCATCACCGGCGGATACGAAATGAAAAGACTGAATATTTCGTCGCAATGCGTTTTCCTCGATTATTGCGGCTGCAAAAAACACTGGGATAAGGAGGGTTTTGCTACTTCGCTGAATGTAAGCCAGTTAAAAAAGGTTGTCAGGAAACCTAAAATCCGGATAGAAAAGCCAGTGATGGTTTTAGCTGATTAATCTAATTTAAAGAATCAAAACCCCATCAAATACTATGAACACAAAAATGACTTTCGGGGGCATCGGCCCAAAACTTGCGTTACTAACCCTGCCATATGTTCTTCTGACGACCCTGTTTATACTCCGGAATCCGGAATTCCTAAAACTGCATATCCTTGATTACCGGTGGATTGAAGTTTTAGGTTACTTCTGGATATGTATCGGGCTCGTTTTTTATATTGCAACTATACGTGTTTTCCTTACCGATTTTAAAAAAGGATTGCTGGTAACACGGGGTACTTTCAGCCTGAGCCGCAATCCTATTTATGCTTCATTTATTGTGTTTTTTATTCCCGGACTGGCATTGGTTTTTAATTCGGGAATGATATTTTCGATTGCACTGGTACTTTACCTCAATTTTAAATTATCCATACATGGCGAAACTAAAATGCTGCAACAAAATTTTGGTACAGCTTACGAAAACTACTGTAAAAGCGTGAACGAAATAGTTCCTTTTCCCCGTTTCCGGAATAAGAAAATCTAATAAGGAAAGTTATTCAACGCATTTTGATGCGGGGATTCACAGTAAGTGAAACATTCGAAATAACTTCCCAAAAACTCTGTTGAAATCCCACATTAGAAATTTTAGCTTTTTTTTAACTCAATTCCTGAATGTGCTTTTTAACAAATATATCGTCCCTACGGGACTTTGGTCATTGGGGTAACTTATTTTTCTACCAATATTCAGTCCCGCTGGGACTGTCCTGTAGGGACATTATGTTGGTAGAAAGCTGAACACGAGCCAGAATAAAGTCCCGGAGGGACGGAATAGTATTTTGTCTGACCGTTTTAAATTTGTTCACATATTCAATTGGAATTGGGGAAGTTATTTTGAAACTTTCATTAAAGTACTCATTCCGGTTTTTACGGGATTCAATGGTCAATTTCCGGTATTCAATGTGTTTCGGTTTCCAACAGTAAAAGCCAGCAATATATTTGTGAAGGATTTGAATCGAGGTTAAAAAACAGGGATAAAAGCTTTAAAACAAGCACTTTGATACAGAAAAAAAACATAAATTGGCAGTTCCAAAATCATTCCAAAATGACATTAGGCGAACTGAACAAAATAAACGCTGACAGCGCTTTTCGTGCTTCACGGATGTTGCCGCTAAAAAATATACTTCTTTTACTAACAATCGGAGGTTCAGCTATTGTGCTGTTCTGGCAGTTGTTCGACCGGTATTACCTCAGCGAAAATCAACCGGTACTTTTCTGGCTCCGGATAGCCAATATTGCTGCATATATATTAAATCTTTTTGCTGCTGTAATCCGAAAAACAGACCATGCCTACAAACAACACCTGACGGCAGGTTTTTATTTTGGTACAATTTTCTGTACGTTATTAGCTATGTTCACCGGGGCAAGTCAGAGCCCATACTGGTTCGGGTTATTTTTTATTCTCATAGGCTGGTTTGTGCTGGTGCCATTCACTTACAGGGAATTGATCATTCACAGCATTTTGTTTTTTTCCCTGTTTTTGGCTGGATTATTTATCCAGACTAAATTTCACCTAATTGATTACGAAATTGCCAAAATTATTTTTCTTTATTCCGGCACGCTTTTCATTGGTTTTTATGCAGCTTTTATGCGCAACCGTGCCGAAGCCACAGCTTTCCTTACTAACAGGGAATTACAAAACAAGAATACCGAACTCAAAAAGTATCTTCAGGTTTTGGAGCAGGCTCCGGGTTCGGTACTTATTATGGATACAAAAATGAATTTCGAATATATCAATCCAATTTTTACTCAACTATCGGGATATACCGAAGAAGAACTACTTCATAAAAATATAAACGATACCATTTACAAGGGTAAAACTCCCGATTCGCGCGCTGATGTTGCCAAGGCACTCCGGAATGGTGAGAAATGGCAGGGCGAACTGCTAACATATCATAAAACAGGCAAAAACTATTGGGCTAATACCATTGCAGCTCCATATAAGGATGAATCGGGGAAAATTGAGGGGTATATTATTATACAACAGGATATTACCGAACATAAAAACATGGAACTCGCGCTCCGGGAAAGCGAACAACTGTATCGGACATTAATCGAAAAATCGCTTAACGGAGTAGCACTGACTGCAAACAGGAGGTTCGCCCTTGTTAACCAGGCATTTTGCAATATTCTCGGCTATTCGATGGAGGAAATCATGGAAATACAGCCCGAAAGCCTTTTAGCACCTGAGGATAGGGAACGGATTCTTGCTATCCATGATAAACGTATGCTTGGTGAGGTGGATACCATGAGTTATGATGCAAAATTTGTTCATAAATCGGGCAAACGGCTTACTGTGGAGATGAGTTCAACCACCGTTCATGTTGATGGTCAGAATGCGTCGTTTGTAACCATGCGGGATATTACAGAGAAAAATGCACTGAAAGAAGCTCTTGAACAGAGCGAATCGAAATACAAAACGCTGGTCGAAAATTCGCAGGATGGAATCCTTATAATCAGGGATGACAAAGTGCTTTTTGCAAATAATACCATTTCTAAGATATTAGGCTATTCCGCGGATGAGTTTTACCAGATGTCTTCGGTTACAATGCTTCATCCTGATGACCGCCATAAGGCAGCTAAAATAGCTGAGAAACGGCAAAAGCTGGATTTTTCGACCATCAGCGAACATTTCCGGATGATAGCAAAAAACGGTGCAGTCAGGGAATGCGAAACTTCTTCCACATTAATTGAATTCGACGGACAATGGGCTAGCTTCTTTACCCTTCAGGATATTACTGAAAGCAAACGTATGCAGGCTGAACTGAGGGAAAATGAGGATAAATACCAGCAGTTATTTGCGGCCGAATCCGATGCCATCTTTATGATTGATGCCGATACAGGTGAAATACTGGATGCAAACCCTGCTACTACCTCAATCTACGGATATTCGCATGATGAGCTTCTCCTAATGAAAAATACTGATGTTTCAGCAGAACCTGATAAAACCACTGAAGCTACGCATAAGCATATAAGCCTGGTCCCGGTAAGGTACCATAAAAAGAAAGACGGAACTGTTTTCCCGGTTGAGCTTAGTGCCGGATTTACTAAACTGGGTAACCGCAATATTCAGATAGTAACTTCACGTGATATAACTGAACGTATCCAAAGCCAGGAGGCTTTAAGCAAAAGCGAACAGAAGTACAGGGAACTGGCTGATCTGCTTCCGCAAACCGTTTATGAACTGGATTTACAAGGGAAGATCACCTTTATGAACCAGGCTGGGATAAATGCCTTTGGGAAGGTATTATCATCCGATAATCTGTCGGCGCTCGATTTCATCGTACCTGAAGACCATGATCGACTGATCAGTAATATGCAAAGAAGCATCCATGGACAGAAAAGCTCCTCCGGTAACGAATATACAGCGAAGAGGGCTGATGGAAGCCGGTATCCGATTGTTGTTTACGGAGCTCCCGTTTATACGAATGGTACATTGACCGGAACCCGGGGCATTATTATCGATATTTCGGAACGCAAAGCCATGGAAAACGCAATTCGTGAAAGTGAATCGAAGTATAAAACACTGATCGAAAATTCACAGGACGGTATTTTTGCCATCATTGGCGATAAAGTACATTTTGTAAATAACACTTTTTGTAAAATGCTGGGATACAGCGCTGAGGAAATTTACAATATGCCTGCTATTAACCTGGTAGTGCCCGAAGACCGTGAAAGAGGAAGCGAAATCAGTCGCCGACGGATGAACGGCGATTGGTCGACAATAAATGGTATATTTCACTTTTTAGCCAAAGATGGTTCGGTAAAAGAGTGTGATACATTTTCATCCGTATTGGAACTGAACGGACAGACTGTGAGCTACTTAACAGTCCACGACCTCACCGAAAACCGCCGCATGCAGGAGCAGCTGCAACTGAGTGAAGAAAAATACCGCACTGTAATCGAAAAAGCTACCGATGGCATTGTAATCACACAGAAAGGCCTGCTCAAGTTTATGAATCAGTCGATGATTGATATGATGAAATACGATAAAGATGAACTTATCGACAAACCTTTCCTCGATTTTGTGGTTGAGCAGGACCGGCAGGTGATGATTGATTTTCATACACGGCGCATGGCCGGTGAAGACTTTACATCGCTTTACCGCAGCCACTTTATCCGCAAGGATGGAAAAATAATTACCGTGGAGTTGAATGCACGCACTTCCAACTACAATGACGAACCTGCTGCCTTTATTATTATCCGTGATATTTCGGAACGTGAGGAGATGGAAGATGCCTTGCGTAAAAGCGAGGATCGCTTCCGTAGGATGATACAGAGTCTGCAGGAAGGACTTTTCGTTGTGCAGGATGAGAAATTTATATTTGTAAATGAAGCCATCGTAGATATCCTCGGATATACCGTTGAAGAAATGACTGGAAGGAGTTTTTATGATGTTATGCCTCCTGAAGGAATGGAATTTATGGAAACCAGGCACCAGGACAGGAAAAACGGGGAAAAAGGATCATGGAGTTACGAATACACTTTGCTGCATAAGGATGGAGTAACACGTGTGCCGGTTATCCTTTCGACCAACCTGACCGAATTTGACGGGAAACTGGCCGTGGTAGGAACTGCCAAAGATATCACCGAACGTGTGCGTGCCGAAAAAGAACTGCTCTATGCACACAACCGGCTCGAAGAAATTAACCATATGCTTGAAGATACCATTGCCGAACGAACCCAGGAGCTTACCGAAGCCAATACCCAGCTGCTTAAACTACAGAAAGAAAACCTTCAGTCGCAGTTTGATGTACTTAAGCAGCAGGTAAATCCGCATTTCCTGTTTAACAGTCTGAATGTGCTTACCTCCCTTATCCGCCTCGAGCCTGAGCTGGCTGAAAAATTCACCGAACATCTCTCGAAAGTATATCGTTACGTGCTCGAAAACAAGGATAACGAACTTGTGAAACTGAGTACTGAACTCGATTTTCTCGATGCATATATTTTCCTGCTTAACATCCGGTTTATGGGTAAGATAACTGTAAACATAAATATTCCTGATGATCTACGGAACTGCCTTGTCATTCCTCTGGCCATGCAATTGCTTATTGAGAATGCGATCAAGCACAACTCGATGTCGAAGAAATCGCCGCTTGTAATAGATGTTTTTATTGACCAAAACCATTTCCTGAACATCATCAATAACCTGCAGGAAAGGGAAGCGCATATGGCATCAACCGGTGTAGGACTTAAAAACATACAGAACCGCTACCTTTTACTCAACAACACAGCGCCTGAATTTGAAAAAACGGGTACGCATTTTATTGCACGTATTCCGCTTATTTGTGAACAGAATAGTTAATAGTAAACGGGGAAATAGTATAATAGTTCCAGAACAGGAATTGCTAACCCCGAAAGTGTAACAATGAAAATACCTTACAATGAAAATAGTAATAATTGAAGATGAACAGTTTGCTGCACGAAGACTGGAGAACATGATTCTCGAATTTGATCCGGCTATTCAGATAGTGGCAAAACTCGAATCGGTTGCCGATTCCATCGAATGGTTCCGCAACAATCCAGTTCCAGACCTTATTTTCCTGGATATTCACCTGGAAGACAACCTGAGTTTCGCGATATTCGACAGCATTTCAATAACCTGTCCCATCGTATTTACAACCGCTACCGACGAGCTTTCGACACGTGCCTTTGCTCTCAAAAAAATCGATTTCCTGCTAAAACCGATCATACAGACGGAAATGTTGAAGATGATTCAGAAATATAAAAACCTGCCATATTCCGAAAGACAGACCATAAATGCTTCACTTTTTACCGATATCATTAACAAACATTAAAATCAAATCATATGAGAGTAGTGATAATTGAAGATGAGCAACTTGCAGCCCGCAGGCTCGAAAGTATGATTGTAACGGCAAATCCGCAGATTCAGGTTGTTGCCAAACTTGAGTCGGTCGAAGAGTCGGTTGAATGGTTCCGTAATAACCAGCACCCTGACCTTATCTTCCTTGATATCCACCTTGAGGATGATCTCAGTTTCGTGATTTTTGATAAGGTGCAGGTGAACTCTCCTATTATTTTTACAACTGCTTTTGATGAATATGCCATCCGCGCATTCAAACTTAAAAGCATCGATTACCTGCTGAAACCCATCGTACAGGAAGAACTCAATAATGCTATCCGCAAATACAAAGATCTGGTAACGCCGGCACAGCAAATGGTTGATCTTTCCTCCATTTACAGCCTGATTACCAGGCAGAATCCCACGTACAAAGAAAGGTTTTCGATAACGGTAGGTCAGAAAATAAAAACCTTTACCGTTCCCGAAATCGCTTATTTCTATTCCACCGAAGGAATCTCCTTTATGGTGTTGAAAAACAAATCGGAATACCCGGTCGACGACAGTCTCGAAGAACTGACCCAACAACTCAATCCCAAAGATTTTTTCCGCATTAACCGCAAATACCTGGTTAAAATTGATTCCATTGCCAATGTGCATATTTACCCGAAGAGTCATTTGAAACTGGAACTCACGCCTTTGCCTAAAGAAGAGGTTTTTGTGAGTATCGATAAAGTTACGGCATTTAAGAAATGGCTGGATAATAAATAGAAGGGGAGACACGGAGAGGGGAGACACGGAGAGGGGAGACACGGAGAGGAAGCGGCGAGAAGCGGAGAGACAACGCAAGTAGATTATGTAAGTATATAATCCAAATCAAAGTTCCAAAATGAAACCTTCCCAAATACCTTTTCAGTCCATCGACTGGTCATTAATTCCCAAAACAGTGCATCCGGGCGAAAATGGCACGGCCACCTGGCAAACTATTGAATTTGAAGGTCTCCGGATCCGGATTGTGGAATACTCCGCCGGTTATCTTGCCGATCACTGGTGCCGCAAAGGGCATATTGTTCATTGCCTCGAAGGTGAGTTCATCAGCGAAATGGAGAATGGAGAAAACCATAAATTAACCAAAGGAATGACCTATGTGGTTTCTGATGAGCTGAGTTCGCACCGTTCCGTTTCCGATCAGGGTGTAAAACTGATGATTATTGACGGATATTTTCTGAAAGCCAGCGAAATTACTGCGTAAAAAAAAAATGCTGTCCTGCAAATTACTGAACTAAAAGTACCTAACAGGCTGTTAAACGAAAATCTTAGTTTTAACCGAAAATTTGATTGCAATAATCCCGTTTCAAATCTTTTAATTCAAACAAAATGAATTCAAACAAAAAAGAAAACCTGCACATCGATTATTTGGTAACAGGTAAAGGAGAAGTGACGCTGGTTTTTATCCATGGAGGATTTATCGACAAAGAGTATTGGCAGGAGCAGGTGGCTTACTTCAGCAGGAATTTTAAAGTGGTCACCATTGATCTGGCCGGTCATGGGAAATCAGGTGATAACCGCAACGATTGGACTATAGAATCTCTGGGTAACGATGTGATTCAGGTGATTAAAGAATTATCACTAACAAAAGTCATTCTGATAGGGCATTCTCTGGGTGGAAATGTAATACTTGAAGTTGCCGCTAAACTTCCGGAACTTGTGATTGGACTGATTGGTATCGATAATTTCAAAAATGCAGGCATGCCTGTGCCTCAGCCATTGATGGAACAGATTAGTCAGGCGTTGGAGTATATGAAGACGAATTTTGCCGAAGTATCCGAGAATTTTGCCCGCTTGTCACTGGTAACGTCTCACACTGACAAACAGATTGCCGAAAGAGTTATAAATGATTATAAAAATTTCAAACCGAATGTGGGCCGTCCATTGTTGGTTTCAAGTTTCCTTTACCACGATCGTGAAAAAGAATTACTTCAGAATTTAAAGCTAAAACTACATCTTATAAATGTCGACTATTTCCCTACCAACGAGGAGTTACTTAACCAAAACACAGGCTCGGGTTACGAACTTACTGAAATGAAGGGAACCTGCCATTATCCGATGATCGAATATCCCGATGTGTTTAATACGAACCTCGAAAAAGTAGTTTCCACAATTATTTCTTCATAAGACGATTTATACTATTAGTGTTATTCATTTACCGATCCTGTTTCGTTTAAGGCAAAAGAGATAACATTTCCGTATTTCCGGAAACCAGCGTTTTTCATGGAACATATGCGTTTATCCCGCGATAAAGCAATCCATTCCAGATTAACACTTTCAACCTATCAAAAAAGGATTTCAACTGGCATTACAGCCATATCAAGAAATATAAATTTCTGCATTCCGGCACTGAAAGTATCTTCGTTTCAAAATTCATAATCTCAAAAACATCTGTTAATTTACCAAAATCCACTCCCTCCAAGTCAGGCTGAGCTGGTGTCGAAGCCAGGGAGAGTTGGGAACATTCGATAAAAAAATTGGTAATTTTTCCTGATGCTCATTTTAATAATTCAAAATCATGACTGACAAATCCAAAGAACTCACAGCATCCATAAGGCTGCTAAACGAAAAACTTCATTTTGAAGGAGTAGTTGATGGCAACGAACCAGTTTCCATCGATTACACCCCGCCACTAGGCGACAACCTGGGTTATACTTCACTCGAATTATTGCTTTTAAGTCTTTCGTCCTGCGTGGGCAGCGCAATACTTACATTTCTCCGAAAGATGCAGAAAACCATTACCGCCTGCGATATTTCCGCCAAAGGAACGCGGAGAGAAGAACACCTGACCTGTTTCAAAACTATCGCATTATACATAAATCTTTCGTCGCCCGATACAACTCCGGAGGATTTAAACAAAGTGCTGAAACTCTCCGAGGAAACCTACTGCCCGGTATGGGCTATGCTGAAAGGCAATGTTGAAATAAGTGTTATACATTCTATTAATTCGTAGAAAAACATCGCAATGGAAACCAAAATAAAACCTGATAAAACCCTGGTGTCGGTTTGTGGATTGTTCTGCTATTCGTGCGGAATTTACACTGCAACACAGGCAAACGATAGTGAAAACCTGCAGCGGATTGCGGATCGGACAAAGATTCCGTTTGCCGAAATAAAATGCAACGGCTGCCGCAGCGAAACACTTACCGCCTATTGCAAGAATTGCTTTATGCGTGAATGCGCAGGCAAAAAAGGTATTGATTTTTGTGGTGAATGCGAGGATTACCCTTGCAGTCATCTTAAGGATTTTCAATCGCAGTTACCGCACCGGGCTGAACTTTGGAAATCGCAGGAACGTATCAAAGAAATCGGATGGGAGAAATGGTTTCAGGAAATGGCAGAATATTTCTCGTGTACCGAATGTGGCGCTTTAAACGGCTGGTACGATTTTAAATGCAGAAAATGCGGGAATATGCCAGGCAATGAATTTGTAAAGAACAATCTTGAACAATTAATAACGGCATTTAAGTAATCAATATAATACCTTATTATGTTATACCCTCAGGTTTAAAATCCGTTCAGCAGAAATGCTGAGCGGATTTTTAACTTTTAAACAAACTGAAATACAGACACTTTGATCATTGTTTTTATGGCTATACCCATTTTCACCGGGGACTTAACTCAACCTTTTTGCCTTTAACAACTTTTTTAAAGCATTCATCCGTCATTTTCGGGCGTTCGCCGATTTATACTTTTCCACCCCATGCAGCGACTGTATCTTTGTATCGTTTTAGTAACAGTTCATTGTTCAACGATAAAAAAATCATTCTGCGTTCTGTAACTTTTTAAATCTTTTACCGTCATTAATACAAACCAAAATCAATAAACCAAAAACCAATCCTCCGGGAGTAAAAACATAAAAAAATGAAAACAAACAAATTCTTCACCGCAGTTATTTCTTTCAGCCTGGTAATTTTCCTGTCATCAAGTGGCATTTCAAATCCGGTGGTGAAATCAACCGGCGATATCGTTAAGAAAACTGAAGGCAACGTAATTTCAGCAGGGAAAAAAGCAATTACCCTACCTGCCTTTTTAACCAAAGCAACTTCCGATTTCAGCTATCTGCGTTTCGATGTAAACGAATATACAACCGAAAGTGCAATTGAAGAGTTACCGGTAAACTCATTCGATTACCTGCGCTTCGATGTAAATAATTTTATTAACGATAAAGAACCAATGGAAATGGAATTGCCTGCAGCAAATGAATTCGACTACCTGCGTTTCGACGTTAACAACTTTATTGACAGCAATCCGGCAGAAATGAACGAATTACCAGTTAACGAATATGACTATCTCCGCTTTGATGTGAGCAAATACGCTAGCCAGTCAGAAAGTGCAATTGATGAATTACCAATAAGCGAATAGTATTTCGGGGAATGATTCCCTTAAGCATTTCAATATACCTCCAGTCCTGTTAACAGCAGGACTTTTTTTTGAAATAATCTTTCGCCGGGTGGAAGAAAATGAATGCTCAGGAAGCGATAAATAATTGTTATTCAGTCATTCACTAACTTAAAAAATGCTTTCAATCACTAGATTCCGGCATTCAGCCACTTATAGTTTAATTCAGCCAATGACGAATTTACTTTTGTATCGTTTAAAGCCGGATATAAAATGAAAACGTTTCTCTTAAGTCTTTTATTCATAATGACAGTCAACACTTTTGCCCAGCAACGTCTGAATAAACTCTCCGTAAATCCCATTCAGTTATTTGGATATAACCGTCTGAATATGGAATATGAAAGAGGGTTGAACGATGGTAAATACGGACTTTGCTTTTACCTGGGACAAACTGGTAATTCGTCGCGAAAAATCCACGGACAATACTCCTGGCTATCGGAACAGAATGTTGCTTTTAAGGTGTATACCAAAAACATTGACAAAAGTAATTTCTGGTACGGAGGCATGGTATCCGTTTCCTCTGGAAATATTGTGAGCGAAAATGGTGTTGATAAAGCCGGCAATATCGGCGCATTGGGCGTTATGGGTACTTCGGGGTACCAGTTTGTGGCCGGATCATTTTACGCCAACCTGTATTTGTGCCTCGGATATGCTTTAACTAACGATTTGTTTGGCAGCGCAACCTATACGGGGAACATGGAAAAGCCAACTGATTGGCTGTTTACTTATGGCATAAAAATCGGAATCACATTCGGCTAAACAAATTTTTATTGATCTGCGCTTTTTCGAAACAATGAAAGAAAGAGTATTTGAAAACAATCACCCTAAAAACGAAAAACAATGAAACTACTTGCCATAGAAAAAGAAACAAACAGTGTGAACTGGAACGAAGAAACAGAAACCCTGATCAACGAATCCTACCAGGTGTACCACCTTTTCCAGGAAGGCATTATCCGCGATATTTATTTCACTGAAAATGAAAATGCGGTAATAATCCTCGAATGCACTTCGAAGGAAGAAGCCATAAAAGTACTGGAAACATTGCCGCTTGTAAAAGCAGGGTTAATTGATTTTGACGTGATGGAACTGCGTCCTTATTCCGGGTTCGACCGCATCATTCAAAAATCATTTGCTTAAATTTTTGCCTTTCCCTTGCCTTAGTTAAATTTTCGATAAACTACTGTATGTATTTAGGTTAACTGATAATCCACAAAATGAAAATTGAAACTAATCGCCTGACAATTATCCCTTTAACCTACGATCAACTTGTAAAATACATTCAGGGCGACAACGCGCTGGAGGATGATTTAAATTTAAACCCTACATCAAGATCCATTTCTCCTGAGCTTAAAGAAGCATTGGAACAAACCATTTTGCCCGCAGTTGCCGATTCGAACAAAAATTATTTGTTTTCAACCCTTTGGACTATGATTTTAAAATCGGAAAATAAAATGGTTGGTGATCTTTGCTTTGTCGGTGAACCAAGCGATAACGGAGAAATTGAAATCGGGTATGGATCTTACGAATCTTTCAGGGGAAAAGGTTTTATGACCGAAGCGGTGGGCGGTTTGACAGCATGGGCAAAAAACCAAACAGGAGTAAAATCAATAATAGCTTCGACTGATAAAAGCAACATCGCTTCATCCCTGGTTCTTGTAAAAACAGCTTTATTAAAACCGGTGAAACAGAAACAATGTTTAAATGGAGACTTCATTTTTAAGAAAATGAATAGAGCTATTAATTCAAATTATTGTTGTCCAGTAAAATCAATCAGAAAACGTTACAATGCTTGATATATATCGTCCCTACGGGACTTCACTTCACTAAGGTTGCTTTTTTATTCTACCAATATTTCGCCACTAACGGGGCTGTCCCGTAGGGACAAGATGTTGGTAGAAAATAAGTTAGAAGAAAGTTAAAGTCCCGTCAGGGATGATATATTTTTTAACCGGACATCAATGAATTCAAATTAAGAACACAAACTAATAATTACACGAAATGACAAGCTTGAAGAGCAGGATGTTCAACTTTATGTTAAGAAACCGGCATCTTATGCAGGGAAAAATACGAAAGGAAGCATTTGATTTCAATACTTCCATCGCCGGTTTCAGGGAAACGTGTGAAAAAGGTGCCACCCGTTTCGGAACAATACCTGATGGGATAACTGTTAAAGCAAGGCAAATCGAAGGAATAAACGCTGAATGGCTCATACCGCAGGGTTCCGACCCTACGAAAGTGATTCTTTATGTGCACGGCGGTGGTTATGTATCAGGTTCCTGCAACGATCACCGGGGAATTGTTTCGAAATTTGCAAAAAACACCGGCATTACAAATCTGCTTTTCGAGTACAGGCTTGCACCCGAACACCCTTTCCCTGCTGCATTGGACGATTCGGTAAAAGTTTATCAGTGGCTGCTTACTTCGGGATTTAAACCAAAGGATATTCTTATTGCAGGTGAATCAGCCGGTGGCGGGTTATGCCTGGCAACCTTGCTGGCGTTGAAAGAACGGAATATAGCACAACCTGTGGCTGCCGTTTCCATTTCGCCCTGGACGGATCTCAGCTGTTCGGGTGAATCGTACCGAACCAAAAACAAGGTTTCGCTGGCGCCTTTAAATTCCTGGACCGTTTTCAGCAAGTATTATGTTGGCGATAACCAGGCGACAAATCCTTTGATATCGCCCTTATTCGGCGATTTGAAAGGCCTGCCTCCAATTCTTATAAATTCAGGTGCGGATGATGAATTGTATGATGATGGTGAAAAATTTTACCTGAAAGCGATGAGCGCCGGAGTGGATATTACCTTTCGTCCGGGAATCGGGATGGTACATTGCTATCCTTTGCTTGCGCCGATGTTTGCAGAAGCTACAGAGGCAATGGACGAGATTATAGGTTTTGTGAAAAAACATCTGAACCCGGACCAGCGTTAACCTTTCGAAAACCAATTACTCTGGCAGCGAAGGCGGTTTTATTAATAAGTTATTCCAATTATATAGTCAGACAGTACCAGGTAAATAACATATCCAACCTCCGGAAACCAGCATTCAACTAATTCAACCGGCATTTCAATTTCTTTTAGTTTAGTGAACATTGGTTCCGGTTTATCTTTGTTTAACAAAAAAGTAATTACCATTCAAATGAATTTAGAAGACCTCGGATATAATACCAAACTTGAGAAATTCCGTTTGGAAAATAACCTTAATGACTTTGAAACAGGCAGGGTTATTGCCGAACATAAGGAGCGATATAAAGTCAGGACGGCAACAGGCGAATTTGAGGCCGAAATACTTGGCAATATGCGCTTTACAGCAAAGAACCGTGAAGATTTTCCGGCAATTGGCGATTGGGTTGCCCTTACAACCTATGACGCTGACTTTGCAATAATTCACAGGGTTTTCCCGCGATTCTCCGTTATTAAAAGGCAGGCAGTCGGTCAGTTTGGAGAAATTCAGATCATTGCAACAAACATTGATTACGCCTTTTTAGTGCAGGCCGTCGACAGGGATTTTAATATCAACCGGCTCGAACGTTACCTTACCATTTGCAATTCGTCGAAAGTCAGCCCGATAATCATACTCAGCAAAACGGATCTGATAAATCAGCAGCAGGTTTCTGACATAGTGGAAAGTATAAAAATGCGGATTAAAGATGTACCGGTGATTGCCATAAGTAACGAGTCGCAAGATGGTTATGAGAGTCTGGCAGCGATCATTGAAAAAGGCAAAACGTATTGTATGCTCGGTTCGTCGGGAGTTGGAAAATCTACATTACTGAATAATCTTTCCGGTAAAGCCATCATGCAAACTGACTCCATCAGCCAGAGCACAAATAAAGGGCGGCATATTACCAGCCACCGTGAATTAATTGTACTTGAAAATGGTGGAATTTTAATTGACAATCCCGGTATGAGAGAGGTAGGTATTGCTGATTCAACAGGTGGATTGGAAATGACATTCGACAGGATTATTGATCTTTCAAAAAACTGCAGATTCAAGGATTGCACTCACACCACCGAAATAGGTTGTTCAGTTATTGATGCTGTTGACAGCGGAGTACTTGATAAAGCCTCGTATGAAAACTACCTGAAAATGGAAAGAGAAAAAGCACATTTCGAATCCTCCGCTGAAGAGAAACGAAAAAAGGAAAAGCAATTCGGGAAGATCATGAAAAACTATAAAAAAGACCTGAAGAAAAATAAGTTCTGAAAATAACCGGCATATTTAAATCCGGGATACCAATACTGATTTTCAACCAACCAAAAAATGAAAAAACTTATACTCACAATTTTGGCGAGTTTATGCCTGTTTGCTATAAACTCCTGCTCCACCAGCCAGCAAACAAATACTGACAGAAGTCTGAAATTTTCAATACAGGCAGGAGCCAACAAGGGCGGAATAACCGAAAACACGGATATGACTGTGGTTCCCGGTGCCGAAACTACAGTGGATGCTTTCTCTGGTGCTACAAATTACGGAATCAACATGGGCGTTCATATCAGCAAGCCATTGAAATACAACCAGGTAGAAGGTGGAATCGAGTATATGTACAACAGTCAAACCTTTACGTACAACGATGCAGCGAATAATTACTCAGGCGTTCGTGAATTGAAAGTTTCGCAGATTATGATACCACTGACCTATAATTTTGTCCTTTTCAGGAATCTGCTGCCTGATGCTGACATTCAGTTAAAACTTGGATATGCAGGTCAGCTTAATTTTGTTTCAGAAAGTGGTACGGGTACTTTACCTGATTATTCTGTAAAACCTTGGTCGAACGGAGCCACATTCGGAATTTCAGCTTTCCCGGTTCAGTTTAAAAACGGGAGTAAACTTGGATTTTATTTTGACGCTTACCGCGGAACACAGGTTTACGAGGATTTCTACAACCAGAAATCATTTGAGATGCCGGGATCGAGTTTTATGAAGTTTGGATTTAAATACCAGCTTAAATAAACACGAAATATAAAATCTTCAGTTTTATGAAATCCTTAGCAGGAATTAACTTAAACTGCCTAATCTTAACCATAACCATGACAGCACTAACATCTTGTAGTTCTTCCACAAAAATTTTTCAATTGAAGAAAACAGAAGAATTCGCCATGCAGCCGCTTCAGTCAGAAAATGTGCTTAGCGAACATGAGGCCGCTCATCTTCCTGATTGTATAAAAAAATATTTGACTTACACGGGAGCTATTAACAAAAGCAAGCCTCAAAATATATTCATCGAATTTGATGCTGAAATGTATAGAAAACCTGGCGATAAGCCTATGAAATCGCACTCCGTTCAGTATAATTTTTATGGACAATACTCCCGTCTGTTTCTGATGAAAGCTGGTAAGATGGGAATTCCGTTTCGGGCCATGCATATCTACCAAAACTACCAGGCAAGTTTTCAGGTAAAAGTGGCAGATATGTTTAAAGTGGTTGATATTAAAGGCGAAGAGCTAACCAAAGCCGAAACGGTAACGCTGTTGAACGACATGTGTATTTTTGCTCCCGGTAGCCTGACTGATACCCGCTTAACATGGAATGAGATTGATTCGCTTTCAACAAAAGTTACTCTAACCAATGGCAAGTATGTGGTATCAGCGATTCTGTACTTCAATGAAACCGGCGAATTGATAAATTTTATTTCGGACGACCGTTATGCTTTGCAGGATGATGGCACGATGAAACAGGTAAGATGGGAAACTCCGGTTTTAAACTATAAGGAAATTGAAGGAAGAAAAATTCCGACTTATGGCAAAACTATCTGGAAATATCCCGAGGGTGATTTTACTTACGGAGTTTTCACTTTACAGAGTATTAAGTATAATGTTTCAAATTAAAGATTTATTAAAATGAACTTAGCAGATACTCTTGCTAATAAAGCATATAAAAAAATCATCATCTACTATTTTTCAGGAACAGGAAATTCCAGAAATGTGGCAAATTGGATGTCCTCGGTGTCGCAGGATTACCAGGTTGAATGTCAGCTTGTAAATATTGCCCAAATCGACAGGAAGACTTTGACAGCGCCCGAACCCGACACGCTCATTATCTTTTTGTCACCAATACACGGATTCAATTACCCACCTGTAATGCTGAACTTCATTATGCGGTTTCCAAAAGGGAAGAACAAGGTGGTACTGATGAACACCCGTGCCGGTATGCTGATTGGCAATTTTATTACTCCAGGCATTACAGGCATTGCTTTTTACCTGTCGGCTCTGGTAATGTTCCTGAAAGGGTTTTCGATAAAAGCTATTCTGGCAGTCGATATGCCCTCGAACTGGATTTCGGTTCATCCCGGGCTTAATGATCGGACAGTGAAGTTTCTACACGTGAAGAACAAAGAGCGTGTGGAGAAATTCGCTCATAAAATTATGCAGGGCAAAAGTTGTTTTAAACATTTAATTGAGGTGTACGACATCCTTTTAGCTCCTGTTGCAGTGGCCTATTATTTGGCTGGCAGGTTTTTCCTTGCCAAAACATATTTTGCTTCAGCCGATTGCGACAATTGCGGATTGTGTATCAAAGCTTGTCCGGTGAAAGGAGTTAAAATGGTCGAAAACCACCCATTCTGGACCTTCAACTGCGAAAGCTGCATGAAGTGCATGAGCAATTGCCCCAGGAAAGCAATCGAAACCGGGCATGGATATATCGCCGCTTTTGTGCTTGTATTTCAATCTGCTCTACTGGTATTGTTTTACAAATATTTTGAAGCATGGTTTTTACCGATTGAAAATGCCTTGTTTAAAATTGTGATCGAATCGGCCTTGTTTATTGCCTTTATAGGTATTTGGTACCGAATAGTTCACTGGCTGTTGCAATTTAAAGCACTTGAACGCTTAACCGTTTATACATCGCTTACCAAATACAAATGGTGGGGACGGAGGTACAAGGCGTTGAAACCTTATTTTGATAAAACTAAAATGTAGTTCATAGACCATGAAAACAATAAATATTTCAGCATTATTAATCCTTATCCTTTTAACATTTAATACAACAGCACAGGAATCCGTCCCGTCAAAAGGAAAAACCTGCGGTACAGTTTTGTTAAATTGTTCGATTGGCATGGGTACTTTTGCCGCCGGTGAAAATGTTGGAGGTTCTGCTTTTGTGGGAAGTTCACTGTCGGCGGACTGGAAACCTAATGCAAAAGCAGGCCTGTCATACGGCCTTGAAACGGGTTTACTTGGGGGAGAAACACAGGGCAGTATCATTTATGGTATTCCGGCAATTTTCCGTCTTGGCTGGTATCCCCGGTTTAGCAAAAATGAGAAAATTGACTATTTTGTTTTGGTGAAGACCGGATGGGCCTTTGGAATATGGGGTTCTGATATAGATAAAGATACAAGTCCAAATGGAATAGTTGGCGGGTTAAATTTCGGGGGCAGATATTATTTGACTCCATCGGCTGATATTTATGCGGAACTTGGATATACCTATTATGGACTGGCCAGAAGCAGCAATCATCCTGAATATCCTTTAGGGTAAGGAAGCGGCAAAATCTATGCATCATTGGGCTTATCATTAAAAATGGGCAAGCATTAGTAAAAAATAACAACAGATAAATCAAAAACAGGTACAGCAACCATCAGGCTGTTGAACTAAAAACTTCTTTTTAAAGGAATAATCAGGCTCCCGGTTTCATAAAGCAATATAAAGATGCTAATGTCAATCTTTAAATTTTGAAATAACATTCCGAGAAATAAATGAGATAAATTTAATGTAATGAAAACAAGACGTTTACAGCTTTTTTTTACACTTACACTTCTAACCATTTACAGTATAAATTGCCGGAGCCAGGAGAATATAATCTGGAAATTTACTGCAAAATCAGGCATCTATTCTTCGCCGGTAATTGATAACAATATCATTTATTTCGGGAGTAATGATTCATGTTTATATGCTCTCGATAAAAATACGGGTAAAACAATCTGGTCGTACCGCACAGGAGGACAAATCAAGTCGAAACCCTTAATTTACAACGAAACAATAATCTTTAACAGCACTGATGGATTAATATACTCACTGAATAAACATAATGGCAACGAAAAATGGCAGTTTAAAACAGAAGGAGAAAAGATGTACGATATATGGGATTATTACCTGTCGTCTCCTGTATCTTTCGAAGGCATTGTGTATGCTGGCAGTGGCGATAGTTACGTGTATGCCATAAACGCCGAAAACGGTCAACTGATCTGGAAACAGAAAACCGGTGATGTTGTGCATGCTTCACCTGTCGTTTTCAACCAAAAAGTAATGGCAGGAAGTTTTGACGGCTATTTCTACGCATTTGATTATAAAACCGGTGATGTTCAATGGAAATTCAAAACAGTAGGTGATGTCTACTTCCCAAAAGGTGAAATTCAGAGAGAAGCCGTTGTTTATGAGAATTCAGTTGTTTTCGGAAGCCGCGACTATAACATCTATGCGCTGAATTGCAACACAGGCACAGGTTTGTGGAATATGAAAGAATCAGGCAGCTGGATTATTGCAACTCCTTTGGTATTCAAAGGCAACTTGTATTTCGGCACTTCCGACTCGCATCGTTTCTATTGCATGATTGCCCAAACAGGAGAAGTGAAATGGACTCTACCTTTGAATATGCGCGTGTATGGAACAGCCTCTATGGCTAATGGAAATATTGCATTTGGCTGTTTTAACGGCAAGCTTTATTTTGTAAATCCCGAAACCGGAAAGATAAATTCAGTGTTCCAGACCCAGGAAAGTAAAATACGGTACTCAGATATTTATGCTTCCGACGATAGTTTCAGGAAAGACTTTAATCTGTTTGGTAAAGAAACCGGGGAATCTGAAAAGAAAATTCTGGCTTTAGGTTCCATTCTTACGAGCCCGTTGGTTGAAAATCTTACCCTATATTTTGGCGATGCAAACGGGAATTTTTATGCACTCAGGATCAAAGAATGAAAATGATTAATCGCTGTAACAAATTTCAAAATAGTCTCCAAATGTGGTTTGCATCGCAGATCATACGGCATTTGCCTGGCTACATAAGTGGAAAGATCAAGGGAAATGATACTGTTACTTTAAAATGCAACTTTACGATAATTGAAAATCTTGTAAATTAACACTCCAGAAATAAAATTCTGAAGTAATATTTCTGCTAATGAATACCAAATCAGTTCCTTCGGTAACATCCCGATGGTATAAATCATAGGTATTACACCACCAAACAGGAAAAGTATCGACCCGGTTTCGAATAATTTCCTTTTATTATCGGGCAGGGCAAGCAGCAGAAAAGGCACAACCGACAGGGTAATTAATAAACCGCGGAATAGAATTATCTTTATCAGAACTGCTCCTTCGGGGATGTGAAGCCCGCTTACCCCTGACTCATAAAATGATTTTGTGAGTAGATTATAGTTCAGCCAGCCCCAGATATAATACAGAAGCATATAAACTGCGGAGCCAATCAGTATTTTAACTATCACCGAACTATTGATATTTGAAACAGGTCCTTTAGTTGTTATAGAAAGATTTTTTCGGAATAGCAAAACTGCGGTGGACGAAAATGCTATGCTGATCAGTAGTTGCTGAACAAACAAAGATACCAATACAGAAACTGTAATATAATCGGGTGTAAAAAGAGAGCCTTCGATAGCAACAGAAATATTGCTGAAGAAAAGGATAAAACCCAGGATCAGGAAAACAGACAACCGGCTCATTCTGTATTTTGCAATCAGATACAGGGCAAACATAGAGCTAATCAATCCCGAAAGAATTAACTGAATAACAGAAACCTCCTGGCTTACTTTGGCTTCAGGAAAATGCAGGCCTGCAGCGATCAGAATGCCGGTAATCAGCATCACTTCAATGATATATGCAACAATAAGAATCAATGTTCCTGATAAAAGTTTAATTGTATTTTTCATGAAGTATTAGTTTTGGTTTGTTGCTTACTGTTTATTTTTCAGATAAAAAGCATTATGATAAAAATCACCTTAAAAATAAAAAATAATTGCTTCCGCTCATTTTACATGATTGTATCAATCAGCTCCTTGAAATAGCTAATTTGTGCTAGCTGACCCATATATAGCAGTATGGTGACACAACTGCTACAGGTTCTCATCCAGCCAATCGAACAGGCGCGCTGATGAGGATGCCTGCGCACCAACCTGGCAATGTTGCAGTGCCGGATCGCTGGCTTCGAAAAACATATATTCTTTCGGACAGGTAAGCGCCTCAAACAAGTCCTTACCCTGGCTGTATTCGTCGGCAGCGCCATCCATAACAAGCATGCTGCACGAAATTTTAGATACAATGTCATTATTGGAATAGGCCTGCATTTGAACCATTAATTCAGCAGGCGTTGCTACTCCATGTTTCCACATCATATCCCTGATTCCCCAATCTACCAGTGGCACCTGTGTTGAAATGGAAGCAATCAGGGTATTGAATCCCTCCGGGTCGGACTTCCATAGTTCGGTCAGCTGCGGATCGATCTGTCCCAGGAATCCTGATATGATATCCGGCCACGACAATACGCCCGGGTTGGCGACACAAACTTTAATGCGTTTTTCGAAAGCAGCAGCTCTAGGGGCCAAAGCTCCTCCCATACTTAAACCCATGAGCCCAATCCGGTTTGGATCAACATCTTTCCGCTTTACCAGGTAGTCAACCACCGGTGTGATGACATTTTCCCAATCAGGGCGAAACGGCAATCCCTGCAGACGGAGTGCTTCACCCTGTCCCGGACCGTCAATTAGCAGGCAGTGATAGCCCCGGCTCATGGCAGCATCGGCAATATATTTGCAATGAATGGCCCATCCATCACGCCCCTGGTGAACTATAAGCACCGGTGCCCTGCCTTTTGCCAGCGGCGAGCGGAAGAAATAACCCGGCAGCGTTGTGTTACCATTCGGAATCTGTACCCGTTCGGCAGGGATCCCCAGAAATTTAATAGCCTTCTGGAAATACTTCGAAGCAGCAAGTGTATTGTCCTTTACAACCTGTGATTTGGGGTTATTATGCCGGTGTAATGCAGCTGAATAGTAAGTAGCGGCTCGAAGGTAAGCCTGGCCTGCGCTGACTTTGTGGTTTTGCTTTTCAGCGACTTCTGCAACGGACAGCAGTTTATTGGCTGTTTTTGTCCATTCTATGGCCCAGCTGTTGGGGTCAGCGGAATTAACGCGCGAAGCGGTTTCGAGGCATTCGCCAATATCGGCCTGCCCTGACCAGGTCATTGCCATGTAAAAAAGTAATGATTGATCGAGAATCGGATCTGACATCATGCCAAGGTCGTACCACGGGCGGTGGTTTAATGAATCCTTTACAGAAACGGAAGAACTCTGTGCCCGGGATGGTGTCGTTCCAATCAGAGTAAATAGTCCCATAGCCAATAAAATGAGGCTACTGAGTGTGAAGTTTGTGTATTGTGATTTCACGATTGTTGCTTTTAAATAATAGAGTTAATTTTGACAGAAAAAGTTATCTGTTCTATATCTTTACTTCATCCACCTGATCCTGTATCCCACATTAAATTCAAGAAATTCGGCAAGCATAAAGTTGATTGCGCGGATGTTAATCCCTAACGACATGTTTTTATAAACCTCGTACCTTACTCCCAACCGCTGGTAAGTTTGGTTGAAGTTGCCATAATTGCGATGCACGGCATAAATCCCTATCCCGCCAACCAGCGATAATTTGTCAATAATAAATTCGGGCTGAACAAGAAGACCGAGAGTGAGGTTTTCCATAGCATAAGGACCTGGTGTACCATCGGCATTAGCATTCAACCCCCACCAGTAGTTTACGTCAGTGCCATATCCCAACCGAAAGGCGTTCGAAAACTGGGTGAAATAAATGGCGCTTATTCCACCGACGGCAAAATAATTAGTATCCAGTTCATGATTGCTGAGCTGGTAATCGCCGTATCCCATCATTAAATACAAGTCGTTTGACCTTTCAAGCCTGCCTGGCGCTTTTACCGATTTTGCATCGGGGCGACCAGATAAATGATATTTCAACTCTACAGATGGCGAGTAAATATTGAATCCGTTGTTCGGCCGTTCAAAACCCCCATTTGAGAAATGGATAAAATTCATCCCTGCGCCTAAGTCCAGTTTCTCGGTGATGGGATAAAACGCATTTATTCCAAAGTTCAGATGGATAGTCAGGCTTCCACCGACAACAAGATTTTTAGGATTATTTATTGAATCATAATGTTTCCAATTACTCGCAATTCCAAATTGAAATTCAGAATATAGTTCCAATCTATTCCATCTTATAACTGGTATTCCCAAAATTCCAAATGCCGAAACCGGGTAGCCGACTTCACCGGGATTATAGAAATCCCCAATTGTAAGACCCGCGCCATAATATGGAGTATGATAGATTTTTTGCCAGTTGGTATAGCCAGGATTTTGCCACAGTATTTTTACCGTATAAGCCTGGTATGTTTGCATCGGTTTTCCCTGCAAATTATCGCCTTTAACAAAATCAGTTGTTGGAATGATGTTTCCATATTGGTAATTGGCGGAAATGCTGAGATAATTCTTTTGCCTTATTCCAAGGGTATCAGTCTGGGAGAAGCCCTTCGAAGAATGAACTGATAGAATGACAAATAGTATGAGTTGTATTTTTACTGAAAAGGGATCCAAAGTACAAATTTTCGATAATCCCTTGCTGGCACCATTAATTAAGGCAAATGGTTCTTTCGGTTTTTGTTTTGTGAACATACTGCTGCTTTTTGGGGGCAAAAGTACCGCAGCTTTTCGGGCTGTATGTTCGGGTTTATAAACAGGAACCTATTTATAGACCACTTATTATATTATTGAATATGAATAATATACATGGATATGAAAGCCTTGAATTATAAAGCTGAACTCTTTTTTTTAAACTCCGAAGGCGTTTGACCGCTGATTTTCTTAAAAGTGGTGTTAAATGAAGTTTTCGAATTGAACCCCGATTCAAAAGCAATTCCCAGTATCGATAATCTATTCATATCTTCATTAAGAAGTAATTCTTTCGCCTTCCTGACCCTGTAAGTATTTATATACTGGAAAAAATTTTCGTCGAAACCCTTATTGATGATATACGATAGCTGATGTGGAGTCATATTGATCAGTTCAGCCAGCTTTATCAGGTTTAATTCGCTGTCGAGGTATGGCTTTTGAGAATCCATTAATTCACTCAGCATAGATTTGAACTTCACCAGGTCACCATCTGATATTATTTTCTTTTTCAATCCGACCGATTGCTCTTCTTCAATTTGGATGATCTCCTTTCGCAGGTTTTCATCCAGCGGAAATATCTCCTTTTGTTTTAACGAATTGTAGGCTATACCGAAAATGATTACCAGGAAGAAAATATTTATAAACACATTCAGTGCTAATGCGTTAAAAAAAATATTGTACAAAGTCACCACCAGGCTCAACATTAATATGGATGAGATAATGTATTCCAGCCAGCTAAGATCTATTTCCACCGTATCGGATGCAAAAGTCTGAATTTTCTTTTGATGCTTTCTGATTTCGAGGTACGACAAAATAGTGTACAAAATAACCTGTATGAGAATAAGGCCTAATGAAGAAAGCGAAAGAAATTTTTCATTCTCTATCACCTGCATTTGTTGAAGAAGCATTAGGATTAAATACAATGCCGGCAGAATGAGAAACTTTATGTCAGTTATCCGGAATCTGAAATTCGGATTTGTATAATATACAATGCTGAAATAAAACACAATCGGGGTAAAAAACTGAATGAAATGAACCGGTACCATGAAGTTTTGAATTGCCTCGGCGCAACCGGTATACAGGGCAATTTCATCCGACCAGAATGTTGACCACAAAAACAGGAAAGCTCCAAACCAGTAATTTGCCTTCTTATTTACTTTTAACGGGTTGGCGACTGTAAGAAACGAAAGAAGGATAAGTGATCCAAAAATAATAATGACTATAAACGTATTCAGTCCGTTTGCTATCATATTTCCGGCTGGGTTTGTTGAGTATGCTGTGTCAAATTTAGTAATTAGATTCAATAATTCTATATTGTGGAAAATCAACCATTATAATAAGGGCACAGAAACAACAGATCAATTTCACAGATGCATTTTTTGCCTTTACCTGTAGGCTGATATCCACAGCGAAATTACCAAACAGTTTGGTGCGGGGCAGCCCTTGCTTTTCTATTGCCGGTCTGGTTACCACATTACCTGTCTTGTCGGCAATTTGGAGACTGGTGATCAGGAAAGTAATTCCTGCTGTACCTTATGGTCCTATTTACCGGAGCTATACTTTTCGGGTGGCTAAACAATGTCAATCAAAGATAAAAGAGGAGTTTTCTACTTCGGTGATTCAAACGGCTTTTTTATGCCATTCGTTTGTAATTTATATTTTTCAGAATTATCTTATCAGTAATAAAGTCAGCGAATTACATCGATAAATCATATTCGCGACATTTTACTGAATCTTAACTTTTCCAACTTCAACCCCTTGTTTCTGTCATTCAGTTATAACTTTTTTAGCACGCTTTGCTGTCATTCTATTTTTGCTGCATTAAATCAATAATAATTCAATAACATGAAACACATTTCGATCAAATTATCATTCCTTATTGTTGCAACACTATTTGCAGCCACAAATCTTTTAGCGCAATCCGATACCACAGCCGGCACATTCTGGCGTCCAACACCCCGCAATTACGAGGTAAAGCAGGCCTTTGAGTTTGAAAGCCTTGTACCTATGTTTTTTACCGGGGGTTACCATTTTGCAGTTTGTTACCGTTACGATAAATTCCGTTTCAGGGCAAGCGTTATCAACGGCGGCACTTATGATGCTGAACCAGCAGGTTTGACAAACTCCTCGCCCGAATTCAAAAGGTATTACAAAACATCGCCTGGCTTCTTTTTGGGATATAATGTCTGGAAAAACCTGGAAGTCTATACTTTTCTCGAATTGCATACTTTCGAAATCGAACAGGCAAGTACCGGTTTAAAGGACGATATTCACAGCACCGACTTTGGCGGAGGCGTAAGTTACCAGTTTTTTATAGGGAAGAGTTTCTACATTCAGCCCGGTTTGCATTTGTACCTCAGAGGCGATAACAGCCTTGATTTTGAAGGCGTTAAATACAATATCCCCAATGCCGATTTTGCTCCGGTTCTGCGTTTAGGTTACCGAATCTGGAAAAAATACTAAAAACAAAAAGGTTTGATTCAGGCAAAGTACGTGCATCATGCGGTTGGATTAGGGAAACCGGTTTACACTGAAACTTAAGTGATTCAACTTATCCATTCTGCCATTCAACCGGATTTGGTTTAGTACTTTGATCTGCTAAAATAATTTTACATCGTTAATCTCAAATTGAAAAAAATGAAAAAAATCTTAATTATCACAGCACTGGCCCTTTCAGGTTTTTGTGCCAATGTACTAGCCGGAGTTAAACCAGCCTGTTATGTAAAAACCGCAGAAGAAGTTTATTTCGGTCATAAACTTAGGATCGGACTTCTGAATACAAAAATTATCTCTGAGGAAGGTAAAACTGTAAAAGTGCCTAACAAAAAAGTTCTTTCCTATACGAACGGATTCAGGCTTTTCGAATTGCTTCCCCTTGCTGATAACAAAACTGAAACACCCGAACTTGTGTTAATGGAGTACATCACATCCCGATCGGGACTAAAGCTTTATTGTTATGAAAATAACCCGGACAGGACTGCTGTAAAGGAGTATTTTGTATTCAGTGACGGACAGTTGCATATTCGTATCGATCAAAGTAATGCTGCCAATGTTCTCAGTTTTTTCGGGATAAATTCTATTTAAAAGCAATGGCTTATTATCACTGAACAAAGCATCAATCAAAGTTCCGGGATTAGCTTCCGGAACTTTTATTTTTTGTTCCAAACAGATAATTTTAAAATTTGATTACGAAAGTTTGATACTATCAAAATCCTACCCGCCCCTGAATTTCAGCCATTTATCAACCTATTTCCGGCATTCGCCCAATATTGGTTTTACACCTTATTATTCGGGAGTAGTTTTGCATCATAAACTTAAAATTCGTACTAAAATGAAACACTTTACTCTTTTCTTAATGATCCTTTTCGCATCATTTATAGCAACTGCCCAGGAAGAACCGTCAGTTAATAGCGATCAGATCGGGACACTCTTCGGCAAAAATAAAGACGCAAAACTGGGTTGGTTTGTTGGTCTCGACAACGGGTACACACAATTCGGTTCGCGCGATGTGCATATGAGCGGGTTAAATGCCGGTCTAATTGTAAACCACAACTTTTCAATAGGTTTATCGGGGTCAGGTTGGACAAACCGTAATTCGATGTATTACTGCAATGTAACTGATTCCACCGGTGCATATCTCGAAGGCGGTTTTGGCCGGTTTATACTTGAATACACGCTTAATCCGCAATCGGCAATTCATTTAACTTTTCCGCTATTGATAGGCGGAGGTGGTGCCAGCTATATAAACGATGCAGATAATTGGGAATGGGACGAGGACGATTGGGATACTTATCATAAAAATCTGGATACCGATATTTTCTTTTCGGTTGAACCCGGAATACGTGCCGAAGTAAATGTTTTCAAATTTATGCGTTTCAATGCTGGTGTCAGTTACCGGTATGTAAGCGGACTTGAACTTATAAACACTTCAAGCACTATGATGAATAATTTTTCCTTCATGGCGGGACTGAAATTTGGCAAATTTTGAGATTCAGTCTAAAACTTAAGGTAGCACTTTTAAGTAACTATTTACTTGTATAACTGTCAAATTGAGCGGAGTCGAAATTCACTTGTCTAACTCGGCAACGAAAAATAATAGAAGGTCCAGGCGGGCTTCGACTCCGCTCAGCCTGACAGAACAACAAGATGAAATTATTTAAAAAGTTTGATACGAAACCATGTAAAATAATACAAATAGTACTATAAATTCTCTCCAAAGTAACTTTAAATGAAAACCTTTTCCAGCATACTGCTCCTCAGCATACTTCTGTTGGTATCCACTAAACTCAGTTCGAATAACTTTCTGGTTAACGGCAGAGGACTTCTTCGGACTGAGTTTCGCACAACTACACCGTTTTCAAAAATCGATAGCCGGATCAAAGCCGATATCAAAATTATTAAGAGCAAAATCAGGAATATCAGTATAACTGCGCAGGAAAACATAGTGCCGTTGATCGATCTGACGGAACGAAACGGGATACTGGTAATTTCGACAGGTGGTTACGAAATCACCAGCGACAGTACTATCAATATTACAATTTATGTGCCTGCAATTGATGAAATATGTCTTTCGGGGACGGGGACTATCTATTCGGAATGTCCCGCAGGAAGCATTAAAATTCCCGGGAATGGTGATATTTCCTGTATTGGCAATACCACGCAGGTATCAATAGAAATTTCGGGCAATGGAAAAACGTATCTTCAGGACATGAAACTTAAAAACTGCGTGGTGAATATCACCGGAAACGGAATTGTACATATTAATGCTTCAAATAAACTGGAGATTTTAATTCCTGGGACGGGCACTGTTTATTATACCGGAAATCCTGAAATCCTGACTTCAGTAACCGGCAACGGACAAGTAATTGCGAAGAAATAGTATAGCCAGTCAGAAGTTGAAAGTCGGAGGTTGGAAGTATGGAGTAGGGAGAAGGGAGTATTCTGAATTGGAATTCAATTTCCACAACTCGCCTTGTCCCCCCTCGCCTTGTCGCCCCTCGGCATATCGCCCCTCAAAATCTTTTCACCTTTCAAATATTACTTCACCTCTCTAAGCCCCTTAGGCATAAAGAGTGATAAAACAGTGATCCCATGAAACCTTATAACCTGAAGTTTGTTATATAATCAACTCAAACTATTCATCAGGAGACAAAGCCAAACTATTTGTACTAAGTTAATAACCACAACATAAACCTTTGTTCATCAAAGATTTATATTCGACAAACTTTAGATTTGGGTTATCTTTTACGCTAAAGCGTAAGATATGTTAAACACTTTTTTACCTGAACCATACACCTTATGAGAAACATATTTGCATCTTTCCTGATTCTACTTTTCATAAGCAGCTCATGCTCGCAACTGAACTCCGAAATGAACACTAAAGTCTGGCAATTAACATCCAGAGTAGATTCGCTTTCTGGAAAAGTTGAAGAATTAACTACCCTAACAGAGCTGCAGGACGAAGAACTTATGTGGCTGCAGAACGAACTGATTGAATTGAAAAAAAATAAAGAAGGTAAATCTGCTACAGCTTCTGCCACGCCTTTAGCTGCGCCATCTGCTACACCTTCAGCCAAGCCGGCAGCCCCTGCATCCAAAACTGCAGTAAAAGAAGTAGTTGACATACAATGCCAGGCTATCACAAATTCGGGTAAAAGATGCAGCCGTACTGCCCTGAAAGGCTCCGACTATTGCTGGCAGCACAAAGCAACCTACGAACCCGAAATACCTGCAAAAAAATAAGCGGTAAAGGGATTTTACGCCCGAAAAAGTACCGGGGCTTTATACTAATTCCCGTGAAACCAAACACCACATTTATTGTAACAGAAAGGGACCCGAAATGGTAAAGACTTCATTAATGCTTATTCTTTTAGCGCTGATACCCGTAAATGAATCGTTTAAAGCACAGGTAATCGGGGTCAACAGCGGTGATGCAATTGTGGTAAAACTCGATGACAAATCGCAGCTGCGTATCCGCCTCGATGGCATCGATTGCCCCGAGCTAAAGCAGGAGTATGGCGACAGCGCTAAAATGGCAACCGTAGCACTGTGTTTTAACAAGCGTATTCGAATAGACAAAACAGGCGTTGATTCATATGGCCGCACACTTGCTTTTATTTATGCCGGCGATATCTGCATTAACAAGGAACTTCTACGTTTAGGATTTGCCTGGCATTATGCTGATTACAATTCCGATCCCGAACTGGCGCAGCTGGAGCAGGATGCCCGCAAAAACAAAGTTGGCTTATGGAGCCAGCCAAACCCCGAAGCCCCCTGGGATTTCAGGCATAAGAAATAAGGCAAAGGCGGAAACAGGTTGCCAAAGTGCCGGCGGGTTTTCAACCATAAAAGAAAAATTAATTTCAAGATAAATCAGTTGATTGAAGCTAACGGTGTTTTTAAAGGGCAGATCGGATTAAATGATATTAAAATATTTATCGCTACGGCTAAAGAAATTCCTTTTGATATCACTTTTATCTGCTAAAAAAAATATCGTCCCTGAAGGGACTTTACCCTTCTTATAACTTATTTTCTACCAATATTTTGTTCCTATCGGGACAGTCCCAGCGGGACTGAATATTGGTAGAAGAAAAGCAAGCCCTACTGATCTGAAGTCCCGTAGGGACGTTATAAATCAGTCAGTTAAACCTTATTAGGGACTTTTCTCCGGACAACAATGTTTTGATATAGAATACTGAAAAATGAAAAAACGCAAAGGCTATATCAACTGGCGTCTTTTGGAGTATATTTGAAGTCTTGTTACCCGAATTTCCATTCCCTCTTTCCGGAAGTCTTAACCCTCAATTCTCATTTATAGAAACGAAATGAAAAGAACACTGTTTTTAGTACTGATCTTTATTTTCGCTCATTATTTCTGCCTAGCACAGAGGGAAAACCTCAAGTCAGATAAACTTTTAATTGTACTGGATATTCAGGAATACTATACAAAAAACAAACTGCCTGAAGCCACAGCTCAAAACCTGATTGATTCTGTCAATACTATAATCAGTAATACAAATCCGGATAATGTAATCTACATCAGGAGCATTCACAAAGTATTAAATCTATCGTTTTCCTCTCCTTTTTTGTATGTTTCGCACGATACAGCTGCCATGCGTTTCGACAAAAGAATGAGCCTGGTAAATGATCATATTTTCACGAAAGAGGAATCCAATATATTTGCAGTAAAAGCACTCAACGACTACATTGAACAGAATAATACCAAAGAAATTATTATAATTGGTCTTATGGCCGAACAATGTGTATATAAATCATTACTTGCGGGCGAAGAACTTGGTTATGCCATGTATGCGATAACAGGAGCTATTGCAGGAAAATCAATCCGGAGTAAAGACAAGGTGATGAAAAAATTAGCTGAAAAAGGAGTTGAAATAATAGCTATGAATACATTGGATTTCGAATAAGTTCTTCAACTGACTACCCCGGATCGGAATTGGTGATTTTTCACCTCTTCAAAAAACGTTAAGCTACAGAATACGCAGTATCCTCTGATTTACACTGCCGAAAGCAGTTTTTAAAACGAATATAATAACAGTGATAACCACCAAACTCAGTCTCCACGACATATTGCCTCTTACCTGCTCACGAACCGGAACATGTTGTTTTGGCAAAAGTGTGCTGCTAAATCCCTGGGAGTTGCTGTGCCTGGCAACGGAGAAAAAAATTACTCCCCGGCAATTCCGCGACCGCTATTGTGAGTTTGGAGGAATCCGTTTGCGGTTCGATGGCCCGGTCGGGTGGAAAGGGCAACAGGCATGTAGCCAGTATATTACTGATTTCGGATGTAGCGTACATTTAGGCCGACCGCTCTCCTGCCGCTTATACCCGCTTGGCCGACAGATACAAAGTGAGGAAGTTCATTATATGTATGAGGGCCACGAATTCCCGTGCCTCGAAGGCTGCCCCGAAGTTTCCGGATTGCCGCAACTAACTGTTGACGAATACCTTAAAGGCCAGGCAACCGGGCTGTTCGAAAAGGCCCAGGATGCCTATTTAGAAGTGATGCAAAACATGGCGGATATGGCTTTTGAGCTTTTACTTGATAGCGGCCTTTCGGAATCTGGCGATACCAAAACCTTGCCGCTGTGGCGAAAAATGGGCAGCGAACCTCCGCAGGAATTGGCCGAAAGGATTGGCCCTGATTGGCTGGATTGCCTGATGCTCCCCGAAATTACCGAAAACCTGGACGACCCGATTTCATTTGCACAAAAACATAACGATTTACTCCAGGCAAAAGCGCAGCAACAATTTGGCGATATACAAACAAACCAGGAACTGCATAAAGCTTCGGTTTTGGTAATGGGAGTAGCCCTGCATTTGGCCCGCGGCATTGGCGCAAACCCCGAAACTTTGGTAGATTATTGGATAGCAACAGCGAAAAATCATGGCGCTTCTGAATAGCATTTCCGTTAGATTTAGTTATGAAACTCAACAGATTTATTATTTTCGTTTATGTTCTTTTCCTTTCCGGATGCAATAATACGGTTGGAACTATTGAACTTGAAGGGAAAGTGGTTGATGAAATTACAAAAACTCCAATTCCCGATTTATCGGTTCTGGTTGAGGCGTTAGATTATAGTAATGATAAGTCCGTAAAAATCTATGTTGGTGAATTTAACACTGATAGTTCTGGGTGTTTCGCATATAGGATGAAGAAAGTTAAAAATGTGTCTTTTTACAGTTTTAGCATTGTAGGAAACCCGGCTTATGATCCTTCCGATCAGTTATTAGGTCTCTCTGACCTTCACCGCGATGCTAAGTTTTTATCATTTGGAGTAAAACGAATAGTTGATTTTACTTTGAATATAAACCGGGAAAGCAAAATTCCCATCTGTGACACACTAACAGTATCATGGAAAACGGATGGAGTTGATGGTAAAACCATGTACCCGTTTACGATTGTAAACTTCCGGATAAATTCAGGAGATGGTCTTAGATGGATTGGAGGAGATATAAAATCAGTAGTTAAAACGAAAGTTTACGCAGATAAAAATACGATAGTGCACTGGGAATTATACAGAAATGGAATACATCAGGATATAATTGATACAGTATTCTGCGATAGGAATACAGCCAATAGTGTGTATTTAAATTATTGAAAAATGCTATGATTTGGTTGGTGTATAGGTGCACATGTTCATCATTCGGCTGGCAATTTGAACCAGCTCCAGATTACAAACTGAAAACAGATCGCAACCGAATGCGTTCATAAAAAAATTAAAAAACCCGACCTTGAACCGAAACCGATACATCTATTCCTTCTTACTAATTGCTACAATAGCTGCAGGACTGGCATCGCGGTATTTCCCAGTTTATTTTCCGTATTGGATAAAGCTATACCTGGGCGATACACTTTGGGCACTTATGGTATTTCTGCTTTTGGGAATCTTTTTTACTAAGAAAAGCACAGTATGGGTAGCCGTTGCCGCAATACTATTTTCGTTTGGAATCGAACTCAGTCAGCTTTATCATTCATCCTGGATTGATTCCCTTCGCTCCTATCCCATTGGAGGATTGATACTTGGATTTGGTTTTCTTTGGAGTGATCTGCTTTGTTATACCGCAGGAGTTGGATTCGGGTATGTGATGGAAAAGGTGCTTTTTAAAATGCATGTAGTGAAAGGTTAATGCTAGCAGGTTTGGAAAGCATTCTGAACTATTCGCACAAATCTTATTTAGACACATACCTTGTTCGCACGCGTCTTAGTTTCTGATGCATGCGGCTAACCCTGCTTCCAGTATGATTTTAGAAGATAATGTTACGACGCCACTTCCTGTATAACCGTCAGGCTTCTGTAGATATTACAAAACAAAATTTCTTTAAAAGGGCTCATTTTGTCCTCAATGTTTTCTTTGTGCTCCAACCAGATTGTATGATGTATTTCCCTTTCTTCAAACGAGTCGTGCAATGTTGATGGAATTGTTTTACCCGCCAATGTTTCAGGGTGGATATGAGTTCCATCGATAGTATGAATTCTGTATCCTGAAAGGTGGTAACTTATATTTTTCCACGATATTTTGTTCTGTCTGGTACAGATGACAGCCGTGCGCTTAGGTGACAATTCAGCATATCGCATTGCCATAGCTTCCATCGAAACATTGAATTTCTGAGCAAGCGTAACCATACTTACAGCATCAAAGTTCAGTGTTTTCATATTGCTTCTCATTTCATTGGCCGGCATCAGCAAACAGGCAGCAAAATATTCGGCTTCTTTCTCCTGGTATTCAGTGAATTCGCAGAAACTCCATGTGTAAGGCTTCATCTTTCGCCGGTGTTCTATCAGAGTTGCTCTTTGCTCAGGTATGCAATAATGACCTAATTCATGGGCCGAACTGTAGCGGTTCATGCCGTAGGATAAGTCGGTTCCTTCAGGACTATTTATGGCGATAGCAAATTCGGTTCCATCATACATAATCTGAGCTTTGAAATGATCGCTATAAGTGTCGTTCCAAAAAAGAATTTTGTAATAGTCGGCAATGGCTTCTGGATCGACCGGTATTTGTTGATTGGTTTCCTGAAGAACCTGACGGCTGATTTTGGCTAATTCTCTTTTACGTGTCGAATCAAGGTATATTTTATGAAGATCACTCATCTTAAGCTAATTATAATTGCCTGTATATTATTTTCTGAAAATGCGTTTTATCATCATCAATACTGAAAACTTATCATTAATTATATATAATCAGATATTGGTATAGCAAAAATAAAAAACCCGGCCAATTGAGACCGGGTAATCGAAATAAGTTATGAACAATATGACGATAAGTTTATTTGATTTTTATTTTTTGGGTTTTATGGCCGGATAGTGCAGCTCTGATTCTCGTGGATAATTGATTCAAATAATGTTTAAATAGCGTTAAATGGTGTTTTAAAAAAACGACTTATTATTTTTTCTTTTTCTCTTTAGCTTTTTTTAATCCAGCTTCGAGTTTCTGCATGGTTTCCTTTGAGAGGAAATCTCCTTTTCTTGCAGCCAGCGCTACCGTGGTTTGCTGTGGCATCATGTGAATGAACGGGTTATCGTTACCAGGGTATGCAATGGGCTCATAGAGCGATTCGGGCAGGTCTTCAGCAGGGAAGTTCTTTTCAAATACTTCAATCTGATCTTCGGTAAGCGGGATCAGAAATCCTGTTGAACGCAGGAAATCTTCAGCCTGAGACTTCGTCATCTCCTGTATCGTTGGAATCTGCTTTTTCATAATTGTTGGTTTTTATATGTTTTTTGATTCTATTGTTGGCTCTGTCAAATATTTTTGAGGAGTATCCTTTTTTGAGTTTGTATTTGGATTCCAGGTTATGAAGCAGGTATTCGGGAATTCTTCCTTTGCTATCCCTGTTTAATACATAAGTTAGCCAGATATCCTTATCACGCTTCGAAAGTATCTTTGCTGCCTCATAAATCAGTTCGAGCAGGTGCTGATTTTTGGGGCTTAACTTATTTTCATTTTCTGGCGGAGTGCTGTAGGTATCCTGTTCAAAATCTTCGAGGCTTGCAAATATACCTGATTCTTTGTTTTTAAGAACCAACATATCGTGATATACATTTTTCAGTATGGTCACAAACCACTTTTTGATTTTGTTTTCGTTTGCTTTTGCGGTGCTATCGGGTGGCAATGTAAATGTGCCAAACTTTTCATAGATCTTGTGCCTTGTAACCGATTCAAGGTCCTGAAGTTCTTCCTTAGATAAGGATCCATTAATCGAAGCGGTATTTCTGCAGACTGACCATAGGAAATTTGATACCTGATAATCAAATTGACTCCAGTAATGATTCCATAATAGGCTTTCTTTTGCAGCTATTCCAAGTTTCGTAATAAGTTCAGGTATGCTATCCTGGGCATTGGATTTTATCTTTTTCATCCTTGCGTAAATTTACTTTTATTAGTGTAAAATAAAAATTCTGAATATTCTTCATGTCCCCCCGTTGTTTGTGAGTGTTAGTAATTATTTGATTTGATTGTGGCGTTCTTGCTATGATGTGTTTCTGCTTTGCTAATATTAACTGTAGTGAAGGACAAAAAAAGGCATGTTTTGCGCTTATTTTTGAAAATTATTTTCGCATCCAAATGTATTATGCTGATTATCAGCCGGTAATTCAATTAAAAATATTTAAAATTATTTTAATAAAAACTGTCCTCAGTGATTCTTCATAAAAAACTTCCATAAAATGAAATAGAATTCCTGTATTAAATATCAATAACATTTTGAATAAATTAGGCTAATGAACAAACATTTGTGTGGATTTTAAAAACTTTACCCACCCTAACCCTCCCTGGAAAACAGGGAGGGAGTGGTTCGCAATAAAATTCCGGACAATCGGGAAAGGAATAGCTTTGTCAGGAAGTCCTTACTTCTTACCTCCATCTGCTTTATTCCAATCGGATTGTGCATTGTCGCAAATGTATATGTCCATTCCTCCAGGCGAATTATGGATTATCACCGGCAATTTGTGCATTATCCCATACTTTCACCTGCTTTATCCCGGACGAATTGTGCATTGTCACAACCGTATATGTACATTCCTCCAGGCGAATTGTAGATTATTCCGGGCGAATTGTGCATTATACCAGGCCTGCACCAGTTTTATCCCAACCGAATTGTGCATTGTCGAGGACATATATGTCCACTCCTCCTCTCGAATTGCAGTTTGTCGCGGGCGATTTATGCGCTATCCCGGACTTGCTCCTGTTATATCCCAGCCCTTAATCCGATCATTTTACCCCTGTTTGATGCTGCCCTGATGCTTCCCAATAAATATTTTTAATAGCCATAATATCAGATTAATACATCCGCTTTTTCTGCTTTTCTGTCCGGGTTTTGTCCTTCATATCTGTTTATATTTTCGAGGCTGCTAAGAAAATTAACTTAGAAAAGCAGTATTGAGAAAGATGAACGCTAAAGTGAAAGTGAAACCAACTAAGAAACACCGCAAACGCCGGTCCCGGTTTGTGAAAGAGAGAATGCCCGATATAATGGACAGCATGGTTCTTTCCGATTGCCTGTTTCTGGAAATTGACTGCGTACTGGTTATTTTGCCTTCGACAGGCATAAAATTCCGACTGCCTGCTGCAGCTTTCACAGGATTTCATCCGGTGCAGTATTTACCCGATCGAAGAGAAGTGCATACACGGCATTATGGTTCGGCTGCCAGGGCTAATTCGCCTCCAGATTTCATAATTCGTAACAACAATCATTCAGATGATAGTCTGAGTTTCAATAACGAAATTCATTTTAAAGAAAAAGAACAATGCGAAAAAATATTATTCAACTAGGACGCATACGGTCAATAAACCGTGTCCTGCAGAACCATGACGAAGTTTTTGAAAACAAACCCTCTGCGCTCGCATTACGCCTGGAGCTCAAGGATAAATCGGATGAAGTGGAAACGGCAATTTCAACCCTGCTTCGCCCCATCGATATTATCCGTAAACCCAGGCAGGTATCGCGCGAAAACCTGATTGAAGTGTTACAGGAGCTTACCGGCATAGGCAAGGCCCTGGGACTTAAGGAAGGTGACCAGATATTTTTTGCCCTTATGGCAACTTACCGGAGGAAAATAAAAAACGCTTCGTATTACAAGCTGTGCGAAATTGCCCGGCAGGTAAAAACAGCCATGGAACAAAACGGAGTGGCTGCTGCCGGTTTCGGTATTTCGGCCGATAAACTTACTGCTTTTGATGATCTGATTACTTCGCTCAATACCCAAATGGAAGATACTGACAATTCGCTTACTGATCGGCGTGCCGAGCGGAACGTACTGAAGGTTAAACTTACATCATGCAGCAAGCTTATCAGAGAACAGCTCGATGCTTTTGTGAAATTAAATCAGAAAGAATTTCCTGCCTTTTACACCGATTATATCGGCGTCAGGGGAAAGGCTTCCTATCGCAGACGCGCAGCTGGTGAAGCAGCATACGAGATATCGGGAACAGTTACCGATAAGGTAACAGGGCTGCCCCTGGAAAATGCTATCGTTAATGTACTGGGGTACGATATTGCCGCAACTACTGATGCTGACGGATATTACATCCTCGAAGATCTTGTAGCAGGTAACTATAGCCTCACTTGCCAGGCGCAGGCTTATGAGTTTCCGACTCCTGTAGCTGTTACCCTTGCCAACGAGGAACCAGTACAACTCGATTTCGCACTTACTGCCGTGCCCACAAACTAGTAAATTTCGTACATGCTCTCATGAGGTACAGGCTTAGGCAGGTACCTCATTTTTTTTATACAAGATAGCGAGATATTGAGGTTTTGGTTATTTTGAAAGCGGGTAAGCTAAATTAGCAAGCATGAGACTAAGCGGACCAGATGCGGATGTGTTGGGATTCTATAAAAAATTTGTGAAACTCTATAGAGAGGTTTACAGTTCTTGTACGTAGTTTTTTATACTGAAAATCATTTATTAGCAGCACCCTTGCGGATGAATATGGAAACTAATCGGATTTATGCTATTTTAAAGCTAAGTTGGATTAAGAAACAGCAGCAAAATTTCCTTGATCAGGAACGTGAGGCGCCAAGGGAATATCTGTATTAGGAAGGGTATTATTCCCTTGGCAGACGTTACCTGATGAAGATAATCGAACATTATGCTCCACCCTTTGTAGTATTGAAACATCACACAATTGAACTTTATGTAAGGCCTAACACAGATATAACCAAAAGGCAGGCTATAATGGATGATTGGTACAGGCAGGAACTAAAAGAACTGGCTCCACCAATAATTGAGAAATGGGAAAAGCTGATGGATGTTTCAATAAATGAACTCGCCATAAAGAAGATGAAAACCAAATGGGGCACCTGTAACCGGGAAGCCAAACGCATCTGGTTAAACCTTGAACTGGCTAAAAAGCCCGTCCATTGTATTGAATATTTAATTGTTCACGAACTGGCCCATCTCATCGAACGCTCACACAATGATAAATTTGTTGCCATTATGAATACCTTCCTGCCGGAATGGAAGCACCTTAAAAACGAATTGAATAAGCTCCCGGTAAGCCATTCAGATTGGGAATACTAAAGTGACTTACTGTAATTTGCTCATTTTGTATATTTTGACCAATAAAGAATGGTGAAGAAAATCAGCTGAGGAGGATGATTGGATTGGAAACTGTTTTCCTTTACTTACTCATTCTTTATTTTATCTGTGTCCTGAGTTGCAAACTCAGGATAACACTCAATTAATGAACACTACGGACAGCAGGGATAATATTTACTTATAGAACTTATTTGCTTATAGAAAACTACGAATAACTGAACTTTGTTGCTTTTTTAAGGTATCCGTAGTCACAGACTACAGATAGCATTGCATTTAGACGAGAATGTGCCCAAGGAAATAGTTGTTGTAGACAAAACCACTACTGAACAAATTTAGCTTATTCAACAATTAGATGATGAAGATAAAATAGCAATTTTACGTATTAACAGCGCAATGGTAACCAAAAATAAGTTTAAAGATTTCTTTCAGAAAAATGTAGCTGCGTTATAAAGCAAAAGCCCAGCGGTGCCGGGCTTTTTTATTTATTGTAACCATTTATTTTTATCCTTACTTAGGTAAAGTTCCTTTTTTGTATTTATGATTAACTCAAACTCTTTTATTTCCTTAATTATTTTATCATTCACTTTTATTAAGCCAAACAAATCTTTCGTAACAGAAATTGTTAAAACACTATCTCCCTCAAACAAATAATATGGTGGATATTGTATATTACTTATATCTGGTTTTTTACTTAATCCACTTAAAGTCATCCGAATACTATATTTGTTTATATTGCAATTATCACAAACCTCTTTTTTTGCAACAATTCCTTCAAATGACAAGCTATATATGTAATCTTTATGTGTGGAAAAATTTCTTTTGGTGTCGTTTATGACGCCTTCACCAAATTGTTTAATCTGACAGCTAGCCATAAGCAAATTCAAACTAAATAATAAAATAAGAATGTATTTCATTTGTCTGTTATTTTTGTTTATCTTCCTTTTTTTTCTGTTGTTTCTCCTGCTTTTGTACTTGCTTATCTATTTTCTTTTGCACTTTTTCCTGATTCTTCTGCAGTTTCGCAAAGTACTTATTAGGTCTTGGGTCTATATCTTTAGGTAACTTTACACCTGTTCCTTTCGCTATAGGATCTTGGACAGCATCTACACAGTTATTGGTTAATAGTTTATATTTCTTTTCACCTGAGTTAGTTTGTTTTTGCTGTTCTTGTGCACTCTCAAAAATATTTGCATCCATTTCCGTAGATGTGTTTAACTCAACTTGGTCACTATATGGGCTATTATTCTGGTCTTGTTTTGCTTTAGCAATAGCTTCATTTTTGTCTTTAGTACCTAAAGGAACAAGAGACATTCCTCCTTGAACACCACCAGAAGACATATTTGATATATTACCATTTGGGTCAGCAGCTCCCTGTGTCATATAATACCAATTACCATTTCCATCTTGTATTATAGCACTCATATGTCCCATTCCACCAGCTCCATCCTTTGCAACTAAAATGACTACATCCTTTCCATCAATATCAACAAACTTAATAGGATTATTCAAAGCATAATTATAAGGACTTGCCCTGGAGTACTTTTCAGCTTTATCATCAATATGATGCCATCTCCCCAGTACCGCATCAAAAAACCGTGCCCCGTAGTCCAACCAGTTCAACCCCATTTCATCCTGCATCATTTTGCCGTTGTAAAGGTACTCATTTGGCCGGTTTACATCGGTACTATTAGCGGTTAATCCTTTAATATTCATACCAAAAGGGTAGTAGCTATCTACTTGCCGGGTTTTTAATACCCCGTTTTCACGTCGGCAGGCTATACGCACATTGCCAAGGTGGTCCTTTAAATAAATTTCTCCAAAGTATGTGCGGCTGTTGTTAGCATATACTACACGCCCTTCGTCGTAAACAATGCAGGAGGGCAATCCGTTTTCGTACACAAAGTTACCTATAAAATCGGTTGTTTTGGTTATTGTACCGTTAATATAATAATCCTGGCGCACTTTATTGCCGGCAGCATCGTAGGTATATACAATACGGTTGCCTCCGGTTTTGTTTATTGTAGCCGGTAGGTTGAGGTGGTTATAGGTTATGCTAATAATTTTCTTGTTATCATCCTTAGTCAGGTTGCCGTTGGCATCGTATGTGTATACGGTAGCATTTACTGTCCCGCTCTCGTAGAAATCACCTCCATTATCTGTAGCTACAACATCCTGAACGGCCTTTAGCCTGTTTCCATCATAGGTATAGGTGAGTTCATCAATGGTATTGAAAGCATTGTTCCGTTTTCCATAACGCCGTAGGGTTAAAATATTGCCGTTAAGGTCGTAGGGTTTGGTTCCTGGTACCATTGTACTTACATCAATGTATTCAGAGTAATTTTCATTTTGGGCAGTATTGCCGGTAAAAACACCAGATAGCAATCTGTTCAAATTGTCGTATGCATATTTGTAGGATTTTACTCCGGTTGTAACCGGTGTTGTAGTGCCGGTTGGTTGCACTGTCTGCCAGATAGCAGCACTTATATTCCCGTTATATGTAGGAGTGGTATTCGGAAGAATTGGACTTGTGTTGTTATACAGTAATTCCATACCAAAAAGATCACCATTTGCCGATACAGTGGTTGGATCATTAATTTTTGTAAGCCAGCCGCGGATGTTGAAAACGGCGAAAATATGGAAAATTGCGCCGTCACTAATTACAAATTAGTGCCAGCGGGGGGATATTTTCGATTATTATTGTTACCAATCTTTTGATATAATACAGCCTTCTTTAATTATATATTCATTTATAAACCATTCAGGAATATTAATGCTATTAGATATGATCCCAAACTCAATGCCATCATATCCTTCAAACAATAGCTTATCATTTAGCTTTAATTGTATATTTTGAAAATACTTATCAATTGAATGGCTTAAAATTTGGCGAATCAAAATTTCTTTATTCGTTTTATCAAGATGAATCAGTGAATAATAATCATACTCCGTTTTAGAAGTCATTTTTAAGAAAACGTCGTCTTCAAGACTTGGCGCTTGCACATAGCACACTACATGCTCAGGTAATATCTTCAAGACATCTATTAATAAAGATCTACTATTTTCCATTATTCTAATTCTGGGGGTCCTAAAATTTTATGCCCACTATTAGGCAATGCGCTTTTATCTGGAGGTAAATCCACATTCATATGTCTTACTGGAGTTGCACCATCTCCTCCATATTTTTTTGGAACAGGATGGGTTTCAACTCTTAAATCAAGTTTCTGATTGTCCTTTTGTACCGTTAAATTAACCTCTTGACTTGGATTTAAGGCATTGGGCTTTACCGTTCCTCCTTCAGCTTTAATTTTATTGAGGGTATTCAATGCCTTTTCAACATTTGGAGAAGCTTTAGCTCCTGATGCCACCTCTGTAGTAGTTGCCTTAATAGCAGATGGAATAGTAGAAGACCAAGCCTGTGGAGCAGGTGTAACTGGAGCATCTGTAATGTCAGCTACAGCCCAAGGAATTCCTACTTCTGGAGCCAGCACCATTGTAACTCCAATTGCTGCTACTTTTGCTACAGTTAATCCAGCAACACCCATTTGCTGAGTAGTAACAGATATCTGTTCTGGAGTCATACCAGCATGCTCAAGCCCTCCAATTATTGAGCGCCCCATTCCGCCGGGTGGATCATGAACCCCCATCCCATCCGGATCAATAAACCTCATGGGGTTATTTACGCAATAATTGTACAGCGACCATCTGCGATACTGTTCTGCCAATGGATCAGGCGAATGCCACCTTCCCAGCACCCCATCATAAAACCTTGCCCCGTAATCCAGCCACCCCAACCCCATTTCATCCTGCATCATTTTCCCGTTGTAAAGGTATTCATTAGGCCGGTTTACATCGGTACTATTAGCGGTTAATCCTTTAATATTCATCCCAAATGGGTAGTAGCTATCTACTTGCCGGGTTTTTAATACCCCGTTTTCACGTCGGCAGG
>CAYQTT010000023.1:0-63854 GCA_964420555.1 uncultured Lentimicrobiaceae bacterium | reverse complement strand
GCAGACAGTTGAGCAACAATTTATTCCCGCACTTGCCATAGCGTCAGCCGTTATGGGGGATGCTATGAAACGACTCGCGATAAGGCTTAAAATTCTTGATTAATTTTTTGAGACAAATTAGAGACCATTTATTTAACTATGAAAATCAAACCTAATCTATTATTTGCAGTTGCACTAACTATTGCTTTTTTGAAGCTTTCGGGTCAAATTCAATATCCAAGCATGCCAAATATTGTATATAATGTTTGTCCTCAAGAAGGCTGTCAATTTGGAGAATGGGTTATTCTTTCACCTTTAAAGGCGTATACAAATGAGGGGGATACAACCGCAGTTGCATTTCAATTACTTTCCAATGAAAAAATAATAGCATTACGAGGAAATGTTCATGTGCTGAAACCAGGAATCGCAATATTGCCAGGAAGGACAAGGATTGAAGCAGTTGATACAACTTTAATTATAAGTAAAACAGACACAGCTTATGTACTTGTAAGTTTAGGTGAGGGACTTGTTGACATTTGGTATCAAGACAGAATATTAATAGCCGTAGATGAAATGACATTTTCAAGTTTTCAAGATCCTGAGATAGAATGGTGGGTATTAATTGCAAATATGAAAAAAGAACAAGGTTGGTTAAAAATACGATCTGCTGAAAAAAGACAAATTCATGGCTGGAATATATTTTTGCTTGATTCAAAACATGAAAATTGACTCTAACGAAAGCAAAGTGCAAAAAAAACAATAAGCACCCCCCATAACAAACGCTATAGCAAATGCGGGTATGTGTGTTCGTTGAAACAGTTGAAATCTTTATATACATTTGTGCTGGCAGACAGTTGAGCACCAATTTATTCCCGCACTTGCCATAGCGTCAGCCGTTAGCGCCAATTCTAAAAGACTAGAGAAATGAATTTATATCAGAAGAAAAATATTGAATTTTATGATTTTCTAAATGAGAATTTTAAAATTAACAAATCACATAGATGGTCTGATATTTCACAGCAAATCACTAAAGCAAAAATATCTGCAACTTATAAGTTCTTCTCTACGCTTTTCCCTTTAGACTGTGAGTATGCTGAAAATCTAAAATCAGAAAATAGTTCCTTTAAAAGCATTCACTATAATACTCTAAACCCGAACAAAATAATTAATGAAGTAGTAAGATATTCTCTTTATTCCGATGAAATAATTGTTTTTCATCCTTTGCAGAACCCATCAATTACGAATCAGAGATTGAATCCGATTAAGAATCCTCAATATTGGTTGCAAAATTTTATGGATTCCCTTTATTTCTATGTCGTATTACAAAAGTGGGTGCGTTCAGGTATAGTAAAATTGATTATAAATCCCTATGAATATGATTTAAAATTAAGGGAAAAATTAGATAATGAAGCCAAGAAAAGAGTGACTTCTTTTCTATCTAAACCAGAGAATAAAGAAATTTCAATGGAAGAAGCAACTAATTCTATGGCAGAACTATTAGCTCAATCATTTATAGGAAAAAATACAGACAAAATAAAACAAGGATTGCTTAATTTGGAAAATCCTAAATTCACGGAACAAGAAGCCGAGGATTTTGCACAAATAATTTACTCTAAACTAAAATCTTGTAATCCTCTTTATGAGAAATTGAATGTCCCGTATAATCAAAGTTCAATTATGACTGTAAGAGGAGGTGGAAATCTTGAATCAATATTATTTATCGCAGAACTTGTAAATGGTAGTATTTTTACAACAGACAAAACAAATTGGCTTCAATTGAGTTCCTTAAATAAAATAGATTATTGGACAAAAGTTGCACATTTGTATTCAAAAATTGAAATGCCATTTTTAAATGAAGTTGATACTTCATTTGCTTTGCACTTAAGAGAAGAGGATAGACTTTCTGGAGTTAGGACAGAACTTAGGAAAATCTATAATTCTGTTAATTCAATGACTGCAGAAGAATTGAGTGGTCAAAAACTCATCGAGCTTAATGATGGTTTTATTGATGCACTGAGAAAAGCTGATGCGGAATGGGCGTTTATTAAAAAGGATGCTCAGAATAAACGAATTTACTGGGCCGCATCGACGATTGGACTTCCCGTAATTTTTAATGAAGTTTCAATAATACCATTACTTTTAGGATCAACATTATGGTTAGGATCAAACATTCGTGAAGAGAAACTAAAAACAACTAAATTCAGAGGGACAAATCCTCTTTCTGTTTATGTTGACTTAAAGCATAAAGAACCTGATTTTTTTAGCGAGTTGAAGAACTGTATATTATAAAGAACTGGCGCTAACAAACGCTATAGCAAATGCGGGTTTATTCGCTTCGCTCATGAGACCGCTGCGCTTAGTTGCGTGGTCGTTGAAACATTTGGAATCTTTACATACATTTGTGCTGGCAGACAGTTGAGCAACAATCTAATCCCGCACTTGCCATTACCTGTCCCGTGTAACGGGAGCGTCAGCCGTTGGCATTAATTGTAAACCAAAATTTTCCATTTATAGAATTCATCTAAATCATTGAAATTTTGTACCTTTATACCGGATTAAAAGACAAAAAAATGAATACTATTCAGTTGAAACAAGAACTAATTCAAAGGATTTCCAGAATTGAAGACATTGACTTTCTCAATGCTATCAAGACAATTTTGGACTTCAAGGGAAAAGAGTCCTTTATTGAATTAACAGCTGACCAGGAGAAAGAATTGCTTTTTGCAAGTAAAGAGGCAAAAAGAGGTAATGTGATTTCACAATCAGAAATGGATCAAAAAGTAGAAGAATGGCTAAGCGAGAAGTAATCTGGACAAAAAACTCAGAAATTCAATTACAAGAAATTCTTGAATTCTTCACTAAAAGAAACAAAAGCGGATTATACTCAAGAAAACTTTATAAGAAGTTTAAGGCAGAACTTATAACAGTCTCTAAAAATCCTGAATTAGGAATAAAAACTAAACTTGATCAAATTAGAGGCCTGATTATTGAAGATTATATTCTATTTTACGAAATACTTGAAGACCGAATACTAGTCCTGAAAGTTTGGGATTGCAGACAGAATCCTGACAAACTAAATATTCCGAGATAAACAACTAATGCCAACAAACGCTATAGCAAATGCGGGTATACGTGTTTGTTGAAACATTTGGAATCTTTACATACATTTACCGATAAATCGGTACAGGTTCCCGAAGTATCGGGACAAGATGTGCTGGCTGACAGTTGAGCAACAATCTAGTCCCGCACTTGCTATAGCGTAGCCGTTAGTAACTATTTTAAGAAAAAATCTGAGCAAAATGACAATATTTCAATATTTGTACATATATTTGTACTCTGAAACGTACAAATAATCAATATCATGTTAACAACAACAATTTCTGATTTTAGAAAAGATATTAAGCGGTATCTTGACCGCGTGACTGAAAACTTTGAAACCTTGATAATTAACAGAGGCAAAGACAGTGGCGTAGTTATAATGTCATTAGACGAGTATAATTCTCTTAATGCAACCTATCATGAGTTGTCATCCAAGACAAATGAAAAAAGATTAGATTCGGCCATTGAAAAACTCAAAACAGGTTCATCATTTCAGAAAGACCTTATTGAGTTATGAGATACATATTTGTAGATGAGTCTTGGGAGGATTATTTGTACTGGCAAAAGATCGACAAAAAAATATTATCGAAAATAAATGATTTATTAAAAGACATTTCACGAACTCCTTTTTCGGGCATAGGCAAACCAGAGCCTTTGAAACATAAATATAAAGGGTTTTGGTCGCGCCGAATTGATGGTGAACATAGATTGATATATAAAGTGAAAGATGATGAAATATTAATTGCAAAATGCAGATTTCATTACGACTGAAATAAGTTAAACAGTTGCTAACAAACGCTATAGCAAATGCGGGTATGCGTGTTCGTTGAAACATTTGAAATCTTTATATACATTTACCGATAAATCGGTACAGGTTCCCGAAGTATCGGGACAAGATGTGCTGGCAGACAGTTGAGCAACAATTTAATCCCGCACTTGCCATTACCTGTCCCGTGCAACGGGAACGTCATCCGTTATAAGCAACCGTAAAACAGAAGAAAACTACAAACATGCGCAGACAAACATTTCTATTGATATTTTTTCTATTTAGTTTCTTTGTTCAAGGACAAAATAAAAAATTTAAAAATTTAATTGGCCTTTACGGAGAATGTGATAATGGGTATTTCGTATGCAAACAAATTGAATTGAATGCAGATTCCACATTTGTATATGCACAATTTTTTGATGTTGGAGGTTGGCAAACTTTTAAAGGAAACTGGCGCGAGAATGAAAACGGAACTATCTTTCTTAATTTATTTGACAAATATGAGTATAAAGCAAATAGCACAGTCGAGAAGTATAATCCGAATCAAGATTTTACCGAAATAAAAGTTCAAATGATTGACAGCCCTCTAGGTAAAGCAGAAATCAGAATAAATGGTGATTCGACTTATATACTTGGTGAAATATTTGGTGAGATTCAAATTCCTAAGACAAAGGTAAATTTCGTCGAAATAATGAAAATTAGTGGGTGGACAGATTGTGGATTGGAACAATATTATTTTAAAATTCAGAACCCTGAGGCCAATGATATTACCATTATTTCTAAACCATATAATTTGTACCATCGTATGAACTTTCTTGATAATTACGAAATCAAAATTGGAAATGGGAAACTCTATTATTGGCATAAAACTGATGGGCGATTTGACAAATCGACATTTTTAAGAAAAACCAAAATTGAAAACAGAAAATATAAATAAACGGCTGATTATAACAAACGTGGCTGTTGCACAACTCAATATTCGCAGAACTTTGATGATAAAGACAAATCCATCAAAATGCAAAGTGTTGATTATCAAATCTAAAAATTATCAAATCCCAAGTTTTAAATCATTAAATCCAATAAAAATGAGTTGTGCAACAAGCACAAACGCTATAGCAAATGCGGGGTTGCGTGTTCGTTGAAACATTTGAAATCTTTATATACATTTACCGATAAATCGGTACAGGTTCCCGAAGTATCGGGACAAGATGTGCTGGCAGACAGTTGAGCAACAATTTAATCCCGCACTTGCCATTACCTGTCCCGTGCAACGGGAGCGTCAGCAATTATGCACTATGCTAAAAGACCGGAATTAACCGATATAATTTTAATGACTAATTCAAAAATAACTAAAGACGAAGTTGACTGGCTGATAGCAATTGCTTGCTCATCTGACAATACTATATTGAAAAATGAAGCAATTGAGAAACTAAAGGAATACGGGCTGACTCAAGAACAAATTGAGGAAAGGTACAGCAATCTCGAAACTAATGAAGCTCAAGAAAAAGCATTTGCCAAAGCATGGGAAATACAAGCAGGACGAAACGAAATCGAATCTTACACAAGAATTGAAAGAATAAAAATATTCTTCTTTGGACCGTTCGAACTCTTTAAAAATTTCAACAGCGGTTTACGCGAATTGCGTACACTTAACTACAAAACTAAATTCCGAGAAAGACTTTTACTTCTTATTGCCGGAACTATATTTTGGATTCTCACAGGAATATTTGTTTTTAAGTACTATGAATACCAAAAACAGAAAGAAATAGATAATACTGACATTAGCGGTTAGGAAAGAAACAGAATCAAATAGAAAATAAAGCACAGTGCATAACAAAAGCTATAACAAATGTGGGTATGTATTTGTTGAAACATTTGAAATCTTTACATGCATTTCCCGATTTTATTGGGACAAGTTGTTCTGGCTGACAATTGAGCAACAATTTATTCCCGCACTTGCCAAAGCATAGCCGTTACCTGCAACCGTTGGACGACAGTGTTAACTTTGTACATTTGAACGCAGAACCAACAGACGAGACATTTTCTTTGAAAAATAAAATCAAGAACAAATGACCAGGCATTTCTTAGACAAGCCAATTTATTCTCTGCTGTTAGTTTTGGCTTTTTTGACTACCTGCAACGGACAAGTCAAAACACAACCACAAACGGAGAATAAAAGTGAAATAAAAATAACACCTATTGGACAACCGAAATTAATCAATTCACAAGGCACTCAGGCAAATGACAATGTTCATTGTAGTATACAGGACAAAGCAGGTAACCTTTGGTTTGGCACTACAGGAAGCGGAGTCTTTCGCTACGATGGCAAATTATTTTATAACTACACAGTTAAAGACGGCTTAAATAGCAACGCAGTTTGGTCAATATTGGAAGACAAATCAGGTAATATTTGGTTCGGAACGACTGACGGAATTTGCCGTTATGATGGGAAAAATATTATTCCAATTTCAATCCCCTCATTCATCAGACCTGTATTAAGCAATAACAATTACTATTCAGATTGGTCCACAGAAAATACAGTATGGAGCATGCTTCAGGACAAAAGTGGAAAAATTTGGTTTGGAACGGGTGATGGAGTGTATTGTTATAATGGTTTCAACTTTACCCGTTTTTTAAATAATGATGGAGTAGTTAATAAAGATAATCTTCATCTTAAAATGATTGATTGTATATTAGAAGATAAAATTGGAAATATCTGGTTCGCCTCCGGTTGCCCACCTGGAATGGAAGGCGTTTGTCGTTACGATGGGAAATCAATCACAAGTGCTAAACCCAATGGAGATAGTTGGATTCGCTTAATTGTAGAAGATAAAAAAGGAAACTTATGGTTTAGTGGCAGAGCAAACGGCAATTTCATTTACGATGGGAAAAACTTTACGAAGTTTACCGGGAAAGTTGGAATTGGAAATCCTTTATTGGTTGACACTTCAGGGAATGTTTGGTTCAGTGGAGAAGAAAGACTTTCAACTATTGAAAACGAAGGAGGAATTTGGTGTTATGATGGAAAGGCATTTAAAAATTATAACACCGTTGACGGTATCAGTAAATATGCTGTTTGGAGTATGCTTCAGGACAGAAATGGAAATATTTGGATTGGGACAAGAAACACAGGATTATATAAATTTGACGGAAAAACTTTTACCAGTTATTCTGAATAGCGAAATTGAAAAGATAGTCCAAACTTTAACAAAATATAAGCAGTTAAAAATGACCAGGTATTACTTAAACAAATCAATTTATTCTCTGCTTATAGCTCTGTTTTTTTTAACTTCCTGCAACGGACAAGTTAAACCAGTAATGCAAAAAGAACATGTGAATACATTGGCCGGACAAGCTAAAATACCGCAGCCTGCAGGAACTAATAAGGATGTTCGTATAGGCAATAGTATTGAAGATACTGACGGTGATTTATGGTTCGGTAGTTATGGTGACGGAATTTATAAATACGATGGGAAATTATTTGTACATTTTGGAATGGAGCAAGGATTAAACAGTAACACTATTTATTCCATTCTTCAGGATAATACAGGCAATGTTTGGGTTGGCACCAATAAAGGGCTAAATCGTTTTGACGGAAATAAATTTGTAAGCATACCAATGGTTTTAAGCAACAATACTTCATCCTATTTAAGTAACAGTAACAACAACATCACACCCACCGAAAATGCTGTATGGAGTATGATGCAAGATAGAAAAGGAACAATTTGGTTTGGGACTGATGAGGCTGTCTATTGCTATGATGGAAAAGCGTTTAGTCGTTTTTTGGACAACCAATTCCTGATTAATAAAGATAATTTGCAACTGAAAGGAATATTTTCAATAGTAGAAGCAAAAAATGGAAACATTTGGTTTGCGGAATGTGCAGGTGAAGGCGTTTCCTGTTTTAATGGTAAGACCTTATCTACAATTATTCCTTACAAAGAAATCAGACGAACAGACCGTATAATAGAAGATAAACAAAACAATCTTTGGTTTGCCACTGCTTTTAAAGGAGTAGGCAAATATGATGGCAAAACCTACACTCAAAATATTTTTAAAGACAAAGACCTGAATGGTTCATACAATATTTTAGAAGATGCAAACGGAAATATATGGTTTGACACCCAGGATGGATTGGGAGTTTATGATGGCAAAACACTCAACATTTTAACCGAAAAAGGCGGAACAACTATCAAAGATTTTATACCTGTACTCTTAGACAAATCAGGAAACTTGTGGTTTAGCAGCAAAGGAATGAAGTTGTATAAATATGATGGGAAAACTTTTACAAATTATTCGGAATAGAATACTTGAACAGACAATGAATAGGACAGGAAAAACGGAAGCAGGTAACAGCACCTGCAAGAAATTGGCGGTTCAGTGGCTGAATAAAGCTTTGTGCTTCGTATCCGGTTTTGTGGTGGCAAACAGTTTTCGTCTTCGAAATCGCCAACTTTTTGTAGCTGCAAAACTATAGTGGTCATGCTATGAAACGAGGCAAACATTGAGATTCAATACAAAAATTATTGTTCTTTAAATAAATATAACACGTAATCGAATGAAAACATTTTCTACGACCATACTGATTGCTTTTTTTATAATAACTAACACGAACAGAATGCAGGCACAAACCATAGAGACAAAACTCGACCAAGTTGAATTGATGAAACAATTTATTGGAACGTGGAAGAGTGAATTTGGCGAAGGCACAATCTTCACTTGTGAGAATAGACCCTTTGGAAATGGAATGGTTTGTAATAGCCAAATTATAACCAAAGGAGAAATTATTGATTCAGTTACTCAGCTTTTTGGTTATGATAATAAAACCGATAAGTTTATTATTGCTGAACTTAAATCATCTTCTCCAGTCATTGAAATATGTTCCACTTGGTTTTCATCGAAAAATACAGGTGAGATTATTGTTACCAACCCAGACAACGCACCTTACTCATTTAAATTTGAATTCAAAACACCAGATATTATTATACAAACTGCTATTGCCAATGGCAACGTGGTTAACGAAATTACACTTACCCGGATAGAAAGTGATATAAAAAATTGAAAAGAATTCTATATTACAGATTATAAAGCACGAACCGCTAACAAACGCTATAGCAAAAACTGGTATGCGTGTTCGTTGAAACATTTGAAATCTTTATTTACATTTACCGATAAATCGGTACAGGTAGTTTTGGCAGACAGCTGAGAAGCGTTATAATCCCGCACTTGAAATAGTGTCAGCCGTTAGCGAAAATTATTATGCAGAATCGGATCAGACAGAATACATTTGTGATATACATAAAACTGAAATCTATAAAATTTGAAATCTGAGAATTATGAAAAAACTAATACTAATTATTTCCTGTAGCATTTTTATGTTTAGTTGTGGTATTAACAACAAATATTTATCAGACAAAAAACCTTATGTTAGTCCTCCATTAACTGAAAAAGAAGTATATCAGTGGAATACAATGTGTGGTAAGTGGTATGGCAAATCTAACTTAGAAGGCAATGAGAAACGTGAATGGCTAATCGACCGGAAAAATGATGGCAGTTACATAACAATATTTATCACCATTGACCAAAATGGAGTTAGGGATAAGACAATCGAAAAAGGAGAATGGGGTTTATCTGGGAATATTTACTTTACTATTTTCAAATCTCAAATACATAATGGTAATCAATTTTATGCTGACCCATCTGATCCAATCAATAGAGATTCATATAAAGTCTTAAAATTAAACAACAATTTATTTAAATATATGCATTTAAGAACTCATGTGAAATACGAAGTAACTAAAGTAAACTCGACATTTGAATTGAAATAGCTTTCGCTAACAAACGTGGCTGTTGCACAACTCAATATTCGCAGAACTTTGATGATAAAGACAAATCCATCAAAATGCAAAGTGTTGATTATCAAATCTAAAAATTATCAAATCCCAAGTTTTAAATCATTAAATCCAATAAAAATGAGTTGTGCAACAAGCACAAACGCTATAGCAAATGCGGGTTTATTCGCTTCGCCAAGTTTTGAGCTGCGCTCAAGAGACCGCTGCGCTAAGTTGTGTGATCGTTGAAACATTTGAAATCTTTATATACATTTACCGATAAATCGGTACAGGTTCCCGAAGTATCGGGACAAGATGTGCTGGCAGACAGTTGAGCAACAATTTATTCCCGCACTTGCCATAGCGTCGGCCATTAGGTGCAATTATAAGACACAACGCAGATTATGAATGTGTTACCATTTTTTTTAGCATTAATTTTAACGTCGAGTTCAGCATTTTCGCAACTTTGTTCTGACTCAATTGAATATCATATGTTGAGCAAAGTTTTAGAAGAAGAACTATTGAATACCAATGTAAAAAGCGTTTTAAACGAAAGTTTTAGGTATCAACAAAATGAAGAGTCGTTAGTTTTTTATAATACAAGGAATGAAATATTTAAATTCTTGTTCAATGACAAAGGTATCTACAAAGGATACTATATACTTTGGCTATACGAAATGATTGAAACATCTGATGAAGAAGGGCCAAGTTGGGGGGAAATAAAAAATTATTGCGTAAATTTGAGTGAACGAGAACTTGATGAAATTAGAGGATTCAATTATAACCAATTATTGGAGTTAGCAGATACAAACATATTTATGAATAATCTTGATACAACATATCTAGACAAGATCGCAATACCTCATCATCACGGGCAATTTGGTGTTATCTATAAATCTAAAACATGTGATATTGAATATTTTGAAACAGATTCGCTGCTTACAGTATTAGATGAATTATTTCAGAAAAAATTAAATACAAATTCGAAGCAGAAAACAATTCTCAAAAGCTTAGATTTCAAGTTCTATTCATTTGGAGGTTGTTCATACACCTATTATCAAAATTTATTTCATAGAATGTACTACAGGATTTTTTGGAGATAAAAATAACTGCACCTAAGAAACGCAATAGCAAATGCGGGTATGCGTGTTCGTTGAAATATTTGAAATCTTTACATACATTTGTACTGGCTCACAGTTGAGCAACAATTTATTCCCGCAATTGCCATAATGTCAGCCGGTGGTGACAATATTAATTTTATCGGCAAAAAAGGAAAAATTGAGTAAAACATCTAGACAATTAACAACATGACAGGTGGATTAGGATTTGTGACAGACATGATGAATCGGGACAAAGCAAACCGAACATTATTAAAAGACATTAAAGAATGGCGTAAAAAGTCAGTAAAAGCACATATTCCAAAAGCTTCCTTGGCTAACATAAAATGGGAAGAAGACAAACTTGAAAATACGAAACCCACATTAGCAGAAATTAAAAATATCCAGAATTCCGCAAGAAAGAACAAAATCAGAGAATTGGTTTTTGGGATAATTCTTGTTTTAGGACTACTGACTCTTTTTACACTTCTCTTATTGAGATATATTATCTGATGAAAGAATGACTTGTACTGGCTCACAGTTGAGCAACAATTTATTCCCGCACTCGCCATAATGTCAGCCGTTATACTGCATTTTGATTACAAAAATATATATCTAAAATATTGACTAACTTTAAAGACACTTGACATGAAAACATTAAAATTCCTTTATGTAGTTGCAATTGTAAGTGGACTATTTTTCTCTTGTACTAAAACTGAAGAATTGCCGCACGACAATATTGTTTTCACAGAAATTAGTAAAACTATTACCTTATCAAATCCTGACTCGATACCTGGCACCTGCAAAGACCTGATTTTCGAAATTAGAGAAACAAATTCATTTGAGAATACAGTAATAATAAAACTGAATGATGGATTGATTGAATGCGATGGCTTCAATAACATTCTATCAAATTCAGACAATGGCAATGTATTAACTCTTGATGAAAATCAAAAAGTATCTGAAAATGACAATTGGAAAAGTGCCAATGGTATTTGTTTGGACGAATTTGCAGGAAAGGGCGAAAAATATATAGGGTACAGGTCTGGATTCTATCCTTCAGGAGTAACAAACTATAATTACGGTTGGATAAAAATTGAATTATCGTCCGATAAAAAGACACTAAAAATAATTGACAGAGCTACTAACCTCGCAGAAAACAAGTCTATACAAACAGGACAAACTGAATAAAAACTTGCCATAACAAACGCTCTAGCAAATGCGGGTTTATTCGCTTTGCTTCCCGCGAAAAAGCGGGACAGGCTATGAGATCGCTTTGCTAAGTTCGCTGAGTTGCGCCATCGTTTAAACATTTGAAATCTTAATATATATTTATCCCGATAACTTGTCCCGTGTAACGGGAACATCAGCCGGCTGACGGTCTACAAAGCTATTTTTCCTGAGCAAATTCCACAGGTACCTGATCGAATGCCGAAGCAAATATTCATTTCTCAGCGACTTTTAAATTTGGTTATTAGAAAAACTGCCGTTTGGGCAACCATAAAAGGCGACCAAGCCAAAGACAATCAACCGAAAAATAATTCGATCAATCTTTTCCGACAATTTTAAAGCATTTAAAAAAAAGATTTCAGATAACTGTGATTTTTTGAATAGACTTGCGAATAATCAGATAAACAAGTTTTACTAAAATATCGCAAAATGAAGGATCTTAAAATTTATGCTTTTATAACTTTCCTTTTCTTAGGAAGTACCTCTGTTTCCGCTCAAAGTATGTTGGACTTATATTTCGGTGGCAACAAAGACAGTTTGACAAATGAAGCTACCAAACTTATTCACATACCTGAACCAACATTTAAACAAACAGTTAAACAAACTGAACCTAACCCTGCATTAATTGCAGAGATGGGATTTGAACAGGTTTACAAATCAGAAAACCATTTTTTTACTTTACGTGACAATAAAAAAATCTTTGCTTATAAGTTTGCTAAACAATCAGACAATACAATAATACTTATTCACGGTGTTTGCAGCAATGCTTATATGTACAACAAAACGGCAGGCCTGCTGCAAGATGCGACCCAAGCCGAAGTTTACGCAATTGATTTAAGGGGACACGGACAATCGGAAGGAAACAGTGGTGATGTGGATTATATTAACCAGTATGTTGATGATTTAGCTGATATCATAAAGTCAATTCGTAAAGAGAAACCCAATGGAAAAATTATCATTGCCGGACATTCAATGGGTGGCGGAATAGCTTTGCGTTATGCAATAGAAAAGCAATATCAACAACCTGATGGTTTTTTGCTTTTCGCACCACTAATCGGGCATAACTCGCCTGCCCTTGTGCAGGTACAAGCCCCAGAAAACAAAGGCGAAGAGCCATTTATGAAAATTCATATAGAGCGAATAATTGGTTTGACTATGCTGAATGAAATTGGTAACCACGATTTTGACAGCTTGCCTGTACTGTTTTTTAATTTACCTGAAACTGTTCCTTTGAGAAAATACAGCTATCGTGCCAATAAAAGTATGGCGCCTGATGACTATGTGACTGGCTTGAAAGCATTAAATAAACCAACACTTGTTTTGATTGGTAGTGAAGACGAAGTTTTTTCGTCAACAGCTACGAAAGAAGCCATTTTGAAAAACAGCAATGGAGAAATACAGATAATTGACAAGGCTTCCCACAATGGCGTAAGACATAATGCACAATCTTTTATTTTTGTTAAAGAATGGTTTTCAAAATTGTAATGGACAAACAAGAGCAAAAGCAGTTTTTTGAAGGTGTTATTGAACAGCACAAAGGTATTTTGTTCAAGGTTGCCCGTGCATACTGCCATGACGAAGAAGACAGACAAGACCTTATACAGGAAATGATGATTCAGATTTGGCAGTCTATTCATAAATACAATGACCAGTATGAAATTTCAACCTGGTTGTATCGTATTTCACTGAATGTCGCTATCTCATTTTATCGTAAAAGTTCGTCAAGAGCAAAGAAATATACCGGGCTGACTGAGCAATTGATAGAAATCACAGCAGAAGAAAAATTGGAAAATGTACGACAGTTGAATTTATTGGAACAATTTATCAGCGAACTAAAAGAGATTGACAAAGCATTGATGATACTGTATCTGGAAGACAAGAGCCATAATGAAATTGCTGAAATATTAGGAATGTCGGTAAGCAATGTAGGAACTAAAATAGGACGTATCAAAGACAAATTAAAGGCGCAATTTTCACAATTAAAATCTTAAATGAATGAACGAGTTGGAATTAAAAAAACTTTGGCAAACCACCAACGATAAATTGGACGAGAGCATTGTCATAAACAAAAAAAATACAGAAGATATAACCCGGGTGAAGGTTCATGGCATAGTAGGTTCAATGAAACCGATTAAGATTTTTACGCTGTTGCTTGGCATTTTATGGGTTGGTATCGGAGTAATTACTTTGAGTTCAATTTATTTAAACACATTTTCTGAAGCCAATAAGTTTTTTCTGTTTTCGGCTTCTATCCAGGTGGGTTTGACGGCTGTGGCATTGTTTGTTTATCTCTACCAGCTAATCACCATTTACCAGGTGGATATAACTGACCCGATTATAAGAACACAAGAGAAATTATCGGGCCTGAAAATATCAACACTATGGGTAACCCGTATTCTCTTTCTTCAACTTCCTGTTTGGACAACCTTTTGGTGGAACGAAACTATGCTAACAGATTGGAGTATTTTGCAATGGGCAGTGACATTGTTTTTTACAGTCTCATTTACTTTTATTGCTATTTGGCTTTTCGTCAATATTAAATACGAGAACAGAAATAAGAAATGGTTTCAACTCATTTTTGGTGGGAAGGAATGGACACCATTAATGAAATCTATGGAACTTTTAGAACAAGTGGATGACTATAAAGGACAGAACGCCAGCATATAATAAATGCTTCAACAAATGCGGGTTTATTCGCTTCGCTTCCCGCGAAAAAGCGGGACAGGCTATGAGATCGCTTTGTTATTCGCTGCGCTCATGAGACCGCTTCGCTAAGTTCGCTAAGTTTTGAGCTGCGCTTAAGAGACCACTTCGCTAAGTTGCGAGTTCGTTGAAACATTTGAAATCTTTATATACATTTACCGATAAATCGTTACAGGTAGTGCTGGCAGACAGTTGAGCAACAATTTAATCCCGCACTTGCCATAGCGTAGGCCGTTAGGGCGCATTTTGAAAAACAGATTATCGCATAAAAAGAAAAGAAATATTACTAGACTAAAACATGAAAGATACTAAAAATGAATTTGGATTGGGATCTTGGACAATTTCTACCATGACATTAGTTTTGTTGTCTTTGTTTTCGCTCATTAACCTAAGTGAATATATAAAAGTTGGAGTTTTAAGACACAATATTGATTATCCGTTTGGGTGGGAAGGAATTTGGTACTACAAGACAGCTCAGTTATATTCGATACAGTGTCTATATTGGGGACTGATTTTTCTATTTCCACTTATTTTTACAATAGTTTCTACAATAAAAAGGAAAAGCAAAACAATTAAAATTTTATCCGTTCTGACAATTGTTTTAGTTATAATTTTCGTCTTTAGAAATGGTACAGACAGCAATTTTTAAATAAAAACGCGCCCTAACAAACGCTATAGCAAATGCGGGGTTTGCGTGTTCGTTGAAACATTTGAAATCTTTACATACATTTGTACTGGCAGACAGTTAAGCAACAATTTATTCTCGCACTTGCCATAGCGTCAGCCGTTAGCAATAAGCCTATGAAAACGCACTACAACGATACATTTAGACAATTATTGACTGAATATAATCTCCCAGCGAATCTTTCCTTTTCGGTTGAATTTCCAAAGGGAGTGCAGGAAATACTCGACGATGAAATATTAGAAACTGAATTTGGAATAACATTGAAATCATTTAATACACTTCATGAATTGACAGAAGATTATGATAGTTATTCAGAAATTGAAGATTTCGAGAACCATTTTCATGTTGACTGGTATATTGACCCACCTGACAATAAAAAAGCATTTATGCTTGCAGTAAAAACATTGACAGCTTTAGCTATCAAATTTCAAAAAGAAAAGAAGAAAGGAATTTGTTTTTGGTCTTATTTTCAGACACCTGAAATGGGCAAACGGCATGCAATATCAATAAATTTGCACGAAGAAGGAGATGAGTATTTACTTAGTGACAGACTTACTTTTTATACGCGACCGAAAGAAGAAGAATGCGGGGAATTTGATGATAATGATGATCCTTTTTGGGCGAGACTTAGAATAGATATTTAAAATAAGGCCTATTGCTAACAAACGCTATAGCAAATGCGGGTATTGGTTGTCGTTGAAACATTCGGAATCTTTACATACATTTACCGATAACTTGTCCAGTGTAACGGGAGCGTCAACCGATAGGACCATTTTTAAACCCCATAAAATCATGACTAAAATGAAATATTTATTTATAATTCTACTTTCGTTAGCAATGTTTTCCTGTGGCGGTGAACGGATAGAACATAACCCAACAGAACCAGAAACGCCAAAAGCTCTTCAAGACGATAAACTTGAGCTTAAAAGTTACAATCGTTCAAAAAACGACTTAGCTGAGGTGCTCTATCTGGAACTTATGGATAAATCTCCTGAACTTAAAAAACTGGAAGACGATCTCGGCACGTTGAATTCCAAAAAATCAGACCTTGAAACAAAATTTAATACTTACAATCAGAAATCTGACAGTTACTATAATTCTGCTCATGAAAAAACTTCTTCAATTACAGACAGCCTTCTCAGAAAAAAAATCATTGCTTTAATAACAAACAGCCAAAATCAGTACTCTAATAAGACAGCATCAGTTAATACATTGCGCAAACTTATTTTAGACAATAGTTCTTCAATTAATGACTCTTATTCAGTTTTAAAGATTGTTCTGACATTACAATTAATTGAAAAATATCAAAACGACAATTTGCCCAACCGAAAAGATTTTTTAGACTTAACGAAAGAACAAGAAAAAATAATACAGCGGACAGGGAGTTTAATACCGAAATACTAATGAAATTAAAATCAACTGCTAAAAACCGCACTTCATAAGGCCGGCGCATCATGCATAACGATTAAATACTTTGCAAACATGCGCAAGCAGGGTTTAAAGTATATATGCTGGCACAGACTGATTACCACCAATATCAAAAAACAGAAACTCCATGAAAATACGTTTGGCTATTTTGATCAGCATTTTTCAAATCACGACAGTTTTAGGACAGAAGTCAGTAACAAACATTCTTACTGCCGGACACATTAATATTGCCGGAACAAAAATCAGTATAATCCCACCCCAGGGGTTTACAAAGGCATCTGATTTTTTAGGTTTTCAACAAGAGCTTAGCGGATCAAGCATAATGTTTCTGGATGTTCCCGGACCGTTTTCTGAAATTTCTAAAGGATTCACAAAAGAAAATTTTCTAAGTCAAGGCGTTCAGGTTCAGGAAATTGAAAACCTGGTAATAAATGGTTTGCCAGCTATTTTTGTCACAGGGGAGCAAAATGCTTACGGCAATGAGTATATAAAATTCGTTTTATCGTTTGGTACTGAAAAAGAAACGATAATGATTAATGGTGCTTATCCAAAGAATTTAAACGAAACAGGAACAGATATAAAATCAGCCATGCTGACGGCATATTATGAGCCCGACAAAGTTATTAATCCATTCGAAATTGTTGATTATGTGATTAATACTGATGAATATGGATTGAAGTTTGCTAAAAGCATGTCCAATTCACTGGTATTTACAACTGATGGTTTATTGCCTGTTCAATCCGAAGATAAAACAACCTTTATTGCAGCAAAATCAATTTCGAAAGTTCCGATTTCCGACACGAAACTATTTTCAATAAACCGCTTAAAGAAGATGCCGTTTGAAATTGAAAACATTGAATCAACATTAGATATCAGCATTGATGGCATTTCGGGGTATGAAATTATTGCATTAACGATTGACAAAAACACAGCAGAAAAGGGGAAGGTTTACCAGGTAATGTTATTCAGCGACTCACTTTATTACATTATGCTAGGCACCACAAACCAGGAGTATGAAATAAATATTGAAAAATTTAAGAAGATCGCAAATTCATTTAAAAGGAAATAGAAAATCAGACGCTGACAAACGCTTTAACGACCATTGGTTTGCTTGAAGTTTGAAATCTTTACATACATTTACCGATAACCTATCGCGTGTAACTATAGCATCAGTCGGCAGACGGTCGTAAAAACTGTTTTTCAGGAGTAAATTCCAGCGGTACCTTATCGAATACCGAAACAATTATTCAGTTCTCAGCGACTTGAATTTAAGATACCAGACTGACTGCAGATATTTGGTAATGTTGAAACGACCGGGCAAAAAAGAAAAAATGATAAAAATAATTTCAATATTAATATTGGTAATCACCACATCCGGACTTTCTGCAAGTCCTCAAATGCCAGACTATATTATTTATGGCAAGGACACTATTGCCACGTATAATCTTATACTTGAACACTATTTACAAAGACAAGACACGGCAAAGACTGACGAATTGTTTGGATTAAGTTTTCGTGATGGTTTTTCATTTGATTGTTGGAGAGGATATCAGGCAATTTATCAAATTGAAAACGACAGTTTGTTTCTTGTTGGTATTATAGATTGCGGAGAGCTTAGAAATGGGCAAATTGATAAGATACAATCACATGAAAAAATCAAATCTATTTTTGGCGAAGAATTCAGGAATGAAAAAGTGTATATATATTGGTTCGACGGCCATATAAGTTTTCCATTGACAGATAAAATATTGAGGTGGGACAGAGTTTTTTATAAAATATTTGAAAAGGAAAAGGTAATCACAATCATTGGCGGATTAGTAATAAATATTGAAGATGTAAACAATTATGTTGACGACCCCAAAAGAATAGACCGACGAGATAAGAGTAAGGTTTCAAACCTGATGTTTAAAAAACTTAAAAAAGCACAATGGAAAAACTCAAATGATTTTGACTGTTCCGAAAAGTATCTGGTAACGATTGACGAAAGTGGAAATGTGTCAAAAGTTAGAATGGGTTACTCTGAAGAGGAAATTGAAAATTATTATGAGCAGGACGAGTTTAACTTTTGCATTACCAAGATGCTTAACGCACTAAAGGATTTGAAATTTGACATTATTAAGGACAAAGGGATACCAATTTCTGAGGAAATTTACATTGAAATTTGGATAGAAGACAATTGGAAAGTTAAAAATTGGACCGATTAAGCAGGTTCCCGCTTATAGAAAGTAGCTCAAGTTTTACGCACTGCTAAAATAGTGCAGTAACACTGCAAACATGCACCAGCAATGGATTCTACCGCACGCATCAGAAAATACGACGCGTTCGAACAATGTTATAAAGCACACGGATTTATCAATACCCTAATATCCTAAAATCAGTAACAACAATTTCATTAGCAAATACACTTCCGGAATTTATTATTCGGCAAAAAGACACAATATGCTGTTTTTGACATATTTTTAGGTTAACTTTGTTATACCTGTACAATAAAAAAAGGCCAGTCTTCTTTCGGACCTTTTCAATGTTTCCGGCAATATTTACTAAATGAAAGGATAACGGTTTTACCCAAAACCATAAACAACCTATGATGATGAAATCGAAAAGAATTATTGCTTCCCTGCTATTCGTTGTGCTTACCGCTGCTTTTTCGATAGGTTGCAAAAAAGAGGAAACCCCGAAAACAGACCCTGTAATTACCTGGGAAAATCCTGCTGATATTCATTTTGGAACATTGCTTGACGAAATACAACTTAATGCAGAGGCAGATGTTCCCGGCACATTCGTATATACTCCTGCTTCCGGCACTAAGCTAAATATAGGTGCAAACCAGGAACTTAAAGCAGATTTCACACCCAATGACGAATCGACATTTAACCGGGCAAGCAAAACAGTAACTATAACTGTATTGCCTGCAGGTACAAGCAGTGCCATATTTAATACCAGCCTTACCTATGGCACTGTTACCGATATCGATGGCAATGTATATAAAACTATTACCATTGGTTCGCTGACGTGGATGGCCGAAAACCTGCGAACCACCAAATACCGCAACGGAGATGCAATACCGGAAGTAACGGCTAACTCAACATGGAAAAGCTTAAAATCAGATGCTTATTGCAATTATGAAAACACTAAGGACCTTGATCAGATTGCCACTCTGGGACGACTATACAATTGGTTTGCCGTAACCGACAGCCGCAACTTAGCGCCAGCCGGATGGCATGTGGCCACTGATGCGGAATGGTCATCCTTAACCACATTCCTGGGTGGTGAATCTGTTGCAGGCGGCAAATTAAAAGAAGCAAGCACTCTGCATTGGAACAGCCCCAATACCTCAGCAACAAACAGCAGTGGTTTTACCGCCCTTCCAAGTGGTAGGCGCGAGTACGACAGCGGTGTTTTCATCAACCTGGGGTACGACGGATTTTGGTGGACAAGTTCGGCTTACAATCCTGATTACTCCTGGTACCGCGATATTCATTATACTTTTGCGTCAATAAACCGGGCAAATTTCCACAAACAATATGGCTTTTCTGTCCGTTGTGTAAAGGATTAGAGTCGCCCTCGCAGAAGTCATCAACGTTATGCGGAAATGGCATGATAAGTTCAACCACATTTACTGGATTATCATCACCCTCATTTGACGATATTGAATGGGGATTGATAAATTATTACGGTGCTGATGAAAATGGGATATCTGAGAACAAAGATTTTAACCGTCAAACGAAACTTCTGGAAACAGCGAGGGGGAAAGCCTGTCCTTAACAGACAGGACTTCATTTGTTCGGCAAAGTTAATATAGTGCAGGAATACTTAACAAGCCTAAATATTTGTCATTAACTAATGAATTAGAAAATTGCCAGTATTAAAAGTATCAGTATTGCTATAATTAGTCCATAGAACTTAAAATCTGTGTACAAATCCCAAAAATCTTTTTTCTGATTTTCCATTATTAGCCGTTGAATGAATATATCAGTCTGAATTTCGTCGCTAAAATAATGCTTTTAAACCCTCGATACGAACAAACTATTTCCCCGGGAACAACCTTTAGTGTTGTTAAAATGAATCAGGACCATAAATTTTCTTATAAATACTTTTTCCATTCATAAAAGTTTATGTGTTTCCCATCAGTAATAAGGAACCCATAATTGTGACTTATTTGCCAAAATTAGCAAATATTAATCACCATGCGAAAGGATTCGTGCATGAGGTGGCGAAGGTTACACCGCACTCGTAAATAAAATAAAACGCACCTGAACCCGGCAAGGATGTACCGACATCAATATACACAGAATTTCTTTGTTTGTAATTTCATATTCCGTATTTCTGGTTTATTATAACTTTGCCAAAAGGTGCAAAAACGGTTTTTACGATTAATCATACCAATGTTATGACCGAATACCAGAAAACAAAATGGCAGAAATTAGCCGTCAGTGCTCCTGCAATCGGACGACTTTCGCCCTGGATAATCCTGATTGCCATCCTGAATGTGTTTTTCCACCTCGCCTTTTATAATAACCTCGGATTTCACCGCGACGAATTGCTTTACTTTTCCCTGGGTCAGCACCTGTCGGCAGGATATGCGTCGGTGCCGCCATTTACCGGTTTTATTGCCTGGCTGATGATTCATATCTCGGGTTATTCGTTACTTTCGGCAAGAATAATCCCAATGCTGCTGAGCGGGGTTCTTGTTTTACTGGGAGCAGCAATAACTAAAGAACTTCAGGGGAAACACTATGCACAGATAGTAACAGCATTAGCTATTTGTGTTACCCCGTTTAACCTGCGTGGATTTACCCTTTTTCAGCCTGTTTGTTTTGATATTATGTTCTGGAGCCTGATTTTCTGGCTTGCCTTGAAATGGATCAACACAAAATCGGATAAATACCTTCTCCTTCTCGGGCTTGCTGCCGGATTTGGGCTTCTGAACAAATATCTGGTTGCACTGGTAATTTTTGGTCTCCTGGCTGCATTTCTGTTTTCATCCTATCGTACTATCTTCACACGGAAAGCATTCTACCTTGCAATCCTGCTGGCGCTTGTCGTGTTCCTGCCGAATTTACTATGGCAGTTAAAAAATGATTTGCCTGTATTAACACATATGCAGGCACTTAACGACAGCCAGCTGGTACATGTAAACCGGATTTCTTTTTTCACTGATCAACTCTTTATGGGTATCATGGCGATACTGCTGTTTATACCCGGAATCATTTTCATGAGTTTCGGTAAAAGCATGAAACCTTATCGCCCGGTGATGCTAACAAGCTTTATTGTTTTACTGCTCCTGGCTATTCTCCGGGGGAAAAGCTACTATACATTAGGTTTGTTTCCGCTGTGGATTGCAGCCGGAGGTGTATGGTGGGAGCACCGGTTAAAAAGAACTTTTGCTAAAATACTGCTACCGGCACTGATGCTGCTGTTAACACTTCCGGCACTGCCCATGGCAATTCCGGTATATAAAGCTGAGAAACTAGCAGAATATTTTGCCAGAGTTAAAGATAAATATGGTTTCGATATGGTCCTTCGCTGGGAAACCGGTCGTATTCACAGCCTCCCGCAGGATTATGCCGATATGCTTGGCTGGGACGAACTGGCCGCTATTACAGCAAAAGCATACAAACAGGTTCCCGATAAAAAGGCAGCCCTCATTTACGCCGAAAACTACGGGCAAGCCGGCGCAATAATGGTAATAGGGAAAAAATACAATCTGCCAGAGCCTGTCTGCTTTTCGGAAAGCTTTTTTTATTGGTTTCCCCGCAATCCGGATCATGAGATTACGAATTTCATTTATATCAACAGCGAGCTTGGTGAGGATATAAGTGAGCTGTTTGCCGACTGCCGGTTAATCGGAAAGATAGAGAATCCGCTTGCCAGGGAATTTGGTACAGGTGTTTGGCTTTGTACAAAACCCCGGTCCAGTTTTAATGAATTCTGGAGGCAAAGAGTTCCGCAAATTGTAAATCCCTTTCAATGACCGATCTCATTTTGATTCTTAAAATGTGGATGATCGCAAGAAATAAAGATGCGCGCAAACGAGGGTACAACAAATACACCGGGGAACACAAATATCAACCTATAGCCTTCATCACACACACCTGCAATTATGTTTCTTGCCCCTTTCCCACACCTGATTAATTGCTATATTTGCTATGTTGTTTTATTCTACACTCCGCTAAATGCACAAAAAAGGGTATATTATTTTACTGGCAATTACACTGTTTTCCTTTCTGTTTCATTTGGAGTCTTATGCTGATAAGAAGATTAAGAATATTGTTATTTTATTTCCATTAAACGCCAGCATGCCATCGTATCAAATCTTTTTGGAAGGATTTAAAAGTACTTTCCCTGAAAAATTTGAAGAACCTTACAACCTCGTTGTTGAGTATCTCGATATTGGCCGGACAACTGATAATGACTACGCCAAACATATTGTAAAATTATATAATGAGAAGATTAAAACTTCTCCAATTGATCTACTGATCACAATTCCTCCTTTTACATATGAATTAATGCAACAATATGGACTTGATGCTCTAAGCAATACCCCCACTTTACATTTTAAGCTTCCACAACTTGCAGATACTCCTTCAGATATATCTTCTGTAGCTCATGCAAATCAAAATACATTAGAAATAACGTTAAATTATGAGATCAGTAAAACGCTGTTGTCAGCATTTGAGCTCTTTCCATCCTACAAAGATGTATATATCATAAGCGGCAGTTCTGCCACGGATATGTACTTTACCGGGCTGACAAGGGAGAGTATAAAAGGGTTTACGAAATCTCATAATTTTATTTTCAGAAATGGCATTACACTTGACTCGACAATAAATTTCGTAAAACAGATTCCGGCTAAAAGTATTGTTATTGTTCCAATGTACTTGTCGGACTCAAAAAATGTTCCTTTTTCTACGCCCGAAGCTTTGAGTCTTATTTCCGGCAACTGCAATGCTCCTGTATTTCCGGTAACTGATAGTTACACCAAAAAGAAAGGTGGAATTGGGGGTAACCTTTTTAGTTATTACTTTTTTGGAGAAGAAATCGGGGAGATAGTCAGGGAGATATTAAATGGTAAGCAAATCAAAGAAATCAATGTTAACGAAATTCATTTTTATAAGCATATCTACGATTGGAAGGAATTACAGAGATGGAACCTGCTCGAATCAAAGTCAATCCCTGAAAACAGCATATTTTTTAATAAGGAATTTGATTTTTTTACTGAATACAAATGGTATATGCTTGCCATTCTGATTTTCTTAATGTTACAAACATCATTTATTGTTTACCAACATCGATTGAATAAAAGACAGAAAGAAGTGGCCCGACATAAAGAAGAAACTGAAAATCTATACCGCCAATTAGTACGTGAAGACCGTCTGTCGCGTATGGCAGTTTTAACTGCATCTCTCTCACACGAACTCAATCAGCCGCTTACTGCAATTATGTATAATGCACAGGCAGGCCGCCGATTTCATAAGTCGGGTAAACTTGTTCCGGAGCGGGCTGATGAAATATTTGAAAAGATAATTGAAAATGATAAAAGAGCCGGTGAGCTGGTAAGCAGTGTACGCGATCTGATGAAGCTCGAAACAAGGGAAAAGGAGAAAGTTAATATTAGTGCGGTTATACAGGATTCACTGAATATTTATCATTCCGAAGCTCTTGGAAAGCAAATACAGGTTAAAGTCAATCCGTTGGATGAACAGGTTTATGTCATAGGCGACAAAATTCAGTTACAGCAGGTCGTTCTGAATTTCTTATCCAACGCTGCCATTGCAATGGAAAATACGACATCTGAAAATAAGTTAATTGAAATAAGTCAGCGGTCAGATAAAGATTCAGTAATAGTAGCAGTTCGTGATTATGGTAGCGGAATCAGTGATTCCATAAAAGACAGTCTTTTTCAACCATTTATTACCACCCATAAAAAGGGATTCGGCATTGGTCTGGCAATCAGCCGTTCTATTATTGAGAGACACCATGGTGAAATGTTTGCGGAAAATATGGCCGGTGGTGGTGCTGAATTTTCATTTCGTTTAAAGAAATATAGAAATGAGTAACATTGAAGAAATTATTTTTATAATTGATGATGAAAGCGAGGTACGAGATGCCATTTCACTTTATTTAACTGCCGATGATTATACAGTAGAAACTTATAGTAGTTCAGAAGAATATCTTGCACGTGAAACCTGGGAGGGCACAGGTTGTCTTATCCTCGATGTAAATCTTACCGGGAAATCGGGTGTTGATTTACAGGAAGAACTGTTTGCAATGAACTCGCACATCCCTGTTATTTTTATAACCGGACAAGCCAATATTCCTTTGAGTGTACAAACTGTAAAGAAAGGGGCAGTTAATTTTCTTGAAAAACCTTTCCAACCTGAGGTTCTGATGCAGTCAATACATGAAGCGCTTTTACTGAGCCGCAAATTGAAATCAGAAAAAGAAGAAATCCTTAAAGCTTGTAAGCTTATCGAAACATTATCAGAAAAAGAATTGGCTATATTAAAGTATTTCATAAACGGGATGTTAAACAAGCAAATTGCATCTGAACTCAATGTTTCGGAGCAAACTATCAAACACCACAGAATAAGCATTTGTACTAAATTGGGTGTTAAGTCCGTACCCGAAATTATCCGCATAGCAGATAAAGCCGGTATAACTCCAGCTGAAAAAAAGTATTGATTTTCTATTATTTCCCTTTCGCACAGGTTTCCCCTTTACTCAATCCCGGGAAAGCTAACTGTTATATTCTGCCATTCGGATTAACCTTTCTTTGAACTAAAGTTCTATTGCAATTTTCTGTGTATCAGTTTAATTTTGATATTCACTTTGTATGCCTTGATTTTTTTTCAACTAACACACAGTGTGTATTCAATCTCTGCTATTACAACTACAGTAAATATAAACTCCATAGGGAACCATGATCTATTTAGTAGAAGATGATATCTCGGTAGTAAGCGCATTTGAATTGTTCCTCGAATCTGCTGAAATGGAGTATAAATCATTCGAAAGTGCCATTACTTTTTTATCTCAAATCATATTGGAACAAAACGACCTGCTTGTACTTGATCTGAACTTGCCTGGTATGAATGGTTGTGATCTGCTAAAGACCTTCATAAAAGAAAATATTCATATCCCGGTAATTGTAGTTACCTCATTTGATGAACCCTATAGCCGCGAATGTTGCAGGCAATATGGCGTAAAAGCCTACCTACGCAAGCCAGTTGATGGGGAAGCATTAATTGACCTTATAAAAATCTATTCACATTCGTAATTCTCTCCAAACTAATACTAACCTGATTATTAAATTAAATATTAACCAAAAGAAAAGTCAACATGAAAAAACGAAAGATTACTTTTTCAGGTACTATTCTTGTCATGGCTGTTTTTGCGATGGGAATATTTCTCCCAACAATAACCCATGCACAAAAATATGCAACTCCTGTGCCGCCGAAAGATTACAAAGGCGTAATGAAACTCGATGTAAATGCATCGACTCCTGACTGGGGACCATACATCCGCAAAAAAGCCCCTGAAGGATCACCAAACATTCTTTTCATCCTTTATGATGATACAGGACTGGCTACATGGTCGCCATTTGGTGGCAGAGTGAGTATGCCAACTTTAGATAAGCTGGCAGCTGATGGTTTAACCTACACCCAGTGGCATACAGTTGCGCTTTGTTCACCCACCCGCTCGTGTATTCTTACCGGGCGAAACCATAACCTGAACGGAATGGGTTCCATTACCGAAGGTGCTAACGGATTTCCTGGTTACAGCAGTCATATTCCGGAACAGACAGCTACAATGGCCCAGGTTCTGAAAGATAATGGATGGAGTACCTTCTGGCTCGGTAAGGATCACAACGTACCGGAAACAGACTTATCATCGGGAGCTAACAAAATGCAATGGCCGCTTCAACAGGGCTTTGATCGGTTCTATGGATTTATTGGTGGTGAAACCAACCAATGGTATCCTGACCTGGTTGAGGACAATCATTATATCGAGCCACCTGCTACCCCTGAACAAGGCTATCATCTTTCAAAGGACCTTGCAGATCAGGCTATCAAGATGCTTAGTGATCAGAAATCGGCAAATCCGTCAAAACCCTGGTTTATGTGGTACTGCCCCGGAGCTAACCATGCTCCTCACCAGGCACCTCAGGATTACATAGATAAATACAAAGGTAAATTTGATGATGGTTATGATGATTACCGCAAATGGGTTTTACCACGTATGATTGCAAAAGGCATTGTGCCCGCTGACACCAAACTTACTGATTTCAACCCTATGCCTGAAGATCAGGCAAATGCAGGAGATTTTGTACGTCCATGGAATACACTTACAGCCGATGAGAAAAAACTATTTTCAAGACTATGCGAAGTATTTGCTGCTTTTTCTGAATACACGGATGATCAGGTTGGCCGTATCATCGATCACCTGAAGAAAACCGGGCAATATGAAAATACCATTATTCTTTATGGTGCCGATAACGGAGCATCCGGAGAAGGAAGCCCCAACGGCTCAGTAAATGAGAACAAATTCTTCAATGGATACCCTGATGCACTGGCTGAAAACATGAAGCTAATTGATAAGTTAGGTGGACCTGATACGTATGAGCATTATCCTACGGGATGGGCTGCTGCATTTTCCACTCCTTTTAAAATGTTCAAACGCTATTCCAATTACTCAGGTGGTACATCAGATCCACTTGTAATCTGCTGGCCAAAAGGGATTAAAGCAAAGGGCGAAATTCGCAACCAGTACCACCATGCTGTCGATATCGTTCCGACAATTCTTGAAATTTGCGGTTTGCAAATGCCAACCGTTTACCACGGTGTAGAACAATGGCCGCTCTCAGGAGTATCCATGCGTTACACTTTCGATGCCAAACCGAACGATCCTACACAGAAACACATTCAGTATTATGCCATGCTCGGCACACGAGCTATTTGGCAGGATGGATGGAAAGCAGTCGCAGTTCATGCTCCTTTAACTGGCAAGGGAAACATTGAAAATGATAAATGGGAACTATACCATGTAGATGTTGACCGTTCCGAATCAAACAATCTTGCCTTACAATATCCTGACAAACTGGAAGCATTAAAAACAGAATGGATGCACGAAGCCAATAAAAACTTTGTGTTACCTATTGATGACCGTTCAGCATTGGTACAGGCTAATATCGAACGCCCGTCAGAAGAAGTCGCAACGGATACCTACACCTATTATCCTCATACAAGTGCAGTTCCCGAAGCAGTTGCTGTGAACATCAGAGGAAGGTCGTACAAAATAGTTGCCAACATTGAGATTAAAAATGCGAACTGCTCCGGCGTTATTTTCGCACATGGATCACGTTTTGGAGGCCATAGTTTATTTATTAAAGATCAAAAACTGTATTACGTGTATAATTTCCTTGGCATCAAACCAGAGCAGGTATTGGTATCAGCTGTGCTTAAACCAGGCAAATACACAGTAGGTATGGAGTTTATAAGGGAAAAAGCCGGCGAACATCATGAATCGATTGGCACCATGAAACTTTATGTAAACGAAAAAATGGTTGCACAAGGTCCTATGCGCGCCCAGGTGGGTAAATTCACACTGGTTGGCGACGGCTTATGCATTGGTTGGGATAGCGGAGATCCTGTAAGTGAAAAGTATAAATCGCCAGGCGAATTTAAAGGCGGTATTATCGACTTTGTAACTGTAAGCACAGGAAAAATAGAGTATCTGGACTTAGAAAAGGAAGCAAAGAGAAGGGCACTAGTAGAATAATTGAAGAGGAAATCGATTTAATCAAAGTAACGGTCATCCTCGGGTGGCCGTTGCTTTTATAATATTAAATCCTGGAATAGTTTTAAAAACTGGTCATGAAAAATAAACGTAAACAAATCAAAACCTGTATTTTAATACTTGTTTTTGGCATATTTTCAAATAATCTTTGCCATGCACAAGCTGCCATATTGGTTTTGATTTTTGGTGACAAGGTAGCTACTGATGACTTCCATCTGAGTATTGATGGTGGTTGGAATCTGTCAACAATGCCTGGCTTATCCCAGGGTAAATTTAACAACGGTCTGTATTACGGGCTGGGTGCTTTTGTCAAACTTAACGACAGATGGGCTTTAACACCTGAGTTCAAACCCCTTTCGCCAAGAGGGGCAAAAAGTGTAACATCTATTTTACCCAATGATATCAACCTTCAAAATCCCGAAACAGATTTTAAAATCAACTATATGGATGTCCCGCTCCTGGTTCGGTTTAATATTTCTAATTCTGTTTACATAGCTGCGGGACCTCAGATTAGTTTTCTCGGTAAGGCAAAGCAAATAACAACAGGAAGTACTTCTTCCGGCGAAAGTGTGGATATCGCTCAGGATATTAAATCCCTTATGCACAAGCAGAATTTTATGGTGCCTGTTGAACTTGCGTACTCTTTATCTAAGCAGCGGGGAGGGAAAGGAATTGATATGAAAGTAAGATATAACATCGGGATTTCAGATGCTTTTAACACCAGCCTTGCTTCCAGCACAAATTCGACATTTCAGTTTTTTCTTGCTTTCCCATTTATTATTCCATCCAACGAAAGCAAGTAAGAGTGATTTCAATGTTTAATTTGATCCTGATTCTAACTTGACGCTGCTTGAATAATTACTATTAATGTAGTGACTTCAAGACAGTCTGGGAATAAAAAACTCAAAGTTGCATTCCGTTTATCCTCAGGTGAAATAAGCTAACTACTGACTTCTGAAATACAATGAGCAAAAGGACAACCTTACTTTTTATAGCAGGCTTATCAGTTACCTTACTTGTTACAGGACAGTCGAATCCTGAGGTTGGTACACAATTTAGCATTTACGGTTTTGGCCGCACAGATTTCATCTGGGGCAACAGAGATCTTGGCCGGACTGACCTTTTTATTCCAGCCAACATCAAAATTAATGAACCAAAAAATCCTAATTATTTTATTGGGGCTAAGCAGTCGAGATTTGGTTTAGATGTAAAACAGAAGGTTGGGAACGATGTATTATTCATAAATCTTGAAGGAGACTTTCACAACGATGCAACGGATGCCAACGGTATCTTCCGAATGCGCCAGGCATATGCTCAATACAAATTTCTTATGGTTGGGATGACGTGGAGTAATTTTTTTGATGATGGAGTTAATCCGGTATCTGTTGATTTTGAAGGGCCTAACAGTTCAACCTTGTCACGTTCACCACAAATACGCTTCTCCACATATAAATCGAAAAATATACTGTCGCTCTCTTTTGAGAATCCAATTGCAAAAATTACTACTTATGATTCTGTTACAGTTTTGCCGCAACGTTTTCCTGATATGATTGGAGCTTACAAACTGAGTGGGATTTTTGGTTCAGTTAAAATTGCTGCTTTATTGCGCGAATTGAGGTACGAAAGTGATCAGGAACGAAGTGTTGTTGGATATGGCCTTACTCTGATGGCTGTTATTAATGCCTGGAACAACGACAAATTAAAGTTCCAGGGAGTAATGGGTACGGGCGTAGCTCAATACATCAAAGGGGCTGGTGGTCTCAATTACGATGGTATCTACAACGGTACTGATAAACTGGAAGCCCTTCAGATGCGTGGCGCTAATATTTCGTTCCAGCATTTTTGGAATGACAATTTACACTCATCTCTAACAGCAGGCTTGCTGAATGTTGAAGATAATACGAACCTTAAAGCATCAGATTACAAATCAGGATATTATGGTTCAGTTAATATATTCTGGGATGCATTAAGAAACCTGGCATTTGGTGCTGAAGTTCTTGCCGGCAGGCGCGTGAATATCAATGGTGATAATAGATCCGCTATCCGCGTGCAAATGAATGCAACTTATAAATTTAGTAAGTCAATTAACTAAAATATTGGATGAAATTGTGGTGATTCCTTATCTAAGTAATAGTATTCCAATAATTTAACATAACCATCTGTGAACATGAAACTAACTTTTGACAAATCATCAAAGTATTTCTTCTGGGCAGCCGGAGTACTTACTACTATAGGTGCACTTCCAACCATGCTTTGTCCTGAATCAGGTTTCAGGCTATCATTCGGACTTACTTACTTTGACCAAAGTCCACAGGTATTGCCTGTTATCGGGCATTGGGGAATTATGGTAGTTGGAATCGGAGTTTTGCTCTTTCTCTCAGCAAACAACAAAAAGATCCGAAAAACAACGGTTATATTTTCTACGCTTGAAAAAGTATATCTGGTTTCTTTTGCTGCGTATGGTTTTATGGTAGGTGCTCCTTATGCCGCAAATTACATATCAGCATTAATTGGTGATAGTCTGATGGTAATAGGCGGCATATGGTACTTGCTGCGTAGTTGGAAGCTTAAACAGGAATAAAATAAGTATTAACTATTACAAAAACGCCTTCAAATGAACCGTCTTCTCTCTCTTAAAGTCGTACTAATCCCTACTATACTTTTCATTTTTATCATTTCACTGATTTTCACTTTCCGGGGAATGTGGCTGGTTAGTGATGTTGTTGTTGGGATTTTTTCCGGGGAGAAACATTTTGTAAAATACTCAGAATTAAGCACAAGTGAACCTCCGAGCTTAATGTTGCTTGAAGCTGTTGATTCATTCCTGTTATCATTTGTGTTCTTTATCTTCTCGTTTGGGTTGTATAAGATATTCTTTCTTACTGATGTAAATTACCCTAAGGATAAACTTCCACGATGGTTGCAGATGGAATCAATCTTTGAACTGAAAGCTTTGCTCTGGCAAAGTGTACTTACCACAATGGTTATAATTTTCCTGAACAATGCAGTAATTACGATGAGCCACAATGAAATGTCATGGCAATTCCTGATGTTACCAAGTTCCATCCTGATCATTTCAATTGCCCTGTATTTCCTGAAATTAGCTGAAAAAGACTAAATATACATAACATCTATACCGACTCAATTTCCCGTAAAAAATTCAAATAGTGCTCATTTTACAAATTAATTAATACTAAAAACAAAATTATGATCAGAAAAACTCTACTTCTTTCAACCTTATTACTAACCTTAACCTTGACTCTTAAAGCCCAGCATGTTGAGCTTTATCCTTTCGCCGGTTATACCTTCGGGACACATTGTTATGTAGCTACAGGCAAAGCCCGTCTTACAGATGGATTTACATACGGAGGCACCCTAAGTATGGTTGCAGACCAGTATAATGCCATAGAACTTACCTACATGCGGCAGGATGCCACTGCAACAGCAGAATCGATGTACAGCGGCTTTGTTAACATGTCAGATCCGGTAAGTGTTAATTATATTTATCTGGGTGGCAGCCGTCTTTTCCCTGTAAATGATAAAGTGACCCCTTTCGCCGGACTAAATGTCGGAATGGGGATTCTCGGTTCAAAAGACAATTATTTTTCAAACATCGAAAAATTGGCTTTCGGGCTTGATTTAGGTGTTAAGATCATGGTATCCGATAAAGTAGGAATACGACTGCAGTCAAACTTCCAGATGCCGGTAACTAATGTTGGCGCAGGTCTGTGGTGGAGTTCCGGTGGAGGTTCTTCTGTAGGAGTAACAGGCAATATCCCATTTGTTCAGTTCGGGTTTACCGGCGGGCTGATACTGAGAATGAAATAGTTACAATCTGTTAATAAATAATCAAATTAGTTCTAACAATTAAAGCCAAAAGCCATGAAAATTAAATTATTACTGCCATTAAGCTTAATAGGCTTAATGTTTGCCTGCTCACCCGCAACTAAACTTGAGAAGACCTGGGCAGATCCAACATTCAATGCAAAAACCATCAAGCCATTTACAAAAGTGCTGGTAGTTGCTCCTGCAAAAGATGCTATATCACAACGGGTGGCAGAAGACAAAATTGTAAAACAGCTCAAGCAGGGCGTTGGTGTTGCATCCTATACCTATTTGAAACCCACCGATACCGACCAGAAACTTGTGGAAGCACAGTTGATAAAGGATGGTTTCGACGGCGTAATTATGATGCGTTTGAAGGATGTCGAAAAGACAACCTCTTATACGCCCGGCACATCCTATGGAGGTTGGTATGGTTACCGCAATTATTCTCCGGGATATTATTCTGAAGATAAAACATTCCAGGTTGAAACAAACTTCTATTCTTTACCCGATGCTAAACTTCTGTGGTCTGGTACTACTTCTACACTTAATCCCACAAGTTTGGATAACACCATGGATCAGATTATCGGCACCATTAAATACGAGTTGCAGCAAAAGGGATTTTTAAAGAAATAGTGCCTTAATATTTGCTCTATCTGTCATGCTGAGCGTAGTCGAAGCACTTTAATATTTTGCCTCTTGAAAACTTTACAACTAAATAATTATCAATTAATAACAAAAAAATCAAACACATGAAAAAGATCACAATCCTAATTACCGTAATGATGATTACCGTTTTCTCTTATGCACAATCCAATAAAGAGGAAGTTGATATGTTCCAGGCAGCTGCCGGAATGCAGAAAAAGGAAGCAGTAGCCGCTTTTGTTCAGCCAACCGAAGCACAAAAAGCTGCTTTCTGGAAATTGTACGACGAATATGAAGTAACACGTAAATTAAATGGAGTTAAAAGAATGCAACTTCTTGACCAGTATGCTGCTCAATATAACACAATGACCGATGCTCAGGCCGAAACATTTCTGAAAGAGGTTACAGCCTTACAATCAGCAACTGATAAATTAATTGTTACTTATTCTAAAAAAATTAAAAAAGTTACTTCTCCAACTGTAGCTCTGCAATTTTACCAGATTGAGAACTACATCCTGGCAGTTATCCGTGCTGAAGTACTTGATGCAGTTCCTTTTGTAAACGTAAAAAAATAAGGCTGGGAATTAATAACATAGTTTGGAAAAACAAATAAAAAGGCTGTCTCAGAAAGGCAGCCTTTTTTATCCGCACGCAGGTTGTGCCGGATGGCTACAAGAGCTTTTTCCTTTCATAGCTTGTCCAGCCAACAGTGTGAGTATTTGCAGAAAAAAGCAAATACCCCGATGCAAAGGAACCCCTGTTTGCGCCCGTCTTTTTTTTCTGACGCATGCAGGTACAGATTGTTCCTGCAATAATAGTTGATTTAATCACTAAATTATTAAAAATCTGGTTAAATAGGTAAGGTACATGAAGTTGTAAAAAATAATTTTTGCGCTTTGAAAACAAGTAATCACAGGATGCACGAGTCAGAAAAGATCTAAGCAAACGAAGGGTCACTATCGATAGGCAGCACAATGCCTTAGATCATTTCATAGACATGTTTATACTTTGTCCTCTTAAATTTGAATCCTTTGATTAAAAGTCGTTTGTTATGATGTGTAAAGCCAATAGTGTCATAATAAAGTACAGGGAATACAGGATTGTAATTATCTATTTCTCTTACATATAACCAATCAAATTTCTTATTGGGTTGACCATTTTCCTTATCAACAATCATTTTAATATTATTCATTATGGTTGTATCATTATCGTACGGCAAACAGATAAGTATTTTATTTTCACCAATATATTCCCATTTACCTCTTGCAGCAAAACTACGGTCAAGCCCGCCACCTCTTCCGGAAACAGCATAAGCGCAAATCCCACTTTTATGAAATTCAATACTTACCGATCGATAATCATCCACAAACCTATACTCATTTTCTGTAATAGGAATTTCATTAGAAACCCCACATCCCAGAAGTAGAAATGTGATCGAAAACCAAGCTAATGCTATTCTTTTCATGTTGTATACTTAGTTATTTATCCATCCAGTTGACTTATATTTATCTATGCTTTTCGGATATAACCCCTGTTTGCGCAGGTCTTTTTTTCTGACGCGTGTAGGGACAGATTGTTCTTACAATAATAGATGATTTAACCACTAAATTATAAAAAATACGTCGGTTAAACAGTATACTTTGAAAACAAGTAATCTCAGGATGCACGAGTCAAAAAAATAAGACGAAAGCACACTAGCAAAAGAGATATACTGCAACCCCACGCGAAGGGATTACCTTCGGTGAGAATTGTTCGCGTGGTAGCGGAGTATAGGGATTCAGAAATATAATTTCATTCAGAAAAAATAAATAATTTTCAGGCTTTAGCAGGATCCGAAATATGGTTGTATATTTGATATGTGATTAGACAAAGAAGAGATAACAGGAACTATCAAGTAAGTGCAGCATTCGTTGTGCTTTTCTTCCTTTTTATCTGTGCATTTTCTGAAAACTCTGATACACCAAATAATGATATTATTAAGTTCAACTATGCGCCTGAGTTACAAGTAAATGTTGCCACACTGGTTGAAATTCAGCAGTTTCATTTTCTGAAAAACCTGTTACCATTAGTTGATAAATTAAATCCGAGGCAATCAAATGAAGTACTTCATCCGATAGGCGACAACTATTTTTTTCAGCTCAGAATTATTTTTTTTCAAAAAATATCACTCATAATTAAACCAATTTTATTTCAACAGCTTTTTACTTTTTATCATTTCATTGACACTGACGACTTTCCTGCTTTAAGCTAAATCCCAACACTCTGGAAGTGTAATTTTTGCCCTTACAACAGTAAGAGGCGTGGTTTTAACTTAAATTTAATTAATCATGAAGACTATAAAAAGATCATTAGTTGCACTATTTATTCTCGGAATAATTGCAACAGGCTTTTCGCAAAAGCAACATAATACAAATCAGATACTCATACAATCAACGGATCGTACAATCAGCGGAACCACACTTTCGCAATCAGCTGAAATAATCAGCAACAGACTGAAAAGTTACAGCGATAAAAAGTTTGAAATTATAACTATCTCTGATAAAAATCAGATTCAATTAGTGTTAAGTGATTCCTGGGATATGGAAGTAGCTGAAAATCTGATTACTCAAAAGGGCACACTTTCTTTTTACGAAACGTACTTTTTTAGGGATCTGACTGAGCTAATAAAAGCCGATACTACTTTGTTGTCGCTTTTACAGGTAAACGCACCCGGCGATTCGTCGGTAAGGATTATTTTTACCACAGCAGAAGAAACAATTAAATTGAACGAATACCTGACTTCTGTTGAAATGAAGCATAGTTGCAAATTTGCCTGGAGCAATATGTTCGACGATTCTTTGCCGTGTCTGTATGCTTTAAAAATCGGGAATGGAAGTGGATTAAACCTGAAAGGATCTGACATTGAAAGTTTTAATTTCGGGCAGGATTCAATCTGGAAGATCAATTACTTCGGCTTTCAGTTTCAGCAATCAGCTATTCCGGTTTGGGCCGAAATAACAAAACGAAATATTAACAGAGCTGTAGCTATAGTACTAGATGACAATGTATTATTTGCACCAATGGTACGTGAAGAGATATGCGGAGGGAATTGTCAGCTTTCCGGAAGTTTTACTCTACAGCAGGTGCGCTACATCGCATCAGTCTGTAAAAATGGCGAACTACCCGTAAGTTTTGAAATCGTAAATTAATACGTTGTAGCATTAAGATGGGGTTGTGACTTTGTTGCAGCCTCATCTTACTATTTTATCCTCAGTTCGCGCTCGTATTACTTTCTGACGAGTGCAGGTACAGATTGTACCTGCAATAATAGTTGATTTAACCAATAATTTATTTATACCCCGTTAGTTAAATAGATATTGTAAATGTATTGGTAAAAACTAATTTATATCATTGTTGTCCGGTAAAATATGTAGCGTCCCTGACGGGACTTTCAATGTTTTTTATCCCCCTTTCTACCAACATCTTGTCCCTGGCGGGACAGTCCCAGAGATTATTTGCGTAAGCAAATACCATGTTGGTAGAATATAAAGCAACCCTCTTTTAAATAAAGTCCCGTAGCGACGAGATATATCAAGCATTACAGGCTTTCCTGTAAGATTAAACCGGACAATAGTGAATTTATATACTATGAAAACAAGTAATCTCAGGATGCGCGCGTCAGGAAAATAAAACGCGCGCAAACGAGGGGTAGTGCAAGGAATTACAGTGTAGAAAATGACTTACTTAATGATGTTATCGTTCTGAATTTTTAGAACCACGCGAAAGGATTACCTTCGGTGAGAAGAGTTCGCGCGGCAGCAGGGCAGTATTCGAAGCTCTACAACCAACAAACCCCTTGTAAGTAGCTTACAAGGGGAAGTTGGGATTATAGCAGAAAGAATGTACACTTTTACTCCGTAGTGGCTGGTACCGGGATTGCAGGAGTGAGCGAAAAATCAACCTGCAGGCTTTCACCCGCATCAGCTGTAACCTTTACTTCAGCAGGTACATCGTAGCCAGGGAGGTGACAGGTAATAGTGCATTCGCCAGCCTCGAGTTCATCGAGCATATAATAGCCGTCCTCATCAGTTTGAACCACCGTTTCGGGCGTTACCAACATGATTAAGGCATTAGCAAGCGGTTCGCCGGTTGTACTGTCGGTAACCGTGCCCGAGATGTCGCAAAGCTCTGCAGATGAGCTGTTGCCTGCCCGTTTGCGCCTGTGTTTGCGGAGGAACATGTATTCGCTGTTCAGTTCCGGTGATTCATCCCCCAGGAAATGAACAAACGGATCAAGTTGCAGGCGAAGCAGCTTGTTGTTGGCTGAAATTAACTTTTTCAGGTCCTGCCGGCTTTTGCGTCGGTCGCTTAGGTTAAATCCATTTAAATCCAGAGTTTCACTAAATGCGTCGACAGCCGACTTGAAATCTGCCAGCTTTTCGGTTGTAAGACCATTATCTGCAGCAGTAACCGCAATTTCATTTAACAGGTTGTGAACGTGCATTGCAATTTCGAACAACTGGTAGGCTGAGCAACGCCTCCATTTGAGGTTATACCTTTGAAGGGTTAGGAGCATTGGATTCAATTCCTGGCTTGTAGCCAGGGAAATACCAAAGGCGATCATACGCGACACCAATAAGCGCATTCGGCTTTCGCTGTCGGTTTTAGGATAAATTACGGTAGAAACCGGGCGGATGAGCTGCGAGAGTTTTTCACCGATCAGGGAAGTGTTTGCCACAAAGGCATCTTTGGCGGCCAAAATATCGGGTCTTTCCGCAAAAGATTCTGCATTTTTCTCCATCACGAAAACGATGGCTTTAAATTTCTGATGTTTTCCAATCTCCTTTTTCATAATGAAGAGGGATTTAAATGTTAAAATTGTATTTATCCGGCTCCGGTTTCAATGCTTACCTGATGGCTGTCATGGTCAGCGCTAAACAGTGTGCCTCTATAAGTATGTTCGAAACCGGACAAAAACATGCTGTAATATATTAATATTCAATTGTATAAGCTTATATATCAGCAGTACTTAAAATTGTATTTCAGGGAAAGTTCAGCGGTGATTATGGAAACATCTTAAGAGTGTATTGCTGCTAACTTGTGGGAAGTTGCGGACAGCTTGTGGAACGTTGTGGTCAAATTGTCGGAGGTTGAGGACAGGTTGTGGGATGTTGCGGTCAATTTGTGGTTAGTTTCAAACAAGCTATTGGAAGTCGCGGTAAATTAGTGGAAAATTTCAGTCGCGTTGCGGGACATTGCATGCAGGTTGTGGAAAGTTTCGGACACGTTGTGGGAGGTTGCGGTCGGGTGATGGGATGGTGTAGTCAAAATGTGGGAAGTTATGGACCGGTTGTGGGGCTTTGCTGACAGACTATGGAACGTTAAGGCAAGTTGTGTGAAGCTGAGGTCAATTTATGGAGCATTGCAGACAACTTATGGGATGATCCGGTAGAATTGAACAACTTTAGCCGTCAGAACAATACAAACGGTACCTCACTTTTGCCCTATTCTTATATTTGTGTCTTTAGGCGAGGGGTGAATATGCGAGATAGCTTGATTCCTTGATGAAAAAAATCATCCTGAAAATTTGTAGATTTATTTTGTGGTGATGGAGGATTATTGACAGTTTTAAGAAATTGAATTTTATACAAGAAATAGAAGATGAGTACTTATTTTGAAAAATATTTAATCTAATGAGAATAGAAACAGGGAATATTGTGTATAAAATCCTTCTTGAATTTTTAGGCAAATTGATAATGAATCACTTACACACTGATTTTATCATTTATCCAGTAAATAAATGGGATATTCCTCTTTTTATCTACTTATTTCAAAGGATTTAATAAGAATTAGAGATTCAATTTTAAATAGTTCCTTTTCTTATTGATTTTTTTTTTATGTAAGGGATTAAAAGATAGCTGAAACCCTTGCTACTACTACATTATAGCTATTTATTGAAATTCTTATGTGGATAAATAATTGAAAATTCCTATTTATTAATTAAAATTATGTCGTATAATATGCAAATAAAGTTACGAAAGCCTTGCTGTTGCTACATTGTAAAATGAATAGAGTATCATGATCAGAAAAAATTATTGCAACTATTTTTTAAATGCAGAAAAATTCGTAACTTTATACATAGAAGGCCAAAATCAAGTGAAAATCAGGCCTTTTTTGAGGCGATTCCGATGAATTTTTATCATTAAACTCATTAAAAAAATGATTACTCAAAATGTTGTAAAAACACACTCGGTTACTAAATTATTTTCATTACTGTCTGATATTAAACAAGATAATGATCTTGCTACTGATGCTCGAAATACTCTTTACAGTCAATATAATTCCTGGCTATGGACCAGAATTGTGAATGTTTGTAATGAGACTTTTGCAAGAGAAATATTTAGTGAAGTTTGGATAGAGATTATTGAAAATTCAATATCTATTTCTAAGAAATTAAAGAAGAGTTCTAAATCTAATGAAGAAGAAGAAAATCTTTTTCTAATTCTAATAGATGAAATTATTTTTAGAAAGAAATCTCAAATTTTTTCGGATGAAAAAAAATATTTAAAGAAACATCTTTTGGTTAGTGAAATCTATACCGGAGAGAAAAAAGATGACACTTTAGAAATAATTGATGAATGCAGAGGAAATAATATAGATGATAAAGGTAAGTATGCTATTGAAACTATTGGAAAAAATGAAGATGACTCTACTGATGCAGAACATGATTTTATTGAGACATTTCTTAACAAAGGGAAGATCAAAATTGAATATCTGAAAGGTGAAGAGTTGAAGGCAATCAGTAAATGGCTTAAGATTGAATTAGGCAAGCTGGATAAAAGTAAAAGGGAAATTTTACTTGAATATTTCAATATTAAAGGAGGTAGAAAAAAGCTCGATGATGAAAAGATTGCTTATCTTTGTAAACGATGGGGCTTTACATCCGGTAATTTGCTGAAAATCAGGGATAGAACCTTTGAAAAATTAGAGGCTGCATTTTTAAGTTATGTCAAACAAGAGCAGGAAAGAAGAAAAAGAAACCCAGGCTGTGCAGGTATCAACCGACGGGCTTGAGGACCTGCTGCGCGCCACGGGGGTACTTAGGTTTGAAACACCCGAACAGGTAAAGGCCTACAAAAAAATGGGAATACGGCACAAACTGCCCGATGACCTGAAAGACCCCGAAGCATTTTTTAAAGGGTTAACGAAAAAATAGATAATAGTGTAAAATGAAAAGGCAGCCGGTAGGTTGCCTTTTTTGATGATGGGGGTTTATAACTCTATGTTGTTTATTGAAGGCTTGTTTCTGTTATTTTGGCTGGAACATGAAGCGGGAACATAAGCGTAGTTAGATTGTAGTTTCTTCCATAACAGGGTTCAGTTTATTTTGTATCCTGACTTTTAAAATTCTAATTCAGAATTTATTAATTAAAAATCCGATAGTTAATCATCATATAGAATCTCGAAACATTTTTCTTTATTCTTCAATGAAATATTCAAATTGTGTATATTCGTTGAATAATACTCAGAACATAACCAGGCACAATAACTTACAAGATAAAAGTGCAAATCAAATTCATTAAAAAGCTTTAAAATCATAAAATACCAGAACGTTAATTCATTACTTTTGAAATTTAAAATTAATAATTAGTTAGGAAAACTATTTAATGGCACTTCCCGATATATTATTATCATAGTAAATGATTAGCGAAGTAAAGATGAACAAATAAACATTAAACTATAAAAATGAAGGTAATTGTATTAAAAGGTATATCCTCGATTGGTAAATCTGAAACACTGAATATTGTTTACCAGTTTTTATTAAAAGATGGATATGTGCAGGTTCCCGGGCATTATAGAGAATTAGGGAATAAAAAATATAATGACTGTATTGATATTCTAGAGAAAAAAGACGCAAAAGTCGGAATTGCTATGATGGGCGATTATGAAAAATATTATAAGGACGCAATAGCTGGGGATATTGTACAGGACTTGCTGCTTTATCTTGATCGCAATGAATGTGACATTGCCATTTGTGCCTGTAATAGCACACTTAAAATAGCTGAATCTTTTATTAAAGATAATTTTGAAAATGAAATAATTGATAAGCTACCTACGACAAACTTGTCGGAAAGAAGAATTGCAAATGGAAAACATGCAGAAAATATTTTAGAAAAACTCAAATCCATACTATCGAATTAAGCTAACAAAAAATACTATGAAAGGCAAATCATCATTTACACAGAGTGAAGCTAATGCAATTATTGCATTAATAAGAAGGAAAGTAGTTGTTGATAGAAATGAGCAAAAGCGTTTACGCGACAAAATAAGGGCTTTAGGTTTTTATGCCTCTGATTTTGGAATTGGAGGTGGTTATACCGAACATGATTTTTTACGTGCTGTAACGATCATAGGTGGAATTCAACATATTGACCCGGAGAATGGTATATCCAGACTACCTTCTCCTTCTCTAACAAATGATTCAAAAGGGAACATCAGGAAATTTTCGTTCCCTCCAATTAGTAAACCCGATGCAAATATTTTGATTTTAGGAACCATGCCTGGTGAGCGTTCATTAGCTTTGAATCAGTATTACGGTCACGGAGGTAATCAATTTTGGAAAATCATGTTTCAGTGCTTTGCTAAGCCATTTTCAGAAGATTATGAAGTTAAAAAACAACTTCTTTTAGATAATAAGATTGCATTATGGGATGTACTCCAGCATTGCGAAAGAGTGGGTAGTTCTGACAATGCAATTCTTGAAGAGTTCCCAAATAATTTTAAACTATTTTTTGAAAAACACCCAGACATTAGAACCATAATGTTTAATGGAAATAATGCAGCGGAATATTACCAAAAGCATATTGGAATGGATTCAGGTTATGATTTTGTTGTTCTTCCATCCACAAGTCCGGCCAATACATGGTCAACAAGAGAGGAGAAGTATGAGAAGTGGAGTTCAGTATTGTTGCACCATATTGAATGAATGGATGAAGACATGATGAAGAGTAATAGTCAACGCAGTCTTAAAGGTGTTCTCGGCCAATTAGTTGATTTACCTAACCTAGCTGATGAGTATAAAAATTAAAAATATCAAACATAAAAACATATCATATGAGCAGAGAAATTACATTTCAAAAAACAGAAAATTATCCTCGATTTATTGATAATGCTCCTCGTGGAGAAGATTTGTTTGAAGGCAAATCGCAAGAAAAAATTGCGAATATTATTAGTGATATGCTTCAACGTAAAGAAAATAGCAGTATTATTGGTATAGATGGAGGATGGGGTTCAGGAAAGTCAAACCTTGTTAATTTAATTATAAAGAATTTATTAGGTAAAAACTTTCATTTCTTCATATATGATGCGTGGGGTCATCAGGAAGATCTACAAAGACGATCAATCTTAGAAGAATTGACCGACGAACTATGCAGTGAAAAGTTTAAAATTCTGGAACCAATTAAATGGAGAAAGAAGTTAAAAAATCTATTGGCTAAGACTAGAGAAATAGAGAAAAGATCAATTCCTAGTTTAAGTTTTGGCATCATATTAGCTGGATTAGCAATCGTTTTAACACCTCTCTTTAAAGCAATTGCTGAGAATATTCACAATCCATATCTTAAAGCTGGATTTATTTCCGTACCACTACTTTCAATACTAGGCCTTTATGCTTTTTATTTTTGCAAAGAAATTAGAATTGAAAAGACATCAGGTAAAAAAAGAAAAAAGGGACAAAATGCTTTAACAAATCTTTTTTATATATATCAGAAAGCGCAAACTGAAGACACAACTTATGAAACGATTTCTGAAGATGAACCCTCAGTTAGAAAGTTTAGGGATTGGATGAGAGCTATCTCAGAGGATATAAATGAATATAAACTTGTTCTTGTTTTTGATAACATGGATAGGTTGCCAAAAGAGAAAGTACAGGAATTATGGTCTTCGATTCACACCTTTTTCGCTGAACAAACATATGACAATATACATGTGATTGTTCCCTTTGACAGGGAACATATAAAAAATGCGTTCAAAACTGAAGATGGAGTTAATTCGGAAAATGTGAAAGCAACTAATCCAGATGCCAATCCTGTTACTCCTATAAAAGGAAATAATGCTTTAGAAAAATCAAATTGTTTTGGAGATGATTTCATTAATAAAACATTTAGCGTTGTATATCGTGTGTCACCACCAATTTTGTCAGATTGGAAAAATTATTTCAGGTTAAAATGGATTGATGCTTTTGGGGAAAACCATATAGTTGAGGATAGTTACTCTGAAGTTGTCCAAATTTATGATTTGCTGAGAAAATATGATACTCCACGGAGTATCATTGCTTTTATCAATGAATTTGTTGCTATTAAACAGCTTGTAGAGAATACTGTTCCTGATAATTATATTGCATTATTTATATTAGGGAAAAACAAAATAACTTCTAGTCCCATTGATGAAATTATTAAACCCTCTTTTATGCATAGTCTCTGGTTTATGTATAAAGATGATGAAAATTTACCAAAGTACTTGGCATCCCTATTTTATCAAATTGCACCAGAACAAGCCATACAAGTTGCGTTTACAGAAAAACTCAAGAATGCATTGAATGATAATGATCAGGAACTTGTTCAAAAAATCGGCACAATTCCTGAGTTTAGTCACATATTAGAAACTGCAATAGCTGAGATTTATAATGAAGCAAACGCAATTCTTGCACTCTACACAATACCAGACGAAAAAATAGGCACTAAAATCAAATGCCAGCACATTTGGGATTGTTTATACCATAAAGTAGTTACTCGCAAGGATCAAAAGTTAGCAGAATTTCAAAAAATATTACTTCTCAAAACAAAATTTCAATCGGAATATCTCCAGAAGATACTTAAAGATTTTGTAACAGCAAGCTCTTTCATGGCCAAAGATTATTACAAAAGCGTTCTTGAGTTGGAAACATTGTTTAAAGACGAAAAAATTGATGTTTTTCAAATGCTCATTGAAAAAGAGACTTCAGTTGAGGATTTTATTCAATTTGTTGAGTTAGCAAAAGGGGATTACGGAAAATTCAATCTTAATTGTGATAATGATAAGCTGGAAGATTACTTAATTAATCTTACTGAAGAAGGGCTAAAAACTATCAAAATCATTCCACATATTAAAGAAGATTACATACTTGATAAATACAAAAAACATCTGGAAGCATTTATTAATTCTGAAAACAAGGATAGAGATTTTGTTGCAACGATTTTTACACGATATAAGGAAATCGAAAAACCTTTAGCTGTTAAATTGTCTGATCTTGATATTTATTCCGTTGTACAAGATTTTACAGAAGGTGAAGATTTTTATTATGACCTTCTTGCAATGCGCATATCGAAGTTAACCTCCTTTAATCCTTCATATTCAAGTTATTTTGATGCCGCTCTATCAAATACTGATGAGTCTATTGTAATCAAAATAGCAGAACGAATTGAATTTTATATGGATTATGATGATTTGCTCATAGGATTAGAATCGTTCAAACAATACCCTCTATTCGTTAAAGTTGCAAATAAGCTAACTGATACATCCTATGGTGATTCAAATGCAATAGTTGAAACTATTATTTCACACTTTGAAGCAATATGCGAGAATGGCGAAATAAACCCAGGTGCACTCATAAGAAGAATTAATGACTTGGATTATGACGATATAAATTCTTTGAATATTAAAAAGATTGCGTCAGTGCCCTTCTTCGATTGTGCCCTTGCAGAAGAATGTGCACTCACAATTCATTGTATTAAATGTGCTAAAGATTATCTTAATAGTCTTAGTCCCGAACAATGGAAGACGGCATTAAAAGACACAAATTCTTATGAATTTGAATTAAGTCTTTTATTCCATGACTACAAGTATCAACAAAATGCTGTAGATGCAATAAAAGCTTTATTAAAAGATATCGCTTCAGGAACAATTCCAATTCCGGATAAAAAAATATGGAATGATTTAATATTCAGATTGGAAAGCCAAGGCAGAATGCAAACAGGTACATTCAATACAATTAGAGACTCATTCTGCAGATTAGAGAATATAACGCCCGAACTATTCAGCTTTTTTGGAGACTGGCTTTTCAAATATGCTGAACTCGATAAAAGGCAGGAATCCTTAAGAACTATCTTTAAATCTGAAATATTAAATAACACAATTAGCCTTGATATTATTCTCAAAAATAGAGACTTGATTCCCTCTATCATGTTTGCATCTGGGAATAGTGAGGCTCACGACTTTAAAGAGATAATAATGAGTATATTAAATCAAACAAATGATGAAAAATTTATTGATTTTGCAAGGTCATTAGGTGTAGTACTTCCAAAAGATGAAAATAAAAGAGATGATTAATAATAGACTACATATTCGAGTTGGTAAATCATTAAAATTACTAGTCTTCAAACATAATTTTAAGTTAATATTGGACTATGCTTTTAATAATCCGCAAATTCACAACCCAGCTGGCACTAATCCGCAATAAATGCCGGCACTAATAATTTAATATTTAACAAGCCTAGGTGGTGGAATCAGCGGCGTAAACTGGTTTATTCCTTCTTATTCACGGGGTGGCTTTTGGCTGCTCCGTGAATACTTTTTAAAGTTGGGGTTTGGTAAAGTGCTGTATTTCATTGTTGAACGGTTTAAGTATGGATATAAAAGTTTTTAAAAAAATATATAGAAGATAATTAGTTTTGAATAATATTATATATTTGTATAGTTTATTGTAGTATTTTTTACTTTTAACTTCCACTTGTTTACTCTACTTATTTTACAGCTTCTGCCTATTGGATTACCGGTGAAAATAAAAATTTACTACAGTACAAATAATGCGATTAATTAGGATAGTTATGAATAGATTTGAATCAATGCTGCTCCAATTATCTTAAGCTACATTTAAAAATAAACTAATGATATTGATTATCTCAGATAGAAATGATGTTCATACTTTAAAAGTTGAATCATTTTTAAAATTAGAATCCATTAAATTTTTTCGGTTTAACATAGATGTAGAATCATTGAAGTCGACTTTTGTTAGTTATGATGAAAATGATTGGCTAATTCGTTGTTCAAATGGGAGTTTTAAAACATCGGAGATTACTGTAATTTGGAATCGTAGAACATATGTTGAGTTATTGCTTGATGAAATTGACAATAATGAAGCAAGTTTTAAAATATGGAAAGGTGAGTGGAATAAGACATTATTAGGAATTTATTCTTCATTGGAATCCAAAAAATGGTTGAACTTTTACCGGGATGCTTATTATGCAGAAAATAAATATAGACAGTACACTACAGCTAAAAAAATTGGATTAAGAACTCCTTCTTTTGTCTGTTCAAATGATAAGCAATTTCTAATTAAATCTTTTAGTAATGGAAATGAAAAGGTTTTGAAATTCATGAATCAAGACTTTTATAAAACTGGGGAGGGAGTTTATAAAGGTATTTATGTAAACAAAATAAAATCGTGTGAGTTGGAAAATTTTCAAGATACCGGAGAAAATCCCATTATCTTGCAAGATTACATTTCGAAAAAATTTGAAGTTAGATATACTGTTGTTGGTAAAGAACATTTTGTTTGCAAAATCGATTCTCAATTATCAAAAATAGCTAATGTTGATTGGAGAAGATATGACTTAGCCAATACTCCCCATTCAATTATTAATCCACCCGAAATAGTTAGAGAAAAAGTCAATGAATTTATGTTAGAGTTTAATCTGAATTATGGTGCTATGGATTTCATAATAGATGGAAATCAAGATTGGGTTTTTCTTGAATTAAATTCAATGGGACAATTTCTATGGATTGAAGATCTAACAGGGTTAGAAATCTCACACCACATAGCAAAGTGGTTAATTATAAACAATTAAAACTTTAACCAATGAATGTATTTGGCATGAATTATTTAGAGTCGGTTCAAGAAAATCAAGTCACTGACAGTACAAAATGGGGTTGGACCCCGCATAATCCTGACATTAAAGAGATTTATGCGTCTGGGTCGAAAACAGCCACCCGTTCTTCTACTTATGCTGCAGAGAAAGATAACGAAGCCGACACAGATAGACCTAATGAAGGAGCCTAATTAAGATTGTTAATATTAGTGAACAGAGTGGAGTAAGTTTCGTTACTTATGCAGTGCAAGCTTAGCCGGCATACAAGTTGTGTAAGCAATACTGCTGATAAAATCACGGGGGGACATTTTGTTGCTCCGTGATTTTTTTTGTTGAAAATTTGGGTTTGGTAAAGTCCCCCTATTTGAGAATGCCGCAATGCAGACTAATAAACAATTAGTATAACTTTACATTTTGAATTTAAGAATACAAAATGACTCAAAAACAACTTGAAGATTACCTCTGGGGTGCCGCCAACATCCTGCGAGGAATGATTGATGCGGCTGACTTTAAGCAATATATATTTCCCTTACTTTTCTTTAAACGTGTTAGTGATCTGTGGGACGAGGAATATCAAATTGCATTGGATGAAGGTGATGGAGATCTCAGTTATGCCGAGTTTGCCGAAAATCATAGGTTTCAAATACCGGCAGGTTGCCATTGGGATGATATCCGGAAGAAAACCATTGATGTTGGTGCAGCTTTACAAATGGCGTTGAATGGTATCGAAAAAGCTAACTTCGAAATGTTGCACGATGTTTTTGGTGATGCTCAATGGACCAACAAACGCCGTATGAGTGATGAAAAAATGCTTGACCTGATTGAGCATTTTAACCAAATGAATCTAAGTGTTGCCAATGTGCCCCACGATATTATGGGCGAAGGATACGAATACCTGATAAAGAAATTTGCCGACGATAGCGGACATACCGCCGCCGAGTTTTACACCAACCGCACCGTTGTAAAGTTAATGACTCAAATTACTGACCCGCAAAGTACCGAAAGTATTTACGACCCTACCTGTGGCAGTGGAGGAATCCTGTTGAGTTCAGCCCTTCACCTGAAAGCACAGGGGAAAGAATACCGTACGTTAAAACTTTACGGACAGGAGTTAAACCTAATTACCTCTGCCATTGCCCGCATAAATATGTTTATGCATAATGTGGATGAGTTCCTGATTGTGCAGGGTGATACCCTTGATAGCCCGCAGATTTTGGAGAATGACGAACTAAAGAAGTTCGACGTTATTATGGCGAATCCTCCGTACAGTGTTAAGAAGTGGAGCCAGCAAAAATGGATGAATGATCCCTTTGGCCGAAATATCTGGGGAACTCCGCCGCAAGGTTGCGCCGACTATGCGTTTCAACAACACATAATGAAAAGTCTGAATCCCGTTACTGGCCGTTCAGTTGTTCTTTGGCCGCACGGAGTTTTATTCCGCGATTCCGAAAGTGGCATCCGGAAAAGCATGATAGAAGAGGATTATGTTGATGCGGTTATTGGATTAGGTAAAAACCTTTTCTATAACAGCAGTATGGAAAGCTGTTTGCTGGTATGCCGGATGAAGAAACCAGAAGAACGTAAAGGTAAAATCCTTTTTATTGACGCAAAAGACGAATTACGAATTGAACGCACCAATGCCTGGCTAGAACCACAGCATATAAAAAAAATCAGCGATACTTATTGGAATTATAAAGATGCAGACGGTTTTGCCAAACTAATGACCAACAATGAAGTATTAGAAAACAATGGTAATCTGAGCCTACAACTATATGTTAAACAAGATACTGTTGTTAATAAATACAACTCAGCAGACTTGATTGCGGAAATAAAATTAGGTCAGCAGCAAGTCAATATTTCAATAGACAATTTATTTACTCAACTGAATAATATAGGGATAGAAGTATGATGTGGAGGAAAGAAAATTGGGAATCTGCTAACCTGAATGCTATTTGTGATGTAAGAGATGGAACTCATGATAGTCCTAAATATCATAAAAATGGATTCCCACTAATTACATCTAAGAATATTATGAGAGGGTTTATTGATTTTTCTGAAACGAATTTAATATCAGAAGAAGATTATTCTCAAATAAATAAAAGGTCATTTGTTGATGATGGGGATATTCTTCTTTCAATGATAGGAACAGTTGGTGTTCCTGTTTTAGTTAAAAAGAAAATAGACTTTGCAATAAAAAATGTTGGATTGATTAAATTCAACAAAAGCTTACGAGTAATTAATAATTACCTGCTTTTTGTAATACAGTCAGGAACTTTTCAAAAGAAGATAGAATCCAAATCAAGTGGAACAGCACAAAAGTTCATTTCGTTAGGCCTTTTAAGAGAACTTGAAATCCCCCTCCCCCCAATTGATGAGCAAATACAAATAGCCTCCCTTTTTCAATCCATAGAAACAGCGATGGAGCAGGTTGAGGATCAGGAAAAGAATCTTTTACAATTAAAGAATAACTTACTTCAGGATTTATTTAGTGAAAAACAAAAGTTTGTTAAACATTTAAATGAAACCGATTTTGAAACAGTAAGGTTCGATAAGGTTGCTATTAATATTTCGGAAAGAGTCGAGCCGAAGAAAACTGAATTAACAACTTATGTTGGATTAGAGCATTTGGATGCAGACAACCTGAGGATTGAAAGAACAGGAACACCCGATGATGTAATAGGAACAAAACTTAAAATTTACAAAGGAGATATTATTTTCGGCAAGCGTAGAGCATATTTACGCAAAGTAGCTGTATCACATTTTGATGGAATTGCTTCTGCTCACAGTATGATTTTAAGAGCCAACGAAAAGTATATAGAGAAAGACTTTCTTCCCTATTTTATGCAGTCCGATGCATTTATGAGCCGCGCTGTTCAAATTTCGGAAGGATCACTATCACCTACAATAAAAAACAAAACACTTGCCCAACAAGAATTTATACTTCCGAAAAGAGAAAAACAAAAAGAGCTGATATCCATATTCAAGCAGTTTGATTTAACAATGGATCAACTCAAACAGCAAAAAACAACATTAAAGAATTTGAAGGAGAAGTTGTTGGAGGAGATATTGGGGTAAAATACATTAAATTGTTAAATTTGTCAGTGTATTAATAATACAGAAAATGAGCAAAATAAGAATAAAAAACTTTGGACCGATTAAAGCAGGCTATCAAGGTGGCGATGGCTGGCTGGAAATCATGAAAGTCACCTTTTTTATTGGTAACCAAGGAAGCGGTAAAAGTACTGTTGCAAAACTAATCTCAACCATGACATGGATTGAGAAGGCTTTAGAACGCGAAGATTTTAGGGAAAAGGATGTTACCCCGAATAGCTTTCGGAAACATTGTTCATATCAAAACATAGGTAATTATTTTAAAAGGGACACTACAATAGAATATGTTGGGGATTCATTTACAATTACTTATCGAAATGGGAAAGTCACTATCACAAAAATTGATGGAAGAGAATACGCTTTCCCAAAAATAATGTACATCCCTTCCGAAAGAAACTTTGTAGGTTCTGTACGAAATGTAAGAAATTTAAAAGGATTGCCAAGTACCTTATATACCTTCTCTGATGAATTTATAAACGCTGTAGAAGAGCTGAAAGGACAAATGATGCTCCCTATTAATGAAGATGTAAGATTTGAATATCAGAAGCTTAATAAACTTTCTTGGATTGTAGGAAAAGATTATAAAATAAAACTATCTGAATCATCCAGTGGATTTCAATCTTTTGTCCCGCTGTATATAGTAACTAAATTTTTAGCAGAATCACTGACAAAAAAAGAAGATAATACTATTAAAGAAAGAAGTATTGAAGAAGAAAAACGAATTCGCAAGGAAGTAGAGCAAATTCTGTCTAATCCAAACATTTCAGATGAGATAAAACAAGCTTCATTAAGAGTCTTATCCTCGAAAATAAATTATTCTGCTTTTATTAATATCGTTGAAGAACCAGAACAAAATCTGTTTCCTTTATCACAACAAAAGATATTAAATAGCCTTATTGCATTCAATAATATGAATGAAGGAAATAAGCTTATAATAACCACGCATAGCCCATATTTAATCAATTACCTGACATTAGCTGTAAAAGCATATAAAGTTTATTCAAGCAATGAAAGTATTGCTCTGAAAAACAAAGTGGCTGCAATTGTGCCGATAAATTCTTTATTAGACCCAAATGGTTTAGCTATTTACGAAATGGATGAAGCGAAAGGGACAATTTCTAAACTTGACGATTACAAAGGTTTGCCCTCTGATGAAAACTATTTAAATGATAGGTTATCTGAAACAAATCAGCTATTCTCAAAACTTCAAGAAATTGAAAAAGGATGGCTATAGATTTTAATAAGGCAGTATGTGTGAAACATACCACTGTAGCAGTATTTGGCATTTGTGATGATCCACCGCCTGACGAAAATCCTGCATATATTGATTATACAGATAGTGAAAAGTGGATCGCTTGGGTAGATAATGAGCATAGAAAGCAGATTACCTTCACCGCAATTGATCATTGTATCGAAATTGATCATGCTGAGGGGAAACGATGTGATGCAATGCTCCATTATGACACAACACTTGTATTTGTTGAACTCAAAGATAGAGATAGTGCTGGTTGGTTAGGCACTGCAAGGGACCAGTTAAAGAATACTATTGAAATATTCAAGTTGGAGGTTGGTCTTAACGGATATAACCGATTTTATGCCTATGTTTCCAATAAACAAAGACCACATTTCCATGCAGCTAATCCTGTGTTGGCTGAACAATTTGAAGATGATACAGACTTTATTCTAATAGTGGATCCGGTAATAATAATTCAATAATACTTATGCCCTTCAATGAGCAAAATTCAGTAGAACATTTTATAGTTCACCAACTTACAGGCATAAATCTCAATACCATAGACAACGGAATGGTTAAAGAAGATTCTGTCGCTTATGTTGATGAAACTCAATGGCGATATGTCCAACCAGACCTCCTGCCAAGAGATATTTCGGACGTGCTATGGGAGAAAGAATTAAAAGATTCCTTGTGCCGGATTAATCCATTTATAGCGTCTAATCCTGAGCGGGCAGACGAAGTAATCCATAAGCTCCGTGCAATAATTATCACTGTTGGCAATGTTGGATTAGTTCGTGCCAACGAAGAATTTGCACGTTGGCTTCGTAATGAAGTGTCACTGCCATTTGGCAAGAACAACCAACACGTTATTGTTCGGTTGATTGATTATGACACTATTAGTAACAATAGTTTTATCCTAACGAATCAATTCAAGATCAGGACCCGGGAAGTTAAAATACCGGATATCGTAATGTTCGTAAATGGAATTCCATTGGTTGTAGGCGAGGCGAAAACACCAGTTCGTCCTGCTATTAGTTGGTTGGATGGTGCCCACGACATTAATGTTGTTTATGAGAATTCTATACCACAATTGTTTGTGCCTAATGTGTTTTCGTTTGCTACTGAAGGTAAAGATATTTTTATCGGAGGTGTCAGGACTCCATTGGAATTTTGGTCTCCCTGGCGGATAGAGAATGAGGAAGAGAAACTAAGTCATTTGCTAGGCTTACATGACGTTGCGAAACAACTAACACACTTACTAAAACCATCCACTCTGTTAGACATTTTACAGTATTTTACAGTATATGCAACTAACAGTAAAAAGAAAAAAATTAAGGTTGTTTGTCGTTATCAGCAATATGAAGGTGCTAACGCCATTATAGAAAGGGTTAAGGATGGTAAAATTAAAAAAGGTCTGATATGGCATTTTCAAGGTTCAGGAAAATCCTTGTTGATGTTATTTGCTGCTCAAAAGCTCAGGAAACAAGAAGAACTAAATAATCCAACTGTGATTATTGTGGTTGACCGTGTTGATCTGGATACTCAAATTACCGCAACCTTTAATACGGCTGAAGTCCCCAATATGATGACAACAGACAGCATCAGGGAATTACACAAGTTGCTAGAGCACGATACCCGGAAAATCATCATCACGATGGTTCACAAATTCAAAGATGCTTATCCTGATATGAATAAGAGGGATAACATCATTGTGATGGTTGACGAAGCCCACCGGACACAGGAAGGAGATCTGGGCAGGAAAATGAGAAATGCATTACCGAATGCTTTTTTATTCGGACTAACCGGAACGCCAATTAATAAAGCCGACAAAAATACATTTTGGGCTTTTGGCGCTGAGCAGGATGAGCATGGTTATATGAGCCGGTACACTTTCCAGGAAAGTATAAGGGATAACGCAACACTTCCACTGCATTTTGAACCACGTTTGCCTAACTATCATATTGATAAAGAAGGTTTGGATGTTGCGTTTAAAGAACTGGCCAATGACCTGAGTGAAGAAGACCGTAACAAACTTAGCCAGAAGGCCGCAAAAATGTCGGTGTTTTTAAAATCACCTGAACGGATTAGTACTATTGTTGCTGATATTGTTGAGCATTTCAATGCCCATGTTGGTCTGGAAGGATTGAAAGCAATGATTGTTACTCCCGATCGATATGCATGTATATTATACAAAGAGGAATTGGATAAAGTAATGCCGTCGGAATCCAGTGTTGTTGTGATAAGTTCGTCAGCAAATGACGAATACGATTTCAAGCAGAAATGGGCGATGGATAAGGATCAGCAGGAGAAACTTATCGAGAAATATAACGATGCTGATTCACCATTAAAATTCCTTATTGTAACAGCAAAACTACTTACTGGTTTCGATTCCCCGATTTTACAAACTATGTACCTGGACAAATCGCTGAAAGACCATACTCTGTTACAAGCCATTTGTCGCACCAATCGCCTGTTCCCAAACAAATCGTTCGGCAGAATAGTTGATTACTTCGGTGTATTTGATGATACGGCGCAAGCACTTGCATTTGACGAAGAAACTATAAAAACTGTAATTTCTAACCTTCAGGAACTTAGAGACCAAATACCTTCCTGGGTACAAAAATGTTTAGGACATTTTTCTGGCGTTGACAGGACGATTAATGGATTTGAAGGTTTACAGGCAGGTCAGGACTGCATCAATACAAATGAAAAGAGAGATGCATTTGCAAAAGATTTCAGTGTCCTTACAAAAATATGGGAAGCCTTATCACCCGACCCGGTATTAAATCAGTTTGAAACAGATTACAAATGGTTGTCACAGGTTTACATTTCGGTAAAACCAGCTGCAGATGATAATGGACGACTCCTTTGGCATGCCTTGGGTGCACAAACAACAGCACTTATACATGAGCATATACATGTTTCAGGTATCAATAAAGATATGGATGAATTGATTCTCGATGCTGAAGTGATAGATGATTTAATGAATAGTAAAGATCCCAAACAGGCAGCGAAACTCGTTAAAATCCTTTTTGGTCGGTTATCAAAACATGGCAATCATCCTATCTACAAGCGATTGAGCGAACGTCTTGAAGCACTCCGCGATAAAGCCGAAAGAGGTTTAATAAACTCTATTGAGTTCATAAAGGAACTTTGTAAAATTGCTAAAGAGACTTTACAAGCTGAGAAACAAAGCGAAGTACCGGAAGAACTGAAAAGTGGTAAAGCGGCTTTAACAGAACTGTTTCTGGAGATTAAAACCGATACAACACCTGTCATCGTTGAACGAATTGTCAATGACATTGATGAAATTGTTAGACTTGTCCGTTTTGATGGTTGGCAAAATTCAACCGTTGGCGAGAGGGAAGTAAAACGTGAATTACGAAAAATCTTGTGGACAAAATATCAAATCAAAGACGAGGATTTATTCAATAGGGCTTATGATTATATCAAAGAATATTATTAATATACTCCGCTACCGCGCGAACTTTCTCACCGCAGGTAATCCTTTCGCGTGGGGGTATAAACTCAAATTAAACTAAATGAAAGTATTGACTAAATTTGAATAAAAAACCAGATTAGAATTCCCCCGCGGGCAAGCGTTTATAACACGTGTCGGTACAATTTAATTCAGACTTATAGCATAGGCATCAGATAAAATGAAATAAAAGAGTATCATTATGTGGATTATTATTGGCATAGTTTTATTTGCTGGTTTTATTTCCCTGTTTGAAATATTCAGAGAAAAAAAATTATTAAATACCGTAACGCAATCAAATAGGGGTACAAATAGTGAAAGAGACCTTGTATTAAAACTTTTGAAACACAAAATACCTGCACAAACCATTTTTCATGATCTGTATGTAAAAAAGAAGAATGGTGATTTTTCTCAGATTGATTTAGTAGTTGCCACAAAGGTTGGGATTATTATATTCGAGGTAAAGGATTACAGTGGTTGGATTTATGGAAATGGGAATTATTCGCAATGGACACAAGTTTTAGCTTATGGAAAAGAAAAATACCGCTTTTATAATCCTATAATGCAGAATAACAAGCATATAATTGAATTAAAGAATCTAGTAAAACAATTTTCAACTATTCCATTTTATTCAATCGTAGTGTTTTATGGAGATTGTGTTTTAAAAGATGTCAGCTTCGTACCTAATGGAACATTTCTTGTTAAACCGGAAAGAGTTTTAGAGGTTATAAATATCATTACAAAAAAGAATGAACCGGCAAAGTATACTGATAAACACGAAGTAGTCAGGGTATTAAAAGAAGCTGTGCTAAATGGAGAAAATATAGAAACTCAGAATATGCATATTGAAAATATTAAGAATATGTTGGGTAAGGAAAGGATATTTGATTGAACAGAAATAAAAACTCACCGCAGCTGGCGCGCACCCCCCGCTGGTGCTGATTTCCAATCAGTGCCGGCACAAACTATCTGATTTTGAACCCGACTGCAAATGATTACCATTTATGTAAAAATGAATCAGATATTTTTACCAGATACGGAACAAAAAATAATTCAGTTGTCATATCCATGAATTATTTATATTTGAAAGCCATTATTTCGGTTCCACCAATGCCTGTAGTGATTGAAAAAGGTTTTAAAGAATATTTAAAAGTTGATAAATACAATAACCACCAGATATCATGTTTAAAATACAGCGCTTTTTGTAAACCCTTTTGATGCTGATGCTCCGCCTGATTTTTCGGCTCCTTTGGCTCTTAGCAGATACTCCTGATTAAGCTATGAGGCACGGGTTATAGCTGCACGCGTCAAGAAAATCAGACGCGCGCGAACGGAGAACCTGAAACTGAATATAAAACAAATCAATAATTGAATACAAAATGCTAAAAACCACAAGACTGATTTACCTGATAATTCTGGTTGGAATAGTTTCCTCTTCTAAAATGGCAATCGGACAGATAAGTACTAACCAGGAGATTGAAAGTTTGATTTGCAAACCCTGGACCTTGAAAACATATGAAATAGATGGTATAAACCAGGTACTTGATACACTGAGCAACGATAGATTGATATTTCATCCGGACCATAGTTTAGAGCTTGATCTCGATGATGAAATATTAAATGCTTTCTGGTCATATGACAAACAAACTACTACCATAACTATCACTGATGCCGAAACAAAAAATTCATTTGTAATGAAGATTCTGTTTTTAAGCACAAGCGATTTCACTTTGGAAGCAAAAGAAGAAAATGGAACGGTTAGCAAAATGCATATGGTAACCGATAAATAATTCAATAGATCCTGGCTGAGAACAGAAGTCATTAGTAAAAATAACGTATGGAAAATCATTTTAAAATTGGAATTGAACTACGGACTAAAGTAAAAGATTTGGTTTTGGATTTCTTAAAACAACATCCTGAATGTAAACCAAATGCTTCAGGACTGAGACAAACGGTTGTTTTTCGAGAATGTGGCCTGGATTGGGGTAATAAGAAAAAAGCTACATCCACAAATCAGCAATATTGGGTAAATGCAATTTTGCGTGAACTGCAGGAAGAAGGACTGATAACGCAAGATATACAAAGTAACCGATGGCGATTGTTAAAATAAAAAATCACTTTCCCTGATTCACGAATCAAATAAAGAATTATAAATAAAATCAATTTTAAAATAATGGTAAAAACAAGGAATTTTTTCGCAGTAATGATGCTTATTGGAAGCATAGCCGTATTTAGTACTTCGTGCAGCAAGGATGACAAAAAACAAGCTGATGATCAGGGCAAAACCTTTACCGACCCCCGCGACGGTAAGGTTTACAAAATAGTTACTATAGGTAATCAAACCTGGTTTGCTGAAAACCTAAACTATACAACAGGCATCGAAAATATTACAGATGCCGTGGAGTGGGAAAGTATGTTTGGCGGTTCGTTTGCCATACCACATGAGGACCGCGCAGCATGGTGTTATTATGAAAACAATAAAGCCAATGGCGATATTTACGGCGCATTGTACACCCATGCAGGAGCCCTTAAAGCCTGCCCTGCCGGCTGGCATTTGCCCAGCGAGCAAGAGTGGGTTCAACTAACCGATTATCTTGGCGGACTTGCCGGAGCTGGGGGCAGAATGAAAGAATCCGGTGAAACGCATTGGTCAACTCCTAACGAAGGAGCCAATAACAGTAGTGGTTTTTCAGCCCTTCCGGGTGGCAGGCGCAGCTACAGCCCCGGTAATTTCCACGATATAGGAAGCAAAGCCTACTTTTGGTCGAAGGAGAAAACTGACTTCCCGCATTGCCTGCAACTCCTCAACGATTTCTGCACTGTAGGCGAAGAGCACTGGTTTATGAGTACTGGCATGTCAGTTCGCTGTATAAAGGATTAAGCTAATGTATCAGTAGTTTAGTTCCTGTTTATTTGTTGCCCTTTAATGATTGAATCTGGGTTTAAATACTATTTAAAAGCAGTTTAATACATTATCCAACTGAAACCATGTTTTAAAAACAGCGCCTTATATAAACCCTGTTGATGCTTATACACTGCCTGATTTTTCGGATGCATTGGCTGGTAGCAGGTATTTGTGATTAAACAATCCTATAACGCACGCATCAAGAAAATAAAACGCTCGCGAACGAAGCATTAACAACTGTGGCTTTACGTTTTCGCTGAAACATTTGGAATCAAATCAATACTAATATTACTTGAAACATGAAAAAACTGCTCCTTATCCTGCTAATTACTTTTATGTATTCACCTTTCATTTTTTCGCAACAAGGAAATGCAATTCTATATGAAGATCCATCCCTCACGATTAAACCATCCCCTGTTGATAAAGAAATATATGACGAATGGATTAAGCAACATAACAAACTATATGGTAGCGATCCAAGTTCAGGACCTGGTGTACTTTTAAGAGTTGTGATTGTATTCACTGTTGATACAATTGGAAATGTAGTTAACCCCTTAATATGGAGAGGTATTGGTTTCGGTTATGACGAGGAAGCAAGACGACTTATTAAAGCAAACCCAAATATATGGACACCAGGTTCTATGGATGGAAAACTAGTAAATACTTCGGTTTATTACATGATTGATTTTACAACTAATAAAAACTGTATTTTGACTAAAAATAGCACGAAAATTAAACCAATAAAAAAGACAAAAAAAGAATAAGTCAGGTGCTAAAATAAAGCTGCACTCGTCAGAAAAAAAGACGCGCACGAACCAATGCCTTAAGAGTGATAAATAAATAGCAAGATATGAGTTATTTAAAAGCCTGCCTGTCAGTTGTTTTAATTTCGGGGATTTACATCCAGCTATTTTCTCAGCAAATAATTACAGGAACTGTTAATACTATGCTTAACCTACCCTTATCCGGTGTAACTGTGTACCAGGGAAACAATAAATCTCACAACAGTGTACTTTCTGATATCAATGGGGAATTTGCGATCAGTATAATAGATAACGATGAAAAATGGATTACGATAAAGTACGCCTGGTACTTTCCGGTTTTAATTTCCAATATTGATACAATAAGCCATCCGCTAACCATAATAATGCAGCAGGAACCTTATCCATCAGATGATTACCTAAAAGGATATTCGCGAATCAGTGATCGTCATTTTGGTTTTATTACAACTTTGGCTGCAGAAATAATGTATACCGACTTCAGCGAATTTGAATCCGCATTAGGAAATTATAACACCGACTTTATGTCGGGGCTAAGCGGGACTTTTAATCTTGAATTTGCAGGCACATACAAAAGATATCTGGCCGGTATAGGTGCAGGCTTTTCCTTGTCGGATGACCTTAACAACGACTCGCTGAAAGTGGTTTTCAACACCACACTATATAATTTAGATTTGGGTTACAAGATATTAAATACCAAAAGACTGAAAATTACACCTTTTATCGGATTAAAATGGAATCGCTACAGATTAACAAACAGTGATATTAACAGAAAAATCCCACTCGAATCCTATCTTGCCAATAAAGATCTGGATATACGTTTTAATCAAACCTACTCTTCGGCTGCCTTGAGAATTGAATACAAACCTGAAAGTGAGAAATATTTTTCATTTTGGTCAGTAGGTGTGGTTGGTGGCTATATATTTCCTTTAAATAAAGTCCCATGGACCTATTCGCGTAAGGACCGCTTACTAACAGATAAGCAATTACACATTGAAAATTATTATTTCAAAATATTTATAGCAGCATGCTTTGATTAAAATCATTGACTCAGGATGCACGCGTCTAGAAAATAAGATGCGCGCGAACGAAGTTGCTTGCTTCAAACTCCCAATACCTTCCCCCCTCTGCTTATCTCATGTAAACCTTATTCGAGTAACCACCACTATGCGGATGGTTACTGATAAACTTGCTACGGGTGATTCCTTTCTTATTTACAATCTGTATAGAGTATTGCCCAACCAGTAAATCGCCAACATCAACCTGGTTGTTGATTATTGGACTGTATATTTTGAGAAAGCCATCTATATCATAAATCAAAACATAAGAGCCGGGCTTGATATTTTTAAAATAGAGTTTATCGGTCGCCGGATCAGTATAAATAACAGGCTGAGCACCTAAGGATTTATTTGTCGGTATTTGTTCGTGTTTTGAATAGTAATGGCAGATCCTTGTCTGGGGGACGAACTGCTCTGTATGGGTATCCCAATAATAATAAATGGATTGAGTAAGCATGCCTGAAGAATCATATTCATAACTGTACTGAGTGCCGTATTGCAGTTTAGCCGATGAAAGATCATAGGGCGTATATGTAACCATGATCAGGTTTCCACGATCATCGTACTGATAGGCATTTTCAGGCAGATAGATCCAGAAATCAGGCACGAAGGCTGAATCCGATGCTTCGGTCAATTGGTCTTTGAGGTCATAGTTGTATTGGCGTTTATAATTTTCAGTCCATTTGTCTCCAATCCACCTGGCACTTTTAACAGAAATAATATTATGATTCCGGTTAAAGATAAAGGTAGCCATATTCAGATTCTTCCAGTTGCCCCCATCAATGGTCTGGCAGATAGTCTGATAATTTGTATCAGAGTAGGAGAACAAAAACCTCGAAGTAGTTTGCCACGATGCAGTTAACGTATCCCATGAATATATCATTCGCTCTGCAAGTAATATTTTGTTCACATAGGAAAAAGTGTTTTTGTCAGAATTCTGCCACAATCCGGTTTTGCTATCGAAACTCTGGCCTGAAACTTCAATGGCGCGGCCAGCTGAATTCGTTTTAATTTCGGACTTATATCCACTACTAGCCTTAAACACTTCAGGACGGCTATAATGACCATAGTGTTGCCTGAAACTGCTGATCAGGGCGCCAGATTTATTATACTGCTTTGAGCTTTCGAGACACCAGGTTTTGCTTATTGGGTTTTGGATGAATGATTTGTGCGAAACCAGTTTATTCCTTTTATACTTCATCGAATCATAGCTCTGAATGCCATATGTATCAAAATGTTCTTTACTGCTAAATATGAGGTTGTTGTTTTTATTATAGCGATATAAACAGACTAAATTGATGACCAGGTGTCTCTGAATGGGATCAAAGGAATAACTTGTCTTTTTTACTAACCGTCCTTTACCATCATACTCACTGCTTGTCTTTGTAGCAGTTGATGTGATCCATTTGTTTTCTTTTTCATCCCATGAACAAATGAGTGTTGAATCCTCAAGCAATATATCTGTTTTTAAAAGTTTATAGCTTGAATCCGGGATATTTACGGTTGAATGAATTTGAATCGTACTGGTGTTTTTCTGCCCGCATAACACAGAGGTAAGCGCGAATGAGACAAATAATACTAAAGTTAGTTTTTTCATTGGCTGGCAATGCTACCGTTTGGATGTTTTATCGTATAACTATTGTTTTAAACCCCGCTGGCGCGACTTTATAACTTAGCGCAGCGATCTCATCAGCCGCAGGCTGATAATCATTGCCAGTAAGAGCTACAATTCATATTATTCAATTACAAATATATCCAATAACCCTTTACCTCCGGCATATTCAATTGCGTTGCTATAAACATAATCTTTTAAAAAAATGTACGCTATGAAAACAAGTAATCTCAGGTTGCACGCATCAAGAAGATAAGATGCGCGAGAACGAGGTATTTGCCTATAGGTTAGCAAGATATGAACATATAGGTCAGCGATTAAAACATAGTATTGCATTCAGCCTGCAAATTTTGTATATTTACTTACTCATATTTTTTCTTTCTCTTTATTTGATTACCTGCTCCATTTGCACACTTTTTAAAATGATAATTTTCCTGTAAACAGGCGTTGCTCTTAATACTCTCACTAAAATGTTATTTTTTTAAAAGAGGTTATTATGCATAATCACTTTGAATCAGTAAGAAGAATCATTTCAGTTTTAATGATCTTCATCCTGTTATTACAACAATTCGGATGTGTTAACACGTATGTTATTACAACCGATAATCTTCCTGCGTATAGTCCAAAATTCGCGTATGAAATCCATTGCGACAAAAAAGTTTATATAATGGAGAAAATAGTAGTCAAAAATGACACCTTATCAGGCAAAATCATTGATCCGGAATGGGAAGTACTATCAACAAGTAATTTTATTCATATATACCCATCTTCAGATTCATTAGTAACGATAAATAAAGCAAAGGTTCTGAGTATTCCGCTTTCAGGAATTTTAAAAGTAAAAAGCACAGAAAAAGCCCGTGGAAAGACTACTATACTTGTTTTGGGTAGCGTTGGGATAGCAATATTAATATTAATTGGCATTTCCATTTCTTCAATGGAGTATTCATTAGACATGGGCCCTTAAAAAATGTTAGATGATAGTTGCAACGATCGGAACTCTAATGCCAGGTAAATAAGAATATCTATGAATGACTTTTGAATAATAGTAGTAGTTATAGATGTCATTTCTGCCCAGTTGATTGCTCAGCGCATCGGTAGAAAGAGAAAAATCGGCTATGGTAAATCTATTTTCTGGTCAATAGTATTAGGTCCCCCGCTGTCGCGACTTAATAATCCATGCCTGTAAGAGCTACAATTCATATTATTCAATTACAAATATATCCAATAATCTTCGGCACGAAAAACCAATCCCTAAACAGACTAAAATCAAAAAAGCTTTACAATCCTGAGATTATAAAGCTTTTTGGTGGTACCCCGGGCCGGAATCGAACCGGCACGAACAGAGTTCATCGGTTTTTGAGACCGACGCGTCTACCAATTCCGCCACCGGGGCAAATTGGAGTGCAAAGGTAATTATTTTTGTCACTCCGCATTATATGATAATTGTTTTTTTAAAAGTATTATATTTTGGAGTCTGAACCCTTGAAAGCCGCAGGCAATTGAACCCTTGAACCCCTGAAACCAGAAACTCTTCAAACCTATTTTATCATCTGTAAAAAATTCACTTCTTTTTCGGTAAGGAAACGCCAGCGGCCGCGTGGTAAGTCTTTCTTGGTAAGACCGGCAAAAACCATACGGTCGAGTTTGACAACTTCGTACCCCAGGGCTTCGAAAATACGGCGTACGATGCGATTTTTACCCGAATGCAGTTCGACGCCTATTTCTTTTTTGCTTTTACCGCTTTCGTCATAGGAAATGGCATCAACCATAGCCATACCATCTTCCAGCTCTACTCCGTCGCCGATTAGAAGCATGTCAGTTTTGGTGAGGGCCTTATCGAGTTCCACATGGTAAACCTTGCGGACTTTATGGCTGGGATGAGTGAGTTTTTTAGCCATTTCGCCATCGTTGGTAAACAGCAGAAGTCCGCTGGTGTTACGGTCGAGGCGGCCAACAGGGTAAATACGTTCTTTACCTGCATCGGCAACCAATGCCATAACCGTGTTGCGGTCGTATGGATCATCAGTTGTTGTAATATATCCTTTGGGTTTATTGAGCAATACATAAACATGTTTTTCCCTGCGTACGGTATCGCTGCCATATTGTACTTTATCCGAAGGTAAAATTTTTGTTCCCAGTTCGGTAACTGTAATGCCGTTAACCATAACTGCTCCGGCCTGAATCAGTTCATCCGCTTCGCGGCGTGAGCATATTCCGGAATTGGAAAGGTATTTATTAAGGCGCATGCTTCCATCCGGACTTGGTGGACCGGGTTTGCTTCCGGGATAATTTTTTGCAGCAGGTTTACGGTCGCTGCGTTTGTAATCACCGCCTTTGTCGTATGCACGGCGTGGCCTGTCGCTGTCGCTGCTACTGTCGTAAGAGCGACGTTCCGGCCTTTCACCATCACCACCTCTATCGTATGAACGACGGGCTGGTCTTTCTGCATCACCACCTTTATCGTAGGAACGACGCGCTGGCCTTTCGCCTTCATTGTTATTGTCGAATGAACGGCGTGCTGGTCTTTCACCATCACCGCTTTTATCAAATGAACGGCGTGCTGGTCTTTCACCATCAGCGCTTTTATCGAATGAACGATGGGCTGGTCTTTCGCCATCACCGCTTTTATCGAATGAACGGCGTGCTGGTCTTTCGCCATCACCGCTTTTATCGAATGAACGGCGTGCTGGTCTTTCACCATCACCGCTTT
>CAYQTT010000022.1:44473-69042 GCA_964420555.1 uncultured Lentimicrobiaceae bacterium | reverse complement strand
TGTTTCTTGTTTCTTGTTTCTTGTTTCTTGTTTCTTGTTTCTTGTTTCTTGTTTCAGGTTTCAGGTTTGAAGAGTTTGGAATTTGGAACTTGGGATTTGGACCTTGGAATTTGGATCTTTTTACCGTAGTTCAATCCCCAGTTCCACAAACACTTTTGCAAGAAAATCCTTTGCTCCGGTGGTTCCTTCCTGGGGCGACCAGGGCGCGGAACTGCCTTCGGTATGCGGCACGAAAGGGCCTTCTTTTATTTCATAAACCACTGTGGCGGTTTCAAGTGCTGTGAGCATATGATAGGTGTTTTCTTCAAATTCAATACCCAATATTCCGGTTTTATGACTCAGTATTGCATGATCACTGATGCTGCCATCCACATTAAAAGAAACAGCAAGCGCTGAACCACGAACCAATACAAAAGATTCTTCCTTTGCGGTATGTTTGTGCGGACGAATGTAAGTCCAGGGTTCCAGCGCATTTAAAAGCCGCTGAACAGGATCGCTGAGTTCGGGATGAAAGTTGTAGTTCATCCGCATGCGCGGCGAAACGCGGGCCTGCTCAACTACTGAATCAATAAGCTGGGTGGTTATTTTTATCATAAGCTCTTGTTGTTAAGTTAGTTTCGGGATTTCAGAGTGTCTGCACACCTGCAGGGTATCTGTACACTCTAAACTCCCGGCCAGGTTATCTTTATACCATCAACTTCCTGAATTTTATCCGTTTCGGACCTTCATCGCCCAACCGCTTGCGTTTATTTTCCTCGTAGTCGGTATAGCCGCCTTCGAAAAAGTAAACCTGCGAATCGCCTTCAAAGGCCAGAATGTGCGTTGCAACCCTATCGAGGAACCAGCGGTCGTGGGAAATAACCACGGCACAACCGGCAAAATTTTCAAGACCTTCTTCAAGTGCCCGCAGTGTATTTACATCAATATCATTGGTAGGCTCATCGAGCAGAAGCACATTGGCCTCCGAACGTAGTGTGAGAGCCAGATGCAAACGGTTTCGCTCGCCGCCGGAAAGCACTCCTGCTTTTTTACCCTGGTCGGAACCCCCGAAATTAAAACGCGAAACATATGCCCGCGAATTAATGAGTTTACCACCAAGTTGTATGGTTTCGTTGCCTTCGGAAATTACTTCCCAGACAGATTTCTCCGGATTAATATTAGTATGCGCCTGGTCAATATAACCTACTTTAACGGTATCACCTACAATGAATTCGCCTTTATCTGGTTTGTCAATCCCCATGATAAGCCTGAAAAGTGTTGTCTTCCCTGCTCCGTTAGGACCGATAATACCAACAATACCTCCCGGAGGAAGCATGAAATTCAGATCATCGAACAATACTTTATCACCAAAAGCTTTGCTGACACCTTTTACTTCAATAACCTTGTTTCCGAGGCGCGGACCATTTGGAATATAAATTTCGAGGCGTTCTTCCTTTTGTTTAACATCTTCGTTAAGCATTTTCTCGTACGAATTCAAACGGGCTTTCCCTTTCGATTGCCTCGCTTTGGGAGCCATGCGCACCCATTCAAGCTCGTTTTCGAGGGTTTTACGACGGCGGCTTTCGGTTTTTTCCTCCATTTCCATACGTTTGGTTTTCTGCTCAAGCCATTCGGTGTAATTTCCTTTCCAGGGAATGCCCTCTCCGCGGTCGAGTTCGAGTATCCATCCAGCAACATTATCGAGGAAATACCTGTCGTGGGTAACAGCAATAACGGTTCCCTTGTATTGCTGGAGGAAATGTTCGAGCCATTCGATAGATTCAGCATCCAGGTGGTTGGTAGGCTCATCGAGAAGCAGAATATCAGGCTGCTGCAGCAGAAGCCTGCATAATGCCACCCTGCGGCGCTCACCTCCCGAAAGCACTTTCACCGAAGTATCTCCTTCCGGACAACGAAGTGCGTCCATAGCCCGTTCGAGTTTAGTATCTAGTTCCCATGCATCGTGCTGCTCAATCAAATCGGTAAGTTGTCCCTGCCGCTCAATGAGTTTATTCATTTCGTCGTCGCTCATCGGTTCCATGAAACGGTTGTTAACCTCTTCATATTCCTTCAGCATATTTACGACATCCTGCACGCCTTCTTCAACAATTTCCTTTACGGTTTTATTTTCATCGAGATGAGGTTCCTGCTCAAGCATACCAACGGTGAATCCGGGAGAAAAAACAACTTCGCCGATAAATGATTTCTCCATTCCGGCAATGATGCGGAGCAAGGTTGATTTACCAGAACCGTTCAGACCAATGATACCGATTTTGGCACCATAATAAAAAGACAGGTAAATATCCTTCAGAACCTGTTTATTGGGTGGGTGGATTTTCCCGACGCCAACCATCGAGAATATAATTTTTTTGTCGTCGCTCATGGTATTTTACGCTGTATTTTTATGATGAATGTAATTGATTTATTGTTTTTTGAAAAGCTTTTCGAGCTCATCAACCGAATTTTCCCAGCTGAAAACTTTTTTCACGAATGAATGTCCGTTTTGAGCAAGTGTATCAGCATACTTTTGATCGTTCAGCAATTTAATAATATGTTCGGCATATTCACCGGCATTTGAGCCAATCAGTATTTCAACATTTTGCTCAGCACCGAGTGCCTGGTTTGCCAGGTCGGAAGTAATGCATGGCATTTCCATAGCCATGGCTTCGAGGAGTTTATTCTGCAGACCTGTTCCTATACGCATGGGTGCAATAAAAATTCGTGACGAAGCATAGCTGTCGCGGATATCGGCCATCCAGCCCGAAACAGTGATATTATCCGATTGAAGCGCCTGTACCCTGGCATGTGGCGTTGCGCCTGCAAGCAAAAGTTTTGCTGCCGGAAATTGTTTCAGCACCAGCGGGAAAATTTCTTCAGCTATAAAACGCGCAGCATCAATATTAGGCGGATATCCCATGTTGCCTGTAAACACAACATCATACGATTTTACTCCTTTTACCGGGCTGAAATAGGCATGATCAACACCATTCGGGATAATAGCGACCTCATTTCGCGATGGATGAGGAAGAAGATCGCGGTCGGGTTGCGAGATTATAGTTTTAGTGTCGAACTTATCAAAAATCATATTTTCATAACGAAGCAGCCTTTTATGCTCCATTAAAAAGGGGATTTTCATCAGAAACGAAGAGGTTTCGGCCCGTCGTTTTGCGCCCATCGAAAAAATATCCTGGTAATCAAGCGTTTTCGGAATGGCTGAGTTTTTTACATATTCCGAAACCCGTATCAATTGGCAAAAAATATGATCGGGATTAGTTTTTGTAATGATATTATCAATTTTCTTCTGTGCATGGCAGCGGTAAAAGTATCCGACCTGCAAAGGATTTCCGTTCAGAAATGCCCTTATCACATTCCAGACCATTCCAGGTTTGCGGATAGGAATAATATGCACTTCGCTGCAAAATTTGTTCAGTTCGTTAAGCGCATTGGGGTGAATTGCTGTATCGCTGAGGGCACATAATACGATCTCATTATGCTTTGCAAGGCACCGGATTTGATGAAATGCCCTAAGCTTATCGCCTTTTTCGATAGGATATGGAACTCGCGAAAGCAGAACAAATATTTTCATACCCTATTATGGCTTGTGGATTGAAATAAAAGAGTTTTGAGTTATCAGGAAAGATGAAATCAAAAGTAAATTCAGGGATACGGCAACTTAGATTTTTTTTGTCAAACCGCTGTAAAATGCCGTTAACTTTTGCATGAGTTTATTGTTATCATGCTCTCTGGCAATAAGTTTGCGGGCATTTTCGCCCAACGAATCCCTAAGGTTTTTATCGTTGCACAACTTAACTATGGCTTCGGTAAACGAATTAGGATCTTTGGCGATAAGAAGGTGCTGACCGTTTTCGTAATTGATGCCTTCGGCTCCAACAGCGGTCGTAATTATTGCTTTTCCGGCTGCCATAGCCTCAACAATTTTAATACGGATACCGCTACCCGAAAACAACGGAACCACCATAATCGAAAACCTTTGCATATACTCCCACACATCAGGTACTTCGCCATCAACAGTTATACCTGGTTTCGAAAGTTTCTTCAACCAATCGGGCATATAGCGTCCAGCCAGGTGCAGTTCGATATCAGGAAGCCTCTTTTTAACTTTCGGCCATACATCATCGATCAGCCATTTAATACCTTCTTCATTCGGAAACCAGTTCATGGTACCAATATGAAAAAGTGAGGCTCTCTCCGGCTGAACAGGAGTATCAGGAAGCGTATCGAGATTGATACCAAAAGGGATTGATATAATATTGCTGCTATGCGACAAACGATCGAAATTTCGTGCGTCGACCGGTGTAATGGCAACTATACCATCCACTTTGTTCAGAATACCGATTTCGAAACGCCTCAAAGCCCTGTACAAATGATTCAGGTAGATTCTTTTTAAAGGATTCGGGCAGTTTTCGGCTACACGTTGCCAAATTTTATGCTCAATATTATGTGCTCTCAGAACCACGGGAGCCTTCGAATTTTTGCGTATAACATCCAGGTAGGAAGCCATATACAGCATTTCGAGCTGAATAATATCATAAGTATCCTTACGCAGAATTTCGGTGAGCTTAGCAGCGAAAGCTTTGGTATGAAACCGGGAAACATGGTACGAAATGCCAGCCACAAAATTGAAAAATGCGGCAGGCACATGAAGCGAAAGATCCATATGAACAAATTCAATCTGAGTCTTCTCCCTGAAATCATCCGGAATAGTTTCCGGGTCCACACTATACTTATTGGTGTTGGCAGCAAGTACCTTAACGGAATGACCGGCCTGCAGCAGTCCACTTATCATGGCATGCATGGCAATGGGGCCGCCTTCACATTTGGGCCATGGCGACTTATTGCACAGCATTAGTATTTTCATCGCTCGGGTTTTGTTTTTTCTTAAATCTTTTAATTATTCTGTTGAAGAATTGCTTGTAACTCTCGGCATCCATAATGTTGGAATCAGTTGCTGCCTGGTATGCCAGGAAAATCCCGACAGGCAGGAAAATCATCGTTGACATCCACATACCTTTCCACGGATCAGTTACTGCCGAACGAACTGATTTTTCGCCTGTAAAGGAAATAACATGATATGCAACAAACAGTAGCACCGAAATTACCAAAGGCATACCCAGTCCTCCTTTGCGGATAATCGCCCCTAAAGGTGCGCCAATCAGAAATAACGCAAAACAGGCAAATGAAAGCGTAAATTTACGATGCCATTCAATATCGTAGCGTGCTTTCAGCTCAACTTTATCCTTAATGAGCTGACGATTGTATTCGAATGAACCTTTGGCATTGCGCGACATGCCCAAAGCATAGGATGCTATATTTTTTTTAATAAGATCAGGCATGTTTTCAAAAATAGCCTGTTCTTTAGCGTCAGGTAGCTTATTTATGACACTGTTAGTGATTTTTAAACGATTAAAATTGGAATAATAAGCCATTAGAGAGGTACGAAGTTCGCCTACCCTTTGGCCTACCTCAAGTCCGAGTGAATCCGAAGCGTAACTAAGTTGCTTAACATTAAGCATATAGTATGCGTTCTTAAAAAACTCATCATCGGAACGTGTCATTTTAAACTGCGAAAGATCAAATTTAATAATCTCACTTTCATAGTTTGTCCGTTGAAATGAAACCTTCTTCGAATCAGTTCGATCAATAGTTTCTTCGTAATTAGTACCATTATATAAGGTAAGCAGCAGGTAACTGCCATCGGCGGTTTGTTCCATCCGGCCCGAATCGGCAATAATCAGGTTGTTATTACCCTGAACTTTCGAATGATCATATATCATTATATCCTTTATACGTGTTCCATCCGGTTCTTTCTTCCCGATTTTGATGATATAGCCTTCGAGGCCGGAGTAAAAAATACCATCGCGAATGTTGAGCGAAAGTTTTTTCTGCCGCACATCATATAAAGTAGATCGGAACTTTAAATTGGCATAAGGAAAAATAATATTTGAATAATAAAAAGCACCCACACTGATCAGCAACGAAAACAAGCCCAGCGGCATCATTATTTTCCGTAAAGAAATACCTGCAGCTTTCATGGCAACAAGCTCGTATCGCTCACCCAGGTTACCGAATGTCATCAAGGATGCCAATAGAATGGATATGGGCAAAGCCATTGGAACGAAAGTAAATGAAGCCCAGAACATGAGCTGTGAAATGATATCCCACTCCAATCCTTTACCGACCAGTTCATCAACATAACGCCATAGAAACTGCATCAGCAAAACGAACACTACAATAAAAAATGTAGCCAAAGCAGGTCCTGCATACGAACGTAAAATGAGCAGATAGAGTCTTTTCACCGGTAATGTTTTTTGCAACCGGCAAAGGTACTATATTAATTGAAGAGTGAAAAGTGAAAAGTGAAGAGAGAAGAGCGATTAGTAAAGAGTAAAGAGTGAATAGTGAGTAGTGAATAGTGAATAGTGAAAAATATGACTATTTTAAGATTTCAACAAATTTCTTTGAAAGCGAAGCACTGAATTATTTTAAAGCGAAGCATTGAACCTTTGAACGCTAAGCATTAAACCCTTGAACGCTAAGCATTGAACGCGCAGTCTTGAACTTTTTGAACGCTCAGCCTTGAACCTTCGAACTTTTAAACTCTTTTATCCTTTCGCTACCGCCCCGTCCGTCTTTATAAGTGTTTTATAATTCAGCGATGGAGAATGAATAAGTTGCCCAAGACCAAGTTTATTCCACATTTCATCTACCTGCCGGATAGTTGTATCGTCCATGGCAAGCACATTTGGCCACTGCCGCTTGAAACCATCGGCTTCGGAAGATTTGGCGGTTCCGTCAACTGCCATTGGCGAAGCTGCTTGTCCGCTTGAAGACCGGGCATAAAAGCAATCCCTTATCGGGTCAATATTATTGGCAACCAACCACACAATATCCTGAATACGGATAGCAACAGCTTCGGGATCTACATAAACAACCCAATTAACACCTTGAAAAGCACCTTTTTCGGAAAGCTGCTGATGCATCAACCGGATATCGGTGGTTAGTTTATTGATACCGATAACAAGAACGGGAAGGTTTTCGCGTGTAAGCGAGAAATTACACGAGATGTTCTGGAATTCAGGATGCTTTTCGTTGAATGTAATTCCTTCATGTTCAGTTGAGATTGTTTCCCCGGATAATTTTGCAGTTGCATCTATACCTAACTTGCTACCGAGTGCAAATCGGCTGCTCGAATGATCGAGCACATCAACCGGTCCGCGGTTAAAAATAATATCGTCGACAGGATGAACATGCTTACAGATCAAGGATGCAACAGCCTTACTATCATTAAGATCTACATCCGCATCTGTAATAGCCAGTATTTTATTGAACATCATCTGCCCGGCACCCCAAAGTGAATTCATCACTTTTTGTGCCTGTCCGGGATATGTCTTCTTTATTTTTACCAACACAATATTGTGAAAGACGCCTTCGTCAGGCATCACCATATCCACAATTTCGGGGAGCATACTGAGCTTGATGAGAGGTAAAAAAATGCGTTCGGTTGCTTTTCCCAGCCATTTATCCTCCTGTGGCGGAATGCCAACGATGGTTGTAGGATATACGGCCTGTTTGCGATGTGTAATGCAGGTTACATGAAATACAGGGTAATTATCGGCCAATGAATAAAATCCGGTGTGGTCGCCGAAAGGTCCTTCCAGAATGAGGTCTTCGGCAGGATCGACATATCCTTCGAGGATAAAATCAGCATCAGCCGGCACTTCAATATCACAAGTGAGGCATTTCACAAGTTCCACCTTCTTTTTACGCAGAAACCCGGCCAGCATATATTCATCAATATTTTCGGGCATTGGAGCAGTCGCGCAATAGGTATAAACCGGATCCCCGCCAAGGGCTACAGCCACAGGCATTTTCATTCCTAATCGTTTGTATTCGCGGTAATGTGCCGCCGAATTTTTATGAAGATGCCAGTGCATCCCGGTTTTATCCTTATCAAAAACCTGCATACGGTACATACCAACATTCCGTACACCGGTTTCGGGGTGACGGGTATGAACAACAGGCAAAGTAATAAACGGTCCCCCGTCGTGCGGCCAGCATGTAAGTACCGGCAATTTCGAAAGGTCAGGGTTTTCCATCACAATTTCCTGGCAGGCACCTTTCCCTTTCAGGCGGCGAGGCATAAAAGCGGCTACTTCGGCCAGGGTTGGCAAAAAAGCAAGTTTACTAATCAGCGAACTGCGGGGAGTCATAAAAACAGCTAAAAGATTTTGAATCTGTTCAGCAGTATCATCGAGAGTTTTTACCCCAAGAGCCAGGCACATGCGTTTTTCGCTGCCCATCGAATTGATAAGCAAAGGGAATTGTGTTCCGTTATTTTCGAAAAGCAAAGCTTTACCGTCATTCTTACTCATACGGTCAGTGATTTCACTGATCTGAAGATGCGGAGAAACGAATTCTTTAATCCTGACCAGTTCGCCGGACTGTTCAAGTTCTGTTATAAAAGCCTGTAAATTAGGGTATGACATTCTTTAATCGTTTTATGAACAAGGGAAAGATATTTCGGACTAAGCTACGAATTTTTACTCTGACGGTAGACAATTTTCACAGTCATGCTGAAAAAGAACTGATAGTTTAATTGCCTGTTTGGAGGACAGGGTAAAAAAACTGTTTTGGATACAGAGAAAAGACCTGTGACGGTATCAAAAAAAAAGGTCACCATTACTGGCAACCTTTTAGAAATTATATTTTAGAATCTCTATCGCAAAGAAGGAGCATCAAAGTTGATGAGCAATGAGAAACGCAAGGTATGTTCGAGAGGGTTTTTTGTTTCGAGCGGAATAAGGTATGAGAAATCGATACCCAGGATATTATACCTGAAACCAGCGCCGAGGGTAAAAAATTTCCTGTTGCCTTTGTTTACATTTTCATAAAAGAATCCGCCCCTTACAGCAAACTGCTGAGCATACCAGTATTCGATACCGGTCGCTATATTGATTTCGCTCATTTCTTCACTAAATCCGCCGGGAGCGTCGTAAAACGAATGTATCATACCAACAGCAGTCGAAACATTTGGATCCATTCCGCTGATAATTGAATCGCCACTTGTAATTGCATTGGTTGGAACCAGCAGTTTATTAAAATCAATCATAAACGACATCTGGTTATAATCATCAAAATCGAGGGTAAGCGAAGGACCGATTTTCAGATTAGTAGGGATAAAATCCTTGCGGGTATTATCATCGCTGTACGACATTTTATTTCCAATGTTCGAAATATTAAGTCCCCAGGAGAAGTTACCTTCAATCTGATCGAATTCTACAGGTAAACGTTGAAAAATTGCAACATCTGCTGCAATGGAATTTCCTGGTTTGGTAGCTGAACCTCCAACATCCTGACCCTGGGTAAGGTTTGAATGAATATACCTGGCCGCAACACCCATGGAAAGGGTTTTCGTAAGAAAGCGCGTATAGGTTCCATCAATTGCAAATTCGTTGGGGCGGTAGTTACCGACTGACCATCCGTTGTTATCAGTAAAATTAATATCGCCAAGGTTAAAATAACGCAATGACATGGCTACAACCTGGTTTTTATCAATGCGTTTGAAAGCACTCAGGTAAGCTAAATCTATATCGTTGGTCAAACCTTTGAGCCATGGGCTATATGAAAGGCCTACACCCATATCTTTTTTAATGAAAGCATATTTCGCAGGGTTGTAATGCATCGAAAAAGCATCGGGTTCAGATGAAACTCCGGCATCGCCCATAGCTCCGCCACGCGCATCAGGCGAGATGGATAAAAAAGGCACAGCAGTAGTTATGGGATTGAACTGTCCAATGTAATTATCAGGATCTTGTGCTTTAGTTGTAGTGATTGCAGCAATCAGCAGCAATAAGGTAAAGAACAATCGTTTGAGGTGTGTCATAAGTATTAAAAAAATAAAGTCGCTAAATTACTTGTTATTATTATCCTGCTATTAAACGGCGATTATTATAGGTTATTGCATGGCAATAGTTTTTTTCTGTTTAACAGAAAGTTTTATTGTTATAAACATAAATAGAGAAAGAAAACAATACTAAACAGTTTGCCTTTAGTATCTAACACACACACTTATTCAAGAATTAAAAAAATGCTACTGTACTTTCAATGCTCTGGCGGCCTTAACCGTGGAGGAATTACTATTGGATGCCCTGATGCTGATGAGATAAATACCGGGAACAACAGAAGTCCCCGAAGCGGTCCGGCCATTCCATGTTAGTGTACCGGCATTGTATTCATTCGACAGCACTAACTCTTTTGTTGTTGTACTTACCAGCGAACCATTGATATCAAATATTTCGAGGTAGGCCTCAAAAGGTGTATCAAAAAGGTTTATATCAAAACCAACCGTGATCTCATCTTTGAAAGGATTTGGATATACGTTCATTGAGGTGATGGTGATCTGCATGTTTTTTGCTACAATAAAAGTTATGACAGCCTCCGACGAATTATTAAAAACATCCCAGGCTTTAAGCGTGAGCGAATGTTTTCCTTCGGCTAATTGGGGGAACTTATACCGCACTTCGCCCGAACGAAAATTGTCGAGGTCGGACGCATAATAAGCGTTGAGCACAACTGACGATGAATTTTCCCCATCGAGTGTAGCAACAATATCATGACCGATGCCGCTGTTCATCGTGTTAATTCCGCTTTCGTCGCTTAATTTCGCTATCAATAAAGGAGTATCGTTAGTTAAACCGCCATCTGTAAAACTATAATCATTGATAAATAATGAAATATCGGGACCGGCATTATCATTGTTTTCATTCCCTGATCCACCAATAATAATCTGCTTGCAAAAACCGCTTGCATCAGTATCATTACTATGGGCATAATAGGATATTTTACCAAAACCGTAACTATAATCTATATCGCGTGGCACAATAAATTCTAATGAAAAACTACCGTTGATAACAGTGGCTCGTCCCTGGTAAATGTAGTTATCCTGAACATGAAATGCTTCAGGCCAATCGTCAGGATCAGAGCCTAAAGTGCTAAGAGAACGCGCTTTATCAAAAACTTTTACATCAACCACGCCGTTGAACGACGTAAGCATATTATCAGAAGCATCAGTTATTATACCTTTAATCTGAACAGGAGTCATCGCAGGTATTGTGTCCGGATCCAAACCGGGTTCCTGGCCATTAATCGCAGTTGTAACTACTTTATATTGAGGATAAGCGAGCCGCAAAGCTGGGTCGCCCAGCAATATAAAATTCCGGATATACGTAACATCACCGCCCGAGAACTTATTTTTTGCATATGCAATTGCATCGCCAAAACGGGGATACTCACCCTCATGCTTTGAAAGTAAAGTGTCGTAGATATACCAGTTTAAACGGAGATTCGGATCAGGACTTGCCAGCCGGGTAGTAGTGAAAAGTGCAATACCTCCGCCGTAAGGATTAAGAAAAACATACTCACCTGCCGAAACTTTTTCCGGATTGTCGTAGCGGCTGAATTCACACGTAGCTGTTATGAACAGAGGCATACTGGAGTAATTGGTCCAGGCTTCTATATCCCTTATGGTGAGAATTGATTCCGTTGCCCATCCCATTTCGCCTCCATGGCCTGTATAATTCATGACAAGCACTCCCGTTTCGACGCTGGAATTGATTGCCGCATTAATTTCCGGACATCTTTCGCCTGTAGGAGTGGAAATTTGTTTAAAAGCATCGGTATAAATTTTAGTCACATTATATAAAGGGCCTTTTTGATCCAATAGCACAGCAAGGCTTTTATCGGCCTGTCGGAAATGAATATTGTGATCGCCGTCATCAGCTACCAGTGCAATTTTATTGCGCCAATCGCCAAGAGATGCTGTTGAGTTGGACGCATAAAAAATACATTTGTCAACGGCCTGTCGGGCTTGCTCAACGTTGCTGACCGGAAAGCGGCCAATGCCAAGGTCAATAAGCCCGGCAGCATCATACCCTTCGTTGGAATCCAACATCCCGTAAAAATCATCACTCGACCAGGATTTGACAATGTCAAGAGATTCCTTTCGCTGAAAAGTAAGTATCTGGTTGTTATTGCCGGCAACACGATCCTTATAATCAAATGAACCATCACCAAAAAGAAGCAGGTATTTGAGTTTACTTCCCGCATCGGGACGATGATAAAGCAGTCGTGCAAAATCGCGGATAGCAACAATATCAGGCGATCCCGAAGAAAACTCGTTATACACCTGTTCGTTAGTGGCAACAACCACTTTCATTCCATCGGCGCTGCGGTGATGATTGGCAAGCCTGTTAGCCTGTTCGAGATAATCGCTGTGTGTAACAATAAGCATATCGGCAGCATCGATACTATGCAAATCCTGGTTTGGGACTTTCCCAGCAAATGTTGCCGAAAGGAACGAAGTATTGTCCCAGGCTACAAACTGCCTGAGCGAATCTGTTTCGAGCACAAACCGGCTTACATCCCCCTGAAGGTCAGCTTGTATCCTGAAAACTTTTACCGGATTCGTTATTTCCCAAATAGTAACATTTGCTGTGGATTCCTGAAGCTGAAACTCGGTCACAGCTCCTTTCATAACCGAAACAGGATCAGCAAACTGCATCTGTCCAGCTGTAAATTTCAATTCACGTGGCACATTAAGCTCCACCCAATCGAGCCAACCTGTTGCTGTACCTGTACCATTATAATGCACGGAAACATTTAGCTTCTCCGAATCCGGATAAAAACTCCGCATATCGATATTATCGCTGGCAAAATTGTACTCTGAGAAAGTACTGCATTGCGGAGATGCAACTTCATTTCCATTGATCTTAATATCATAACTGCTTGAAGTTGATGATCTGGCAGTGACGCGGAAACGTATCCACGACTGCCTGCTTGTTATCAAATGAGGAAAGGTGTATTCAGGAAGTTCAAAAACAGGACTGTTTATATCCATGCGCTCCCCTACCCAATCTTTACCCGAACTGATAAGATTAAGGATATCCTTTTCATAAAAAATACCTTCGGTAAAACTTGTTGAAGTGTAAGTGGGGGAAAGTTGTGATAATTGCTGATTTTCAATCCTTAGACCGGCCCCGCCATCGAAATTCAGAAAGTAATAAGTAAACTCAGAGTAAATATTCTGAACATGTTCGAACCTATGCATCAGCCTATTATAATTTATCTTATCTGGCGAAGTACCATAAAAAAGGATATAATCGCCCGGCGCAAAAACATCAGCTTTAGCAGTAACGACTTGTATTGCATTTTCAGTAAGATCATCATAACGGAAAACGTTGTTCAATTCAGGCAATAATCCGCCGCCGTTTCCAAAAAGCCTGATGTTTGCAGGAGTAACCGTGGCCATATCCACTCCCATGGCTTGAATTTCGGCATAGGATACTTTATAAATTCCGGTTTCGTTCAGTTGTATTTTGTACCATTTGCCTTGCGAAAGAACCGAATGTGAAGCATAAGAAGTTGACTTCACTGACGTACTGTTTTCAACAACCGGAACATATACAACATCAATCGTAAACGATTTAAGGCGCATAATTCCGCCATCCGGATTCACTACCAGCGGAACTAATGTAAGGAAAGCCATTTCTGTTCCGCGCTCGGTTCCGTATTCAATCTGATGGCCGAGAACCTGATCCGGTTGCAGTGCATAAGTAAGTGTGGAAAGCTGAGTATCGGGAACTGGCTCCCATTCAGTGTGTGAAATTAAAATATCGCAACTCCCGATACCAGGAGGAAGAGCAAATTTTTCGGAATATACAGGAGTGTAGTTCTTCGCGACACTGTTTTGCAAGCCATCGGCGTAAAGCACATTTACAGGTTTGTTAGCCATGCATTGAATGGTTTTAACACCGCTCCATGTGAGTACGACTTTTTTCTGCCATCCCTGGGCAAAGCCAACGGATTGCAGCATGAATGCTACAAGGAATACCAGAGCTACCTTAAACCCTTTCATATCGAATGAGTTAAAAACTTGAATACAAAAAAATATTTTCCGGTCACTTGCCGGTATACTTTTTAAAAAACAGTTGTTGTCAAAATGCTAACGGTCAACTATTCCGATGCAAAACCATTAATTCGTAATACTCCGGTTACCATCAATTGTACCTGATAACCCTTGTTGCTTTCACAGTATCCGAATTACCGTTGCTGGCCCTGACACTGATCAGGTAAACACCAGGAGGTACCTGGTTCCCTGATTCGTTGCGACCATCCCAGGTTAAAGAGCCAACCTTGTATCCCTGCGATAGCATCTTTTTCGATTCGGTAACCCTCACTAACGATCCGTTTATGTTAAATACTTCGAGATAGGCATCCACCGTAGCATCGAAAAGATTTACATCAAAATCAACTTTAACTTCTTCGCTGAAAGGATTAGGAAATGCATTTACACCGGTAATGGTAATCTGCATGTTTTTAGTAACAGTAAACGAAATGGTGGCTTCCGATGAATTATTAAAAACATCCCAGGCTTTAAGTGTAAGCGTGTGCTTTCCTTCGGCGAGCTGTGAAAATTTATACCTGACTTCGCCCGAACGATAGCTGTCGAGGTCGGCACTGTAAAAACTGTTTAGAACGAGGGATGATGAATTATCCCCGTCAATAGTTGCAACAATATCATGACCTATCGCATTGCTGATGGTGTTGATACCGCTTTCGTCGTTAAGTTGTGCTATAAGCAACGGACTGTCACTCGTAATTCCGCCATCCTTAAAATTCAGATTATCCATAAATAACGATATCTGCGGGCCTGTAACATCAGCACTTTCGTTGCCTGAGCCACCGATAATAATTTGTTTGCAAAAACCATGGGCATCGGTGGTTGCATCTTCTGCATAATACGAAATCTTACCAGCACCATAACTGTAGTCAATATCGCGGGGAACGATAAAATTTACTGTAAAGTCGCCGTTAGTAACCGTAGCCCTGCCCTGGTAAATATAATTATCCTGAACAGTATATTTATCGGGCCAGTCACCAGGTTCGGAACCCAGGGTTGTAAGCGTACGGACTTTATCAAAAACCTTTACATCGAGAACGCCATTAAAACTATTGATTTTATTTCCTCCGTCATCAGCAATAATACCTTTAATCTCAACCGGACTCATAGCCGAAATCGTATCGGTGTTTTCGCCGGTTGGCATTCCGTTAATTTCGGTAGTTACAACCTGGTTCTTCGGATATGCCAGTCGCAGCGCCGGATTGCCAAGTAAAACAAAATTGCGGATAAGTGACGCATCATTACTTCCCATTTTGTTTTTAGCATGGGCAATCACATCACCGAAACGGGGATATTCGCCGTTGTATTTCGCTAAAAGCGTATCATAAAAATACAGTGTGAGACCGATATTGGTTCCCGCATTTGCAAGGCGGGTAGTTGTAAACAACGCTATTCCACCTCCTAACGGATTGAGGAACACATACTCGCCGGCCGACACCCTGTTGGGATCATCATAACGGCTGAATTCGCAGGTTGCTGTCATAAATACCGGCATATTGTTGTAATTGGTCCACGAATCAATATCGCGAACAGTAAGAATGGATTCATCAGCCCAACCTGTTTCGCCGCCGTGACCGGTATAATTCATAACCAAAACACCATTTGAAACATTGGTATTTATTGCTGTATTGGCATCAGGGCATCGCTGTCCGCTAGGCGTGGATGTTTGTTTAAATGCATCGAGATACACCTTATTTATATTATACACCGGAGCGATATTTTCGACACGGGGAAAAATCTGTTTTTCAACCTGTCGGAAATGGGTATTACCATCGCCATCGTCAGCAACAAAGCATAATTTATTTCGCCAGTCGCCCATAGTTTCTTCCGAATTTGTGGCATAGAAAATACTTTTATCCACGGCAGTTTTTGCCTGGTCGACAGTACTAACAGGAAATCGGCCCACACCAACATCTATAAGTCCAAGAGCATCATAGCCTTCACTTTCATCAAGAATTCCGAAGAAATCATCACTGGCATAGGAATATACAGTGTTAAGTGATTCCTTTGTCTGGAATGTAAGAACACGGTTAGTGTTAGACGGAACGCGGTCTTTGAAATCGAAAGAGCCATCGCCAAAAAGCAAGAGATACCTCAGCTTGCTGCCAGCCTGGGGCCGGTTGTACAACATACGGGCAAAATCGCGTATAGCAGATGCATCAGGGGCTCCGGAGGAAAATTCGTTGAAAATCTGTTCGTTGGTAACGACTTCAACTTTAAGCCCGTCGAATGAGCGGTGATGACCGGCCAGCCTGTTAGCTTCACCCAGGTAATCGGCATGAGTAACAATAAGCATATCGGTTGAGGCGATTCCATGCAAATTCTGGTTCACAACTTTTTCGGTAAAAGTCACCGAAAGGAAAGAAGTTTTGTCCCAGGCCATAAAATGGCGGAGGGAATCGGTTTCCAGCACAAACCTGCTAACATCGCCATTCAAATCGGCAAGCACACGCTTAGCCCTGAGCGGATCTGTTACATCCCAGATTGTAACATTAGAAGAAGATGACTGTAATTGAAAATCGGTAATATGTCCTTCGTAGGCTGAAAGCGGATCGGCAAAAGCCATTTGTCCACCCGAAAATTTAAGTTCACGGCTGATGTTTAGTTCAACCCAGTCGAGCCAACCAATTGCAGTGCCCATCCCGTTATATTGAAATGACACTTTAAGTTTTTCGTTTTCCGGATAAAAGCTCTTGGTTTCGATGCGTTCAGTTGCATAATTATAATTACCAAAAGCACTGCACGATGGAGTACCAACCGTATTCCCATTAATGTATACAGTATAATTTGTCGAAGTGGTCGAACGTGAAGTTACCCGGTAGCGGATCCATGATTGCTTTCCAATTTTTAGGTTGGGGAAAGTAAATTCGGGAAGTTCAAAAACACGGGTGTTGGCATCCATGCGCTCTCCTACCCAATCTTTACCGGAACTAATGAAATTCAGGAGATCTTTTTCGTAAAAAACACTTTCGATAAAACCGGTGCTGGTATAGTTTGGTTCAAGTGGTGATTGCTCCATATCTTCAATCCGAAGACCTGCGCCTCCATCGAAATTTAGAAAATAATAAGTGAAGTCGGAGTAAATGTTTTTGGCATGTTCAAATTTGACGGCAACCTTATTAAAATAAATTTTATCAGGTGCTGTACCATAAAAAAGGATATAATCGCCAGACGCAAAAACCCCGGGATTAGCTGTTACCACCTGTATAGCATTTTCTGTAAGATCATCGTAACGTAAAGTTTTGTTAGCTTCGGGCAATACACCACCGCCATTGCCGAACAACCTGATATTGTCAGGTGTAACAACTGACATATCAACTCCCATGGCCTGCATCTCGGCATAAGTAATTTTATAAACGCCTGTTTTATCAAGTTGAAATTTATACCAGTTGCCGGTTGCTAGAACTGAAGATGAAGAATATTCATCCGATTTTAAAACTTTATTTTGCACTGCTGCAGGAATATAAACTACATCAATCGTAAAAGATTTCAGTCGCATAATACCCCCATCAGGATTGGCAACCACTGGAACAACAGTAAGCATTGCCATAGTGATACCTCTTTCGGTACCGGTTTCAATAACAGGTGAAAGGATTTCGGTAGGTTGCAAAGGATAAGTAAGCGAAGAAAGCTGATCGCTGCTGACCGGTTCCCATTCGGTATGGGTTATGAGTATATCGCAACTTCCGGCATTATCTGGCAGGGCAAATTTCTCAAAGTATTCGGGTGTATAATTTTTGGATGCATTGTTATTCAATCCATCAGCATAATAAACATTAACCGGTTCGTAATCAATACCTTGAACGGCTTGCACACCTTGCCAGTTAATAACTACTTTTCGCTGAAAACCCTGGCTAAACAGTGAAGTTTGAGCCAAAAACATCATGAGTGATGCTAAAACTATTTTCTGGTATATTTTCATTCGAAGTTGGTGTTAAATGTAGGTTGTGATCTGGATTCAGTTACTATGGCAGAAGAGTATTTTTCAGCGGTATGAGAAGGTCAGTAATTTATAAATTAACTCCAGGGAAAGCAGTAAACAATACCCGGAGACTAATATTTGTCTATTCTTTCTTATAAATCATTTTGCCTGACGAGCGCGCATTAAGTCCATTTGATGTACGTACTATAAGGTTGTAAAAATATACTCCAGGGGCTACAGGATTTCCGTTATTTCCGAGGCCGTCCCAACGCACAGGTGTGCTCACGGAACCATTTTGCGGATCCGTTTGTTCAATAACCCTCACTAACTGGCCGGTGATGGAATATATCTCTGCACGGGTAGCAAACTCAACACCCTGTTGGTTATGTTCGAAAACAATATCTGTATAGTTTGAAAATGGATTTGGAAAATTATAAATATCCGAAATCACAAAATCACCCGAGGAATGTACCTCAAAGTTAATAACAGCCTCGGACGAATTATTAAACACATCCCATACTTTAACGGTAACTGTATGTTTACCAACCGAAAGCATGGAGAAAGGAAACCAGATATACCCGCTTTTAAATGTATCGTAATCCGATTCGTAAAATTCGTTCAGGATATAAGGTTCTGAAGTATTTCCGTCGAGTATAGCAGTAATGTCGTGTCCTATGCCATTACCGATGGTATTAATTCCGCTTTCGTCACTTACAATTGCAAGCAAACGTGCGTTCTGTCCTGTGACACCGCCATCGCGGAAACGCAAATCGTTCATATACAAACTAATCTCCGGACCGGTATTGTCGGTGGCCTGTTCTTCCACTGAACCACCTATTATTAAATCAGCATAGTAGCCTCCTGCATCACGGTTTCCATCGGTAGCGTAATAACTTATTTTACCTGAATCGAAACGGTAGGCAATATCTTTGGGCACAATAAAAGTAAAGCTGAAGTTTCCGCCCTCTACATTCACTTTCCCTTTGTAAAGCAGGTTTTTCCGCAACCTAAAGGAATATTCTGAGCCTCCGTCGTTGGCCAGTGTTTTCAATGTAACTGATTTATCGAAAACCGATGGATATAAAGTTCCGTTAAAATCAGAAACCAGATTACCTTGAGTATCAGTAATTTTCCCTTCGATAGTCACTTCCATATATGCTTTCAGTGTATCGGCGCCGTTGCCTGGCTCGCGACCGTTAACACGGGTTGTTACAACATTCAATGATGGGAAGTTGATATGCAGAGCCGGGTCGCCAAGCAAAACGTATTTACGGCCATTTTCGTTAGCGCCTTTATCACGCTTCGAATACATAATAATATCACCCATCCTGAGGCGCTGTCCTTCCGGCTTGCTCAAGGCATACTGATAAAATTTCTTGTTGAGCTCAAAATTAGGAGTACCATAAGTCGGTCTGGTAGTAGTAAACAATGCAATTCCACCGCCTGTAGGATTGGTAAGTACCATTTCACCTGCTGCCTGCCTTCCCGGATCATCAAAACGGCTGAACTCACAGGTAGCGGTAACAAAAATGGGTAAATTATTGAAATTCGACCAGTTATTTATCTCATTCACAGTGAGTACCTCTTCATGAGCCCATCCTGTTTCACCGCCATGACCAGTGTAATTAAGTATCAGGCTGCCTTTCTCGACCCGCTGCGTAATTGCTTTGTTAACTTCAGGATAGCGGCTACCACCGGGAGCTGAAATCTGAACAAAGGAGTCAAGGTAAATTTTATCGAGGTTAACTTCAGGATTATTATTTTCAATATTTACAGCCATTTGCTCCGACTGACTAATATGATCGTTCAGATTCTCATCGTCATCATCGGCTACAAATGTGATGATATTCTGCCAATCGCCATTGGTTTCGACCGAAGGAACCGAATAATGAATTATCTTATCTACAGCCTGTTCTGCTTCCAATGCTGTTTTAACCGGCAATCGCCCGATTCCGATATCAACTACATCGGCATAGGAAAGGCCTTCATTGTCGTCGAGAGTGCCAAAAAAATCATCAGTTACAAGTGATCTAATTGGATCGAATGATTCAGCAGATTGCCAGGTAGGAACAAAATTGGTATTTGCCGCTATCTTATCCTTATAATCATAGGAACCATCGCCAAAGAGCAACAGATATTTTGGCATTTTCACGGCGGGCGATTTATCATAAAGCATTTTCAGGAAATCGCGGATAGCAGTAATATCGGCTGTGCCTGAAGAAAACTCGTTATATATCGTAATCGGGTCAATTACCAAAACATCAAGATCCGAAGTTGTTGCATGAAACGTTGCCAGCCGCACTGCCTGCTGCATAAAAACCTGGGGAGCTATAATAATAAAGTCAGCACCTGAAGAAGCATGAAGGTTCTGGTTCTGAATTTTCTGCACAAAGCGAGGTTTCAGGTAAGCGTTATCATCAAAAGCCACAAATTGCCTGATAGTGTCAGATTTTAATCGGAAAACCAGGTCATTTCCCTGAACAGTAGTTTCAACAGCATAAACTTGCGATGGATCGGTTACTTCCCATAGCCGAACTTTTGCTGCAGCTCCTGCCACTTTATATGATGAAACTTTACCAGGTCCGAAACTGCGGCTATCCCGGAAATCAAGTTGCCCGCCGGTAAAACTCAGCTGACAGCGGGCATTAATATCAAAAAAATCAAGGTAACCGGCAGCTGTGTTTGCTGTTTTGATATAACGCACATCAACTTTCAATGGCAATGCAACTGACTGCAACGATTTGTAAGCAATGGCTCCGGTAGCCACCGGACTATTAGAATAAACGGAAACTGGCGAATGACCTGCTGACCAGCTCTGACTTCCGATTGTAAATTCGAATGAACTGGCATTTACTGATTTTGCAGCTGTAACCGATCGCACGTTAACTTCGCCACCAGCTGCAAGAGCAGGCACATCAAATGAATAGGAACGGTTAGGTATCACATCAAAAATCTGTGCAAACCATTGCCTGCCTGACTTTATAAGATTAAAGCTGTTTTCATCGTAGGTAGTATAAAAATCAAAAGCGTTTACAATGTCAGTTTCGCTTTCGGTTGTGCTTTTCAGGATTGTCACCCTTTTCCCTGTGCCACGATCCGGTGTAAGAAAATAGCTGATAGTATCAGCATAAAGATGAGTGCTGTGCTCCCACATCTGCATCGGAGAATTGTATTTCCAGGTAACAGGACCCTGGGCGTAAAATAAAATCTGATCGCCCTGATCGAATGAACCGTCGTTTTGACCGGTTACTTCAATGGATTTTTCGGGTAAATCATCGGCACGCTTTGAGGCATTGGCTTCGGGAAGCATTGCCCCGTCGCGGCCAAATATGCCTATTTTATCAGGATTCAGTGTTGACGGGTTAATTCCCATCGCCACCAAATCGTTATACTCAATACGGTAGATACCGGTTTGCGTTACAGCTATTTTATACCATTCGCCTTGCGCAAGCATTGAATTTGCAGCGTAATTGCGAACCGTGGCTTTTGCAGGCTCATCCTTTTCAACAAACTGAATGGTGAAAGAAACCAGCTTATTTACCTGGTTTGTAGCAGCATCCTTTATGAAAGGAAGGATTTCAATATGAATACCTTTATCTTTCCTGCTTATAACCTGGTGAGAGGAAAAAACAAGTTCTGAAGGCAATTGATCCGAATAGGAACTTAAAATCTGCAGTTCCTCCTGTGAAAGCAGGCTGTAGATGCAATCTGTCAGTAAAATACTTGATGAAAGGTTATCTGCGTAAATGGTTTCCGTCCACAAAGGCAACCTGCCCATATCGGGGAAGTACGCCCCTTCGAATGCCATATTTTTTACAGCACTGTCGTTAATAATTGAAACTACTGGCTTACGCCAGGAAATAACACGGCTTATATGCCGGTCCTGGGCCATGATAGCCATCGGGATCAGTAACGCCAGCAGTAAGAGGTGGATATATATAGATTTTTTTGTCAACAATTTTCGGGTTTTAACCAATTATTAGAAATCATACAACAATTAAAGGGACATTCCGGTTTAAAATGGTTGTGTTAATGAATCGTAAAGATGATATGTAACACCTTTTTAATTGTTATAAAATCAAACGGCAAAAACTATTCAATATTGCAAATGCTGAGATATTTTGGGCAAACGCAATAAATTAGCATTTTTTGTCGTAATATTGTCCTCATAAAACCAATGCAAACGAGAACAGCCATCATATCAGTTATAACTGTTTTAATCCTTTCCGTTACGATTGTTTCGGGACAGGATGTGGCTTTTTCCCAGTATTACGCAAACCCTGTTTATCTTAATCCTGCCCTTGCCGGCAACAAGGTTTGTCCGCGCGTAACACTCATTTACCGAAACCAGTTTCCTTCGTTGGGCAACCACTATGTTACCTACAGTGCCGGAGCCGATATGCATGTTGATGCTATTTCGGGAGGTGTTGGTGTTTTAGCTAGTGCGGACATGACTGGGCCTTTGGCCTCTTTTTCAGGAAGCGCAGTATATTCGTACCGATTAAAAGTTACCAACAAGATTACCATGAATGCCGCGCTGCAGGCTGGATATTTTCAATACAGGCTAAATTGGGAAGATTTTATTTTTGAAGATATGATAGTTCCCGGAACAGGAGAAGTTATAGCCGGCAACGAACCACAGCCCGACAAGACAACTGTCGGCGATGTTGATTTTTCAACCGGAATGGTTATCGGTTATAACGAGCGGCTATACCTTGGCGCAGCAGTTCATCATATCACAATGCCCGACCTTGCTTTTTATCAGGGCAACACCAGCAGGCTCGACATGCGTGTCACTATTCATGCAGGAGCTTTATTCGATTTACAGGAAGGATTACAAGGCAGTGAAAATGAAAGACTTTCCTTTTCGCCCAATGTAGTATACATGCAGCAAGGCGGATTTCATCAGCTTAATGGCGGAATGTATGTAAATATGTATCCATTTGTAACAGGCTTATGGTTGAGGCACAATTTCGAAAACCCTGATGCGGTAATTGCACTTCTTGGATTTCAGCAACCTGAGTTTAAAATTGGATACAGTTTCGACTTTTCGCTTAATAAAATAGGTATGCCCGGAGGTGGTGCCCATGAGCTATCATTCGTATGGTTATTACCCTGTCCGAAAAAAGAATTTAAGTACAAGGCAATAAAATGCCCTAGTTTTTAGTTAATACCCAAACAAACCATTAAAAAGAGATGGCTAACTACAGCAAAATAGCAACAAAAGTATTGTTTGTAGCAACAATTGCACTTCTGGTATCTTGTAAAAGTTTTCAGAAAGATAAATCACGTACTACAGGTTGGAGCTATAATGACCCCAAAAACGGAGGCTTTGAAGTATCTGATTACAGCGAACCAGTGACCGGTCCCGGACTTGTATTTATCGAAGGCGGAACATTTACTATGGGCCGGATTAGTGACGACCCGATGTACGAATGGAATAACATTCCACGCAGGGTTACTATTCCCAGTTTTTACATGGACGAAACCGAAGTCTCCAATTTAGATTATGTTGAATATCTATATTGGCTGAGCCGTGTTTTTGGAACCAGCTATCCCGAAGTATACCGCAAAGCATTGCCCGATACTCTTGTATGGCGCGAAAAACTTGGCTACAATGAACCGCTGGTAGAAACCTACCTGCGTCATCCTGCATACAGGGATTACCCTGTAGTAGGTGTAAGCTGGATTCAGGCCAGTGATTATTGTTTATGGCGTACCGACCGTGTAAACGAAATGTTACTCGTTCAATACGGTGTGTTGGAACTAGATCCGGCACAAAAGGATGAAAACAATTTCAATACGGAATCATACTTAGCCGGGCAATATACCGGACTGGTTAACAAACCAATGCGCGACCTCAATCCTAATGGTACCGGCGAGCGCCGTGTCAGGCTCGAAGATGGTATACTTTTACCTAAATACCGGCTACCAACGGAAGCAGAATGGGAATTTGCCGCTTATGGCCTTATTGGAAACACCCATTTCGAACGCGTTGTTGAGCGCAGGATTTATCCATGGAACGGAACTATTTTGCGTACTGACGATAAAAAATTCTATGGCAGCTATGTTGCCAACTTTAAAAGAGGCCGGGGCGACTACATGGGAGTTGCAGGTAACCTGAATGATGGAGCTGAAATTCCAGCAGAAGTAGGTTCATACTGGCCAAATGATTACGGACTTTATAACATGGCAGGTAATGTTGCCGAATGGGTTTTGGATGTTTATCGTCCGTTGAGTTTCGAAGACGTTAACGATTTTGCTCCTTTCCGTGGTAATACATTCCAGACACGTATTACCGATGCCGAAGGATATCTCGTTCCAAAGGACAGCCTTGGCCGTATCAAATACCGCGATGTAACCGAAGAAGAAGCTATGGGACGTTTCAACTACCGCAAAGCTGACAATATCAACTACCTCGATGGAGATCATCAGTCGTTGGCAGGTGTTGACTGGCTAACTCCCGCTGAGGACGGTAATACTACCAATAAGATGTACGAATATGGCGTTTCCTCTTTGATCAGCGATAAAGCTCGCGTTTACAAAGGAGGTTCATGGCGCGACCCGGCTTTCTACCTGAGTCCAGCCGCCCGCCGTTCGTTAGATGAAGGTATGTCAACCAACTTCATTGGGTTCCGTTGTGCTATGGGACGCGTAGGAAGTTCAAAACGATAATTGTTGTTTTTATTT
>CAYQTT010000022.1:0-44373 GCA_964420555.1 uncultured Lentimicrobiaceae bacterium | reverse complement strand
CCGTTGTGCTATGGGACGCGTAGGAAGTTCAAAACGATAATTGTTGTTTTTATTTAATAAAAAACCCATCCCCGAGAAGGATGGGTTTTTTATTTTTTATTACTTTGCAACTTTAATCCACTCTACAGTTATGCGTAAAACCCTTGAAGAAATATACAGTATCTTTTTGAAAAACAGAAGTATATCAACCGATTCGCGCCAGATACTTCCGGGATGCCTGTTTTTTGCCCTGAAAGGCGAAAACTTTGACGGGAATAAATATGCACAAAAATCTATTGAAGCAGGTGCCGCTTACGCTTTAATTGATGATGAAAATTACGATGGACCTGCCACCATACTGGTTGATGATGTATTGGTTACGCTTCAGAATTTAGCCAATATGCACCGCCTTAAATTTAACATTCCGGTTGTGGCCATCACAGGAAGTAACGGTAAAACCACTACCAAAGAATTATTGAATGCCGTTTTAAGCCAGAAATACAAAGTTACAGCAACTAAAGGAAACCTTAATAATCATATCGGGGTACCTTTAACTTTAATGGGAATTACAGATGCAACACAGTTGGCCATTATCGAAATGGGCGCAAACCATCAGGGTGAAATTGCACAGTTGTGCGCTATTGCCGAACCAACCCATGGACTGATTACTAATATCGGGAAAGCACACCTCGATGGTTTTGGTGGTTATGAAGGAGTGATAAAAGCAAAAAGCGAATTGTACTCGTGGCTGCGGGCTTCAGGAAGTGTAACATTTGTTAACGCCGGGAATGAGTTGCTTATGGAACTAACAACCGGAATTGAACGAACTTTGTACGGAACACAGGAAGATGTTTTTGCACGTGGCAAAATAAAGGAAAACACTGATATGATGGCAATTGACTGGATAACAGAAACAGGAACGATCAATATAGAAACGAATCTTGCAGGAAATTACAATTTTGAAAATGTAATGGCAGCCATTTGTGCCGGAATGTTTTTTGAAGTTCCTTTTTCAGAAATAAGAACTGCAATAAGCAGCTATTTCCCCTTCAACAGCCGGTCGCAAGTAATGAAAACGGCAAAAAACGTTGTTATTCTCGATGCGTATAATGCAAATCCTACAAGCATGCAGGCAGCAATTGAAAACCTCAGACAGGTGAAAGCCATGCATAAAATGGTAATATTAGGCGATATGCTCGAACTCGGCAACGAAAGCCTTCCAGAACACAGTGCGCTCACAAAACTAATTGAGGAATCGGACTTTGAAAATGTAATACTCGTCGGACCCGATTTTACCGAGGTAGCTCACAGCATTTTCACATGTTTTGGTACATCAGATGAAGCTCGCGACTGGCTTAAAACCCAGAATATTTCAGGGTTTACAATTCTTGTAAAGGGCTCGCGCGGAATAAAAATGGAAAATGTACTTGATGCGATTTAAATCCGGATTTTGAATTAAACGATTTAATCCAAAATCACACATCAGCATTATTGAGACCGGAAATAATCATCGCATGCTGAAATCCTTCTATCAAAAAAAATACACTAATTGTGGTAGCATTCAGAATTATCGGAATCATGTCAGGCACCTCACTCGATGGTGTTGATCTGGCTCACTGTGCGTTTACCGGCGAAGAAAATGATTTTTCATTTTCATTGGGTGCGTGCGAAACTATTCCTTATCCGGCATTCTGGATCGAAAGGCTAAAGACGCTACCCTCTTCAAGCGCTCTTGAATATGCAGAAACGCATACTGCCTACGGGAGGTATCTTGGGCAACTTACCAGAAATTTTATCCGGAAATATCAACTGGAAACAGATTTCGTTGCAAGTCACGGGCACACTATTTTCCATAATCCGGCAAAAAAGTACACTTCGCAAATAGGCGAAGGCGCTGCAATAGCAGCTGAGTGCGGTTTACCGGTTGTCTGCGATTTCCGTACAGGAGATGTGGCAGCAGGCGGACAAGGCGCTCCTTTGGTCCCAATAGGCGACGAACTTTTATTTGCCCGATACGATTATTGCCTGAACCTGGGTGGTTTTGCAAATATTTCGATGCAGATTAAAGGTAAACGAGTAGCTTTTGATATTTCACCGGCAAATATTATTCTTAACCATATCGCTCATCTTAAAGGAAAAGCTTTCGATGAAAACGGAAGAATGGCTTCGGAAGGTCATATTGATTATAATCTGCTCGACACGCTTAACGCCCTCAACTATTACAAAACATCTCCACCCAAGTCACTTGGCAGAGAATGGATTGAAAGAGAGATTCTACCTTTGTTTGTATTTGCAAACCTCAGCCACGAAGATATTTTATCTACCTTTTGTGAACATATTGCAATTCAGATTGCGGCTTGTATTCCCTCCGATCAAAACAAGCAAATGCTTATTACCGGCGGCGGCGCTTTCAACACATTCCTTATTGACCGGATTGCAGCGCATACCCGTGTAGAACTTATTATTCCTGATGAGGATATTATTAATTTCAAGGAAGCACTGGTTTTTGCTTTTCTCGGTTTACTGCGGATGCAGGCAAAACCAAACTGCCTGGCTTCAGTAACTGGTGCAACACACAATGTGTCAGGCGGCGCTGTTTACCTTCCTTGAAACAGGCATGCAGCAGCTAAAAATTGACTTAAAAATCAAATAGATTTTCTGATTGATTTTATATACTTTTGCGCCTTCCGAAAAAAAGATAAAAGTTTGCTAAACAAACACATCTGTTATTAACCAAAGTAAAACCTCACATCCTAAACAACTATTTATGAACCTTACGAATAAAGCGTTGATTGCAACAATTACCGGCATATTACTTATGTTGCCGGTTTTTACGTTTGCAGCTGTTCCTGCCGCAGTGCCTTTAATTTTAGGAATCCGGCTTGAGTTTATCATCTTTGCTCTGACATTGGTTGGAGTTGCAGTATTCCACCATAAAACCATGTATGTGGCATTGGCCGGATTAGGAACAGTTCTGATTTTGAAATATATTTTTATGCCAGAATTCTCTTTTATAGAGCATTTGGTAGGAAATTCGGATCATGAAGGTGAATGGCGGACACTTGTGAATCTGACTGGTTTGCTTTTTGGTTTTGGAATTTTGGCCAAAATATTTGAAGAATCAGGTATTCCGGATAAACTTCCTTCCATTCTTCCTGATGACTGGAAAGGGGGATTTGCACTGCTGGCTTTGATTTTCGTTCTGTCGAGTTTTCTCGATAATATAGCTGCTGCTATGATCGGAGGCACAGTTGCTGTTGTTGTTTTTAAAGGAAAAGTTCACCTGGGTTACCTGGCAGGTATTGTTGCAGCCAGTAATGCCGGTGGATCCGGTTCAGTTGTAGGCGATACAACCACAACATTGATGTGGATTGATGGTGTGAGCCCGATTGATGTTACCCATGCTTATATGGCTGCCATACCTGCATTGTTTATTTTTGGAATTCCGGCATCCATTATTCAGGATCGCTATCACCGTATCGTAAAAGATGCCAATAAAATAGTAAAAATTGATACTCTCAAAATTCTGATAGTTGCTTTAATCCTCATTGGAGCAATACTCACAAATTATTTCCTCGATTTTCCTGCTTTAGGTGTTTGGATTGCAATAGTTATAGGCTCGATGATACGCAAAACGCCATGGGACGAAATTCCGAAATCAGTACAAGGAACAATCTTCCTGGTTGCATTAGTTACTACAGCATCGTTGATGCCTGTTGATGAACTCCCGCCAGCTTCCTGGCAAACAGCCTTCTCTCTGGGTTTTGTATCAGCCGTTTTCGACAATATTCCGTTAACGAAACTTTGTCTTGAGCAGGGTGGGTACGATTGGGGAGTACTCGCTTATTCAGTTGGATTCGGAGGTTCCATGATATGGTTTGGATCATCGGCTGGTGTCGCCCTTTCAAATTTATTTCCCGAAATGCGATCGGTTGTTAATTATGTAAAAGCAGGTTGGTATGTTATCGTTGCCTATATCATCGGTTTCTTTATTATGCTAGGCATTGTTGGCTGGAACCCTCACGAACCACACCGCGAAGCTAAAGATGTAATTCATACCGAAAAGTCTATTTCGCCTGCCCCGGAAATTCCTGTAAACCATTAAAGAAACATAAGAGCGATTATCTCTTCCAGAAGGAGTAATTTGTAAATTATAAAAAACACGGCTTTACAAACGTTTAGCCGTGTTTTTTATTTCTACAAAATAAAAGAAGAGATTTTCAGTTACTATTAACAAACCACTGTTTAAAAGTACTTTAGCTTTCACCTTATGTTGCCTTAAACAGCAATACCTTTATAATGAAAAATTTTCACTTATGACCAACGGAGTAATTCTTCAGATAGTGCAAACAACGGGCGCCTATGCAGATACTGTTAACCAGGCACTTACATCAATACCTCAACCCGCTAAACCTACCGAGATGACGCTCTCGATACTGGATCTGGCTATAAAAGGCGGACCAATCATGATACCGATTGCGTTATTGTCCATTTTGGGAATCTACATTTTCATTGAAAGGTTTATGGTTCTTGGACGGGCATCAAAGGAAGATACCAATTTCATGAATAATATCCGCGACTTTATGCATAACGGCAGGCTCGATTCAGCTTTGTCGCTTTGCAGGAATAACAATACGCCTATCGCGAGAATGATTGAAAAAGGGTTACAACGCCTTGGACGTCCGTTAGGGGATATTAATGCTGCCATCGAAAATGTGGGTTCGCTGGAAGTAGCGAAACTTGAGAAAAACATATCGCTACTGGCTACCGTTTCGGGAGCTGCGCCTATGCTTGGATTCCTTGGGACTGTGACAGGTATGGTTAAAGCATTTTATGATATGTCAATGGCTGGTAATAATCTCGACATACAATTACTTTCGAGTGGTATTTATCAGGCGATGGTTACCACCGTTGCCGGACTGGTAGTAGGTATTATCGCCTATTTCTGTTACAACATATTAGTGGCAAGGGTACAGAAAATTGTTTTCATGCTGCAGTTCAGGGCTTCCGAATTTATGGACCTGCTTCACGAACCCGCTAAATAGCAATTAGGTTTAAGTAAATTCCTGTCTTAAAAATTTAAGTATGGCTATTAAGTCGCAAAATAAAATAAGCACTGAATTCAGCATGGCTTCCATGAGTGATCTGGTTTTCCTGTTGCTGATATTCTTTATGCTTACCTCAACACTGGTAAGCCCTAATGCTATTAAACTGCTGCTGCCATCAAGCTCCAGCAAAACCATTGCCAAGCAAACTACCACAGTTTATATTAACGACCTGAACCAGTTTTTCGTTAACGAAACACCTGCATCCGAGGTAAATATGCAGCAACTTCTTTCGCAGTCACTCATCGGGCAAAACGAAGGTGTAATTGTTCTGCGTGCCGACAAATCAGTTCCTGTTCAATATGTTGTGACAGTTATAGATGCGGTAAACCAAATGAACGATCTGCTGAAAACGAAACATAAAGTTATTCTGGCAACCAAACCAAAAGAACAATAATTTCAGCTTCAAATTACCAAAAATCTAAATTCAAGCCCTAACTAATGCTTTCGAACAACGAGCAAAAAGAACAAAAATCGCGTATTGCAGCCGTAGCTGGGACAATAGGGTTTCATGCCTTGCTGCTGCTTGCGCTGCTGTTACTTGCTCTGCGAACACCTTTGCCTTTGCCAAGTGAAGAAGGTGTGGAAGTAAATCTAGGTTACAGCGATGACGGAATGGGCGATATGCAACCCGAAACACCAGCTTTGGCGCCAAGTGCAGCACCTCCGCCAAGCAAGTCAGCAGCTGATGATCAACTGGTAACCGAAAATAATGAAGAAGCTCCGGCCATCGAAAAAATAAAAAAGAAAACAGAAAAAACTACGCCCACACCAGTAACCAAGCCTACTCCAACAGTCGAAAAACCAAAGGAGCCTACGGTAAATAAAAAAGCACTTTATCCAGGAAAAAGCACAAAAACTGCTGACGGTGGCAACCAGGGAATTACCGGAAAGCCCGGCGACCAGGGAAAACCCGATGGCACACCCGGCTCTCCAAATTACGAAGGAAGCGGAGGAAAGGGCAATGGTATTTCTGTTGATCTTGGTGGACGTGGAACTACAAGTCTTCCCAAACCAACTTACAACTCACCCGAACAGGGCAAAATAGTTGTGTCGATAAAAGTTAATCGTGAGGGAAAGGTTACATCAGCAAGTGCCGGAGCAAAAGGAACAACCATTTCCGAAATTAACCTGCGCCAACAGGCAGAAAATGCAGCACGTAAAACCGTATTTGTTCCAGACCTAGAAGGGCCTGAACAGCAACGAGGAACAATAACTTATATATTCGTAAAACAGAAGTAAGATACTTTTATAATCTTATTCCTAAGCAATCAGCTTACCTGCAGCCATCAGCGTTTCAAAGCAAAAAGCTTTACAGAATTGTTATTCAGCCAATTGGCATTGCTGGAATTCTTTCACAAAGCAAATCATTCATTATGGGCCGGCGCCGAATAGGCCAGCAGGGTAAAAGGGCATTACAGACTAAGTTTTGGTAACTTCTACGAACTTCGTGCCAGAGGTGTAGAACTGAACCCCAAAAACTCCGCCAAAAACCGGTATCTTTGCGCCTCATTAAAATACAAATATGATTTCAGTTGACGGACTTACTGTAGAGTTTGGAGGGACCACGCTTTTTAAAGATGTATCATTTGCCATAAACGAGAAGGACAGGATTGCGCTCATGGGTAAAAACGGCGCAGGGAAATCAACCTTATTAAAAATAATTGCAGGCGCAAAATCAGCTTCACGCGGTAAAGTTTCGGCTCCCAAAGATGCCGTAATCGCTTATCTGCCACAGCATCTGCTTACGGCTGACAGTCGGACGGTTTTCGAAGAGGCTGCACAGGCTTTCGCCCATATTTTTGAAATGCAGCACGAAATTGATGATTTGAATAACCAGCTTTCGACGCGTACCGATTATGAATCGGAAAGCTACTACGAACTCATTGAGCAGGTTTCGTTGCTGAGTGAAAAGTTTTATTCCATTGAAGAAATTAATTACGATGCAGAAGTCGAAAAAATTCTGCTTGGATTAGGATTTGTACGTGAGGACTTCACCCGCCCGACAAGCGAATTCAGCGGCGGCTGGCGGATGCGTATCGAACTGGCAAAAATCCTTTTACAGAAACCTGACCTTATACTTCTCGATGAGCCTACTAATCACATGGACATCGAGTCCATTCAATGGTTCGAGGATTTCCTTATCAATAGTGCCAAAGCAGTTATTGTGATTTCGCACGACAGGGCTTTTGTCGATAATATTACAACGCGCACCATTGAGGTAACCATGGGCCGCATTTACGATTACAAGGTAAATTATTCCTCGTATATGCAGCTTCGCAGGGAAAGACGCGAACAGCAGCAGAAGCAATTCGACGAGCAACAGAAATTTATTAACGATAACCAGGATTTTATCGACCGTTTCCGCGGCACTTATTCGAAAACAAACCAGGTACAGTCGCGGGTAAAAATGCTCGAAAAACTTGATATTATTGAAGTTGACGAGGAAGATAACTCATCGCTGCGATTGAAATTCCCGCCTTCGCCCCGCTCGGGAAATTTCCCGGTAATAGTGGAAGAATTATCGAAAACATATGGTTCGCATACCGTTTTTGCGAAAGCTGACATCACCATTCAGCGTGGCGAGCGGGTTGCTTTTGTTGGTAAAAACGGCGAAGGCAAATCAACGCTCGTTAAATGCCTGATGAGCGAAATCGATTACGATGGCAAAATGACTTTAGGCCATAATACCATGATCGGTTACTTCGCGCAAAATGCGGCTTCGATGCTCGACGAGGAAACAACTGTTTTCCAAACTATTGATGATGTGGCAGTTGGTGATGTACGGACGAAGATCAAGGACATTCTGGGTGCTTTTATGTTCGGCGGCGACAGCTGGAATAAAAAAGTAAAAGTTCTTTCGGGTGGTGAACGGACAAGGCTTGCTATGATAAAACTACTGCTCGAACCTGTTAACCTGCTTATCCTCGACGAACCCACCAACCACCTGGATATGAAGACAAAAGATATCCTTAAAAGCGCTTTACAGGATTATGACGGAACGCTTATACTTGTTTCTCACGACCGCGATTTCCTCGATGGCCTGGTAAGCAAAGTTTTCGAATTCGGAAACAAACAGGTGAAGGAACATTTAGGCGATATCAACAGCTTCCTTACAAAGAAGAAGCTGGAGAACTTGAGGGAGATTGAGAGGACGGGGAAGCGTTAGGAAGATTGAGTTGATTGAGATTATTGGGTTAAACGAGGCGAGGGGAGACAGGGAGAGGGGAGACAGTGGGACAAAGCGACAAGGCGAGGGGCGACAAGGCGATGGTTCTGAGTTCGATGATCGATGAGTTAGAAGATTTTGAGGGAGTTATGGAGTTTTTTAAGTATTTTTGCAGGTTAAAACCGAATAAATTTTCCCATGCGGACGCTTTGCTTCATTATTATTTCGTTGCTGATTTTTACCGCTTGCCAACGGCAGGAGGTAAAAGCTCCGGAAGCTGCGCCCGATAACGCTCCCATGATAATTGATTATCCGGCCGGGGTTATGATTTCATCCAAATCGAAGGTTTTGGCACCGGCAAACCACAACATTTCCATTGCCGAAAAAATACTTTCACCTCACCGGATTCCTGTTCTCGATACCAATACAAGAGAATTAGTTTTCATTAAAACAAATGGCGACAGAATTACTGTTTCCATGCAGGAACTTGCCGGGAAATACGATATCATTCTCTTTAACGCCATTAACAACCCGGTCCCACTGCGGTTGGCTGATTTACAGGGTGCATTTGGGAAAATTTTCAATCTTCAGTCGGAGAATATTGTGCCTAAAAATATTCTTGCTGAAACTCAAGAAGTATTAATTCCCACTGTTGATACAAGTACCAGGAAAACCATCAGGGAACGACTATCCGCGCTTAACAGCCGCGACAAAAGAGTAATTCTTACAACTTCCGATACTTCTGCAAATAAGCTGATTACCAGGAATATTCCCGGTATACAATGGGTGCTGCATCATGTTGATACACGTAAAATTCTGAGAATAGAATTCGAGAATGATCTGATCACTTATGCTAATACTGACCGTTATTTTACTAACGGTATAACTTTTGACCTTCAGGCTGCCTGGCTTGGCCGTTCCGCTGTTATGCAGAAACTGATGATTCCTTACCGGCACGGTGCTTTTGTAACTTACAATCTGAGTATGGTTCAGGATATGTACACTCCGACCGATACGCGTGTAGCACCAACACTGAACAACGACCGGCCTTATTCGTCCTACCTGTATTTCAGTTTAAGTAAAACCACCGCCGACCCGATACGCAAACTTAAAATGGCTTCGCAGCTGTATGTCGGTTATATTGGGCCATACTCGCCGGGATCGTATATGCAGACGCTTGTTCACAAAACCTTCCCCACCAACGATGTTCCGTTGGGCTGGGAAACACAGATAAACACGGATGTTATCCTTAACTATTCGTATAAAATACAAAAGGCATTGGTAAACAAGCAAAATTTCAGTTTGCTGGCAGGTGCTGATGTAAAAGCCGGAACTCTTTTGAACACTGCCGGTATGGAAATAGAAATGAAAGCAGGCAAATTTGAACCTGTTTTTGGAATTTCACCCGACGGGAAATGGCCAAAAGTTCAGTACTACTTTTTCGCGAAAACACAAGCTGGTTATGTAGCATACAATGCTTTGCTTCAGGGCGGGATGTTCAATCACAACAATATTTTCACTTTAAAAAGCAACGAAATACAAAGGGTAGTTGGCGCTGCCGAAGCCGGGATACATTTTCGTTACAAAGGAACAGGAATTGAAATAGCCCAGCACTACCTGTCGCCTGAGTATAAAGGCGGAATGTGGCATAAATGGGGACGAATGAGCCTGATATTTAAATTGTGATATCATTTTAATGTCGTTTATTTAAGGATATAGGAAAGATGTGATTACAGGATACGCTTCAAATTTCAAATACCAAATACCAAATTTCAAAACCCAAATACCAAAGGCCAAAGCCCAATCCCTCCATACTCTTCAAACCCTTCAAACCCTTCAAACCACTCATGACTTCAACCGTAACATCTCTTTTCAATAAACAGTCTGTTTTCTTCTTTCTAAAGAAACGGATCATGCAGCTTACGGTAGTGTTGTCTGTTGCTTTGCTGCTTGCGTTACTGCCTTATAAATCATCCGAGAGTTCATCGCAGGTTCCAACATTACAGGCATCGCATGAATTAACTTTGATTTTTGCCGGCGATATAATGCAGCATATGCCACAGGTGGAAGCAGCATGGAATGAAGATCTGGGAATGTATATTTATGATTCCTGTTTCAAATATATCAGTCCCTGGCTTGCTGGAGCCGATCTTGCCATTGCGAATCTGGAAACAACTTTCGACGGAAAACCTTACAGCGGTTATCCTGCTTTCAGTTCGCCCGATGCCCTTGCAACCGGAATGCTAAATGCCGGAATTGATATTGCCGGAACTGCTAACAACCATAGCTGCGACCGCGGCCGAAGCGGCATTGAGCGTACCACCAGCGTTCTCGACAGCATAGGAATACTTCACATGGGAACGTACCTGAACGCTGAAACCCACACAAAATCAACCCCTTTGATCATCAATACAAAAGGTTTCCGGCTGGCATTCCTCAATTATACGTATGGCACGAACGGAATTCCAGTTCCTGCTAACAACGTTGTAAGCCTGATCGATAAGGATAAAATGCTGGCAGAAATAAAAGCTGCACACGATTCAGCGGTTGATTTAACTATCGTTTTTATACACTGGGGTGAGGAATATCAGCGGCTGCCAAATGCATTTCAAAAAGACATCGCAAATTTCCTTTTTACAAATGGTGCTGATATTATTATCGGATCGCATCCGCATGTTTTGCAACCCATGGAATGGTACCAGTCTGATAGTGTATCAAAGGAAAAACTGATTGTATGGTCGCTGGGAAATTTCGTTTCGAACCAAAGGAAAAGATATACCGATGGCGGCACCCTTTTTTCGATAACATTACAGAAAGAATCGGGTAAAACTCGGATTAAGGACGCCGGCTACCAGCTGACATGGGTTTACAACCCAATTCAGAACCAGAGAAAACAGTATTACATTCTTCCGGCTGCCCGTTATGAAAACGATACTTTACTGCTCGACAAACAATCGCAGAGCGATTTAAAAACTTTTATTAACGATTCGCGCGAATTGCTTGATGCAAATAATCTTATTGTGAAAGAAATAAAATAAGTTGACAGAGGTTGATAGCCTTTGCAAATTTTAGGAAAATCATTTTACATATAGCCAGTCCAAAATTTATTATTAACCAAGGCCCGAAAATCGTATATTTGATGTGCTGGTGAAATTTTCGCTTCATCAAACGTGATCTGTCTGTGTATTGAACAGATTTCACCGATTATTCCAATAAACAGATTAGTATGGAAACCAAAAACGAATTAAAACTGGCAGTATTGATTGATGCCGACAATGTTCCTTATGCCAATGTGAAGGAAATGTTTGAAGAAATAGCAAAATACGGCACACCAACTTTTAAACGCATATATGCTGACTGGACAAAGCCAACTGTAACTGGCTGGAAAAATGTACTACTGGAGAATGCCATTACGCCGGTGCAGCAATACAGTTACACTACCGGTAAAAATTCGTCGGACAGCGCCCTGATCATTGATGCCATGGATATTTTATACACCGGCAAAGTGGATGGTTTTTGTATTGTTTCAAGTGACAGCGATTTCACCCGGCTCGCAACGCGATTAAGGGAAGCCGGCATGAAAGTTATAGGGATAGGCGAAAAGAAAACACTGAATCCGTTTATTACTGCCTGCGATAAATTTATTTATATCGAAATCCTGAAACCGGAAGCAAACGTTCCGGCGGAGAGAAGCAATAAAAAAACCGCGAAAACGACCAACTCAGTTAAAAATCAGCCTCTCAATAAAATAGATCCCCTGGTAATTAAACTGTGTGCCGACAGTATTTCGGACATAGCTGATGAAAATGGCTGGGCATTCCTGGGTGATGTTGGTAACCTGATGCTGAAGAAAAAACCGGATTTCGATCCGCGTAATTATGGTTTTCAAAAAATGCTTCCACTAATCAAGGGCATGAATAAATTTGAAATTGACGAACGCGAAAGCGGAAAAAGTAATGTTAAACTTATATATATCAGGAAGAAATAAGGTCTCACACCGTCGCATGAAATTGAGAAACCACGCGAAAGGATTCGCGGGGCAGCGGGGTGTATGGAAAGTAGCTTTGAATTCGCATTTCTGCATCAATACGAGCAATCATATTCATAAGCCTTGAAATTTTCTTTTTTTCTTTTAATTACTATTTTTCGGGATTTGGGCTCTTTAAAAATCGAATCACCTTTTTGTATCGAATCGATATAGCCACTATAAATTCCTATATCAAACCAAAGTGTGTCGAATCTCAGCTCAAAAAATCCTTTTGTTGCTATACGAACTTCATCAACTCTATTTGAAAGTTCTTTTTGATAAAATAAATTATTGCCTCTCCATTGGAAAAATGAAAGATAACTTAAAAATGAAACTATGACAATAATCAGAATGCCCCATATAAATTTTTCTTTTGTGTTCATAACTCTAAAATTTATGGCCATGTCGGCCTTTTAAGTCTTATATAGGTATTGTTTATTCCGAAAGAAGCTCCAATAGTTAAGCCCCATCCTGCTTTTGCACCCGCCCACATTAAAGTATTATCAGACACCCCACCCCAAATGTTTACACCAAATCCATATCCCCCATCTACATCATAAGATAAACCTGTAAGAGAATTGCGTGTTATATTTGCTGGATTATCTTGATAATAACCCCATCCTAAATTAATCCCCCAATCTCCTTCTAAGCCGAATCTATTAGAAACTGCGTTGGTAAAAAAAACCTCGCTATCGAGAGAATCCCTTCGTGCGGATCTATATACCAGCACCCCGCTATCGCGCCTTCAGATTATGAAAATTATAGTTTCGACTCATGAGACAAATTTAATGAATTTCATTTCCAAATGAATTCAAAAAGATTGAAGGAATTTAGTGTGCAAAGGGAAAAAATTAATGATCCTATTAGAAAGTATTACAATAGATGAGATTATTTGCATGGTAGGAGTATACAAATAGAATAAAGTAAATGACGCCACTGAAAAGATTACCTTCGGAGAGATAATTGACGCAGTTACGGAGCTTTCTATGAATACACGCAATTTCCTGATTTCCATTATATTTCTGTTCTCCTGTTTTTATTGCTCCGCTCAGGAAAGCTTTGCGCTGCGTTTATCGGATGCTGCCATCGGACTTACAGCACAAAAGGTGGTTTACGATCCTTCCTACTTTACAATCAGCTATCCGAACGGCGATATACCGGCAGGGAAAGGTGTTTGTACCGATGTAGTTATCCGAGCTTACCGCAAACTTGGTATTGATTTGCAAAAGGAAGTTCACGAGGATATGAAAGCCAATTTTGGGAAATATCCTAAAAAATGGGGGCTGACGCATACCGATAAAAACATTGATCACAGGCGTGTTCCAAACCTGATGGTGTTTTTCGAACGAAAAGGACAGGTAAAACCGAAAAGTAAGATTTCTGCTGATTATAAGTCTGGCGATATTGTTTGCTGGGACCTTGGCGGCGGTGTAACGCACATAGGACTTGTGGTGAACAAGCGTTCAACTGACGGACTTCGTCCGCTTGTCGTCCATAACATTGGCGGTGGACAGGTGTTAGCCGATTGCCTGTTTGAGTATAAAATTATCGGGCATTACGTTTATAAGAAATAGCTGATGCTCTTACTATCAAATTCTCTTTAAGCATATTGTTTTGCACCAAAATCCCGCCCTATTTCACCCTGTTCAGTGCGTCCTGTTTTACTTTTTCGGCTTCGGCCCGGGCGCGGTTAAGTATGGCATCTGACTGTTTCTGCGCTTCAGTAACAATTTTATTTGCCTGGGTGTTACCTTCTTTTTTTACTTGTTCGGCACCTTTTTTAGCTGCGATTTCGGCAATATATCCATTCTTCTTTCCTTCGGCTACAAGCCGGTTAGCCGACGAATCAGCCACCGAACGAACCTGTGCCGCGGCTTTATTGGCTTCAGCAATTAATTTCTGAGCTTGCTTTTCAGCTTCAGCAATTATTTTGGCAGCTTCTGCGTCTGCCTGTGCTATCAGGTTAGTCGCTTCTTCTTTGGCTTTAGTCACCAATTCTTCCTTTTTCTTCTCAATCTCCGCCAGTGCTTGATTTTTCATTTCTTCGGCAAGTCCGGCCATAGCTGATTTAATGCCGGTGGTGATTTTCGGATCGGTAGCGGTTCCGCCAATTAAAACAGTAACAGGTACAACATCGCCAAGATTCACATTCACACCCTTTTTCGACGCATCTTTTAAAAGTCCGTCGAGCACATTGTTGGCTTTTGCACCAAAATCGGCCCGCGGAATATCAAGGGTAAGAACAAAATTCAATACCTGGTCGAGGCCGGTTGAACCGGAAAACGTTGTTTTATACGAACCAAGTTTAAAATCCATTGGTTTTACAGTTGCTTTACCATCAATTACATCAAACGAAAGATTAATTTTTTCGAGGGAAGGATTTCTGAGTTTCTCGATTTTAAGAATATCGGCAATTTTGTTAAAAGTATTAACATCAGCGAGTTTCAGAATATCCGAAAGCACAAGGCCATAAGCTGATATCGAAGTAAGTTCGGGCATCATATCCTGCTTGAGTTCCCCTTTAAATTTAAGGTTGGTACTTATAGCGCCTTTTAGTTTTTCGGCGATCGGAGCAAATTTCTGCAGGGAAGTAAAAGCATCGAATGATTGTTTCACATCCATATTTTTAATCTGCAAATCCATATCAACTAAAGGTTTAGCCGGATTAAATGTGCTGTACGAACCTTTTAATGCCATGGAACCACCGAGCAAATCAGCTTGCAAACCTTCGAGTATAAGAGCATGATCTTTAATCCTGATAGTACCGCTCACATTGCTCATGTCGTAGGTATCATAAATCAGGCGGGCAAAAGTTGATTTCATTGTGATGTCCATATCTCCCGGAATCTCAATAACACTCAAGGCTGAAGTATCGGCAGGAGTTGCAGGAGAACCACTTCCGGCCATTACGCTATTGATATCCATAAAGTTGGAGGTTGTGGAAAGCGATCCCCGCAACACGGCGCTTTTCTTCATTGCATATGGAATATAATTTTCGATCTTGCCATTGGCCGAAAGATCGTTTTTACCTATTGTCATTGCTAATCCGGTAAGCTGCGCATAGGCTGGAGTGAAATCGAGTCTGGCTTTGCTGATATTCACAGGCTGAGCGACTTCCTCACCTTCGTACACAAGTTTATCAACAGTCGCAAAACCCGAAGCTTTGAACTGATCGTAAGCTCCTTTTTCGATTGCTGAAATTTTTCCACTAAATGCCATATCGGCGTTTACGATTCCTGCTAACCTGGTTTTATCACCAAGCGGATACACTTTCGAAATAGCTGCAAGGTCAAGAACGCCTTTCACCGTTGCATTAATATCAGGATCGGAAACAGGAGTTCGCAAAGCCAGCGTAATATCAACCGGGTTCTGCATCATGCTCAGGTGCATTCGCGGAACATCAACGGTTGTGTGGTCCATCACACCGTCGGGATTGGCAATTGCAGCCTGCAGGTTGACTTCCGAAACGCTTCCGGGCAAACCGGGATAACTGAACATACCATCCGCCACTTTAAGGTTGATAGCGAATGCAGGCATTGAAACATCGTTATACAGTCCCTTCACAAATCCATCAAAAGCCATGGTTCCTGCAGTTTTTACATTGTCAAAATCCTTTGAATAAATAGCAGGAATAAGCGACAGAAATGCTTTAAACGTGTTTTCCTTAGCGGCAAATTTAATATCCATATCATAGCCATTCTCAGGCATAGCAAAGAAACCATCCGCAGTAATATTCAAATCGTTCAGCCTGACAATTCCATCTTTAAAAGTAAAAGTCCAGGTTTCGAGGTTAGCATCAAGCAAGGTTGTAATTTCGCCATTCGACTTACTCAGGTAACGGACGCCATCGTAATCGGCGGTAATTTCTTTGATAACGGCTTCAATATCAAGCTTTGTAACATCGGCTGTCATATCACCGCTGAGCGTGCCGCTTAATCCGTCAAAAACCAGCCTGGTGGGGATTTCAGCATCGTCATATATGATTCGTGCATCACTGATTTCTATTTTATTGAGATACACTTTAAAAACAGACGTTTCCGAAACCGTATCGGTCGTTCCGGTTTCCTTCATAATATCCCAGTTTGCTTTTCCATTCTTAAGCACTTTAAAAAGCAGATGAGGCGATGTTAATCCAATCTGTTTCACTTTGTAATTGCTTCCGCGAAAAACACTGGCAAGGTCAATGGTGAGTGTTAATGCAGGAATTGACGCAAGCGTATCTTTTTCGAAATCATCGGCTCCTGCTACAACCAGATTTCTTAGTTTTACTGTCAGATCGGGGAATTGCCTGAAAAGGGTCACTCCTACCCCATCGAATGTTACAACTGCATTCAGGTTTTTATTTATTTCCGACTGAACAGCTTTCTTGATTTTACCTTTAAAAACGAAAGGTAACGCGATAACTACCAATAAAAGTAAACCTATTACTATGGCTGAAATTTTCAATGCTTTCTTCTTCATGACTGAGAGAATTATATATTCTTAAATGTAAACGTAAAAAACGTGAGGAATATTCTACAATCGTGCCGACCGGTTACGTAGCAGATGATCGGCAATTACCAGTGCCGCCATTGCTTCAACAACTGGCACTGCGCGTGGAACAACACAAACATCATGTCGTCCTTTGCCTGTAATTTCGATACTTTCGCCATCGCGGTTCACCGATTGCTGTGTTTGCCTGATGGTTGCTATTGGTTTAAAAGCAACCCTGAAAAGAATATCGGCTCCATTACTGATGCCGCCTTGTATGCCGCCTGAATGGTTTGTAGCTGTTTTAATTTTTCCCGGACCGGCAGGCATAAATATATCGTTATGCTCCGAACCACGCATGGCGGGCGCTTTGAATCCCTCACCATATTCGAATCCTTTAGCCGTATTTATACTCATCATCGCTTTGGCAAGTTCGGCCTGTAATTTATCAAAAACCGGTTCGCCTAAACCCGCAGGGACGCCTTCGATAATACAGGAAATTACGCCACCGGTTGTATCGCCTTCATCTTTAAGGCGGTTGATAAGCGCGATCATTTTATCCGATGCCGATTTATCCGGGCAACGAACAGGGCTGGATTCAATATTAGTGAGCTGTTCTATACTGAAATCCTTACCGGTATCTATTTCACCAATGCTTCGCACATATGCCTTTACAGTGATGCCTGCTTCCCTTAAAAATAGTTTTGCAACAGCGCCGCCGGCAACACGCGAAAGTGTTTCACGCGCTGAGGAACGTCCACCTCCTCGGTAATCGCGGAAACCGAATTTACTGTCGTAAGTATAATCAGCATGGGAAGGGCGGTATGTATCGCGCAAATGATCGTAATCAGCACTTTGCTGGTCTTTGTTGCGAACCTCAAAAGCGATAGGTGTTCCGGTGGACCTGCCTTCGAAAACGCCTGAAAGAATTTCAATTTTATCGCTTTCGTTACGGGCGGTAGTTATTTCCGACTGACCGGGCCGACGCCGATTGAGTTCCTGCTGAATAAAATCAAGGTCAATTACAAGCCCCGAAGGACAACCATCGATAATACCGCCAATAGCAGCACCATGCGATTCGCCATAAGTGGTAAGGCGGAATAATGTTCCAAATGTATTTGCTGACATAACACAAAGGTACGACAATAAAGAAAAGGATTAAACGCAACATCTCAGATACCATTACTTTTACATCCGGGTATAAAAAAAGCCCCTGTCCGGGGCTTTTAGTATTTATTGTTGCTCGCGGGCAACGTTTTTAAGAATCTTTGCTTTGGCTTCGAGTGTAGCAAGTTCCTCTTTGGCACGGGCTATTTTCCCTTCAAATTCGGCTTTCAGCAGATTCGCTTGTTTGGACCTGGCGAAGAAACCGATGTTGTTTTCCCATAGCAGGATTTCTTCTTTCAGACTATCAATTTTTGATTGTAGTCCGGTACGCTCACGGTTTATGATACGACCAGCATCTGGCTGATCCTTCACATTTTCGAAACGCGAACGGTAATTCATCTGATGGGCTTCGTTGGAATCGACTTTCAGCTTATCGTAGATTTTATTCACAGCAGCTTTAAATTCAGCCTGAATACGATCCTTTTCCTTGATTGGAACATGACCTGTTTCCATCCATTCGCGCTGTAATTCTTTCACTTTCGTGAGACTTTCCTGCCTGTTTTCGCTGAATTCAAAAGCAGTTAGCTTAGCGAGGATCTCCAGTTTCAATTGAAGGTTAGCGCCTTCACTGGCCTGTAGGCCTTTAAAGTGCTCATTTTTAGTATTAAAAAATTCGTCGCAGGCAGTACGGAAGCGTTTCCATATCTTTTCGCTGTGCTTGCGTGGAACAGGACCAATCTTTTTCCACTCTTCCTGGAGTTTGATCAGTTCGCGCGATGAATTTTTCCAGTCGGTGCTTAACTTATGCGATTCGGCTTGCAGACAAAGTTCAACTTTCAGGTTGTAGTTGTTAAGCTGCTGATCTTTCAGTTTCGAGAAATATTCCTTTTTGTTCGAAAAATACAGATCGAGCTGCGCTTTGAAACGGTTCCAGATTTCGTTGTTTACTTTTTGCGGAGCCTGTCCGACCGATTTCCACATTTTAAGCAGTTCGTTCACCTGGTTGGTGCTGTCCTGCCATTGTTTTATTGAGTTAAACTCAGTGGAAACAAGCTGTTCAGCTTTTTCGCAAAGTAAAACTTTAGCTGCATAATTTGCTTCGAGCTCACCCTGAATCTCTTTGTAGAATTCATGACGACGATCATTAATTTTTTCGGTAGCGGTTTTAAAGCGATCCCAAACTTCTTCGCGTTTATCCTGCGAAACAGGACCAATTTCTTTCCACTCTTCGTGAAGTTCCTGTAAACGCTTGAACGATTGCGATATAGATGATTCAAGAACCAGTTCTTCAGCCTTTTCGCATAATTCCATTTTACGCTCAAGGTTTTTACGAAGATCAAGGTCTTTAAGCTCTTTATTAATTTTTACTTTGTCGAAAAATTTCTCGATAAGGAAATGATAGTTCTGCCATAAGCCCTGGGCTTCTGTTTTTGGAACCATCCCGATAGTTTTCCACTGATCCTGCAATGCTTTAAATTCATCGTAGGTCTTTTTCAATGTTTCCTCGGAATTGATAAGAACTTTTAATTCGTCCAGAATTTTTTTCTTGGCTTCGAGGTTAACTATTTTAACTTTTTCCTGATCTTCGGTGAAGCGGAACTTATTGTGTTTGTATATTCCAAAAGCAGCTTTAAAGCGCTCTTCGAGCGGATCAACCGTTTCGAAATTTTCCGCTTCTTCTGTTTCGGCTACTTTTTGATACAATTCCTGATGCTCCTTATTAGTGATTGCAAGGTAAGCAACCTTAATCAGGGCAACTTTTGATTTTATTTCGTTAACATCCGCATTCTGCACAATTTCTTCGAGCATCACAACCAGTTGTTCCCGGCTCATGTTGGCAAAATCAACATCAACAGTTTCAGCCGCAGCAACTTCAGCGTCAATAGCATCATCTAATGACTCCAGATCATCAACTGCTTTATCGGCAGCAACGTCTATAGTTTTGGCAACCACTTCGGGCACTGCAACCACTTTGGGCACTGCAACCACTTCGGTTTCAACAACCACTGCAGGTTCGGCAACCACTTCGGTTTCTGCAACTACTTCAGTCTCTGCGACCACTTCGGTTTCTGCAACTACTTCAGGTTCTGCAACCATTTCAGGTTCGGCAACCACTTCAGGTTCAGCAACCACTTCTGGTTCAGCAACTACTTCGGTTTCAGCAACTGTTTCAGGTTCAGCAACGGCTTCAGTCTGAGCCGGTTCTTTAACAACTTCAGTTTCTGCTTCGGCAGTTACTACTGGTGATGATAATTCTTCAGCTGTGTTTACAGCTTCGTTTTGTTGTGAATTCTCCTCCTGGTTAAGCATAGGAGCTTCTTCAGGATTTTGATCGGGATGTTTGGTAGATTCCATCTGTTGATGAGTTAGTAATTAAACTATTGACCAGGTTAAATAAAACCCGCCATTTCTTCGGAAACAGCGGTAGTATGCGTGTTTTTCTGTAAGAAAAGATTAGTTCTGCAAAGGTTCCTTTACTTGCGAAAGGAGTGCAAATTTAATAACATTTCGTTAAGTAGCTGAATTTATTGAAATTTGATTGCGAATATGTTCTGGCCCTGTATCAGGTAGCCGCTTATTTATGGTTTTCATCAGAATGCTGACCGGTTAAAAATGATATATCCAATATTTACAAAAAAAGAAACAGGGGTGCCATCATCATAATAATTAAACGATGCACTAAGAGGACCAATAGGTGTATTATAAACAAAACCAGTGGAAACAATATAATGCAGGGCGGGGAAAAGCTCACTGAAAACGGTCTGATTTAAATTATTGCTGCTTAACTCACGAAAAGGAGCCATTACAAATCCTTCGAGCCGTATATCCATATTTTTACTTATTGTAAAGATATTCCTCATCCCCATAGCTGTAAATCCGGCAGGACGATATACAGACTGATAAAAAGTTGACATTTCGTAAACTGGTGCATAATGAGGCATATACAGCGTTGTGGAAGTGTAATTCCGAAAACTCCCGAGCGAATTTGCCTGAAACTCAAAATTGATTCCCGGGGTATAAAATGACTTGGTTAAAAAGTATTTATCAAATAACAGTTTGACTGAAAAGTAGTTATGATAATCGGAATAATCTCCTTCAAGAAGGGAAGTAGTTCCGGGGGTATGCTTCTCGAGCCCGCTTATAAACTGTGCCGAAGCGTATATCCTTGCTCCCTGATTCGAATACTGTTTCCGGTTTAGTGTATTAAACTCTATCTCCAGATACGGACTATAATAATTGAACCGTGTTTTATCGGCAACATCTTCGGATGTTGCTGAATTATTCTGAAAGTAATCAGCTCGGTTTATTCCCCAGGTAAGACCTGTTTCAATTTTCCCTTTATACGTAATCGGAAAACCAATATCAGCTCTCAGATGGGTATTATTTTCGTAAAGAAAAAGAGGCGTATCATCAATAAAAAAGAATGCCTTTGTTCGGTAGTAATTGAACTGATTGAATGTATATTCCAGCTCTACGTATTTGGGCTTTCGCCCGGGCAGTTCAACCCGGCTGCCGATAAGTGCAGAATTATAAAAACGCCCGAAAAAACCGTTGATTTTTGCAGTGGTAGCTACTTTCCGCCAATAACTATACTGCAGCTGCAGAAAAATTTCATTGGTAGCTCCTGATGACAAACTCCCGCCAAAGTCGGCTTTGATTGCCGCTTCATATTGCGTGTCCAGTATAAATTTATAGCGTTGCGAAATAGTGTCGTACAACAATGAAGGATAAACTGATTTTAAGCGATCCTCCCCTATTACTTTAAAATACCCGGTTTTTACCTGTTCAAGATCGAGATCGCGAGCGTAATACGTGTTAGTTTTACGCCCTTTCACTTGGCCCATCACAGCATTAGCCACATACAATGCCTGACCTTGCTGCAAGCCTCTTACTTCCACGCTGTTCACTTTAAGTTCGGGCTTCCTGCTGTTAAAATTCTTCCTTATACTGTCGTGCATTTCCTTGCTTACTCTATCGAGCACAAACATCCTGATCTGAGGAATCAGACGTTCAGTAGCCATGTATCCACTGTCAATAAAAGCTTGGGTATAAGAGAAATCAATTACATTAACGTCTTTCAGGTGGGGTTCTATCAATACGCTGGCATCGCAGTACAAATCAAATTTAGTTTCACCCATCAGCATACTGGTGAGTTGCGATACTACATCATCATCCGAAGGGGGATCATAATTACCCGAAGCTTTGCTACCTATTATGATATCAGGGAAGAAATCGTCCATTACTACATCGGAAGGGAAATTGTTGTACATACCGCCATCAAACAACAATCGTCCGTCGATGCGGATAGGCTTGAAGTAAAAAGGAAATGTCATTGAAGCTCTGATTGCGGATCCTACATCGCCATTCCTCATGATATAAGGTCTGTTATGACGAACATCAGCGGCTACACAACGGAACGGAACCATAAGGCTGTCGAAATTGTATCCTGAAACCGCCGAGGCTGCTGAAAACAACTCAAGAAATGCAAAGTCCATCCGCATTGGCGAAACAACATTTGTCGGCAACTGCGTTTGCAATACCGAATCATACTTAAACCTGAAAGTGAGCCACGAGGGGTCTGGTTGCCCCTTTCTGAAAAAATAGGTGTACTGCAAATCAAGTTTCCCGGAGACCCATTTCGTAAACTCTTCGGAGTTGATAATTTCCTGCATCTGATCAGGCGAATAGCCGGAAGCATATAATCCTCCAATTATGGCTCCCATGGATGTACCGGCAATGTAATCAATGGGAATACCATTATCTTCGAGCGCCCTTAAAACGCCGATATGTGTAACACCTTTAGCTCCACCTCCGCTGAGCACGACTGCAACCTTCTGTGGCAGAGCCGGGACAGAAAAAACACAGAAGAGCATTACAAGTATAAAGTTTTTCACACCAATTTTTTAAGGTTAACAAAATTAAGAAAATCCGGCTTAATGGCCTGACATTATCTTTTCAAAAAACAAGAACAGAAAATCCAGCAAAGCCTTAACTATTGCGCGTTGTAAAACAAACACACATTTTTTGCGATAACTGTTCCTGGGAGGCTTTTAAACAAAATACCTGGCTGTATCCGACGGGATACTGCCAGGTATTTCAAATCCTCTAGAATTATAAGCTAACGTTAACAGAACTGCTGTAATTATCAAGTTAAGTTAAGCCTTGTTCCGAATTTTCATATACTGAAATTATTCTAAGAACAGTGATTTCGAATTATGCTTTTTCCAGCGCCTGATCGAGGTCAGCGATAAGATCGCTTACATCCTCAATGCCAACTGAATAACGAACCAGTCCATCTGTAATTCCGGCTTTTTCTTTTCCATCGGCTGATACTTTCGAATGTGTCATCGAGGCCGGATGCTGAATTAAGGTTTCAACACCTCCCAGGGAAACTGCGAGAATAGCCATTTCTACGCTGTTCATCAGTTTTCTGCCGGCTTCAACCCCTCCTTTTAGTTCGAAGCTTATCATGCTGCCAAAACCATCCATTTGAACTTTTGCCAGTTCGTGCTGAGGGTGAGAAGCAAGTCCCGGGTATCTTACCCATTCCACTTTCGGATGGTTTTCGAGATATGATGCAATTTTCATTGCCGATTCCTGTGCTCTGTCGATACGGATACTCAGCGTTTTAACACCACGGATTACCAGGTATGCCTGATGCGGATCCATGTTAAAACCCAGAGTAACCATTACTGAACGTAATTTTTTGTACAGAGCTTCGTCTTTTGCAATTACAACGCCTCCTACAATATCAGCATGGCCGTTAATGAATTTGGTAAGTGAATGCAACACGATATCGGCTCCAAGTTCGAGTGGGCGTTGAAGGTAAGGGCTGCAAAAAGTATTGTCAACAGCTACCGGAATACCATGCTGATGAGCTAAAGCGCAACAAGCTTTCAAATCGGTGATATCTATTGTAGGATTCGATGGTGTTTCTATAAACAATAATCTGGTCTCGGGTCTGATAGCCTTCCGGATTTCTTCAATATCGGCAGTATTAACAAAAGTTGCCTCTATCCCGAATTTCTTGTAATACGTTTCGAGAACAACACGCGAAGGGCCATAAACGGCGGCGGAACTTACCACATGATCTCCCTGCGAGAGCATAGCGCCATAAACCGTATTTACAGCACCCATTCCCGAACTGGTAGCAATTCCGCCACAGCCTTTTTCGAGATCGGCAAGCAAAGTTTCCAGCGCATTAATGGTCGGATTGCCGATACGGGTATAAATATATCCGTCACTATCGCCGGCAAAACAAGCAGCTCCATGTTCGGCGCTGTCGAATTTAAAGGTCGATGTCTGGTAAATCGGAACTGTAGCACTTCCCAGAGCGTCATTAAAATCACCGCCATGAATAAGCATGGAATTAAAACCGATGTTCTTCTTTTTCATTGGAATTCAATTAAATTGTTTTTTATTTTTTGAAATTGTTTTTTGAGCTATTATCTGAACCGTAAGCAATTCAGAAAGATTATTCCAGATCTCTGAAAAAATTTCTGTGCTATTACTAACCGAAGGATTAACAGTTCCGGTGTTATGATCAGCAATCAGTGGTATTATTCCGGGCAAAGGTATAACATGTGTGGCACAATACGCTTTAATATCCTCAACAATGGCATGCTCATCTAAAACTTTATTCAGTATCACAGCAGAAGGGATTTCTGCAGTATTAGCCAATTTGAGCATCTCTGCAAGTTTCGTTTCCCAATCTGCTTCAGGCTCTATCACAATGATGGCCAAATCCATTCCTTGCAAGCCAGCGCCAGTAGCACCGTCGTTTCCCGGAGCGAAATCACAAATCACAGTCGTGTCAGGCTTAATCCGTTCGAGTAATGCTTTGATAAGCGGTTTGTAAAACTGACTAGATTCCTGAAGCTGACCTGCAATTAAAGGAATTCCGTTTATCCGGCCTTCAACAATATTCCCCGAGAGTTTTTGCAACATCCTGATTCCATTTCTCGAACATGCTTTCAGACAATTACCGCATGAAATACAGCGCGATACAACCAAACTTACCGAAGGTATGTAGCGGTTAAACCGGATGGCAGTCTCAGAACAATAACCTGCACAAATTCCACAATATCGACAATGCGAAACATCAATTACTGGTAATGTGCCATATATTTTTTCAGTTTTCAATCCTGATTCATCAGCCAATTTTATCAAATCCGGCTTTTCAATATCAAAACCGGCAAGCTGAACGGGGTTATGTCCGTGTAAAACTGCATTTCGGCAGAGCTCCACTGCGATAGTTGTTCGTCCTGCAGAGCCTTCATATGACAGTATAGCGATTTTCGTTCCCGTATGCGTAATATTTAATATGAACTAATTATTATTTAGCTTTCTTCAACAACGATGGAATTCCGGCTGCCAGCGACTTCTGACGGTTAAAAACTCCATCCTTCGCTTCCTTAACATCTTCGATCGTATAAAAAGCATTAGGATGAAACTGGTGAAGGGTATTAATAAAAACAGCTATTTCTTTCCTTCTTATTATAGAGAAAATAATCTTAACCTTGCCTTTCGCACCTTCAGCATTAAGGATGGTCAGCCCGAAATTATGCGATTTCAATTCCGAAATGAGTTCGGGCGATTCGCTGGAAAGAATGACTCTGATAATTGAAGTTCCTATTGACAGTTTCTCCTCAAGGGTGATGCCAATAAAATTCCCCATGGCAAATCCAGCCCCATAAGCTACGTAACATAACCAGTTATCGAGGTGCTGCATGATCTGGCCTATGGCTAAAAGCCAAATTATCACTTCGAAAAACCCAAGAACCGGAGCAATGTGTTTCATTCCTTTTGCAAGAAAAATAAGTCGCATTGTTCCAATGGTCTGATCGAGTATCCTGGCTAAAAATATCAATCCGGGTAGCATTACCCATGTAAAAAACCAACTATCAGAAACAATTAAATCCATAGGAGTCTTTTTGAATTTAGGCGGCTAAATTAATGCAATAATACGGCTTGGTGTCCACAAATCACAAATATTTGTATGTATCAACTGTAATACTTTCAATAAATTATATTTTAGTGCGAACATCTGAATGTATAACTTTGTTGCACATTCTCTTAAACTTAATCTTCTAAATACTATGAACCGAATATTCTTCTACACTCTGCTTTCAACACTTTTACTGTGTCTTCCGGTGCTGGTATCGGCCCAGGAAGAAGCCCGATTGCTGCGTTTCCCGACGATTAACGGCAACCAGGTTGTTTTTTCGTATGCAGGCGACTTATATACTGTTCCTGTTTCGGGCGGCATGGCACGCAAATTAACCAGCGATGCCGGATACGAAATGTTTTCGCACTTTTCGCCCGACGGAAGCACAGTTGCTTTTACTGCCCAATACGATGGAAACACTGAAATTTATACAATACCTGCAAAAGGCGGAGTTCCATCCCGGATTACGATTACGGCAACCCTTGGCCGTGACGATATCAGCGACAGAATGGGTCCGAATAATATTGTCATGGGTTGGACTCCTGACGGGAAAAATATCATCTACAGATCGCGAAAGCAAACGTTTAACGATTTTATAGGACAGCTTTTTACTGTTCCTGTAACAGGAGGTATGTCGAAAGAGCTTCCTCTTCCGGCCGGTGGATTTTGCTCATATTCACCGGATGGGAAACAACTGGCTTATAACAGGGTTTTCCGTGAATTCAGGACATGGAAATATTATAAAGGTGGAATGGCCGACGATATCTGGATTTATGATTTTACAGCAAAAACCACGCGAAATATTACATCCAATTCGGCTCAGGATATTTTCCCGATGTGGTTTGGCGATGAAATTTATTTTTGCTCCGACCGCGACCGCACCATGAATCTGTTTAGCTACAACCTTAAAACCAACCAAACCCGGAAAGTTACTAATTACACTGAATACGACATCAAATTCCCTTCAGCAGGTGATAACCGTATTATTTACGAAAATGGAGGTTTTATTTACAATTTCGACATACGGACGCAAACTGCAACAAAGGTTTCGGTCCAGATAGCCGACGACTTTAACACATCCCGAAATGAACTGAAAGATGCAACCCGCTTCCTGGCCTCCGTAAATCCTTCGCCTGATGGCAACAGGGTTGTAGCAGCAGGCCGTGGTGATATTTTCAGCGTTCCTGTTAAAGAAGGAATAACCCGCAACCTTACCACAAGCAGCAATGCTCACGACCGGGAAGCAATCTGGTCGCCCGACAGCAAGTGGATCGCCTACCTGAGCGATGCCAGCGGCGAATACGAAATCTATATCGTAAAACAGGATGGAAGTGAGCCTCCCGTGCAACTCACAACTGGCGCTGATACTTATAAATTTTCAATCCATTGGTCGCCCGACAGCAAGAAAATACTGTGGAATGACAAAATGCTTCGTTTGCAATATGTCGATATTGCTACAAAAGAAGTAACTCTCGTTGATAAATCGAAAGTTTGGGAATACAGGAGTTTCGACTGGTCGCCCGACAGCCGCTGGATCACTTACAGCCAGACATCCGAAAACGGTATGCAGCAAGTAATGCTTTATAATACAGAAGATAAAAAAATATCTCAGGTTACTGATGAATGGTTTTCGTCGGACCAGCCAACCTTTTCCAGTAATGGCAAATACCTGATTTTTACTTCCGATCGCACTTTCAATCCTATTTATAGCAATGTGGAGTGGAATTTCGCATACCAGAATATGACTAAGCTTTACCTTGTAACTCTTCAAAAGGAAACACCGTCACCTTTTGCACCATCAAATGATGAAGTTAAATTGGATGAGGTAAAAGATTCAGGTGGCGACCAACCTGAGAAATCTGAAAAATCAGAAAAAAACAAAAAACCAGGGAAAGGAGAGAAAAAGGATAAAGAGCAGGAATCCGCTACCAAACCTGTAAAGATTGATCTCGAAGGAATTCAGCAGCGAATTATTGAGATACCCGTTGAAGCTGGCAATTATTGGAACCTATGGTCAGTCGAAGACAAAATTTATTATAACATGGCCGATGAAAAGGGCATGGCGGCTAAAGTTTACGATCTGAAACAGAAAAAGGAAACAGATCTTGGTTCCGATGTTTCGTTCGATATTACTGCCGACGGAAAGAAAATGTTGGTGCGTCAGCGCAGCAGGTATGCTATGATCGACCTGCCATCGTCGAAAATCAGTACCGAAAAATACATTGACATGTCGGACCTGAAAATATGGGTCGACAACCGGCAGGAATGGAACCAGATATACGACGAAGCATGGCGGCAGATGCGCGATTTCTTTTATGTGCCCAATATGCATGGCGTCGACTGGAAAGCGATGCACAGCAAATATGCCGTGATGCTTCCCTGGGTAAACAATCGGAATGACCTTACTTATCTTATCGGCGAAATGATTGCTGAGCTGAGTGTCGGTCATGCATATATTAATGGTGGAGAGCGCAAACCGGTCGAAAAAATCAACCTCGGCTTATTAGGCGCAAGGTTAAGCAAACACGAATCGGGTTATTTCCGGATTGATAGTTTGTTACAGGGAGCCAACTGGAGCCGCGAGTTGCGCTCACCGCTTACCGAAATCGGAGTAGCTGCATCAAAGGGCGATTTTATTACTTCCGTTAACGGAAAATCGACGAAAGATATAGCCGATATAAATGCAATGTTGATTAACAAATCCGATAAAAATGTGGAGCTTACCTTAAATTCCACTCCAGCTGAAGGTGGACGAAAAGTGCTTGTAGTGCCGGTTAATGATGAATCGAAACTCTATTATTACACCTGGGTCCAGGAAAATATCTGCAAAGTTGATAAAGCAACCAATGGCGAGGTTGGCTACATCCACATCCCTGACATGAGTGCAGAAGGGTTAAATGAATTTGTAAAATATTTCTACCCGCAACTGGCAAAAAAAGCTTTGATCATCGATGATCGGGGCAATGGAGGTGGCAATGTTTCGCCAATGATTATCGAACGCCTTAACCGCGAAATCCAGAGAAGCAATACAGCCCGTAATGTTGAGTTCATCGGTCAGACACCAACCAAAATGATGCTCGGACCGAAAGTTCTACTCATAAATAACTATTCAGCTTCTGACGGCGACCTTTTCCCTTATGGTTTCAAGAAACATCAGCTGGGAAAAGTAATCGGTACCCGAACCTGGGGCGGCGTTGTAGGTATTCGAGGCTCACTTCCGTTCGTTGATGGAGCCGACCTCCGTAAACCTGAATTTGCAAGTTTTTCAGCTGATGAGAGCAAATGGATCATTGAAGGTCATGGCGTTGAGCCCGATATTGAAATTGATAATGATCCGGCAAGAGAATACGAAGGAATTGACGACCAACTGAATAAAGCAATTGAAGTTGTACTTGACGAACTTAAAAACTATAAAGCTAAGCCATCGGTTCCAGCTCCACCTGATAAAAGTAAATAATGACACTTTTGAAAAAACGGTTCTCACCTGAGGCCGTTTTTTTTATCCCCGGCCGAAAACTATTTCCTGCCTGATTGCGTTAATAGGATACCAACCTAAAGAATTGCAATGCCTACCCTTTATAAATGAAAAAAAACAGTTTTATAATTTTTCTGCTCAGTTTTGCCTTTTGCACAGTTAATGCTCAACAGCAAACCAACTCATATCCGGTTCCTAAACAAGGAGGATTAAATGTTGGCGTTTTTGCCGGGCCAAGACTGCTAATCGAGACAGCTCCCGACAGCCTGGCTCCGGAAATACAGGATTTTTATAATCAATTGCGTTCAGGTTGGCATTACGGGTTAGAATCTGACTACTTTTTTAACAGATACTTCGGAATTGGAGCCCGGTATTCACGGTTTAACACGAAAAAAGAAGCTGATAGTATCGTATTACAAATTTTTTCGCAGAAATATTACATTGATATCTCCAGCAACATGAGCATACATTCGCTTTCTACTATGGTTTATGGCAGATACCTTTTTTTTCACAACAAGCTATCAGCTACAGGAGGCATTGGTCCTGCCTGGCTATTTTTCCGAAATATTGGAAAAGCTGTTGGCGAAGAATCAATGGTAAAAGGCTCTCTGCCTGGATTATCAACCAGCCTGGGCATTAGTTACAAGGTAATTCCAAACCTGAGTTTAGGATTTCAGGGAAACTATTTACGTGCTTTTCTAAAAGAATTCACTCAGGATAACGGCAGTTCCGAAGAAGTTATCCAGCTAGAAGAAAAAGATTACCAGAATATTTCACGCATCGATTTTTCCTTTGGGATATTTTACACATTTAAATAAAACTCCGAATCAAAATGAATAAACTATTTGTGCTTGTTTTTACATTAATTATGTTTGCTCTTCAGGCAAAGCCTCAGACAGCTAAAAAGGAATTTGACACAACACAATTCATAAAACATCTTGAATTCGCGAACTGGCTTACCGAATATGAATATGTTACACAACTTGGAGCTGAAAAATTCATACATCAGCCCGAAATAAATACCCCGGTCTGGTTCAGCTACAACAAAGATAAAACATGGTTTGTAGTTGGTGGAAGGGGCGACAATGAAGTCTTCAATATTATTCACCACTTGCAAATTGACTCCTTATCAGCTGTTACTGAATATAAAGGCAGCTTCGATACAACGATGTTAAAAACTATGGGAATTGCACTATTCCAGTCGGAAAAACAATTTCAATTAATTCGCGATACAAGTAACCTGTTTTATAATTCCTCCGTATGTGTAAATCCCGACCGAACAATAAGCATTTGGTATCTACCGGCATTCCAACCGAGCGGACAAGCGGTATATGGCTGCGAATGGGAATATATTTTTGACAAAAGCGGCAAAAAGCTGATCCATCAAAATTCTGTCATTACCAAAATAACAGGCATCTGGATCGGCCAACCCCGTGAACTTTGGCTGAATTTCAGAGATACCGACCAACCAACGGTAGGCAGTTTATTTTTCGCATTGTCATACCGCGACTATTTCACAAGACTGCGGATTGACACCAGAATCAGCACTAGTACAACGGCCCGCGATAACGCTGGAAACTTTACCTGGGTTCATTTAATGAAATAAAACTAATCAGATAAAAACGGCTTATCCCTGAGTAACTGCTATTAACCTGGTATTTGTTAAATAATCTTAACGGAAAACAAGCTAAAATCTCTGTAACCCTCTAACAGCCGTAAAATCTTAAATTACAAGTAGTAAGGTTTTTTTTTACAAAATTTGGTTTTTAATAAAATGTAACTAAATTTGCGCTTCTTCAGAGAAAGTATTGAGCTGCAATCTCCGCGAAAAATCTTATGCCATTCCCAACACATAAATTTTTTGCATTTACTTTTGGAAGAAATTGAACAATTTTTCAGGGTTGCTGTTATTTGAACAGATTTTATATCACAACCTTTTACTGTACTTATTTATACATCATTTAGATGGAAGAGAAAATCAAAAAAATCGGACTATTCATCGATGGTACTTTCTTTCTGAAAGTTAATTCTTATTACAGATACCATCATGAGCGCAAAAGCACAATTAACTTTAATGGGCTTGCAGAATTTCTGCGTGACGAGATTTCAAAACTCGAAAACACGGAGAAACGTTATTGCCAGGTAGTTGAAACTCACTGGTTCCGTGGACGGTATTCAACCAGCCAGCTGGAGAAAAAGTATCCTGACGAAGCCTACCGCCTTACACAAATGACAAATGAGCGCCGCATTGACGACATTTTCATGTACGAAGGTATCACTACACACAATTACCCTTTGTTAGTTGACTCCCGCACGGGTGAGGCTGAAGAAAAAGGAATTGATGTATGGTTTTCCCTCGAAACCTACGAACTAAGTCTGGTAAAACAATTGGACGTAGTTGTTATTATTGCCGGTGATACAGATTATGTGCCACTTATTAAAAAAATCAACAGTCGGGGCATACGCGTAATGGTTCTTGGATGGGATTTCTCATACGAATCAACATCTGCTGCTGGCAGGGCTTACAAAGTAACAACCCGAACCAGTCAGGCTTTGATTGACGAATGCGTATATCCGCTGATGATGGATAAACGTATTGATGACCGTACAAGCAAAAACGATCCTATCGTTAACTCTTTGTTCAACGTTTAAGGAGAACCCACTGCTTTCTTATTTAATTGCCAAGTCACAAACAGTAACTTCAATCATGAGGTTACTGTTTTTTTGCTAATTGAAATATAATCAGGTGTTACTGCATATTAATATTAATTGCATTATACAGGGTACCATGAAAATTCATACTTTTACCTCATAAACAAAATTATATCTCATGAAGCCAGTTTTTTTAGCTTTAATCTTTGTAGGTGCTATTGCCTGTACCTCGCAACTTTATGTCCCTACCGAAAAAAATGTAAATAAAGTTGAGGTGGCCTCACTTTCGGAACTACAACAAGGCCACGATCTGTATATCAATAATTGTGGGAAATGCCACAAATTGTATAGTCCAGGAAGCCGATCGAACATTGACTGGAAAAAAGCCCTCAATGTAATGGCTCCCAAAGCAAAAATTGATAACGATCAAATGTATCTCATATATAGATACCTTGTTAACCGTTAAAAAAAAAGAGGTTTCAGAAAATGAAACCTCTTTTTTTTAAAACAATCTTTTCGTTTTATTAGGCCTGACCTGCCGGGCCACTAAGCTGGAAGGGGAAATCACCACCTTCAGTTTCTTTGATAGCGCCGTGCATTGCTTCAAATTTGCCGATGTTCTCTTTCAAAGCACGGTACAAACGTTTTGCATGTTGTGGCGTAAGGATAATTCGCGATTTTACTTTAGCCTTTGGAATGCCGGGCATAAGTTTTATAAAATCCACAACAAATTCCGAATTGGAATGTGTGATTACAGCAAGATTTGAATAGATACCTTCACCTACCTCGTCAGAAAGTTCGATATTAATCTGGTTTTGATTTTGATTCTTTGGATCGTTCATAGCTTTATTGTTTATTGCTGTTTAGTCCCCTATTTATGCGTTTAAAAACATGGGGAAACTGATCAGTTTTGATGATTCAGTTCCCCCATTTTATTAATTAAATCAGTAATTACTCTGCTTTTGATGCAAGCATACGGTCGTATTCCTCGCGTGAACCAACAATAAGATGTTCGTATTCGCGTAAACCGGTTCCGGCCGGGATCAAATGACCTACTATAACATTCTCTTTCAAACCGAGCAGTTCATCACTCTTCGATTGAATAGAAGCCTGGGTAAGAACTTTTGTAGTTTCCTGGAATGATGCAGCTGAAATCCAGCTACGAACCTGCAACGAAGCCCTTGTGATACCCTGAAGCACCTGTTTGGCAGTTGCTGAGTTTGCATCGCGCGATTCAACCTGATGTTTATCACGGCGTTTAAGCAGCGAATTTTCATCACGAAGTTTACGTGCACTTATTATCTGTCCTGGTTTCAAATTTGCACTATCGCCCGGATCAATAACAATCTTCTTACCAAAGATCCAGTCGTTCTCATCATTGAAATCAATCTTATTAACCAACTCTCCTTCAAGGAATTTAGTATCGCCCGGATCAACAACTTCAACTTTACGCATCATCTGGCGAACAATCACCTCGTAATGCTTATCGTTAATTTTCACACCCTGCAAACGATATACTTCCTGGATTTCATTAACGATATACTCCTGAACCTTCATAGGTCCTTTAATCGCCAGAATATCGGCAGGAGTAATAGCTCCGTCAGAAAGAGGCGTGCCGGCACGTACGTAGTCATTTTCCTGAGCCAGAATCTGCTTCGAGGTCGAAATCAGGTAGCTGCGTTCTTCACCGGTTTTTGAAGTTATGATGATCTCGCGGTTACCACGTTTCAGTTTTTTACCAAATGATACAACTCCGTCAATTTCGGAAACAACAGCCGGATCAGAAGGATTACGTGCTTCGAATAACTCGGTTACCCTTGGCAAACCTCCCGTGATATCGCCTGTTTTACCTACAGCACGAGGAATCTTAACGAGTACATCACCAGCTTTAATGGTCTTTCCTTCTTCTATTTGTAAGTGGGAGCCAACAGGAAGGTCATAATTTTTTATTTCCTCACCATCGGGTGTCACAATTTTGATTGAAGGATTTTTGGCTTTAACACGGGATTCGATAATAATCTTTTCCTGGTAACCAGTCTGTTCGTCAGCTTCTACTTTAAAAGTAACACCTTCGGTAATATTGTCGAATAACAACTTACCATCTACTTCGGAAAGTATTACCGCGTTGTATGGATCCCATTCTGCTATTAGTTCACCTTTTTTTACCTCGCCACCATTAGCAAAATACAGGTTCGAAGCATAAGGAATATGAGCAGAAGCAAGGACAATGCCGGTCTGAGGATCAACAATTCTCATTTCTGCTGAACGTCCTAACACAATCTGATAGGACTTTCCTTCATTATTCTTATAATCAACTGAACGTAATTCGTCAATCTCGATTAAACCGTTGTATTTGGCTACTATTCGGGAAGCCGATGCAATATTAGCTCCGGCAACACCACCCACATGGAAAGTACGAAGTGTAAGCTGTGTACCTGGTTCACCGATGGACTGAGCAGCAATAACTCCTACAGCTTCACCTTTCTGAACCATTCGTCCGGTAGCAAGGTTACGACCATAGCAGCGGGCACAAACGCCTTGCTTCGATTCGCAAGTTAGCACTGAACGTATTTCTACAGATTCAATAGGTGATTCTTCAATAATTGTACAGATTTCTTCGGTAAGTTCCGATCCACCCGGAGCAATAAGTTCACCGGTATGTGGATGGTAAATATCGTGCAAAGTTACACGGCCAAGAATACGATCGTAAAGTGATTCAACGAGTTCTTCATTTTTCTTCAACGCTGAAGTAACACGTCCGCGCAATGTACCACAATCAGGTTCCGAGATGATAACATCCTGACCTACGTCAACCAAACGACGGGTAAGATATCCTGCATCTGCAGTCTTAAGAGCGGTATCGGCAAGACCTTTACGTGCACCGTGAGTAGAAATAAAATACTCAAGTACTGACAGACCTTCTTTTAGGTTCGATAAAATCGGATTCTCGATAATTTCACCACCAGTAGCACCCGATTTCTGAGGTTTGGCCATAAGTCCGCGCATACCTGAAAGCTGCCTGATCTGTTCTTTCGATCCGCGGGCTCCTGAATCAAGCATCATATATGCAGGATTGAATCCCTGATTGTCAGTGGCCAGATCAGTCATAACCTTTTTAGTAAGGTTTGAGTTGGTGTGGGTCCAGATATCAATGATCTGATTGTAACGCTCGTTGTTGGTAATGAAACCCATGTTGTAGTTATTCATTACTTCTTCAACTTCGAGGTTGGCTTTAGTAATCAGCTCTTCTTTAAGTTTTGGAACAACCACATCGCCAAGGTTAAACGAAAGACCTCCTTTGAAAGCCATTGTAAAACCCATATTCTTAATATCATCGAGGAAACGGGCAGCTTTGGCTGTTCCGGTTTTCTTCAACAAGTCACCGATAATATCGCGGAGTGATTTCTTTGTTAAAAGCTGGTTGATGAAACCATATTCTTCAGGAACAACCTGATTGAAGAGGACACGACCAACAGTAGTTTCTATAAGTTTTTCAACTTTAACGCCGTTTTCTTCAACCGGAATCCTGACATGAATCCAGGAATGCAAGTCAATCCGCTTTTCATTATAAGCTATAATCACTTCTTCAGGTGAATAGAATCGCATTCCCTCGCCTTTCATAATATGACCAGGTTCGGTTTTACGGCCTTTGGTAATGTAATAAAGACCCAAAACCATGTCCTGCGAAGGAACTGTAATTGGAGCACCGTTAGCAGGATTAAGAATGTTATGCGAAGCAAGCATTAGAATCTGAGCCTCCAGAATAGCAGCATTTCCCAGTGGAAGATGCACAGCCATCTGGTCACCGTCGAAGTCGGCGTTGAAAGCCGTACAAGCGAGTGGGTGAAGCTGAATAGCCTTTCCCTCAATAAGCTTTGGCTGGAAAGCCTGGATACCTAACCTGTGCAATGTCGGTGCGCGGTTAAGCATAACAGGATGTCCTTTCAAAATATTCTCAAGAATTTCCCAAACAACAGGATCCTTGCGATCAACAATTTTCTTAGCTGATTTCACGGTTTTTACAATACCGCGCTCAAGCATCTTGCGGATAATAAATGGCTTGAACAACTCCGAAGCCATATCTTTAGGAAGACCGCATTCGTGAAGTTTAAGTTCAGGACCTACAACAATAACCGAACGACCTGAATAGTCGACACGTTTACCAAGTAAGTTCTGACGGAAACGTCCTTGCTTACCTTTTAAACTGTCGCTCAATGATTTCAGCGCGCGGTTCGATTCAGTTTTAACTGAACTGGCTTTACGCGAATTATCAAAAAGTGAATCAACAGCTTCCTGGAGCATACGTTTTTCGTTACGCATGATCACATCCGGAGCTTTGATTTCGATAAGGCGTTTCAAACGATTGTTACGAATGATAACCCTGCGATACAAATCATTTAGGTCGCTGGTTGCGAAACGTCCGCCATCCAAAGGAACCAATGGTCTAAGTTCAGGTGGAATAACAGGAACAACTTTCACAATCATCCACTCTGGTTTGTTCTCACCACGTGTTTGTGCATCGCGGAAGGATTCATAAACCTGGAGGCGTTTGAGCGCTTCCATTTTCCGTTGCTGGGAAGTTTCGGTATTTGCTTTATGACGAAGATCATAAGATACCTGATCCAGATCGAGGCGTGCAAGTAAATCAACCAATGCATCAGCACCCATCCTGGCAATGAACTTATTAGGATCACTGTCATCTAGATACTGATTTTCCTTTGGTAGTTTATCAAGGAAATCGAAGTATTCTTCTTCTGTTATGAAGTCGAGGGTTTTGAGTCCTTCGCTGGCAAGAACGCCAGGCTGAATAATCACATACCTTTCATAGTAAATAATTGAATCCAGTTTTTTAGATGGAACACCAAGTAAAGCTCCGATTTTGTTTGGTAATGAACGGAAATACCAGATATGTGCAACAGGAACTACCAACTGAATGTGTCCCATGCGTTCGCGGCGAACTTTTTTCTCTGTTACTTCAACACCGCAGCGATCGCAGACAATGCCTTTGTACCTGATGCGCTTGTATTTTCCGCAATGGCATTCCCAGTCCTTCACAGGGCCAAAAATGCGTTCACAGAACAATCCATCCCTTTCAGGTTTGTATGTTCTGTAGTTTATAGTTTCGGGTTTAAGTACTTCACCACTTGATCTTTCCAGAATGGATTCAGGTGAAGCTAAGCTTATCCTGATCCTGGAAAATTTGTTTGCGGCTGTATTTTCTTTTCTGAAAGCCATATATCAAGAAAGGATTAACGATTAAAATTACTTTTGTTTCACTATAAATAACCACTAGCCACCGTAAGCATCATGCTGAAAATCACAACATGATGCTCTGCGGCTACTGAATATTTATTCGAAGCTTACATTGAGACCTAAGCCCCTGAGTTCGTGAACAAGTACATTGAATGATTCAGGAATACCCGGGATTGGCATATTTTCACCTTTTACAATAGCTTCATAAGCTTTTGCACGGCCGACAACATCGTCGGACTTAACAGTGAGTACTTCCTGAAGAATATTGGCAGCTCCATATGCTTCGAGTGCCCAAACTTCCATTTCACCAAAACGCTGACCTCCAAACTGAGCTTTACCTCCTAATGGCTGCTGTGTAATAAGTGAATATGGTCCGATTGAACGTGCGTGCATCTTGTCATCAACCATATGATGAAGTTTCAGCATATAGATGTAACCGACAGTTGCAGTCTGATCGAACTTTTCACCTGTTCCACCATCATAAAGGTAAACTTTACCATTTTCAGGAAGTCCGGCCTTTACCATGAGTTCATTGATTTGCTCGATTGAACCACCATCAAAAATCGGCGTGGCAAAATGAGTTCCGGTTTTTGCGCCGGCCCAGCCCAGTACAGTTTCGAAAATCTGTCCAAGGTTCATACGCGAAGGCACACCAAGCGGGTTAAGGACGATGTCGACAGGTGTTCCGTCTTCGAGGAAAGGCATATCTTCTTCACGTACAATACGTGCGACAATACCTTTATTCCCGTGGCGGCCTGCCATTTTATCACCAACTTTGAGTTTACGCTTTTTAGCTACATAAACTTTAGCCATCTGAACGATGCCATTAGGTAATTCGTCGCCTACTGTTGCCACAAATTTCCTGCGGTTATATACACCCAGAATTTCCTTGTACTTGATAATGTAATTATTAATGAGTTGTTTAATTAACTCATTTACATCCTTATCGGTGGTCCATTTATTGGGATTAACATTGATGAAATCGATACCCATAAGCATTTTCTGGGTAAACTTCACCTTTTTGGGAACCATCTCATTCTTGAAGTTATTGTAAACACCCTGCGATGTTTTTCCGCTAACCAGAACGGTAAGTTTATCTACAAGTTTCTGCTTTAGTTCAGCGGTACTTTTTGTAAATTCTTCGTCAAGTTCCTTAACCATATCTTTCTCTTTGGCCTTAAGTTTTTTATCCTTAACAACCCGTGAGAAAAGTTTTTTATCAACAACAACACCTTTCATTGATGGGGGCGCTTTCAACGAAGCATCTTTCACATCACCGGCTTTGTCGCCAAATATAGCACGCAGAAGTTTTTCTTCCGGTGTAGGATCACTTTCACCTTTCGGAGTTATTTTTCCGATAAGGATATCGCCTTCATTAACCTCAGCGCCAATACGGATTAATCCGCTCTCGTCAAGATCTTTGGTGGCTTCCTGACTTACGTTAGGAATATCATTTGTTAACTCCTCAACACCACGTTTGGTATCACGCACTTCGAGAGTAAACTCTTCGATATGAAGGGAAGTGAAGATATCTTCCTTAACAACACGCTCGGAGATAACAATTGCATCTTCAAAGTTATACCCTTTCCAAGGCATAAATGCTACCATCAGGTTGCGACCTAAGGCAAGTTCACCTGCCTGGGTAGCATATCCTTCACATAAAACCTGTCCTTTTTTAACCTTATCGCCTTTGCGGACAATAGGCCTGAGATTGATACAGGTATTCTGGTTAGTACGCGAAAATTTGGTGAGGTTATACACTTTCAGATCGTCGTCGAAGCTTACAAGCCGTTCTTCTTCAAGGCGGGCATAACGGATAACGATTTGAACAGAATCAACATACTCAACGATACCATCGCCTTCAGCATTGATTAGTACACGCGAATCTTGGGCAACACGTGCCTCGATTCCTGTACCAACAATTGGCCTTTCCGGATTAAGAAGCGGAACAGCCTGGCGCATCATGTTCGATCCCATAAGTGCACGGTTAGCATCATCATGCTCAAGGAAAGGAATGAGTGAAGCTGCAATCGATGCAATCTGGTTAGGAGCTATATCAATTAAATCGACCTTCTCTTTTTCAATCAAAGGATAATCGGCCAGGTATCGTACCTTAACTTTGTCGTCAGCGAAATTACCAAGATCATCCATTGGAGTGGTTGCCTGCGCAATAATCTTGTTTTCTTCCTCTTCAGCGCTGAGGTACATGGTTTCGGCTAAGTCCACTTTACCACCGACAACGCTTTTATAAGGTGTTTCGATAAAACCAAGTTTATTGATTTTTGCAAAAACACATAACGAAGAAATAAGACCGATATTTGGTCCTTCAGGAGTTTCAATTGTACAAAGCCTTCCGTAGTGAGTATAGTGAACGTCGCGTACTTCGAAACCAGCTCTTTCACGGGATAGACCTCCTGGTCCCAATGCAGAGACCCTGCGCTTGTGAGCAATTTCACTAAGCGGGTTGGTTTGGTCCATGAACTGGGATAACTGGTTTGTACCAAAGAACGAGTTAATAACACTCGACAATGTTTTGGCATTAATCAGATCCATTGGGGTGAATACCTCATTGTCACGTACGTTCATACGTTCTCTGATTGTACGTGCCATACGGGCCAAACCTACACCAAACTGGTTGTATAATTGCTCTCCGACAGTACGAACACGACGGTTACTAAGGTGATCGATATCATCAACTTCAGTTTTCGAGTTGATAAGACCAATAAGGTATTTAATAATCGAAATGAGGTCCTCTTTAGTAAGAACCTTAGTTTCGAGAGGAATATCAAGTGACAGTTTTTTGTTTATACGATAACGGCCTACATCACCCAAATCGTAACGTTTATCGGAGAAGAAAAGCTTCTCAATAATCCCACGTGCTGTTTCTTCATCAGGTGGTTCTGCATTACGCAACTGGCGGTATATATATTCAACAGCTTCTTTCGAGCTGTTAGCTGTATCTTTCTGAAGGGTATTGAAGATAATTGAATAGTCCTGGGAGTTGATATCGTCGCGGTGCAATAAAATTGATTTTGCTCCAGCATCAACAATCATATCGATATGTTGATTTTCGAGAACAGTTTCGCGGTCAATAATTACATCGGTACGTTCGATTGAAACAACTTCACCTGTATCTTCATCTCCGAAATCTTCGATCCAGGTCCTGAGAACCCTGGCAGCAAGTTTGCGGCCAACGTATTTTTTCAGACCTGCTTTGCTCACTTTAATCTCTTCGGCGAGGTTAAAGATTTCGAGAATATCCTTATCGCTTTCAAAACCAATAGCTCTGAGAAGCGTTGTGACTGGCAATTTCTTTTTCCGGTCGATGTACGCATACATCACGTGGTTGATGTCAGTAGTGAACTCCATCCACGATCCCTTGAAAGGAATAATCCTGGCCGAGTACAATTGCTGGCCATTGGTATGAAAACTTGTACCGAAAAATACACCCGGTGAACGATGCAACTGAGAAACTACCACACGTTCGGCACCGTTGACTACAAAAGTACCTTTTGGAGTCATATACGGTATCATACCAAGATAAACATCCTGGATGATGGTTTCAAAGTCTTCGTGTTCCGGATCGGTACAAAAGAGTTTAAGTTTTGCTTTAAGAGGCACACTATAAGTAAGCCCTCTTTCGATGCACTCCTCGATAGAATAACGCGGAGGATCAATAAAATAATCAAGAAACTCCAGAACAAAATTATTCCTGGCATCGGTAATCGGAAAATTTTCCGAGAAGACCTTAAAAAGACCTTCATTTACACGATTGTCAGGATTAGTCTCCAGTTGAAAAAAGTCCTGGAACGACTTTATTTGTACCTCGAGGAAATCAGGGTAAACGGCCTGAATTTTGGATGTCGCGAAGCTTGTCCGTTCAGTTTTTTGTGAAGCCAAAGCCATGAATTTTAAGATTTAAATAAACAAAGTATTTTTAAACAATTAATCCCGATATAAAAATCGGGAAGAAAACAAACTACTTATTTATGCGTAGAGCATAAATAAGCAGTCTGTTAATTGTAGTCCAAATAGCAATATTTACTTTATCTCAACTTCAGCACCAGCGTCTTCGAGTTGTTGTTTAAGGGCGTTTGCTTCGTCCTTAGTTACACCTTCTTTCAATGCCTTTGGAGCTGCGTCAACTAAGTCTTTTGCTTCTTTGAGGCCAAGGCTGGTAAGTTCTTTTACAAGTTTAACTACAGCTAATTTAGCTGCACCAGCGCTTTTTAGGATAACGGTGAATGAAGTTTGTTCTTCTACTACAGGAGCGTCGCTACCTGCTGCTGCCATCATTACAGGAGCTGCAGCTGCTGGTTCAATACCATATTCGTCCTTAAGTATCTGAGCAAGTTCATTAACTTCTTTTACTGTCAGATTAACTAACTGTTCAGCGAAAGCTTTCAAGTCTGCCATTTTATTTGTTGTTTTAAGTGTTTTACAATAATTGATTTTTTTGTTTTTTTTGTACGCTATCCTGTGATTATGCAGGACGTTCGGACAAGGTCTTTAACACACCTGATAATTTCTGTCCGCCGGATTGCAGTGCAGAGATAACATTTTTAGCTGGTGAATTGAGTAATGCAATAACGTCAGCAATAAGCTCATTCTTAGTCTTGATTGCCATAAGGGCATCAAGCTGATTATCACCAATAAAAGTCATTTCTTCCACATACGCTCCTTTGAGCAGAGGTTTTGTAGATGTTTTCCTGAATTCTTTGATCAGCTTGGCAGGAACATTTCCCTGTTCAGCGATCATAATTGAGGTGTGACCTTTCAGAACATCGTACAGAGTTCCAAAGTCCTTGCCGGACTTTTCCATTGCTTTGTGAAGCAATGTGTTTTTAACTACGACCAACTTTACTTCCCTTTTGAAACACAGGCGGCGAAGTTTGCTTGTATTTTCAACATTCATATCTGATATATCAGTAATATACAGATACTTGGCAGCCTTTAAATCTTCTGTCAGGGTTTCTATAAGTTGACTCTTGTCTTCTTTTCTCATAGCGATTTTTGTTCTTTAAAGATCAAGTACTTATTGTTTCCGGAATTATTTAACCGATTTTTCATCGATACGTACACCTGGACTCATAGTACTTGACAGGAAGACGCTTTTCACATAAGTACCTTTAGCTGAGGATGGTTTTAACTTTACAATAGTTGCAAGTAATTCTTTTGCATTATCGATCAGTTTTTCCTGCTCAAATGATACTTTGCCTATACCTGCATGAATGATACCGAATTTATCAACTTTAAAGTCGATTTTACCGGCTTTCACTTCAGCTACAGCTTTACCTACATCCATAGTAACGGTGCCGGTTTTAGGGTTAGGCATAAGGCCACGGGGACCAAGTATGCGACCTAAAGCACCAACTTTGGGCATAATGCTAGGCATTGTAATAATAACGTCAACGTCGGTCCAGCCTTCTTTAATCTTCTGGATATACTCGTCAAGGCCTACATAATCAGCTCCGGCAGCTTTTGCTTCTTCTTCTTTATCAGGAGAACAGAGCACCAGAACTCGTACAGTTTTTCCGGTTCCATGCGGCAAGGTAACAATACCTCTAACCATCTGGTTTGCTTTTCGCGGGTCAACGCCAAGACGTACATCGATATCAACAGAAGCGTCGAATTTCGAAGTAGTTATGTCTTTGACAATACGTGCAGCATCAGCTAGTGTATAGGTAGCGTCCTTGTCGTATTTAGCTAAAGCCAGTTTTTGATTTTTTGTCAGTTTAGCCATTTCACGTAAGGTTAATGGTAATAACACATTTTAATTCATGAAAGCATGATCTCACGATCATCTTTACATATTGGTGGGGAATTCGCCTTGTACGGTAATACCCATACTACGGGCAGAACCAGCAACCATGCGCATGGCGGACTCGAGTGTGAAACAGTTAAGGTCTTCCATTTTGCCTTCAGCAATTTCTTTGACCTGGTCCCACGTAACCGAAGCAATCTTTTTACGATTGGGTTCGGCCGATCCGCTTTTTTGTTTGGTTACTTCAAGGAGTTGAACGGCAACAGGTGGCGTTTTAATGATAAAATCAAACGACTTGTCCTTGTAAACAGTAATTACTACAGGGGTTACCTTTCCGGCACGATCCTGAGTACGTGCATTGAACTGTTTGCAGAACTCCATAATATTCACACCCTTCGAACCTAATGCAGGTCCAACCGGAGGTGAGGGATTAGCCGCAGCACCTTTAATTTGCAGTTTAATTAATCCAGCAACTTCTTTTGCCATTTTGTTGTTTTCTTAAAGGATTTGTACTTGCGGAAACTGGTAATAGCCTACGATTCTTTTGCAACTTGTGTAAACGAAAGTTCCAAAGGAGTTTTTCGGCCAAAGATTTTAACCATAACTTTAAGTTTCTTCTTTTCCTCATTGATTTCTTCAATAATTCCACTGAAACTGTTAAATGGTCCATCAATGACTATAACCGATTCACCAACAATATACGGGATACTAAATTCAGCGCCTTGCTCTGCGAGCTCGTCAACCTTTCCAAGTATCCTGTTTACTTCAGCTTGTCTCAGGGGTACGGGTTCGTCCTTCGAGCCCAGAAAACCCAAAACCCCGGGGATATTGCGAATAATGTGAGGTATCTCTCCGGTTAGAACGGCTTCAATTAAAACATAACCAGGCAAGTAGCTGCGCTCTTTGCTGATTTTTTTACCGTTACGTACCAGGTAGACTTTTTCAGTTGGGATAAGAACCTGCGCAATATAATCCTGAAGGTTAAGACGATTAATCTCGCTTTCAAGGTATATCTTTACTTTTTTCTCATTCCCGCTGATGGCTCTCACCACATACCACTTTTTCACTTGTTCGCCCATGCCGGATGGTGAATTATAGGTTGGTTACCAATAAATATCAGACTAATGTCAGATAATAATGTTAAAATAAAGAATAGAATTGCTCAAGTATTAACTCGAACGATTTATCCATCATAAAAACTACAAGCGCAATTATCAGGGAAGCAACTGACACAACTACTGCGCTATTCTGCAATTCGCTCCATGTTGGCCACGAAACTTTATGCACGAGTTCATCGTAACTTTCTTTGATGTACTCTACGAATCTATTATTTGCCATATGGTCTAATATTTTGCACGGGTGGTAGGAGTCGAACCCACAGCCTACGGTTTTGGAGACCGCCACTCTACCAATTGAGCTACACC
>CAYQTT010000021.1:0-85589 GCA_964420555.1 uncultured Lentimicrobiaceae bacterium | reverse complement strand
AGATTTCAAATGTTTCAACGAACACGCAAACCCGCATTTGCTATAGCGTTTGTTGGCAGCAGGTTTTTCTTTGGTCGAGTCAAATTTATTCTAAATTCTGAGTTGACAAGAAAAATTCATTGAAAGTCTGTCCAAGAATTTCTGTCAGGTTTGTAGAAGTTGTCGAGTAATTCTGACAAGCCGAAAAGTCGAGCTGAATTGCCGAGCCAAATTTGTCGAGACAAAGTTGTCGTGAGAAGAATTCGCGTGGAGCGTTCTAGCCGAGCAATTCGAACTGAGAAATTCAACCGAAATAGTCGAGCCGAAATTGTCGAGTTGAAAAGTAAAAATTGTCGAGTTTGGAATTCTGCTTTGTCAAAACTGAATTTCTGTCGATTTAAATTTTCAACGAACGAAAAATCTTTCAAGTTACTGATTGTCTGTTGTTTGCCGAGATTTTTAAACTTGCTGCCAACGAGTCAATAACTGCCACAGTGGCAGTTATATTTCACTTAAGTTGAGTGTGGGTAATTTTGAAATTATGTTGATTTTCAATGATTTATACGCAATTCCTGGTTTAAATGCCTTTATCTCCATTGTTACACTATTAAATAACTATTTGAATACCGCTAAATCATTGAACAAATATAATTATTTTTAATACATACAGATTCAACATTTCTATAGCTCAATCCAGCTTAAAACAAAGAAGGCTGAACAATTTTATCTGCTCAGCCTTCCTGTTTAAACTACTTTAAAATCTGTTGATTAGCTCTTCGTCTTGTTTTATTCAACCAAATCAAAACTTCCTTTAAGGGCAAGATTGTCGGAGGATGTGCCTACAAAAACTTCGAATTTACCGGCTTCGGGAGCAAACGTTTTATCCAGGCGGTAAAAAGCCAGGTCAGCAGGGTTAATTTTGAATGACACTTCTTTGTTTGTTCCTTTTTCGATCATTACTTTTTCGAATCCTTTGAGCTGTAGCATCGGACGCGAAACGCCCTTGCCTGCCACATCGCGGATATAAAGCTGAACAACTTCTTCGCCCGAATAATCGCCTGTGTTTGTGATGGTTGCTTTAATGGTAATGCTTTCGTTTAAACCTATTTTAGCTGAACTCAGCACCAGATTGCTGTAGGCGAAATTGGTATAACTCAGTCCGTAACCAAAAGCAAATAGCGGGGCATTGGGTATATCGCGGTATTTGGAACTGAAACCAGTTGGATTCGGATCGTAAGGGCGACCGGAATTCATCTGCTCGTAGTAAATAGGAATCTGGCCAACGTGATACGGGAAAGATGCCGGCAGTTTGCCTGAAGGATTGTAGTCGCCAAACAACACATCAGCAATAGCATTGCCCGATTGTGAACCCAGCAACCAGCAGTTAAGTATGGCATCGGTGTGTTCAACCACTTCGGTAAGTACTAAAGGCCGGCCGTTGAAAAGTGTTAAAATCACCGGTTTTCCTGTTTTTTTGATTTCGCGGAGCAATTCGAGCTGCAGGCCTTTGAGCGAAATATCGGCATAGCTGCGGCATTCGCCCGACATATAAGCAGTTTCGCCAAGAGCCATTATTACCACATCGGCTTTTTTTGCAGCTTCGATAGCTTCGGCAAAACCGCTGCGATCGGTGGTATTTATTTCCAGTTGTGTAAAGAAATTTTGTTCGGCATTTGTAGCCAGTTTGCAGCCTTCGGCATACAAAACTTCAATTTTATTGCCGGCAACTTCGCGTATGCCTTCGAGAAGCGACACGGCGGTATTTGGTGTAGCATTGCCACGCCAGTTGCCCAGAGGTGCATCCTTGTCGTTAGCCAGCGGACCGATAACGGCAATGCGTTTCACTTTTTTCGAAATGGGAAGGGTTTTGTTATCGTTTTTAAGCAACACAATCGATTTTTTTGCCACTTCGCGCGAAGCGAGCAGATGGTCGGGGTGCATGGTTAATTCCTTCTCTTTTTGTTTGTCGCAGTACTGAAAAGGATTATCGAACAGTCCCAGCCTGAACTTGATAAGCAGGATACGGCTCACCATTTCGTCAATCTGGCTGATAGTTATTTTTTTATCATCCAGCAACTGTTTCACATGTTGTACATAAATACGGCCTTCCATATCCATATCAATGCCGGCATCCACACCGAGGTGGCCGATATCGTAATTGGATTCAACATTTCCATGGAAAATCATTTCGCCCAGCGAATTCCAGTCGGAAACCACAAAACCATCAAAACCCCATTCACCGCGGAGGATATCAGTCTGCAGCCAGCGGTTGCCCGAAGCAGGAACTCCGTCAACGGTATTAAATGCCGACATAAATGTAGCAACACCAGCATCAACAGCAGCTTTGAAAGGTGGCAGATAAACTTCGCGCAACATACGTTCCGACATATCTACCGAGTGGTAATCGCGTCCGCCAATGGCAGCTCCGTAACCAACAAAATGCTTGGCACATGCGGCAATAGTGTTGGCATCGGAAAGTTTATCACCCTGAAATCCGTGTACACGTGCAATAGCAGCTTCTTTGCCCAGGTACACATCTTCGCCGGCACCTTCCATGATGCGGCCCCAGCGTGGATCGCGCGAAATGTCAACCATAGGGGCAAAAGTCCAGTGAAGTCCGTTCGCTGCCGATTCAATAGCTGCTATGCGGGCACTCTTATGCATCATAGCCCTGTCGAAACTTGCTGCTTCGGCCAGTGGAACAGGAAACAAGGTTTTATAACCATGAATAACATCGTAGGCGAAAATCAGAGGAATTCCCAGGCGCGATTTTTCCACGGCAATTTTCTGCAGGCGCATGGTTTCGTCAACACCCAATACATTGAGGAAACTTCCTATTTCTCCATTGGCAATCATTTCATCAAACTTCTCTTCGCGGGCAGTCATCACACCTGTACCGGTCTGTTGATACGGATTTGACAGTTGGTTCATCTGTCCGACTTTTTCTTCCAAAGTCATTTTCGAAAGCAGTTCTTTTACTCTTTTATCCAAACCATCATCGGGTTTGCTTTCAGGTATTTGCTGGTTTGACGAACCTAATACAAGGACGCTTGCAAGCACAAGATATTGGAAAAATATCTTAAATGGTTTTCGGGTTGATGTAATCATATGTATTTGTGTTTTAAATAGTAAGCGATTACTGTTGGTTATTTTGATTTCTGATCCATTAATGCGTCTAAGATAGGCATAACCCAGCTTTCTTTTTCAATATTATACACAATAAAATCGCTGTCGAATTGCCAGTAAGCCCAGCTGAAGCCAAACTTTTCGGCTGTGCGGGCAACATACGCTGTGTACCTGGCGCGCGATTCCATATCACCTTTGTCGTAGGCGCCAAACTCTCCTAAAAATATCGGACGATCATTTGCTTTTGACCAATCGGCGGCAACTTTAAGTTTGGTTTCTACATCAGCTTTCTCTTCCTTGGTTCCTTCCCATTTAATGCCGCTCAGATGTTTAAAATCTTTAGCCCAGTAAGCTCCCTGGTGTGTAAAAGGCATGGGGTGATAAAAATGAACGGTTACGATAATATTTTTGTCGTCTTTTGGCAACACCAGCGTTGGTAAACTCTCAATGCCGTTCCAGTTGGCCGGGCCGATAATGAGTGTGCGGTTTGGATTGGTTTCACGAACCAAATTTATAACTTCAACTAGGTATTGGTTCCATAATTCGACACTGAGTTTCTGGTTTGGCTCGTTGAGGAGTTCAAATACAACATCGCTGGGTTGATCTTTATAACGTGGGGCAAGCTGCCGCCAAACCGACATAAACATTTCCTTTTTTGCAACGGGATCATCTGCCATGGCGTTGTATTCGTGCATATCGAGGATCACCATCAGCTTGGCTTCCAGTCCTTTCTTCACGGCCCAGTCGAGGGTTTCGAGCCATTTCGGATTGAGGATATAGTTTTTATCCATACCCGAAAAAGCAAAAAGATTGATACGGATGGTCGAAAAACCGGATTCTTTTATCTTTTTAAAATACTCCTCCTTGAACCTGCCTTTTGTATGATCAATCCAGAGCATACTGTCGTAACCGATGATATTAACACCTCTGGCCATTTTGGCGCATTGTTCCTTTGCGGAGATTTTTTGCGCCGATAAATCATTTTTTATTGTAAATAAGGCAATCAGAATTGCGCTCAGCAGAATTAGTTTCTTCATCCTTTTGTGGTTATAGTGAAGTTTTTCACCGGTTAAATTTTAAAGACCATTTATAATTGAGAAGATTTTTTCCTCTTCTTCTTTCGAAAAAGCAATGTTCTTCAGCGTATCGATATTGTCATTCAATTGTTTAACGGAACTAACACCTACGATTACTGAAGTAACCCGCTTATCGCGAAGCAACCATGCCGTTGCCATTTGAGCCAGGGTTTGGCCTCTTTGAAGCGCCAGGTCGTTAAGTTTACTGATGCTGGCAATCAGTTCGGGTGTGATAAATTCAGGTTTAAGAAAATGGCCTTTCGAAGCGCGCGAATCGGATGGAATGCCTTTTAAATATCTGTCAGTCAGCACTCCCTGTGCCAACGGCGAAAATGCAACAAATCCAACTCCATTGTCTTCCAGAACGTCGAGCAGCCCGTTTTCAACCATCCTGTCCATCATCGAATAACGCGATTGGTGAATAAGGCATGGCGTGCCGAGTTTATTCAGTATTTGAATGGCTTCCGTTGTTTGCTCGGGCGAATAGTTCGAAATCCCGGCGTACAAAGCTTTTCCGCTTTTAACAATGTGATCAAGCGCCATCATGGTTTCTTCGAGTGGCGTTTCGGGATCAAAACGATGCGAATAGAAAATATCCACATACTCAAGACCCATGCGTTTCAAACTCTGATTCACGCTGGCAACCAGGTATTTCCGCGATCCCCATTCCCCATAAGGACCGTCCCACATATCGTACCCGGCTTTGGAGGTAATAATCATTTCGTCGCGGTACGCTGTGAAATCTTTTTTCATAATGGAGCCAAATACTTCTTCGGCTGAGCCTGCCGGCGGTCCGTAGTTGTTTGCCAGGTCGAAATGTGTGATTCCCTGGTCGAAGGCTGCCCTGAGTATTTCACGCGAATTGTTGTAATTATCGGCAAACCCGAAATTATGCCATAATCCCAATGATATTGCGGGTAGCAGCAAACCACTTTTTCCGCAGCGGTTGTATTTCATTGTTTTGTAACGGGCGCTGTCAGCAATGTAATTATCAGTCATTTTTAGTTGTTTTAAAATTTTTACTTGTTTTTCCATTTTTACTTTTCGTTTCCAAAAGACATTCTAAGCCTATTTATTATCGTACTCTTTTTGCTTTGTTTTGTAATACTCCTGCAACACAAAAAACGCTTTCTTTTTATCTCCGGTTTCCGAAATCAATCCTTTCCGGTTCCAGCCATCCTGTATGTCGGGAAGAACACGGCGTGGTGACCGGAAATCAGCCAGTATCCATGGAGTTACGCCACGTAACTGGGGAATTTTATCCAGCATTTTGAGTGTTTCCCTGTATAAATCTTCCTGGAACTCTTCAGTCCAGCGGGCATCTTTCGATCCGTGGTTCCCTTGCAAAGCATCGCCACCAAACTCTGAAACCATCACAGGTTTATCGAATTTGATTTCGAATTCAGCAGTTTTGCATTTTTCAGGCAACCCGTCGTACCATCCTATGTATTGGTTAAAAGCGATAATATCGACATATTCCTGCAACGGATCTTCAATTACCTGTGTGTTTGTGGTTCCGGGTTTTGTATGCCGTTCAAGTGCAGCACTAACCAAACGAACAGGATCCATCTGGCGCGTAGTTTTAATCATACTTTTCAGGAATTCAGTGCGATCGGCTGATACCGGAGTTTCATTTGCCATCGACCATATGATAACGGAAGCACGGTTTTTATCGCGGGTAATCATGTCGGTTAGCTGATTATGGGCATTACTGAAAGTTTCCTGATTCGTCCACTGAATGGTCCAGTAAACGGGAACTTCGGACCAAACCATCATTCCCAATTCATCCGCAACACGGGTCATGTTTTCGTTGTGCGGATAATGCGCCAGGCGGACAAAATTGCATCCAAGTTCTTTGGCCCAACCCAGTAACATTTGGGCATCCTCCCGTGAATAAGCTCGTCCGCCTCTGACTCCATTTTCTTCGTGTATACAAATGCCCCGTAAAAAGACGGATTTGCCATTTAGCAGAATTTCTTTACCTTGTGTCTGAATGGTTCTGAATCCGATTTTGTCGGCCAGTACCTCGTTGTTGTGAGTGAGTTTCACCTCATACAAATATGGATTTTCGGGCGACCAGAGTTTCATATTTTTTGCTGCAAGGGTAGTTTTGGCTTTTCCTTCGCTGTCGGAAGTGCAACTTGCTTTCAGACCCGCTTCCGGAATTTCAATTGTCACCTGCTGATTCGCTTTCTCAGCTCCGTTCAGAACAACATCAATTTCGATGGTATTTTTATCATTATCAGCCAGCTGAATATAATAATCCTGTATAAAAGTAGCGGCAACTTCCACAATTTTTACATCCCGGGTCAGCCCGCCATAATTCCACCAATCGGTGTTCACAGTAGGAACTTTTTCGAGTCCGCGCGTATTGTCAACTTTAACTATAATAAAATTGCCGGCTGACTTTAGCATCCCTGTGATTTCGAAATTGAACGGCGTAAATCCACCCACGTGTTTTCCCAGCTTTTTACCATTGAGGTAAACATCCGCCTCATAATTAGCCGCTCCGAAATAAATAAACTGCCGGTTGCCGTTGGCTTTCAAATCATAATCGAACGCTTTGTAATACCAAACTGAACCTTCGTAGTAAAAAAGCTTTTCTTTTTGCGAGTTCCAGTCGCGGGGAACCAGGATATTATCTGATTTTTCAAAATTGTACTCAACACGTTCCGACGGATCCTGTGGTTGGTACCCTAAAAAAAGAGATTCCGATTTGCTTGGATCCGTCTGCTGATCGCGGACTTCGCGGCGGTAATCGTAGTATCCGGTTTGATAGGGATCCACTACGTACTTCCAAACCCCGTTTAAATTAAAGGAAGTACGGTTTCCGGTATTGGTTATGAGGGGTTCCTGTGCATATGAATAGCCTGCAGAAGCAAATAGTACCGCCATAATGAGTCCTGTAAATAAATTTTTCTTCACGCTTCTGCTCATCGCTTATTAGTTTGAAATCCGGGAATTGTACTTCGTATTTCTTTTAAAAACAGTTTTGACCGTCAAGATACGAATTCCTTTTCAATTCCGGATTTTTAAAAGCTGAAATTGGGTTTAAAACAAAGAAGGCTGAACAGTATTATCTGCTCAGCTTTCCTATCCGTAACTTCAAAATAAACAACGAATTATAACTATGGTTGGTATTTATGTTTCTGATTTTGCTTCGAGAACTTTAACCAAATCAGGTTAGTTTTTCACTTTTCACTCGTCACTATTTTTTACCAGACAAAGCGTCCATCGCACCTAATACGAAAAACAGCGGAGCATTCCAGTTTATAGCAACTTCGTTGGTCGAATAGCTGCATTCGGCATCAGAAAATGATTTCGCGGGGAAAGTGTTGCGGGTAATTCCGGGGCAATCGGTAAGTACAATAGTATTGGGTCCACCGGCAAGGAATCCGGGACAAGGCTCAGGAATTCCATCGGCACCCGAAGGACGATGGTGAATATTCATGACCTTTTTGCCGCCATATCCGGTAACAAAACAGTATCCTGTTGCATTGCGGCCGAGCAGGTAATCAATATCGCCCTGCACCGAGTTAAGATACTTTTTGTCGGGATTGATTTTGTAAGCTGCTAATTTAATAACAGCCTGGTTGGCTACATCGGAATTGCTTCCCCACTTAAAAAAATCGAGACTAACTTTATAGGGCGAGTTTTCTGATTTGGCAACTAAATTATCAGCAAAGTCAAGCAGGATTTTTTGAGCCTGGGCTGTTAACGCTGAAGCTTCAGGATTATCACTCAGTGCCAGCGAAATAATACCTGACATAGCCGACGAATCCCAGGATTGAACGCAAACTGTTTGATTATCAAGATCTTTTAACTTTACCAACGAAATATCTGAAGTTGCAAGTGCGAGTTCTGTTGCAGCCCAGAAAAACTCATCCTTTAAACGGGTATCATCATACGCCCCGGTCGAAATATCCGATGGGTTTTTGTAATAAACTGCCGGGTTTGCTTTAGCCCACTTAAAAGCATTTTTAGATGCTTCCAGACAGGTTTTGCCCAATGCGCTTATTTCGGGAGAATCAGTTTTGGCAAATACACGCGAAGCCATGGCCATTGTTGCAGCAAAAACGAGTGAAGCGGCAGTGGATTTCGAAACTACATACCTGGGGTCATTAGCTTTATCAGGCATTACAAAACCACAGAAAGCTTTATTGGTAAGTTTGTGATATACGCCTCCATCATTTGGATCCTGCATAGTAAGCATCCAGCGCAGGTTAACCAGAAGTTCGTCCATCACATCCGGAATATTGTTGCCGCTTTCCGGGATATTGTTCGTAAAGTCCTTACAATATTCAGGGTACATCTGGCAGAAAAGCAGCAATGTATATGTGCTAATGGAACTGTTGACAATGTATTTATTATAATCTCCGGCATCGTACCAGCCCCCGGGACTTGATAGTTTAAATCCTTCGGGTCTTGCAGCCGAAGCAGCTGACGAATGCACGAAAACTGCTGTATCAGGATGACCTGCCGGGCGCGCCCATATTCCGCCATATTCTTTAGTGATCTCTTCGCCGGAGCGGTTCAGGTAAAAAGCTTTTAAGGAGGCTTTGGTAATTTCACTGTATACATCACCACTTATAGCGAATACGTAAGAACAAGTTGAATCATTGATGCAAATCTGGTATTTTCCCGGAGCGGCCACTTTCGAAAAATCAGCTGTACAAACACTGTCGCCCGAGAGTTCCCAGTTTTTGAATGGTCCCGGTTCACCGGTAAACACAACTTTCCCGCTTGTAACGTCGATAACATCAAATGTACCTGACTTTACCCGAAGCAATGCAATTTTCTCTGCTTCAGGAAGATATCCTACCTGGTTAATTAAAATCCGGCTGAGTGTATCGGCAGTTAAATTACTGCCCGAATTTCCTTTGGATGTAGTATTGCAACTGCTGCATATTCCAAGTAGAAAAAGCAGGATAATAGTTGTAAGAGTTCTCATAAGGTTTTTTTATCCTAAAACTACGTTCACAGTATGCTCTAATCCATCGCTAAACAAGGGAATCAGGTTCGAAGCATGCGGTTTCCCATCAACAGTTACCGACTTAACACCTTTCGATTTGTTTTGTGGATTTTGTATTTCGATACGGTAAGTTGCACCCCTGAATTTACGTGTAACAGTATACTCTTTCCAGTTTTCAGGAATACAAGGGTCAATTCGCAGTCCATCATAATCAGGCTGAATACCAAGGATAAACTGTGTGATGGTGTAAAAATTCCACGATGCGGTACCTGTGAGCCACGAGTTTTTGGCCTCGCCGGGTTTAACGGCATCTTTACCCGCAATCATCTGCGAATATACATACGGCTCAGTTTTATGCAGTTCGCTGATGTCCTCGAGGTAAGCCGGACAAATCTTTTTATAATATTCCCAGGCCTGATCGCCACGCCCGATTTTAGTTTCGCCAATCATAATCCAGGGATTGTTGTGGCAGAAAATTCCGGCATTTTCCTTGTAACCCGGCGGATAGGTAGATATTTCGCCATACTCGACATAGTACTCGGTAAACGCGGGGTTGTTGAGTACAATTCCATGATCACAATCGAGGTGTTTTTTTACCGAGTCGAGGGCTTTTGTAACCATACCTTCCTCAATGCCAATAGCAGCCATGGTGCACCAACCATTCGATTCGATGAATATTTTTCCTTCAATATTTTTATGCGAACCGATTTTGCGGCCATAAAAATCATAAGCACGCAGAAACCAATCGCCATCCCAGCCATGTACTTTTATGGCAGCCACCATTTTATCAATATGATTTTGTGCCCGAGCGGCTTCGGCGGAGTTCCCGATCCGATTACACAAATCAACGTAATCGCGGCCATAGACTACAAATAATCCGGCTATCATCAGGCTTTCGGCCTGGCTTCCTTCCGATTTGTTTTCGGTAGTCTGAAAACTTTCATTCGGGTCAGTCGAAAAACAGTTGAGGTTCAGGCAGTCGTTCCAGTCGGCGCGGCCAATCAGAGGCAGGCCGTGAGGACCAAGGTTATTGATAACATGGTTAAATGAAACTGTTAAATGATCAAACAGCGGAACTTCGGAGCCGGGTTTATTATCGTACGGAACAGGTTCGTCCAAAATACTGAAATCGCCGGTTTCTTTAATATAACTTGTTGTTCCGAAAATCAGCCAAACGGGGTCATCATTAAAGCCTTGCCCTATTTCGTTGTTCCCTTTTTTTGTAAGCGGTTGGTATTGGTGATAGCAGCCACCGTCAGGAAATTGGGTTGAAGCAATGTCGATAATCCGTTCGCGCGCCCGTTCAGGAATCTGGTGCACGAACCCAACCAAATCCTGGTTCGAATCGCGGAATCCCATTCCACGGCCGATTCCACTTTCGAAAAACGATGCCGAACGTGAAAAACAGAAGGTAATCATGCATTGGTACTGATTCCAGGTGTTCACCATACGGTTTAATTTTTCCTCGCCCGATTGCAGCGTGAATGAATTCAGCAAAGTTTCCCAATAGGTTTTCAATGCGTTAAAAGCAGTATCCACTTTTTCGGCAGTATTAAAACAGGCAATGGTTTTTTTTGCTTTGGTTTTATTAATTACGCCTTTACTTTGCCATTTCTTATCATCTTCATTTTCAACATAACCCAAAACAAAAACCAGGTTTTTCGATTCGCCGGGTTGCAATTCAACTTCCAGGTAATGCGATGCTACCGGCGACCAGCCAAGGGCTACCGAATTGCGGGGAGAACCTTCGAGCACCGTTTGCGGCTCATCGAAACCATTGTACAGGCCAAAGAATGTTTCGCGGTCAGTATCGAAACCCTTAACAGGCTCATTTACTGAATAATATGCATAGTGATTGCGGCGCTCCTTGTATTCGGTTTTATGATAAATAACTGATCCTTCAATTTCGACTTCTCCTGTTGAGAAGTTGCGCTGAAAATTTTCCATATCAGTGGCAGCATTCCACAAACTCCATTCGATAAATGAGAAGACTTTCAGTTTCTTCACTTTCGCCGAGTTGTTGGTAAGAGTAAGCTTTTGCACTTCGGCCCAGGTTTTGAGCGGAACGAAAAACAGGACTTTTGCAGTTATGCCGTTTTTTTCGCCCTGTATGGAAGTATAATTCATTCCGTGGCGGCATTCGTAGCTGTCGAGAGGGGTTTTACAAGGTTTCCATCCCGGCGACCAAATAGTATCTTCATCTTTAATATAGAAATAGCGGCCGCCGCTATCCATGGGCACATTATTGTACCGGTACCGGGTAATCCGACGGAATTTTGCATCTTTATAAAAAGAATATCCTCCGCCTGTATTTGATATTAGTGAAAAAAAATCTTCGTTGCCCAGGTAGTTAATCCAGGGCCAGGGTGTTTGTGGATTGGTGATCACATACTCTCTGTTCTGATCGTCAAAATGTCCAAATTTCATAATCCGTTTGTTGTATTTCCAGTTTTCAATAGGGTAATAAAAATTATTGCTGTTCCAGATCTTTGGATCTCCTGTTGTTTAATTCAATGGTTATTACATCCATTTTCTGTTGATCCAGCGGATAGAGTGCCATTATACCGGCAGTAATGGCGGCAATGATGGTTGGAATCCAACTCATCAGCATAATGATACCCGGAATTGCGCCTTGAATGGAAACATCATTCTGCCCGTTGTAGTGGTATAAAGCAAGTACTCCACCTATGATTGCACCGGCAATACCTCCTCCAAACTTGGTGGCAAATGAACCGGCTGAATATATAAGTCCGGTAGCCCTGCGTCCGTTCTTATATTCTGAATAATCGGCAGCATCACCAAGCATGGGGAAGAACAGGGTTGGAAATATACCGGCTCCAAAATCGGAAATGATGCCTATAATGAATATGGCCGTGATATCTCCGGAACCGCAAAAAACAAAAAGGGAGTTCACCAGGCCGGAGAAAATTAAAGCAAACAAAAATACATTTCGCTTGCCGTATCGCTTACCCAAAGGCGTTGTTATCATCGCACCGGCTATATTCGCCAGCAATAATGCAACCATGTACGAGGCGGCTAACAACTGGTTGTGTAAGAAATGAGAGAAGTAGATGAGAACGATTCCTTGTTTCATTGCATTGTATACATTGAAAAGGACCCCGATAAAAAGCAGGATAATCCAAGGCTTGTTCCTGATCAGGTCTTTGAAATCATTTCTTAAATTAGTTTTTTGGGCTTTGGGAGGTTGAACTCGTTCTTTAGTAGTGGCGAAGGTAACCATCATGAACAAAGACAAGAAAATTGACATAAGATAAATGGCTCTGCTATATCCCCTCTTCAGGTCAACGATCGATATTTTACTTATGTCTATGTTTTCTTCACCAGTGACAATAAAGGAATAATCTTTCTCGGCCTGCATTGAAAAGGTTTTACCCTGTGTCGGTTTGTTTGCAGTATCTTGAGCAGGTGCATCAGCCCAGGTAAACATGGCTATTCCATCCTTGGTTTTGATATTTACATTTTTTACATCTTCGCTGGCCGATACAGTAACTTCGTATTTTTTTGATTCCAGTTTCTCGACATTAATTGTTGGATTGATATTTCCAAAATAGGCAATTAAAAACAACAAAGCTCCCTGTACTACTATACCACCAGTAAAAGCACCTACCATGCGGTATGAGCCTAAACTTGTACGTTCTTTGTCATCCGGGGTCATCACCGCCATTAAAGCGCCGTATGGGATATTGTTCGCGGTATATATTATAAAAAACAACAAATAGGTTGCATAGGCGTAAACGATCTTGCCTGTCGGACCTAAGTCGGGTGTTGTAAAAAGCATGGATAATGAAATTCCTAGTGGTATAGCTGTCCATAAAATCCAGGGGCGAAATTTTCCATATTTTGAATTGGTCCTATCACAGAGGATTCCCATTACAATATCTATAATTCCATCGCCTAACCGGGCAATGAGCATCAGCAATCCAACAACAGCAGGGTTTAATCCAAATACATCGGTATAGAAGATAATTAGGAATATCATTCCACCACGCCATGCAATATTAGCTGCGCCATCGCCGAGAGCGTACCCGATTTTTTCTTTTACAGCAAGTTTTTCCACGTTTTTCTTTTTAGATGGTTGTATTCCTTAAAACTATAGGTAACAATAAAGGATTTTGAAGTCGTTTTGCGAAGTTTAGAATTCCCTTTCAATGTTATCCGGCGACTGGCTTTTCTTTTTTTTGACGGATTCAATAAGACAAAAAGCTAAAAATCAATTATTTGGTTAAAACGGAACTAATAGTATTAGCGGTTGTAAAGTAAATTCATTTAAGTAAAATCAACAAGCAAGCTAAGCTGTTTCCTGTTTCAGAAAGCTTTTAGAATAGGATGAGTGATGTAAGTTCCATGGATTTTCCTGTGATTGGTGACAGGAAAAGAAGCGAGTAATCATGCGTAATATGTATCATTTTTATTCCGATGGCTCGGAATATTAAAAAGAAGGCTGAGCAGGGTAACCTGCTCAACCAACCAACTAACCAATAGATTTTGAGAACGATCTATTATTTTGAAACCTCAATTCAAAATTAATCAGTTACCCTGCCAGCCTTCTTTTAAACTTTTACCTGTCTCCGGTATTAGTATCCGGGGTTCTGATCGGTTTCTTCCATCATAGTGTTCGACAAAATCTCATTCAGAGGTATTGGGAACAACTCATGTTTGTTAGGAGTAAAACCTATGTCGCTCATTTGCTGACTTGCCATACCCCAACGAACCAAATCCCAGTAGCGTGAACCTTCGAAACACAGTTCCTTAGCTCTTTCAATCACGATCTGATCAAATAATGCTGTGCCTGTTTCGGTATGTGCTGCAATACCGGCTCTGTCAGTTATTTTTTTCAGTTCTACCTGTGCGGCACCGTCATTACTGCTTTTGTTGTAAGCTTCGGCGGCCATTAAAAGAACATCGGCATAACGAATAATCCTGTAGTTGGAACCGTAGTTTAATTCAGGCTGACCTGTAGCCGGATCAGTTGTGTTTTTAGCCCTGTTAGCGTATTTTAATCTCAGGTAACCTTCGTAGTCGTATGGATATTCGCCAGCCTGGTAAGCTCCGCCTGCTGCAAAATAGTCAGCTTCGGAAACTACTGATCCTTTGATTCGTTTGTCAGCAGGATTTGAATATAACAGATCACCGATTTCTTTCGAAGGAAGGTTGAAACCCCATCCTCCAACTATATCCAGTTTCTCAGGATCAAGGTTTGAGAAGTCAAAAGAACCATCACCATCGGCACGTGGGCCTTCAAGCTGCATTTCGATATTACTTTCGTTGCCACCGCCCCATGGGAAGTTGCCCCAGCCGTAGTTTTCCTGTGAAGTATAGGAAATTTCGAATATGGATTCAACGCCGAATTCATTTGCAGTTTCCCAGATGGAAGCATAATCAGCTTCGAGGTCATACTCGTTGCTGGCGATACACGAAGCGAGTACAGTAGCAGCATCAGCATATTTTTGCTGATACAGATAAGCTTTGCCTAACAGGGCTTCAGCAGTTCCTTTTGCAAAACGGAACCTGTCGATAGGAGCGTATGCGCTTTTTACCGGTAATACAGCTATTGCATCTTTTAGGTCAGCTTCAATCTGAGCATACACTTCGGCAGGAGTTGCACGTGGTTTGCTGAATTCCGCAGTCGAAGCAGGATTTACCGTCATTAACGGAACGCCACCGAACATTACAACCAGGTCGAGGTAGGTAAAAGCTCTTAAAGCTTTTGCTTCACCAACCATAACTTTCATACCGGCAGTAGCTTCTGGATTAGCTCCAACATTATTTATAATGGTATTGCACGAATTAATAGTGCTGTAAAACCTAGTCCAGATAGTTGCAAACCTTGAGTTATCGGAAGTAATGTTGAAATCGTCAAGATATTGATATTCTGGAGTATCTCCTGCGTTTGGTCCTGCACATTTTGTGTCGTCCGAAGGCAGGTTTTTGATAAAATAGACACTTGCCCATGATCCTGAGGAATAATTTCCCTGGATTTTGTTGTAAATCCCCATGGTAGCTAATTTCACTTCAGCGTCATTTTTCAGAAAATTGTCGCTGGAGAGTTGTCCGATCGGTTCAACTTCTAAGAACTCTTTACTGCAACCTGCAAAAGCAAGTACAAACAGCATGCTCAGTATATATAGTATTTTTTTCATGTTTTGTCGTTTTTTTTAGATTAGAAACTAGCTGAAAGACCAAATAAGAACTTGGCAGAAATCGGATACAGACCCCTGTCAACTCCCTGGCTCAGGTTATTGTTACTACCAGCCTCAGGATCTAAGCCTTTGTATTTGGTAATTGTAAAATAATCGTCGAGAGAGAGATAAGCCCTGAGTGAGCCAACACCGAATTTCGAAGTAACTGATTTTGCCAATGTGTAACCTAACTGTATTTGTTTGATCCTCATATATGATCCGTTTGAAACCATAACATCGCTGCGGTAAACATAATCACTGTTATTGTCAGCTCGTGGCGAACTAGCTCCTGTGTTTGTCGGGGTCCACCTGTCCTCGAACAGATAAGCCGGTTTATTTGATAAGCTTCTGTCGGTGCGGTACCATGCCATAAAAATATCATTGCCTGAAACGCCCTGGAATGCGAGGTTAAAATCGAACCCTTTGTATCCCATAAAGATGCTGCCACCATAAATTAAGGAAGGATGCGGGCTGCCGATTTTTGTTTGATCGGAAGGTGAAATTTTGCTGTCCTCATTCACATCAACTACGATAGGATCACCAGCCTGGAAGTTTGTTCCGTATGTTGCATTGTATGCATCAGCTTCGGCTTCGTTGTCAAATACTCCGTCAGTTTTGTATCCTTTAAAATACCAGATTGGTTCTCCTTCTTCGAACCACGTTAAATCATAACCCCTTACGTTAGCGCCACGAACCGGTGCGTCAACATCCAAAGCTGTAACTTCATTTTTCAATGTCGAAAGGTTAACACTGGCTCCATAGATAAATTCATTATCTTCTTCCCTGTATCCGAGTTCAAATTCAAGTCCTTTATTGTTAACAGTTCCTGCATTAACAAAAGGCTGGCCACCACCGGTTGACATAGGGAAAGTTCCAAGGGCAATCAAGTTTTTGGTGTTTTTATTGTACCAGTCGGCGGTGAAAGTGATTTTGTTGTTCAATAACCTGAGGTCAAATCCGAGATCGGCCATTTCTGTTCTTTCCCACAAAAGTTCCTTGTTTACTAGTTTGGAAATTTCTGCACCTGACTGGTAAGTACCTGTTGCATCAGGGTATTTGATACCTGCGAGTGTCCATAATTCTTTATCCTCGTTGCCCGGAAGGTTCGATTTGCTTCCGTTTGCGCCCCAGCTTGCTCTCACTTTTAAATATGAAACCAGACCTTTGGTGAAGAAATCTTCGTTGCTAACAACCCATCCGGCTGATACGGCAGGGAATACTGCATATTTCGAATCGGTTGGGAAAACACTTGCTCCATCCCTGCGAACTGATCCTTCCAATAAATATTTGCCTTTGAAGCTATAGGAAAGACGTCCGAACATGGAAGCCATAGTATTTTTAGTTGTGGTTCCACCTGTTCTGTCGTAAAGGTCGGATGTGGTTGCTCCCTGGTATGCGTATGGATCGCCTTCAGCTACTAAAGGTGCTGAATAGAGTGTATAAGCCGGACCGTTATATTCCTGTGCGGAATAGCCTGCCATTAAAGTAAATGAATGATCGCCAAAATCTTTAGCATAGGTAGCAAAGTTTTCCCATAACCAGGTATTGTATTTATTCAGGTTATCAGTAACATTGGTGGTGCCATTCTGGTTTTCAGTTGAGAAATAATAAAGTGGACTCCACATGTGCTGGTTCTGATAAGTAAGGTCAAGACCAATGCGTGAAGTAAATGATAAACCGGTTACAGGTTTGATAGTAACATAACCTGTTCCCATTAATTTATCCTGCTCAGTTGTGTTATGATAGGTGGTAAGTGTTGCCAAAGGATTTGACATTTCACCTGATACATTTTCGGTTAAACCGAAATAATTACCGTTTCCATCTTTTACTATTACTTTTCCTTCATTCAGAAGTGTCTGCACATGCTCAGGTGTGCCTGAGTAAGTAAGAGGAGTCATAGGATCAATCAACAAAGCGCTGTTAACCAAACTTCTGTATTCGTCGTCCTGGCCAACATTTTTCTGGTTCGAGTGGCTGTAGCTAAAATTACCGCCAACTTCGAGCCATTTTTTAACATCACTTTTAAGGTTCAACCTCGAAGTATACCGTGTATAGTTTGCTTTATCGCCGCCAATAATACCATCCTGAGTAAGATACGAACCGGAAAGCATATATACGGTTTTTTCGTTGCCACCTGAAAATGACAAATGGTGTTTTTGCATAGGTGCACTTTGGAAAGTTTCGCCTAACCAATCGGTATTTGCTCCGAAACGATCTTTGGTAACTTCTCCTGATTCACTCATCCATTGTTTGTATTGTGTGGCGTCCATCAATTTCATATCGGTACGTACACTTTGTGTTCCAAACTGAAAATCGTAATCAACCTGGCCTTTACCTGACTGACCTGATTTTGTGGTAATTAAAATAACACCGTTGGCACCTTCAGTTCCGTAAATGGCTGAAGAAGCAGCATCTTTCAACACCTCCATTGATTCAATATCACCCGGATCGATATTATTGATATCACCGGTTTTCATTCCGTCAACAATAAAGAGAGGGTTTGAATTTGAGTTTGAATTGGTTCCTCTGATCCTGATTTTTGAACCTGCACCTGGGGAGCCTGATGTTGGCAAAACCATAACACCGGCAGTTTTCCCCTGGATAGCCTGGTCGGCCCTGGAGGTTGAAGTGGTTTTTAAATCTTTAGCTTTAACCGATGAAATTGATCCGGTTACAAGGCTTTTCTTTTTAACGCCATAACCTACAACAACTACCTGGTCGAGATTAGTAGCTTCGGTTACGAGGGTTACTTTAATTGGTTCGCCGGTAATGGCAACTTCCTGCGATACCATTCCGATGAAAGATACAACAAGAGTTGTAGCTGTTGAAGGCACCTGCAGAGTAAATTTTCCATCAATGTCTGTGAGGGTTCCTTCGGTAGTGCCTTTTACCATAATAGTTGCACCGGGCAGTGAGGCATTGCTTTCGTCATAAACAACACCTTGTACGGTTTTTGTTTGCTGCGCAAAAGCAAATGAGAATGCACTCAGCCACAAAATGCCGGTAAGCATCAGCACCTTGACTTTTATGCCGCAGTGCAGGTAATTGTAGAGATTTTTTTTCATAAATTGAATTTGGTTGTTTGGGTTAGTAATTAAGGATTTGATTTGGTTTTGAATTATTATAAGCTGGTTTCTTTCTGAGGATTGGATTTTTGGTTCTACAACTTATATCAATTTTTATTCATGAGGTGAGGATGCAAAAATATGGTCAGAACTTATTGTGTTCTACAAACAGATTTTCCGAGAATAATGGTATTTTGTCCTATATTTGTCAAATTAATACAAATTGGATATGAAAACGGATGTTTTTTACGAAAAACTGACAAAGGAATCTGAATTCAGTATCAATTTCCTGGAGGTTGAAGTTCCCTGCCTGGATGTTCCCTGGCATTATCATCCGGAAACAGAAATTATTTTTATCGAAAAAAGTACCGGCTCCCGCTTCGTTGGCGATCATTCGGAACCTTTCGGCGAAGGTGATGTTGGCATGATCGGAGCCAATCTGCCCCATGTGTGGAAAAGCGATTCCATTTATCAGAAGAATATTCCTGAACTTAAAGCCAGGGTTTTGGTGATTCACTTCCGCGACGAAATTTTTAAAGGGCCGTTGGCTGCCTTACCCGAAATGAATGGAATCAGTCAATTATTGCATTTATCGCAATATGGAATTAAATTTATTGGCTCGGCACGCGAAGAAATCGGTAATCAGATGAGAGCGATAATAAAAGCAACGGGAATCGAAAAAATGCTGAAGTTGACCCGGATGCTCGACTTTATGGCACAAACGGAAGAAAAGCAGTTACTGGCTAGTACCGGGTATTCCAAAATCCGTAAATCAGTTGATTTCGATCGTTTCGATAAGGCTTACCGGTATATGATTGATAATTTTCAGCAAAATATTGCCCTTGACGATGTATCGGGTATTGTAGGAATGACATCAACATCTTTTTGCCGGTATTTTAAAAAACATACAAAAAGATCATTTCATACGGTACTGAATGAAATAAGGGTAGGCCACGCCTGCAAATTGCTGTTAGAGGACAGGATGAATATTTCAGGTATTTGTTATGAAAGCGGGTTTAATAATGTATCGAATTTTAACGAGCAGTTTAAAAAGATAAAAGGTGTTTCGCCCAGCCAGTACCTTAAAATGCGACTGAAATCGGCATAATAATTTTGCTTCAAAAAATTAGAAGGGGCGACATGGCGAAGGGGCGATGGGCGAAAAAAAGTAACTTAATTTGAACACAAATTCAGAATTGTAACGGATCCGACATTTGACATCCGACATTTAACATCCAACATTTGCCTTCCCACATAAAATAAAAAGCCAACCCTCGCAGGTTGGCTTTTTTCAGTTAAGCGGATGATATATAGGAATTGAGGTTTAAAGAGGAAGGAACATGGTTCCCGACTGGTTGTTCTTCTGCCAGTCGATGCGATATCGGGTCGGACAAGTGTCACCGGTTACAGGCAGGTTGTTATCGTCGTATCCGAAAGTAATAGTTGCGCTTTTGTTGTCGGAAGGAATCTGGTGAATTTTAATTCCCGAAACCGGGTTGCTTTCGCACACTTCTTTAAATACAATTGATTGTGTTATTTGAGTGTAGAATTGCTCACCCTCTCTGGTGGTTCCCCATACCACAAGGTTGTTGTATTCACCTGCCGAGCCAAATCCATCAGCAGTCAGTATCATTGCTCCTGGAGCACCTGTGTAAGTGAGTTGCCTAGCGACGTTCCATGTCCGGCTTTCTCCGTTATTGAAACTGGCCTGCATAGTACCGCTTACTTTCTCAACATACGAATCGATAAAAGTACCTACCATCCAGCGATGTCCCCCGGTTACATTCACAAAAGTTTTTGTTCCGTTAAGGGTTATTGAATTATTGGTAGCCACGCGTGTTACTGTGAAATTAATGTATTTGTAAATTACTGTAGCACCGGCTTCGTACCATTTTGTGCCGAGTTTCTTTTTAATTTCTATTTTTCCTATACGGTTGCGCGTTTCGTTGCAATTTAAACCGTTATAAGTAATGTACATGGTTACGGTATCATTAACAACTGCCATCGAGTCTACAGTAGCATTACAGGGCAGCCATGCAGTCGATTTTAAATTACCGCCGCCATTTGCCATTACGCCGGCAACATCGCTGATTGCATCATTCATTACATTTTCAATATCATTTTCATCGGCTGATAATTGCTTAAGTGATTCAGTATTTGTATCGTCGGCGGGACTAAGGTCCTCTTTTGCACATGATGTAAATGTGAGTGCGATAGCGGAAACAAGAATAACAGCCAGTTGGAGGAATCTTTTCGTTTTCATAATCAGGTTTATTTTGTTTGTTTTTGATTGAGTGATTAACTGTTTACATCTATTATACACTCAGATTCGATTTTACCCTGATGGGCGGGCGTTTTTTTTTGATTGATGGGATAGAATGGATTGATGAGATTGATGGGATTGAGGGAATGATGAGAATGAAGGGATTCAAGTTTCATGTTTCAAGGTTTAGCTGCGCTGATCTCGCTGCGCTCGGTTGAAGGGTTTGAAGTGTTAAAACTGCGAAAAGAAATTCATTATTCAACAATTTCTGATTTTTCCATCACTCCACATGCCCCGAAAAAACCGGCTGCTCCTTCGCTCATATTGGTGGGTATATTTGCCGGTGCTGTATTAAAGTATCCGCCTGACCAGGTAGTTTCGAGCAGCAATGCACGGAAAAATAAAGCGTGTTCGTAAGTGAGCGAATATCTTCGCTGGGTCATGATGGTTCCGGCAGGGAAAGTGATTTTTTCGGTTCCCGGCGCAAATACTTCGCTTACATCAATGGTTGGCAGGGTGTAATAGTAAAGTTTTGCCTTGCACGAATCAGGGTTCTTTGTTTCATAACCTGGCGTCGACGACCAGTCGAGCATAATTTCAAACATGGCATAATTTGCCGGATTGTAGTTCGACGGAATTTTAGCAATCCTGTATAAATCGTCATTGGTATTTTTCACATACTGTAACGGAATAAATTCCGTAAGCAGAACCGGAGGCTCAAGGATCGCTTTGGCTGAATAAACTTTGCTTCCTGTATTAATAAGGAGCGAATAGGTTTTGTTACGGATTCCAGTAAATTGTATATCCGAGATATACTTTCCCGGCCTTAGCGAATCCTCATGAAAACTAAACACCTGCTGCTCCGACGAAACTAATATGGTTGCCCCGCTCACCGGCTGTGGCTTTTCGTTGAGTTGCGAAACTGGTTTTGAAAGGGTAATGGTTTGAAATTTTATTTCGTTGGTGATCATTCCGTCAACAACAATAAAATCATGATTTTCGGTTTGTAAAGGGTGTTCCGACAGTTGCTCGCACGATGCAAGCATCATGATAATAAAAAGGTATGTGAACAGTTTTTGCATCAGAAACGGAATGTGTAGTTTAGTGATGGTATTGCGCCTGCCACCGAAATTGAAGTGGGAATTATTTCCACATCGCCTTCGAAATTCGTTGGGACAACAAAATTTCCGTTGTCGTCCATTATTTTGTTAAAATTCTGGGTGAACGGATTATGCCGTCCGTAAGCATTGTAAATGGTGAGCATCAAGTGGTGCTGAAATTTTTTCTCCGGTTTGCTGAGCGCATAGGTTATTGAAATATCAAGCCTGTGATAATCGGGGAAACGATCGTTGTTTTTCTTGCCATATATCGGAATGGAGTATCCGTTTACATAGTAAAATCCAGTTGGCGAGGTAAACGGAGCGCCGGTAAGATACATCCAGTGCGACGAAAACCGCCAATGCCTGCCGCTGTTGTACGATAGAGTTACAAACAGGTTATGCGGACGGTCGTAGTTGGCCGGATACATATCACCATTGTTAACGCCTTCAATTTGTTTCATGGCCCGCGACCAGGTATAGCTGATCCACCCGGTTAGTTTACCCGTGTTTTTATGCAACAGGGTTTCAACGCCATAGGAATTGCCTTCGCCAAATCGCAGTTCGCCCTCCAACAGAGGGTTTAAAAGCATATTGGCGTGATCCTCATAATCGATCTGATTGTAAAGTTTTTTGTAAAATGCCTCTACTGAAAACCTGAATTTTCGTTTAAAAACATTTGTCGAATATCCGGCCGAAACCTGGTCAGCTTTCTGTGGTTTAATATTCGGACCGCTCGGAACCCACACTTCGAGCGAAGTAAACGGACTGGTGGAGTTGCTCAAAACCTGCAGATGCTGCACGGTATGATTGTAATTGAACTGAAAAAGAGATACTTCGCTTACTGCGAAACGCAGGTTTATTCTTGGTTCAAAGTTCAGGAAACTGCAGTAAATAGTGTTTTTTGCTACGTCAATAGTATCGATCACATTATGATTGGCATCAAAAAAATAGACTGACGAGGGTCCCAGGTCATTCCAGCGTGTTAGCCTGAAGCCGTATCGGGCCAAAAGCTTATTGCCAATTTTTTGCTCATTGCTGGCATAAATTCCGATTTCGGTACTCTGGTATTCCGAAATTACCGGCAGTTTCGATTGAATTTCGGGTTGTGAGTAATTCATATTCCCCGGTATTGTAGAATGGCCGTTGACTTCGAAACCAGTTTTAATGGTATTTTTCGGATTCAGGAACCAGGAGAAATCGGTTTTTAAAGTTGCATTGGAAATAGACGAATTCCAGTAGTTATCGAGCTCCTCAACGATGTTGAGGTAATAATTGTAACGGCTTACCGAAAAAGTTGTGTTGCTGAAAAGCCGGTTGTTAAAAATATGGTTCCAGCGTAAAGTGCCGGCTGTATTTTGCCAGCTTATACCAAACGTATTCTTATTCTGATCATTATAACGCTCAAACACATCGCTGCCTTTATACGCGGTAAGGAAAATCCTGTTGTTGCGGTTTATCATTACGTTAAACCTGGCGTTGAAATCATAGAAATTGAAGTTGTAATCACGGTTTTGGCTTCCCGAAAACTGAAGCCAGTTCAGATTCGATTTACGGCCCGAAACAAGGAACGAACTTTTTTCTTTAACGATTGGACCTTCAAGTGTAAGGTCGGTAGTATAAAGACCGATATTCCCGGCAAAACCTGTCCGTTTCAGGTTGCCATCACGCGAGCGCACATCAATTACTGACGAAAGACGGCCACCGTAATTAGCCGGGAAATCGCCTTTATAAACCACCACATCTTTAATTGCATCCGGAGCCAGTGCCGAAAAGAAACCAAACATATGCGATGGATTATAAATCGGTGCTTCGTCAATAAGTAAAAGGTTCTGATCACTATTTCCGCCGCGCACGTAATACATTGCCGAACCGTCGCCGTAGGAAACAATACCGGGAATATTCTGCAGCGATTTAAGCACATCTACATTACCGGCAAAACCCGGAATCTGTTTCAGAACGGCTGGCGAAAAATGCATATTGCCCGATTGGTTAGTCAGCAGTTTTTCCTCGTCCTGGTCAGCAGTAATTTCAACGGTATTCATATCGATGGGCGCAGGTTCAAGCTCTATATTCAGTTCGATATTTTTGTTGAGGTTTTGATGTTGCTGAGCAGCTGTATATCCTACAAACGTATTCGAAATAACATATTCGCCCTGCGGAAGCGACAAGGAATAAAAACCGTAGGAATTGGAGGTAGTTCCCTGCAGCGATGCCTGATCGTAAACGTTAGCGCCGATAATTGCTTCGCCGGTTGATTTGTCGCGGATATACCCGCTGATAGTGTATTTCTTTGCTCCGGGCAATGGAGTGCCGGTTTTTGGAGGCAGTGATTTTTTGCCGGGTTTCAGTATCACCTGCTTTTCCGAAACCGAAAAATCAATTCCATTGGCGGTAAAAACTTTTTCGAAAATCACCGATAAAGGAGTGTTACGGGCAACAATGGTAATTTTTTTATCGGTAGGAAGGCTTTCGGGATTATATGAAAACAGGATGTTGCCCTTTTCGCTTATTTGCTTAATTACTTCGCCCATAGGCTGATCGTGGGCTTCGATAGTGATTTTTTTGTTGAGGTTTTGGGCAATAACTCGGGGTACTACCATGAATATCAGGCAGATAAACAAGAGCCGGTATTTTAGTTTATTGAGGAACAATTAGTTGAAAAGCATTTAGAATTTAGTTGGATTCATCAGTGGAGTTTTTTCTACAATCACTGTAAGTTTCAAAAGTACACCAAAACCCGGCGTTTGTTCTTTAATTTAAGTCTTGCTGTTTTATTTTAACCTTTCCCATTCTTCATCCTCATAGTCGAAGCGAATAAGGCCAATTCCCTTGCAAAAGAATATTTTTCTGATTTGGCATACATCAAGTTCTTTTACAAAGATGTTAGTATATAGTTTGTTGTTTATGGTAAGTGTGTCGAGTGAGTAATCAAAATCCTGAAAAGAACCATAAGGGCAACTCCAGCTGAATGTTTTCTGAAATACATTGTTGGATTTAAACAGATTGATTGTCAGTCCTTCCTTTATTCCAAGCGTATTGGGGATTTCTTCTCCCGTGAATTGAAAATCATAAAATGCAGAATTATCTTCCGGGCAAACACAACAAGGACCTGCGCATTCTTCTTCTGAAAATAATTCTTCTTTATAATTCACATATAATGTTTTTGTTTCGCCACGGCTATTACTATACACCAGACTATCATTAATATCACCAACCGGAAGCCATTCTAATTCTTCATCAGTGAATACTTGTTCTTCATTGGTGCAATTGCAGCAACTTTCTATTAGGAAGAGTAACGATATTGCGAATAAAAGATAAATGGCTCTATTCATGATATTTCGGCTCTCAAATTTACACTCACATAAACGCTTAAAGGTTTTTCAAAATCGTACTCCTATTTTTATGGGTATCAGAAATGATTGTTGAGTGAATAGCATCCCTGATTTCAGGAAGATATCCAATTTTTCAGTCATCCTATAATTGATGCCGGCAACAAATTCGCCTAATGCAGTACCTGTGCCACCTTCATATTGGTTCCAGATATGGTCGTAACCGACTTTAACATTAAACAAGGGTGTAAATCTGGATCGGAAAGGCAGATATTCAATGTCGGCAAATACGGTTATTCCATTTATACCTTCGAAATTCTGGTATCCGATGCCCGCCCCGGCAAAAAACCGCTTTTCGAACAAACTGATTCCATTTACCAGGTTTAAATCAATACCATCCTGCTCTTTATCAAGATTATAGCCTTTCCAGTCCGAATTGGGATCCATGTCATACTGCACTGTGTTATACCGGAAATTCATAAACCCGGTTTCCATTTTCCTGGCATATCTAACCTGCGAATACGATTCGACTGAGATAAATGTCAACACTAAAATAAACGCAAATATTTTCCTCATATTCTGGTTTTGTAATTAGCAAGTGGAAACCAGGATACTGTTAATTGCATCCATTTCCCGAAATAGTAATATTTTCCCCATCCTTTTGTACCTGTAGCTCAAGCGTTTGCTTCAACACTTCGAGCACCGACTCCAGCGATTGATCATTAAATGAAGCTGTTACGCGACATTCCGATAATTGATCGTTAGTCAGAATAATTGATTTCCGGTAAACATTTTGAAGTGTTTTAACAACCTGGTCCAATGTTTCGTCGTCAAAAACGAGCACATGGGTTTTCCATGCCATATAATTCGGATCGGAATTGGTTTGCTTGCGTATAAACTTCTGACTGGCAATAAGTTCAGCTTTTTCGCCTGGTAAAAGAAGTACGTTTTCCGATGGTTTTTCTTTATAATAAACAGAAACTTTTCCGGTGGTAAGCACTACTTCCATGTTTCCTTCGGCGGAACTTGTATTTACATTGAATTCGGTTCCAAGCACTTCTACACGCGCATCTCCCGAGGCAACAATAAATGGTTTTTCCGGGACATGTGTAACTTTAAAATAGGCTTCACCTTTCAGTTTCACATTCCGGATTTTTGATGTAAATTCTTCGGGATATGTAAGTTGCGAGCCTGCATGCAGCGAAACCACCGACCCATCAGGCAAAACCTGTTCGATGTTAACAGCCTGGGCTGTAACGACAATTTCCGAAGGTTTCGAAAAATAAAAATACAGCAGGAATGTGGAAACCAGTATTATGGCAACAGCAGCAACCCTTTGCAGTGTAAAGAAAGTAGCGCGTATTTCGGGCTGGTTTGTATTGAGCGAAATTACCTTAGGTGCTTTGCCGGTTTCAGGCAGTGCATTCAGTTTTGATTGAAAAGCATTCCAATCTTTGTCTATATCGATGGCTGAATTAACCTTTTGCTTTTCGATAAGCAGCCACGTTTTATGGTACTGTTTGAAAAATTTCTCATTTTCGGGACTGGCAGCAAGCCAATCGGATAACTGGCGCAACTCATCTTCCCCGATTTCGCCGGCGAAGTACCTCGTGATGAGGTCAGTATAATATGTAGCGTTATCGTTCATTTGATTTTCTTATAAATAGTACACTCCAAATTGATTTTACCCTGAGAGGGCTTACCGGTTTTTTATTAAACCGGGGTTGAGGAATAAGGCAAGTCATCGGTTAAAAAACCATAAAACCATCGCCAGAAAAACCGTAAGATATTCTGACAGCCTGATTCGCATATGCTGCAATGCTTTCGACATTTGCGTTTCGACGGTTTTAACCGAAATCTGCAGTTTGTCGGCAATTTCCTGGTATTTAAGATTTTCGTAGCGATTCATCACAAATACCTGTTTGCATTTTTCGGGAAGTTCTTCAATGGCTGTATCAATTTTATTCTTTAGCTCTTCTTCCACCATGCTGTCAGCACCTTCATATTCAGGTACATCGGTAAGGTTTTCGATATGCAGGATATTCTGATCGAATTTACGGTTGTCCCTAAGGTAATTGGTGCATTTGTTATGAATGATCATGGTGAGGTACGATTTCACCGGGCGATCCATATCTATGGTTTCGCGCTTTTCCCAAAGGCTCAGGAAAGCATCCTGCACAATTTCTTTTGCGGCTTCGAAATCTTTAACATATTTCTGCGCAAAAAAGCACAATCCTGCGAAATGACTCTTGAAGAGCATCTCGAAACTTGCCTTATCCAGAGATTGGATTATATGTTTTTCGTTGTTTTCCAGTGTTGATCTGATTTTAATGGCTTATTAAAATATTTGATTTTAACTTTATGAAGGGCGACAAGGCGAGGGGTGACAAGGCGATGGGCGAAAATCGTAATTGTTTATTGTATATGACCCTCAAACTTGGATTCTTCCGTTTTTACCGGACTAATTAATGTTCTCTGACAATTTTCAACTGTCTTTAAAAGTATTGAAAAAAAAGTACTGTTTGCAATCCTGTAAATTATTGCCTCTCCTTGTCTCCCCTCTCCTTGTCTCCCCTTCACCCATGCCACTTTCAACATCCTCCAACACTCAAACTTCACTCTAACTTCACCGCCAATCTCCCTTTAATACTCACAGGTGCGATAATTCCTCCCGGTGCCAGGACCGGCTGCTGGACTTCAAAACCGCTAAGCGATCCGGTAAGATAGAAACCTTCTCCTAATTCGTATCTCTTCAGGTTTTCGACCATCATATCATAGGTTTCGCGGATATCTGCTCCGATCGGGTACGACATATTTTTACCAATCTTTTTTTCGATGCCACTGTTAGCCAGCCACGAAGCCGATTTGAGCAGAACATTTTTAGTTTGTACCGAGAATTGCAGGTCTTTGAGGATTATTGCCGAATCGGTTGCGCGGTACTCCGGAATGCCAGCAAAATACAGTTTTCCTTTTATGCTGCCAATTACATCAGCTGCTATTATCATTTTGCTCTCGTTACCATAAACTGAAACACCGGTTATGGTAATTTGCTTCTTTCCAAAATCATACGAAGTGTTTACCAGCATAAGCCTGGTTATGGAATCCAAATATTCATAACGCATGTAGGAAGTAATGTTGGCCAGAAAATCGTCGCTGAGTTTAGCAACCGTGTTAAGTTCGGGAAGCACAGGATTGATACGGATCGGTGGCTTTTTACCGGTATAACATTCGGTAACCGCTTGTATGGAAGTAGTATGTTTTATGATGCCTTTACCACCGGTAAGAGGCAGGGCTGACACTGCTTTTGGGCTTACGCGTAACCATAACGCATATTCTTCGGAAAGGAGAATAGGGTTTTGCAATTCGTTCCAGGCTTCTTTTGCTGTGGTTTTCAGGTCGAGGCTCTGGGTTAAACCGTTATCAATGGCCAAATTAATGGTTTCTTTATTGTACTTGATTATCATGTCGGCAATAAAGGTGATGGGGATATCAACAGGACCGATTTTTAAAGTGGGTTTACTCAGCCATTCGTAGCCATCGGAAACAGTAACAGTTTTTATGCTCCAGTCCTTGTTCACGGAAACGGCGGTTTGAAATTTTAACGCAATTTCGGCATTCATTTCGCGGTAATCGGATAAGGAAATCCCGAACTGATTAATTTTCCAGCCGGCTTTTATCCAGAGTTTCAATGGCACTCGATAAATAAACCTCCCGTTTTCGAAACCAAGTTTGATATCTTCTTTTTTCCAGGCTTTCACCATCATATTATCGCCGCCGTTATCGTCGAGACTATTATCCTCATAAATCAGACCAGTAAGCTGGCGGTTGAGCAGCGCTTCCAGGGCAGGAACTTTCATTTCGACAGGCAAGCTGATGTTGGAAGGCACCGGTTCATAACTGAAAGCGGTGTATTTTTCGGCAGGTTTTTCGGTTTGCAATGTTGTGCTGCATGAATGCGAAATAATCACCACCGAAATCAAAACAAATATTTTTGCCACTAAACGCATAAGATGTTTTTTTTGCAAAGGTAGGACTGACGGCTCAACTAAAAGTAAAAAATGAATAATTTCGGGAAGCGGTAAAAAACATTTTATCCTCATTCGACTGGCCTGCCTCACTTTTCCACATAACTCCCGTTTCTATCGCCAAAACGATAAGCGTTTACTATTATTGCTTTAGCGGATATATAGCAGGTTTCATCGATTGCCTAATAAGCCTGAGGGTAATGTTATTATTTTTGTTTTGAGGTATTCAACGAAATTGGAACCAATACAAATTTACCATGCAAAAACCTCTTGTAAATACCGGAACCCACTTCCATTTCAAGTGTCATTTGCTGCTTTGTATTAGTTTTCTTTTTCTGTTTGCCAAAGTTCATGCTGCCGGAACAAATTCTATACCTGATTCAGCTGCGTTGGCTGTTAAAAACATTAAGGCTGTCCGGATTACAACCCCTCCAAAAATTGATGCCGTTATGAACGAGGATTTCTGGCAGCAGGTTCCCGTGGCTTCCGATTTTATTGAGTATTCGCCACGCAACGGTACATTGCCTCCCTTTGCCACCGAAATCCGTTTTGCATACGACGATGTTGCATTGTACATTTTTGCAACCATGCACGATGCTTATCCCGACAGTATCTGCCAGGAGATGGGCCGCCGCGATCAGATTGAAGAATTGTACACGGATTATATTTCGTTCGATATACTTCCGTACAACGACGGTTTGAATATGTACGAATTTAAAGTGAGCCCTGCCGGGTTGCAGAACGATTGTAAGTATTCCGCAGTAGGACAAGATATTACATGGGATGCAGTATGGGAAAGTGCTGCTGCCATTAATGCCGATGGATGGACAGTTGAAATGAAATTACCTTATTCGGCTTTGCGGTTTCCGAAAATCGATAAGCAGGTATGGGGAATAAATATGTGGCGTAACCTGAAACGCACGCAGGAATGGTCGACCTGGTCGTATGTGGATAATAAAACACAGGATATTTTTAAATATTACGGCACTCTCACGGGTATTGAAAATGTGAATCCACCGCGCAGGCTTTCATTTTCGCCTTATATTGCAGGATACACTGAAAAAAGTCCTGAGAATAAAAACTGGCAATACTCGATCCGTGGGGGCATGGATCTCCGTTATGGTATTAACGAAGCCTACACCCTTGATATGATGCTGATTCCCGATTTCGGTCAGGTACAGTCGGATGATATTATCCTCAACCTTACACCTTTCGAAGTGAGGTATAACGAAAAACGCCAGTTCTTTACCGAAGCCACCGAACTGTTCGAAAAATGCGAGATTTTTTACTCCAGGAGAGTAGGAGGTATGCCTCAGAATTATTTTGCTGTTTACGACAGCGCTAGTGCTTTGGATAGCATTATTTCCAATCCCGATCTGACAAGGATAATAAATGCCACTAAAATATCAGGACGCAATGCAAAAGGACTGGGTGTTGGTTTCTTTAATGCCATGACAACCAACACGTATGGCGAACTTATGAATACCGAAGACGGCACAACACGCGAAATTCTTACTCAGCCTTTCACCAACTATAATGTATCGGTCATTGATAAAAACCTGAAAAACAACTCGTATTTCACAATTATCAATACTAATTACTGGCAGCCATCAACCCGCTTTGCTGCAAATGTGAGTGGCGTTGAATCGAAGCTTCAGAATAAGAAAAGCACTTTCAGTTTCCTGGGACGATTCAACGTGAGTCAGAAATATTTCAGCGGCGATTCATCGGATTTCGGGCATCAGTACCTGGCTGTGATTTCGAAACCCAGCGGAAAATTTCAATACCAGCTTTTACGACAGGAAACAGGCGCAACTTACGATCCGAACGAGATGGGCTTCCTGCTTAAAAACAATGAGGCTATTAACAGGCTACGGCTTACCTATACCATCTCTGATCCTTTCTGGAAAATCAGGAATACGCAAACACAGTTTTTTGCTCAATACACTACCCTGGTGAAGCCAAACAGTTTTACTGACCTGATGTTTGATATCAGCAACTTCACAGCTTTTCAGAGTTTCTGGAACAATTACCTGGAATTTGCAATACATCCGCTGGGCACTGACGATCATTATGAAAGCCGCACATGGGGATTTGTGTATAAACGACCTTTAAATTACGATGTAACCTGGAATATTTTGAGCGACAGCCGGAAGAAATTCCGCTATCAGAATACAATGGGTTTCATGAATTCGCCTGAAAACAACAATTTTATGTATTTTATTGAAGCAACACCACGCATGCGTTTTACTGACAGGTTCATGATTTCATTCACACTGCATTACGATAAAAACATGAGTGATTACGGCTGGGTTGAAACAGAATACACTGAGGAAGGAACTATAACCACCTGGTTTGGTAAGCGTGATGTTACAACCGTAAGCAACATATTGAATGTGCGTTATATTTTCAATACAAAAGTCTCACTAACCCTCAGGGCACGCCATTACTGGTCGAAAGCTGATTATTATGATTATTACACCCTTCAGAATGATGGTTCGTTATTGCCGGCTGAATATACCGAAAACCCTGATATTAATTTCAACGCCCTGACAGCCGATCTGAATTTCGGCTGGTATTTTGCACCCGGAAGCGAGCTTAGCCTGATGTGGAAAAATTCAATTTATAGCCAGGGTCAGGAATTGGTAAAAAACTATTTCCGCGATTTCAGCCAAACGATCAGTTCGCCCCAAACCAACGGCTTATCCATACGGTTTTTGTACTATATTGATTATCTTTACGTCAAAAAATGGGTATCCGGAAAAAAATCATAATGTTACAGGTCTGTAGATCTGTGTCCTGAAAATAGTTTGAGCTCATGAAGCAGCTGTTTGCATATTTTTCATCTTTCCTGCTCATTTCTCTCGTTGGTTATGGTCAGCAATATCAGTTGCAAGGCACTGTGGTGAATGGCAAAACAGGAAAGCCTCTTGAAAATGTGAACCTGAAAATCAGAAATTCGCCTTCGGGGACTTCAACAGACGAAAATGGCACATTTAAATTAACCTTCAAAGAGTTTCCTGCTGATATCGAAGTTTCCTGTTTGGGGTTCGAGCCGATAAGCATCGAAATAACCAAAATTGTTTCCAGGCCAGTCGAAATAAGCCTGCAACCAGCCGTTCAAAATCTCGAAGGGGTGGTTATAACCGATAAAAAAGCCATTCCCGTTTACGAGGACAGGAACTATTCGGTATTAGATTATGAACTTTCGGGCGATAATATTCTGCTGCTGGTATTCAGATACCAGTTAAAAAAAAGCGAACTTCTTCTGCTTACGCGATGGGGCGACACACTTGCCAGTTCTGTTCTGCCCGATTTACCGCCCTTAAAGTTGTATAAAGATCCGCTCGGTTATGTTCATTATTTCTCTAAAAATGGGAATGCATACCAGTGTTATTATAACGAACCGTTAAAACAGATTCAGTTTATTTATAAATATGCTGCTGACACCGTTCTGAAAACCTTTGCCACCATACGCTTCAGGATGAATGACCGTTTGTTTTTCCTCGAAGAAGCGCCCGATGGATTCTCGTCAAGGATAGGATATTTTGATAACAAAAGCGGGAAAACATATTTGCAGATGGCCGATAACGGTAAGATTGCAAGGGATTATTATTCCGATCTGAATTCGTTCCTCGAACCAAAACGGCCTGATGATATGTTCAATGCAGAAGCCAATATACGTGCTTTCGAGTTATTCTATAAGCCCCGATTTAACGCACAGATTGTTAAAGCAGGAACTGATCGGTTTACGATTTTTAATTTTACTAATGATTCCCTGCATGTTTACACTTCAGATTTGAAATTAGTATCGTCGTCAAAATTCACCTTTCATAATGTAGAAAAGGAAAATGCTCTTACCACCGTATTCAGTGCCTTTTCAGGCAGCAAATGGAAATGGCGCTGGAACCTGTATTCCGACGAAAACACTGGAAAAGTTTATACCGATTACGAGCGACAAGGGCGGCTGATGCTTTGCGAAATAGATATCAATACAGGTAAATTAGTGAGTGAATACATTTTGCCAGTATTATTTGTACAGAAAATCAGCGTATATAAAGGCGAAGCATTTTTTATGTACAAGCAAATTGGCGAAGGCGAAAAGTGGAGGTTGTATAAGATGAGGTTTTGAAGACATGTAACCTAAAACGCTGTCAGGTGCTGTGCACGCTGACAGGTTTTAGGATATTAGTACATGACAACTTTACCGGATATTAAATTCCCAACCAATCCCCAACGTCCTCGTTTCCAGTTATTTTCTGGTGCATTAATGTGAAATTCGTTACATCGCCAAATAATGCAATTACCTTTTCGCGTTGTAAATTTGTTGGATTTTCATTTAAAAAAGACAAATAGCTGCTCCATGGATAATCCTTAGTGTGAGCGCAAAAACCATGATGCATCGGATTGTTATGGATATATACGATCACCTTTTTCAGATAAGCTTCATTGTCAACCATTTTTCGATCAAATGGCCTTTCAAACAGCGCTCCGTGTCTATCGTAAAGATTATTGAAATACTTGCTATAAGCGTTAAATAAATGGGAAAAGTGGAGGTGAGGTTTTGGTGTTTTAGGGTTTTCAGGTGGGGGAGTTGTATGGGATGATTTGTTTTCATATTTATTCGTGTTTTCTTTCTTCCAGACGCTGTCAGGTGCTGCGCACGCTGACAGGTCTGGAAATGAAGACAGGTCTGGAAACGCTGACAGGTCAGAGGGAACGTAAATAGTCTCCCATTTGTGATCTTCGAACCATTTCGAATCCACTGTTTTGTCAGCGATTGAATATTTATAAACCATATTCTCCCTTATTTTTACCAGGCAGTGAAAATGATTCGGCATGAGTACCCAGGCGAATATTTCTGCAATGGGTGAAATATATTTTTCAAACAGCGCCAGGAAGTGCTGATAATTGGCTGTTTCCCTGAAAAGGTTACAGCTGTTTATTCCCCGGTTATAAATATGATAATAATTTCCGCAAATTAATTCCCCGGGTAAATGCATACCTTGATATTTTAAAATTGTTGTTGAAAAAATACTGTAATGTTATGCGTTAGATTCCAATTCCGAATTAGATATTACTTTATTGAAACTGTAATTCATTATCACAGCTTTTAATCGCTTTTAATGATTGATTTGGGTTTACTCTTTAAGGTTCAGGAAAACACCACCTTCATCAAACCCGGGCCGTTTAAAGTTCATTGCATCCGGAAAAGTCTTGTTCAGAAGTTTCTGTATGCGCGATAGGTCGGACAGGAATGCAAGCACTTCATCTTCCTGCTCATGCAAATGCGAATATAAAAATGCGAACGCTTCGAGTGAGCGGCTTACGGCGATCATCGCAATTTTTGCGGATCCGTTTTTATCATACCGATCGGTTTCCTCATCATCAATATCCAAAGGTTCAAGCGTTGCACGGTGTATTTTTACGCAAATAAACAAGCTGTACCAGTTGATAACTTCGATGGCATCGCGAAATGTAACCAGTTGCTTTTCATCGGTCAACTTAAAAACTTCCTCTTTGCTGTTAAACAGCTCCTCGTTTTTCTTTATCCAGTCTAAAAGTCTGAAACCGTATTCCTTCGCAATTTTCTCAGCTTTACTTTCGTGATGCACAGGTTTTTGATATTCCGTAACAGCTGCATTCAGGTCGATGCCCATTTCGCGGGCACTTTCGGTAATCATTTCGCTGGTCGCCTGAAATATCATTGAAAGATGTTCCCAGAATTCTTTATTCCGCAAATCATGATCGGGGCTGTCAGTTTCGAATTCAGCAATACCAACCGAGCAGCGCGATACAAAAGCACAACGTTCGCACCAACGGTCGCAATAATTGTGGATACCGGTAATGATTTCGGCCCTGCCTGCAATTTCAGTGATTTTTCGTTTGTAGTTTTCCAGTTCTTCCCTTTTCGACATATAGCTTATTGATTTTAAGAGATTGATAAGGATAAAATTACAGGTTTATCCTAATTAAAGCAAATAGTGCAGCGTTGTCTTATTCGTTTAATTTGGAATAAAACAAAGGCCTGAAGAGCAGCGAACTCATTGATTATGGATGCAGAGGTTAATGAAAAATAGATTTGGCTAAATACTGTTTCGATAATCGCAATATTGTAGTATTTTAGTTATTACAGGGATAGACTTGCAGATAGCAAAACCAATGCTTCATTCACTTGTTTATCATGTATAAGATTCGAAATCATGACAGGAAAAATAGCGCTCTTTCTTATCTCTCTGTTTGCATTTTCGGCTTGTGGCCCAGGGCAGAAAGAAAGCATTATTAAAAGTGCCGAGCAAAATCCTCTTAACGATTCGCTCCGGCGAAAGGCAGAACTGAAGCTTGAAGAAGATGTAAAACAAGCATTTTCTGATTCAATCAGCCGTATAAAAAACGAGATAGATTCAGTCTCTATAGTGATTGGCCATGCGAAAGCTGAATTTCAGGTGCAGACCGACAAACTTGGGAAGATCAAAAAGTTTAAAATACTCCGGAACAAGGAAGAACGTGAGATGCAGATACGCCGGCAATCGGATGTTTTGTATAAACTTGAAAGAAAGATCAGTGAACTGGAATACCAGCTTGTAAACCTGCAGGTGCGGCTCGATTATTATAATTCGGAAATACAGAAATAAAGTGAAATGGAATTGAATAACGGATTTTAAGCTTACTTCATTTCCCTGTAACTCACAAAAGCAACCCTTTTACTGTCCGCGCTCCACGAAGGGACATTGAGCGTGCCCTGGCCACCGAAAAATACAGGAGTAAGATCGCTGATCGTGCGGTCAGCCAGCGACATTAACCTGAGTTTTACATCTTTCCCGAAAGGATGCGCATCTTTCTGGTCAACCATATAACTGATATAAACAATCCATTTTCCGTCGGGCGAAGGATGCGCAAACCAGTTTGAGAAACTGTCGTTGGTAAGTTGTTCCTGCTGGCTTCCATCGGTTTTCATACGCCATATCTGCATACTTCCGTTACGGAATGCATTGAAATAAATATAGTTTCCGTCGGGTGAATATTCCGGGCCGTCATCGAGTCCAGGTTCGAATGTCAGCCTCTTTTCCGGTCCACCGGTAACGGGAATGGTATAAATATCAAAATTGCCGTCTCGCTCTGCACAGTAAGCAAGTTCATTACCATCAGGACTCCAGCCATGCCAGAACGAGGGGGAATTTGGGGTTACCTGTCGAGGAGTTCCACCTTCAAGAGGTAAAACATAAATAGCAGATTTTTTCCATTGCACTGTCTGGGTGGTATCTTGCTTATTATTATGACTTATTGCCAGCCATTTCCCGTCGGGTGAAATTCCATGATCATTGTTGCACTCATCGGCAAAACCGGTATTAAGCAAATTCATACCTGAACCATCGGAAGTAATAGTAAAAATTCTGCCATTGCTGTTTACAACAAAAAAACTCCCGTCCTTGCTCCAGTTGGGAGCTTCAAAATGAGTTTCTGCTCTATAAATGGTTTTTATCTCATGTGTAGAAACATCAATAGTTTTCAGGCTGCTTTCTATTGCAGCAGTATTCTGGGCAAGGCAGTTTATGGGTAGCAACATACAAAAGAGGGCTATTTTTTTCATCAGTTATTATTTATTTTTTACGGGTCAGATGGAATTATTAACATCTTGCTTATTTTTAAAGGTGTTAATGAGATCGCTTCGCTAGTTACTCACATCTTGCTTATTTTTATAGGTGTTCGTGAGCTAAAGGTTCGCCATATTGATCATAATATCATCTTCGGTTAGTGAGAAAACTCACTCATAGCTATTTCATCGGATTCATAGGGTAAGGGAAAACAAAAGTAGCTCAATTCTGATTTCTTTAACCCCGGAAGGTATGCTGGAAGCTTTGAAGAATGTAAACTAGAACTGCAAATTAAAAAAAACTTGTTACTCCTGAAAAATCTCATTCAGGATTTCACAAGAGAACTAAACTGTTTTTCTCCGGAAAGTTGTCATTTCCCGAAACAATACGATAATAAATTTACTCAGGAACCGGCCATATCCTGGGCCGCTTGTAGCGTTTTTCAATTGCTCCTGTGTAAATATAATTTGAGTATGTGAAAAATTAGCAGTACCTTTAGCTTTTTGAGTTTGAGGCCATTACAATATGGCTCACCTAAATGGTAAATTATGAGTGAAAAAAAAGGTAATCATTGCGAGTCGCCAAATCTGAGTAAGTTACAGGCTGTGATAATTGATCACAAAACAACCATCTACATAGCACAGGATGCTGACCCCGTGGAAGCTAAAACCCGGTATCTGAGCCGGATTAACCGCAAGGGGATAATTCTTTCCTAAGATTTATTTCCTGATTTACTACCCACATATAACGGGTAAACCCTGTACATTTCGCGGGATGGATTTGTGATGCATGTATGGAGTAGTTGCTGCTTTGTTCTCTAAAGCCCAATCCCTGAAACCCAAACCCTACGTTAAGGATTATTTTTCCTCCATTCCGCAAACGATTTTTCCAACGTTTGTAAAAATACAGCAGGATCCTGGGCGCCGTTTACGGCATGTTTGCGGTTAAAAATGAAATATGGAACACTGCGTATGCCCAATTGCTGAGCTTCCTTAACATCAGCCTGCACTTCGGCGGTGTATGTTTCATTGTCAAGTATTTCTTTCAATTGGTTTCCATCCAGGCCGCTTTCCTGTCCCAGGCGGATCAGCGTTGGGGTATCATCCACATTTTCGCCTTCTGTGAAATAGGCTTTCAGAAGGCGTTCCTTTACTTCATTTTGCAAACCTTGCTCTTTCGCATAATGTAACATACGATGCGCTTTAAAAGTATTGGCTACCATCACTTTATCAAAGTTGTAATCCAGCCCGACCTGCGCGGCCGCTTGCGTTGCGTAATCAGTCATTTGTTTTACATCAACAGGTTCAAGGCCTTTTTCGGAAGCTAAATAATCATAAACGGTAATATCTGGATTGGTTTCAAGACCCGGATTCAATTGAAAACTTTTCCATTCCAGCTCAACAAACGCTTTGTCAGGGAACTGAGCCAAAGCTATTTCGAACTTGCGTTTGCCCATGTAACAAAACGGACAACTGATATCACTCCATACTTCAATTTTCATTTTATTATTTTTCATTTCCATGTCTGGTTCAGAAAGGTTGGGATTAGTTATGTTTTCCTGTCCAAAACTCGTTGCAAACAGGAATATAAATGTAGTTGCAAAAATTATTCTCCGGACCATAATTTATTGGTTTAGTTTTTATTACAATCAGTATGGAAACAATTAGAGGATAAAATTACAATTTCGATTCTTTAGGGCTTTTCGTGTTTGGAAGTAACCTCGTGCGAATGCATTATTTTATCAGTATAGGCCAATAGCACTGCTGAAAGCAGAAATACAATGTGAATTGCAATTTGCAGAATAGCATCTTCCTTCGGAATGTTATGAATATCAATAAAAGTTTTAAGCAGATGCACTCCCGATATACTTACCAACGATATAATAAGTTTGATTTTTAATGTACTGGCGTTTATTTTATTCAGCCAGTCTGGTTTATCGTCATGGTTTCTAAAATCAATTTTGCTAACAAAAGTCCAGTAACCACCAATAAAAACAACAACCAACAGATTGATTACCATCGAAATGTCAATTAATCCCAGCACTGATAGCATAATAGCATTTTCTGAAAGGACTGTAAATTCCGAAATCAGGTGCCATAACTGAATCATAAACTTGGCAGCATATAACAGGGATGCAATAATAAGGCCTAAATAAACGGGCATTTGTAACCAACGACTAAAAAAAATTATTCGTTCAATTTGTTTTTCAAGCATTAACATGTTTATTCCTTGAATTAATTTTATTAAACATTGTATTGATTAATACAAACAGGTTATCCTTAATTTTGTTCTGAATATGATCATGATAGGGGATCTAAAGGTAGTGTTTTTTTAAAACGTTTTTCATTACTATTCGCCTTAACTAAAACTCTTTTGATCAATTAGTGTTACTTTATCGATCTGATTTCGGGTTAATCTTCACGATTATTACCCTATCACTCTCAACCTATATTACCTTTCCACCTTTGACAAAAAACGATGATCTGGCATAAACGATGGTTTCAGTTTACAATTTTAATGATTCTGGCTTTTATCTGGGGCAGTTCTTTTATTCTGATGAAAATCGGAATTATGAGTTTCAGCAGCGCTCAGGCTGCAGCCCTGCGCATATTTCTTGCTTCGCTTGTGTTGGCGCCAATAGCAATAAAACAAATAAATAGGCTGCAGCGGAAAGATCTTATAAGTTTATTGATAGTCGGATTTATTGGTAGCTTTTTCCCTGCTTTTATGTTTATGGAAGCTGAAACCCGCATCGACAGCGCCCTAGCGGGAATGCTCAATTCGCTCACACCGGTATTTACATTAATTGTCGGTCTTATTTTTCACCGTACTGCTTTTCGGTGGATGCAGGCTATTGGCTTGTCGCTGGGACTTATCGGTGCTACCGGATTAATTCTGGCCGGCGATGGAATTCAGATCGGAACCATGAACAGCTATGCTTTATACATTGTGCTGGCTACATTGTTTTATGCCATCAGCATCAACCAGATCAAATCAAAACTTTCGCACCTCACCGGAGTTCAGGTAACTTCATTTTCATTTTTATTTATTGGCCCGGTTGCATTAATTTATCTGTTAACCACCGATTTCGCACCGGTTCTGGCTAATCCGTCGTGGCCGTTACATTTTCTGGCACTGGCCACACTGGGCATTATTGGCAGTGCAATGGCTATGTTGCTTATGAACAGTCTCATTCGATATTCGTCAGCCATAGCTGCATCGTCGGTTACTTATGTTATACCGGTATTCGCAATTTTGTGGGGGTTGTTGTTAGGCGAAAGGGTAACCTGGCTGCATGTTTTCTGCATGATTCTGATTCTGGCAGGTGTTTATGTTATTAACCTGAAATGGAATAAAGGGAAACCGACTACAAAATTTGGCGAAAAGTTATAGCGCTGACTTTATCTGAGTGCCTGGGTTGTAATTTTCCTGTGCGCCCTAGCCGAAAATCCTTACTTTTGCACCCCGGTTTCAAGGTCGTTTACACTTACAATCCTTTCGCCAAATTGATATACACTTTCCCTTAATCAGCTCAGGACGTGTATTTCACTGAAATTTTCGGATTAGCAGGTCAAACTCTCAAATGGAGTCGGATTGGAATTATATTTATATAGATGCAGGTAGAAATAAACAAAAGAAGAACATTCGGAATCATCAGCCACCCGGATGCAGGAAAAACCACACTTACCGAAAAGTTGCTGTTGTTTGGCGGTGCTATTCAAACAGCCGGTGCTGTTAAAAGCAATAAAATTGTTAAAACGGCTACTTCCGATTTCATGGAAATTGAGAAACAGCGCGGTATTTCTGTTGCCACTTCCGTGATGGGTTTCGAGTACCAGGGATATAAAGTCAATATTCTGGATACGCCCGGCCATAAAGATTTTGCTGAAGATACGTACCGTACATTAACGGCTGTTGATAGTGTTATCCTTGTAATCGACTGTGTAAAAGGAGTTGAGGAACAAACCCGCAAACTGATGGATGTCTGCAGGATGAGGCATACACCTGTGATTATTTTTATCAATAAAATGGACAGGGAAGGCCAGGATCCATACAGCTTGCTCGAAAATGTTGAGCAGGAATTGAGCATTCATACCCGTCCGCTTACCTGGCCGATTGGCATAGGCGCCGATTTTAAAGGCGTTTATAATATGTTTGAAAAGCAACTCCAGCTTTTTTTACCTAACCGGACCAAAATATCCGACGATGTTATTGCTATTGAAGATCTGAATTCAACGGAACTCGATACCCGTATTGGCAAAGATGCCGCGCACAAACTGAGGGATGATGTTGAACTGATAGAAGGGATTTATGAGCCTTTTAACAGGGATTTATACAGTGAAGGCTACCTGGCACCGGTTTTTTTCGGCAGTGCTATCAATAACTTTGGCGTGAAGGAATTGCTCGATACTTTTGTTCGTATTGCACCGTCACCACTGCCTCGTATTACCGGCAAAAGGGAAATACAACCTTCCGAAAATGCTTTTTCAGGATTTATTTTCAAGATACATGCCAATCTCGATCCTAACCACCGCGACAGAATAGCCTTTTGCCGCATTGTATCGGGAAAATTTGAACGTAACAAATTTTATTTCCACACCCGCCTCGAAAAGAAATTACGTTTTTCGAGCCCTGTAGGATTTATGGCAAATGAAAAAAGCGTGGTTGAAGATGCTTATCCGGGTGATGTGGTAGGCCTTTACGACACAGGAAGTTTTAAAATAGGGGATACTCTTACCGAAGGCGAAGCACTTTTCTTTAAAGGCATTCCTAGTTTTTCGCCCGAAATATTTAAGGAACTTGTTAACAATGCGCCTCTCAAAGCCAAGCAACTCGAAAAAGGCATCCGCCAGCTTACTGACGAAGGTGTAGCGCAATTGTTTGTCCGTCAGCCTGGTAATACCAAAATTATCGGTACGGTAGGGGAGTTGCAGTTCGAAGTAATACAGTTCAGGTTGCTGAACGAGTATGGAGCTTCATGTTCTTTCCATTCGCTCAATTATTTTAAAGCCTTTTGGTTTACCTCGGCCGACAAAGCACAGCTTGCCAAATTTATTGCAAAAAGGCATCACAATATCACTTACGATAAGGACGATCGCCCTGTATATATGGCTGAAAATGAGTGGCAGTTAAAAGTAGCTAAGCAGGATTATCCACAGCTCGAATTTCACTATACTTCCGAATTTAAAACGGAATAATAGCGCTTATCAAAGTGTGACTTTATTTGTTGTTGCGAAATATTTCTTCCTGAAATAAAAAGCGACATTCACCAATCCAATCATAACCGGTACTTCAACCAGCGGACCGATTACGGCTGCGAAAGCTTCGCCCGAATTCATTCCGAAAATTGCTATAGCAACAGCAATAGCCAGTTCAAAGTTATTGCTGGCAGCGGTAAAGGATAACGTAACCGATTGTCCGTAGGTAGCTCCGACTTTGCGGCTCATGAAGAATGAAAGTACAAACATAACCACGAAATAAATCAGCAGCGGAATCGCTATCAGAACCACGTCAAGCGGAATTTTTACGATGTATTCGCCTTTGAGTGAAAACATTACGATAATCGTAAACAACAGTGCTATCAGAGTTAACGGACTTATTTTAGGAATAAATTTTGTATGATACCATTCCTTGCTCTTTACCCGGATTAAAATAAACCGTGTAAGAAAACCGGCAATAAAAGGGATTCCAAGGTAAATAAACACACTTTCTGCTATCTGTCCTATTGTTATCTGCTCAACGGCATCACTTGTCGGAATACCAAACCAACCCGGAAGCACAGCAATAAAAAAGTAAGCATATATAGAGAAAAACAACACCTGGAAAATGCTGTTAAAGGCTACCAGGCCGGCTGCGTATTGCGTGTCGCCCCGGGCAAGGTCGTTCCACACAATTACCATTGCTATGCACCGGGCCAGACCGATCATGATAATTCCATACATGTATGGCAGGTTGGCGTTGTTTTCGCCCGGGAATAGTTTAAAAAAAACAATAGCCAGGGCAAACATTAATACAGGTCCGATGATCCAGTTTTGCACCAGCGAAAGAGTAAGCACTTTGTAGTTGCGGAACACATCGCCAAGTTCTTCGTATTTTACCTTTGCCAATGGTGGATACATCATTAAAATAAGCCCGATGGCAATGGGAATATTGGTTGTGCTTTCAGGCGATGATTTCATTGATTCCCAGAATTGAGCAATTGCAGGGAATAAATATCCTGACATAACGCCAATAAACATAGCCAGGAAGATCCAGAGGGTTAAATACCGGTCGAGGAATTTTAGTCTTGGTTGGGAGGGCATGATTTTATTTTTTAATGTGAATTTTTTAATGTGACAATTGATCAATTCGGCAATTCGACAATGACTTTTTTTAATGTGACAATTGATCAATTCGGCAATTTGACAATGTCCTTTTTCATGAAGTTAATATTATCTCGAAACATTTCATTGCCGAATTATTTCATTGCCGAATTGTCGAATTGTTTTATTGCCGAATTGTCGAATTATTTCATCGCCGAATTATTTAGTTAGTTTGGATGTGCTAATAATCTTCGTAATAATCTTTTTGATAGGTTCTAAATCTGTTAGCAGATAAGTTGAGTCTGGGAGTTTTGGAGAATGTTTACAAAGCAACAACCAATACTCAGTTTCTTCAACTTCCTTAGCTGAGATTTTGAATTTATGAATGAAGTCTGCTTTACTTTCGGCATTCTGAGCTTCTCTTGCGTTAGCTCCAATTGAGGTTCCGGATTTAAAAAGTTGATCAGGTAGTTTGTACTTCCTTATTCCATCAAGCCCATCACAGAAATCTATAATTTTCAATGCAAACTCAAAAGTCAGATTAATAATCGCATTTTCTTTGAATTCGTTGTTCATAAAAATAAATTTTAAGGTTTAACTTTCTATCAATACAAATAATTAACTGTTTCATTGCCGCATCATCGAATTGTTTCATTTCCGAATTGTCGAATTACCCAATTGTCAAATTTTCAAATTGTCGAATTGTCGAATCGCCGAATCGCCGAATTGTCAAATTATCGAAGTATAAAACTTCCAAAATCCTTCTTTAATTTCATTTCTGACCCGACGGAATTCGCTCCAGATATATTCGTCAGTCCCGGTTACATGCGAAGGATCATCGTAACCCATATGAAGGCGATGTTTTACTTTCCCAACAAAAGCAGGACAGGTTTCGTTAGCGCCGCCACAAACGGTAATTACATAATCCCATTCGTCGTTAAGGTAAATGTCCACTGAATCGGAAGTGTGGTGACTGATGTCGATGCCGATTTCGTTCATTACAGCAACGGCTTTTTCGTTTAGTTTGCCCGAAGCTTCGGTGCCGGCGGAGCAAACAATAATGTTTTGATCAAACGATTGCAGAAAGCCATGGGCCATCTGGCTGCGGCAACTGTTGCCGGTGCAAAGGATAAGGATTTTCATAGGAGATTATTGCGGGGTTTCACAAATGTTTTCAGCATTCTTTATAGGTTCGAAAAATTCACCGAACAAAGCCAGGAAACGGTTTAACTCTGTCAGGCAGAGGCAATAGTTGATTTTAAGGCCATCGATTTCGCCATGGATAAGGCCAATATCCCGCAGTTCTTTCAGATGCTGCGAAACAGTTGTCCGGCTTAGCGGTAAAAAATCCGAAATATCGCCCGAAACACATGTTTTTGTCTCGGCCAGGTATTGAAGTATAGCCAATCGGGCGGGGTGCGATATTACTTTAGTAAAACGTGCCAGCTGCTGTAGATTGGCATCAAATTTTTCTGATTTATTCATTTTTGTGTCTAATGTCGCAAAAGTACGACATTAGAAGTCTTGATTGAATATCCGATGTTAAATTTGTATTAATTCAAACTTCAGCTTTCACACTTTCAAAATTACATCAGGATTTTATCTTCTCAAAAAGAGAAACAAGCTTATCATTATAAATCGCTTTGATCTGTGATTCATTTTCACCGATTGGTTTCACCGGAATCAGATCAATCACTTCATCAGGCGTCAGGTCCGAATAGAAGTAGGTTCGCAATGCAGCTAGCATGGTATCTCTAACCGAATTCCGGCTTTCGTCTTCTGTAAGTCCGATGTGGCAACCTATTTCAATCAACTCTTTCCATTGAAACCAGAAATATGTGGGTAACATGGCCGACATAATGGCATAGCTTTCCAGTTTATGTTCGGGTACTTCGAACGTATGACCCATCCTGCGGAATATGGTAAGCATGGTTTGTTTCTTCCAGTCCGACATCGCAGGGGCAAAACAAACCGGGTTGTAGCCTTCGTTTACAATGGAAGTGGCATTGGGTATCAGCCTGACGATATTTTTAACATTTGGCAGCTTCGCCGCAATATTTGCGATACTGATTTTTGGCGCCAGCGATATTACAATTGAACCTGCTTTAAACTGATCCTTTACCAATTCAAGTGTTTCCAGTATTGCAGGCGGGTGCAAAGCTATAAATACCATGTCCTGTTCTGCCGCTTCCGGAGCTGAACCGGCTACAGTAATTGCTGGAAACTGGCTTTTAAGAGCAGCCACAACTTCCATATTAGTATCGTAAACAACTAATGCTTTGTACTCGGTTTTGTTGTTTGCAATAACCTGCAGCATAATTTTTGTAATTCTGCCGCCACCGATAAAACCTAATGTGTTTTTCATAAACTCTTTGGATTTAAAAAATGTTAATTCCCTATTAATCGCTTGAAGTACTGAGGATACCGACAATTTATTTATGCGAAATAAATCCACACGAAATATAATCCGGTAAGGATAAACAATATAGCCACGATATGCCTGAACCAGACTTCAAAAGTTTTTATTTTGTTGTAGAACTTACCAATACCACCTATGCTGAAAGCCAGGAGATATGCCAATAGTATTACAGGTAAACCAGTTGCAATGGCGAAATCGGGCAGAAGGAGCAACCCCGCAGGTTGCGAAAGAACCAGCGGCATAAGCATTCCAAAATATAGCACACCACTGTAAGGACAAAATGCAAGTGCGAAAATCATTCCCAGGAAAAGAGCGCCCCAGCTGCTGCCTAGTTTAACCTTGTCGGCAAAGCGCTGCATAATGGTTCCTGACGACCCCGGAAGCTTTATAACGCCAAGCATAAATATTCCGATTACAATCAGCAACGGTCCTATCCACTTTTCGCCATTGGCCTGCACGGCACGGCTGATATGAAATTTACTGGCGCCAAAAAATATTATCGAACCCAGGATTGTATATGTGAGTGCCCTGCCCAACGTGTAATACAAACCATTGAGGAATACGGTGCGGCGGTTTTCCACATCCTTGCTGATGTAGGCAAGTGCTGTAATATTGGTAGCCAGCGGGCAGGGGCTGATGGCAGTCATTAATCCAAGCAGAAAAGCAGTTAACAACGGGAAGTTGCTTTGGTCGATCAGGTTTTGAAGAAACTCCATTTTTTAATTTTTTAATGTGACTATTAGTCAATGTGACAATTCGGAAAATATTCAATTCGGCAATTGTTTAATTCGACGATTCGATAATTATTCGCTTCGAAATTGAATTATTGGTTAAACCAATTTTTCAGGAATTTTCATTGCCTGATGGTCGAATTATCGAATTGCCACATTGCCGAATTGTCAAATTTCCACATTGCCGAATTGCCGAATTGCCGAATTGCCGAATTATCGAATTGCCACATCGCCGAATTGTCAAATTGCCGAATTGTCAAATTTCCACATTGCCGAATTGTCGAATTGCCACATTGTCGAATTGCCGAATTATTTAAGATTCTTCTCAATCTCCGCTTTCAATCCCGAAATAAACTTATCAGCCTGGTTGCGGGAATAGCTGAAGGCGAAATTGGTGAAATCGGTATTTGTTTCTTTTGAGCCGTTTACTTTGGTTAGAAATAATGACGATCCGTCAGCTTCATACTTTTCAACAAGCTTCTGATTTTTCTCTTCACCAATATCCAATACCTGCAGTGTTATTGTTCCGTCTTTCAGCTGATTAGCGAAATAGGTGTTCAGCGTTTTCTTAGTGTTTTCTTCAATTGAAATGCAGGTCGGACAGCGACGTTCCGAATGAAAATATACGATTTTCAGTTTAACAGGTTTCTGCGCGAAAACAGCAAATGTTGACATTAGCAGAATGGTTGCTACAAGAATCTTTTTCATTTTCTCGGGGGTTTTGAATTATTTTGAAAGCATTTCTTTTATTTCTTTTACCGAAGGCACTCGTCCGTACATGATAACCTTTTCGTCGACAACCAGTGCCGGGGTGCGCATTACGCCATAGCCCATAATTTTTACAATGTCTTCTTCTTTAACCACTGAAGCATCAAGGTTAAGTTCGGCCACGGCTTCGCGTGTAGCTTTTTCCAGATTTTTGCAGTTAGCGCATCCGGTTCCTAAAATTTTGATTTCCATTTTTTTAGTTTTAAAGGTCAATTTGTTGATGGGGTTAGTTGTAATATTTGTTTCAATCATCATTGTCAAATTGTCGAATTCATACATTGCCGAATTGCCACATTGCCGAATTGCCGAATTCATACATTGTCGAATTAAAAGATGTAGTTGAACAGGAATCCTACCAAAACTATGCCGCTTCCTACAACACCAATAAATGTAATGATCAGAGGCAGTTTCAGTACTTTACGCAGTATGATCATTTCGGGCAGCGAAAGCCCGATTACCGACATCATAAATGCCAGGGCGGTTCCCAGGGCAGCTCCTTTGCCGATAAGTGCCGAAACAATAGGGATAATGCCGGCGGCGTTCGAATACAGTGGAATTCCGATAAGCACGGAAAGCGGTACCGAATACCAGGCTGATTTTCCCATAAACGAAGCCATAAAATCCTGAGGAACATAGCCATGAACCCCGGCACCAACAGCAATGCCCAGCATTACATAAATCCACACTTTCCCAACAATTTCCTTCACCGCTTCGAAACCCATTTTTATGCGGGTATCGAATGAGAGTTTTTCATCTTCCACATGCGCGCCGCCTTTTAATTCGTAAACCCATGGTTCAACCCATTTTTCGAGGCGCAAACGGCCGATTACCCAACCTGCTGTAATGGCTATAAATAATCCGGTACCTACATAAATCAGGGCGGTTTTCCATCCGAATAATCCGAAAAGCAGTACAATGGCTACTTCGTTAATCATCGGAGCCGCGATAAGAAAAGAAAATGTTACCCCTAGCGGAATCCCTGATTCAATAAATCCCAGAAACAGAGGTATGGCCGAACAGGAACAGAACGGAGTAACAATTCCCAGCGAAGCCGCCATTACGTTCCCTGTAAAGAGTGATTTGCCTTCAAGAGCTTTGCGTGTGCGCTCTGGCGAAAAATAAGTACGGATGATACCTACAAAAAATATAATGATTGCAAGCAGCAGCATTACTTTTGGGACTTCATAAATAAAGAAACGGATGGTTTCGGTAAGATGTGTGTTTGGTTCCATACCAAAAATATCAAACACAAGCCGGTCAGTGAGCCACTGCAGTTTTTTATAAAGCAGAAACCATACCGGTATCAGCAGCAAAGGCAGGAAACTGCGGATCCCCGCAACGCGCAGTGAAAAGCTCTTTTCAGACATTGCAAACTTCCGGTTTAATTGACTTATCCTCTAGAAACAAATCGAATAACTGCTTGGCCTGATGCCAGTTTTCCTTGTTGATGCAGTATTTTATAAACGGCGGATTAATTTCACCCTGAATAAGGCCCGAGGCTTTTAATTCTTTAAGATGCTGGCTGAGGGTGGAAAGCGCAATCGGAAATTCGTCGGCAATATTCCCGCTGTAGCAACAACCGCGGTCTGAAAGTATTTCAAGTATTTTTATCCGGGCAGGATGTCCCATTGCTTTTGCGAAACGTGCCAGTTTATTCTGGTTTTCGGTATATGGTTTGTTCATCTTTCATTTAGTATTTCGCAAAAGTACGAAATAGATTAAATGAAAGGATTTTTTAAAGAAAAATTCGAGACTATTTTTGGGTGAACCATTTCTATTAGCACTCTACTGCAAAATAAATTGATCCCAGACGGAGATAGTTTTGTTCCTGTTTGATTAGGATAAATGCACATAAATCAAAATCTTTAAAATCTCTATTCCTCTGATTTGATATATTGATTCATATCTGAAATATCGACCGGAATTTTTATAGTAAATATGGCGCCGCCATTTTGCCTGTTTTCAGCAATAACAGTGCCTTTGTGGGCTTCAACAAATCCCTTTACGATTGATAAGCCTAATCCTGTTCCACCGGCCAGAGCATCCTTTCCGCGGTAAAACTTATTAAATACCGAAGTTAACTCCGATGTTGGAAATCCTTTACCTCTGTCCATCACCTGTATGGTTAAAGCACCGTTATCGTAGAAAAACTTAAGCCTGATGTTAGTACCGGCTGGTACGTTTTGTGCAGCATTAAGTACCAGGTTGTGAATGACCTGCTCAATAAGTCCAAAATCAATCATTACCAAAGGCATATCAGCAGGAATAACAGTCGAGAACCTGTATGCCGACAACTCCTGTTTCAGGTTTTCGGAAACTTTATTGGCCAGATCTCGAACATCGCACCAGTCGGGGCGTGGAGTAATACGACCTGATTCGAGACGCGACATATTAAGCAGATTTTCGATTAACCGGTTGAGCCTGACAGAGGCAATACTTATCTCCGAATAAAGTTTATTGCGGGTTTCTTCGGGATAAGTCTGCGAAAGCAACGTATCGGAAGCGCCGAGAATAGTAGCAACCGGTATTCGTAATTCGTGCGAGATGGAATTAAAAAGGGTTTTATATAACTTATCCGACTCGTTTAATATTAATGCCTTTTTCGCTGAATTGCGCAAAAATTCGCGCTCATATTTACCGGAAATCTGCGATAGGCATGCTTCCCAAAACTGATCTTCACCTTGTGTGAAAACATTTTTCTGTTCAATTGCAATTACTCCGATATTTTCGGTATTCCCTGCCAAAGGATAGAAAGTATAATCAGCTGATGGCAATGTATCCGTGTTTTTCCCTGCTTTAAGTGAGTGTTTATAAACCCAGGAAGCAACACTGAACTCATTTTCCGACAGTTTAATCTGAGTATCATTTTGAATGCTGTTAGCAAGCTGGTTAAGCTCGTTTTTAAGAATAATGGCACAATCAAGATTAAAATATTTCCGGATATACTTAACTCCGATTTTGGATACATCCTCAATACCTGATGCTAAAGCTAATTCACGCGTTAACTGGTAAAGTGCTTCTGTACGTTCTTCGCGTATCCTGATTTTCTTTTCCTGCCGGCGGATCCTTGATGTTAAAATGCCATTTAACAAAGCAATGATAAAGAACATGATAAGCATTAGTATGTCCTCAGGCACATCTATATGCAAAGTAAATTGAGGTGGTATGAAAAAATAGTCCCAGATAAGGGCGCTTAATGTTGCCGCCAGCAGAATAGGTCCGGTACCGTAAAAGATGGCAAGTATGGAAACGATAAACAGCAAGCCGAATGAAATAACCTGGTAGCCGACATAATCTTTTATAAGGTAAAAAAGTGCCGAGGAAAAAATAATTGAAAGCGATACGATCAGGTATTCAGGGATATGTGATGTAAATGACGGGAGAGAGTATTTCTCTTTAAACCTGTCTTTCGATTGGCTGTCGGAACCCAGAATATACACATCAATATTTCCACAATAGCGTAACAATCTGTTTACAAAATTACCAAGCCGCAACATGGCGAAGAGACTTCGCACACGTGGTTTGCCAACTACAATATGGGTTACGTTTTCTTTATTGGCAAAATCAACAATGGCTTTAACGATGTCGTTATTAGTTATTATTCGGAACTTGATGCCAAGTTGTTTCGCCAGGTTAATATTCCTGTTCAGTTGTTCGCGTTCTTTGTCAGTGAGTTTATGAAGGGTTTCGACATACAAAGCCTGAACCACTGCTCCCATCGAATAGGACAGGTTTTTCGCCCATCGCAGAAGCCTGGTCGATTGCGGCGTATAATCTATTGCTACCAGCAAATGCAATCCTGATTTCCAGGGGCCTCTTATGTGTTTATGCTGCATATAATCATGCAGTTGCTTGTCAACACGGTCAGCTACTATACGCAGCGCCATTTCGCGCAAAGCAGTTATATTTCCTTTCCGGAAGAAATTTTCAACGGCTTCCTTAGATCTTTCTGCTGAATATACTTTTCCTTCCGAAAGCCGTTGTAAAAGCTCTTCCGAGGTGAGGTCAACCAATTCCACTTCATCAGCATTCTCGAAAATTTCGTCGGGAACTGTTTCGCGAACAATGATTCCTGTGATTTGAGCAACAGTTTCCGACCGGCTTTCGAGATGCTGTACATTCAATGTAGTGTAAACATTTATTCCATTTTCGAGAATTTCCTGTACATCCTGGTACCTTTTTGCATGGCGGCTTCCAACAGCATTGGTATGAGCCAGTTCATCCACAATTACAACCTGAGGCTGCCGTAAAAGGATAGCATCCAGGTCCATATCATAAACTGCTGTGGATTTATATTCATAATTTTTGCGGTGGATTAATTCAAACCCTTCGGTAAGATTTGCAGTCTCCTTTCGTCCATGGGTTTCAACATATCCAATTACAATATCACTGCCTTTCAACATTTCAGCGTAGGCTGTCTGAAGCATAGCATAAGTCTTCCCAACTCCTGCACACATTCCGAAAAATATTTTCAGTTTGCCACGCTTGCTTTTCTCCTCTTCCGTTTTAAGTGAAGCGAGCAGTTCGTCAGGATCGGGTCGGTCATCAGTGAAATTGATCATCGGATTTTATCAGTTTCTAAATTTAGCAATAAAACATTTATACGTTCCTGTCCAAAACATAAAAACTGTGGCTTCTCCGTATTATTCTGAACACATGCCACAAGTTCCTTCTTTTGTTGAGTGGTGAAATTTCGTGCAATTGCAATCCTATCAACTTGCAAAAGAGCTGCTTCCGGCGAAATATGCGGATCAAGGCCACTTCCTGATGCGAAAAGCATTTCGGAAGGGATTTCTGACAGACTATCAAGTTGGTTAAATGTAGTGAATTTGTGTCTGCGTTCAGCGACAAGATTTTTTAGTTTTTCGTTTGTGAGTCCGTAATTCGAACCTCCCGAAGGTAAAGGACTGTATGAAACCGCCGATGGCCTGGAACTGAAATAGATGGTTGAATCAAACTGCTGGCCAATCAATTCGCTGCCAATTACTATGTTGTTTTTTACTACTAAACTTCCGTTTGCTTTGTGAGGGAATACAAGCTGCGCAATTCCTGTAATAAAAAGCGGGTATGCAATTCCTGTTAAAACGGTGAAAAACAGGAATATTTTGATTGATATGATGAGTGATTTCATTTGCTGAATTTTTTAAAAGTTGATTAAAATGTCAATAATTTTTATTCCTGCAAATGGCGCTATGAGGCCTCCTAATCCAAAAATCAGCAGGTTGCGAATTAATGCCTGGTTGGCTGAAACCGGTCGGTACCTGACACCTTTTAAAGCCAGTGGCACCAGGAACATTATAATAAGCGCATTAAAAATCACAGCGCTGAGTATTGCACTTTGAGGCGAGCCAAGATTCATAATATTTAATGCTGCGAGTGGACCAATGCCGGTTTTACCTGAATACAACGAAATAGCAATAGCAGGAATGATTGCAAAATACTTGGCTACATCGTTGGCGATACTAAAAGTTGTAAGCGCGCCGCGGGTCATAAGCAATTGTTTGCCAACTTCTACTACTTCAATTAATTTAGTGGGATTGCTATCGAGGTCAACCATGTTTCCTGCTTCGCGTGCTGCCTGGGTACCGGAGTTCATTGCAATTCCAATATCAGCCTGAGCCAGGGCCGGGGCATCATTGGTTCCATCGCCTATCATTCCAACCAGATGTCCGGCCGACTGTTCTTCGCGAATTCGTCGTAATTTATCTTCGGGAGTTGCTTCGGCCATAAAGTCATCCACACCGGCTTCAGCGGCAATTGCAGCGGCTGTTAAATGGTTATCACCGGTTATCATTACGGTTTTGATACCCATTTTCCGTAATTCAGCAAAACGCTGTTTGATTCCACCTTTAACTATATCCTTGAGATGAACGACACCCAGAACCTTGTTATCTTCAGCAACTACCAGCGGAGTTGCACCCTGCCTGGCAAGATCAGAAACTATATCCTGAACTTTTTGAGAATAAAAACCATTGCCATTTTGAATAAACGCACGTATAGCTTCCGACGATCCTTTACGGATTTTATGCATTTTGCCATCATCAGATTTCAAATCCACACCACTCATGCGCGATTCAGCGGTAAAAGGGATAAATGTGGCGTTGAGCTGGTGAACTTCCCGTGCCCGGATATTGAATTGCTCTTTGGCAAGTATTACAATTGAACGACCTTCGGGTGTTTCGTCAGAAAGTGACGAAAGTTGGGCCGCATCAGCAAGTTCTTCGACCGATACACCTTCGGCCGGAATAAAATTGGTTGCCATGCGGTTTCCCAGGGTAATGGTTCCGGTTTTATCGAGCAAAAGTACATCAACATCGCCGGCTGCTTCAATGGCTCTGCCGCTGGTTGCTATTACATTGCGTTGTATTAGTCTGTCCATTCCGCTGATTCCGATGGCACTTAATAATCCACCGATGGTTGTTGGAATTAGGCAAACCAGCAGCGCAATTAGCACAGTTATGCTGAGGTTTTGCGACACCGGCAAGCCGGAAGCCGAAAGCGCGTAACCGAAAAATGCCGGAAGAGTCACTACAGCGAGTAAAAATATGATTGATAAGCCCGAAAGCAAGATGGATAATGCGATTTCGTTTGGAGTTTTCTGGCGTTTAGCACCTTCAACGAGTGCTATCATCCGGTCGAGGAATGAGTCGCCGGGTTCAGTGGAAATGCGGATCAGAATACGGTCGCTTAGCACTTTTGTGCCACCCGTAACTGCCGAGCGGTCGCCACCGCTTTCGCGGATTACCGGCGCAGATTCACCCGTTATTGCAGATTCATCTACACTGGCAATGCCTTCAATAACTTCACCGTCCGAAGGAATAACATCTCCGGATTCGCATACAACTATGTCGCCCTTTTTCAGTTCGGTTGCATATGTCAGGACTTCCTGCTTGCCAAATAATTTACGGGCTTTTGTCTGGGTGCGATTTTTACGCAGACTATCAGCCTGAGCTTTGCCACGACCTTCGGCTATAGCTTCGGAGAAATTGGCAAACAAAACCGTGAACCAAAGCCAGATGGCTATCTGAAGGTTAAAATAGGAAAAGGCTTGCTGGAAAATACCTGCAAATACAACAAAAGTTGTAAATATCGCGCCAATGCCTACAATAAAGATTACCGGGTTTTTAATCAGCGAAGCCGGATTTAACTTTAAAACACTGTCTTTAGCAGCCTGCAATAAAATCTGTTTATTGAAAAGGCCTGTATTCTCTCTTGTACTCATTTCGTTAAAAATTAAAATTTAATGCATTATTCACTAATAAATGCTCTACAACCGGTCCCAGTGATAAAGCAGGGAAGTAAGTGAGGCCACCTACAATCAGGATTACCGTAATCAGCAAACCGATGAACAGCCAGTTATCAGTCCGAAAAGTACCTGCCGATGGTGGAGTAATATTCTTTTTTACCAGGCTTCCTGCAATTGCCAGTATCGGGATAATAACCCCAAAACGACCAATCAGCATTCCTATACCAAGTGTGAGATTGTAAAACAATGTATTTGCATTTAAACCGGCAAAGGCACTTCCGTTGTTACCGGCAGCAGACGAATAAGCATACAGAATTTCGGAAAATCCATGTGGCCCGGCACTATTGAGGCTCGACAAACCGTAGCTGCTCACTGAAGCCCAGGCAGTAAAAATGAGTATCACAAAACTGGTAGCCAGGTTAGCAATTATTGCCATCTGAACTTCGAAAGCGCCTATTTTTTTGCCCAGAAACTCAGGCGTGCGCCCAACCATTAAACCTGCAATAAACACGGTAAGTATTATGAATACTACCATTCCGTAAAGTCCGGCACCAACTCCGCCAAAAATAACTTCACCCAGCATCATATTTATCATAGCTATCATGCCCGAAAAAGGCGATAAACTGCTGTGCAGTGAATTTACCGCCCCGCAGGAAGCACTGGTTGTTATGACCGAAAACAGTATACTGTTCGTGATGCCAAAACGGGTTTCTTTTCCTTCCATCAGGGCCAGATTTCCAAAAACAGGGTTAGCCGAGAATTCGGAATACAACGAAATACTTAATCCTGCCAGAAACATGATCATCATGGCAGTAAAAATTGTCCAACCCTGGCGACTTGATTTCACAAAACGGCCATAGGTAAAAGTTAATCCTGCAGGGATAATAAATATAGCAAGCATTTGCAAAAAGTTGCTGAATGGAGTTGGATTCTCGAAAGGATGGGCCGCATTGGCATTAAAAAACCCACCTCCGTTTGTCCCCAACTGTTTAATAGCAATTTGTGAAGCAGCCGGTCCCATTGGGAGTATTTGGGGGGTACCTTCCAAAGTTTGTGCGGTTTCATAGGAATTGAAATTTTGAACCACTCCCTGGCTAACCAATACTACTGCAAATACAATTGACAGTGGTAACAGCACGTAGAGTGTGGCACGTGTAAGGTCAGTCCAGAAGTTACCGATTTTATCAGTGCTTTTACGGGAAATACCTCTTATCAGAGCAATAGCTACAGCTATTCCGGTTGCAGCACTCACAAAGTTTTGTACAGCGAGCCCCACCATTTGTACAAAATAGCTCATGGTAGTTTCACCGGCATATCCCTGCCAGTTGGTATTGGTCATAAAACTTACAGCTGTGTTAAAGGCTGAGTGCCATGAAACACCAATCTGGTCAGATGGGTTTAAGGGCAGATACGCCTGGAAAATTTGTATCAGAAATAGAAATAGGAATCCAACCAGGTTAAATGCCAGCAAACCGAAAGTATATGATTTCCAGTTTGTTTCTTCATCAGGGTTAACTTTGATAAATCTGTAAGTCAGCCTTTCGAGCCAGCCAAAAACGGGTAACATAAAATGTTTTTCCCCTGTAAATACCTTGCTCATGAAATTACCAATAGCAGGTGTAAGCCCGATCAACAGGACAATAAACAGAGCAATCTGCAGAAAATCGAGTATTGTCATAGCTTAGAATTTTTCGGGTTTTATTAAGGAATAAAAAAGGTATCCAAGTATAATAATTGCTGATAAAGCTCCGATTGCATATCCAGTAAGGCTATTCATTTCGAAAGCCCCGGACATTGTTACTAAAATTGTTGAGTTCATGATGTTTCATTTTTAAAACGATACAAAATTATGCCGGTAATTATAAGGGCTTTATAAAGATTTCGGACAGGATATAAAGATTTTATAAAGATTCTTTGCCCCTGGAGCTAACTGCGGCTGTATAATTCATTTCTTTAAGAAATCTTAATACTATTGAATTTATATTTGCACTATCCTACAAACCGTTCGAAGATGAATAATGCTGAAATACTTGTTATTGATGATGAATTGCAGATATGCAAGCTCCTTGAAATTACATTGGAAAGCAATGATTTCAATGTATCAATAGCGCATAAAGGAAAGGACGGAATTATCACGGCTGCCAATCATCCTCCCGATCTTATTCTGCTTGATCTGGGATTGCCTGATATGAGTGGCCATGATGTTTTGCAGAAATTACGGGAATGGTATTATAAACCGATACTGATTTTATCCGTTCAGAATGACGAAATAAATATAATAAAAGCCCTCGATAACGGAGCAAACGATTATCTGTCGAAGCCTTTCCGCAGCGGTGAATTGCTTGCCAGAATAAGGACGGCATTGCGAAGCTCAGGAGTTAATAACGATGAAATGGCTGTGATCAGTTGTGGGAACCTCAGCATTGATTTTGCCGGCAGGATAATTAAAAAAGATGGGGAAATCGTTAAACTAACATCAACTGAATATGCGTTGCTGGCATTACTGGTGAAACATGAAGGAAGGGTGTTGACTCACCAATCGCTTTTAATGCAAATATGGGGGCCAGGTTATATAAATCAGTCGCAATACCTTAGGGTTTTTATAGCTCAATTGCGTAAGAAAATCGAAAATGACCCAAATCATCCGGAGTTTATCATCACGGCTTCTGGTGTAGGATATCGGTTTACTAATCCATAAGTTGTTAATGAAATGAAACTAAGTAACGAATATCTTCAAAAAGGCATAAATAGTTTTAAGTTTTAAAAGTTTAGTATTTCGAAAACCCTCTCAATATTTTATATCAGATTAATGAATAGATGACACCCTGTATGGCATTTAATTGAGTTTTAATACCTTCATCTTACTATTTTATACCAACACACGCTACAAATTCTCGCCAACCCGAGTTGCAAAAACTGAAATTTTCCAGCTGGGCTCACAGACCTTAACATCCCATTCGTACGGGGTTTCTGTTCAATTTTGTATTCACTTTCCACGACCGGTTTTAGTATTGATGGCAGTAAATCCTTATTCATCAATCATTTATTCCCATTCATCTTTCTTATTTTTTACAGGCAACGGCACCTAATTAATTTTACATCATCAAATCAGCAATCATTTTTTTTAACCAAAACACACTAACAATAAAACTATGAGAAAGCTAATTTTTATCATCAGCATTTTTGCGATAACAGGTTTAACCTTTTCCTGTTCAAAAAGCGAAGATTCCAATCCGGATCCAAATCCTGGCAGCACTCCCGGACCAAAATTTTTGGCAGTTAAATCTGTTGTAACAAGCAGTTGCGCTGCCTCAGGATGCCACATATCGCCATCCAATTCCGGAGGTTTAAACCTTGAAACCAATGCCAGTATTGTTTCGAATGGTAGCCGGATAAAATCTCAGGCTGTTGACCAGGGTACAATGCCTCCTTCAGGTCCACTGGCAGCTTCCGATAAAGCAATTATTACCGCATGGATCAATGCAGGTTGAAAACTGACTGATTAATTATCAAGCCGGAAATAATAGCTGAAAATCATTACTGCCAGCTAAAACCCAGGTGATTCCAAAGCTTTATCCTGAAAACAATAAGTAACGCTTCTCCCAGCCGGTTTTCTTTAAAAGAACATACAAACATTACAAACATATCTCATCGTAACTTGTTAATTTAAATAACATTACTGCTATGAAACACAGATATAATAAACCTCTATTCAGATGCATAAGTTTCTCTTTTGCCGGATTTAAACTATGTAGTGCCATTCTTTTAGCATTTCTAATAACATCAGCTTCAACGGTCCAGACAGGCGTTAAAAGTGCTGCTGCTAACAAGGCCACATTTGGTGACTTCACAGAAGTGACTCCTATTGATTCGCTTTTTGTAACTCCTGCCGACAGAGATTTCTGGGTAATTACAACTGCACCTTCTGAATACGATAACGACGGGGATTTGGATATTGCTGTTCTCGGGTATTATGTTGTTTACACTCAAAGCGTAGATTACCGTTTGATGCTGATGCGTAACAATGGTCCTTCCGGAACTGACGTATGGACGTTTACAAGTGTTGACGTACCTCTTGGCGGTTTATCGAACGGGGAATCTGACTTAGCCTGTGGTGATTTGGATGGTGACGGCGATCAGGATCTTGCAATGGGAACTGATGGTTACACAGTAATCTACCGCAATGATGCAGGTTCGATGAGTACCATTGAATCTCAGGTATTGATATTTGAAATAACAATTTAACCAAAACCATACAAAAAATTATAAATCATTAAAATTTAAACCATGAAAACACTTTTAGTTTTATTTCTAACTGTATTATCTTCAGTTATGTACGCGCAGGTTCAGCTTGCATGGTACAATTATCCGGGAGGTGTAGCCGCAGCTACTGATGCTTCCAACAATGTATACACTGCTAACTGGGATTATAACCCCGGTGGCGATATTACTCTTACCAAAAGAGATGCTGCCGGAAATATTCTTTGGGAAGTCCCTTACAACAACACCGATCCTAACAGGCACGAAGTGGCTACCTGGGTTGAAACTGATGGCGCCGGAAACATACTTGTATCGGGCACTATCAGGTCGGGGTATTCGAATCCGGTGAATGCAAACAGTCTGCTTATGAAGTTTGATCCATCCGGAAACCTGTTATGGAGAGTTGTTTATGAAACTGATTTCGATGGATCCTCAACAAGAAAATGTTTGGTCGATTCCGAAAACAATATTTATGTTCTGGGTTTAGGAAATAATGGAACCGGCATAGTTACAAAAGTTAAGAAATTCAGCCCGGGAGGCTCTGCGTTGTGGTCTTATTTTGATAATGCAGGAATCGGTGCACCTCAAAACTTCAAACTTACCCCTGATAACCATTTGCTTATTTCGGGCCGGGGCATTACCGGAAGTATTAACGGTTACGCGAAAATAAGTCTTAGCGGTTCTGCGGTTTGGAGTCTGGCGGGTATCAACAGTCTTACTGTTGGTGATGCAGCCGGTGATAGTTTTGGGAATACCTACCTTATAAATGGTCAGTATGGAGCTTCAACCAGTGGCAGTGTGGTAAGGAAGTTATCTCCAACAGGCGCTTTTATTTGGGAGAAACTCAATACAATGGCCGGAATGAGGATAGAGGTCGGATCTGATAATAATCCTGTTATAAGCGGATATCCAAATTCGGGGAGTTCGGGAGCTGCTTTTATGAAATTTGATGTCAATGGAAACATGCTATGGCAGAATCTTGATGCTGATGGCCCGGGATATGCATTACTGGCTCATGCCCAAATGAAACTCGATGGTCTTAATGCCGCTTACCTGGCAGCAGGAACTATGTCGCTGATGGCTGTTTGTAAAGTAAACAGCGATGGAACTTCTGCCTGGACCGCCAGTACGTCAAGTGGTTATGCAAGTTGCTTTGATTTCGGTACCGACAATAGTGTTTTTGTAACAGGGGGTACAACCGCCAGGTTTATTCAATCGGGCTCAGCAACAGTGCCTGCTGCTCCATCCAATCTTACCGCTACAGCTTCGGGTTCTTCGGTAATAAACCTTGCCTGGTCGGATAATTCCACTGACGAAACCAACTTTGTACTTCAGCGTTCGTTAACATCGAACAGCGGATTTACAACCATTGCCACTTTGCCGGCAAATACCACATCGTATGTGAATTCGGGCCTTTCAGGTTCAACAACCTACTATTACAAAGTGCAGGCAACAAATTCAGCCGGAGGTTCAACCTGGAGCAATACTGCCAATGCAACCACATCCGCCGGTCCTCCTAACGCGCCTTCGAACCTTACAGCCGCTGCTTCGGGCTCATCGGTAATAAATCTCGCCTGGACTGATAATTCTACTGACGAAACAGGCTTTGTGCTTCAGCGTTCCTTAACATCGGGTAGCGGTTTTACAACTCTTGCCACCTTGCCGGCTAATAGTACCTCGTATATTAATTCGGGCCTTTCAGGTTCAACTACTTATTATTACAGAGTGCAGTCTACCAATGCTGTTGGCAGTTCCGCATGGAGCAATACAGCCAATGCAACCACAACCGGCGTGCTTCCAAATGCCCCATCAAACCTCAGTGCGACGGCTTCGGGTTCATCAGTAATAAACCTGGCATGGGTGGATAATTCCACTGACGAAACCAACTTTGTACTTCAGCGTTCATTATCGGAGAGTAGCGGATTTACAAGCATTGCCACGCTGCCAGCCAACACTACAACGTATGTTAATTCAGGCCTTACAGGTTCGACAACATATTATTACAGAGTACAGGCTACCAATGCTGCCGGCGGTTCCGCCTGGAGTAATACCGCAAACGCAACCACCACTGGCGGACTACCTGCAGCTCCATCCAATCTTGTTGCAAAATCGGTTGGCTGCAGAACCATTTTACTGACCTGGGTTGATAATTCATCTAATGAAACCAGTTTTCAGCTTAGCCGTTCGCTCACTTTAAACGGGATGTATACAACAATAGCCACACTGCCTGCCAATACTACCTCTTACAGCAACAACGGATTGACTCTTGGCAAAAAATATTATTATAAAGTCCGCTCATCAAATTCAACTGGAACATCTGCCTGGAGTAATACAGCATCAGCTACAGCCAGATGTATTTCAAATATGCAGCCTGAGGATGAACTTAGCCTTGCAGCTGTGTTCCCAAATCCTGTTACTGAAGGATTTTTCAATCTGAACCTTCCAGCCGAAACCGAATTTCCGGTTGTTGTGCAAATTTATAGCATGTCGGGGCAAAAGATCATGCAAAAGGAAGTGAACGATTACAGCAATACCCTTGAAACCTCAAATATGATAAACGGTATGTATATTGTAGCTGTTTATATAAACGGCGAAGTTCAAAAATTCAAATTGCAGGTTATCAAGTAAAAGTACACTTCAGGTAAATCGTTTTAACCCGAAGAATTTATACACCCGGATTAGTCATTACACAGGTGCTTTTAGTGTCTGGTGATGATTAATCCGGGTTTTATTTATATAGTAAGACATTGGTATCCGGGTAAAATTTCATCTAGTCCCTACGGGACTTTTAATAATTCTTTAATATGCTTTCTGCCAATATCTTGTCCCTACGGGACAGTCCCGTTAGGGACGTAATATTGGTAGAATAAAAAGTAACCCCCTCAGCAATAAAGTCCCGTAGGGACGAGATGTACCAGGCATTATGGCGTTAATAATCAGATTTCTCAGGACAACAGTGATAGTAAGAGTTAGTATTCTTTTGGTTTAAGCTTCTCCAGCCACAAGCACAAATTTTAACATCAGGATTTAACAAAACCATGTATAGGTTAACAGATTCCGGGATAAAAAGGAATTTTACTGACATGCAATACTAAAGCATGTAGGAGGCAACTACAAAACAGGATATTGAACCGGCAGAGACGATTGATAGTGTTTTTGTATGTATCAGATCTCTGCCTGGTTCTTTCCTACGAAGCTGAATTGGCTGATTTCGCCGGATTACGGTTTCTTTGCAGGAGGCGAATTAAGCGGAGCCCCGACAGCTATATCACAGCGATGGTTAGGCTGACCGTGAGGTGGATTTAAACCGGCAGCAGTTTGCGAAGGAGTTGTTTGAGGAATGGTTTTCACAGCAGTGTTCTGCGGAAGAGTTTGAACAGGCGCAGTTTGAGTTGGTTGCTGAAGTTTAAGCATGGATGGTTGCGATGGATTTACCGGTTTAGCACCAACAGGAGTATTTAGCGGAGCACCCACTGCAATATCGCAGCGATGATTTGGCTGGCCATGTGGGGGATTTAACATGGTTGTTTCCGTAGCACTTTTACCGGGTAGAGAAACTACAGAATCAGTTGTTGCAGGTTGTACAGCTGGTAATGACTGTATGGCTTCGGAACCGGTAACAGGGGTTGTATCTCCTTTAGGTTCAGCCGCCGGATTACAGGCCATTAAGAGTACGGATGCTACAAGGGTCAAACTAATGAGCAAATATTTCATGTACAAAAATGTCAGAGTTGTTAATTGAGATTATTGCCAATAGAAACAATAAATACCGAATTAAGTTCTTTGCCTGCTGAATGTAAGAGAACTAATACCGACATGTGTTACAGGCGTTCCCCGGGAGTGTTTTGTTTGCGCCACATATTTTTTACGGCCAGAACATCAATAACATTACAAAAATGAAAAGTAACAAAAAGCCAACAAAGGAATTAGAGATTCTAAAATATAGTCCTTCTAAACCGCTTGTCTTTTTATCTCCATTGACGATTTTCAAAAAGGAAATCGGACTTTCCCGTGTGAACGGAATAATAAAGAATTGAACTATCCATTTGAATAGTGCGCCTGAAAATTCTAATACTATTGAGCCAAATTCAAACACTCTTCTGCTAATTTAATTGATTAATTTTTTCAAAAATAAGTTTCAAATTACAGTAGAAATTTCTGTCGCCAGAAAAGATATTTTTCAAATTCAGAGGCAAAAATGTGACAATGCACTCAGCTTTCAATTTTTATTGATTTTTCAGCCGTTTTTTTTATTGGTGCTGACTTAATGAGTATTATAGACTTTTTGTGACGAAGCTTTCATAAAATCAGCTGTTTGTTTTTCTGCTTCTGTAATTGTGTAAACAGCCTTATCGCTATTGGCGTCCAATCCGTTTGATGCCTTTCCCGGGCTTAAAATCTTTTGAAGAACGCGGATCAGTTTGTCCACATCCTCAGCGCTGTTTTCAATACCCATACTTACCCTCACCAGCCCCAGAAGCTTTAATTTGGGATACAGTATCTGTATCAGTCGTTGGAAACCCTCCATAAACGGACTAATACCGAGCAGATGTTTGATGATAATATGCGCACAATGACATCCATAGCGTACACCTATTCCACCCTGCAAAGCAAGTTGTTTCGCTACACGACTGGGCATTTTGTTCTTGGGGGCAAAAACAATTACACCTAATTTATCAGAAAATCCGGGCGATTCAGGATCTTTTAACCCGTAAACCTTTAGTCCGGGAATTATTGCCAGGCCACTCAAAAGCTTAGCTGTGAGAAACTGTTCATCGGCCTTTACCACATCCATACCTATCCGCTGTAAGAGTAAAAGCGCTTTTCCCAAAGCTGCAATGCCGCCCACATTTTCTTCGCCCGACGACCTTATCAGTTCCAGTTCTTTGGCATCAAAAGCCAGCAGTCCTTTCCGCACGGCCAGCACTCCACTGCCAAACGGCGCATAAACCTTATGGGCCGAAAAGGCGAGATAGTCAATGCCGAAACCTTCCATATCCACTTTGCGGTGAGCAATAAGCTGAGCTGCATCTACCAGCAGGCGGGCTCCGTACTTGTGCGTAATCCTGCTTATTCCCGCCAGGTCATTGCAAATACCAAGTACATTCGAAGCGCCATTTACAGCTACCAGACTGATTTGCTTGTTCCCTGGCTTGACCTCTTGGTTGTATGCTTTGAGCTTTGCTTCCAGTTCGTTCATATCCAAGAAGCCTTTATTGTTAACTGATAGCCTGATCATTTTAACGCCCGGAATCATGCGCCATGGCAGTTCGTTCGACGAATGCTCAGCGATTGAATTAAGAATAAACTGTTCGGTGCCGGAATTGGTCTCGCGGCTTAAACTTTCAGCTACCAGGTTAATGGCTTCGGTGGTATTGGAGGTAAAAACTATATCGTAATTCTCGGGAGGAGCGTTTAAAACTTCTGCGCATACGGATTTAACTTCCTGAATAAGTTCCTGCTGAATTTGTAAAGGTTGTTGCGTTGCATGCCTGTAAGCATCCCACACCGGGGTGAATGTGGGCGTACTTGCACTGTTGTCGAAATTTATAAAAGGCTTGTTGCCTGCCACTGTCGGGACCAGGACATCCCGCCCGATCATTGTCTTTCGTAATTCATCCAGCAATTTCTGACCTTTAAACAGACTCAGGTCATCGTGGTGAAGTATATCAGCCGCCGTGAGTTTTCCGGCGGGGATGTTCAGAAAAACATCTTTTCCTGATTGCTTTATGATGAGCAGCGCTTTGGCAAATGCAATACAATTAATGATTGCGGGTGTGCCGGCTTCGAACTTATCGGGGCCATCGGCCCATATTGCCCAATCCTTTGAAATAAGTTTGGTTGTGCCTCCTCCTGTTTGCAGTGGTGCGCCTTTTGGTAACGCTTTTTTTTCAATAGCCATTGCCCTGACGCCTAACGAAATACCGATATCAGCGACCGAAAGGATTTGATAGGTGCCGGGTGCAAGTTGTTTAGTGAGTGAAACGGTATTTCGCGGTGTACAAAAAACAACCGTGAACCTGTTTTTGTCCAGGCTGAGATGTTCCAGCACTATATCCCTGGCCTCTTCGTATAAATGTGTTGTAATCATCGAATTGTGCCCGCTGCCACGGTGTACATTCGAATATGTTTCAAGCGCAGCATATATGCTATTGTGCAAACCGGCATAAGCGATTGCTGATTCCTGGTTATCCAGACTTTCTTTTTCTGTTTCAGTCAACGTATGTTTTGTACTTGTATTTTCCATTTAGTGCAGGGGGATTATCTTTTGAGCAATATATCTGTTAAAAGTTGAGGTTAGATTTTTTGTGACCTGACCTACATATTTCGATGAGCTAAATTTACGAAATAAATGGATTTCCCGGATTTGAATAAATCAACCTGCGTTATTTCGGAGGGAGTAAATCCTTTAAGACTTTCGTTAACTGAAAATTTTAATTCTGGACAATTTGACCGAAACTACATCCTTTTGAACTGCTAAAATACCAGTAGAACTGATAAATTCCGGAGTTGAGGATGATTCCGTATCACAGTTAAAACGAACTAAGTCCCCGGCTTTTTCAGTCGGGGACTTAGTTCATTAACCAAAAACTATTTGTCCTGTGGTATGCTACTGCTTAAGTTCCTGGTGGGCTGGCGTAGTTATAACTATATGTCACCCGGGCATCAGAGCTATAAAAAACCATCAACAGATTTAATAAGCTTTACAACAGGTATAAATTCGACTTAGTTTTAAAACACGCTCTACTGCACTTCGTATGAACCACTATAAACAAATTGCATGGCAGCATTTATTTCAAGATCAAAAGGCTGTGAACTATGTTTTATTCTATCCGAATACAAGTACTGTAATCCTGAGTGAAATGATGTCCCCAGGCCTACATTCACTTTAGTTCCAAAATGAGTTGGCAATGTAGTAAGTGAATTAACAATACCAATGTCATCTTTTAAGATATCACCCACCATAAAATAACTGTTATCATCATTGTTCCAGTGTGTACCCAGGCTCACCTTAATATTTGCAGTTTCATCTTTACCCGGAGCAGCTGTCGACAATGTTCCTTTGTAACATCCCCAGGCTTCCAGAAAATTTTGACCATAGTTTGTAGTTGGTTTATCCGATCCTGTATAAACTTTCACGTAGCGCGAATCGCCCACTACATAATAAGGATTATTCTTGTCGGTGGTTGTTATTTTCCCCTTTGCTGTCAAGCTACCTGTGCAATTGTCGGAACGTACAAACTCTATTTCCGTTGAAGGGTAAAATTCATAATACACATTGCCATAGTAATCGTGTCCGGTATTTACTGGGCCGGCAAACGGCATAGTAAATTCGGAATTGTCGAAACTTGACAGGTAATGATTTATGTTAAATGGAGATGGCAGGTTTGTCATTTTGGCGGTATTGGAAAGCAGCAAATATCCCCACTGCCAGTTGGCGGAAAAATATCCGAACTGAAAAGTACATTCTGCAGTCTTTGTTGGTGAAGTCTTATTGAGATCCTCAAGGTTATAGTATAAAGGGGTAATACTTCCTTTGATATCAACCGAATGTGGCCAGGGCGATATCAGGTCGCCTGTAACAACTTCTATAGTTTGAGGACCATCTTGCCACACCGAATCAGCTGCCGCTGTATTGAGGCGATAGCTATTCCAGTCATTCGCCGGGTGACATGTTTTTGTATTATCCCAGAACGTATAAGGGATTATCCCTGTATGAGTTTTAACTGTTGAATTCAAAGTTGCGGCACCTACTTTAACAGTTACCGGCTTTATTGTAGTGGCTTTTATCCCATCGGATGAATAATTATTCGGGATCATAATATGGCCACTTATCACCGGGTATGAATTTCCCAATGATTTATTCAGCAAGTTGCACAAAAACTGCGAACGGGCCAGTGCATTATAAAATATATTATCCGGTGCAAGCCCTGTGGCTGCATATTGCATGTCGGACGTAAACCTGGCTTCGGTGCGGTATTCTGAAAGGTTTGTCACCAGGTAATCCACAGCATTCTGAAAAGCAACAATTTCTTTTGGGAGATAATCCCCTATTGTTTCGTCCCAGTATGTTTTACCTGCACTGCCGTTTGTGTCGCCGGTGATTGCATACGTATCATAGTTGGAAGCATTAACCATGATTGTTGCAGCCTGGTATTGATATGAAACAAGCGACAGGAAGTAACTTTCAAGCATATTATATACATGCAGGGCTGTTTCTGCATCGGTTACCATGCCTTTACAATTATCAATTATGGTTTTTGCATACCCGTGCAGGATATTTTTATCAGTCTGACTGCTCAGATCCGGGCACATAAAAGTATATAAGGATGTTATACAGTTATCCATAGTATATCCCCCTGTTCCGTTTATCATATTACTGGAATAAGTCGGAAGCCATGATTTTGCAGTTTGCATATTTGCAGCACCACTGTTTGTATCAGCCTGGTATGCCGCAGCAACTTTCGAATACCATCTGAAATGATTGTGATCGGCCCCATTCATCTGAACATCTATTGCATCCAAAGAAGGCTTTAAAGTGGTATAGTTGATTTGGTTTTCCAGGTCATCGAAACGGACACCCATTAAATTTTGCATTGCTGTTATATTATTATTCAGTTGCTCAATCTGCCCGGTTAATCCTTCAATTTCTTTATCAATTTCGTCAAACCGGCTTTCGGTATTTTTATAATCTTCCATTTCCCACAACAGGTCGCCGATTTCGCCAAAATTTTCATATATTTCTTTGCCTGTGCCTTTCATTATAGTGCCTGTCCGGAATAGCCTGTGACCGGGAAATTCCAACTTGTTTGCTATTTCGTATTCAGTCATCATTTGTAATGGCGTGTTTGCAAATACAATTGGAACCGTCGGGTCTGTTGGTATGGGATCAACCGGATCAGGAATTGGATCATCTTTTCTGCACGAGGAAATAACGAACAGTACAATTAACATTAATAAAGCTGAATGAGTGATTTTTTTTAGAAGTTTTGCTGTTTTCATGAGTTGGTAATTAGAATGTGAATAGTTGGTAGTTAAATTTCCTGATTTGTATATCCCGTTAGGTTTACAGACACATATATTTTATGCACATGAATGAAAAAAGTAATAGCAATAAACTAAAATAAATGAATAAAAAGCAATAATATATATATTGAATATTAGATGTGTTGAAGTTTGGAATTGAAATAGTCCCGAATTATTCATCCGCAGTGATGAATTACTGAAGTATTTAGTATCCAAAATATGTAATTTGTTATTTTTGCAATGCATTCTAATAGCTTTAAGATGAAGAAAATCCTTTCGGTTATTATTACTCCGATATACCTGTTTTTGTTTGGATTACTGCTGGTACTATTTCACCCTGTTCAGGTTTTTACCAACTGGATATGGGGATATCCGGTGCGCAAACGTGTGGTTGATGTATTAAATTTCAGTTTATTGTTTGCCAGCAAGATACTCGGTACGCGTATCACTTTCCGCGGTTTTGAGAAGGTCCCGCAAAACAGGCCTGTAATCATAGTAGCCAATCACCAGGGTACACTCGATATTCCGCCGGTGGTAGTAGGTTTTCGGAAAAACCATCCTAAATTCATTTCGAAAATGGAGCTGGGCAAAGGAATACCGAGTGTTTCATACAACCTGCGTCATGGTGGCTCGGTGCTAATCGACCGTAAAAACCGCTCTCAGTCGGTGAAAGATATTCTGATGCTGGGCAAACACATCGAAGCCAACAATTATGCAGCCTGTATTTTCCCTGAGGGAACACGCACCAAGGACGGGCTGGTTAAAACCTTTCAGCCGGCAGGCATTGCTTCGCTGATTCGCTCGGCGCCTTCGGCAGTTGTAGTTCCACTGGCAATCGACGGTAATTTCGAGATCATGAAAAACGGCTATTTCCCCATGACTTTTGGCTGCCACCTTAAATTCACCGTTCTCGATCCCATTGAGCCCGGCGGCTGGGATGCGGGCGAACTTACACTCCATATCGAAAACAGGATTAAAGAAGAGCTGGGGCAGACCGGTTAATAATTATGTGTTTGTTCTGTTGGCTGTTTTGGGTCTGATGTAACAGGTGCTTATACTAATTGGGCATGATATTATTCTGATGTTCTGGGGTATATTGCCAATTGAAGTAAAATTACTAAACATTGTTGTCCGGTAAAATCAATCAGAAAACATTACAATCCTTGAGATATATCGTCCCTACGGGACTTCACTTCACTAGGGTTGTTTTATATTCTACCAATATTTAGCCCCTAACGGGGCTGTCCCGTAGGGACAAGATATTGGTAGAAAATAAGTTAGAAGAAAGTTAAAGTCCCTTTGGGGACGATATATTTTTTAGCCAGACATCAATTTAGGGATTTTACTTCAAGTATTATTATACCTCATTAAAGCAAAGCAATATATTGCCATTTTTAATTATTTAACAATATATTTTTAAAGGCTACATAAGATCATATTATCTTTGCAGCCAAATGAAACCAGCCCGGAAAATAACGCTCAAAATTTTCGTAATCTCAGCATTGCTTATATGCTTAGGGCTGAATGCGCATTCAAGTTATAGCAAAAACACATATTGCACCGAATTTTCAGAAAACAACAGCAGTAGCAACAATTACTTGGTTTCGGATATAGAATCTTTAGCCGATGATCAGATTGCACAAACTGAAAATTGTAGTTTGTTACCAAACACAATGTATTGTATTCTGGAATTGCATAATACATATCTATTCTCTTGTTCCTGCGTTTCCATCTGGCAGCCGCCAAAAATTTAGCAATTTAAAACTTCACGGATCTAACAAATCCTGCATTAGCTATTTAGCTCAATGTATTTGATGCAGTTACTATTTATCCATTCGATAAATGGGCTGCTTACACAATTAAACTAAACACAAATAAACATAGATGATTTTTTTCGGGAAAGAAGAAAGTATAAGGCTTATCGCCTCACAAGCATACTATTAAGTCCTGTTTGGAACATTTGAACCGTTATTAATTCAAAATAAATAAACTAACAATGGAATTTATTAAATCATTATTGAGTTTTCTTTTACAACTTGATTCTCATTTGTTTACAATGATACAGGATTATGGTGTATGGATATATGTAATCCTGTTTCTGATTATTTTCATTGAAACAGGCATAGTTCTGATGCCTTTTCTGCCGGGTGACTCGCTTTTATTTGTTGCAGGAACATTTTGTGCCGGTGTTATAAATAATGCAGGTGATAAAGCTGATTTAAATCTCTGGATAGTACTTTCCCTGCTAATAGTAGCAGCTATTGTGGGCGACAGTTTAAATTACTTTTTTGGCAAAACAATAGGCTTAAAAATTCTTACCTGGAAAATAAGAGGCCGCCAGATTGTGAAGCAAAAATACATAGATCAAACCCATGAGTTTTATGAAAAATATGGGCCGAAAACTATCATAATTGCCCGTTTTGTCCCTATTGTCAGAACCTTCGCTCCTTTTGTAGCAGGCATTGGAGCAATGAATTATAAAAAATTTATCAGGTTCAACATCATCGGAGGTTGTATTTGGGTTATAAGCCTGGTGTTACTGGGCTATTTCTTCGGCAACTTACCCATTGTACAAAACAATTTCGAATTTGTAATTTTTGGAATCATCGGGCTTTCATTGTTACCGATGGTTTTTGAAACGGTTCGCGCAACACGAAAAAAACAATCAGGACTTCCGGGTTAACAGTTTAATCAGTGATAATCAATCTGCAAGGCTGGTGAGCTGATTCTTTAAAAAAATCTTGTAATTTTAGTAACAAAACATAACAGGAATCGAGATCAAAAGATTTTTAACACAAAGTTTACCAACTTATCTTTAGTCAACATCAAAAAAACAAAACAGATAAATGGCACACAGAATAAATGCTGAGTCAAAGCAATGGCATTCGCATGAAACTGACGAAGTTTTTGGGGAAATCAGAAGCTCAGCGAATGGGCTTTCATTTGCAGAGGCAAAGGAAAGACTTGCTGAATATGGCGAGAATAAAATTATCAGGAAAAAGAAAGATGGTCCGTTTAAACTTTTATGGCGGCAAATTAACAATCCATTGATATGGGTTTTACTCGGTTCAAGCGCTGTTGCTGCAATTGTTGGAAAAATTACTGATGGATTGGTAGTATTGTCTGTTGTTGTTATTAATACCATTATCGGTTTTTTTCAGGAATTTAAGGCAGGCAAAGCTATTGAAGCGCTTAGCGATATGATTCCGGAAACTGCAACAGTACTCCGCGACGGCAAAAATTCTGTTATTCCTGTCTCCGAAATTGTTCCCGGCGATATTGTACAACTTGCTGCCGGCGACCGTGTACCAGCTGATATGCGGCTGATTAACCAAAAAAATCTTTTAATTGAAGAAGCCGCACTCACCGGCGAATCATTACCAGTACAAAAATCAATAACGCCTGTAGAATCAGAAGCCGTGCTTGGCGATAGAAAATGCATGGTTTACGGAGGCACGCTTGTTTCAGCAGGAACTGCTACCGCCGTTGTTGTTGCAACCGGTATGCAAACTGAACTCGGGAAAATATCGGATATGCTCAGCGAAGCAACCGACCTCGAAACTCCTTTGACAAAAAAACTTGCCATGATAGGCAAGTATCTTACGATCGGAATTATTATAGTCACAATACTGATTATGATAATTGGCACTCTGCGGGCTACTGCTCAGGGAATTCTTCTGGAGTTGGCTCTAAAGGACAGTTTACTATTTGCCATTGCACTGGCTGTAGGTGCAATTCCCGAAGGACTACCGGCTGTGGTTACAATTGCACTCGCCATTGGCGTGCAACGTATGGCAAAACGCAAAGCTATTATACGAAAGTTACCTGCTGTTGAAACACTTGGTAGTACAACTGTTATTTGCACCGATAAAACCGGAACGCTTACCCGGAATGAAATGACTGTAAATGAACTGTGGACGGCCCAAAATTCACTGCAACTCACCGGAGTAGGATACAACCCCGAAGGCGTTTTCAGGCAGAATGGCTTGGAACTCTCTGATTTACCCAATGATATAAACACATTGCTTAAAAATGCCATTTTGTGCAGCGATGCAAGTATAAAGGCTGCCGGAAACGAGTTTAAAATAGCTGGTGATCCCACCGAAGTAGCTCTTATTGTTGCAGCAGCAAAAGCAAAAATAGATGCCGAAAAATTGCGTAAAACTCATCTGCGACTGGATGTTATTCCGTTTAATTCGGAATTGCAGTATATGGCAACCCTTGTATGGAAGCCGGATACAAAATATATTATTATTAAAGGTGCGCCCGAAGTAATAATGAAAAAGTGTACAACTCATTTCGGGGGATTACCCTTTGAGCAACAACATATTATTTCGCAGGTCGAACAATTGGGTGCAAGAGGAATGAGGGTTTTGGCTGTTGCACAGAAGGAATGGGAAAAAGGTGATACCAATGATTTAACAGATGAGGATGTGAGGGATGGATATACTTTTGTCGGGCTTATCGGCATGATCGATCCGCCCCGTGCAGAAGCAATTGAAGCTATAAAGGCTTGCCATAACGCGGGTATTGTTGTAAAAATGATTACCGGCGATCATCATGCTACTGCCCGATCAATAGGAATTGAATTAGGATTATCAGCAAATGGCGATGTACTTACCGGCGTTGAACTGGCAAAAATGGATGACGAAACACTCCGTAAAATTGTGAGTGAAATAAATATTTTTGCCCGTGTTGCTCCCGAGCACAAACTTAAACTGGTGAAAGCGCTGCAGACAAACAACGAAATTGTGGCAATGACCGGTGATGGTGTAAATGACGCTCCTTCGCTCAAACAATCAAACATTGGAGTGGCAATGGGAATTACAGGCACATCTGTTTCGAAGGAATCAGCCGATATTGTGCTCGCTGATGATAATTTCACAAGCATAAGTGCTGCTGTGGAAGAAGGACGTCGGGTTTATGATAACCTTATAAAATCGCTTGCTTTCCTGCTTCCTACCAACCTGGGTCTTGCACTTATACTTATTTATGGGATAATGTTTTTCCCGTTTAATCCGATAACGAACATACTTTTATTGCCCATGCTGCCTACCCAGTTGCTCTGGATAAACCTGGTGGCCGCAATTGCGCTGGCTTTGCCTCTGGCTTTCGAAGTTCTGGAACCAAATGTTATGAAGCGGCCCCCGCGAAATCCTGACGAACCACTTTTCAACAGGTTTGTTACTTTTCGTGTACTCTTTGTTTCAATAGTAATGACAACCGGTGCTATTTTGTTGTTTAACTATGAATACTCCACCGCTCTTATGAACAATATTTCAGCTGCTGAGGCTTTACGTAAGTCTCAGACAATCGTTGTAACATTTGTTATAATGTTTCAAATTTTCTACATGTTAAATTGCCGGTCGCTTAAAGATTCGTTATTTAAAATCGGCTTCTTCAGCAACAATACAATCTTCATCGGTATCGGGACAATACTTGCCCTTCAGGCGCTCCTGATTTACAATCCGTTTATGCAATCAGTTTTCGGGACAACCGCACTCGATTTACGCGATATACTCATAGCCACAGGTGCCGGGTTCGTGATTTTCCCTTTAATCTGGCTCGAAAAAAAGTTTCATTCAATCAATTAATATGCTGCTCTCCGTTTGAAAGGGTGAAACAATAAATTCAAAAACTAATAAACAGAATAACAATAACTTAAAACTCCAATGTCATGAATTGTCCAAATTGTAATGTAGCATTAGTAATGTCCGAGAGGCAGGGAATAGAAATTGACTATTGCCCGACTTGCCGTGGAATATGGCTCGACAGAGGTGAGCTCGATAAAATTATTGAAAAATCAAATCAACCGGAAATTGGAGCAAACTATCCACCCAAACAGGTATTTGATAGCCACCAAAGGCATGATAGCCATAGCTCACATGATTATTACAAAAATCAGAAAAGGAAAAGCTGGTTAAATGAATTGTTTGATTAAGAGGAGATAAGGGCAGGCAGGACAGGCCTAATCAACCTGTCCTTTAAAATAATTATACTTTTCAGCATTTGTCAATGATGTAGCTATATTTCCGGCATCAATTACCGGATTTATGAAAGATAGAGAAATGCCTACTATGGTTTTTCAATCACCATAGCTATTCCTTGTCCGACACCAATACACATGGTACAGAGTGCGATTTTTGAATTTGAATTTTGCAACTGATACACAGCTGAACCAACAATCCTGGCACCACTCATTCCTAGTGGATGGCCGAGTGCAATTGCTCCGCCAAGCGGATTAATCCGGGGATCATTATCTTCGAGGCCGAGTTCTCTTATGCATCCAAGTGCCTGGGCTGCAAAAGCTTCGTTAAGTTCTATAAGGTCAAGCTGGTTGAGGTTGAGGTTTAATCGTTTGAGCAACATTTTTGTTGCCGGAACCGGTCCCATGCCCATTATGCGTGGCAGCACACCTGCCGTCTGCATACCCGAAATGCGGGCTAAGGGCTTTAAATTGTATTTTTTTACCGCAAATTCCGATGCAATAATTAATGCAGCGGCTCCGTCGTTTACACCCGAAGCATTACCGGCCGTAACTGTGCCGCCCGAACGAGAGATTGGTTTAAGTGCAGATAATTTATCAAGCGATGTAAGCCTGGGGTGTTCGTCTTTATCAATAATTTCGGGATCAGATTTATGCCGGGGTATTGCGACAGGAATAATTTCCCGGCTAAATAACCCGTTGTTTTGAGCGAAGGCTGTTTTTTCCTGGCTGCGGTATGCAAACAGATCCTGGTCAGCACGGCTGATATTGTTATCTGATGCAATGTTTTCAGCAGTTTCGATCATAGAATCAACACCGTATTGCTTTTCAATATTTTTGTTGATAAACCTCCAGCCTATGGTTGTATCAAAAATTTCGGTATTGCGCGAAAAAGCTTCATTAGCTTTTCCCATTACAAAAGGAGCACGTGACATACTCTCAATTCCGCCTGCAATTATCAGTTCGGCTTCGCCAGCCTTTATTGCCCTGGCAGCCATACCTATTGCATCCATTCCCGAACCGCATAATCTGTTGATTGTAGCGCCGGGAATGCTTTCGGGATAACCAGCCAGCAAAAGAGCCATGCGCGCCACATTGCGGTTATCTTCACCGGCCTGGTTTGCACAACCCAGCAAAACATCATCGATTTCCATCCAGTCGATGCCGGGATTTCTTTCCATAAGCGCCCTGAGGGGAATAGCTGCAAGATCGTCAGTCCGCACTGAAGAAAGTGAGCCCCCATACCGGCCGATTGGCGTACGGACTGAATCGCAGATAAATGCTTCTTTCATTTGGTTTCGGATTTATTTATCAAAAGTGAATGATATAAAGATCAATGTTTTGCTGAAAAGCTTAAATGACGGGAGAAATAGCCCCTCTCCTTGAGAGCCTGTCCCGCTTTTTAGCGGGAAGAGGGGTTGGGGTGAGGTATTTCCTCTATTTCAATCTTTTAACTCTTTCAATCAGTTAGTAATATTTATTTTTGTAATTTCTCCAGTTCCGGTTTTATTAACCGGAAACCGCTTAACATGGCTTCGGCAAGCAGATCAACTTCTTTCTGCCCGAGTGCAGTCGAAAACATGCACGAACAACTGTTGGTCATAATTATGTTTTCGGTGTAAAGGTGATTTATAAGCTGTGTCGAAAGTGCATTCAGTTCTTTCCCTTCGTAGGCCTCGCGGTATGTTACAGGAGGTTTGGCTTTCAGATGTATTTTAAACATTGACCCTGAACCTGTAACCGAAACCGGAACTCCCGCTATTTTAACTGCCTGTTCGATCTGATCAATAGCTTTTTGTGTTAAGGAATTAAGGTTGCTCACTGCTTCCTGTCCGAACATTTCCATAGCAATGCGGCCGGCAGTCATGGTAACCGGGTTAGCCGAAAATGTTCCGGAAAGCGGAAAGCGCAGGTTAGGTTCACGAGGGTCAAGTACTTTCATTATTTCTGAACTTCCGGCAATGGCACCAACAGGAAAACCGCCTCCGATTATTTTCCCCAACGCAGTGATATCTGGTTTAACAGCATAGTTTTCCTGTGCTCCTTCATAATTGGTGCGGAAAGCAATAACCTCATCAAAAGCCAGTAGCGCCCCGTTTTTGCGGGTCCAGTTGTATAATGCCGTAATATACTCATCGTTTGCACGAATTAATCCAACGCGATGTGGCACAGGGTCAATAATTACGCAGGCTATTTCATCAGCATACTGATCAAGAAGCGCAAGTGTACGCTCGGTATCATTGAAAGGAAATATTACCACATCATCCAAAACACGCTGGGGCGTGCCACTTACAAGCGGAACTTTGTTGGGCGAATTCATATCGCCCCAATTGGTTGGATTGGCTAATTGGCTTACTTCCACATAATCGTATGTGCCATGATAGGCGCCTTCAGCTTTGGCGATTTTAGGCCGGCCGGTAAAAGCTCTCGAAGCTTTTATCATTGCCATTACCGCTTCGGTACCGGAGTTTACAAACCTGATTTTTTCAAACGACGGAACCCTGGCGCACAGCAATTGGGCTAAAAGTACTTCGGCCTGGGTAGCCAGCGTGTAGGCAGTACCGTTACGGATCTGTTCCACCGCTGCCTCAACAATAGCCGGATGCGCATGGCCGTGAATAAGCGAAGCCATATTGTTGGCAAAATCAATGCGCTTTACGCCATAAATATCGGTTATGTAACACCCCGAAGCACTGGTAGCATAACTCGGGTGAGGCTTGCGAAAAACAGTATTCCTGCTTATGCCACCCGGTAGTACTTCACAAGCCTGCGTGTATATTTCTTCTTCGGTCAATTTTGAGTTCATGGGTTTTGTGATGATTGTATCTATCAAAAGAAAATTATGTTAACCATTGGCAAATAACATTACAGAATCTTGAATCTTACAGATTATGTAGCACTCAAGGATTCAGTTTAGCTCCGGTATTTTGCTGGAGGTATTCGAATGTAACTCCCGGTGCAAGTTCCCGGACGGAAAGGCCATTTTCGGTTATATCAATAATAGCCAGATCAGTATAAATCCTGTCAACAACTCCTTTGCCGGTAAGGGGGTAAGTGCATTTTTCAACTATTTTGGGCTCCCCCTCTTTAGTAGTATGCTGGGTTATAACAAAAATAGTTTTTACACCTTCAACCAGGTCCATAGCTCCGCCAACAGCGGGAATAGCTCCTGTTTCGCCGGTTGACCAGTTGGCCAGGTCGCCGTTACCGGAAACCTGCATGGCACCGAGAACGCAAATATCAATATGCCCGCCGCGAATCATTGCAAAACTATCAGCATGATGAAAATAGCAGGCTCCCGAAATGGCAGTTATGTTCTTTTTTCCTGCATTGATTAATTCGGGATCTTCTTTGCCAGCTTCAGCTGCAGGGCCCATGCCTAACAGGCCGTTTTCGGTATGATAAATTACCTCTCTCCCCTCAGGTACAAACCCGGCAACAAGCTCAGGTATTCCAATTCCCAGGTTTACGTAGGAACCATCCGGAATATCCAGGGCTACTTTTTGTGCCATCTGGTCACGGTTCCATCCTGTTATTTTTTCGTTTGTCATGGGTACCTCCTGTTCTCTTTTACAAGCTGTGATTCGTCGGCCGGAATGGATATTTCGACAACTCTTTTTACAAAGATACCAGGAGTTACCACAATTTCGGGATCGATGGCACCTAATTCAACTATCTTCTGAGCCTGAACAATTGTAATACCGGCAGCCATACACATAACAGGCCCGAAATTCCGGGCTGTTTTGTTATAAAGCAGATTTCCGTATTTGTCGGAGGTTTTGCACTTTACCAGCGAAAAATCAGCTTTAATGGCATGTTCCATTACGTATTCCTTACCGTTAAACATACGTATTTCCTTGCCTTCAGCCAGGGGAGTGTTCACCGATGTAGGCGTAAAGAATGCAGGAATACCGGCACCACCGGCTCTGATCCGTTCGGCCAGTGTACCTTGCGGAACCAGTTCCAGTTCAATTTCGCCTTTGCGGTACAATTCGGGAAACACAGTGGAATTAGCGGTGCGTGGAAAGGAACATATCATTTTCCGCACCTGCCTGTTGCCGATAAGGGCTGCCAGCCCTACATTGCCGCTGCCGGTATTGTTGCTGACAATGGTTAAGTCTTTTGCGCCCAGGTCTATCAATGCATGAATAAGTTCGATAGGGCTTCCTGCTTCACCGAATCCGCTTATCATGATGGTTGCCCCGTCAAAAATGCCTGCAACTGCTTCAGCTGCAGATGGTACAATTTTATTTATCATCTCACATTCTGTTATCACACGAATGAATACTATCAACTGAAAGAATACTATCAACTGATTGATCGTTCGATTTCATCCGGTTTTCGAGAGCATCGTGTAATTTGTTCTCAATTTCAGTTAAATCATCTTCATAAAAAAACCTTGAAGTACCGTAGGGTCTTAATTTTTCGATCGTATTTTCAGTTTCATCGTATTTGGCCAGGTAAACGGTATCCAGCCATTCCATATTGCGCCCTTCGTTAAACTTTAAAGCAAAAACTTTGTCACCCTTAATTTCCATAGTTCCAAGCATGGATATTTTACCTGCTGAGGAAGTCATGGATATGTATCTCGAAGGCCTGTTAATTGAAGCCAGCGAACGATACACTTTACTGAACACTTTATTTATATCGGCAAGCGGGGCTGTGAAATAATGATGCTCACCGGTAGGTCGTGCACAATACATGGAGTGAAATCCGATGGATAACATGGCAAGGATATTTCCTAAATCTATCCAGTTCTGAGCCGAACGATCCACATCCACTTTACCATTCTTATCCATAAATAGACTGATGTGATTCATGATGGGACTCTGGCTTTTAATAACAACGCCATTTGCACGTAGCCTTCGTATTGCAGCAATTGTGCTGAGATTAAGAATTTCGCGCGGTGTCGAAAAATGAGCCATCCAAACCACCTGAATTCCATTGTCGATTAGCTTCCTGAACAACTCCAGCATCCGGCTGTATTTGTGGGTTAATATCATTTCGGGATGAAAAGTAAGCAGCCTCGAACCCATACGCACTGATTTTATATGCAGCAGATCAGGATCTTCGATAAGGGGATTGATGTATTCTTCAAAACGATCAGCAGCCATGTAACCGGCATCTCCGCCTGTTATAATGAGATCAGTAATTTCAGTATGAAGTTTAAGGTAATTGTGCACCTGGCTGATATCTTTCTGAATAAACATATCATGGTCGCCACGAACCTGCGCATGACGGAAACAGTAGCTGCAGAATGCAAAACAACTCTGCGTTGTTTTATCGAAAATAAGCTGGCATTGCGGGTACTTATGCTGCCCGCCTTCAACTATTTCCAAATCGCCTGACTCGTTATCGAACCAGGGCTTGTTCAGTTTTTGTTTGCCATCGTGCGGATTCGTCCTTTTGGTGTATTCCTCCACTATTTTTGCCTTTTCCTCAGGGGTTTTGGCCTGGCTATATTCCTCCACCGTTTGGGCATTGATCATACCCGGTTGCGGGAAAACCAGCTGAAAAAGAGAGTCTTCCGAAAAATTATTCCAGTTTATGGCATTAAGTACATGTTTTGTTGCCAGGAAGCGGTAAACCTCTATAAAAAGCTCCCGTTCTTTGATATGGCCTATTTCTATATTGTTTTTTTGCAGTATTTCAACTATTTCGTTGAATCCCTGTAAGCCTGAATAATGATTTTTACCTCTGAAAATAAATTCAGCTTCCACAATTATTCCCGAATGTTTCGGATAGGCTTTATGCAACCTGCCGATCAGACCGGGCGGAAGGAGGTTTTCTTTTTCGATAAGCGACTTTACTTCATCTGTAAAATCATACCTGTCAATCATTTTACTTAAATCCGTTTGCTGCAATTGAAAATCTTTTTTTTGTTCCGAATGCATGGCGATTTTACTCATTTGGTTAATTTATTGTATTTGTTAGCGACTCCCTTGTATATTGATATGCTGCTTTACGCAAGCGGTCCATAATTGCCAGTCCGATACCAATTTCAGGTACAGGTTCTACAACGATAAAATCAATTTCAGCTTCTTCGAGCCTGTGCAAAGCACCGAACAGATTTATTGCAGCTTCTTTCAGGTCAGCATTCGCCGATAAAATCTCAACAGCTTTAAATCCTTTAATGTTCTTTCCTGCGAACGATACTATACCGGCATTGGAGGTGTCGCCAATACTTTTATCATCAATAAAGAACAGTGGCTTAACAGGGCTGTAATGCGATTTCAGGAATCCAGGCGAGGCTTGCTTTGAAGCTTGTTTTGCCGAAGCAGGCATATAGGGCAGGAACAGCTCAATTTGCTGAAGGGTAATTGATCCATACCTCAGCACATCGAAACCGGCCGACGTTACCGAAATAACCGTTGATTCAATCCCGATTGTGCTTTTACCTCCATCGAGAATGCAATCAACGCCCGGCAATTGTTTCATAACATGTTGGGCAGAAGTAGGGCTGAGTCTGCCGAATTTGTTGGCGCTTGGTGCGGCTATCGGGCAACCTGCCGATTCAATAAGTTTCAGCGCAACAGCATTGGCAGGCATGCGAATAGCCACCGTTGGCAATCCTGAAGTAACAATATCGGGAACAATTTTACTTTTAGGGACAACCATTGTCAGCGGTCCGGGCCAGAATGCTTCAGCAAGTTTATAAAGGTAATCATCAGGATTTTTGCAAAGCAATGGCAGGTAGTCGGTTGAATTGATATGTACAATCAGCGGATCGAATGAGGGCCGCTCTTTTTCAATAAAAATCCTGGCGACTGCATCCGGATTAAGAGCATTTGCTCCCAGACCGTAAACTGTTTCGGTAGGGAAAGCGACCAGGCCGCCTTCCCTGATTATTTTGGCTGCGTCTTCAATTTGTCGCAGAGTGATCATTATTTGCTAAAAGTTTTAATTTCATCAACAATTTCATTCAGCGATAAAGGAACATCAAACCACTCCCTTTCAGTAATTTCGTTGGTTACTTTACAGTACATCTGCGATAGCAGGAATTTGAACCTTTCGGGCAAAGGCCGGGGCTGCAGCTTACATATTTTTTTCCAGTTTTGCCTGTCCTGTTCCTTGGCTCTTTCGGTTTCATGATACCAATCGGAGTTACGGTAGTACATCCGGGCAACTTCCTTGCTCAGGGGTAACCCGTTAAGTTCGAACCGGCATTCGTCGAGCGTTCCTAAAACATCAACAAGAACAATTTCTCCCTGCTCATTTCGTGCCAGTTCAATTTTACCATCCAGGTTAACAGCATTGATCTTTTTGTATTCCCTGCTTATGGCGCTGTTAATCCCCCGTGTAAGCACCGATATCGTTTCCATTTCCTCTTCGGTTAACCCCGAAATATAACTGGCTTCCTCATGTGAAATATACCTGTCGGTTATTTCGAGTTTGGTTGAGAAGTCGATAAAAGGAGTATGGAGATGAGCTCCCGGAACCGGGTTTTTATGAAGTTTTAAATCAGCAAATGTTAATTCGCCCTTCGACAAACGTTTAAATACACTGCTTCCTTCGGGCAGAAAATTGCGATAAATGATCTCCAAAGGAATTAACACATTAAAGTCCAGTTTCCGGAATTCCGAATAGTCGTAAACTCCGTCTTCGACCGTAGGATAACAAACGTTTACCAGGTCAACTTTCATGGAAGCGGACGGACCGGCGAGCATCGAAACCGGCATCGTTTTGCTATCCTCCACCAGGCCGGCGTAGTGAGTTTCATACCCGCGACTTTCGAGTTTCTCGAAAAAGTAAGCACCCAGAATTGCTGTTGCAGCCCCTTTAAATGGAATAGAATCAGGCATTTCGCCCCAGTCGAAAACTGAGTAGCGGTCGGAAAAATTAAATATTCCGTGACCATATGCCGATTTGGTAGCAGGCTGAAGTACTATCAGATCTTTGACACTGCCCACGGCTACCCCTCCTTACTTTTTTGAAGGTTTTCGTCATCGTCTTCCAGTTCTTTACGTTTTTTGTTCTGGAATGCAATTACTTTTGCTCTCAGGTCCGAATTGTTTAATGCCATAATTTTTACGGCGGCCAATGCAGCATTTTCAGGATTAAGAATAGTAAGAGGAGCCACTCCTGAAGGCATACGCAGGCTCGAAAAAATATCGGAGCCGCCGAATTTATCACTGAACGGAGGACAGGCAATAACCGGGCAATAAGTTTGTGCATCGGTAAAACCGCTCAATGCATTGCTCATGCCGGCAATGGTAATGAAAACTACATTTTCTTTCTCGTATTCCTTTATAAGATTGTAGCATTTTAAAGGCACTTTATGTGCAGATGCAATTCTTATAACTGTTTCAATTTCAAATTCTTTGAGAGTGGCATGAATCCAATTTGCCATTTCAAGGTCCGATTTCGACCCGATTATAATAACTACTTTATTCCCCATGTTTTTATTTTTTGTTTGTTACTAATGAAATCAGATTATCGGATTGGTCGACACCCACAGAAGGTGCGATTCGGTATCGTCATTGTTATAAATGATGTGATCAGTGCCCGAATTGAAATAGAAACTGTCGCCCTGGCTCATTCTAAATTCGTATTGGTTTATTTCTATTTTAAAACTTCCTTTCAGGGCGAAATAGAAACTTTGCCCCGGAACCGTGTTTACCAGGTTTCGGGAATCGGATTTTGGAGTAAACACAAAAAGATGAGGTTCCATTAGTTTTTGCTGATCGTGATTGGACAGCAAATACAGCGAAGTGCCTGAATCGTTTGTATTTACAATCTTTTTTTCGTCGAACGTTACAATGGGGTTTTTTGAAAAGGTTTCGTATTCTCCAATAAGAGCGCCAACTGTAATTTGTAATGCATCAGCAATCTTTTTTAATGTAATAATGGATGGAAATGCTTTAGCGCGCTCAATTTGCGATATCAGACTTGGAGTAACGCCTATGGAGTTAGCCAGGTCATTGATCTGAATATTCAATTTTTCTCTCCTGTTCCTGATTCGTTCACCCAGTCTGATCATTTCCCTGTTTTTTTAAATGCCATAAAGTAAATATAATTGCACAAAGTAAATTAAATTTACTTTACCATTAACATGATTTACTTTTTTTATTTGATAGTAGATGGTTAAAGCCTCTGATTCAATTAATTATAAAAGCGAAAATATTTATTATCCGAAATGTCAATTAAGTTTTGAATCACGCAAAACGAAGCTGGTTCTGATTGAAAAACAGATAGTTGGGGAAAATGGTGTAAAATGGCAGAGGAATTAAAACTTGTGTTGTAAAGGTGGTATTTCATTGTGTGGTTTTTCGAATCCATTTTCACCTTTTGTCAAAAAAAAATATCTTATTACGAAAGACTTATTCCCATCGCATCCTTCAGTTAATCCGGTTTGCTAAATTGCAAATCAGCATCAGCAGGTGAACCAGATTATACCGTCACTGATTGAAGATAAGCGCCCACGAGAGATAGGGGCAGGCCGGACAGGCTTTGTTCGCCTGTCCTTCTAACCCATTTTAAGCAGTAAAAAACTAAGAAACGATAAAGAGTGAAATTCTGCTGACTAATTGAGTTATTCTTTTACTATTTTAAATGTCTGCACAGAATCCCCGATGATTTTCATCATATATAAACCTTTTGAAAACGCTGAAAGATCAATTTTCGTGAATTCGGTTATACTTCCCATTTGCAGCACTCGGCCAGTGAGATCCGATAATTCGAAAGTGTAAGTATGATTATTGCCTTTTATTTCAACATTCAGTTCATCGCTGGCAGGGTTTGGATAAATTGAAATCTGCTTTGTATCATATTCATTTATTCCGTAGGTTCCTGCATGTACAACATTTGATGACGAGTACCCGAAGTCAGTTCTTGCAGATGCACAGCTGGTTGCAAAAGGCACTCGTAACACATAACTATTTGTTCCTGATGGTGCGCTTAAATCAATGTAAGTATCAGTGTGAGCTGCTACACTGGAAACAAGTTCAAACTCTCCGCCGGCATTGCTTCTGAATATCTGAATCTGAGCATAGTCTGCACCATTGTAGTTAGTCCATGTCAGTTTTACTTCATTACTATTGGATGAATTGTATTCAGCTGAAAGAAACATAGCCTGGTGGGCCTCACTTAAATCACTTAAGCATTCATAATTTTTACATGCAATTTTATACATGTACGTTTGTTCGCCCGAATGCGCATTTTCATCAATAAAAACATTGAGTGCATCAAATGAAATTGATCCAACTTTGCTATACTGACCATCCGGACTGTCAGCCCTAAAAATCAGTATTGAATCAGTACCGACATTAATAGTTTTGTGTATCTGAATCATATTTTTACCAGATATTTCATCGACTGTTACCATGCAGATTTCTTCATATTCAAAAACACCTTCCATTTGAGGAATCATGATCCCGGCGATTGATTCGCATTCGGAGGAACTTGATTCCGCCACTACATCATAATATCCACCTGAAAAAACCAGAATCGATTGTGTTGTATCTCCGGTATTCCATTGATAGTGATCAAATCCTGGCGTTGCTGATATTTCAGCCGAAACACAGTATTCAGGGTCTTTAACAGTCAAAGCCAATGCTTGGATAGTACAAAGTTTTACAAGCCATATATCCGCTGTTCCATGGGATCCAATTACATTACCATTGTTTGATGACGAATATCCAGCAGCAAAAAATCCTCCGTCAGCAGTTTGAATAACGCTTTCCATGGATTCCTGAAAACTTCCTCCCATAGCTCTTTCCCATTGTATATTCCCTGAAGTATCAGTTTTAACCAACCAGGCATCGCTGCCACCATTACTGCCGGTAATATCCTTATCATACGAAAAAGTTTGACCCGAAATTAGGTAACCTCCATCATTGGTTTGAATTACATCTGATGTCCGGTCTTCATACGTACCGCCATAACTCTTTTGCCATAAAATTTCACCCGTTGAAGTTAATCGTACCAGCCAAAAATCCTCGAATCCATTGTTTTTCTTCAGATCGTAATCATTGGATTCTGAAGTAGCGGCTAATACATATCCACCATCAGGAGTCTGAAAGATGCTTGTTCCATAATCATCCTGGGACCCGCCGTAGGATTTCTGCCACTCCAGTGTTCCTGTTTGATTTATTTTTGCGACCCAAGCATCAAACCTGCCATGATTAGTAGTAATATCTCCATTATTGGATTCAGTGAAGCCGGTAAATATGTATCCTCCATCATCAGTTTGTATAATACAATAGGTATAATCCCAACCATTTCCGCCATAGCTATGTTGCCATTGAATACTTCCAGAGGCATCTATTTTAACTATCCACATATCGTGATGACCAAGAAGTGTAGTGACGTCGCCATTATTTGATGAACTTACGGCTGAAAAAATATATCCGCCATCGGCTGTTTGTATAATTGAGGTTGATGATTCCTCATAAGATCCCCCGTAACATTTCTGCCATTCAATTTCTCCTGATTCGTCAGTTTTTACAATCCAGCAATCATAATCTCCATGATTTCCGGTAACATCTCCATCATTGGAATGAGTAGAACCAGCGAAAATATATCCTCCATCATTTGTTTGTATGCCACTTTGAGCAATATCATAATCTGATCCTCCGTAGGATTTTTGCCATTGAATTTCGCCCGATTCATTTGTTTTTACAACCCAGAAATCAGCTTCTCCATAGCTTACGGTTACATCACCATTTACGGAAGAAGTATAACCTGTAATAATAAAACCGTTATCGGAAGTCGGGGATATACACTGAGCAAAATCAGCTTGTGCACCACCAAAACATTTTTGCCATAGCAAGTCTGAAGATGCCTGAGCAAAAACGGATATAAACCCGAACGAAAGTAAAAGCATTAATATATATTTTCGCATACTCAATTATTAGGATTTAACACTGGTAAAACATTAGATATTCCTTAAAAGATACGATCTAACAATTGTCAAATATAAAACTTTTACATACTATTGAGTTACTAAACCTGTTTTTATTCGTTGCAAATAACCTGGGTTTTCCTGTTTGGTAATTTTCGCATCTTTCGTAAACACATATTCTGCTTTGCGAAAACATTTTGAGTTTTGCAATTTCATTTAGAGTTTTGCAATTTCATTTTGTGGTTTGCAATTTCATTTTGTGGTTTGCAATTTCATTT
>CAYQTT010000020.1:0-90884 GCA_964420555.1 uncultured Lentimicrobiaceae bacterium | reverse complement strand
AAACTGCTGACGCTTCAGGTTTCTATCCTGTGGGAACAACCCAGGTAATCTGGACTGTAGCTGACGAATGCGGAAACACCACTACCTGCTCCATGATCGTTACTGTTACGGATACAGAAGTGCCTGCCATTACCTGTCCGGCAGATATTTTAATCTGTTCCACCGAACAACCGGTACTTGGTAATGCCACAGCAACTGATAACTGCGGTGTGGCCGGCATAACCAATAATGCCCCGGCTACATTTGAACCCGGAACAACCCTGGTTGTATGGACAGCAACGGATATTCATGGAAACACATCCACCTGCACACAAACTGTGGTTATTACCCCACAGGCAGTAGCAGACGCGGGTCAGAATGAACTTATCTGCGCCGGCCAGGTATTTAATGTAACCACGGCAACAGCCCAGAATTACTCATCCCTGCTGTGGACCACCAGCGGACAAGGAGCGATACTGAACGCTTCGACCCTAAATCCGACATACGTTCCTGTTAACGGTGAAACCGGTACTATTTACCTCACCCTTACCGCCAACGGAATTGTACCTTGTGCTTCAGTTTCGGATCAGATGGTACTTACCATACTTCCTGCACCTATTGCCATTGCCGGTCCGGATGCAAGCATCTGCGAAGGCCAGTCGTTTACCACAACAAATGCCTTTGCCGGGTATACCGGAAGCATCCTTTGGACAACAAGCGGCAGCGGAACGTTTACCGATCCTACTGTTGCCGTTACCACGTATATCCCTGGTGCATCAGATATTACAGCCGGTTCGGTTGTACTGACTATCACCAGCGCAGGAACACCTCCATGCGGAGATGCAAGTGATAACCTCACACTTACTATCAACAAAACTACAGTTGCCTATGCCGGTAACGATGATGCAACCTGCGAGAACCTGCCATACCAGATTACCGATGCCACAGCGCAGAACTACCTGAACCTTGCATGGACACATACCGGGCAGGGAACACTCACGGGTGCTAATACCCTTTCGCCTACCTACACTCCGGCAAACGGAGAAACCGGTACTATCACGCTGACACTCACGGCCGAAGGTATTGCTCCATGCGGAAATGCTGTTGACACCAGGACGCTGACCATATACGCAATACCAACCGCCTTTGCCGGTGCTGATTTTGAAAGCTGCGACGCTGCACCACTGGTTCTGGCTTCGGCCACGGCAACGGGTGCTACCGGTGTTCAATGGACATCCTCAGGAACAGGCACTTTTGAAAATGCCACACTGGTGAATGCAACCTATACCCCAAGCCAGTCCGATGTAGCAAACGGATCGGTTACCTTAACCCTGACAGTTACCGGCAACCAGCCTTGCGGCACTGCCAGCGACCAGGTTGTGGTTACCCTTATTCCTGCAGCACACGTGTTTGCCGGCGAGAATACAACCATTTGCAGCAGCAGCCCATACACGGTAAGCGATGCTACTGTTACGGGAGCTGTTTCGGTAAGCTGGACCCACGACGGACAAGGCGTACTCGAAAATGCAGGCACCCTAACTCCAACCTATATTCCGGCAGCAGCAGAATCAGGGTTCGTTCACTTGTTTGTACTGGCTACCGGCACTTTGCCATGCGGCTCGGTTACTGACAGTCTTACCCTCCACGTAATACCTGCTGCTACGGCAAATGCCGGCGAAGATATTGCATCCTGCTTATCGGCCCCGGTTGAGATTAATACTGCACAGGCAACCAATTACACTGCTATTGAATGGATTACTTCCGGATCAGGAACGTTTAACAACACATCTATTCTGAATCCGGTGTATTCACCGGGGCAGGCTGATCTGGATAACGGATTTGTACAAATTACCCTACGGGCAATCGGAACTGAGCCTTGCGGAGATGCCAGCGATGTGTTACGCATCGATTTCATCAAAGCTCCTTTGGCCCATGCCGGTCCTGATGCAGCTTTGTGCTCCATTGAACCTTTCACCTTTACAGCCGCCACCGCTGCTAATTACAACTCTGTATCCTGGAGTCATAATGGTAAGGGTACGCTATCGGAACCCAATGCGCTGAACCCGACCTATACCCCGGCAGCAGGCGAAACAGGCCTGATAGAGTTCACACTCACAGCCAACGGAACATCCGCCTGCGGAAACATGGTGATCAAGGACCTGATGATTCTGAATATTAATCCTGCTATTGCAGTTAACGCCGGAACGGATGAAGCCATTGCTTACGGAACTGCCACCAAGCTGTATGCAACCGCAACAGGCGGATCAGGCATCTTCTCCTACAACTGGACACCGGAAGAGTTGCTTGTGGAAAACAATACACTCACACCCAATACCCACATTCTGAATTCAGAAACGTTATTTACACTAACTGTAACGGATGTGATAAGCGGCTGTTCGGCCAGCGATGAAGTAACCATCAGCATGGGCGGAATACAGCGGCCTATCGCTGTGAACGATTACGATACCACCGGATTAAATGCCTCCACCCTGGTTAACGTAACGGTAAACGACTCCGATCCTATTGGGCTGGGTCTGGATGTAAGCATCATCAACAATCCGAAAAACGGAACAGCTATCCTGAACGAAGACGGATCCATTGTTTACACCCCGTACCTGAACTTCACCGGCAACGATACGCTGACCTATATGATCTGCGACAGAGGCATGCCATCCAAATGTGCTACCGCCATTGTGGTGATCACCATATTCCCGGTTCGTGAATTTATTGAAATCTATAACCTGGTTACACCGAATGGAGATGGGAGCAACGACACCTGGTTCATTCGCGGAATTGAGGATTATCCAAATAATACGGTTCTGCTTTTCAACCGCTGGGGCGACAAAGTTTATGAGTTCAAGGGATATGACAACACGAAAGTATTCTGGGAAGGGACCAGTGAAAAAGGGAACAAGTTGCCGGCCGGAACATTTTATTACATTCTTAAACTAAATGATGTTGATACCCGCACGGGTTGGGTATTGTTGCGATGGAATGAGGAATAGTAAGTATCCTTGGTTTTTACCCACTGTAGACTGCCTTTTTATTCGTGATTTGTAAATCAAATAATTGGCAATAAATGCGATTCCTGTAGATCAAAATAAGTTGATTTACAGGAATCGCTGTATTCAGCAGTATGACTTTTTATGTATTTATTTTTTTTCGGGTCACTACTTGTCCCGATTAATCGGAATGGAACTCGCCCGGAATAATCATCCCTCTGTGAGACAATTTATTGTCATGGCTCGTTTCATCATAATGATAGACGAAATTATATCTAAATATTCCGGTTAAGATTTAAAGGTTCATAATTACTTTTTCAAATCGGGCACAGACCCGGTATTCAAAGTCTTGATTGATTTAATGAGACTTTCAAGTGTTTATCTATCGAAATTTCCCACATTAACGACTTCCCCTTATCGAGAAATACCATTTCGTGTTTTTTTATTGCAAGCAACTATCACAATTGAGTGCATGGGTTCTTGTGTTTCGATCTTCCATTTTTGTACAACAATCCTAAAACAGAACGCCTATTCCCAAAACGGGACGAGGATAAATGCTGATTTTACTTTTATGGTTGTATATTGCAGTATAACAGATAGATATAAACTTTGGCACAGTTGTTGAAAATAGAGTGTAAACGAAAAACACCTCGGGCTTTCGATTTTGAACTTAGTAAACTTGTAACCACTCTGAAACATGAAAACGCTCCTTACCTTACTCTTCTTTATATCAGTATCAGTATTATTTGCTCAGCAGGATCCTCTGTTCAGCCAGTACATGTTTAATAAATTAGCTGTAAATCCTGGCTATGCTGGCAGCCGTGAGCTTCTCTCCACCGATTTAATTTACCGTAACCAATGGGTTAATATTGATGGTGCTCCAAAAACTATCAGTGCTTCATTGCATTCCCCTCTTAATAATGCTAACCTTGCATTAGGTGGTCAGATTTACAATGACCGTATTGGTCCCATGTCGAATACATCAGCAATGGCAACATTTGCTTACCGTATTATTTTTCCAAAAGGGAAATTATCTTTTGGTATTCAGGCAGGGGTCAAAAGTAACGGAATAGTATGGAGTGATATAAAAGCACAAAACGAAGACGATCCGTTTCTGATAAACAGGGTAGAGAAAAAAGTAACTCCTGATGCCAATTTCGGAGTTTACTACTACTCAAAGAATTTTTATGCAGGCGTATCATCGCATCAGTTGTTGCAGAATCAAACTCTTCTGGTTCAGGATTCGGAAGGCAACACACAGGTTACGAAATTGCTTACCCATTTTTACGGTATGGCAGGTGTAGCAATTCCGGTTGGAGAAAACGTAATTTTCCGTCCTTCGGTACTGGCAAAATACGTTAAAAATTCACCTCCTCAATTAGATTTAAATGCCAGTTTCCTGTTTGCCAATACCATCTGGATAGGCGCGTCTTACCGCACGGAGAAAGCTGTTTCGTTTATGACTGAAATTAACATAGCTCAGAATTTCCGGGTTGGATATTCATACGACGTATGGCTCAACGAATTAAAATCATACAACAAAGGTTCGCACGAAATCCGCTTAAGTTTCGATATCAATGTTGCCAAAAGAATAATGACACCAAGATATTTCTAATACAATCTCAAAAAAAACATTTGTTTGTAGTACAGTACCTGATTTTTAATATCACTTATTTTTGAAAAAGCCTCCGTGAAAACCAGGAGGCTTTTTTTTATTATATCAACCTAAAAAAGGATTATTAAGCTTTTCATAACCGATTGTCGTTTCAGGACCGTGCCCGGGATATACCACGTAATCATCAGGAAGTGTAAATAATTTGGATGTGATGCTTTGGAATAAAACGTCGAAATTACCGGTTGGCAGGTCGGTGCGACCAATGCTATCGCGAAAAAGCACATCCCCGGCTATTACATACCGGTCAGCATGATTAACCAGGCAAACACTTCCGTCAGCATGGCCAGGAGTATATAAAACCTGCACTGATGAGAACCCGAATTCAATCCTATCCCCATCTTCAATAAAATCGGAAGGAATAATCAGATTTTCCACTTTAATACCGAACACCGAACCAAATTCAACTGCCGTTTCCCAGAACATTTTACATCCTTTATGGCATTGTGGACTGAGATTAAAAGTGTTAGAGATAAAAGTGTTTCCAACAATATGATCAATATGAAAATGAGTATTTACCATACCTGTTGGCTGAAGATTATTGTCTGCCAGAAACGAAGCAAGTTCATTTTCTTCCTGTATGCTCTGGCAGGCAGGATCAACTATCAGGCATTTTCCTGTATTATCGGTTAATACATAAGTGTTTACACCAAATGAATTAAAAACAAATCTGTTTACTTTCTTACTCATAGTTATACTAAATTTGACGGGATAAAGTTATCAATTAACCCAATATAGATATCATAAACATCGGACCACAGATTTTTGTTACTTTAGCGGGTTGAAATATATAAAGCTGAAAATGGAATTACCTCTCAGGATCAGGATAACGAAAGCAATCAGAATGGTTAGTATCATTCTGGTTGGCTGGATGTTGTCGTTTCCTGTTTCGGCGCAGTTTTATAACGGGTCGCAAATGACCTTTGGTAAAAATAGGGTTCAATACACCGATTTTCTGTGGACCTATTTCCGGTTTAACAATTTTGATGTCTATTATTACCTGAATGGCAAAGAACTAGCCCAACATACTGCCGATTATGTCGGGAAATACATTCCTGAAATTGAAGCCAAACTTCAAACGACTCTCGACCGGAAAACACAATTTATCGTTTATAATACTTATTCGGATCTCAAGCAAAGCAATATAGGCCTGATGAATCAGGAGAAATACAATACAGGAGGTATTACTCATATTATCGGCACAAAGGTTTTTCTGTATTTCGATGGGGATTTAAACCATTTCGACAGGCAGATACGGGCCGGAATTAACCGATTGCTGATCGAAAACATGATTTACGGCGGCTCATTGGGATCACAGGTAAAAAACAGTACGCTTATTAATCTGCCTTCATGGTTTATTGACGGACTTGTTTCCTACCACAGCCGTAACTGGGATACTGAACTTGATAATAAAGTTAAAGATGGAATACTGAGCGAAAAATACAAGCGTTTTAACCACCTGATTGACGATGATGCTGTAATAGCTGGTCATTCGCTTTGGCGGTTTGTGGCCGAAAAATACGGCGAAGAGAATATTGCCAATATTGTTTACATGACCAGGGTAAACCGAAGTTTCGAAAGTGGTTTCCTTTACGTTCTTGGTGTTTCGTTTAAAAAAGTGGTCGAAGAGTGGTACGATTGGTACAATGAGATTTATTCAGTTGAGGCTAATGCTTACAGCCCTTACAACCCGAAGCTGAAGCTGAAAATGAAACGCGACATGGTATATAATAACCTGCGGATCAGTCCCGATGGCGAAAAGATACTTTATTCATTTAATGATAAAGGCAGATATAAGGTATTTATTCATGATCTGGCTTCCGGAAAGAAAAAGCGGATTTTCAAAAAAGGATTCCGGACGGATGAAAAGGTAGATTATTCTTACCCTTTACTTGCCTGGCATCCTACCGGCAATGTAATAGCAATGATGCTTGAACATAAAGGCTTGCTTTATCTGTATTTTTATGATGTGGAAACCCGGAAATGGCAAAACCAGAATATTTTCAATTTTCAAAAAATACTGGATTTCGCGTATTCACCCGACGGGCGCTCCTTTGTTATGTCGGCAGTACAGCGCGGGCAATCGGATATTTATGTTTACAGTGTGGCAGCCAATACCGCCGAGCCTATTACTCAGGATGTGTATAACGATTTGAACCCCAGGTTTCTGGCTAAAAGTAACCGGATTATTTTCAGCTCGAACCGGCCTGATGATACCATACGATTCACGAAAGAAAACCTGCGATCGTATGACGGACTCGAAAATAATGATTTGTTTATTTATGAGCGGGGTTCAGGAAGCAAGGTCCTCAACAGGGTTACTAAAACCCGCCTTGCAAACGAAATTCAGCCCATGTCGTACAGCCCTGGTTATTTCACATACCTGAGCGATGCCAATGGAGTTTATAACCGGTATGCTGCGCGATTCGACAGTGCGGTGTCGTATGTGGACACTACGGTACATTACCGGTATTTTACGCAAACTTTTCCGCTTACAAATTACCCGCGAAGCATTCTGTCGCAGGAAATATCTTATGCAGGACGAAAAACGTCGGAATTGGTATTTGAAGATAATAAATACAGCATTTACACAGGTGAAATTCCTGTTGGAAAGATCAGCCCTCTTCAAAACCTGGAGACATCGAAGTATATGCTCAGCCTCGAAGCAAAGGAAGAAAAGGCAAAAGAAAGTGACCTCCTGAAAAAGTTGAAGCCTGAACCGAAAGTTAAGCGCAAGCGCTTTGTACCGGTTTATGAAAATGATATTTCTCCGGTAAAATCGGATACATCGGGCATCGATATCAATAACTACCAGATATCGGGCGATATTACCGGTGGAAAGTCTTCCTTATTCCAATCGAAAGTTTTGTTACCCGAAAGCACAGGAGGAATTATAAAACTTCCCAAACCAAGGAATTATAATGTTGAATATTCGATTAATCAATTAGTCAGCCAGCTCGATTTTTCCTATCTTAACCTGAGTTACCAGCCGTACCTTGGCTATGCCGGACCGGTTTATCAGAATTCGCCGGCTAACGCGCTTTTTGTTGTTGGTGCAACTGACCTGCTTGAAGATTATCGCCTTATCGGGGGAATAAGGCTGAATACCAGTTTGGTGAATAATGAATACCTTTTCGGATACGCCAACCTGAAACACCGTCTTGACCGGGAAGTGTATTTCCATCGCACTGGTTTTGATGTGTCATATTCCGATGCCTATGTCCGTACAAGGACGCATGAACTTCATTATGTACTGCGTTACCCTTTCACCGAGGTGCTTGCCATAAAAGGAACAGCAACAGTACAATACAACAAGCCGTATGTAATGGCTTATGATTATCCAACAGCCAATATGACTGCTGATGGAAGCACATGGGCAATCGGTAAAGGCGAACTTGTATATGACAATAGCCGGGAGATAGGAACAAACCTGCTTGTTGGTTTACGGTACAAAGTGTTTGGCGAATATTATCAGCTTGTTAAAAAGTCATCCGTCAATATGATCGTTTTTGGTTTTGATATCCGGAATTATACACGTATTCATCGTTCGTTTATCTGGGCGAACCGTTTATCAGGAAGTACTTCTTTTGGCAAAAATAAGTTGCTGTATTATATGGGTGGTGTTGATAACTGGCTGGCTCCCAAGTTTAATTACGAATACCAGATTGATTACACACAGAATTATGCCTTTCAGACTCTGGCAACCAATATGCGTGGATTCGCTCAAAATGCACGTAGTGGAAATACTTTCGCCTTGTTAAGTTCCGAGTTGCGTTTCCCTGTGTTCAGGTATTTTTTGAATAAACCGTTACGCTCCGAATTTCTGAATAATTTTCAGATTGTCGGTTTTACCGATATTGGTTCAGCCTGGCAGGGACTTAACCCGCTGACTGAAGAAAACACCTATTACACCCGTTATATAAGCAGTCCGCCGTTGGATATCACCGTTCAGGTGCAGAAAGATCCACTTATTGCAGGTTATGGTGTTGGACTCAGGAGTACACTGTTCGGCTATTTTCTGCGAGCCGACTGGGCCTGGGGCGTTGAAGACCAGGTTATTCAGCCCTATATTTTTTACCTGTCGCTCAGCCTCGATTTCTAATTATGGAACTACCCGAAAAGCAGATAACTGAGTTTATTCATAAACATCATGTTTTTACTTTAGCCACATCAGCTGATAATATTCCCTATACCTGCACCTGTTTTTATGTGTACATTGATGAACTGAACATGTTTGTGTTCACTTCCGATCATGGCACCCGGCATGTTGATGAAATGCTTGCTCAGCCTATGGTTTCGGGAGCTGTAGCACTCGAAACAACTATGGTTGGTAAAATACAGGGAATACAGTTTACCGGTGAGTCAACCGAATTGTCGGGCGAGCTTTACGACAAAGCAGAAAAAGCGTATCTTCATAAATTTCCGCTTGCAAATTTTAAAAAACTTACTTTGTGGGGCATCGTTCCGGGCTTTATAAAAATGACGCATAACAGGCTGGGGTTCGGCAAAAAACTTATCTGGAAACGTGAAGGATCATAAAGTATTAGCCCCGGTTTTTACTTGACTTTACTATAAATAATAACCTATACTATATTGAAATATATTTGTCGGTTTTGTCCTTGTTTTTAAATAGTAATTTTTCTATTCTTACATCCCTTTATTCATAGGCATTCTGAAACCCGCTATTGACAAGGGTTTCGCTACTTATTAAGAGCCTTATAGTATGGTAATCAGCAACTTAACACTTCTTAACTCATAATTTGTTAATAACTGTTTTTGATAAATCCGGATTGCATAGTGTAAATTTGTATTTCCTGACTTCAGCCAGTAAAATCAGTTCATGATATTGGCTTTCAGCATATTCTTATTATTATTAACCGAGAACGGAAAACAATATGGATGTTAATCTTTTTTCACAGATCGATTCCTCAGTAGGGGAAAGTGTAAAAAATGATTTTTATGGCAAAGTGCTTGAACAGCGCCAGCGACCCGGTATTTCGGGGCCTGAAGCAGTTGAGCAGGTTCCGGAACCTGAAATTGTCAACGTTTCGAAACCTGAATTAATACCAATGAACCAAGAGAATACCCAAAAACCTGTTACCAAGAAAATGACTGCATACAAGCATGAGGAGGTGCTGGAAGCTGCCACTGTTTATTTTAAAGGTGACAAGCTTGCTGCAAGTGTGTGGATGAATAAATACGCGCTGAAAGACAGCGATGGCAATATTTACGAACTTACGCCTGACGATATGCACCATCGTCTTGCTTCGGAAGTAGCTCGAATTGAAAAGAGATATCCAAATCCTTTAAGCGAAGAAGAGATTTTTGAGCTTTTCCGCGATTTCCGTTATATCGTGCCGCAGGGCAGCCCTATGGCAGGAATGGGAAATGATTTCCAGATTTCATCCTTATCCAATTGTTTCGTTATAGGCGGCGACGGAAGCCAGGATTCCTATGGCGGAATTATGAAAGTGGACCAGGAGCAGGTTCAGTTGATGAAACGGCGTGGCGGTGTCGGTCACGATTTATCGCATATCAGGCCTGCCGGAAGCCGGGTTTTAAACAGCGCTCTTACCTCAACCGGTATTGTTCCGTTTATGGAACGCTTCAGCAATTCAACCCGCGAAGTAGCTCAGGATGGCCGCCGTGGGGCACTTATGCTGTCAATTTCGATCAAACATCCTGACAGCGAAAATTTTATTGATGCCAAAATGGAACAGGGCAAAGTAACAGGTGCCAATGTTTCGGTAAGGATTGATGATGATTTTATGCGTGCCGTAAAAAGCAAAAGCGAATACAACCAGCAATATCCGATTGAATCAAAAAATCCATCCAAAGTTCAGCAAATCGATGCCCGTGGATTATGGGATAAGATCATCCACAATGCATGGAAATCAGCCGAGCCGGGAATCCTTTTCTGGGATACTATCATCCGCGAATCGGTTCCTGATTGCTATGCTGATCTTGGATTTAAAACCCTTTCGACCAACCCATGCGGCGAAATACCACTATGCGCTTATGACAGCTGCCGCCTGATCGCTATTAACTTATACAATTACGTCGAAAATCCGTTTACTCCCCAGGCTTCGTTTAACCACAAATTGTTTGCTGAGCATTCGCGGTGTGCACTCCGTATCATGGACGATATCATCGATCTGGAGATGGAGAAAATTGACGGAATTCTTGCCAAAATAAATTCTGATCCCGAAGACGAAGAAACCAAACGCACCGAGCGCATACTGTGGGAGAAAATCCGTGAAAAAACATTACAGGGTCGCCGCACCGGCATTGGTATTACTGCTGAGGGCGATATGCTTGCGGCTCTTAATATGCGTTATGGAACCAGCGATGCCACTACTTTCAGCGTTGATGTTCATAAAACACTGGCTATCGAGGTTTACGGAGCTTCCGCTGATCTTGCAGCTGAGCGGGGTGCATTCCCGATTTTTGATTTCGAACGCGAGAAAAACAATCCGCTTATCAACCGTATCCGCGAACATGCTCCTGAGGTTTATGCCAAAATGGAGAAACACGGTCGTCGTAATATCAGCATGCTTACCATTGCCCCTACCGGAAGTGTAAGTATCTGTACCCAAACCACATCCGGTATTGAACCTGTGTTTATGGTAAGCTACAAACGCCGTCGCAAGGTAAATCCGAATGATAAAAATGTACATGTTTCATTTGTGGACGAAGTTGGCGATTCGTGGGAAGAATACAACGTATTTCACCCGAAATTCCTCGACTGGATGCGGATTAACGGCTTTGATGTTGACAACGCCCTGTTTATGAGCGACGAAGCATTGCAGGCTATTATCGAAAAATCGCCTTACAGCAAAGCGACGAGTAACGATATCGACTGGGTTGCAAAAGTTACCATGCAGGGCGCTATCCAGAAATGGGTCGATCATTCCATAAGCGTAACCGTGAACCTGCCTGCAGAAGCCACTGAGGAGCTTGTGAGCGACGTTTACCTCACTGCGTGGGAAAGCGGCTGCAAAGGAATGACAATTTACCGCGACGGTTCGCGTTCAGGCGTTCTGATCAGCAACGATACCAAAAAAGAAGAAGTAAACGAATTTCAGGAAACAAAAGCTCCGCCACGCCCGAAAGAACTGGAAGTGGAAGTGGTACGTTTTATGAATGAGGACGAAAAATGGATCGCTTTTGTAGGTTTGATCAATAACAAACCTTACGAAATATTTACCGGTAAAAGTTCCGATTTCTACATCCCCGATTATGTAAAAAAAGGCTGGGTTATCCGTAATAAAGATAATGAAAATGTGTCGGCCCGTTACGATTTTGAATACGAGGATAATTACGGCTATAGAGTAACACACCGTGGTTTGTCGCGTTCGTTTAAAAAAGAGTACTGGAATTATGCCAAGCTAATCTCGGGTATTCTTCGTCATGGTATGCCATTGCCATATGTTGTGGAACTGATTGATAACCTGAGTTTTGATAACGATAGCATTACTACCTGGAAAAACGGCGTATTGCGCGGCCTCAAAAAGTTTATCCCCGACGGAACACAAACCGGCCATAGCTGCCCTGAATGCAAGGATAAAAATACGATCATTTACAAAGAAGGATGCATGACCTGTACCTCATGCGGGTACAGCAAATGCGGCTAAAATAACTTTGATTGCTACTCGGATACTGAACCACGGTCATTTTGGGCCGTGGTTTTTTTGTGATCCGTTAAGGTTCAAAACTTCTTTTTATGATAATCAAATGTCTGACTATCCCTGAAAGTGATAAATTTACGTGCAATCAGCAGGAAAATAGGGAGATTATTACGGTTCAAATATTCAATAGCTTCGGGTTTGGCATGGCAGGCGTCGGCCAGAATTGCAAGTATCTGAAAATCATTTTTTTGTAACCAGATATAAGCTTTCGGATCTCCGTCAATGGCCCTGTCGAGCGCACCGAACTGCGGATAGCCGTTTTTCATGAGCCAGGTAAACGCCTGTTCGCTGCCACGCATACACATACTCAGAGCACCAAGCTCCTGATAGCCGTTTTTCATCAGCCAGTCGAATATTTCCTTGTTACCGCTCAGGGTCTCGGCGAAAGCAAGCAGTATTTTGGGCTCGTATTCTAACATGAGTGATTTGAAGGGTTTGAAGAGTTTCGGGTTTGAAAGGTTTTCCGGTTTGAAGAGTTTGATGCTATATGCTAAAAGAAAACTTCAGCTTTTATACCTAGTTGTTCAATACGTGCTGCTAATGCACGAAATTCAGTTTCAGGTACTTTGACGAGGGTTTTGTAGGGAGTTTGCCTGTCGATCGGATACAGCATCACCAGTTTTGGTTTGATTTCTTTCAGGTACCTCAAATATAACGAAAGTTCCTCTTCAGTAGTATTATCTATATACTTTCCGTCAACTTCGCCTCGGATCAGCATGGTTTGAATTGTGAGATTTCCTTCGAAACCTTTCAATTGAGCTACTATTTTTTCGATCGTTACCGGGTGTGTTGGCCTGTTGATTGCCTGAAAAGTGGCATCGGTGCCGGCATCGAGTTTGAGTACGTTGTTGTCAATCCTTAATAAGGCTCTTTTTACATTTTCGCGATCGAGGCGGGTGGCATTTGACAGCACAGTAATCATTGCTTTTGGGAAAAACGCATCCCGTAGTCGTATGGCCTCGTCAATAATAGTTTCAAATTCGGGATGGAGTGTAGGCTCGCCATTTCCGGCAAAAGTTATATTGTCGGGATCGAGACCGCCGGCTTTTAAAGCTTCGAAACGGCTTTGCAGTGATGATGTTATTTCAGCTGCTGTAAAGAGCTTTGCCTTTTCCTTTTTGCGCTCATCGTTGAGGCCGCATTCGCAATACACACAATTGAAAGAACAAAGCTTTCCTTGCAAGGGCAAAAGGTTAATTCCGAGTGAAACCCCGAAACGACGGCTTTTTACAGGTCCAAAAACAATTTCATCAAATAATATACCCGACATGCTTTTTATTTTACTCGCTGCAGAGTTGCAGCCACTCAATTTTTCAGCAAAAGTATACCAAAAGCCAAAACAAGTTGCGATTTGTAAAAACGAATTTCCCTTCACGCTGTTTATTCACTGATAAATATTACTTTTGAGTACTAAAAAGTTCAAAGTTCAGAGTTCAAAATTTATAATGTCATGGCCTAAGGAACTTAACCTGTTTAGAAACGTTAAAAATTTATCAAATTAAATAGCTACTACATTTGCTTCAATCCTCTTAATCTCTTAATCTCATCAATCTCATCAATCCTTTCTATCTCATCAATCCCCCAAATACCCCAAAGATAAAATCCTGATGCTCACCATCGACCAGATTAAAGCTCCCATAGCTCCCTATATCGAAGAGTTTGAGAAACATTTCCGCGACTCGATGAAAAGCCCTGTTCCACTGCTGAATACCATTACACGCTATATCATCAAACGTAAAGGGAAGCAGATGAGGCCAATGTTTGTTTTTCTTACGGCCAAAGTGTGTGGCGAAGTAAATGAAAGCACCCATCATGCGGCTTCGTTGATCGAACTTTTGCATACGGCAACCCTTATTCACGATGATGTAGTTGATGACTCCAACGAGCGCCGTGGCTTCTTTTCGCTTAATGCGCTATGGAAGAATAAAATAGCTGTGCTCGTCGGCGATTATCTTTTATCACGCGGATTGCTTCTTTCGCTTGAAAATGAAGAATATCACCTGCTCAAAATTGTTTCGAATGCAACGCGCGAAATGAGTGAGGGTGAACTTCTGCAAATTGAAAAAGCCCGGAAACTCGATATTGAAGAGCCTGTTTATTTTGAAATAATCCGTAAAAAAACTGCTTCACTCATAGCGTCGTGCTGCGCTGCCGGAGCTGCTTCGGTAGGTTCCGATGCCGGAACCATCGAAAAAATGCGTCTCTTTGGCGAATATGTAGGTATTGCGTTTCAAATTAAGGACGACCTCTTCGATTACGAGAAAAACCTGGCAACCGGCAAGCCTAACGGTATCGATATCAAGGAGAAAAAGATGACACTCCCCCTGATTCACATGCTCAATAACATGACATGGATTGAGAAGCGCCGTGCTATGAATATTGTTCGCAATCATAACAATGAGCCTGTTAAAGTAGCTGAGCTGATCAATAAAGTGAATAATAGCGGAGGTATAGCATATGCATCTGCCAAAATGAGCGAATACCAGCAGAAAGCACTCGATTTGCTGAAAACCATGCCCGAAAGCGAATCACGTAATTCACTCGAACAACTGGTTATTTTTACAACCGAACGAAAGCATTAACGTTATAAAATCGAGGTATTTCCCTCATACCACTTCGGGATTTCAATGGCTCAGTCTTAATATGCAATTAATCCTGTCACCTTTTCGCCCCCTCGCCCCTCGCCCTGTCTCCCCTCTCCTTGTCCCCTTGTCAATCTCATCAATCCCTTCAATCCCTTCAATCCCCTCAATCCCCTATGAAACTATTAATCTTTTTCCTTTTAGCCTTTCTCCCGGTGCTGGCTTTCTCGCAATTAACCATCGAAACCTATTCGAACGGCAGTAAAAAAGCGGAGGGTAAACTGGTAAATGGCCAGCGCGAAGGCACCTGGTACGAGTTTAACCTCAAAGGGCTTAAAGTGGCCGAAGGCAACTATGTGAACGGTGTAAAAAAAGGCAAATACACCGCATGGCATCCTAACGGGAAAAAACAGTTTGAAGGATATTTTAAATACGGCAAACTCAACAGCAAAGTTACTTCGTGGCGCATTGACGGAACGCCGGAGGAAAGCGGCCATATCACTGACGATCTGCGCGACAGCATCTGGGTGTTCTATCATCCCGGAGGTACAATCGGAAGCACAGGCCTTTTCAGGGATGGAAAGATGGAAGGCAAATGGACGTATTTTTACGAAAATGGCGAAAAATGGAAGGAAGGCTCATTTGCCTCTGACAACAGAACCGGGATTTGGAAATACTGGTACATGGACGGTCATATTCATCATGCAGGCGAATTTATTGCCGATAAGGAAAACGGAATCTGGAAAGGTTGGTTTACCAACGGACAGGTAAAAGACTCAGGAGCCTATGATAACGGGAAAATGAATGGACAATGGAAGGGCTGGTTCGAAAACAGCAAGCAACAATATCTAAACTATTATATACTTGGAAATCTGGACAGTACCTACAAGGTATGGTATCCGAACGGCAAGCCGCGCACTGAAGGAAAATATAAAAACGGCATTAAGGAAGGGCAGTGGAAGGAATGGTATGATAACGGTCAGATGAGTGAAGCAGGAGGTTGGCTCGATGGTGAGCGACATGGATATTGGGTTTATTTTGATGCCGATGGGTTTAAAATAAAAGAGGAAAATTTCGATAAAGGTAAGCCAGATGGTACCTGGAAATCGTATTACGCCAATGGCCGACTCTCGGGCTCAGGACAATATGTAAACAAAATTAAGGAAGGTACCTGGCAGTATTGGGGGCAGGATGGTAAACTGATGTTAAAATCGGAATTCTCCAACGGTCAGAAAATCAAAGAGAAACGATACGGAAAAGCAGGGAAGGAGCTCGAGCCGGGCCGTTAGTACAATTTTTCGGAAAGAGAAGAGTTACTTCTTGTAAAAAGCACATATGCCCCGTTTACTCGCACTAAGTTTAATCATTCTTTTACTTACCGGAAAAATTTCGGCACAACAGCAATTTACGGTTAAGTTAGTACCCGAAACCTGCATAACGCCTGCCGAGGCTGAACTTTTCAGGCTGATAAATGAATACCGGAAGCAAAAAGGCCTGCCTGAAGTAAAACTATCAGCTTCCCTCAGTTATGTTGCACGGACTCACGCCCAGGATCAGACTGAAAATTTTAAGGAAGGCAAACGCTGCAACATGCACAGCTGGTCCGATAAAGGTCTATGGTCTTCCTGTTGTTATACTCCCGATCATAAAAAATCGCAATGCATGTGGGATAAACCCCGTGAGCTTACCAATTACCAGGGCGACGGCTACGAAATATCATTCTGGTCAACCTATAATTACCCTTCGCCCGAAGCTTTCGCCATAGATATTCTGGCTGGGTGGAAGAAAAGCCCCGGCCATAACGATGTAATTATTAACAAAAGCATTTGGAAAAATGTGAACTGGAATGCGATGGGAATTGGAATTTATGGCGAATATGCCAATGTGTGGTTTGGCAAGGAAGAGGATAGCGCCGGGGAACCGGCGATCTGCGAATAGTCAGTTTTAAGAAAACTCACAGGTAAGCGAACAACGAAATATAGCACAAATCAAATTAATTCACCTCAATATCAATATGAAACAAATTTACCTGATCATTTACTTACTCATCATTTTAGTTTTTGGTTCAATTGCTCAGCCTTTTCAGGGCGGTATTGCAGGTGGACTTGTTGGCAGCCAGGTGGCAGGCGATACCTATTCGGGATTTCACAAGGCAGGCTTGTATGCCGGGATCTGGGTCCGGTTAGCATCTGGTGAGCGCTCGTCCTTTCAATCGGAGATTAGTTATTTCCAGAAAGGCAGCCGCCATAATCCTGACGAAAAGAAACAGGATTATACCATTTATAAAATGAAGCTTGGCTATATCGAAATGCCTTTTCTTTATCAGTATAAACTCAAAAATAAAATGATGCTGGAAGTGGGGCCTTCATTTTCGTTCATTCTGCATAGCTACGAAGAGCTTGATCTGGCTGAAGTTACCTACGGCGATTTCAGTGTGATAAACCCCTCTTTTATGGCCGGTATCAATTATCCGATTAATGACAGGCTGAGTGCTCATTTCCGCATGAACAGTTCTTTGTTAAGCATCAGGAAAGATGAAGTTAACGGTGGGGTTTACCGTTTTTTCGATAGTGGTCAATATAATGATTGCCTGCTGTTTTTTGTGAGTTACAGGCTTTAGGCGGCTGAGAAGGGGAGGAGGAGAGAGGTTTCAAGGAGAAGGCTGGACAAGGAGAAGGGTGACAAGGGGACAAGGAGAGGGGAGACAAGGAGAGGGGAGAGTTTAAAATACCAAAATCCAAAACCCAAATACCAAAATCTTTGCATCGTAACATTTTGAAATTTCAAAGCCGAGATCCCAAATCCGTATTTCAAAATCCACAATATGTAATTAATATGAAAGATCCGCGAATAAAACTAATAATCGGTGTAACCGGTGCAAGTGGGGCAATATATGCCAAAGTGCTGTTTGATACACTATTGAAACTGGGTGATCAACTACAGGAAGTGGCCGTGCTTTTTTCGGATAATGCAAAAGGAGTATGGAGATACGAACTGGACAATACGGAGTATGAGAAACTGCCGTTTACTTTTTATCAGAAAGATGATTTTTATTCGCCGGTAGCTTCCGGATCAGCTGGATTTGATGCCATGATTATTGTGCCATGCAGCATGGGAACACTGGGTCGTATTGCTTCCGGTGTATCCAATGACCTTATGACCCGCGCCGCCGATGTAATGCTCAAGGAGCGCCGCAAATTAGTGTTGGTAGCCCGCGAAACGCCTCTCAGTCTTATCCATATCAATAATATGAAAACCATCACCGAAGCCGGAGGGATTATTTGCCCGGCTGTTCCTTCCTTTTACAGCCATCCAAAAACTATGGAAGAACTGGCTGCAACAGTTACCAACAGGGCATTGTCGTTGGCAGGAATAGAAGTAAAAGGCTTCAGCTGGGGAGAAAAATAGGTCCATTATAAAATGTTCTCCTTTTCCCATTTCAGGAATAGAAAATAGCCCCTCACTCCAATCGCCCCTCGCCTTGTCCCCTTGTCTCCTTGTCCCCTTTCCCCATCCGCCTACCAGTCCACAGCCTTTCTTCGCACCGGCATTGTCATACACCGGCATCCGCCGCCGCCTCGCGAAAGTTCCGATCCGTCAATAGTTACAACGTATTTATTGTAATTGTTAATATCCACTTTATTCGTAATTACATCGTTGGCTTTTATTACTGCATAGCCGTGGCGGTTCATTTCTTCGATGGTATTTACATTTCGTCCGTAGCCAATTACTTTTCCGGGAGCAACGGCAAAAAAGTTAGCCCCGCTGTGCCATTGTTCGCGTTCCTGGATCATACTGTCGCGACGGCCACCGCAGTAAAGTGTTTCCATTTCCATGCCCAGTTCTTTAAGTACCGAAGGAATGTTATCCACCTCGCGAATGGATTTTACATTTCCGTTATCTATATTAATATGAATGGTAAGGTAACGGTTAGGCTGAAGGATAAGCGGCTCGTAAATCATGCACTGGTTTCGGTCGAGGAAGGTGAAAACCATGTCGAGATGGATAAACGACTCGGGCTCGTACGGAAGTTCCTGCACGATAATATGCCGCTGCACCTTTTTGTGCCGGTAATATTCAAGTATAAAATCAATGCCTTGTGAAGTGGTGCGCCCTCCGGTTCCGATTAATAGAATATCTTCCCTGGCTACCAGGAAATCGCCGCCTTCGAAACTGAAATCCTTACAAAAGTGCTGACTGTGTTCGGGTTGTATGGTTTTAACACCAAAATCAGGATGGTTCCTAAAAATGGTATCCATAATCAATGTTTCACGATCGCGTATACGGCTGGCCATGCGGCTGATAAGTACACGGTCGAGCATGGCTACAGAGGCATCGCGGGTGAAAAAGAAATTGTGGAGTGGCTCAAGGGCATACCGTTCCTTGGCTAAAAAACGTGTGAGATTATCCTTTTTTAGTTCAACGCCTTCGATAAGTGCTGTAGCGAGCTTTTCGGGTTTAAAATCCGACAGGCTGTTTCCAACGCCCGGCTGAAGTCTCTCTTTTTTGATAATAGTTTCAATAAGTTCAGCCCGGTGTTGCGGATTCAGCATCACAGTTTCGAGAAGCTCTTTTACCTGGTATGTTTTGGTAACTTTCGACAGAAAACCTTTAAACTGGTTATATTCCTTCAATGCTACAGGCAGGTTGAGTATGTCGCTGTACAAAGCTTTCTGGGCGCTTTCGGGAGTCATGTTTTCGACTTCCGGGCCGGGAGTATGAAGAATAACTGCTTCGAGGGTTCCAATTTCGGAACGGATATCAACTTTAAGTTGGTTTTGCTTTGTATGTGGCATAGGGTAAAGTATTGTACCTGAAAGATTAGTTTTTCGCTTTCACGAATTCAATGTTACGCTTCAGTCCGCCAAATTTAGTTCTTTTAAGGGCCGATTTGCGGAATAATTTATTAAATAGTTCATTATCCATGGTTTCAAACTGCTGATTAGTAAGATGCAGCAGTTCCTCACCTGGAGCAAAAGCGGGCTCCTGATGGGGAGTGGAAAAACGATTCCAGGGACAAACCTGCTGGCAGATATCGCATCCAAAAATACGGTTTTCGAATTTACCTAATAAAGATGGATCAATATCCCCTTTGTTTTCAATAGTCTGATATGATATACATTTGTTTGCATCCACAACCCGCAGATCGGTTATTGCCTGGGTCGGACAGGCATCCATGCATCGGCTGCAGTCGCCACAGTAATTGCCACCCATCGGAATGTCGTATTCCATTTCGAGGTCAGTAATTATTTCAGCAATAAAAAAGTACGAACCTTTGCTTTTGCTGATAAGCATACTGTTTTTGCCAATCCAGCCTAATCCGGCACGGGTGGCCCAAGCGCGTTCGAGCACCGGTGCTGAGTCAACAAAACCCCTGATGGCTATGCCGGGTATTTTTTGCTTCAGGTTTTCGATAATACTGTTTAGCTTTTCGCGGATGATATCATGATAATCAGCGCCATACGCATAGCAGGAAATATGGTAATCAGTGGTCCACTTCAGATTTGGATCGGGAGAGTAATTATGTAGAAAAACAATTACTGAACGGGCATTGTCGACCAGTTTTGCCGGATCATGGCGTTTGTCGGCATGTTTCGGCATATATTCCATGCCGGCATGGTAGCCTTTTGCAAGCCAGTTATCGAGGTATTCCTTTTCCTCCGCAAGAGGTTCGGCAGCAGCAATTCCACATGCATCGAAACCATGCTCAGCGGCAAGTGATTTCACGTAAGCAGCTATTTGCCCGGGATCGGTCATAAAGAAATACTTGCTTGCAGTGGATTTTTTTAAAAAAGCTGACCGTCGGCCGGGCCTTTGTATTTCCCAAGGTGTGCATACGCTTTTTCCGTAACCTCACGGCCGCGCGGAGTGCGCATCATATATCCTTCCTGTATGAGGAAAGGTTCATATACTTCTTCAATAGTTCCTGAATCTTCGCCAACGGCAGTAGCAATGGTAGTAAGCCCGACAGGTCCGCCCTTGAATTTCTGGATTATGGTGGTAAGGATACGGTTATCCATTTCGTCGAGGCCGTTTTTATCGACCTGTAGAGCAGCCAAGGCATATTGCGCAATGGCAAGATCGATTGTTCCGGTGCCTTTTATCTGCGCAAAATCGCGCAATCGGCGCAATAACAGGTTGGCAATACGCGGTGTGCCACGGCTGCGACGCGATATTTCCATAGCTGCATCATCGTGGATAGGTACTTTTAGTATTCCGGCTGAACGGATAATGATTTTTTTCAGTGTTTCGGCATCGTAATACTGAAGCCGCGAGTTTATACCAAACCTTGAGCGTAAAGGTGCAGTAAGTAATCCCGAACGGGTAGTAGCACCGATAAGCGTAAACGGGTTGAGCGTTATTTGCACGCTGCGTGCATTTGGTCCCGATTCGATCATGATATCGATTTTAAAATCTTCCATGGCCGAATACAGGTATTCTTCCACTACCGGGCTCAACCGGTGAATTTCATCGATAAAAAGTACATCGTTGGTTTCGAGGTTGGTAAGCAGTCCGGCCAGGTCACCGGGTTTATCAAGTACCGGTCCGGAAGTGATGCGGATGCCCACCCCCATTTCGTTGGCTATAATATTGGAAAGGGTTGTTTTACCCAATCCGGGAGGTCCATGCAGCAGCACATGGTCGAGGGCTTCGCCACGCCGCGAAGCTGCTGCTACAAAAACTCTGAGGTTGTCAACAATTCCGGGCTGACCTGCGAAACTGCCAAAATCGAGCGGACGAAGTACCTGTTCAATTTCTTTCTCAACAGGGGTGAGATGTTCGGTAGCCGCATCAAGGTTTTTGTTTATTGACATATCAAAGGAAGTGTAGGCCGCAAAGTTATAAAAAAGGTTCCTATTCGGCGGAATTATAATGCTTTTGGCATCTAAGCTTTAAGCCTTTAGCAATAACGAAATATTTTATCTTAAATAACACAACTGGAAACATCAGCCTATTGATTATTCTTTATACTTTAGCAGAGAATTTAAATATCATTTGGCCATGAAAGACATAGTTGTAGCTATCGATTTTTCAAAAGGTTCGGTTCATGCCCTTGAGTATGCAATTGAACTTGCCAACCTTACTCATGTTAATGTAAACATGGTATGGGTAGATACTGTTAGCGGTAATGAGGTTGGTTTTCCTAATGAGTCGAAAGAGTTTCGCAGCGAAGCGAAAAGTAACCTTGATGAGTTACTTGCGACTTATAAAGATAAGTTGGTAAACGGAAAGCTTTATGCGAAAGTGCGAAAAGGCCGTGTTTATCAGGAGCTTGCAGCTTTTGTGAAGCAACACGACTGTTGTTTGCTTATAATCGGAGCACATGGTTCGTCAGGGTTTGAGGAATTCTGGATCGGAACCAATGCATACCGTATTGTTTCGAGTGCATCGTGCCCTGTTATTACAGTAAAATATAACTATAACAAAAGCAGGGGATACCGAAAGATACTATTGCCTGTGTATCATACTTCAAACACACTGCAAAAGGTTGCTTTTACCGCTGACCTGGCTAAGGAAACTGGTGCAGATGTAAATATTCTGGCATTAAATTCGAGCGGACTGAAGTCAATGCAGAAAATAGTGGACAGTAACGTAGCGAAAGTCAAGAACCACCTTGATGCTAAAGGCGTAAATTATATTGTTGACAGTATAAACAGTGAGAAAATTGCTGCTGATATTATTGAACATGCCCGTATGGTTGATGCCGATCTCATTGCTATTATGACTGATGTTCAGGATCAGGCAAGTTCCATCCTTTTAGGCCCTTTTGCACAGCAGTTGGTGAACTACTCACCCGTTCCGGTTATCACACTGCATCCTAACGACAACCTTACACTGTAAAAGTATTTTTTTGTCATGTTCAGATTTGTTTTCACGGCTTGTATAGCGTTGTTGTTTTTCACTACTGATGGTGTTGCGCAGGAACTTTTTGCGACACCGGGAAACGTTGAAGTTATTCAGGATGAAAAAATAACGCAACTTGCTGAACAGTACCGGAAAATGAGCGCCAGCAATGCTGAAATTGATGGCTACAGGGTTCAGATATTTTTCGATTCCGGAAGCAACTCAAAGAACAAAGCAGCATCGGTAAAAGTTGAATTTGAAACACTTTATCCCGAAGCAAAGCCTTACCTTTCTTACAAAGAACCATATTACCGTGTGCGGGTCGGAAATTTCCGCTCGCTGATTGAGGCTGTTGGTTTTCAGAAAAAAATTTCAACAGATTATCCAAATTCATTTCCTGTTAAAGATAAAATATTGCAATAATAGTAAGCATATAAGTATGATGAGTTTTTCCCGCTTATGCTCCACACTTCGTTAGTTTTAAAGAGAGTTAATGTATCGTATTGATTATTAAACCAGCGCAACATTGAAAGGGTTTTGTTGCCTTAAATAATAAAGTTTTAATACAAAATATTTCGTTTGCATCAGATGCTAAAATGTGAGCATTTATAAGATGCAATATGTTGCATGATAGTTTAATCGGCATTCGTTACTATAAATATTTCTTTTTTCTGGTTTTCAGAATTTTAAATAAGGACTAACATACTTTAAACAAGAATTTGTCGTTAAATTTAACAATCAGATAAAAACTACTTGCTTTGCCCGGTGCTTTTCGTTATCTTAGCCAACCCTAAAATTGTGTCAAACCTATAATATAGTAATTATATGGCCAATATTATTGCTGCGATTGATTTCTCCGACTGTTCAGTTAATGCACTTGAACATGCAATTTCAATTGCGTCGCGTGGTGTCCTGGATGTTCATATGATTTGGGTGAATAATCCAAGTGTCACAAAAACAACCATCTATTCCGATACTTCTGCCGATTTGATTGATGAAATCAGGAAGCAGTTTGGTAAGCTGGTAGAAAAATATGCTCCTTTGCTTCCTGAATCTACTATTGATTTTGTGATCAGGGAAGGCAAAGTATATCGCGAGATAATAGATGAGGCTAAAGAAATGGAAAGCCTCTGTATTGTAATGGGAACACATGGGGTGTCAGGTTTTGAGCAATTCTGGATCGGCAGTAATGCAAATAAACTAATATCGGTTGCTCCCTGCCCTGTTATTACATTACGCGCAGGTATTGATGCCAGGCACGAAATGAGGGTTATACTCATGCCTATCGACAGCACTCTTGATACACGTCAGAAAGTTCCTTTTACTGCTTATCTGGCCAGGCTTTTCGACTCCGAAATTTATGTGCTTTCCATTTATGCATCCAAGTACAAATCGATTCAGAAAAGAGTTGATGGTTATTCCGATCAGGTGTGTGAATACCTTGAAGATGAAGGTATTAAATTTCACCGCGATACTTTAAGTTGTGATAACTTAACCACCGGCACAATTGATTATGCCAAACGTGTAAGGGCTAACCTTATAAGTATTATGACCGAGCAGGAAACCAGTCCATTTAACCTGCTTGTAGGTCCTTATGCCCAGCAAATGGTAAATAATTCGCCTTTCCCTGTACTTAGTATCAACCCATTCGAAACTATGCAGGTTTCGACCAGGTAAGCTATAATTTTTCCTAGAAAAGAGATCCTTTTGAGGGGCTTTTTTCGTTTTCAGATCTCATTCTTAATTTTCAGATTTTCAGGTTAGGAGTAGTATAATAATATTATTTAAATTCATTTTCGGTAAAAGTGTGAATTATATAATTCTTTCGTAGAGTTATATAACACTTTATCGAAACGGAAAATTCAACTTTGCAATAGAATCCCATATTAGTTATCGAAATTTTAGGAGACTTATTTATTTGAGCTGATGTTTCCTTTGAAAAGAAGCAGATACACAAATAAGTTTCCTGTTTCGTATTGGCTAAACTGCTCGTATTTTCTTAAACCGTAAAGAAAAATCATTATGGACGAATTAGCCCGTGTTAACCGGGAACTTATATTTCATACCATTGAAAGAGATAAGCGTGCTGCAGAGCTTGTAATTGCCAATACAGAGCTGTTGTTTCAAAATCAGGAAAAAGAAAAGCGTGCTGCAGAGCTTGTCATTGCCAATACAGAGCTGTTGTTTCAAAATCAGGAAAAAGAAAAGCGTGCTCTTGAATTGAGTATTGCCAACGCTGAGCTCGAAAAGGCAGCGGCACAATTCAGGCTGGTTGTGGAGTCGGCTCCTTATGCGATGATTTTAATTGACAATAGCGGGAAAATAGCTTTTGTTAATGCTCATACCGAGAAACTATTTTGTTATCATCGGATTGAATTGTTAGGCCACAAACTCGAGATTCTGGTCTCCGAACGCTCGCGCAAATATTTCTTTACCCACAGGCATGCCTTATTGAGGAAACTGAGTAAAGGACAGATGAGTATAAAGAGTGATTTGTTCGCCCTGAGAAAAGATGGACTGGAAGTACAGATTCAATTAGACCTGATTCCAATTGAAACGTCAGAGGGGCATATGGTTTTAGCCACTATAATCGATATTTCGGAACGCATATTTCAGGAAGATTTACTGAAAAAGCAGAACCGGGAACTGGAGCAATTCGCTTATATCGCTTCGCACGACCTACAGGAGCCTCTTCGCACTGTTACAAATTATATTCAGGTGTTTGAAGAGGAGTACGGCGATCAATTGGACGACAGTGCCCGCAGGTATCTCCGGTTGATTGACGGCGCTACTAAAAGGATGATCATGTTGGTTAGATCCTTGTTGAATTTCTCGCGACTGGGTAAAAATGCTAAACTTGCGAGTGTTGATATTGGCCTGCTAATCAATGAAGTTATAGCTGATTTGGGGACATCAGTAAAAAACTCAAAAGCAATTATTGAAGTTGGTAATATGCCTAAAATAAATGTATTTGAGTCGGAAATCAGGCAGGTATTCCAAAATATCATTTCAAATGCGCTGAAATTCCGGCGTAGTGAAATTCCGACTCTGATAAGAATATGGGCCGGGAAAACTAACGGCAAATGGCAGTTTTCGGTTCAGGATAATGGCATTGGTATCGATCCTGTTTATTTCTCAAGGGTTTTTGAGATTTTTCAACGAATAAATACCGGCTGTGAATTTGAAGGAAATGGGATAGGCCTTTCTAACTGTAAAAAAATAATCCTTTTGCATAACGGCGAAATATGGATTGATTCAATTCCCGGGCAAGGGACAACATTTCATTTCACAATACCAAAATTAAAAATATGAAAAACAAACTTAAATGTATCATGCTGGTTGACGACAACCCGGATGATAATTTTTATCATGAACGTGAAATCCATAAAAGTAACCTGGAGGATATTGTTGTTGTTGCCAAAACATCAGGAATTGATGCGTTGGAATACCTGAAACTTGATAAAGCTGATAATATTCATCCTGATCTTATACTTCTGGACATCAATATGCCCGGTATGAACGGCTGGGAATTTGTACAGGAGTACAATAAACTGGATAAGGAACAGCAGAGCCGCGCGATAATTATTATGCTTACCACCTCGGATAATCCTGAAGAGAAAGCAAGGGCGAAAGCGCTGGGTTCCATTTTGGATTTTATTACAAAACCCTTAACCCGTTTAACAATGGAAGAAATCAGTGATAAATACTTTGGCAGGCATGAGGAGCAGCATTTAAAGGCATAATTGCAGTAGGGCTTAATCTACAATCTAACATAACAGGTTCGCCATCTCCTGCTATAAATCTTTATATATAGCAATGAAATCAATAAGCGAAAAAAGCTCCGTAATGGAGCTTTTTTCGTTTTGGCAACTTATAATGCCTGAATATTGGTATGGGATTAGTTCCTGTCGATACAGTTGAGATCGGTAAATGCTTCTTTAACGCGGAGAACCAGTGATTTCTGCGCTTCGTTGAGCCATTTGCGCGGATCGTAGTATTTTTTGTTAGGTTTATCCTCGCCTTCGGGATTGCCGATCTGGCTTTGAAGGTAGCCTTCGTTCTTCTTGTAGAAATCCATAATACCTTTCCAGGTAGCCCACTGAGTGTCAGTATCGATATTCATTTTAATAACACCATACGAAATAGCTTCGCGGATTTCTTCCTGTGTGGAACCTGATCCTCCATGGAAAACGAAATTCAGCGGCTGAGCAGCAGTATTGAATTTTTTCTCAACATATTTCTGCGAATTATTGAGAATAACAGGCTGTAATTTTACATTTCCCGGTTTGTAAACGCCGTGAACATTTCCAAATGAAGCTGCAATAGTAAATTTATCGCTGATTTGCATCAGTTCTTCGTAAGCATAAGCTACATCTTCGGGTTGGGTGTAAAGTTTTGCACTATCAACATCTGAGTTATCAACACCATCTTCTTCACCACCTGTAACGCCGAGTTCAATTTCGAGGGTCATGCCTATTTTGCTCATGCGGGCAAGGTATTTCTTGCAGATTTCGAGGTTTTCCTGAAGTGATTCTTCCGAAAGATCGAGCATATGCGAACTGAAAAGTGGTTTACCTGTTTCGGCAAAATGTTTTTCGCCTTCAGTTAAGAGGCCGTCGATCCAGGGCAGTAATTTTTTAGCGGCATGGTCGGTATGAACAATTACCGGAACGCCATACATTTCGGCCATGGCATGTATATGTTTTGCTCCGGAAACGGCTCCTGCAATAGCAGCCTTTTCGCCTTCATTGCTCAGGAATTTACCGGCATAAAAATGTGCGCCGCCATTCGAAAACTGGATAATAACAGGAGAATTTACTTCTTTTGCTGCCTGTAATACTGCGTTAACCGAATCGGTACCTACTACGTTAACAGCAGGTAGGGCGAAATGATTTTGCTTTGCAATGCGAAAAATTTCCTGAACGCCATCACCGGTAACTACACCAGGGGCAACTTTTTGTAACACTTTATCTGACATATTGTTATGAATTAATGTGATCTGATTTATAATTTTGCAAAGATATGGTTTTTTGCCGAAAGGCGTTTTGAATCAAATCTAATAATTATCAGCATATTCATTTTCAGTATAAGCGGATCAGAGTTTTGAAATTATCTGGAGCAACTCTTCCTTTGTTTTACCAAGTTTCAACTGGAGTTTCGCGATCATTGCCTCTTTTTTGTCATCTTCAAGTAACAAGTCGTTATCCGTAAGGGAGCCAAATTTTAATTTTAGTTTTTCTTTACAATCTGTCCAGTTTGCAATTCTTTCTGCGGTATTCATTAGGTCATTTTTAGAATTCTGCATTCTGCAGAGGAGTTATATTTCTTATAGCGCTACAAAGATGAGGCTTATAATACTATGATTCGTTACATAATTCGGCAAGCGAGTTACAATATTCACACTTTTAGTTTTTATTGATAGCAGACAGGCTTTTAAGTGTTTTTTCGAATTCATCCATATCATAATTGAAATCGCGTTTAAAAGTCTCCCAGTCGTTGCGGCTTTTTTCAAAGGCTTCAAGCCTGGGTTTAAACGCCTGGTTTTGTTTGCTCAAAATCCTGATTCTTTTTGCATATAAGGTGTCGAGAGCGGTACCTGGCTTATCGGGTTGAACCGATAATTCTGCAAGAAGCATTTCGTTGCTCCTTATCCTTGCAACTGCCCCGGAACGGAATGATTTCCACTCTTCATTTTCTTTGTTCTGATTTCCCGGCGTATGGGCATCAGCCATGGCCGAAGTATATTGCGACGCCGATAATTCAGCCGCTTCAGCTTCCTCCTTTTGAAAGGCTGACTGGCTGGCTGTGAGCAGGGTTCCGGCTAAAACTGTTGTTACCAGAACATATTTAAAGAGTGAATTTTTCATTTTCAGTAGTTCTTGGGAGTAGTTACCCGGAAATTTATGAAAGTATTGTTTCTAAAAGCCAGATGCCAGGAGAAACAATACTATTCATTTCATTTTTAATTCAGGATCAAAGCATTATGTATAATGCTGTGCTGTGTTTAGTTTTTATTGTTAACAGTAATGTTTTTCAATGCATCACCAAGCTCATCCATATCGTGGTTAAATTCGCGTTTGAATTTTTCCCAATCGGTATGACTTTTATCGTAAGCATCAATGCGGTCCTGAAGTTTCTTGTTTTGTTGTTCCAGTTCCAGAATCCTGTTCTTGTACAGATCGTCAAATACCTGTCCTGGTTTATTCATTTGAACTGTTAATTCTTCAATCCTCAATTCATTTCTTTTGATTTTGGCTTCTGCATCTGTTTTAAATTCCTGCCATTCTTCAGCAGTTGCTACAACCTGTTCATCAGCAATAACATCCTGTTGCTCTGTAGTTGTGGTATTGTCTTCTTTTTGAGCCGCTGAATTGCAGCTTGTAAAAATTGCACCTGTCATAAGCAATGACATGGCTGCAAGTGTAAAGATTGATTTTTTCATTTCAGTTGTTTTTATTAGGTAAAGTTTAATTTTAAATGAGGTAAAAAAAGTGCCGTTTAGCGGTTTTCGCGGCTAACCAGCACTTTCCCGGGTTATATAAAAGATTAAAGTTCAGCGATAAGTTTTTGCAGATCACTTTTTGTTTTTCCCAGCGTTATTTGAAGTCTGCCGAGCATTTCGTCTTTTTTGCCCTCTTCGAACATAAGGTCATTGTCCGTTAAAAATCCAAATTTCTGTTTGAGTTTGCCTTTTTGCTCATTCCAGTTTCCTTTTGCTTCAGTAGTATTCATGGGTTTAAATATTTAAGCCCGCAACCGGCGGGGCATGTGTGAATTCATTTTCACTATGTAAAGGTGGCTGTATCCGACACAAAAAGCATTACACAATTCCTTTAAAGAGTTGCAAAATTCACATATCAAAATTTGCATCAAAAAAAGAGACTGTCATAAAATGGCAGCCTCTTTTAGAATTATAGATGTAGTTAAAATACGACTACGCCAATATTAGTTGATGTACCTACGGTAACAATTTTCCCGGTTAAAGTAACGGGCAGTATTGGGAGGTTAGGTGAAACTGTAACTGAATAAACTCCGGCAGGAAGACCTGAAATTAAGAATTCTCCATTGGCATTGGTTACCGATGAGTATGCAGTTCCGGCAGAGGTAGCTGTAACAACAGCAAGCAGCCCTACAGGGGTAACACTGCCTCGTATCGAACCTGATAAAGCGGTATTAATGGTACGGATAACTGGTTTTAACTGATATTCGCCGTTACCGGTAGCAACAATGGATTGATTTGCATCAAAATCGAGAAGAATGGAATATGAAACTCCTGCTTCAAAGGTTTCATTTACCTTTAGTTTAAGCCCCGACTGTTGCGCACTTGGTGTGCTTAGCGGATGAACTAATCCGTCAACAACTACGGTATTGTTTGTGCCTAATATCAGGCGGATTTGTGAGATTTTTCCTGCCTCCAGGTCTCCGGTAGCAATAAGTGTATCTAATCCGTTCGAATAATCAAGCAGGTTGTAGATGCCGGCATTTGTGTTAAGTGTATATACTTTGTCGCTGTTGCCGATAATTTCAACACCCTGTACATCGATAAAAACGGCGTCGTAATTTGCCGGTGCGTCAGTCATCCGGATTGAAAGATGAGCCTTTTCGTCGTTATCATCTTTATTACATGCCGGTATAAGCACTACCATTGAAGCGAAGAAAGTAGCATACATCAGCCTTTTCGCCATACTAATTACATTATTCATTTTTTGATTTGTGTTCATGATTTAAGTTTAAGTGAGTAATTCAAATTAAGCTACAAAGGTGATTGTTCCGTTTTCAGGGGCTGTTACACAATTATATCTTTGATTTGCAACTTTCTCACTTAAAGATTCTGGTCGGGTACCACGAAATGTTTTGAAGATGAGTAATGTGTGAGTTCTTAAAGAATCGTATATCAAATTCTTTTATGGCAGATTAGTAGAGCTTACAACCATTGAGTTTGAATTATAGCTTCGCTTAAACTTGATTTGATAAGAAAGGAGCGCCTTATACGTGCTTTTTAGTCGGTACAATGAAAAGCGGAATTGTGGTATTACGCAGCACTTTGTTGGTAACACTTCCCATTACAATATCTTCGAGCCACCGGCTGCTGTGCGATCCTATTACTATTACACTGGCGTGTAGTTTTTTTGCTGTTTTTAAAATGGTATCCGCAAAATCACCTTCTTTCAGCAGGGTCTGAATTTTATCATCACCCAAACGATTTTTTTCTTCTTCCAGAAAATTCTGAGTTACTTCTTTTAACCTGTCAATGGATTCGGCTATGGATGGTTCCACTCCAAGGGATCCGGTAAGCCCAAGTATGGGAGAATATTCGGTTGAAGAATAATATACAGGGTCGGATATCACATGTAAAAGGGTAACTTCAGCATTCATAGCTTTTGCCATATCATAGCCTGTTTGCGCTACTTTTCCGGAAGATTTATCATAATCCAACGCGATAAGTACTTTCTTTGCTTTGGCTGGTTTTATTTTATCTGACTTAATTTGTTCCATTTTTGGATGTTTTTAATGGTTTAGATAATCTGTGACAATAAATTCCTTTGGTTTGATGCCTGATAAAAACTACTTCTTCTTACCGGTATAATATTTCAAGGCTTCGGGCATATATTGGTTCATCTTTTTCATCCTGGTTTCATCCGAAGGGTGAGTGCTCAGGAATTCGGGTGGTTTGGCTCCACCTGCGGCAGACATCCGTTGCCAGAAAGGAATAGCTTCGCGCGGGTCGTAACCGGCCATAGCGGCAAATATTAATCCATACTTATCAGCTTCCGATTCCTGCTGCCGCGACCAAGGTAACATTGCGCCTACCTGGCTTCCGATTCCATATGATGTAAGAAAAAGATCCTGTGTTTGCTGCGGTTTCTGTGCCAATGCAACCTGCAAAGCCACACCTCCCATTTGCTGAACCATAGCCTGGCTCATACGTTCATTACCATGTTTGGCAATAGAGTGAGCAATTTCGTGCCCCATTACTATAGCTAAACCTGCTTCGTTTTGAGTTATAGGCAGCAACCCGGTATAAACAACAACTTTGCCTCCGGGCATACACCATGCGTTGGCTTCTTTGTTGTCGATGGTGTTAAATTCCCATTTATACCCTTCGAGAATGGATGTTTTTCCTTTGCTATTGTAGTATGATTTTATTGCGCCCGAAATACGTGCTCCAACGCGATCGACCATTGCAGCATCTTTGCTTTTCGATGAGTTCAATACCTTATTCTCTTTTAAGAAGGTGTTGTATTGGCTTACTGCCATGAGCTGCAATTCCGATTCGGGTACCAGACTCAATTGTTTGCGGCCTGTTACCAGGTTTAGTGCACATCCTGCAAGGAGAAATAGTATCAATGTAATGCCTAAAATCTTTTTCATGGTTCCCGGAATTATGTTGTGAATTTTTTTGTTGTTTATTTACCCTTGATTTTATTGCTGTTTCAATTGGTCGGCCATCATCAAGAGTTTGAAATTCTATCATTACAAAGTTAAAACCCTCATTGTGCAGCCATGTTATAAAACTTTTGAAAAGGTTTACATCATTCACACATATTCATAAATACAAAAAAAAGAGCTGTTGAAACCAACAGCTCTTTGCTTTTTTAACTAATCAGGTCGATTTTTCGAAAACGATTAGTATGATGTTTTTAATTCAACTCTCCTATTTTTGGCACGACCTAAAGAAGTATTGTTATCAGCTACAGGTTTGCTTTCGCCAAAACCAACTGCAGTAAGACGCGATTCCATGATGCCTTTACTCATCAGGTATGATTTAACCGATTCGGTACGTTTTTGCGAAAGGTTGAGGTTATAATCATCTGCACCCTGGCTGTCGGCATGGCCTTCGATCTGTAAGTTGGCAGCTTCGTACTTTTTAAGTATGAGTGCAAGTTCATCCAGTTGAGCCAGCGAAGCAACTTTGAGTTTGTCGCTATCGGTTTCGAAGAATATCTTACTTGCAATGTTAGTTATCTTTTTTACATCTTCTTTGGCCATTTCGGGGCAACCTTTGTTTGCAATGGTGCCTTTAACTGCCGGACAGCGGTCGTCCTTATCCGAAACGCCATCTCCATCGGTATCAGGGCAACCTTTGAGAGCCAGACTACCTGCTTTATCAGGGCAAGCATCTTCTTCATCCAAAAGGCCGTCTTTGTCAGTGTCAATAGGACAACCCGTAGCATCTACCTTATAACCGGTTTTTGTGTTGGCACATTTATCATCAATGTCAGCAACTCCGTCTTTATCAGCATCGGGACAGCCTTTTAATGCGGTGAGTCCTGCTACCTCGGGACAACGATCAGCTTTATCAGCTATACCATCACCATCAGTATCCGGACAACCTTTAAATGCCTGTAATCCTTTTACATCGGGGCAATCGTCGTCTTTATCAGCAATATTGTCACCATCTTTATCAGGGCAACCGTTTAATGCTTTTGTACCTGCAACATCAGGACAGGTGTCGAGGTAATCAGCAGTTCCGTCGGCATCTTTATCCAGCGGACATCCATCTTTATCAACTTCTACACCAGCAGGCGTGCCGGGACATTTATCGCGGTAATCAGAAATGCCATCCATGTCGGCATCTTTTTTCTTACCAAAATTGAAAGTTAAACCTAATGAGTGAAGCAGGTACATATCATTTTCATCACCTTCAACACCATCCCTGTTATCAGCATTTGAATACATAAAAGTTTCCTGTAAATTAAGTATTACCGATTTGCCGAGTTTGAGGTTTAAACCGCCACCAAATGATGGAGCTATGTAATCAACTTTCTTTTCGGTAACATCCAGGTTTTTGTCGAACAGAGCTACTCCGCCCCCAACAAATACATAAGGAATAATGAATGATTCAGGGTTTAAAATATTAAACCTGAAATTAATGGTAGCTGTGGTCAGATTTCTTCGGAAATCTCCTGATTCCCTGTTGTAGCCTACCGTTCCTTTGGTTGCAAGGAAATTTAAATCGAAATGGCTCATAATATACCGCGAAACGGATATGCCACCCATTCCATAAAATGCCATATCGGTTTTGTAAAAATCATTTCCGAGGTCGCCTTTGTATTGTGTAGCACCTCCATGCAATCCGATATTCCATTTTTTGTCAATTGTTTGTGCATTAAGTGCAAATGCAAGAGCAATGCAAATACCCACAAAGAGTAGTTTTTTCATAGTTTTTACTTTTTAGTTTAACGGCACAAAGGTCAGGTGCTACAGGCCCAAATAAGTTACAGAATAATACATAAGACTTACATAATTCACACGAATGCGTATTGATTAATGCAGTATTAGGGTAGTTGGACCTGTTCGTTTAAACTATGGGTAATATCCTCTCAGTAAACCGTTTCAATGAACTTTTTAATCAGGTAATTGAATTCATAAGGGTTTTCGAGGTTGCTTAAATGGCCGGCATGTTCTAGGATAATCAGTTTGGAATCAGTGATGTTTTCATTCATTGTTTTAGCTGACGAAACAGGAGTGATGTTATCATCAATTCCAACCAGTATAAGCACTGGAATTTTAATTTCATGTAACCGGCTGCACGTTTCTTTGCGAGTTGCCAAAGCATGCATTGTATTATAAATGGATTGACTTGAAGTATTCACTATCATTTCCTTTATCAGTGATATTTCCGGACTTTTGGAAATTAAAGAATCAGCTGTAAAAAGATTCTTAATACTTTCATCGGCAAAATTCGATATGCCGTTAAGCTTAACATCCTCAATAGCTAATATTCTTTTGTGTTTCGCTTCGATGGTATCAGCTGCGCAGCTGGTATCGCTGAGTATAATTGCATCAAAGAGGTCAGGGCGTTGTACAGCCGCATTTATAGCTATGTATCCGCCCATTGATAATCCGCACAATATGGTTTTTTTAATTTCCAGGTTGTCCATAAAGCCAATAAGGTCGCATACAAAAATATCGATGGAAAAATGCTCGCTCCCTGAATCGGAATTTCCATGCCCCCTGACATCATAGGCTATTGCCCGGTATTGGTCCTTGAGTGCATCGATTTGCTTTTCCCACATTGATTTGTTAAGCGGAAAGCCGTGTATAAAAATAATTGCCGGAGCTTCAACAGGTCCGGCTTCGGTGTAACTGATGGTTATATTATTAACTGTTGTTTTCTGGTCAATTTCTGTAAGTATCATAAAATCTGCCTTTTTATTTTCGATGAATGAAATGTTAGCGATCAGTTATCCTGTTGCTTCCGGAGCTTTAAAATCACTGACCTGCGCGTCACTGTGTTAATGGTGCCCCTGGTACTGCAGGCAGATTTATAACAATTTCAGAGAATTTATTTAACCTGAGTTATACAATTGCATAACCGATTAATCAAATCTGAGATCTGTTAATTATAAGCCTTTGACAAACCTGGATTTGCTGCATCAGGGTTAATCCTGCATTGGAATTAATCCGGTCTGACGTTAAAAGATTAATGTGGGTTTAATTTGTCTGGTATTCAATTTGAGTTGCCAGGTATACCTCCAGCCCATTCTGTTCAATTTCTTTGCGCTGTAGTTCTGTCCAGCCGAGATGGCTTTCTTCTTTTTTAAGTATTCGGGTCAGCAAGGCGGCAGTAGCATTGTCATCCGCTTCGTAAGCAAGATTTATGGCTTCATTATAAGCACGGATTGTGACCGGGTGTTCGGTTTTGTTTTTACTCACCAGATCGGAAACAGTTTTTTTAATCATTATCCCTTTAAGAGAGGACAACGCAGATGAATTATCCAGAAAACTGATTCTCTCAATAAGCCATTCGGCAAGTTGCATCTGATCCATGGCCATATTTTGAATAGCCAGGTGAAGGTTGCTGTATCCAAGGTTTTCGCACATCTCCGAATGCACCATAAACTTATTTACAACAGTGAGTTTTTCAATCAGAAGCGAATTGAGAGCTTTAAGTAAATCGTTTTTCTGTTCCATTTGAGTATAATTAGTAAGCTGTTTTGTAACCTGATACGCTATTTGTGGGCTTGCCTGCCATTTCTTATATGCGGCTTCCTGATATCCGTCAGTATCATTGAGGGTTCTATTTAAACAGATTTTTCTGTTGTTCCTGATCCGACTTTAAGATGGCGAAATTATGAAGCAGTGATGCGGAAACCTTTACACTATTCTTTAAAAGTATTGTAATATTCACACATTAAAATCAAATTGCGCTTATATGTACTTCGGGTTACACCCAATTTAAAACCTGGGTAAACTCCTCCCCAGGAAATCGGGAAGTAAATCATTTATCAGATTTACTTTGCTGAATTTGGGTTAATTGAAAAGAATTATTTCGCCACTGATGATCACACTATGCTGAAACATGCTGTGCTGTCAGTTCCTGCTGTGTCAGTCGGCTTGTATACCTGCCGATACTAAACTTACCATTTGTTTGGATGAGCGAAGCATCCAGGCAATTTTTTCGTGTTTATCCATTATTCCTCGTACTAAAAATGCCGTTACAGGTTTCCTGATTTTATCGGAACTGATTATAATGTCGTTTTGAATAAACCGTATGATAGATTCGTGATCTCTCAGAAGCGCTTCTATAATTTTATCTGAATTATTGAAATCGGGAGTATCTTCACTCATAGCAACAATGTTCAGGAAATCCTTTTTCGACACTAAAACAGGTTGACCCATTGAACGAATGTGGTTTGCCAATTCATCCATTATTGAACTTAATGTTTCGTGCTGACCTTCAAAAAACTTCTGAAGGTGGTAATTCGCATGGTCATTTAAATTCCATTGTGCGTACCGGGTTTTGGTGTGCAGTATATATTCATCAGCTAAAAGTGTATTTATTAAAGTTGCAACCTTTTGCAGCTCTTGACTGGTAGGGTTTGGTGGCGCTTTCATGATTAAGTTTGAAAAGTAGTAACTCTGATGGATCAGAAATGCAAATTTAGAGCCCGCGCATTACCATTATGTTATACAATTATAAATTAAGTTTACATGTTTTACTGATAGCGTTTGCCAGTTATATGTGGCTTAACTGTTAACTTTAATAAAAGTATGGTTACTGATTTCGATTGAAACTTACAGAAGGAGCGAGGGGCAATATGGGGTGGGATGCTTTGGAAATATGACTGCCCTGTAATTGAAATTACTACATCGCATAAAGTTGTGGAGGTTTTTGTATTTTGAAGCTTATATATAATAAATCATAATCCTTTTTTACCCTAAAGGCAAAAAAGTCAATCAGAGATCCACAAATAGTATTTTATTTGTTAAAGAACGCAATGTCAATCACCGACAAAAGACTTTGCCCTTCGTCGCCGGTCGAAATTCCTTCGACATACACATAGCATAAAAACTTATTATCGTATCCAAGTTTTATTTTACACGCTTCCTTGAAATGGCTGTTACTCACTCTCCTGAAAAATTCATTAAATACCGGTTTTGATTCGTCGGCAACGAAAATTTTAAAATTGCTGTTCAGCAAACTAAATCGTTTTTCGTTCAGCATTTCAGCAGCTGTAAAATTCAGATCGCAGATACCGCCATCAGCATCGAGTGTAATATAACCCATAGGTGCAAAATCGTACAGAAGCGTATATTTTTTCAAAGCGGCCTCAGATATTTGATATGCCTGTTTCAATTCTTCATTCTGCATTTCCAGTTCTATCTGGTGCACCTGCAATTCGTGGAGAAGCTTTTTCACATCGGCTTCCTTACTTTGCTGCTCATCATAGTTTTGCATTTGCCGCAGTTTTTCTTCGGCTTTTCTACGTAGCATTTGTGAGTCAGTATAATCAATGTCGTCGCAGATCATGGTTTATTTGTTTTAGCCTTCAATTACTTTTTTGAAATTGGAATGGGCGTTTTACTTCTATTGTTTGGCAATTAAAATTAAGCCTGCCGGTGTGTTGTGGTTGCTGAGCAATATATGCACTGCCCAATCAAGTTCAGGCAATTTTCCATCAGCAGTCTGAACCTTCATTTTATAACGGGATTCTGTTTTCTGCTGAACAATTTTCTGCAACTCATTTTCAGTTGTTTTGCGGTTTTTTTCAGGAACAAACAGATGAATGAAATTCTGGCTGATTAATTCCTTTTGTTTTTTGCCAAAAAACTTTTCGGCTTCGGGATTAAACTCCATTATTTTCCATTCGGTTGATAAACGCACAATTATTTCCGTACTTGATCTTAGTATCAACTTGTACGCCTGTTCGGTTTCGAGTAATTCGCCTTCCAGATGTTTGATATCGGAATTGTTGATAAATGTAATTACTAAGCCATCGATACGGTCGTCGAAGGTGCGATATGGCATTATTCGTATGGAATACCACCTGCCGTCCCTGGTAGGTATTTGTTTTTCTTTAAATACAAGCGTTCGTAATACTTCGACTGCATCGGCCGATAAATCGGGATATAACAGGTCGGAAACCTGGTCGGTAAAAGGTCGTCCGATATCGCTGTTGATGAGTTTAAAAATTTTGGTGGCCTGGTTGGTGAAACGCCGGATATTCAAATCCTTATCGAGAAACAAAGTTGCAATATCCGTGCTGTTGAGCAGGTTTTTCATGTCGTTGTTAACCCGGGCGAAGTCATCAACTTTCGAAGTTAGTTCAGCATTTACTGTCTGAAGTTCTTCGTTAAGGCTCTGCATTTCTTCTTTCGAAGTTGTAAGCTCTTCGTTGGTCGATTGCAGTTCTTCGTTGGTTGACTGCAATTCCTCATTGGTCGATTTCAGTTCTTCCTGTGATGTCTGCATTTCTTCGAGCGTACTCTGCATTTCCTCACGCGCGTTTTGCAGTTCATTCTGTAGCTCTACTTGTCTTTCGTCGGGTAAACTCCCATCACCTTTTTTTGCGATAGTTTTTTTGCCGGCACTTTTCGGTAAATCGGTAAAAACTACTAACACCATTCCTGCCAAAGGCGCAGGTTTATCGAGCCATTGCAGGGTGATATTTACATTTTGCGTTCCTCCGTTAGTACCCACTTTGAGGTTAGGGATAACCACGGTCTCTTTTTTGGCAATTACCTGTCGGAAAGCGGACGGGAATTCGTTACTCAAACCATCGCGCAGCATGGCAAAAATATTCATATTGGCTTTACCTACTGCGGGTTCGAGGTATTTGCCGGTACGGCCGCTGATATAAATAATATCGCCTTTTTCGTTAATCAAAACTCCGGGGGGCGAAAAGTGCTGAAGCAACAGCTGATCAGCAAGTGTTTGTATGTTAAGGGGAGGTTTTGTTGTCACTTGGGTTTCGATAGGAATTGATTTGGAACGGGAAAACGACGAAGGGAAATCAAAGAGTTCAGGGGTTTGATTGGTAAGCGAGCGTTTAAATATCTTTAGCTTAGCATCAACCGTATTGAAAAACTGGCTTTGTGTTCCAAGTGTTTCAGCACTGCCGAGTACCAGGCATCCCTCAGGATTTATGCTATAATGGAATAATCCGAGGAGTTTTTTCTGTAATTCGGAATCCAGATATATAAGCAGATTGCGGCAGGTAAGTATATCGATTTTGGTAAATGGCGGATGGAGAATAACATTGTGTTTGGCAAAAACTACCATTTCGCGTATTTCGGTATTGATACGATAGCCTTCTTCGGTTTTGGTAAAAAAGCGGCTTAACCTTTTCGGCGATACGTCCGAAACAATATTGGCCGGAAATACCCCTTTCCGGGCAGTTTCAATGGCCTCATTATCCAGATCTGATGCAAAAATCTGCATCGAAATGCCGGAGTGAGGTTTAATCTGTTCAAGCGACTCTTTAAATACAATTGCCAGCGAAAAAGCTTCTTCGCCGGTGGAACATCCAGGCACCCAGGCTCGTAAAATGGAGCCATCCCTGAGTTTGCTTATGCTATCCGGAAAAATTGTTTCCCTTAATTTCTCCCATACAGGGGCATCGCGGAAAAAATTGGTTACGCCTATGAGTAGTTCCTTGAAAAGTATATCTATTTCATTTGGGTTTTCCTGCATAAAATGGATGTAGGAAACAATTTTGTCAATTTTATGCACACTCATGCGCCGTTCGATGCGGCGATATACCGTGTTTTTTTTGTAAAGCGAAAAGTCGTTTCCGGTATGGTTGCGAAGCAGGATAATTATTTTTTCAAGAGCACTCTGGTCCTTAATATCGATTTCCATATTTGATTTTACAACCGGAAGATGTTTAAGGTATGCAATTAAACAGGAAGGCAACTCATCAGCCGGGGCCACAATATCGGGCGGCACTGAATTGATTGCATTTTGTGGCATGCTGCTGTATTTAGCCGATGCTGGCTCCTGCACCATTACGACTCCGTTTTTTTCTTTAATTGCACGTATGCCTGCGCTGCCATCGGATCCCATGCCCGAAAGAATAACGGCAACGCCTAGTTCTTTGCAGTCGTCGGCCAGTGAGCGGAGGAAGAAATCAATCGGCAATCGTAATCCCCTTGTTTCGACAGGATCGAAAAGGTGTAGCACACCTTTTAAAATTGACATGCTTTTGTTGGGTGGTATTACATATACCTGGTTACTTTTAACTGCCATCCGGTCAGTAGCCTGAAATACTTCCATTTTCGAAACCCGCTGAAGCAGTTCGGGCAACATGCCTTTCTGCGTAGGATCGAGGTGTTGGATAACAATATATGCCATACCACTGTTTTGTGGTACATTGCTCAGAAATTGTTCCAGTGCTTCGAGCCCGCCTGCCGATGCGCCAATGCAAACAATAGGAAACATGGAAGTAACAGCATCGGAAGTTTTATCTTTTGCTGATACTTTTGGCTTTTGTTTTGATGGGCTCATTTTAACTTTGGTTTTATCGCCGGGGTTTTCTGTAATTTCAGATTTTACGGTTACATGGATTTACAAATTTAAGGCAAAATAACCGTCATTCAATAAATGGTGAGGTTTTAACTTTAAACTATTTTTTGGAGTTAACGGGTTAATTGATTACCAGGATCTTTTAGAGTTTACTGCTGGTTAAGCCGTACGAATCTTCTTTTAGGGAATCGTAGGTTTATGTCTTCAGTTGATTTTGTGTGAGTCATTCTAAAAAATCTATCTGAGTTTAATCAGCCCGGGGTAATGTAAAAAGTATCAGGCTCCCTTTGTCCGGTTCGCTTTCGATACGGATTGTGCCGCCATGCTTTTCGACAAACTCCTTACAAAGTATCAGGCCCAGGCCTGTACCCGATTCGTTATTGGTGCCGCGGGTTGTATGTAGTTTATTTCTTTTAAAAAGATCTTTTATGTCATTTTGTGTTATACCTACTCCGTTATCATCCACACTTATTTCAACAAACTTATTGTGTTCAGCAGCATTTATAGTTATTACTCCTCCGATGTGGGAGTATTTTATTGCGTTGCTTATCAGGTTTCGTAATACAGTTTTTACCATATCTGTATCGGCCGAAACGTGGAGGTTTGGGGTAATGGTATGGTTGAGAGATAATAGTTTGTGCGTAGCTGCTGATATAAAATTCTCGAATTCTTCATCTATCAGATTTTTTACATTTATCCTCACCGGGTTGAATTTAGTCATTTTATTCTCCGCCGCCGTCCATGCCAGCAGGTTTTCGAGCAGGCTTAAAGTTCCGTTAGCCGAATTGGTAGCCATCCTGATATATTTTTTAACATCTTCCATATTGTGATCGTAGTAGCTGTCCTTTAATAATTCGAGCACTCCTATTATTGAGCTGAACGGTCCGCGCAGATCATGAGCAATAATGGAAAGGAATTTAGCATTTGTTTCAATTACTTCGGCCAGTTTTTTCGATTGCTCCTCAGTATTTAACTCAAGCTGGGCGTTGATTGCTTCAAGTTCCTTCAGCCGTTGAATAAGTTCCGGATTAGATAGCCTGGTATTGTCGGCCCTGTCAATGTAAAGATGAGATGATTTTAAGCTAACTTCAGCTCCTTCAGGCCTGTTCATGGAGGGTCTCTTTTTATTTTGCATTTTAAACATCTTTTTTGCTTTTTTTTTGATTATTCGGCCAGCTGATAATTATCGTTTTCTCCGGTAAAATACCGGATCAATGACTGGCGAAGGTAACCGACGAACGACGCAAACCCATTACATAATTATTAAGGAGATTTGCATAATTCCCATATTTTGATTTCCTGCTTTAGACAATTGGCAATATTTGGAGTAAAAATGTTCCTGCTAGTTGCTGATAAGTTGTTTCAGGTATACTGGCTAATTGTATTTGTAATCTGTGTTTAATTCAGTTGCCGGATCAATTTACGGCGGGCAACAAATATTCTGTTTTTCACGGTACCGATATTTACTGAAAGAACTGCAGCAATCTCTTTATATCTGAAACCTTCCTGGTGCAATTTGAAGGGTAGCTTTAAGTCGTGGTCCAGTGAATCAATCATTTTATGAAGTTCCTTTGTGTGGTATGCCGAATATGGATCATTATACCCGGTTGTGCGGACTTCATTTTGTTGTTGTTCCGATTTCGACTGATCATATAAACTCATTTTCCTCTTCGCACGGTGATAATTATTGATGAAGGTGTTCCTCATGATTGTGTATATCCAGCCCTGGAAATTTGATTCAGTTACATATTTGTCGCAATATTTCAACGCTTTCAGGAATGTTTCCTGTAAAAGGTCTTTAGCTTCATCAGCATCCGATGTTAACCTGTAAGCAAGCTTCAACAGTGGCTCCTGGAAACTGATAAGCTTATATTTAAATTCTGTGTCGGTCATAGTTCGTATTTTACTTTTAGTATCATTTCTTTAAACTTATACAAAGTTGAGAGGTACAAGGCCTAAAAATTTTACACAATTCCAATCATTTGTTACATAATTTACATATTAAGGTTTTGAACCAAATATTGAACGGGCATTCTGGTATAGTCCTTATTATATGCAGGAATACTTGCGCAAACAGGTTTACGCCCTTTAAGTGTGAATATTATAACTCTTTTTAAAAGTTGTGTAACACTTTACTCTGCAAGTGAACGCACCTTTGCAGGGTGGTAATTAATGATATCCATCCCTACTTGAAATGATATTAAAAACCTGATATGAAGCAATATATATAAATTTTGAAACCGAGGAAAATAGTAAGTTATGGATGCCAAACTTCATTAAAGGTTAAAAGCTCGCACGCGTTTACATTAAATCATCATTAAAATCTTAAATCAATTTAATACCTCTGTTATGAAAAAATTACGAATGAGTTTGATCACCTTGTTAAGTGTAGCCCTGATATTTTCGGGCTGTTCATCTTTAAACAAGACACAAAAAGGTGGAGCTGTTGGAGCTGTTGCCGGAGGCGCAATGGGCGCTGTGATTGGAAAAGCATCAGGCAATACTGCTTTGGGTGCAATTATCGGAGCCACTGTCGGTGGAGCCACAGGTGCTGTTATCGGCAACAAAATGGACAAACAGGCCGAAGAAATTAAAAATACTGTTCCAGATGCAAAGGTCGAACGCGTTGGCGAAGGCATTGTTGTTGAATTCAGCAGTAACGTTTTATTTGGATTCGACAAATCGAATCTGTCATCTGATGCTAAAATGAACCTCGATAAACTGGTTACAGTTCTTAACACATATCCTGACACGGATATTGAAGTTCAGGGACATACTGACGACAGTGGAAGTGAATCGTATAATCAAAGGCTATCGGTAAGACGTGCCGGTGAAGTATCAGATTACCTGCGTACCAACAGCATACCAACAAGTCGTATCTCAATCAAAGGATTCGGCGAAACCGTTCCAAAATACAATAACGATACTGACAATGGTCAGACCAAAAACCGCAGGGTCGAATTTCTGATCACTGCTAATGAAAAAATGAAAAAAGAAGCTGAAAAAGAAGCTGGTATATAATACTAACCTGATAACTAATAAAACAAATTATGAAAACTAAATTTTTGACAATACTGAGTATTTTAGCACTATCCATTACTATGGCAAGTGCCCAGGGAACAGATAAATTATCCTTTGGTATTCTGGGAGGTGTAAATTTCCAGAATCTGAACGGAAAAGATGCAGGCGGCGACAAACTCACAAACGAAATGATCATCGGCTATCATGCCGGTGTTAATGTTCAGATCCCTATTGCTCCGCTGTTCTATTTTCAACCGGGACTTATATTCTCAACAAAAGGTGCAAAAAACAACTCTTCCATATTAGGCGTTGATTATACAACTACAACTAAGCTTTCGTATGTCGAAATGCCTTTATACCTTGTTTATAAAGCTATGCTTGGCAACGGTTATTTTATGCTTGGATTTGGTCCTTACGTCGGATACGGAATCGGTGGTAAAGTTGTAACTGAAGGTGGAAGTATTTCCCTTGATCAGGATATAGAATTTCAGAATGTTGTTGAAACAACTGATGATATGACTGTGCCTTATTATAAAGCACTCGATTTCGGAGGTAATATTTTTGCAGGTTACGAAATGTCGAACGGCATATTTGTCCAGTTCAACACTCAACTTGGAATGGTTAAAATCAATCCTGAATATAAAATTCTGTCGGATGATAAATCCATTGTAAAAAATACAGGTTTCGGCCTTTCGCTGGGATATAGGTTCTAGTACCAGGTTCCAACACTTAATTTCAAACCGTTGCTGTTTAACCGGCAACGGTTTTTTTATGTTATACCTTGAACGGGTTAAATTTTCGCATATCATTTGCCCCGACCTTCAGGTCGGGGAATGCTGATAATCCAGTTCAATGAGGGCTTTAGCCCAATGATTCATAGTGCGGTTGTTTATCCCGTCTTCTATATAATAAATTCAGCGTGTGTTGTTTATAAGAACTGAGATTTTAAAACTGTGTATATTTTTCAATGTATAAATACAAGATGCAGAAGTTTGAAGCTAAGGCGCAATGAAAGATCAGCAAAGCGGGAAAGGAAGTTCAGTAGATGCTTGCCAGACTGAATCATGAAGGCCGGGAAGTATCCAGAATAGAAATTTATTTTAATTGGGGTCTGCTGAAAAACTTAACCGGTGTATTGATTGGTTTAATATTCCGCACCGGAATATTTGTAGGAAAATGGAAAAATTTCATACAAGGTGCAGCGCACCGAAACCTGCAGGGCCCGACAAAGTTCAAATCTAAAATGCATGGCTTTTGACTCATATCAGGCATTTCCCGTGCAGTTCATACATAGATATCAAATTCTATTCTGTTGATTATATTGATAATATATGTTTTTCAGCAGACCCTGATTGGATGTTTTCGCCCTTCGCCCCTATGCAAGCCTGCACTGAGCGCAGGCGAAGTGCCCCTCGTCACTTTTGAAAGTAAAAAAACAATTTTATACTCACACTTGATATTCCATGGTATAGGTTGCCAATAAAGAAGCACTATTTCACCAACTGCCTGAACCGGTTATTCCGGCTGTAACGCGAGAAGTAATTAAAGGGGAAAGCCTGGTCGCGCGCAAGGTTAATCCGTTGTAAAACATTGTGTGTTTTGCGAAGGCTATACTCCACCATGGTAAGCATATCCTGTTCGATAGCTTCGTGGTACTGCATATCAGTATCTGTAAGTTCGGGGTATTGTTGTCTGATTCTGCTTTGCAGTTCGTGCCATTGTTGCGGTGTAAGTACCTCATCCATTTCAGTAAGTATTTAAAGTGAGTAAATTTGTGCCAGGCTAATAATTCCGGATAAATAATTTCAGTTGCCGGATGCTGCGGGTGAGCTTAAAAAACAAGTATCAAAAGAGAAATTCAACTCCTGGTCACCAAATCCATCATTTGCCCTGCCTTTACATGTGGGAATTTTAGTGGTCAGTAAATTTAAGTGGAGCAATACTTGCGGATTATTTTCAGCGAGTGGAGTGTTAATTAAGTGCTTTAAAGTTAATATGAAACAGTGCTAAAGCGTTACATAATTTTGATGAAAATTTACATAATTTACAGTTGATTTTGCCTGTTTTTTATCAAAAAAAGAAGCCGCCAGGGTTTTGGCAGCTTCTTTTATGTTTCAGGCTTAAGTACGATGGAGCAGTGTTTTAAAGCAGTTTAAACTATCACATCCTTTCCATATACCAGTTTAAAGTTTTTTCGAGTTTGCGGGTTTTAAAAATAATGGTAATGGCTTTTTGCAAACGAATGAAAGCAGTTTCGCTTTTTACAACATAATCGGAAGCTTTGTGAAGCATGCAATCAACAGCCACTTCTATTTTATCCTGCGAGGATAACATAATTACATCAATATCCTTATCGTAAGCTTTTATCCTGTCGAGGGTTTCAATCCCATTAATTGCTGATTTAACAATGCCATTCAAAAAGTAATCTAAAATTACAACATCAGGGTTATGTGACAAATTTTCGATACACAGTTCGCCGGTAGCATAAGTCTGTATTTCGAAATCCCCTTTTTCGAGGAATTCAATTTCCAGAAGTTTCAGATATAAGGCATCATCGTCCACAAGGAATAGTTTTATTTTTTTCTCGTTGTTCATCAGTTTGCGTTTTTAATCAATGTGTATTCTGCTTTCAATTCAACACAAGCCTGTGTGCATACTTCATCAAGCTGTTGAACAAGTTCCGATATCCCGTCGCTTTGTTCCTGGTTTTTAGCAAATTCCTGTACTTTACGTGCCATATCTTCAAAATTGGTGTTAATTCCCATAATGGCGAACGAAGGGATCATTTTATGCACTGCCGAGTATAATGTACTCCAGTTTTTCTCTTTCCAGCTTTTTTTCATCACGCTAATCAGCGGGGGAGTTTGTTCGAGGTAAAGAGATATCATTTCCATCATCAGTATCGGATTCGCCTTGGTACGACGAATAAGATAATCGAGATCAGTGTATTTTAAGGTTTCGATTATTTCTGTTTTATTTCCAGTTTCGCGGCATAGGGTTTTTGCTACATATCCCACAATTTTGCTGTACAATACTTTTTCATCAACAGGTTTTGCAATATAATCGTTCATGCCTACGGCCTTGCATTTGTCCAGGTCAGTCGTAGTTACATCAGCCGTGAGCGCAATAATAGGGATGAGCGATTTCATGGTGTGGCGGATGTATTCCGTTGCTTCAAATCCATTCATTTCGGGCATTTGCAGGTCCATTAAAATAATATCGAAGGTGTTGACCCGTAACTTTTCGATGGCAATAAGTCCGTTGTCGGCGATTTCGCATTGAAATCCAAATTCATCAAGAAGTGTTTTCATAAGCAACTGGTTGAGGGGTATATCTTCGACAACCAGGACTTTTATGTTTTTCATTTCCGGATCTAATTCCAGCATTGCATCTTCGTTTTCAGCTTCGGCCTTTGTTTTGAAGAAATCTAAAACAAAACTGAAAACTGATCCCACATTTAATTTACTCTCAACATTTATAGTTCCATCCTGGGCTTCAATCAGCTGCTTTACAATAGCCAGGCCCAAGCCTGTTCCGCCATATAACCGGGAAGTTCCGCTCGAGGCCTGCTGGAAATTATCAAAGATCTGTACAGTTTTTTCTTTTGGTATCCCGATTCCTGTGTCCTTTATGGCAAATTCAATCCGTACTTTAGTGTCATCTTCGTGCAACAAACGAACGCTGACAGTGATTTTACCTTTTTTTGTAAATTTTACTGCATTACTAACCAGATTGAGGATAACCTGGTGCAAACGCACCGGATCGCCGACCAAGACTTCAGGAATTGAGGTATCGTATTCTTTTATCAGTTCCAGATTTTTTTCACGTATTTTAGGCTCGAACAGGTGAAGCATTGCCGCTATGGATACCGCCATTTTAAAAGGCGTTTGTTCAAAAATCATTTTTCCGGCATCCACTTTAGCCAGGTCGAGTATATCGTTAATCAGCACGATTAAAGCGTCGCCACTCATTTTAATGGCTTGCAGATATTCTTTTTGTTTAGTGGAAGTATCTGTTTTTAATAAAACTTTAGTGAACCCAATAATGGCGTTCATCGGGGTACGTATTTCGTGACTCATATTCGACAGAAACTGCTGTTTGGCTTTTACGGCAGTTTCGGCAACCAATTTGGCGCTTTCGGCTTTTAATTTTGCTTCTTCGGCTATTCCTACTGCAAGCTCGGCAAAAACAATGGCTTCGGTTAATTCAGTAGCAATCCGCTTTTGATCGGTTATATCCCTTGCCACAATTACAACTCCGAGTACGTTCCCTCTTTCGTCCTTGTACACCGATCCATTGCACAATACATCAATCAGCACACCATCGGTGAGAGTGAGTGGGAAATCGACAATAAATCCTTTAACGAAAACCTGTTGATATGCTTCGCGGGCTTTGTCGGGTTCAGTGAAATAATCAAAGAAATCGGAGCCAATCATTTTTTCGCGCGATACACCTGTAAACCTTACCGACGCTTCATTTAAATCGGTAATTTTCCCTCCGGGGTTTATGGTAAACAGTGGATCGCGGCTGGCTTCAATCAGACTCAGCGAATACTTTGACAACAAATTCTGCGCTGTAACATCCCTGGCCACAATTACTACGCCTAGTACATTGTTATGGTCATCTTTATATACCGATCCGTTAAACAGCACATCGGTTAGTTTGCCGTGTTTATGGCGCAGCGTAAGCGGCGAATCGGCAACGGAGCCTTTAGCAAATACTTCCTCATAAACCTCACGTGCTTTTTGCGGTTCGGTGAAATAATCGAAGAAATCGGATCCTGTGAGTTCTTTCCGGGTTACGCCTGTTATATTTACCAGGGCTTCATTCATATCAGTAATTTTACCTTCGGTACTGATGGTAACCAGCGGATCGCGACTGGCTTCGATTAAACTGAGTAGATATCGGGAAGCAAGTTTCAATGAATAACTGGTTGCTTCCAGTTCTTTGTTTTCTGTTTTCCGTTTTTCTTTTTCCTTGTTTTGAAATACAAGTTCTTTATCGGCTATTATTAATTCAGCTGCTCTTTTCCCCTTTTCTTCATTTTGAAATACAAGTTCTTTATTAGCAAGGATTAACTCAGCTGCCCTTTTTTCTTTTTCCTTGTTTTGAAATAAAAGCTCTTCATTGGCAAGATTTAACTCTGCTGCCCGTTTTTCTTTTTCTTTATTTTGAAAAACAAGTTCTTTATTGGCAAGTATTAATTCGGCTGCCCGTTTTTCTTTCTCTTTGTTTTGAAAAACAAGTTCCTTATTGGCAAGGATGAGTTCCGCTGCCCGTTTCCCTTTATCATTGTTCTGTAAAGCAAGTTCCCTGTTAGCTGCCTGTAAGTCGGTTACCCATTTTTGTTCAGCAATATCCCTGGCAACAATCACAACTCCCTGCACATTTCCTTTGTCATCCTTATACACCGATCCGTTAAATAATACATCGGTAAGCTTTCCCATTTTATGACGCAGGGTAAGTGGCGAATCGGATACTGAGCCGTTGGCAAATACTTCACGGTAAACGTTGCGGGCTTTTTCCGGCTCGGTAAAGTACTCAAAGAAATCGGAACCGGTAAGTTCAGCGCGCGACATGCCGGTTATATCCGTCAAAGCCTTATTCATGTCGGTAATTTTACCTTTTGCATTGATGGTGATCAATGGATCGAGGCTGGCTTCAATTAAACTTCGTGCGTAATGCAATTCTTTGTTCATTCCGGAGGAAAGTAAGGTTACGTGTTTTCGAAGTATCAGTATTTCAAAACTATAGTTTCGAAACCCGGATACGATTTTTTATTCATTCTCAGCTTCAGAGTTCCCGATATCTTCGATAGGGCTTCGGCTCTTAACTTTCAGCTGTTTAAAATGAGATGGAGTAAGGCCTGTGATTTTTTTAAACTGATTGGATAAATGGGCTACACTGCTGTAATGCATCATCCATGCAATTTCGGTGAGATTAACTTCGTTGTAGATAATCAGTTCTTTTACACGCTCAATTTTATGTATGATGATATATTTCTCGATGGTGGTTCCCTGGTATTCGGAAAACAAATTGGCCAGGTAGGTGTAATCGTGGTTCAGTTTTTCGCTCAGGTAATCCGAAAAATTGCTCTTGGGTAGTTCATCGGTATAATGAACCATTTCAATTATTATGGTTTTTATTTTCTCGATAAGCATGGCTTTTTTATCGTCCATCAGTTCGAGTCCCGACTCGCGCAACGCTAAGCGGAACTGCTCGCGTTGTTCATCGGTGATATTCTCCATAATCTCTACTTCACCCATATTGACAATGAAGTGGAGGTTGAGTTTTTTTAACTCATCCTTTACCAGCATCTTGCAACGGTTGCTGACCATGTATTTTATGTATAGCTTCAAGAGGTTCGGAATTAGGATTCATAGTTTGTTACGAGAGCCGACTAGAACACGGGGAAAATGATGAAAGGGGAAAAAGCAGGAGCAGGGAATGCAAAACAGCGGTCGTGGAATTGCCGCTTATTGTGTGTTATACGTCTGCCAGAAAAGGATTCCTCCAATGCCCATTATGGCTATGCCAACTATTGGCGACCATTTTACATGCTGAGGTTTTTCCCTGCTGATTTCGATTTTTCCCAAATCTACCACTTTTTCTTTGGTAAAAAAAGTTATTGATGTTATAATCGTCAGGACCAGGCCTAACAGGAATACAACGAGGCTGATTTTTTTCATTGTTTTGGGGTTATTTGTATTTAAACTTTTATTTCTATTCAGGAGAAAGGTTAAAAAAGATGTGGTTACAAGCACCTTTGTCCGGAATTACGCCAAAAGCTAAATTTTAAAAAAGAAGTGCAATTTGTGAAGAAGGGAAATAATATCTCATACCTCATTCCTCGCACCTCTTTCTTAAATTGAACTAATTTTATAGGAATGATTGCAGTTGCTGTTCGCGGCTGTTATTCCAGTATTTTGAAAAGTTCCTTCAGGTCAGGGGATAAAATAACTTCGGTTCTACGGTTAGCTGCGCGCCCTTCGGCTGTATCATTTCCCATTACAGGATGGAAACTTCCTTTTCCGGCTGCTGTAATTCGATTCGGATCGAAAGCATTATCTTTGGTTAAAACGCGAACAATTGATGTAGCCCTTGCGGTGCTAAGATCCCAGTTATCCTTGTACTGCTTTGTTTTAATGGGAACATTATCGGTGTGTCCTTCAATCAACACTGTTATGTCCTTTGTATTATTGAGAACCGTAGCAAGCTTACCGAGAGCTTCTTTCCCTTTAGGGTCAACCACATCGCTGCCCGATTTGAACAACAGTTTTTCCTGCATCGAAACATAAACATTGCCGTCTTTTATATAAACACTCAGCTCATCGGCCGAGTAATTCAGCAGTGCTTTAGTAACTGAGTTTTTAAGGTTGTTCATCATATCCCGTTGGTTTTGTATAATATTCTGTAGATTCTGCAAACGAATTGCCTGGTCGGCAATTGTCATTTTCGATTGGGTATTTAATGCCTTCAGATTTTGCTGAGCAGTGGCATTTTCACGCTGCAGGTTTGCTTTTTCATCGTTCAGGGTATTCACCTGGGTATAGCAATCTTTCAACTGATTGTGCATATTGGCGCTGTCCTTTTGAAGGCTTGAAACCCTCTCGCGTGAAGCAACCAGTTTTTTGCCGGGACCGCACGACGTTAATACAATCCCTGCAATCAGGGTAAGGGATGCAAGAATGTAAATTTGCTTATTCATTTTCTGAATTTTAAATAATAGGTTAGTGTACAAAGTTGAGCCCAATTGTAATTAAAAGTGTTACATAACTATGTGTATAAGTTACATAATTCACATGTTTTTAAGTAATCCGAACAAGTTTTTACTACTGGCCGGCCATGGGATTGGTTTTCAAGAGTTAGCTATGGCCTGACAAAATATTTGCTTGTTTCGGAGTTGAGCCCGAAACAAGCAAATAGTGCGACTTTGTTATTTAAAGAACGGTCCGGATTTTTCCTGGTCCGAAGCACCGGTCGCAATTAGATTTTGGATTCTTTAATTAAAGTCACTCAGTAATAAATGTTATGCCTGCATTTTTTTATTGGCAGCAGTTTTCTCATATTTCTGCACAGTTAACCGGGCCATAAGATAACTCACTGTTGATTCGGCTCCCTGGTTGAGATTAACATTGAATTCCTCCAGGCCGTCGTAACAACCACCGGTGCATGGATTATAAATGATCTGGTTCAGTCGGTTTTTCCCCAGAAACCAGTTGAAAGCAATTTCCATTTTTGCGCGGTACTCATCAAGCTGAAATTCGTCGTAAAACTTACTCAGCGAAATAATGGTATAAGCCACATCAATAGGCTGCTCGCCAAAGTTTCCGGCTTCCTCACCTCTGAGTTTCCATTTTTTGTTGGAGATAACCTCAATACCGTTTTCGTTAAAAATTTGCGAAAGCAGAAAATCAAACGATGTTTGAGCTATATCCTTGTAACCGGCATTCCCGGTCACTTTCCAGGCATCTAACAGGGCTTCCGGCATTATGCTGTTGGCATAAGTAAGTGATCCCTCGAACCATTCCCATTTTTTTTGACGATTCGTGTTTGTACATCTGAACCAACCTGTCGGAAAAGGTTTCGATAAGGAAAAGGTTATCAAATAATTTAGTTTTACTTTGGTAGTAACACAATCCCTTTACAGCGAAAGCCATTGCCCTTGTTGAGTAAATAGATATTAAACCAGGCTTTATTTTTTCAATCAGAATTTCAGCCTTTTTTATTATTTCCGAAGGCAATAAATAGGATAGCGATATCAGGTATCCGATAGCCCAAACAGCCCTTCCGTTGGAATCGTCAAGATTAACGTCTTTATTCTGATCAGTAAATTTCCGGTTCTCATCCATGTAGTTTAAAAGGGTACCATCAGGCTGAAGGCAGGCACTGATAAAACTCAAATACTTGCGGATGGAAGCAAGGTCTTTTTTATCGTGCGTAAGTTCGAAATGCATGCACATTGCAATCATGGCCCGTGCATTGTCATCAAGTGTATATCCTGTATCAGGGTCGGGCTGATTTTTTCTCGCAAATTGTACTATCCCGAATCCGGTTGTCATTTTTACCAGGTGATCGAGTTTAATTTCGGGCAGGTTATATTGTATTTCAATTTTACCTTCAGCAAGCCTTTCGAATAGCATAGCATGCGCTACGGCAGAGTTTTCCCATGCAGTAAACACAATTTTTTGCAGTGTATTTGTACTTATACTTCTTCTTAATTTATCTTTCTTCAAAAGCTTGGTTACTGCCTGGGCTAATTGCTTCGAATCGCGAAAATCGAAAATGATGCCAGTGTCCTTTGTAAGTACTTCTTTAGCATGTGGAATAGGTGTTGATATTATCGGGCATCCGCAGCTCATGGCGTAAACAAAGGTTCCGCTTACGGCCTGGTTAGGGTCGTTGGTGGTAAAAAGATAAATATCGGTCAGCTGAAGGTATTCGAGTAATTCGGGCAGTGGCAGGTAGCTGTTAATGAACCGCACATTATCCTGAAGCGAATATTCTTTAACCTTTTGCTCAAGCATTTCCCTGTATTTTTCGCCTTCGTTTTTTACAACTTCAGGATGTGTTTTCCCAATCACCAGGAACATTACATCTGGTTTTGCCTTTATAATAGCGGGCAATGCTTCGAGGGTGGTTTCGATACTTTTTCCTGAGCCCAGTAGTCCAAAAGTAGTAAGTACACTCCTGTCCTTGAGGCCATATTTCAGTTTCAACGCTTTCTTGCTCGGATGCGATACCAGGTGTGTGCCATGAGCAATCACCAGAATTTTCTCCTGAGGCACGCCATATTCAGCGGTCAGGATATTTTCGGATGTATGTGTCATTACCACAATAAACTGGCAAACGGCTGCTATGCTTTTAACTTTTTCCTTTAATTGCTCGTCGGGATTGGGTAATACTGTATGAAAAACAATAGCAACCGGTTTGCTGAGGGTATAAATGAACTGCAGAAATGCCTGTTCCTGTTCGTGATAAAAACCAAATTCGTGTTGTATCAGAACTGTCTTAACCGCCTCATCATTATTAATATCGCGGGCAAGTTTCTCGAACGATGCAATTGTGGAGGTGTTAAGTGTATATTTTACTTCGGCAGGGTATAAGTATGATGTTTCGCCCGTTTCGAGCGCACAAACTTTGATGGAAAGCGATTTGCTGAATTTATTATTCAGTGCTCCGATTAAATCCTGCGAATAGGTTGCTATGCCACATTCCCTCGGTGGGTATGAGGTTATAAAAAGGATTTCGGCACGTTCAGGATTATTTTCCTTTTTTTGAATGACATTGGCATGAGATATAACTGTATTTTGGGTTGTATTTTTTAACCTGGTTAATGCTTCATATTGAATTGCATTATTGATTGGGAGGGATGCGGTTCTGGTTTTCATGGTCATCATTTTTAATTAGTAAATTGGTAGTATGCTCATACATGATCAATCAGCAGAAGTCGGAAAAAGTTCCGGAAAAATGGTTCCCGATCCGGAATTTTCTAATGCTGAAAGTGAATTAAATAAAGTTCACCTAAAATTTCTGTTTCAACAAACTTTTCAGCTAATTGAATCGTAGGTGAATTCAGGATCAGTGAAGGGCATGTTCGATTTTTCGGCCTCACTCTGCGGTATTTTCAGTTTCTGATAACCGATGCATGAATAATTCCCGGTGCGCAACTGCTTGTCTTCACATGTATCTCCATCACTTTCGGTATGGAATGCAGGAGCAGTTATATCATTTTTATTTAACTTTTTCATTGAGTTTTTTCTTTATCCTCTTTAGAGGGTTAATGATATTTCCAATAATCTCAGGCATAGTATCGCCCAGCAAAAAACCCCATGGTTTTAAAGGGTCAACATTGTCGAAAATAAGTTTAATAATGGCTAGCAGTGGAATAGAAAGGAACATGCCCGGAACACCCCACAGAGCATTGCCTGCTATTACAACGATGATTGAAAAAAGTGCATTGATCTTTACTTTGGATGCTACTATTTTCGGAACGATGTAATTATTATCAATAACTTGTATTATGTAGTAAATTATCAGAACGTAAATAGCATACCAGGCTGAGTCCTTGGTGGCAAATGCAACTACCATAGGTATTGCTACAGCTATAAGCCCGCCGATGTATGGAATAAGATTGAGCAATGCCCCAATAATGCCTAATAAAATAGCATATTCAATCCCAAGTATGAGCAGAGCGGCAATCTGCAAAGTTGCTACTATCACTGTTTCAATCATGAGTCCTACAAGATACTGTTGAATAACTGATTTCGTTTTGGTTACAACAGTGCTGACCTGATCCTCATTTTCGGTACCAAAAAGCTTACGTATAAAATCGAGCAACAGAGGTTCGTAGAACAAGATCAGAAAAATATATACAGGGATCAGGAACAGGATAACCAATCCACTGCCTACATTCATAAGGGTTTGTCCTATTGCTGTGCTGCTGTTGTTCAGGAGTTCACTTTGAGCGTCAGTAATCCATTCGTGGATTTTTTTAGGATCAATATGAAAATATCCTGATGACCAGGAAATAGAATGGTTAAATACTTCGGTAAACCGGTCAACGAGCACAGGCCACGATTCGCTGAACCTGCTGGCCTGCGAATAAATAAGCATGCCTAATCCGACGATAAGTAATATTGTGATTAGCAGCGAGAGTACAATTGCAATGACCCTGTTAATCCGCAGTCTGACAAAAAACATAACCACCGGTTGGAGTACAATGGCAATTATTACAGCAAAAACAAGCGGAACAATTATACTTTGAGCGATATAAAGCATCGTTATCAAAGTAAACAGCCCAACAAGCAGAATCGTAGTTTTGGCGTAAAACGGTATTTTTATCTCATTGTCAATCACAGCTTCCAGTTTTTGTCGCTTATATATTGAAACTGCCCTGAAACTGTTTCGTTCCAAGGCAGTTTTATTGCTTAACCAGCCTTACATGCTATTTAGCTTTTGCCTGTGCCTGTTGTTCGGCAAGTTCAGTTACATCTTCCTTTACTTTTTCGAATTTTTCGGTAATGCTATCTCTAAATTCATTGAATTTATCTTTCATTGAATCTTTATAGTCTTTCCCTTTTTTCGATATTTTCATGCGGGTATCTGATCCTTTTTCAGGGGCTAATAAAAGCCCTAGAACGGCACCGGTTGCGACACCGGCTAATACGCCCAACAATACTTTTCCTGCGCTCATAATTTTTGTTTTAATGGTTTATAATAAGATGATCAAAAGCAATAAGATAATGATGATTGCGCCTACTGAAATGTAAACGCCTCCGCCTAACTCGCTGATTTGTTTTTTGATAGAACGGACTTCTTTGCGTAGTTCGCGTTTCTCAGCTGCCTTCAGATCTGTTTTATCCATATCCTTTATTTCGGATAGCCTTAATTCGAGAGTCTTTACTTTAGCAGCATCAGCAGGGTTAGTAATTACTACCGATGTAGGGGTTGGCTCTTTTTTAGTTGCAGCACTTGACTGACCCGGGTAAAATGTTAACGACAAGAAGATTGCCATAACAGCAAATGTGATCTTTTTCATTTTTTTGGTTATTTTATGGTTCGGTTTATAAAACTCTCCTGCCTTGGATTACACGGAATATTACCGCTATGAGAGCGATAACAAGGAGTATATGAATGATACCGGTGGCACTGTAAGCAAAAAATCCAATTGCCCAGGCGATAACCAGGATGACAGCGATAATGTAAAGTAAGCTTCCCATGACTTTAATTTTGTTAGATGGTGGTTAGGTTTTCAGAAACAATAGTTTTGTGCCATCTGATCTGTGATTGCGAACTATTAATTACAGCTACAAAGGTATATCCGGCCGTTTTCTGAAGCATTACATAATTGTGAAGGATATTTACATCATTCACACTTTGACATAATACCAAGCTCCAAATACCAAGCTCCAAATACCAAGCTCCAAATTCCAAACACTCTATGAATCCTTCTAGGGATTTGGGTCTTGGGTCTTGGAATTTGGAATTTGAAATTTGGATCCTGGGTTTTGGAACTTTAAAAAAGGAGGTTGCCTCAAAAGTCAGACAATTATTATTATATTGTAAATGGCTTTGCTACAACAAACGGGGCAGCTGCTCAACAGGACTGAATTATATTGTCTCACGTCAGGTTGAGGGACGCCCAGGCTTGTCTTTTATTGATGAATCTGCAAAGAGTCGGCAGTAAAGTCATTTCATCTTTTTGAGACAACCTCATTAGTTCAGTAATTCAAAAAGGTACTATGAATTTCGGATTGCAAAGGTGAAGACTTAGTGAACAAATAATATTATATAGTTCTGTAAAGAAATTACATAATTCACAGTTTACCCAAAGTGATACGCTTTTTGTGTTTCAGGTTTTTGAAATGAGATGGGGTAAGCCCTGTCATTTTTTTAAATTGATTCGACAAATGGGCTACACTGCTGTAGTGCAGTTTAAAAGCAATTTCGCTCAGATTCAGCTCGTCGTAAACAAGGAGTTCTTTTGCTTTTTCTATCCGGTGCGACAGGTAAAATTTTTCGATAGTTGTCCCTTTCGTTTCGGTAAAGAGATTTGATAAGTAAGTATAATTATAGTTGAGCTTTTCACTCAGGTAATCAGAAAGGTTTACTTTAATCTGATCATCAGTATAATGGATAAGCTCAATAATAGTTGTTTTAATCTTTTCTACAAGGATGCTTTTTTTATCATCCATCAGTTCAAGTCCATTCTTTTTTAAGGCAGCACTAAGTTGTTCATGCAACTCCTCAGTAAGGTCTTCCAAAATTTCAGCCTCACCCAAATCTACATAGGAATAGTGCAAATCCAGTTTTTTTAACTCGGATTTCACCGCAGCCTTGCAGCGGGTACAAACCATATTTTTGACATAGATTTTCAAATAATATCAAATTGAGTGAATACATACTGTGATAAGCCCACATTACTCATTAAGAAGGGTAAACGATTACTTTGTTCTAGATTAAATAACGGTAAAATTTAGGCAAAGTTAGTCGGGGCAATCCCGGTTTCCCCAAATGCTTTGATTCTGCTAACCGCCATCCGACTGAACAGGGAAAACAAATATACAAATATTTTCTTTGTTTTGCTCAACCCTTCCAGTGAACGAAATAGTCAGTTGTCAGAAACATCCTGATTTTCCGGTTTTTAAAATGACCTGTGAATTATGTAAATATTGGCAGGAATTGTGTAAAGATTTTTGCCTTTTTCAGAAGTAATTTTATCGGAGTTTAGAATGCAGGGTATTCACTTCCTGCTACCACAATTTACCTGGGACAGACGCTTAAATTGAATTATTCCGGCAGCTTACCAATACTTTGATAGGGTTTGATTAATTTCTCTTTAATGGTTGATTTTGAAAGTTGTTATACCATTATTGAAATTGTTTTAATGGGAGGAATCTTATCGCAATAAAACCGGAGGTTAATTTTTTTAAAATTGTTTGCATACTTAATTCTGTCCTCAGTAAGGTAGCAGGAAGTGATACTCTTTTTTTGTTATCTCGGTGAAATAATTTTACAAGCCATGCAATTTTACAAATATGATTTGTGTTTAACCATGAATATATGGTGAAATGAAAAACATCCTCCTGCTGTGGCATAAATCATTACTTCGGTTCATCCATCTCCTCTTAATAATTAATTTGGGTTTAATAATAAATCCGGTTAAGTGATTCAAATGACTTACTTTCGTAAAAATCGGGAAATCAGGATTCTTCAGTATCTCTCTGTTTTTTTTTGGAAGCATCAGCTTCAATTCCTTCTAAAGTTCGACCAACTAATAAATTTCTCTTTAAAACCTTATAATCATGCAAGTAGCCGTAACACGGAAGAGATATATATTTTCACCTGATCCAACCAGAATTATAGCACGTTTTTTATACGTGAACGACGAAAGGGCAGCTGATATAATACGCAAAGTATTGGCAATGCCTGAAAGTGAAGTAAACATTGCTATGAGCCAGTTGCTGAGGGGATTTTCGAGGCGGCACAGGAATATTTCAAAAATTTTCGAAAAGCATTTTGCCAAAATGGCTCCTGTATTTGATAAAATAGAAGTAAATGAGGAGGATTTAACCGTTTCGCAGAAAGCGCTGATAGGCTCCTATTTTACCATGGAATATTCGATTGAATCGGCAGCTTTTTTTAATCCGTCGGTTGTAGAAGATCCTGATCAGTCCGAAACGCGGCCAGGTGAAAAAAGGGTGATTTTTAGTTTCCGTGCTACAGGCGAAGGGCATATCTCCTCAGTAGTTTTCCGCTCAGGGGTGCTCGACAGGCATAATAACCTGGTGCTGGAGCCTGTAGGTAAAATGCTGGCTGAAGCCGATGTTATAAAACGGAATTCCTACATTAAGAAAATTTTCCACAATAAATTGCTCGAAATGCAGGAGGCCGGAAGCGTTATTTCACCTGCAATCCTTGATAAGCATGATGAAATAAAAGGGGTGGGGGATAGTATTCCTCCTGTTATCGTTGATAAAAAGGATTTAACCCAGAATCAGCGTACTACTGTTTCGTCCGATTTTATATTGGAAAAACTTGGCGATACTTTTACTTATGGCGAATTGATGAATAGTATTGAGAAAGCAAGGAAAGCCCCTGATCTTTCCGAAGATCAGGTAAAAATAATCAACCAGATGATGTGGCTTGCTTCGGCTCACTACGAAATTTATTTTTCAATTGATTCAGCCATCTCCGAAAGGGTTATTTTTCCTATTTCGGCCACAGAGCAACGAGGTATTGAAGATGCCCGCTTCGTGAAGTTTACTGACGACAACGGCGAAATAACTTATTATGCCACCTATACCGCTTACGATGGAATGGTGATACTTCCGAAACTGATAAGTACCAAAGATTTTTATAATTTCAAGATATTACCTTTAAATGGCGAAATAGCTCAGAACAAAGGGATGGCACTGTTCCCCCGCAGGATCAATGGTAAATATGCCATGCTTTGCAGGATTGACGGCGTAAATAATTATATTTCCTATTCGGATAGTATAAACATATGGCGCGAGGCAAAAATAATTCAACAACCCAAATATCCATGGGAATTGGTACAAATGGGAAATGCCGGTTCGCCGATTGAAACTGATGAGGGTTGGCTGGTTATTACCCATGCGGTAGGGCCGATGAGGGAATATACTCTTGGAGCTTCGTTGTACGAACTTGATAATCCTGAAAAAGAAATTGGCAGATTGACAAACCCGTTGATGGTGCCGATTGAATCGGAAAGAGAAGGGTATGTGCCCAATGTAATTTATTCGTGTGGTTCTATCATACATAATAAGGATCTGATTATCCCCTATGCCATGTCCGATCATTCATCATCATACGCAACTGTTAGTTTGAAAGCCTTGCTTGATGAATTAAAAGCATCGGGAAACAATAAAAAACAGGATTAAAAACAGCTTTTACAACTTGTTTATCGCTGGGATTTAGTATTCCCTGCCTGGGTTGTGGTAAATGAAACAGAAAAAAGAAATGCCCGCAGCTTCCACTACGGACATCTAAAGGCCTTACACGATTCCGCTTTCGCGGCAGGTACCGGTAAGGTAATATCATTTTGCCTTTGCGGCGGGATAGTTTTAATCTGCGGTTTCACCGGATCCGGCGGCAGCGGAGTTTTTAGTTTTTTTTTCGCGCAACAGATTCCTAACGACCGTAAAAAATAATCCACCCCATTTTTTTACTGTTTCAGGATTTTGAGCTATCAGGTTCTTAATACCAAACATAAGAGCCGTGCCGAGAATCTTTCTTACCGGTCCGCCCGATTTGCCCTGAAACATCATTTTGGAAACATAGCCGGCCGAAAGTCCCAGCGCGGCATTCAGGAAATTGTCCTGCAGGTCCTCCGATTCAACAGCTTCGAGCAAAGTACTTTTTATCAGGTTAATCGGTTTCAGGGTTTCAACAGTGATAAGGAACTGTGCTTTCATGAGTATCCTTTCCTGTGTCTGTTTCCCTTCCAGTTGAAGGATGGCAAGCCTGAGATCAGCTTCTGTTATTATTTTTTGCATGATACTTACTATTGAAGAGCTTGTTTGATAATCAGCTCACTGATAGGCGTTTTAACCCACCGGTGAAGGAAAAAATGCAACACTAGTCCTGCCAGAAGGTAGAATCCTGCTACGATAAAAAAACCATAATACGCTTTACCGAGTAAATCGCCCAGCCACAAAGCTACTGCTATGCTCAAAACAAATGAGAACATAGCTACCATCAGTATCGTGCTTAACCTTGCTATTAATGAGGTTACAACAATATTGGTTGTCTCAAGCAATTTAAGCTTCGAAAGTTCATACGTTGTTCGTCCGTAGGTTTCAGCTCTCTCAAATAATGATTCAATTGAATCTGCCGGGGTTTCCATGGTTAGATTTATATGTCACTTAAACTTTGAAATAGCCGGAATTAGGGCCTTTATAAAGTCGAAAAAGTGTTTATTGATTTTGAAAGAAATGATTCAGTTTTTATTCCGGAATAATCAGGCTTCATGCGGAGGTTATTCCATTTTGGATTAAACTTCTTTGATTTTCCCTTTTTCGGCCATTTGATTTACTTCTTCAACTACGGCCTGAAATTGTTCGGTAATACTTTCGATGAGGTCATTAAATTTTGCTTCCAGTTCATCCGAATAGTCGTAGCTTCTTTTTGAAAACCTTCGTCTGGTAACAGAGCCTTTATCGGGCGCATACAGAATACCTAATACAGCCCCCAGGGCAGTTCCTGCCAATACACCTATCATCAATTTCTTTGCGCTCATGATTTTTGTCTTTATTGTTTATTGAAATAATTTCTGAATACAAAGGTCAGTTGCAAACAGGTTTTGCACGTTACATCTTTTTGAATAAATGTTACATTATTCACACATTGCTGATTTGCTGAGTGATGAATTTCCTGATGAATGAGAATATTGCTATGAATGTCAGCTCGAATTATACAATTCTCATATGCGGATTAGCCAGGTTTCCTTAATAACCGACAAAAAAATAAGCTGCCACAAAAATATGCGACAGCCCGTTTAATATGCTTGTGTATCTATTTCAGATATACTTTGCTTAAGTCGAAGGAAGTTGCTTCGTTCCCTTTGTCATTGTCCGAAACTGTAAACAGGATATCGTTAAAATCAAAGGGCCCGTTTAAGTTGTCTTCGAAACCTATTACAACATAGCTCGAATAAGAGTTTTTAAATAAAATATGCATTTGCTCTCCCTCTATATTTAAATTTTGATTGGTATAAAACGTGTTTGCATCATAATTGATTGCACCTGCGTTCCAGCCGCTCGAAATGAGGAAAAACCCAATAACAGTTCCGGCCGGAAATTTCTGATCACTAAGCTTTACGGTGTAGCCAAGTTCCAGGAGCCCGCCTTCTCCAGTTTTCGAGATATTAGGAAATATCACATTTCCAACAATATCATTTATTCCTGAAGGTGGCTGAAATTTATTGTAGGAGTACCAGCAAAGTGTATTTTTAGCATCTGTTGCCTCATCAAGAAAAGTAACATATACATTGGATTCAGTTTTCAGAATAATGTTTTTTTGAATCGAATCGGAAAACAGATTTGGATTGTTGAGTTGTACATTTCCATTCTCAGAAAAAAGCAGCTTCAGGCTGTCAACAACATTTTCAACAGGATAAACCTGAGTAACATTATCAGGTAACTCATCTATTTCAATTCCTTCGCAGCCAACAAATAGCATCAGAAGTACCGGTAATGTGTAATTGTATTTCATCGCTTCTAAGTTAAATTAAGGTGGTTTTATGCCATCTTTATCGCATTCGTAATATGAGTCCGAAGGTTAGTTGCCTGATAAAGAGACTAGAATTATAACAGTACAAAATTCAATCAATACTAGCTGAAGGCTGTTATATAGTTTTTGGAAAAATTTACATAATTCACGGATTTGCATATTGGGATTTATAACACACAAAAGGTTCAATTTGTTTTTTTGCTTTCACAAAGCTTTAAACGCACAAAAACCCGATCCAAACTGAAACGGGTTTTTAATGCAACAAAATGGTTGCTTGTTAAACATTCATTTTAAGAAAAATTTTTATCGGAATGACAAACCAAGTGTTGAAACTCCGGTGGATAAATCAAGAAATAAACCGACACTGTTGCTCAGGTGGTATTCAGCCCCTAAGTGAAGATCGAGAATCAAAGGACTTACGCCAGAGTAATATGTGTCTCCCGAATATCCATCATCCCAGGTTGAGCGGTGTATTGCAAAACCAATTGAACCGGCAAGGTAAAAATCCCATGCCGAACCAGCATTTACTGCCTGATCAAGATAGTAAAAGCCTTTAACTCCCACAGGGATAATGGTTTCACGATAATGATCGTTGTCGTTTCGGTACGAGTAAAGTGTAATAAAAGGTGCCAGGGTAAAATTACGTGCCACATCAAATTCGTAGTTGATATTGAAAACAGGTAACGAACGACCTGCGTGATGGTAATATCCGTAATAGCCGCCAATGCCTAATCCGAGGTTAAGGGTGTTGCCGTGTTTTTCAGAAATCGACTTCTGAGCAAATGCACTGGTCCCGATAATAGTAAGGGCCAATAGCAAGGTTAATGTAATTGTTTTCATTTGTGTGTGTATTAAGATTTAGTTAGTGGTTCTTTTCAGCGACTATTTTGTTTGATAGGAGTTACGGATTAAAACTATTTCTTTTTACCATGGCCGTTTCCTTTACCATTTTCGTTTTTAGCTTTATTATTGCTTTTACCTCCGCCCTGGTTCGCCTTTTCTTTTGAATAGTTTTTGGCATTTTGTTTCGCAACGCTGTTCCCTTTTCCGGGCTTTTCACCAATGTTTTTTTGTGACGGGCCGCGATAGCCTTTTGCATATTTTAATTTGTGAGTTTTAAAATGAGTGTAAGGTGTGTTGCCATGATAATCGGTCATTACAACTTTATAACCTTGGTACAGATCATAATTCCTGTATCTTGTGGGGAGATAGCTCCTGTGTATCCATTTCCCCCCGCTTTGATATATAAACATGGACGATCGTACATCATAGTAAGAATACACATCGGGTAGGTAATAATACTGCACTTCTGAGTATCCTGCTGGTCCCCACATCGGGGGTGAACCGATATTAATATTTACAGCTACCTGCGCCTGCAATGCGCCTGCTAAAACTAACGCCATCGCTACGATGGCTACTTTTAACGCTTTCATGTTTTATTAGTTACTTGTGAAGAGGTTTTCACCCTGCAAAGGTGAGCCGCAAATCGCCGGATTGCATTACACAATTTTTAAGAAGAGTTACAACTTTCACACATCGGAGAATTTCCGATTAGTGTACACAAAAAAATGCTGCCCGGTTTTGAAACCAGGCAGCACCTTCGTTTTTTGATCTCTAAGTAATTGACAGACTGCTTATTTAGGAACAATATCAATTATAACAGTACGATTATAAAAACGTTCCTCCGGATATTTGTTATCGAAAGGAGCCAGTTTTTCATCTTCGCCAAAACCGAACACTTCTATTTTTACATCATTTCTGCCGGCTTTTGTAAGGCTCGCTTCCAGAATACCTTTCACATCGTTGGCACGGGCCATGGAGAGTTCTTTGTTATACTCCGGGTCGCCAATTACGTCGGTATGCCCGTGTATCATTACCTTTCCTCCCTGCGGAATTTTTGGCGTTACCACTTCGGTAAGGTATTTTTCGTAAACAGGCAAGGCTTTCGCTTCGTCGAATTCGTAGATGATACTGAATCGCATGCCTTCTTCATTTGCTGGCGGGGTCCACAGCACAATATGCATCGTAGATTCCTTCTCTTCAATTTTTCCGCTTTTGGTATCTGCTATCAGTTTGACTTTATAGTCGCCTGATGGCCTTGTTCCCAAAATTGCCTTTCCGGGCATGCTCACTTTATTGTCAGTGTATGGACCGAAATGTTGTACCAGACCTTGTTCGTCGCGGATTTCGAGCCTCCACGATTTGTATGCCTGTTTTGCACTGTCGGCTTCAAATGTAACATAGCTGTCAACAGGTGCTTCCTGTATTGAATTGATTTCAACAGGTTTGAGTGCTGTTTCGGGGCCGCTCTGGAATTCCATGAGCAATGCCGGTGAACTACTTTCGATGGATACCCTGCGTTCGCCCTGGCGTAAAAGTTCCAGTTCGAGAGTGCCACCTGGTTGTCGTGATGGAACATCAGGTCGAAGCTGACCTTTGGTTGTAATTCTCGAAGCATCTATTCCGAAAATATCAACAAGATATTTCTTCACCGATTCAGCCATTTCACGGCCATCGCTGCTGCCTTTTTCTGATGATCCCACTAAAGTAACTGTTGCCGAAGGATTTTTTAACATCCTGTCGCCAAGTATGTTAAGTACATTATAATACACAATCATCTGGCGTTCTGAGCGGCCTGAAAGATTTTTGGGTACAGTTACTTCAAGTTGATCTTCTCTGAATTCTTTTACCTGATTTTTTTCGATTAAAACATACCGATTTGGAATCTCAGTTGACCCTGCATCGAAAAACACGTAATTACGGACCGGGAATATTTCTCTTACCCTTCTCTCAACAGGTACGTTTTTTGGTGAGTTAATTGTAAAAACAACTTTTGGTTCATGAACAACAACCGGTACTATAATTTCAACTTTTGCAGGTGGCGGAATTTCGCGGCCGCGACCGAGTTTCAAAGCCAGGCCAGCTCTTACCGTTGTAATATTCCATGTTTCGATTGAACGGGGAGTTTGTCCGAAATATGGATGAAACGAAACAAAGGGAGAGAGTACGAATTGTGTCTGGTGGCTTTGCGATGATAAATAAATATCATAGCCTGCGCCAACCTGCATCGAAATCTGGGTTTGGTTCATTTCACTGAAATCTCCTGAAACATCAGGAGTAGGTTCCTGATCAGGGTAAGCCGGATTGATGCCCAGCTTGTAAGTGAATGATTTATTCATATTGTAAGCAAAGCGAGGGCCTGCATACAAGTACAAATCAGATTTGAATGGTGCAAAACGTAAACTTGGCTCAACGGTAATATAGTTTAAATCAGTTTCCAGATCAGCCGGACAATTACAAGGAGAATTAACCTCCTTGAAAGAGCCTTTTCTGCTGTCGAGGCCTGCCTGAAACATAAATCCCCATCGGGAATCAGGGCGATGATACTCAATGAGTGGTGCAACATAAAGCCCAATGCCATTGCCTTCGTGAAAAGTAACAGGAGGTGTGAAATCTGCATTCAGCTGGTGAGTAGATCCGTTATAAAAATTGAAGTTGGCACCACCCGCAACACCAAACCACCATGATGGCCTGGTGTACTGTGTATCCTGCGCCTGAACCGGCGATTGAATTCCTGTCAGAATCAAAGCACCTATAAAAAGGCCTTTAATCATCAGGTTATAAGGAGACCACGTGTTACGCGGTCCCCTTTTTAAATTAATTTTTAATTTCATGGTACTGTTTTTAGTCTTTATTTATTAATTCTTTTAATAAGATTCTAACTTGTTTTGTCCTTATTCAGGTACGTTAATGGTTGTATTTACCATTGTAACTGATGCAACCAACGAAATAGCGCGGCCATTCAATACTGTTTGAACTGCATTGCCAGCTGTCGAAAATGTAACTCCTGAATATGCCATAATAGTACCCACCATTGTGCCACCTCCGGCTCCGTTAATTGTAGCTGCGGTACCCACATACCAGAATACATTTTTGGGTAAAGCGCCGTTTATCAAATTGATACTGCGTGCTCCTGTTGGACCTGCCATACCAACTGTAAGTCCGGCTGCTGTCTGGAAAACCCATGTGGCATTCGGGTCGCCCTGGGCATCTAAAGTAAGAGGTCCGTTCGAAATGTTAAAAGTACCGCTCGCTGATTTATAAATACCTGGAGCCAGGGTTAATCCACCTAATTCGCCGGCGCCGGGATCAATTCCTCCAGGCATCGAAGCAGGTGAAATACTCAGGTAAGCGGCATTTGCATCAACCAAGGCTAAGGTTGCAATTGCTTCGGTGGTAGCATTTCCGGGAGCCGGTGGAGCTGTGAAAATGCCATTGGTTACAAGACCAACATTAAGTGGGGTTTCGGTATAAACATCACCTGTTAATCCATCATGAAATCCTGTTACTAATGTGGAAGCTGCTGTGGTAGCAATTGCGCCGTTAATTACTGTATTTACACCCTGGTTGGTTATTCCTGCGTTTCCTCCGAATGCTCCGAAGATTGAAGCTGTTCCCAGATCTATTTCAGGAGGTAATACGGATGTAAGTGTTGTAAAACTCCATGTATAATCAACTGCCATTGGCGTTCCGGCCATGTTCGTGGCTCCGGTGGTAATAGTAGCCGTATAGATTTTTGATTGTAAAAGATCGCTGGTTGGATTAAAGGATGCGGTTGTTCCATTATAAGTTACTTCTCCATCAACTGTTACTGATCCATCTTTTAAGGTAAAAGTCGAAGTAGTAAGGGTCACAGGATTCATTGGCATACTGAATTCTGCCGTAACTGTTTTATTGATCGCTACATCTGTTTCATTTTCTGCTGGGTCAGTACTTATTACTGCAGGGGCCTCTGTTGATAATGTAGTGAACGTCCAGGTGTAATTGTATGACATTGCAATGCCGGCAACATTCGATACACCGGTGGTTATTGTAGCAGTATAAATAGTATTTTGTACCAGGTCAACAGTTGGATCAAATGAAGCAGTGATTCCTGAATACGATACTGCGCCATCAACCATGGTTAAACCTTGTTGCAGAGTAAAAGTTGAAGCTGTAACAGTAAGGGGATTCAACGCTTCGCTGAAGTTTGCGCTCACAATCTGGTTGAGTGGCACTCCTGTAGCATTGTTTATAGGGATGGTTGAAATTACAGTTGGAGCAGCTAAGCTACCTGTTGTAAATGTCCATACATAATCCGAAGCCATTGGCGTACCAGCTACGTTTTCAGCACCTGTAGTAATGGTTGCGGTAAAAAGTGTATTAGCGGTAAATAAACCTGTTGGTAAAAAAACTACAGTTTTGCCGAAATAGGAAATTATACCTTCAATAGCGGTTGTCCCTTGTTTTACGGTAAAGGTTGTGGCATTCAGCGTAAGCGGATTCATTACTTCACTGAAAGTGGCTGTTACAGTTTTATTTAATACAACTCCGGTGGCTTTATCAGCAGGATCGGTTGAAACTACTGTTGGCCCTGCGGCTAATGCAGTTGTAAATGACCACACATAGTTTTCGGAAAGTGCTATACCGTCAGTATTTTTAGCTCCTGTTGTTATTGTACATACATAAAGTGCGTTGGCTGTCAGTGGCCCCGATGGATTAAACGTTGCAGTGTTACCGGAATATGAAACAATTCCTGATACAGTGTTCAAACCTTGCTTAACGGTAAATGTTGATGTGGTAAGTGTCAGCGGATCCATTGCCATGCTGAAAGTTGCTGTTATTGTTTTATCAAGCAACACTCCGGTGGCATTATTGGTCGGGTCAGTTGATATTACGGTCGGCCCTGTAAGTGATCCGGTGGTGAATGACCATATATAATTATTCTCCAATGGAGTACCTGCCTTGTTTTTGGCTCCTGTGGTTATGGTTCCTGTATATAATGTATTAGGAGAAAGTTCACCTGTAGGTGTAAAAGAAGCAGTTGTGCCGGAATAGGTTACAGCTCCTGATATTGTAAGTGAACCTTGTTTTAGTGTAAAAGTTGACGCTGTTATTGTAAGCGTATCCATTGGAACACTAAATGTTGCGGTAACGACTTTGTTTATAAAAACACCGGTAGCACTATTTGCCGGGTCAGTCGAAATAACTGTAGGCGAAAGAATTACGCCTGTACTAAAGGTCCACACATAGTTTGTTTGCAATGCATTTCCCTTTGCGTCCTTTACGGTTGATTTTACAGTTCCGGTGTAGGTGGTGTTTTGTACAAGCGGCGTGCTGGGCACAAAACTCAAGGTAGCATTTGTATTATTATAGGTAAGCGTACCGGCAACCGGAACAACACCTCCGGTTAAAATAAAGGATGCCTGTGTGATTGTCGCAGGATTCATCTCCACATTAAAAGTTGCTGTAATGATTTGATTAAGTGGAACATTGGTAGCCCCGTTGGCAGGGGTTGTAGATTCCACAACAGGACACACGCCCGGGATTTCTACATAGTCATCTTTTTTACATCCGGTGGCAAGTGATACTAGCACTAAGAGCATTACAGCCGGAGTCATCCAAAATCTTGTTCGTTTCGTTTTCATTTTGATTAGTTTAAATTGTGTTTAAATTTTCACCGGACAAAGGAAGACTCTATTCATCCAATTCAGTTACAAAATATTTTTTTAGAATTACATCATTCACACATTGGTATCAAATGGATATTTTTTAATTTCAAAAACCTGAAAATGTGTGAATTATGTAACTTTTAGCAAATGTTGTGTAACGCTATCCAAAAAAAACAGACCGACATTTGTAAAAAATTTGTGTTCTGCGAAAGGCAGATTTAGTGTTCAATAACAAAGATGTAAATGCCGTTAAATTCAAAATCATTATCCTTATTTCTAAGAAAAACTGTTGCTGCATTAAACAAGAAAAGCAATATAGCTCAACCTAAAAGTCGTAAGTACAAATTTTTCAGAGCACTGCTAATTAGTTTTAGTGTTTTGATAGTTATGTTTGGCATTGTTACACTGTTTATTTCTCCTATTGCTAAATATCTTGTCGAGAAATATGACCTCAAATACACCGGTCGTCAAATTACGATGGACTGGGCTTTTGTAAATCCGTTTACAGGCTATGTGCATTTCAACAATCTGAATGTGCATGAATTGGAAAGTGATAGCATTTTCCTTTCAATAGAAGGCGTTAATGCAAATTTTGCATTGTTTAAAATGTTCTCAGGCACTTACGAAATAAGCGAACTCACGCTGAACAGGCCGCGAGGTACTATTATACAAATCGATTCGAATTTAAATTTTGATGATCTGATTGTAAGGTTTTCAAAAAAAGTTGATTCTGTTAAAGCTGTTTCGGCGGTACATTTTAATATGCTGAATATCAAGATTGTCGACGGCGAATTCTATTACCGCGAACGGGTAACTCCTATTAATTACTTTATTACAAAAGTGAATATCGAAAGTACCGGGCTGCATTGGGATACAGATACCATTGATGCAAAGTTTTCATTTTTATCAGGTATTGGCGGCGGCGGAATGAAAGGCAATTTTATTATCAATATTAAAAACCTCGATTTCCGTCTTGCCGTGGTGGCTGAAAAGTTCGATCTGAATATCATGGAGCAATACCTCAGGGAATTGACCAATTTTGGATATTTTACAGGTAACATTGATGCTGATCTGAAAGTTAAAGGCAACTTTAAAACAGCCGAAAATGTAACTTTTTCAGGGCCTTTTGCAATAAACGATCTTCGCACCGGGGAAAAACCGGGCGATGATTATGCGTCCTTCCGTAAACTGACTTTAGCAATAATTGAGCTGAGCCCCAATAAACATAAATATCTTTTCGATTCGGTTTCGCTCAACAACCCTTATTTTAAATACGAGCGGTACGATTATCTCGATAACCTTACGCGTATGTTTGTTTCAGCAGTATCAACCAATGCTGTCGAATCGCCGGGCGGAAAATTTAACCTTGTTCTCGAAATTGGAAATTATATAAAACGGCTTTCGCAGAATTTCTTCCGGAGCAATTACAAGATAAACCGGCTGGCTATTTACAGCGGCGACCTGGAATTCAGCGATTATTCGATGAGCGAAAAATTCAACATCCATTTAAACCCGCTTAATGTACTGGCCGATTCAATAACAAAGAATAAAAACAGGGTAGGTGTTTCGATCAGAACCGGAATCAAACCTTATGGCAATGCATCAGTATTAATTAGCATCAATCCAAATGACAGTTCTGATTTTGACCTCAATTATACACTTCAAAAACTGCCTGTTGCTATGTTTAATCCCTATCTGATTCAATTTACGTCCTTTCCGGTTGATAGGGGAACGCTTTCGGCAAACGGGACATGGAATGTCAGAAACGGAAATATAAAAAGCAACAATCACATTGTTTTAATTGATCCGCGCTTAACAAAGCGCGAACAAACCAAGGATATTACAAGGCTGCCTATGCGGCTTATTATGGCCCTTACCCGCGAACGCGGAAATGTTATTGATTACGAAGTCCCGATAAGTGGTGATTTAAAGGACCCGAAATTTCATTTGCGGGACGTAATTGTGGATATACTGGGGAATATTTTTGTTAAACCCGCTACTACTCCTTATCGTATGGAAGTGAAAAGTACGGAAACCGAAATTGAAAAATCCCTTACCCTGAAATGGGAGATACGGGGAAGTTCGCTTACCAAACAGCAGGAAAATTTTATTGAACGAATGGCCGACTTTCTGCATAAAAATCCGGGTGCATCTATTACGGTTTCGCCACAACAGTTTACCACTAAAGAAAAAGAGTATATCTTGTTGTATGAAGCGAAGAAGAAATATTTCATGACAACAGAAAGTAAAGATGAAAAATATTTCAGCCACGAAGATGCAGAAACAGTGGATAACATGTCTATTAAAGATGAAAAGTTTGTTAAGTATTTAAATCGGCAAACCTCCGATTCTATGCTGTTTACAACCCAGGATAAATGCAGCAGGCTTTTGGGTGCAACATTTGTTGAAGCCAAATACAATCAGTTAAACAGAGAGAGGGAAGCCGTATTCATTTCTTTCTTCAAGGATAGGAATGTGGAGAAACGGGTAAAAATATCTGCAAACCAGAGTGTGATCCCTTATAATGGTTTTTCGTTTTATAAAATGCAATACAAAGGAGAGTTTCCTGAAGCGCTGATGAAAGCTTACCATAGAATGAATGAATTAAATGATAAAGCGCCGCGAAACCTGTTTCAAAAACAACGAAAGAAATACAAGGAAGGGTAGTAAAATTCCAAATTCCAAGTCCCAAATTCCAAGAGCCAATTTCCAAATCCTAAACTCCGAAATCCAGATTGTTCAGTGCCAGGGAATTAGGTACCAGGATTCGCGGTTTTAAGGTCTTTAAAATCAAAATCTCTCTTTTACCGCCTTGGAATTTAGATCTTGGATTGTGGAATTTGGATCTTTAAAAGCAAAATCTCTGTTTAACCACCTTGGAATTTGGAATTTGGTATTTGGGACTTGGATCTTTAAAAGCAAAATCTCTGTTTAACCACCTTGGAATTTGGATCTTGGAATTTGGGTCTTGGATCTTTAAAAGCACTCTCCCCAAAGTGTGAATTATATAACGAATTAAAAAAGTTATGTAACACCATCGGCCATGGTTGTTTTCACCTTTGTAGAGTAATTTACCGGGAAAAAGGTCTGAACACAAAAAGATTGCCTTAGGGCCTGATTCAAGTATAATTTCAGCTTACGGTTTCGTGGTGAAACCTGCCATGTTTTTTTACAACACAAGTATTAAATGACCATTTTTAGCAAACGAAAATATATATTCTCAAAAGGAATTGATCATTATTTTACCGGCGTTCACAGCGCCTGGACTTTTGTTGCTCTGTTCTTTAAGGAAGCTTTTAAAAGGCCTTTTCATCTGCGCGAGGTTATCAACCAAAGTTTTGAAGTAGGGTTAAAATCTTTACCACTTATTACGCTTACCGGTTTTATTGTAGGTGTAGTTTTCACCAAGCAATCGCGTCCTTCGCTGGAGGATTTTGGTGCAACTTCCTGGCTTCCTTCTTTAATTGGTATTGCAATAGTAAGAGCCTTAGGTCCGTTGGTTACAGCGCTTATTTGCGCTGGTAAAGTAGGGTCGAGCATTGGCGCCGAACTTGGTTCAATGAAGGTTACCGAGCAGATCGATGCCATGGAAGTGTCGGCTATTAATCCGTTTAAGTACCTGGTAGTTACTCGTGTGCTGGCAACTACTATTACAATCCCAATACTTTCTTTGTTTTGCAGTTTTGTAGGGTTATACGGTTCATACATTAATGTTCACACCCAGGAATCGAGCAGTATAATTGCATTTTATCAAAGTGCGTTTTCCACCATCAGCTTTCTCGATATTTTTACTTCGGTTGCCAAAGCAACTGTTTATGGATTTACTATTGGCATAGTGGGGGCTTATAAAGGATTTAATGCAACGCAGGGAACGCGTGGGGTAGGTAAGGCCGCTAACCAGGCAGTAGTGCTGTCGATGTTCCTGATATTTATTGAGGAACTCGTAATAGTTCAGATAGCCAACTGGATCCGATATTTTTAAAGCCATGGACAAACTACAACAACATAGTACTGAATACAATGAAACAGTGATATCAATCCATGGATTGTTTAAGTCATTTGGCGATTTGCAAGTATTAAAAGGAGTTGATTTTAAGCTTTTTAAAGGCGAAAATGTGGCTGTACTCGGTAAATCCGGCACAGGCAAATCGGTTTTAATAAAAATTATTGTTGGTCTTCTGAAGCCCGATAGTGGCGAAGTGCTTGTGTTAGGGCAACAGGTTGATAAACTGGAACGAAAAGAACTTGATGCACTGCGGTTACGGATCGGATTTTCGTTTCAGAGCAGTGCTTTGTACGACAGTATGAATGTATATCAGAATCTGGCATTCCCGTTGACTATGAACACAATGAATCTAAGTAAAAAAGATATAGATGAAGCTGTTGAAGAAGTACTCGAAGCCGTTGGCTTAAACGATAAAGCAAGCCAACTGCCATCAGACCTTTCGGGCGGTCAGCGCAAACGCATAGGCATTGCCCGTACTTTGATCCTCAAACCCGAAATCATGTTGTACGACGAACCTACTTCGGGTCTCGATCCGGTTACCAGTGCCGAAATTATCGAACTGATAAATGAAGTCCAGCAAAAATACAATACGAGCTCTATCATTATAACACACGACCTCACCTGTGCCAAAAATACAGGCAACCGCACAGCCATGTTACTAAACGGTAAATTCCTGAAAGTAGGAACTTTTCAGGATGTTTTTGACACTGACGATGAACAGATAAGGGCTTTCTTTAATTACAATTTTATTCAATAAGTTATGAATGAATCACCAAACAGACGCGCAGTAGTAGTGGGAGTTTTTGTAATCGTAGGAATACTCTTTTTCATTGGAGGTATTCTTATGGTTGGCAATCTGCACGAAACTTTTAAAACCAAAATGGAAATAGGCTCACTGTTCGAAGATGTAAGCGGGTTGCAGAAAGGCAACAATGTGTGGTTTTCGGGCGTAAAAATCGGTACCGTGAGCAGTCTGAACTTTCACGGCACCTCGCAGGTAGAAGTCAATATGAAAATTGATGTAAAAGCCCGTAAATATATCCGCAAGGATGCTATGGTTAAAATAAGCAGCGATGGACTTATCGGGAATAAAATCCTCGTAATCTACGGTGGTACAACAAGTGCAGCCGAAGTGGATGAAGGCGATGTTTTACATGTCGAAAAGACTTTTACTTCGGAAGATATGATTAATACTTTGCAGGATAATAACAATAACCTGCGTGAGATCACCAACGATTTTAAAGTGATAAGCAAAACTTTAGCTGCCGGCGAAGGAACCATCGGTAAACTTCTTAAGGACAACGAAGTATATGCAAATATCAATGCCGCTACGGCATCGCTTCAGCAAGCATCCGTTAAGGCTGAGCAACTGGTTACGTCCTTAGCCACTTTCAGCGAAGGCCTTAATAAAAAAGGAACGCTTGCTAACGAACTAATAACCGATACTGTAGTATTCAATTCAGTTAAATTATCTGTAGTGCAGCTTCAGCAGATTGCGGATACCGCATCAGCGTTTATTGCAAATCTCAGGCAGGCTGGTACAAATCCCAATTCACCTATTGGTGTTTTGCTGCGCGACGAAGCCTCAGGTACCCGGATAAAAACCACGTTAAAAAACCTGGAAAGCAGTTCATTCAAGCTCGAAGAAGACCTGGAAGCACTACAGCATAATATTTTACTCAAAGGTTATTTTAAAAAGAAAGCAAAAGCTGCCGAAAGCACGGAGCCGGAAAAGTAATCTGCCGGTACGGATCAGGTCAATGTGTGAATCTTGTAATTTATCTATATAGTTATGTAACACATTTACAGACTGTGGCAAGTAATTTTGTTGAAACGAAGTAGTGCGCTCTGTTATTTTAGTTTTTGAAAGCTGCAAAGATCACATTGCTATCTTACCCCCGTTGAATTGCTATTAAAATCACACGCTAAGGCATGGATAAAAGAAAAATTATAAATCCTGTTAAAACGGTTATACCGAAAATACGGGTTGCCACGGTGCAGTCGATGAGCAAACTCAGCGAGAAAACTCTGGCGAAAACCGAAGCGGCAAACAGCTTTTTAACTGATTTCGCTGATGTTATTTTGTTTGTAATGCGCATCACCAAAGAAACATTTTCGCGCGGCTTCGAATTCAGAGAATTTTTCCACCAGTGTTTTCAAATCGGTTATAAATCATTGCCACTTATTTCGGTAACGGGTGCCATTATGGGGCTGGTACTCACTATTCAGTCGCGCCCGGTACTTGCCGATTTCGGAGCAGTAAGCATGTTGCCCGGCATGGTGGCTGTATCCCTTATCCGCGAAATGGGTCCGGTTATCACAGCTCTTATTTGTGCCGGGAAAGTAGGTTCGGGCATGGGAGCCGAACTTGGTTCCATGAAAGTAACCGAACAAATTGAAGCTATGGAAGTGTCATCAACAAATCCAATGCGGTTCCTGGTTGTAACACGGGTGCTGGCAGCAACTATAATGATCCCCTTATTAATCCTTTATGCCGATGCATTTGGCATTTTAGGTAGCTGGTTAGGAGCCAATATCAAAGGGGAGGTTACATTCTCCCTGTTTTTCTCACAGGCATTCGGGGTAATTGATTTTGTTGATTTTTTACCTGCGGTTATCAAATCTTTCTTTTTCGGGGCCGTAATCGGACTGGTAGGAACTTATAAAGGTTACAATGCCGGTCGTGGAACCGAAAGCGTTGGTAAAGCAGCTAATTCGGCTGTTGTACTGGCATCGCTGCTGGTAATAATTGTTGATGTAATTGCTGTACAAATAACTGATATGATACCATAATGAACCTTCAGGAAACAGAAATTAAGGAAAAATCTTTGCCGGAATCGTCTGGCAAGGAGCCGGTTATCGAAATAACTAACCTGAAGAAATCATTCGGTTCACAACCGGTATTAACCAATCTTTCTCTTAAGCTTTATACGGGCGAAAACCTAGTAGTACTTGGCAAATCAGGCAGCGGGAAGTCGGTTCTTATTAAATGCATTGTTGGACTGCTGCATTCGGATAGCGGGACAATTAATGTGTTTGGCGAAGATGTAAATGCATTAAATAACAAGCAGCTAGGTGAATTGAGGCAAAAAATAGGCTTCCTTTTTCAAAGCGGGGCGTTGTACGACTCCATGACGGTAAAACAGAACCTGGAATTCCCGTTGCGAAGGATAAAAAAGAATCTCTCTCAGAAAGAAATGGCTGAAAAAATAAATGAAGTTCTCGAAAATGTTGGCCTGGCTGATGCACTGAACAAAATGCCTTCGCAACTGTCGGGTGGTATGCGCAAGCGGATTAGCCTGGCACGTACCATTGTTGTCGATCCGCAAATTATGCTGTACGACGAACCCACAACAGGCCTCGATCCTATTACTTCCGACGAAATAAGCGAACTCATCAACGAAGTACAGAAAAAATATAAAACTTCTTCCATCATCATTACACACGACATAAAGTGTGCTTTTGCCACAGCAAACCGTATGATAATGTTAGCAGATGGCGAAGTTTATAAAGAAGGAAAACTCAAGGACTTTCAAAACTCAGCTGATCCGCTGCTTAAGTCGTTTTTTAACTAAAAAGTGTCCGAAACCAGAAGTCGCCTTCCAGACTGAGGTAAACGCGGAAGCACAAAAACATACAACTTTCGACTGCCTGTTTCCTGCTCATACACCTACTTCCGACTCCCGTCTCCCGACTTCCAGCCTAAACTACAATTCACATTTATAAAACTAAAAACATGGAACAACACTCACAAAAATACAAAGTACGGTTAGGTTTATTCGTTGCCGGAGGACTGGCGCTTTTCGTGCTCACCATCTTTATAATCGGGAAACAGAAAAACCTTTTCAACCCTGTATTTAAGCTTAACACAACTTTTTACAACGTGAGCGGCTTACAGGTTGGTAACAACATCCGTTTTTCCGGAATCAATGTCGGCACAGTTGATAATATCCGAATCATAAACGATAGTACTGTTAAGGTTGAAATGCTGATAAGGAAAGAAGTACATCAGTTTATAAAATCCGATTGCGAAGTTGCTATTGGTTCCGAAGGACTTATCGGCGACAGGCTGCTTATTATTTCGCAGGGAAGCTCCGAAGCTCCTCTGGCAAAAGAAGGGCAGTCCCTTGCTTCGGGCGAACCTGTTGAAATGGATGATATTGTGGCAAGTTTTCAGGTATCGGCTAAACATACCGAAGTTGTAACCCAGCAGCTTGCGGAGGTTATGCTTAAAGTAAACAGCGGCAGGGGAACACTTGGCAGGTTAATACACGATACTATTATTGCCGAGGACATTAATCAAACCATTGTGAATTTTAAAAACAGCTCTAACGGATTGGAAGCTACCCTTGCCGAAACCAAACAGGATGTGTCCGAAATAATGGCCAGCTTTAAGGTAACAGCCGGGAATGCCGAAGTTTCGACACAACAGCTTGAGGATATTATGGTTAGCGTAAATGGGGGTAATGGTATTATCGGCAAATTGATATATGATACTGCCAATGCCAAAAATATCGACCAAACGCTTATTAACCTGAAAAACAGCTCAAAAAGTCTGGACGAAAACATGGAAGCCCTCAAACATAACATACTACTCAGAAAATATTTCAAGAATAAAGCTAAGGAAGATGCAAAAAAGCTGGAGGAAGATGCCGGTACTAAAACAATGGGCCCTGAGGAATAAGAATTTAACTGTAATTGTTGGTTCATCAATCGAATGAAATTGTAAAAACGAGCAGAAAATTAAATGCAAACATGGTTCAAAATAATTTTTATACTGCTGTTTGTTCATTTTGTAACAAGTGATTATGCTTTTGCACAAAAAAACCCGGTTGTAAAGGATTCAACAAAAGTGTATAAGAGTATTGAATCCTTTTCGCTGAAGCGAAATTTTACCAAATTCGCTTACCGCCTGGTTTTTAACCCGGTTGCACCTGTTTCATCCCAAAAGCCGGCTAAAAAGAAAGTGTATAAGAAACTGATTCAAAAGCCATACAGTGCTTTCGAAGGGAAAATAATCAGAAAAATACATATCGAAACACTCGATCCTTTCGGAAATTCAATTGCCGATACAATTGTACGGCCGCCAAATTTCATTTCCAAAAACGGTAATCGGCTGCATATCAAAACCCGCCGGATTGCTATACTTAACCTTTTACTTATCAAGCAAAATCAGGCGTTTGATTCGTTGCTTGTAAAGGAATCGGAACGACTGGTGCGAAGCAAAGGATTTGTGACGGATGTTTCTTTTTATGTAACAGCAACAGCCAAAAATTCCGATTCTGTCGATATTTTTATCCGTGAGCTCGATAACTGGAGCCTGATTCCACACATCGCTGCTTCACCATCAAGTGTAACATTGGGTTTGGATGATAAAAACTTTATGGGCCTGGGGCACGAATCGCGGAATGATTTTACCTGGAATCATAATTCAAATCTATATGCTTACAATGTTAACTACTACATTCCCAATATCCGCAACACATACATTAACTCAACTTTGCATCTGGGGACTGACGAAGCCGGAAATTATACCCGGAGCATAGCTGCTGATCGTCCTTTTTTCTCGCCTTTTGCAAAATGGGCAGCCGGAGCGAATTACACACAGCAATTCCGTAAGGTTCTGATGAATAGCACCGACTCGGTAATCGGGCTGCAGGCTTTCCGTTTCAATACCCACGATTATTGGGCCGGTAATGCAGTTCAGCTTTTCAAAGGCAATACTGAAAATGACCGTACAACTAATTTTGTCTCAGCTGTTCGTTTCCTGCGGTTACGATATCTCGAAAAACCTGATGAAGCTTACGATCCACAACATTATTTCTCCGACGAAAACCTCTACATGGGTAGCATTGGCATATCAACACGTAAGTATGTGCAGGATAAGTATATTTTTAAATTCGGACTAACTGAAGATGTGCCGATTGGCAGAGTTTACAGCCTTACAGCTGGTTACCAGGATAAAAATTCAGGAGGGCGGTTTTATTTCGGGGCACGTATTTCTTCAGGCAATTATTACCCATGGGGTTACCTGAGTTTCAACGGCGAATATGGAACTTTCGTACGAAACTCAACTGTTGAACAAGGCGTTATCACCATAGGGCTTAACTATTTTACCGGCTTAGCTGAACTTGGGAAGTGGAAATTCAGGCAGTTTGTAAAACCACAACTTACCATTGGCATAAACCGCTTTGTGTTTGATAGCCTCACGCTTAATGATGGCCATGGGCTGGATGGATTTAACAGCACATCATTATCGGGTAGCAGGCGGGTAGTGCTAACACTGCAAACCCAATCGTATGCACCGTGGAATTTCATAGGTTTCCGGTTTGGACCTTATGTAACTTTTTCGCTTGGCAAACTTGGAGATGCCGAAAGTGGGTTTACTAACAGCCGGCTTTACTCGCAAATCGGGTTGGGCGTTTTAATTAAAAACGAACACTTGGTAATCAATACCTTTCAGCTTTCCATCGCCTATTATCCAATGATTCCGGGGCATGGGCAAAATATTGTCAAAACTAACTCATTCCGGTCAGCCGATTTTGGATTTCGTGATTTCGAAATCGGGAAACCAGGGGTAGTCGGTTTTCAGTAATTTAACACTGGCTTTGAATGAAGATTTTGTTTCTTGTTTCAGGTTTCTTGTTTCAGGTTCCTGAAAAGAGATCCCGGTTCTTAACATGAAACTTGAAACTCTGAAACATGAAACCCTGAAACTGAAACGTGAAACTAGAAACATGAAAATGAAACCCTTTCAATTAAATTTTCGACAGGTACAATCCACTTCAAAAAAGATATGGTTTCTGCTAAAGGGAACGTTTAGTGGTTTTATTGATGATGATGGCATGAAACTAAGTGCCGCTTTGTCCTATTACACCATTTTCTCGTTGCCACCACTGCTTATCATCATCATAAGTGTATCTGGTTTCTTTTTCGGGGCCGATGCTGTACGCGGCGAACTCTTCGGACAAATAAACGGGCTGGTAGGTAACTCAGCCGCTCTGCAGATTCAGGAAATAGTTAAAAACGTTAAGCTCTCGCATAGTTCGACATTTGCTACCACTTTTGGAGTAATCATTTTACTGATCGGAGCATCCGGGGTGTTTGTCGAAATTCAGGATTCAATTAATTTTATCTGGGGACTGAAAGCAAAACCGAAACGCGGTATCATCAAGTTTATTAAAAACCGGCTGATGTCCTTCTCTATGATTGGTTCAGTTGGGTTTTTGTTATTAGTTGGTTTAATAATCAACTCATTGATGGATGTATTAAACAGCAGGCTTGCCGAATTTTTCCCTAAAGACTCCATTTACTTTTTTTATGCAGTCAACCTGCTGATCGTTTTCCTTATAATCACCCTGTTGTTCACAGTTATTTTTAAATCGCTGCCCGACGGGAAACTGGCACTCCGCGACTGCCTCATTGGTGCATCCTTTACCTCGTTCCTTTTTATGATTGGTAAATTTGCTATCGGGGCATACCTCGGGCGATCCGTTTTAGGTTCGTGGTATGGTGCAGCCGGATCTATAATATTGATTCTGGTTTGGGTGTATTATTCGGCTATTATACTTTATTTCGGAGCTGAGTTTACAAAAGTATTTGCCGAAACTCACGGAAAGAAAATAATTCCAAACGGATATTCCGTTCAGATTATAAAACATAAAATTGAAGTGGAAGGTATTAAAATGGTTGGAACCCCGGATTCGGATATACCGTCAGCAAAAAGGCCCAGGTCCTGAATTACCGGGTGCAGTTTGCCTCTGGTTGGCAAGCATTACTCCCTCTTTATTTGAAGTGCTAGGTATTTGGCCCTTGGAATTTGGTATTTGGAACTTGGAATTTGGAACTTGGATCTTGCCTCTACGATTCGTCTTTTGTAGTGCGCACCAGGCTTATGCCGGCAGCAAAGAAAACAATGCCTAACACACCGTAAATAATAAGCGCTTTGATATCCCGCGCTCCGTTGCCCGACGTATTCACAAACATAATGGCTGTATAAATAAGGCCGCCGATTCCAAGTATGGTAAGCAATGCCCCAAAAATTCGTTTCAGATTCATTCTGTTGATTTTAAAATTGTTATTTAAATCAGTTAATTAAAAGTTTCAGGATTCGATTGGCTTAAATGACCATTTTATCCGGCGAACCTCTTCGTAAAGGAATTGTTTGCTACCTGAATTACACAGTAATATTCGTAAGATAACTGAAAAGTCCGAATATTTTCAAAAGCCAGACGATAACAATAAGCACCACAACGATGTTTAAAATTCTTTTTAAGGTACTTTGCATGGGTATATAGCTGTTTACTACCCAGAGGATTACACCTGCAGCAATTATAACGAGTAAAACGGTTAAAAGTGGCATACTATTCGGTTTTAGTTTGATACCAAAGGTAGTATCAGCTAATGCGTCAAGAGTTATACATTTTTTAATATATATTACATGATTCACACTTTAACTTACCAGTTTAAACCGGTTAATATAATGACAAATTTTCAGTTTCTCTGCGTCATTCTGACAGCCGGAATTCAACTAAATTACTAATGTAAAATATTGATAAACAATAAAATATAAAATTATTAGTATGGCGGTTTTCACTGGCATTTTCTTTGATTTTTTATAACCAGATTAATTCAGAAAAAGTCAAACAATTAAAAAAGGAGGTTATTATGTCACTCATTAAAAGAGAGAATTATTCGCCCACCTGGCCGGGTTTCTTTAATGATTTCCTTAACCGTGACTGGTACGATTGGTCGAACCAGAATTTCTCGCTCACCAATACCACCATCCCTTCGGTTAACATTAAAGAAAACGAGAACGAATTTGAGGTGGAAATGGCTGCCCCGGGCATGACCAAGGATGATTTCAAAATTGAACTTAACAACAGCGTGTTGACAATTTCGTCGGAGAAGCAAACCAACAACCAGTCGAAAGAAGGGGAAAATGTTACCCGCCGCGAGTTCAGCTACCAGTCGTTCAGCCGATCGTTTACCTTGCCGGTGATAGTGGAAACTGATAAAATCACCGCTAAGTACGAAAATGGGTTACTCCGGGTGAACATCCCGAAAAAGGAAGAGGCAAAGCCTAAGCCACTAAAGCAAATCAAAGTTTCATAAATAGTCAGCCGGGGTAACCCAGCTGTTTTGTTTATAAATATCAGGTTCGGGCCAATAAAGTCACGCAAGTTGCGAAAGGTTTGAACTTGTATGAGTATATAATTATGTAAGAATCATTCATAATCTTGTAAGGCTTTTCCATTTAAAGGTATTCACCTTTGCAATTCACATAGTTAAGGCATTCACAACTTAAACACCCTTCAGCAGTCAGTTTGTGGTCAAAGCTCATTTTAGCAAATGGGATGGAGGGCGATTTATCTGTAGCCAAGCATTTTATGTGCGAAATCCAGGTATAAACAGGTACATAATTTTAATAAAATGAAGCAATCAATCATAAGTCTCCAGCTTAAGTCGATACTTACCGTATTCATAATCATTATGTTGAACATAGTTTCGTTGAGTCAACCGCCACCGCCGCCGCAGGGCAGTTCCGGCAGTCAGTTCAATAATTCTGGTAATGAAGCCGATGCAGCTCCAATAGGCGAAGGAATTTGGATAATGATAGCACTTGCTGCAAGCTATGGTGTAAGCAGGTATATGCGAAAAACAGAAAAAATTCCCGAAAACCAGCTGCTCCAGGTATCTGAAGAAGACGTGATTCAATAAATTGAGTTTGTCGGGAGGCCCTGATTCCTCATGTGAATGATGTAACTTATTTCTAAAATTATGTAGCTCAACAGGTTATGCCTGCAGCTAACTTTGTCTAACTAAAACTAAATGATATGAGCAATATATTCTTTTTTATCGCCATCCTTCTGGTCGCCTTATGGGCTGTAGGGTTTTTTGTGTTCAGCATGGGTACATTTATTCACTTGCTGCTTGTTCTCGGGCTTCTTTCCTTATTCCTGAGGTTATACATGGGGGCAAAGACAACTTATTAAGAATCGAAATTAAAAGTCCTGCTGAAGTAATTTCTGCTGATTGCGAATCCGGAGAACTGTCAGGTTTCCGATTTTTGAAATAGTTCTCAGGCAATCTGTGCCGTATTTAACATGATTCAAAAGTATTGATAATGTGTGAATTATATAACTCTTCACCCGAATTGTGTAACTATAATGAGGGATTGAGAGCCTAAATTTGCAACGGTAAAATACTGTTTCGTTTTTCGGGTCAGTATTCGCTGAATCTCTTACTACTTACCGCTCCGGTTACTCATCCCTTAAACCCAAATTAAACCAAAAATTATGAAAAGATTACTACTCGTTCTGGTAATGCCGGTGATTATTCTGGCAACAGGATGCAATCAAAAAAATGAAGAAATTGCTATGTTGAAAGCAAAAAACGACAGCCTGATGTCAGTCGGCTATGTTAAAGATTCAACCGTTATCGATTTTGTAAATGCCTTTAACGATATTCAGTCGAACCTGGATTCAATAAAGATGAAAGAAAAAATTATCAGCAAAAATGTAGAAGGAAACTCTGAAATTAAAACCAGGACTAAAGATCAGATTAACAGCGATATAAATCTTATCTACAAGTTGCAGCAGGATAATAAAATTTTGGTTTCATCCCTGCGTTCGAAACTAAAAAAATCAGGCGTTCACTCTGTTGAACTTGAGCAGATGGTTGAAAATCTTACCAAACAAATTGAAGAGAAAGATTTACAGATTGCTCAGCTTAAGGACGATCTGATGAAAGTAAATGTTCAGGTAACTGATTTAACCACTAAAGTTGTGGATTTGAATGCGAATGTTGATGATTTGAGTGCACAGAATACACAACGTCAGCAGGTTATCGAAGCAAAAACCACTGAACTCAATACTGCTTATTATGTAGTAGGAACAGCATATTACCTTGAGCAACGTAAAATAGTGACCAAAGAAGGCGGATTTATTGGCCTTGGACGAACAAAAGAACTAGCTCCTGAAGTGGATAAAAGCAATTTTACAAAGGTGGATATTACAAAATTGGTTTCACTGCCGATCATGAAGGATAAAATGACAATTTTAACTTCACATCCAAAAACATCATACCGTCTTACCGGTAAAAACTTATCCGATAGCTTAATCATTACCAATCAGAAAGAATTCTGGAGCTTGTCGAAAGTGCTTGTGGTAAGTGTTAGTAAATAAAACTACCAAAAATAACCCATAAAAAAACCGGCTTACAAGGCCGGTTTTTTTATGGATTGAAATCTGATTGTTCAGTCAGCAAACTAAATCTGATTGAAACCGCAGCATTCAGAAGGGTAACGTTATTAAAAGCTAAACTGCTCTTCACTTTTCATTCTTAATCTAAAGTTCTTTGTTTTGAATACTTTTCAACTAAAAGTCCCATACCCTCTCAATATCCCCTCTCCTTGTCGCCCCTCTCCTTGTCTCCCCTCATTAACACCTCGCCTTATCGCCCCTCTCCTTGTCGCCCCTCGCCTTGTTACCTCTCTACCAACTTATGACTTAAAAAGCGGGTAATCAGTATATCCCTTCTCGTCGGCAGTATAAAAAAGATCCATTTTCAGATCCTGCGACAACGGACTGTCATTTCTTAGTCTTTCAACAAGATCGGGATTATTGATAAACGGACGGCCAAAAGCTACCAGGTCACCCAGCCCGTTTTCGATATCCGCTTCGGCCCGCTCTTTGTCGTATCCGCCCGATAAAATAATTGTGTTTGTGAAATTTTTTCTGATTGCTTGTTTCATTTCTACTGGCACTGCCGGGGCTCCCATAGCCGAATGGTCAACCAGGTGAATGTAAGCAATCTCAAGTTTGTTGAGTTCTTCCGAAAGATATTCGTACGTTGCCTCAATTTCAGGATAGTGCGGCATATCACTGGCCACTCCGTAAGGCGAAAGACGGATACCTGTTTTATCGGCACCAATTGCTTCAGCAACTGAAGCAGCTACCTCAAGTACAAAACGGCAGCAGTTTCCGATGTTTCCGCCATATTTGTCGGTGCGTATATTACTTACCGGCGACAGAAACTGCTCAAGCAAATACCCGTTGGCAGCATGCAGTTCAACGCCATCGAAACCAGCATCCATAGCATTTAATGCGGCGTCAACAAATTCGGATTTGGTATGTAAAAGATCATCATCAGTCATTGCCGCAGGCTCGGGAAAATCCTGCATCATGGCCGAGTCGGTCCACATTTGTCCGGCAGGTTTTACAGCTGAGGGTGCAAGTACCTTGCTTCCTTCGGGCATATTAAGCGGATGGCTGATCCTGCCGGTATGCATAAGCTGAACAACTATTTTAGCTCCTTCTTTGTGTGCGGCGGAGGTAACTTTTTTCCAGCCTGCCACCTGTTCGGCGCTGAAAATGCCCGGAATACGCGCATAACCCAGCCCGTTTGGCGATGGCGCAGTGCCTTCGGTTATTAATAATCCGGCGCCTGAACGTTGTTTGTAGAATTCAGCCATTAAATCATTAGGGATATTCCCGATTGCACGGCAGCGGGTCATAGGCGCCATAGCAATTCGGTTTTTAACATCAGTTGAGCCAAGAGTGGCTGGGGCAAATAATTTATTTTGATCCATAGATAGTTTTATTTGATATGTATATAAAAACAGAATTCAGGTTTAAAAGTTTTTGCTTTTATGAATTGAATTTGTGCCTGGATTACTCAAATGTTCAGATTCACCATTCGCCAGGTCGTCTGTTTCAAATAATCCCGATCAGTTAGTGATCTGAAATACTATTATGCAAAGGCATTCAATTGATTAGCAATATATTAATCAAATTCTACTTATATCGAACAATCGGCCTTAAAAAGAAAAGGGTTCTTTTCTCAAAATATAGTTATTCTCTTTTTTTTGTCTAACAAAAAGGTTGTTATTTGCAGCTTGATTTTTGTTCTTAATAGTATATGAGTGTTTCAAAATTCCTTATCTCCTCTTTTTTGCTTTTACTCAGCATTTATGTTAAATCGCAGGATATTTCAAAATATTTAGATGATGGAAGCAAAGGAACCGCGCGAGCTATACTAAGTGTGGGCTTTGACCCGGTAAATGGTTCGCTGCCTGTAAAATTTGAACGTAGAGTTGCTAAGAACTTCGCTTATGTTATTGCTGTAGCGCCTCTCCTTATTGAAAAACAGAGATGGTATGACGAAGAGCCATCTATCAAGAAAACGGGAGTTGGGTTTTCGGCATCAATAAGAGCAAAAGCTTACTTCAGAGAGTTTCCTGAGAGGATGTATGTTAATCTTTATCCACAAATAACTATAATGGATGGTAAAGTGTTTATCGAACCTCTTGTTAGCTTAGGTTATCAGAGAGTAATTTTTCGCAAAATAGTAATCAATACGGATATAGGATTTGGATTCAGAATTTTCAACGATACCTGCTTTGGCGTTCTCGAAGGTGAAACAGCAGGTGGTTTTATACCATATGTTCCTGTTTCGGTAAATATAGGTTATCTTTTTTAGAAAATAATATCCAACAAAATACTCAACAATACTAACTGTACTCCTATGAAAAAACACTTTTTCGTCATTAGTTTCACACTAATTTTTACAACTATTTATTCGCAGAATATTGGATTTCAACTTAAACATGGTGAAGGAATTCGAATGAAAATGTCAAATTTGGTTACAGAATGCCGGGAGTTAGGCGTAATTGATAACTATGTATATTTCTTGATGAAACCTTATCAAAGCACTTCTTCAAATGAAGTTCTTTTAATGACTCAGAATCATTATATATATAAATGCGACCTAAAGAATAATATTATTAAAGTCACAGAACTTGAACTGAAACAGGATAAAAAAGAAAAAGATTTTGAAGGAGCAATGAAACTTAAAAACAAAGTATTTGTGTTTTCCTCTTTTCAGAATAAAAAGGATAAAAAGCATTACTTGTTTGTTCAAAATTATAATCCTGCTACTGCTGCACTTACAAACAATCATAGACTTGCAGCTGAATTGGATTACTCAGGTTACAGCAAATTTAACAATACCACTTTCGCTATGGAAGTTTCGCCTGATAGTTCTAAAGTATTGATTTTTTATTCATTAGTAAATAAAAGTGGTGAAGTACTTCGTTCAGGTATTAATATTTACGATAGCGAAATGAATTTGCTATGGAAAAATGATAATGTAACTGCACAGTTTTCGCAAGGTTACTTTGAGTTTATGCAGTTCAAGGTCAGCAATAGCGGTGAGGTATATCTGTTAGGTCAGCATTTTCAGGAAAGGGGCAATTACTGGGAGAAAGCTCAATTCAGTTCACGAGGCTTTTTGTCCGAACACACATACTATGTTGATGTGCCAAATTATACATACAAATTGTACAAATACATAAATAAAACAGCAAAGGTCGAAGGCTATACTATTGGTTTACCCAAAAAATTTATACGGAACATAAATATCCTGCCTTCCGATAATGGCAATGTTTTATGTACAGGTTTTTTCTCCGACCCGGGAAAGGTTAGTGTTATTGGATCTTTTTATTTCGAACTGAATATGGCGGCTCAAACCGTTGAAAACCTGAGTACACTTGATTTTAGTAAAGAAATGCTTACCAAAGATTTGAACGAACAGGAGTTAAAGCGTTTTAGAAGGAGTATTGATAATAAACAGGAATGGGATCCATACAGCTATATAACCGGCGGTATAAAAACCAAACAAAATGGCGACAAATACTTTATTGCCGAGCAATATTTAAATGGAATAAAAACGGAAGTAAGTGGCAGAGTTGTTTATTATCAGTCAATACACGTTCATAACGATTTAATTGTAGTAAATCTCAACAAACAGAATCAAATAACTCGGATTGATAAAATATCCAAAAGACAATATTGGCTGATTGACTATAAGTATAGCTCATATGCATCCTTTGAAAAGAATAATAATATCTACTTCCTCTTCAACACATTTGAGAAAAAAGATACTTTCTTCAAAAATATCGAAATCAGCGATTCATATCTTCTGAAGCTGGATGAAAATGGCATTCAGACAAAAGCTATTTTCAAACAGCAGAAAGTAGATGAGAAACAGCCTATACCATTGCTAAAAAACAGTGCACAAATCGGGGAAAATGCTATTATGTTTGGAGCTTTCCCAATATCCTTTAAAAACCCGGAATTCGAATTTCAGCAAATAATAATCACAGAGTAAAGTCATTAATGCAACTCGCTCATTAGCTGCTAAATTGCTTTCATATTATCGGGATAAGTGGCATACTCCGGCTGGCGCGCTGTGTGTATTGAAGTAAATCCTTCGTTTGCGCACGTCTTATTTTCTCAGGCGTTCATCATTTGTTTACTTATTTTCATCGGGTATACTCCCTCAATGCTTTTTTTATAGGCTGCCCCGTTGGAATTTTTTTTTTAAAGCCACAATTAATCAGCTATTGATTTGGATTGTACCCGAAAGCGTCAAAAAATAGGACATGCGCGAACAGGTTCGTTCTCCCGCTTTATTTTTTCTGAACTTTGCGGCAACAAAAAAACCACCTACAAGTATCTAACTTATAAGTGGTTACGTTTTATAAAAGTGACCCCATCGGGATTCGAACCCAAATCTTCAGAACCGGAATCTGAAATTCTATCCATTGAACTATGGGGCCGGTTGGTAATAAGCTGCAAAAGTAACTATTTCCGGGGATAAATTGCAAATCGCGTTTGAGGTTGAGTTATTGGTATCGCTGCAGTATAAATATGGCGTTTCTTAAATACCATTCTGGTTAAAAAACTGTTATTCCTGAATTTGAATACTAATAATAATGTAACTTTGTGAACCCTCAGCTAATGTAAACAGGTATGCATCAAACTCTTCTACGCTACATTCTCTTTCTGTTGCCTTTTCTCGTGATTGTAAATCATGTTGATGCTCAAATAATTGTTAATACCGGTGTTACGCCTGATCAACTTGTTCAATCTCTTGTTGGAAACGGAGTTACCTATAGCAATGTTACGTACAACGGAGGTAATCTTTCGCGGGGAACTTTTACCGGTCCTAATAATTTTGGAATTTCGGGGGGAGTAGTATTATCGACCGGAAATGCCGGTACCATTGCAGGTGCTCCCGGAGGGAGTGTTGGTAATTCATCCACCATGTCCGTTCAGAATGATCCCGATATGAATATTATCTGTACCAATAATACACTTAATGGGAGCATCCTTGAATTTGATTTTATTCCACAGGGTAATTCGCTAACGTTTCGCTATGTGTTTGCATCGGAGGAATATCCTAATTATGCGCCACCATGTAATTCGAGCTACAACGATGGATTTGGATTTTTTATCAGTGGTCCTGGCCTTTCAGGGCCTTTTATGGGTAATACAGCACCTAATATTGCATTGATTCCTGAAACTAATACACAAGTTTCTATTAATAATGTTAATGCGACAACTAATTCAATTTATTATGTCTCGAATTATAACGGTAATGGAGGCTGTCCTCAGCTTAACGTACCCGGCACAATTCATGATCCGAATTTCGCGTTTGATGCCTATACAGTAGTTCTCGAAGCAAAAGTAACCGTTCAACCCTGCCAGACTTATCATATAAAACTTGCTGTTGCAAATGCGGGTGATCAGGCTGAACAATCGGGTGTATTCCTTGAGGAAAGCAGTTTTTCGAGCCCGGTAATTTCGTGGAATACCGTGTACTCCAATCCTATGGTTACCAATACGATGGTCGAAGGGTGCAATTCGGTTACTGTAACTTTTGGAATCGATTCTATCACCAGTGTGCCTGTTAATATTCCTCTTACTATTTCGGGCACTGCAATAAACGGAGCTGATTATAATTCAATTCCCAGTCCGCTGGTAATATTGCCGGGTGATTCAACAGTTTCAATTACTATTAACCCGGTTGCTGATGGTTTGCCGGAAGGGCAGGAAACGGTTATTCTTACGTATAATCCGACAGGCTGTGGTTCACAAAACCAATCCGTTTCACTGTTAATTAACGATTACCCGGCATTCTCTGTTGCTCCCATTCCGGGTCAGTCAGCCAGTTGCGGGGCTAATGTTACTCTTACAGCTATCCCTCAGGGTGGAATTATTCCGTATTCTTACAGCTGGACGCCCGGTGGGCAAACCACTGCCTCTGTTACAGTGAGTCCGCCTGTTACCACCATTTATACAGTTAATGTTACTGATGGCTGTGGAACGGTATCCACACAACAGGCTAATGTTAGTGTTGATCCGGTAGCAGTTAACGCCGGCCCGGATCTGGCAGTATGTTCTTCTTCCCCGGTTCTGATTACTGGCAGTGCATCTGCATATATGCCGGGTTCCCTGCAATGGTTTTCGAATGGTTCTGGTACTCTGTCCGGTACAAATACATTAACGCCTACATATAACCCTGCTCCCGGCGAAAGCGGCACGATTAAAATAAAATTGTCGGTTGGCGGAATGGGCGGTTGTACAGGCCAGGTATTCAGTGATAGCATGTACCTGCAAATTGATCCGTTGCCTCAACCCAATGCCGGGTTTGATGCCAGCGCCTGTTCTGCAGTAAATTATACATTTAATGGGTCTTCTACGTTTTACAATCCGGCAACAATTTTATGGACACATACCGGCTCAGGAACTTTGTCGGGAAGTACAACCTTTACTCCAACTTATGTGCCGGCAGCCGGCCAGCTTGGCACGGTTACTTTCACTTTGTCTGTGCAGGGTAACGGTACCTGTGCTTCTCAAACAGTGTCTGATCAGGTAGTGCTCAATTTCGAACCGCCTCCAACCGTTCAGGCTGGAGCGGCATCAACCATATGTGCCAACACAACATTTACTGCCGGTAATGCGCTTGCGCTAAATTGCCAGTCGGTGTCGTGGAGTACTTCAGGAGATGGAACTTTCAATAATAATGCAGTTATTAATCCTGTTTATACTCCCGGACTAGCTGATATTGCTGCCGGAACAGTATTGCTTACATTCAAGGGGAATGGCTCCTCTAGTTGTGCTGCTTTGCAATCGACGGATGTATTAACGCTCACTATCAACCCCCTACCCCTTTCCAGCGCCGGTCCATCCGGATCCACCTGCCAGGGTGTGAATTACGCGGTATCGGGAGCTACAGCTTCCA
>CAYQTT010000019.1:0-95426 GCA_964420555.1 uncultured Lentimicrobiaceae bacterium | reverse complement strand
GTGTCCGGATCACACAGAAAACCGCCTGCAGGTTCCTGAGCATGGATTTGTGTCCATGGTAATAAAAATTTATAGATTAATCCAAATACAATAGCCGGGCACTTAGAGTTAAGGAGGAAGTTGAAAAAACCTAACTCAAAAGCAACCCGGCTTTGTTTTTTAATGCTTAGCTGAAAAGTTGGGAGGTGCAGCACCCTTAATAACATGAAAAAACAAACTGCAACAACCCAACTTTTTAGGAAAGCAAAATTTCCTTCTTGTAAGTAGCTGCTATCCGCTTAACTGTTGTGTCTGTAAATTTTTTAAGTCGTACATTCCTGAACATTTGAGTAGAAGGCAAGATAGGCCTTTCGCTTCGTATGTCAACCGTAAAAATGGTACTTATAAGGAAATCAATTTTAAGTGCTCTCTGATCAGCTGGCAACAAGCCTAATTCAACTGCATCGTTAATTGAATTAGCTAAGTTTCGAACAACCCTTAAAACTTTGTTTTCATTTTCCGATTGAGTGTAAATAGTTAGAGCTTCAACTACTTTCATCTCAAAAGATTCAGAATCAATTTCAAATAAATTATCTTCACTATTGTAAATCTCAGATAACCGGATTGAATAACTTAGTTTTTCGAGTTGCCCGAAAAGAGAAAGTAATTTAATACGCTCCTGTATCAGAGTCTCAACAGTATCAGCCGGGATATCAAGAAGCTTTTCAGAAATCAGCTTTTCATTTGAAATACCTGGCACTGAAATCTTTTTCATTTCTGCAAAAATCTGATACAAAAAAAGTTCCGGTTTTGCTGATTTTACAAAATCAAAAAAGTGTTTCAATGGGACGCTTTCCCATTCGTTTAACAGGTTATCAAGCTGCCATTTAACATGTGTTGCTTGTTGAGCGATTTTGTCAGTAATTGACAATATTTGTTTCACTCTCTGAGTATCAGCCTGGCCAATACTTAATTTTTCAAACTCTTCCATAGTGGGTAATTGTTAGTGGTTGTGTTATGTGTTGGTTTTTATAAATATGCGTTTTTGCGAATTTCTTTATCTTCAGCTAGTTTTTCATTTATGCCGTTTCTGCCTCTGACCGAAACACTGGCTTCAATACCTTCCCCCAGTTGCTTATTTAATAAACCAACTGTTTGAGCTAGATCCATTAAAATTTCATTTTGCATCTTGTTTACATACCGTTCGGCTTGCCCTAAAGGATCAAATTTCATTTTGCTCCATTCTTCTAATTTTTCAAATTTTGAGGTATATCCACCGCCTGCAAAACCTCCCATTGCAGATATTTTAAATAGACTTGGATTGAAAGCAGCAAGGTTTCTGTTTTGCCTGGCAACCTCTATCATGTTTGCAAAAGCCCTAATTTGTGGATTCTTTAAACCCTCTTGCGGGATAACATATTCGTTTGCATGAACAACCCCGGCAACTTTCCTGTTACTGGCATCCCTTTTTGTAAAACCACCTTCATAGTATTCAGGGGGTTCCTGTGAACTAATTACTGCAATTTGTGCAGCTGTAGCAACCCCTTGTGCTATAGCCATCGGTATTCCAGCAGGCCATGGATAAGCCGTAAACGTTTTCGTAATTGCTAGTGCTCCGTTTACAACTGCCATTGCATAAGCTGCATTCTGTTCTTTTTTAAACTGCTTTAGTTTAAGTGCATCAGCCTTCTTGTCGTATTTATCATTAATAGCTGCTATTTGTTTTTCAGTAAGATTTTTATTGCTTAGCTCTGCTTCCCTTTCTTTTTCTAGTAGGTACATTGCATGATCAAATTCAGCTTGCTGCCGGTTTCGTACAATACTGAATATAGAATCATTCAATACCTGTGCACTTTCCCAGGCCATTTCTGTATAAGCCTCTTTTATTTCCTGTGCTTCTTTCTCCTGTGCTTCAACTCTCAGCCGTTCAGCTTCTGCATTTTCTTCGGCAATTTCTTCAGGTGTTTTTTCTGCTAATCCTGTATCTCGTTTATTGAGAATATTATTCAGGCCTTTTAGTGGCTTAACAGTTTTATAGCCTTTCGGATCCATGCTGTCAACTTCGCTCTTAATTTCGCCGGGAACACTCCAACCCTTTTCAATTTGGCTTTTAACTTCCTTGTGTGTAGCAAGTAGCAATTCCAAAGCTTGTTTCTCAGCCGTAAATTTTTGAACTAAAGCCAAATCACCTGCATTGATAGCATTATTTATTTTAGTATCTAAATCAGTTATTTGCTTCTCTAGTTCTTTGAAAGCGTCTTTAATCCCATCAGTTAAATTTTTCCGGGTTAATAGTTCAGCTTTGGCAAGTTCATCACCTTTTTTTACCAAAGCAGTGAGCTGTTTAATGCTTAGTTTTGAGTAGTCGGTAGTTGTTTTCGTATAATCAATTTCAGCATCTTTGAGGGCTTTTATCTGGTCAACTTCATCGGCTAACATTCGCTGTCTGCTTTCTAAATCGCTTTTTCTGAGTAATAAATTATTCATTGCTTTGGATGCCTTAAACCCATTTATCCCTATAGTGTAAACTTTTAATTGTGCACCCGTTGTTGCAATATCACGGTTCATATCGCTTAATTGCTTCGAGCGTTGAGCCTTATAAAGTTCATACGCCTGTTTTTTAGCAGTATTCAATTCAACTCCACGACGTACCAGACTAGCAGTCATTACTTCAATTTCGTGCATACCCGCCTTTACATTTTCGCCTGCAATACTTACTTCTACCTCTTCGCGTATCTGAGCTAATGATTTTACCGCCCAGGTTGCAGCGTTAAGAATGTCTGTCAGGCCTCCAACAACATCGGAAAATATTGTTTTCCCATCACCAAGCACTTTCATAAATGTTGTCCAGGAATCACCAAGGTTGCTTGTTTTACCGGATAGTGTTTCAGAAATACCGGCCATACTTCCCATAATCCCATTTAATTCGCCAAGTCCAACTAAATACGCTCTGATACTCTCAGCGTTATTATCCATAGTAGTTTTAACCCCTTTGAATGTCATTGTAACCTGATCGCCTGATACTTTTGCTTTTATACCAAATTCTTTAAGTCGTTCAAATTCGCCGGTTTCTGCATCCAGAATAGCTTCAACTAACATATCAAAGTCTTTACCTGTTGATGAGGCCAGATCTCCCATTTTTGTCAGCTCCTCTTTAGTTGGGCGAAAACCCCGGTTAACAAGTTTTATAAAACTATTAGTTAACCCTTCAACACTAAACGGAGTTTTAGCAGCAAATTCCTGTATCATTTGTAAACTGGATGCAGCAGCTCCCTTACTACCTAAAGCCGTTTTTAATACTGCAGCGAAAGTTTGAAACTTTTCTTGAACTGTAAATATTTGCTTTCCGATATTCGCAAAAAAGCCAATTACAGCGCCAATACTCAAAGCAGGCAACAACTCTTTAAACTGAGTTACCAGTTTACTTGTCGTGCTTTCGGTATTTCTTAAACTTGCATTGTGTTCGGTTATAATACCTTTCAGTTTCCTAATCTCAGTACCGGCTGCCACATACTCTTTACTCCCTATTGTCATTCGGGCTTGCGTGCTTATTAGCTTATACATTTCGGTTTTAATTGAGGCAATCTCATTTTTTACCTCTTTGCCGTTGATGTATAATGATATCCGGCGTGTATAATTACTAGGCATGGCGGTTTGTTTTAGTTTGAGTGAGTGTTACTAGTTTTGACTGATTTTACTAAAATATTTGAGTAGGGAAGTCTTTTCTTTTTGCTTCAGTTTTTCACAAAATATCTGTTCAATACCAGTATTGTTTTTTAACCAAACGTTATTAAAATCCCCGGTACTCGTGCAGGTAATCATTCTGTCAAAAATCACAGTAACAATCTTGAGCTTTTCTCCTTTCTCAGTTAATTCACATCGAAAAAAAGTAAAATCCGGTAATCCTGTGATTGAAGGAATAGAGGGTTCTTTCTTACCGTTTTTTTTATTGCCGGTTTGAAGTTTCCGCATGTAGTCAATAAACTCAGATAGTTGATTTTCTGAGATGTGGAATTTAGGTAAGCAGTAAATAAATTTCATTGCTATTGGTTTTAATTATTGTGTCAATGCCTGATCTGCAAATGAATCATTTCCTAGACCGCCGAATGAGTTAACCCACTGCACCAAATAATCCGTCTCATCTTCAAACAGTACATACCTGGATACAGTCAGCGGGCAAAGTCGTGCCGTGTCGCTATTCAAAAAAACAACGTCCCCGATATTAAAACGGAGGTGTGGTTTCAATGCTCTTGCTTCAAAATCGCAATTCACTTTATTTTTTTGTATTTAAATGGTTAACAGTATAATATGACTTTCAAACCCTCAAAATGATGTGTCTTGGTCGTTCGTACCCCCGAACCCGCCCTATCCCCCGGCGATACCAAACGAGAACCAAAAGCAGGATATATGCCAGCACTGGCATGCCCCTGCAATTTTCGCCTGGTTGCTGTTAGGTTATAATACCTCTTTTAATTGCTTCATGTGTTCGAGTGAGTTCAACGTGTCCCAATCCACGCCGTCCGAAACAGTTGGGTCCTTTGGTTTGGTTCCGGCTGCCGGTTTTGTTTCAGCTGTCGGTTTGCTTGCCTGGTTAGTAACAATTGATTCGATGTAATTGAATAACACATCGATATTGCCTAACACATTTGCCAATGCCTTTCGGCCTGTACTTTTAGCATGATTAACAGCCTGGTTATCCATTTGAACGAGTGTTCCCCTGATGCTTTGCTTATCATTGTTAGTACTATCCATGTCAGGTATAAAGAATAGTGTGCCCTCTCCATTGAATTGACTAATGTTATGTCCCCGGCTCTGGGCGACTGAGATAATTTGCTGCTCATCTTCACTGTTAAATTGTGAAGAAATGACTAGAATTGATAATTTTTTTCCCATTGTGTAAATTGTTTGAATTATGGCAACGAATATACAATTTGCACCCCCTTTTGTAAAGGACAAACTTAAAAGACTGATTAATAATATTATATGTATATTCATATTCTTTATATGTTTTTGCTCATTATAAAATCGTTGAAATCTTTATGCTTTTCATGTATCGCTTTTGATCGATCAATTACCTTTGGATGAACTTCGGTTATGCTATTTAGTGCCTCTATACCTGATCTATCGTTATCCAGGAATGAATTAATAACTTCATACTCTTTGAGTAAAGGCAAAACATAAACCAGGTTGACTAATGAGTTTAATATTATAGTGTCGCCTCCAAACCGGTTAACGTTGAAGAAACACAAGGCACTCAGGAAATTAATAAATCCCTCAAAAATATTGAGTTCGCCCAGGTTGTTCCCTTTGATTGTGGTATAGTAGTTTGGTGCAATAGCTCCCTTAAAATATTTGTTCCGAATTGCATACCCGCCTTTATCGTTTTTAAATGCAACTGAGTAGAATGAATTGCCGTTGATGCTGTAGTAAATTTCGTTTACATAAAGCTTTGCAATATTGATACGGATATTCCGGCTTTTTAAGTACCAGCAGCATGATTTACTTTCCAACGGCAAAACCTGGTTAATTATGGCAGGATTCAGCTTTGTTTTTTCTTCGCAGTGCAACGCCCGGTGAAATGATACGCCTTTACTATCGAAATCATATAACAGCTTTAACGCTCCTGGTGTATCGGTTCTAAACATGAGCTTCACAAGGTCGGTTATATCGCCGGTTTCGCCGGTTGCAAAATCAGCCCAAACATTTTTAACGGTATCAATTGAAAGGCTTGCCGTTATTTCCTTCCGGTAAGGTGCTAAATACCAAACAAACGCCCCACGGCTTTTACCCGAATATCCCATCTTATCCAGGAAAGTGGCAATGTCAATTTTTTTTGCATCTGCACAGTTCATTGTATCGGTTTTATCAATTTTACTGAGTTTCATTTTTTCGCCCCGCTCCCGCTCCAGGGTACTATTTTTTTCTTTTTTTAAGGCAAATACATCATTTAATTTTTTAAAAAAGAAGCGCGATTTGCGGAGCAAGTAAATCCCCTTTCTTCCCTTCCCTTTAGTTTACTTTACTTTTCTACCTACCTATCTACCTACCTTTATTTCCTATATAATTAATTAATGATGTACCCTAATTGACCCTCTGTTGTACCCTAGTTGACCCTCTGTTGTACCCTTTATGCTCTTTTCTTAATTTTTTTTGTGCAATTCAATTCTGATGTTCCTTAATGATGTACCCTAGATGCCCCCCTGTTGTACCATTTTTTATTTTAGTTCTATTCAGGTGAACTCAATGATTTTATGTAATTATACCTTAGTTCATCTAAATTTATTTTATCCTCCGTTTCACGCCATGCCTTCTCCCACATTTCAACCCAAAAGCTGAGTCTGTATTTTATATCAAACGTAATCTGCATTTCGAACAGCATTTTTTTAAATAATGGGTGCTCTTCTGTCCATAGATTATAAAAAACATCAATACACGATTGATCATCAGTAATTTGAAGTTCATCAATACTCTTTCTGAACATACTGGCTCTTTCTTCTGCAGGGAATTTATAATATCCCATATCAAGATTTATGAATGAATCCGGATCTTCACTCAACGCTTCATTTTTCTTAGAAATTTTTAATTGTTCTAAATTACGTTTAACTTTTTTCTCTAATTGTTTCTGAGTAAGTTCGAATGATACAAAAAATCCGTGATGGCTTTTTTGTGAGCAAATTGAAACAAACCACTCTATTTTTAATTTAGTAATCAGGTTTCTAAAAGACTTACTACTATAATATCTTGATACTAGGGGTGTAAGCTTTGATCTTTCGAATACGTTTTTAGCATGTCCGCTCATTCTTGAAAGGATATAATTCTTGTTAATATTTTTAAACGTATCGTCTTGAACTATACTTGTAAGCGCACTATGCAAAAGAAATAGTGCAATGTCTTTATTAGTATCACTGTATCCATTAGCAAATGATTTAATTATGCCATAATCAACCATTGCAGCCGGAGTTCTGAAAGGAGCGTTTTCATATAAATTTTTTGCTCTAATAAAGTCTTTATCTGGGTCTTTAAATTCAAAGTGCCAGTTTCGTTTTCCCAGATATTGCAGTTTTTCACCATTTGTGTTTTCGTGAAGTGTTGATATAATCGGATATGCCGCATAGCAAAGAATATCATAACAAGTCTTAGTTAAATCTTTTTCAGCCTCCGGTAAAAACCAAATTGGAAAGAGTATTTTTTTATGTACTTTTGTACTCATAGTACTGGCAATTTTAAATTGTTACTTGCTTCTCGCAAAAGCATTGAATCCCTGGGGTCTGTTCAGGGATTTTTTTTAATCCCTTTTACTAGAAATACACTAATTATTGAATTGAGAAGTTCCAGTTTCCTTTTATCCGCAATTGTAATAGTTGATTTGAGTTTTTTCATGTTAACAGATTTCAAGGTCTGGGTGGAAATCGCGCAGAAACTCCGGAATTTCCTCCTGAGTATATTTATTTAAACGAAACCAGTGCCGCGCCTCGGGTAGGCTTTGCAGTGTGTAAGTTGGCCTTTGATCCTGGGGTTTTTTAGTTGATTTTATAACTTTGTTTCCGGGTGTAACGTAAAGGATCTCATTCCGTATGGCTCCTTTGACAGATCTGGCCTCATATGATTTCGCATTATCGATATCAAACCAGGCACCCTCGTTGTTAATTATAATTTTATTCATCTTTAAATGGATTTTGTGGTCACAGGAATCACGGTAGCAGTTTATTTTTTTTTTTACTTTTATCTGGTCTGTTGGCATTACTGATAGTATTTAAAATTATTCATGAAAGGCCAGTACTGGGGAGAACTGGCCTTTTGTATTTCCGCTAAACGACTTTCAAATAATTCCCGAATAATACTCCGGTTTTGTGTCCATTCCTGTTCAGCTGCTTTATCAGTTCATTGTTCTTTTCAACGATTTTTTCAAAATTCTCATTCGCCTCTCTTACTTTCAATATTATTTCAGCTGTATTAATTTGGCTCTGAAGAGTCTGAATCTTACCTCTAAACTCATTGATTTGGAATTCTGATCCTTTGTCTGCCAGTATACGGGCTATTTCTGAAGGATTATTGTGTTCCAGGAATGCAAGGAAATGATTTACCTTCATTAATTCTTGTTGATTCATCGTGTTCATTTCAGATTTGATTAAGTGTAAAGTTGAATGTGAGAGCTTCAATAAAAACTATCCTGGTATAAGTTCCTGATCAAGTTCCTCCGCAGCTTTGTTAATATCAGTTTCCAATTCTCCCATAATATCCAACAATGAAATTATATCGCACTTATACACAGTAGGACAAGCGATAATATCTCTATCGCCGCCGGTAACACTTCCGGCATTTGCTTCTTCCTGAATGATGCAATATGCAGCGGCACTTATCGCCCTGGCAAGTACCATCATTCTAAAGGCATTTGTTTGAATTTTTAAAAGCATTGTAGCTTTATCAGCTGTGGTTAAAATAGAATTCATATAGCATTGGTTTTTAAGCCTCAGCACTTGTCTGAAGCGGGTTTAACTTTATTTCCAACTAAATTAATTTGTTCTTTCACTGGTTTTAAAGGTTCTAATAGTTCTTACAATATCCCTATTCAGGGATAGTAGCTTTCTATTAAATTCTTTAAGTTCTTCAAGTTCATCCGGAAGGACATTAGGATAGGTTCCTATAAGTTGCTGTACTTGTTCAAACTTTTCTTCGATCTGTTTTTCCAGTTCCTTTTTTTCTTCTGGTGTCATACCTTTAGCTTAATGTGGGATAAGTTGTTTTAACTATTTTGATTTAATCAACCTCATTCACATCAATAAAATAGCCCCAAAACGTTTTCTGGCCACAATAAAGCATTTCGAAATAGTTGTCAGACTCCCTTACAAACTCAATCATTTTATAGTCGTAGTTTTCATTTATACAAATCTGCATAACCCTCCCGGCTAAATTGGCTTTTAAATCTTCGAGAAAAAACCGCCTTTTGAAATACAAAGGATTCGTAATCCGGGAAAAGAAATTAACTATCCCTAATTGTACTACCTGTAATTGTACTACCTGTAATTGCATTGCATTTAGATTTTTCATTTTACATTGGTTTTATGATCCAGGTCTAACCGGATCGGGTTTATAGTTATGGATTAATTGTATTACTTTCTGTTAGATGCTAAAAAACTATCACAGGAGGCATTCGCTGTCTGGATGTCAATCTGTTTAAATTGTTCCAACCATTTAAGCAAATCAGCCCGGCTAAACAATACCCGGCTACCTTGTTTAAAGTGCGGAATTTCGCCCTTACTTGTTTGCTGATACAGTTTACTCTTCGAGGATCTTAAAAACTCTGCAGCCTCTTCAACTGACATTATTTCTGGAAAATTACTGCCGGTCTGCACTTTGGTTTTTTGCAGCTCCAATACCATACTTTTAATGATATTGATATCCTTTGCTAAAGTTTCAAAAGGGTTTTCCATGATTAGAACTTTTATGGTTGTAGCTGATTATGATTTATGCAAATACTCATTAATAGACGATTCAGTTATCAAACCATCAGCGGTTGTTTTTAACAGTCCATCGGTAACCATTCGTTTAACAGTTTTATGGCTCTTTTTCCATATTTTACTCACCTGGTTAATGGTATAAATCCGTTCAATCCGGTTTTTTTCCCGGATCTCTTCATTAACCTCAATAATTGCAGATTTTACAGCTGTTTTGATAGCTAAATCAAGTTCAGCAATATCAGTAATTAATGTAGTTGCCATATTTTTTAAATTAATTTTGATTCAATATTGTTTGTTCTTGTTTATCTTTGCAGTACAAATTATGCCGGATTGAGGCAACGAAGATAAACCATATATTGAATATTTTTATACTTTTTCGGCACTTTTTTTACAAATAATTGAAAATAATTTTCAAATGACTGAAAAACAGCATATTGGAAATAACGTAAAACGTATTATTTCCGAATCGAAATACTCATCTAAAGAAATCGCTGAGAAAATCGGGGTTTCATATCAATATTTATACAAAATCTACAACAATAAAAATGTAGATTCTGAATATTTGATACAGTTAGCCCAAATTTTAGATGTACCTATTTCGGTTTTTTTTGGAGAGTTGCACTCAAAACTAAATACTGAATTACTTGAGTCAATTGAAAAACTGCACGAATACATAAAATCACTAAAACATAAACTTTATATAATTGAGTCGATTAATTTTGGTATTAAAGGATTCTATATATCAAAATTCAAAACGTTAAACGATTCAACAATTAAAGAAATTGAGTCGAATACTCAATATATGGCAATCGATTCTTTGATACATGCCGGATTAGATGCAATTTTAAACATGGATAAGGATCCTGATAAACTTACAGAGTATTATTCACTATTAAGAAGAATAACTGAAAGTGAATTAAGTCAACAAGTAATCAATAAATATTTTACCGATGGGAGTAATCCACAAATCAAAAAAAGCAAATAAAATATCTTCAAAAAATTAAATTTTATAAAACATCCTTCCCGGCTTCATCCAGTACGGAATTTTCGAATTTTCGCAGATAAGTAATTGTTGTTTTTTCGGAGCTATGCCCTAAACCTTCGCTTATTACTGCAGCTGAATATCCTTTGTTTTTCAAACCGGTTGCCCATGTATGCCGGGCGGTGTAAGAAGTAAGGTTTGCACTAATTTCGAGTTTCTTAGTTATCCGGTTCATTGCTTTATTCATAAGCTTTAAAATATCCTTTGTATGAAAATAACGCTCTTCAGTATTTTCGAGGCTGTTATGAATCGGAAAAACAAAATTTCCTTTCCCTTTTCCTTTGTAGAATTCCAGTATTTCCAAAGCTTCAGGAATCAATAAAATATTATATGACCGGTTGTTTTTATTCCGGTTATAAATTAGTCTGTTTTCAATGATATCAGTCCACTCCAAATCTGCCAAATCTGCAAAATTCATTCCCCTGGTATAATACATGAAAAGCCAAAAATTCCGGTATTCATATTGGCGTTCACCTGGCAACAAAGCATAATCTTTAATCTGCTTTACCTGATCGTTGCTTATGGCTCTCTTTGGGCTTTCGTGTTTCAGGTCTTTTAAACTGTATCCCCGGGGATTGTTCCGGGACACAAATGGATAGTCTTTTTCTTCGCATAAACCTGCATCAATAGCACTATTAAAAGCCGTTCTCAATGTACGCATATACACCGAAATAGTTGATTTTTTAACATCCCTTCCCATCAAATAAGCTTCAAAGTCTTTCAGGAAAGTTTTTGTAACCTGGTTAAATCTTAGCTCTGTAGTTCCGTGAAAAGCTTCCAGGTGATTCTTTGTTATTTGATGTGGTATAATATATCCGTAACGCTTCGCAGTCCTTAACCTTTCAATCTCAATATCGAAAAAATGTATAAGGCTGTTTTTCTTCGACTTTATTATAAATTCACGTTCAAATAATTCGAAACTGAAGGGTATTTTATCCAGTTCAAAACGTTGTAAGATCCTTTCAGCATCGTTCAGTTTATTTGCCAGAATACTGTTCTTAGCCTTATAGTTAGATTCTAAATTATTGAAGCGTCCGGCAATATCATCAAAAGTTTTATCATTTCCGTTTAATCCTTTGCCATTCATTCCGATTGTAATATATTTGCGTATCCTTTCGTGTGTGATTCTCACCTGGATAGGATTATTTCCGTTCTGTAATTTCTTTTGGGTGTTTCGCAATATGGTTACAGTTGCCATTTGAAAAGGGTTTTAATAAAATTTAGGTATACACCAAAGTATACACCAAAGATACAAAATAAGCAAATACAGGCAACCGTATGCAAAACATTAAAATATCATTTGCCTGAAAATCAATAGCATAAAAAGGCAGGTATCTGCATATAATAGCACTGACCATTCATGGGGTGCAAGTGGTCGTCAGTTCGAGTCTGACCACTCCGACTTATTGAAATTAAGGCACTTACAAATTTATTTTGTAAGTGCTTTTTTGTTGTTTCCATGATTAGTAATCAATCATTTGTTTCTATTTCCGTATCATCTTCTTTGGGAAGGGATGTTTTTTCCTCGTTAATTATATTTTGTTCAAGCTCTTTGGCATCTTTCAGATTACGGATAATTAAAAAGATGATTAAGGCTAACGCCGCAACCGCGACAGTGATAATAATAATCCAATTTTCGTCCATGGTTTCTGAATTAATTAATTTCCATTAGTTTTAGCGCCTTCTGAGTAAAAATAGTTTCTGTTCAATTTCTTTTTGGATTGAACCGTTTGTGATACAAAGTTAATGAAAGAACTAGGAAAAGGATGTATTATAAAAATATAAACTAACTGAGTATAATGGATTTATTAGTTTTTCAGGATATTCAGATACATCTATTTTTAAGGGGATTGCATGCTTCTCAATAAACGAAAAGTGAATTTGTATCCGCCAATCTGTCATATCCATGTCAGCTTTTTTATTGAGATATTTGTCGTATTTAAGAATGGTATAATTTATGTCAATACGACTTAATACATTAATTTTGCACCCACAAAAAATATAACCATATCATGTCATCCTCTGAATTTGAAAAAGTTGAATGCCTTATCATAGGTTCCGGACCTGCCGGATATACTGCTGCAATTTATGCTGCGCGAGCTGACCTTAAACCGGTAATGTACACCGGCATGCAAATGGGCGGACAGCTTACTACAACTACCGAAGTTGATAATTTCCCCGGTTATCCGAAAGGTGTTACTGGTCCTGTTATGATGGAAGACCTCCAGCACCAGGCCGAGCGTTTTGGTACGGATGTTCGTTTTGGAATTATTGAAAAAGTCGAACTTCAGAACCGCCCGTTTAAAGCTACTACCGACAACGGCAAAGTTATAGAAGCCGAAACTGTTATTATAGCTACCGGCGCCACTGCCCGCTGGCTGGGACTTGAATCGGAGAAAACATACAACGGTCATGGTGTTTCGGCCTGTGCTACCTGTGATGGGTTTTTCTATCGTGGTTTGGATATTGCAGTTGTCGGAGGTGGCGATACCGCTTGTGAAGAAGCTTCCTATTTATCGAAACTCGGCCGTAAAGTATATCTTATCGTTCGCCGCGACGAATTACGTGCATCAAAAGCAATGCAGCACCGCGTAATGAACACAGCCAATATCGAAGTTATCTGGAATCATATCACTGAAGAAATTACCGGCGATGGCAAAGTGGTAACTGGCGCAAGGCTGAAAAATGCAAAAACCGGCGAGATCAGAAATATTGAGATTCAGGGATTTTTCGTGGCCATTGGTCACACTCCTAATACCGACATCTTTAAAGATCAGCTTGAATTGGACGAGCAAGGTTATATCAAAACCATTCCAGGAAGTACCCGTACAAATATTGAAGGCGTGTTTGCTGCCGGCGATGTTCAGGACCATGTTTTCCGCCAGGCTGTAACTGCTGCAGGTACAGGATGTATGGCTGCTATTGAAGCTGAACGGTGGCTGGGGGCGAAGGAGTAGTTATAAGTGAAAAGTGAATAGTGAAGAGTGAAAAGTGAAGAGTGAAGAGTGTTGCTTCGCTTCGCTCGCAATGAAAGTGAAGAGCGAAAAATGAACAGTTAGTTGAGTCGTTCTATATAAAATCTGGGGGGTGTAGTCACCCCTCGCCTTTTTCAGGAGAGAGCCTGTCCCGCTTTTTCGCGGGAGGACGGGGGTGAGGTTTTTGAACAGTGAAAAGCCCCAATTGAGGGCACATGGGATCAAATTTTGTTTGTAAAGCGAAAAGTGCCAAATGAAAACATTTAACAAAGCATAAAAAACGCCCCTAAAAAGAGGCGTTTTTTTTATGACTAAAAGTCCGTTGATTTTCAGTAGAATAAGCTTTAATTTCACAACACTTTCTAATTCCCCCTTCTACTTGTCGCCCTTCTCCTTGTCTCTCCTCTCCTTGTCACCCCTCACATTTTCCACTCTCCGTGTCGCCCCTCGCCTTGTCGCCTTGTCACTCACTCATCCCGTTATCTCAATCAACTAAAACCTCTTCTTCTTCCTTCCAGGTTTTCCGGCTTGTTCTTTATACCAGGGTTCTCCGCTTGGTGCTGGCCGGCTGCTGCCTCTATCCGAATCCGGACGGGTTGCTGAGCGGCTTGAATCGGATCTGCGGTCGCCACCTTTATAAGCAGGCCTGTCGCCTGATCCGCCACCATAGCTCTTTTTGTATCCTCCGCCACCGGAACCACCGCGGTCGCCACGATCGCCGCCTCTGCTGCGTCCGCCGCCATATCCTCCGCCTGATCCGCCGCGGTCACTATCGCCACGCCTTCCGCCACCATACGATGAACGACCCGGACGATCGGAACTCTGACCTTCTGAAATATCAACGCGTATAGGGCGATCATTCAAGGTTCTGTCTTTGAACGACTCCATAAACAGTGGAACATACTTGGTGTCAATTTCTACGAAAGTAAATGTATCGCCAAGTTCAATCCTGCCGACACGTAAGTCGCGGCTTTGAGTAAATTCATTGATCATACCCAGGAGTTTTGGCGGTAAAAGCCCATCCTTGCGACCGATACTCATGAAAATCCTTGTAAATCCGCCACCTTCGGAACGATCGGAACGGTCAGAACGCTCACGCGATTCATCCACATTCAAATCTTTCGCATCGCGGTAGTATTCGAGGAAACTGTTGAACTCAACCGAAACAAATCGTTTGATGATTTCCTCGTTGCTCATCCATTCCAGTTTCTTGAAAATAACCGGAAGGAAATCGTTGATTTCGTCTTCAATCACATTTACATTTTCCATGCGGTCAATCAGGTGATAAAGCTGTTTCTCACAAACCTGGCGCCCTGATGGAATTTTACCTGCACTGAAAGGTTTTCCAATCTGCCTTTCAAGCATTTTAATACGGCCTTTTTCCTTCATATTAATGATGGAAATACTTATTCCGTCCTTACCGGCACGGCCTGTACGACCTGAGCGGTGAATGTAGTTATCGCTGTCGTCAGGCAGCTGGTAGTTGATAACGTGAGTAAGGTCGCTTACATCAATACCGCGTGCAGCCACATCAGTTGCTACAAGCATATTGAGGTGTTTTTCGCGGAATTTTTTCATTACATGGTCGCGCTGCGATTGCGACAGATCGCCATGAAGGGCATCTGCGCTGTATCCGTCGCGGATCAGTGAATCGGAAATTTCCTGTGTTTCCTGGCGTGTACGGCAAAAAACAATAGCATACATGTCGGGATGAAAATCGGCAACACGTTTCAGAACCGTGTAACGATCCCTCGCATGTGTGAGGTAATAAATGTGTTTCACATTGGTGGCACCAATGTTACGCTGACCCATACTTAATGTTTCAGGGTTTTTCATGTACCGCCGGGCAATTTTTTCAACATCCGTCGGCATGGTAGCCGAGAAAAGGAATGTGTGGCGGTCTTTGGGAGTACTTTCAATAATTGATTGAACATCTTCCTCAAATCCCATATCGAGCATTTCGTCAGCTTCATCAAGAACCAGGAAACGTACTTCCGACAGATCAGCGTATTTACGCATAATCATATCGAGCATACGGCCCGGGGTAGCGGCGATAATCTGGGTGCCGGCTCTCAGCTGTTTTGCTTGTGCCTCAATACTAGCACCACCGTAAACGGCGGTAACTTTAATATCAGGCATATACTTTGAGTAAGAATTCAGGTCACTTGCAATCTGCATACACAATTCGCGTGTAGGGCTAAGAATCAGTGCCTGTGTTTTTTTGTTGTCAGGATCAATAAGCTGTAGCAGCGGTAATCCAAAAGCTGCGGTTTTTCCAGTTCCTGTTTGCGCCAGGGCAACAATGTCGGTGTTGTTTTCAATTATTCGCGGGATAACAGCCTCCTGCACGGGCATGGGATTTTCGAATCCCAGTTCTTTGATAGCTTTCAGGATATTTTCCTGTAAACCTAATTCGTCAAATGTATTCATTAAATAGTTTAAGATTAAGCCGGCAAAGGTACTCTTTAATCCCGATCAAATAACATGAAGTAGTTAATAATGTGGAGTTTATTGGTTTTGAGTTATCCTTTTAATCAGAATTGGATTCAATATTTTTATAAAGTTTGATTAATATTTTATGTTTTATAAAAGTAATCATGGCCTTTGTATAATAAGTTTCTGGTTATATATCAGTTTTTTTAACCTAATTGTAATAAAATATGTGCCGTTACTTAAGTCTTTAACATTAATTTGGTGGTTAAACTGTTCCAGCATTTCTGACCTAACTAATACTCCCATAACAGAATAGATTCTAAATTCTACAATTTCATTGTTCACATTATCAATCATAAAAGTTACAAAATCTGCTGCAGGATTAGGATAAATGCTTATTGCCTGAGTTTCTGGTTTATTTATATCATATGAAGACATATGGGAATAATAATAAGTGCTATCACCGGAATAATATGAGATGCCATCATTATTGTACCAGTGAAAAGTAGTACTGTTTTTATTATTATCGTTGTTATATGTGTGCTTGTAAATAAGGTTATTTCTCCAGTTGCCGCCAATCCAATCTTGCGAAATTTCACTTGTCTGATTGTTGTTTAAATCATATGTATAAAGATTTCGCGCAAGATCAGACCATATATTATTATCCCATTTCTGCACAAGAATACTTAACATATTATTATTACTATAAGTAAATAAATGCTGTTCGTAATTTACCCATTCATTGTTAATCTTCCAGAGAAACAATTCTTTTAACATGTTATTGTTACTATCATAAAAGGAATAACTTTTACAGGAATCTACCGAAGAAGTATTGCCGTATTTTTTAAATATTAGACTAATGCGATTGTTATTTTCATCATATTCAAAGAAATACTTATATAAATCCGTCCAACTACCTTCCAATCTTTGTGCTAAGTATGTTATCTCATTATTGTTATCATCAAAAGTTGAGATATACTGATAAGAACTTTCTAACGAATTGCCATTCCAGTGCTCGGTTATCATACCTGTACGATTATTCTTACTGTCATACGAGAAATTAGTTGAATAGTAAAGGTCCCATGCGTTATAAATACTATTCCACTTCTGAATTAATTCACTCTTAAGATTATTGCTGCTGTCATATGTATATGTATATTTCATGTTATCAATCCATTGATCCGGATGAGGCCGCATTATTTGGTTCAATTCGCTTAACTTATTGTTATTTTTATCGTATAAGATGTCTATAGTTCTTTTAGACGGTTTTGTTTCCCAACTATTCTTTGATGAATCCCATGACCATTTATAAATACTATCATAATATATGCTCAATGAACCTGAGCCTTTTTCATGATATGGTTGAGTAACAGGGAAAGTGAAATTATTTTTTTTGCTTATTGATAAATTATGAAATTCACGATTAATACTTTCAAATTTTTCAGCATTATTAATAAAAACACAAGTATCTATGGAATGGTTTTTATCACCTTGTAAACAAATCTGTGTATATACTCCCTGAGGTCTAGCGGTTAGAGATGCTAATATTGTGATAATTAGAATTATTTTTTGCATATAGATAAGAATGTTTTTCAAAATGGATGCCAAAGAGTATCACCACTTATCCACAAAGATAATCTGTTTTTTTGTTTACTAGTTGCATAACTGAGATTTTAAAGCGTAATTCCTATCTTTGCACCGTAAAAACACTTTTGGCATGATCCTCTACTTTCGTAAAGAAAAAACGGTTTACACGGTACACCATCAAACAGATATAAACAGCATCGACATCCCAAAGCTGGAATGGCTTTTCGGTGAAGCCCGGCAGGTTAGCGAAAGCAAAATGGCCGGGTTTTTCGTTGGCCCCCGCCGCGAAATGATTACTCCCTGGAGTACCAATGCCGTCGAAATCACCCAGAACATGGGTATTGATGGTATAATCCGTATTGAGGAATTTACCGAAGTTGATAGCGAAAATGCTACCTACGATCATATGCTGCAGCGTTTGTATCATGGACTTGATCAGGATATTTTTACTATTGTGAAACAACCGGAGCCTATTATCGAAATTGAGGATATCGCTACGTTTAATAAAGAGGAAGGCCTTGCGCTCAGCGACGAGGAAATTGAATACCTCAATGGCGTTAGCCTGAAATTAGGCCGAAAACTCACTGATAGCGAAGTGTTTGGGTTTTCGCAGGTTAACTCAGAGCATTGCAGGCATAAAATTTTCAACGGCACTTTTGTAATTGATGGCGACGAAATGCCTGAAAGTCTTTTTCAGCTTATCAAAAAAACCTCGAAAGAGCATCATGGACGAATTGTATCCGCCTACAAAGATAATGTTGCTTTTGTGGAAGGACCTGTTGCTGAACAATTTGCTCCCGCTACCCAGGATAAACCCGATTATTTCGAAACCCGCGAAATAGAAACTGTGATATCGCTGAAAGCTGAAACTCACAATTTCCCTACCACTGTTGAACCTTTCAATGGTGCGGCAACCGGTTCGGGTGGCGAAATCCGCGACCGCATGGCCGGTGGAAAAGGTTCGATGCCTATTGCCGGAACAGCAGTTTACATGACTTCGTACCCCCGTTCAGGTGATGGCCGCGAATGGGAAGCTGAAAATGAACCCCGTCCCTGGCTGTATCAAACGCCTGAAGAAATCCTTATTAAAGCGTCGAATGGTGCCAGCGATTTCGGTAATAAATTTGGTCAACCCCTGATTTGTGGTTCGGTTTTAACTTTTGAACACACCGAAAATAACAAACGCTACGGTTACGATAAAGTAATTATGCAGGCTGGCGGAATTGGCTACGGACGAAAACCCGATAGCCTCAAAGGTCATCCTCAGCCCGGCGACAATGTCATTGTAATGGGCGGCGACAACTACCGCATCGGTATGGGCGGTGGCGCTGTTTCTTCGGTGGCAACCGGCGAATATCACAGCGGTATCGAAATGAATGCCATACAACGTTCGAATCCCGAAATGCAGAAGCGCGTGTACAATGCCATCCGTGCTATGGCTGAAATGCCCGAAAATCCTATTGTTTCTGTTCACGATCACGGTGCCGGAGGGCATTTGAATTCACTTTCCGAACTGGTTGAGGAACAAGGCGGAACCATCGATATCAGTAAATTGCCTGTCGGCGATCCAACTCTTTCGTTTAAGGAAATTGTTGGCAACGAATCGCAGGAGCGTATGGGATTGGTAATGAAAGCTTCGGATGTTGACATACTCCAAAAAGTTGCCGAACGCGAAAGAGCTCCTTTTTATAACGTGGGTAAAATTACCGGCGATATGAATTTTTCGTTCGTACATTCCAAAACAGGTGAAGCGCCGATAAACATGCCACTCGAAAACTTTTTCGGGAAACCGCCACGCACTTTTATGCGCGACAAGGAAATCACAGCATCGTTCCTGCAAGCGGAATATGACAAAATTAACCTCACTCATTATATCGAACAGGTTCTGCAACTCGAAGCGGTAGCCTGCAAGGACTGGCTTACCAATAAAGTGGACCGTTCGGTTACAGGCCGCATTGCGCATCAGCAAACTGCCGGACCACTCCAACTTCCGCTCAATAACCTGGGTATTGTTGCCCTCGATTACCAGGGCGTTAAAGGCATTGCAACTTCTATCGGTCATGCTCCGGTTTCGGGATTGATTGATCCTGAAGCAGGTTCGGTACTTTCTGTTGCCGAAGCGCTTACTAACCTGGTATGGGCTCCGGTTGAGCAGGGCTTGAGTGGCGTTTCGCTCAGCGCTAACTGGATGTGGCCATGCCGCAACGAAGGCGAAGATGCCCGTTTGTACAAAGCCGTAAAAGCAATCAGTGAATTTGCTATCGAACTGGGAATAAATATCCCTACCGGAAAAGATTCACTTTCCATGACCCAGAAATACCCTGACGGCGAAACCGTTATGGCGCCGGGAACCGTTATTATTTCCACGGTTGGCGAGGTAAGCGATATCCGCAAGGTTATCAGCCCTGTTTTAAAGGAAAGTTATACGTCATCGCTTGTTTATATCGATTTCTCGAAAAGTGATTTTAACTTGGGCGGAAGTTCATTTGCACAAGCTTTAAATTTGCTTGGCGGTGTAACGCCTGATGTAAAGGACGCGGATTATTTCCGTGTATGTTTCGAAGCGTTGCAGGAACTCATTTCAAGGGATATGATACTGGCAGGTCATGATGTTTCGGCGGGCGGATTGGTTACAACCCTGCTCGAAATGGCATTCAGTCATAATACAATAGGTATGAAACTGAACCTGGATGGTTTTAATGAAAATGATATTGTAAAAGTGCTTTTTAGCGAAAAACCGGGAGTAGTTGTTCAGGTAAACGACCTCGATTTTGTAAGTATTTTTCTTCATGACAAAGGAATAAAATACAGTGTCATAGGTAAACCCGTTGCCGGGAAATCACTGGAGATCATGCATCAGGATAGTGAGTATATACTTGATATTCATGCACTGCGCAACAAATGGTTCCGTACTTCCTACCTGCTCGACCGCATTCAGAGTGGTGAAAGCAAAGCGAAAGAACGGTTTGATAATTATGCCGTTCAGGAAAGGAAATTTGTTTTCCCCGAAACTTTTACCGGGAAATACCTTCAGTTTGGTATTGATCCCAAACGCAAAACCCGTTCAGGAATAAAAGCCGCTATCATCCGCGAGAAAGGCGTAAACGGTGACCGCGAAATGGCCTGGAGCATGCACCTGGCCGGACTGGATGTGAAAGATGTTCATATGACTGACCTTATGAGTGGACGCGAAACACTCGAAGATATCAGGATGATAGTTTTTGTCGGCGGATTTTCAAATTCCGATGTACTTGGTTCGGCCAAAGGTTGGGCCGGAGCTTTTAAGTACAACGAAAATGCGCGCATAGCCCTTGAGAAATTTTATGCACGCGAGGATACGTTAAGCCTTGGCGTTTGCAACGGTTGCCAGGTAATGATCGAACTCGGTCTTGTAAATCCGGAACATCAGCAAAAAACAAAAATGCTGCACAATGCTTCCGGTAAATTCGAATCCACATTCCTTACGGTTGATATACTTGAAAATGACTCAGTAATGCTTAAATCGCTTTCGGGTAGCAAGTTAGGTATTTGGGTTGCTCATGGCGAAGGACAATTCAGTTTCCCGTATGAGGAAGAAAAATATAATATCGCTGCAAAATATTCATACAGTGCTTATCCCGGAAATCCTAACGGTTCGATGTACGATGCCGCCTGTATTTTCAGCAACGACGGACGCCATTTAGTTATGATGCCACATCTGGAACGCTCATTGCTGCCATGGCAATGGCCGTTGTATCCTGATTCGCACAAAGCCGACGAACTTTCTCCATGGATAGAAGCGTTTGTAAATGCACGCGAGTGGATGAAATCGAATGGGAGATAAGTATTCCTGCAATTTCTGTTGGCAATTATAAATGGTCTTTTTTGCTGAATCATTAAAACTTAACATTTACAGATTTGTCGTAAAAAGGTATATGGCACAGTTTGTTGCTGAAAGAAACAATTCAGCCTGAAAGCCTACAGCCGATGCATATATCGCAGATTGTGTTTATAAATGAATGAATCAACCTCAAAATGGGAAAATTTATTTTGCTGAACGATTTGTCATTATCTTTGCTCCTTATTTTTTAAAACATGAGTATTCATATCGAAGCAAAAGAAGGCGAAATAGCTGATTTTGTGTTACTTCCAGGTGATCCGTTGAGGGCAAAACATATAGCCGAAAATTTACTTACCGATGCCGTTTGTTATAATAATGTACGTGGTATGCTTGGCTATACCGGTTATTACAACGGAAAAAGAGTTTCGGTGCAGGGAACAGGAATGGGTTTGCCCTCCCACATGATATATGTAACCGAACTTATTAATGATTATAAAGTAAAAACGCTGGTCAGGATTGGTACCTGCGGCGGATTGCTCGAAGAAGTGAAATTACGCGATGTTGTTCTTGCCATAAGTGCTTCAACCGATTCGTTTTCAGTTGGGAGGTATTTTCCGGGGATGACATTCGCCCCAACGGCAAGTTTCCGTTTAACACAACTGGCTGCTGCCAATGCCGCAAAGATGGGCATGCCTGTAAAAGTTGGCAATATACTCTCGTCCGATCTTTTTTATCATTTTGCTGAAGAAGGAGATGCCTATGAACTTTGGCGCAATTATGGAACCCTGGCTGTTGAAATGGAATCAGCAGGATTGTATCTGCTTGCATCGCGCCTTGGCGTCGAAGCTTTGTCGCTGCTGACAGTTAGTGATCACCTGCTCACCGGCGAACATGTAAGTGCCGAAGAAAGACAAACCAATTTTACCAACATGACAAAACTGGCTCTTTCGCTGGCTGAATAATTTCCCTCTGATAACAATGTAATTGCAAGTAGTTGCAAGCAGTGAAACCACACTCTTCACTATTCACTCTTCACTGTTCACTTTTCACTGTTCACTTTTCACTTAACCCATGTCCTGGTTCATCCTTTTCATCGCCGGTTTATTCGAAATTGCCTGGGCTATCGGTATCAAATACACCGAGGGCTGGACCCGCTTATGGCCATCAGTGCTGACCGTTATTGCTATGGTGGCATCCTTTTACTTCCTTTCGCTGGCGCTGAAACATTTACCCATGGGAACAGCTTACGCAGTGTGGACTGGCGTCGGAACCGTCGGTACCGTTGTTTATGGTATTGTGTTTTTTAAGGAACCAACCGATATTCTTCGCATTGCATGTATTATGCTAATTATTTTTGGAATAGTGGGATTGCGGATACTTGCCAAATAATTGATTAACAAAGCTGTAAGAAAAATTAAGAGACATAAATTATGCAGAAAACGATATTTATTACAGGCGCCACCAGCGGTTTTGGAAAAGCTTGCGCACATTCCTTTGCTCACGAAGGTCACCGCATAATTATAACCGGCCGCAGGGCCGACAGACTGGAAGCAGAAGCTGAAAACTTATTGAAAATGTATGGTGTTGAAGTTCTTACCTTAAACTTTGATGTCCGCGATCGTGATGCTGTAAAGCAAGCCATTGACAGTATTCCGCAAAACTGGCGCAATATTGATGTACTGATTAATAATGCAGGTTTAGCTGCCGGAAGCGATCCTTTGCAGGATGGCAATTTGGATGACTGGGATACAATGATTGATACCAACATAAAAGGACTTCTGTATGTAACTAAAAATGTTTTTCCCTTGTTGTTAAAGAGCGAATGCCCTCATATTGTGAATATTGGGTCTATTGCCGGTAAGGAAGTGTATGCAAAAGGAAATGTATATTGTGCCACCAAATTCGCTGTTGAAGCGCTTACCCGAGCCATGCGTATTGATATGCTCAGCCATGGAATAAAAGTATCGCAGGTTGCTCCCGGAGCTGCAGAAACGGAATTCTCACAAGTTCGTTTCAAAGGTGATAAAGAAGCTGCAGCCAATGTGTATAAAGGATTTAAACCGCTGGAGGCAGAGGATATTTCAAATGCCGTGTTGTGGATTACAAGCCTTCCGGGCCATGTAAATATTAACGATATGGTGATAATGCCAACCGCACAGGCAAGTCCGGGTTATTTCAATAAAGTGCTGTAGAAAAGATCCAAATTCCAAAAACCAAATCCCAAATTCCAAGAAGTCGACGAGCGTAATTTAGGGAATTGGGATGCTGGATTTGTGATTTTTAAAACCACTAAGGCACATAGAGCAATAAGAGACACTAAGAAATCATGATGGATTTGGGATTTGTGATTTAGCCTTGGTTTTTGGTTTTTGGTTTTTGGGATTTGTGATTTGGCCGTGGAATTTGGAATTTGGAATTTGGAACTTGGTATTTGGACTTTTACCTTTTGGAACCACGCCCCCTCGTATTGTTAATAAAATCTTAAGGCTTACAGATGTTACACATGTAATTTTATAATTATCTTTACATCGAATCGTAAACTCAAAGTCACCTTATGCAAGAAGTTACCCGCCTATTTGACATCCTGCCACATTACTCGAAATCATTTAAACCTAAAGATGATGTTCTCGCTGGCCGCGACAATGGAAATTGGGTTAAATACTCAATTAACGATTATATCTCATCAGCCGATAATATAAGTTTCGGCTTACTGAAACTTGGCGTTAAGCCCGGCGACAGAGTAGCAACAATTTCGGGTAGCCGCCCCGAATGGAACTTGGTGGATATGGGCATACAACAGGCAGGTGCCATTCATGTACCTGTTTATCCTACTATCAGCGAAAGCGATTATAAATACATACTTACTCATGCCGGAGTTAAAGTAATATTTGTTTCGGGTTGGGATACATATCGTAAAATTGAGCACATTTTAGGGGATATCGAAGGTTTGCTTGGGATTTATTCTTTTAAACAAACCGAAGGCGTTAAACTTCTTGGCGAACTTACCGACCTCGGTCGCGAAAATCCTGAACCTGCTAAAGTTGAAGAAATTAAAGCAGGAATCGGAACTCACGATCTGGCAACTATTATTTATACTTCAGGCACCACCGGCCATCCAAAAGGTGTTTTGCTTTCGCACGCCAATATCATTTCCAATTTTATGGCAGTGAAAGAAATTCCTCCGGTAGGCGAGGAGGGAAGAGCGTTGAGCTACCTGCCTTTGTGCCATATTTACGAAAGGATGCTGGTATATTTGTATCAATACCTCGGTATTTCGGTGTATTATGCCGAAAGCCCTGCAACAGTTGGCGATAACCTCCGCGATATCAAGCCTCATATTTTGTCCACTGTTCCGCGTTTGCTCGAAAAAGTGTTCGACCGCATCATGAATTCAGGTCGTAAGCTTACCGGGATTAAGAAAATGATTTTCTTCTGGGCTGTGAATGTTGGGAAACATTATGAAATGTATGGTGCAAAAGGTCCTTATTATACTTTGAAACTTAAAATTGCACGAAAACTCGTCTTCAGCAAATGGCAGGAAGCGCTCGGCGGAAACCTCAAAGTGATTGTAAGTGGAGGTGCTGCTCTTCAGCCCAGGCTTGCACATATTTTCTGGGCAGCAGGTATCCCGGTGCTTGAAGGATATGGCCTTACTGAAACTTCCCCTGTTATCGCAGTTAATACGTTTGAACCAAACGGTGTAAAATTTGGTACCGTTGGGCCGATATTAAAAAATACAACTGTCAGAATTGCCGAAGATCATGAAATCCTATGTAAAGGCCCTGGTTTAATGCAGGGATATTATAAGGAGCCGGAACTAACGGCGCAGGCCATTGACAGCGAAGGCTGGTTCCATACAGGCGACCTGGGAAAAATTGAACCCGAAGGACATTTGAAAATAACCGGCCGGAAAAAGGAAATATTTAAAACTTCTTTTGGCAAATATGTAAGTCCCGAACTGGTCGAAAACAGGCTGAAAGAATCACCGTTTATTGATGCGCTGATGGTGGTTGGCGAAAATCAGAAATATGCTGCCGCCATTATAGCCCCTGACTTTAACCACCTTCGTTCGTGGTGCGAGATTAAAGGAATACCATATACTACCAATACTGAAATGATTTCACTTGAACGTATTCAAAAACGTTTTGAAAAAGAAATTCATAAATTCAACAGGCATCTTGGCGCTACTGAGCAAATTAAAGCATTCGAGCTTCTCGATAGCGAATGGACGGTCGATTCGGGCGAATTAACGGCAACTCTCAAACTTCGGAGGACTTTCTTAAACAATAAATACAAATCTACTATTGAGAAACTGTTTTCAAGGCAGGATGATTAAACCTGGCCTCAGTTTTTCAATTCATTTATACCTGAAAAACCTGTGTAGCTTAGTATGTATTTGGTTTTAATGTCATTACCTAGCTGTTGTTTTAAATGATGACTAAACCTTTTTTTGCCTTAAATCGATTTATTCATTATATTAGCTGATATATTAGAATGAGCAATAAGTTGGACCGATGAACGGAGTGACCCGCATTTTCGATCTGCTTGAAGTATCACAACAGCATTATAAAGCTGATGAGCCGGTATTGTTCGGAAAGAAAAACGGGCAGGTTCTTGAAGTTGACAGGGCTACCTACCACCGAAATAGTTATATGCTTGCTCACGCCCTTATCGAATCAGGAATTCAAAAAGGCGAAAGGGTTGCAACTATAATTAATAACCGTCCCGAATGGAATTTCTTCGATATGGCTATTTGCCTGGCCGGCGCGGTTCAGGTTCCGGTGTATCCTACAATCAGCCCTTCGCAGATTCAGTTTATTTTTAACGATGCCGCAATTACAGGCCTTGTTGTGAATGATGCTGTTGCCCTCGACAGAATTTCCGGCATTCTTGGTGACATTCCTACGCTGAAATTTATTGTTTCCATTGATAAAACTGCCGGAACCATCTGCCTGGATGACCTCTTGCAAAAGTATCATTTGTTTTATCCGTCGGAAAAAGTCGTGAAAATGGCGAACAGCATCAGCGCCGATGATCTGTTTTCGATCATTTATACTTCCGGAACTACCGGGAGGCCCAAAGGTGTTATGCTATCGCATGCCAACCTGGTAAGTAATTTTACTGCGCTGACTGCAATTTTAAAACAGCAGCCGGCACGAAGGGCAGCAAGCATATTGCCATTATGCCATATTTACGAAAGAATTCTCAACTATACTTATCAGAATTGCGGAACTGCTATCTGGTACATTGATGGTTTTGATAAAATTAAAGAAGAACTCGCCGAAGCCAAACCTGAAATATTTTGTGCCGTTCCACGGATACTGGAGAAACTTTTCGATGCTATAATGGCGAAAGGTCGCGATTTGAAAGGCATAAAACGAGCCCTTTTTTACCGGGCCATTGCTGTCGGACAGCTTTATGAACCCGATCAGGAGTTTTCGCTGTTGTACAAGTTTAAATTGGCAGTTTACCGCAAGCTGGTGTTCAAAAAATGGCACGAAGCATTAGGTGGCAACCTGGTTTCAATAGTTTCGGGCGGGGCCAGCCTGAATCCCCGAATCGCGCGTATTTTCTGGGCTGCAGGATTTAAACTTATGGAAGGATATGGACTTACCGAAACATCTCCGGTTATTGCTGTCAGCAATTTTCTTAAAGGCGGCGCACGCACAGGAACGGTCGGCCCGGTTCTGCCAGGAGTGGAGCTTAAATTTGCTCCTGATGGCGAAATCCTTGTCCGGGGACCTAATGTGATGTTAGGATATTACAACCGCCCTGACCGAACTGCCGAAGTTATCGATTCCGATGGTTGGTTTCATACCGGAGATATTGGCCATATAGTCGATGAAAAATATCTTCAGATAACTGACCGGAAAAAGGAAATGTTTAAAACATCAGGCGGCAAATATGTTGCCCCCCAGGTGCTGGAAAACCGTTTCAAAGAATCAGCGTTTATTGAACACATCCTTGTTATAGGTGAAAACCGTAAACACCCTGCCGCCATTATTATCCCATCATTCGATTACCTCAAAGGCTGGTGCAGGGTGAAAGACATCCCTTATGGTTCAGATGATGATATTATAAGGCATTCGAGGGTGATTCATCGCATTGAAGAGGAAATCTATGAGATTAACCAGCATTTCGGCCATCATGAACAGATAAAAAAGTGGGAAATAATTACTGACCATTGGAGCACCGATTCCGGCGAACTATCACCCACCCTTAAACTACGCCGTAAATACCTGACAGCAAAATATGAGAATCTGATTGATGAAATGTACGGGAAACCATAGAGAAGTAGTATAGATGTGGGATGTTGGAGATTATGCTAATGCAAAATTTTAAAAACCAGCTCTTTAAGCAGCTCTCCCTGGTCGACAGAGTAATTGTCAATACCTAAAGCGCGTGTATTGCATTCGCGAAGCCAGCCAATAATATCCATAACTTTTTTTGCATTATAATTCCGGTAGGCATCAATATAATCCTGCTTGGTATAGGGCGATATTTTTGCTTTGCTTATGATTGACGATTCTGATTTATCGGGTAATGAATGGATGATTAATACCTTACTGAAAAAGTTGAACAGCATAGGTATGGTTTTGAAAATTGAGTTTTCGCCCGGATTAATAGCAAAATGATTCGCAATTTTATTGGCTACCGTGATATTTTTTTTAGCTAATGCTTTCTGAAATTCAAAGATATTATAGTCCTTGCTAATCCCGATAAATTGCTCTACCGACTCTTCGGTTATTGCCTTGGTCCTGGTAAGATTGATATAAAGTTTACTTAATTCGTTGTTGATTTTTTCGAGGTTGTTGCCTAGAAATTCAACCAGCATAATAGCTGCTTTATCTGAAATGGAATATCCGCTGTTTTTTACCTGTGCGGTAATCCATGCAGGCAGTTCACTTTCGTATTTTCGTTTCGACTCAACGGCAACCGCTTTGTCTGATGCCGAAATTGCTTTCAGTAATTTGGCAGGAATTGTTTTGTATTTATGCGCAATAACGAGTACAGTTGATGGCTGTGGATTTTTAATATAGGAAAGCAACAATCCCAGTGTTTCCTCCTTTTTAAGATCCATGTCCTGGGCTTCGCGCAAAACCACAAGCTGCTTGTCGCCCGCCATCGGAAATTGTTTGCTCGAATTTACAACCATCGCTGCCGATGAGTCGCGACCGTACAAAACATACTGGTTTAGATCTTTCTCAATATCTGTAAGCGTATTTTCGGTCAGATAATCAGTGAGTTCGTCAATAAAATAGGGTTCATCGCCGTAAAAGAGATATACGTTTGCGAAATCTCTTTTCTGAAGATCCTTTACTAACTGAAAATAGGTTGAGGTCATTGCGCTTGATGCAGGTATAATTAACGTGATTAAAACTTCAAATGCTTTACTGTAACACGGGTTTCAATAAGCTGTTTCAGCGATTCGATTCCTATTTTAACATGGTTTTCCATATAGTTTTCAGTTACTACCTTATCGCTCTGTTCAGTCTTTACTCCACTCGAAATCATAGGTTGATCCGAAACCAGCAGAAGCGCGCCGGTCGAAATATAATTGGCAAACCCTACTATAAAAATTGTTGCGGTTTCGAGGTCAATAGCCATTGCGCGGGTACTCTGAAGGTATTGTTTAAACTCATCGTCATGTTCCCAAACTCTGCGGTTGGTAGTGTACACAGTTCCGGTGTAATAATCGAGGCCCATTTCGCGGATTGTGGTCGAAATTGCTTTCTGCAGGTTGAATGCCGGAAGGGCAGGAATTTCGGGTGGGAAATAGTCGTCGGAAGTACCTTCACCCCTGATTGCTGCAATCGGGAGAATGTAATCGCCCAGGGCATTTATATGTTTCAATCCGCCGCATTTACCGAGGAAAAGGCATGCCTTTGGATTTATAGCACCAAGCAGGTCCATCACCGTAGCTGCATTAGCACTCCCCATGCCGAATTTGATCATTGTAATATTACCTGCAGTTGCGCTGGGCATGGATCGGTCCCGGCCCTTGATTTCTGCATTGTTAAGTCGGGCAAAAGTTTCGAGATAAGCCCCGAAATTCACCAGCAGTATGTATTCGCCAAATTCACCAAGTTCAGTACCGGTATAACGGGGCAACCAGTTTTCTACTATCTCTTTTTTCGTTTTCATTCCTCGAACTGACTTTAAATAAGTATTACAGGCAAATTTAGATTTTTTACCCATCTTTGCAGTTGTTTCGTTCAGGTTTTTTCCGAAATGTTGATAAAATGCAGCCATTAAACTTTCCTCATTTCGATTTTAAATTCCTGGAGATTAATAGCCGGCAGGAGATTTATGACCCGGTTCGTCACAAATATGTGACACTTACTCCCGAGGAATGGGTGCGTCAGCACCTGATTGCTTACCTTATACAAGTTAAGCGATACCCGATTTCAATTATTGGAGTGGAGAAACAGCTTATGCTGAATAAGAAACCGAAACGTTTTGATCTGGTTGTGTTTTCGCGCAAAGCGCAACCTTACATATTAGTCGAATGTAAAGCGCCCGGGGTGCAAATAACTGAAAAAGCATTTGATCAGGCTGCCAGGTATAATATGTTGTTAAAAGCTGAATATTTTCTGATCACAAACGGGCTGGAGCATTACCCTTGCCGGCTGGATTACGAAAATAAACGGTATATATTTATTGAAGATGTTCCGGATTTTGAACCCAAATCGGGTGTTGATGCGGAATAAAAATGTGACTTACCGATTCATTAATAACAGTGCATAAAAAAAGCCGGAACTTCCGGCTTCTTTTATATGATTCATTATTTTACTGGCATTTCAAAACTGTTTTCATCTGGTAGGTTGCTGATTGTGCAAAGGTGCCAAATGCTGATTTTTTGTAATTATCGCAGGCATTCGCTTTGTCCTGTTTCCCTTCGTAAGCTTTTGCTATTTCATAATAGAAACGGGCCATTTTATCATTGGTTTGTTCCTCAAGTGCAAGTCCGGAAGTGCCGGCTGCAATAGCTTCATCGTATTTTTTGATGTTATTGTTCGACACCGTCAGCAGGTAGAAAAGCTCTTTATTGTTATCGTCATATTTGAGCGCACTGTTGAATTTCTCAATGGCATCGCTGTACGATTTTTTCGTGAAAAGGGCTTTGCCATCCTGATAATAAGTAAGCCCTATAGTGCTTTTTGCTGCTTTAGCTGTAACAGTATCATTGTCCTTTGTTGCTGAAGCTAATGCGAGTTCCATGTTTTCCAGAAGCTTTTGGGTATCACCTTTTTTCTTGTAGGCTTGTCCTTTGGCATACAAAGCTTTGCTGTTAGTGGGATCTATTTTCAATGATTTGTCGAGCACAGCAATGGCCTCATCAGCTTTATCTGCTTTCAGAAGTGTATTCCCCTGGCTGGCGTAAAGTTTTACCAGAATATCTTCTGATTTCTGTTTGATATTATCATCGTTGAATTTAACTGCTAATTCATCGCTCTTTTCGAAAGCTGCAGTGGCTTTATCATAATCTTTTACCTTCAGGAAATTATTGCCGACATTATACTGCCAGGCAGGAATCACTTTCGCGGCGCTCATTTTAATAGTATCGCCTTCAGCTCCAAGTGCAGTACACATGGTTACAACTTCCTGCATTTTAACTACGGCACCGGCCATATCCGTTTTCGAAAGCTCAAGAGCTGCATTAAATGCATTGCCTGCATCTTCTTTGGTTTGTGCTGACAGTTGATTCACTGAAAAAGTGGTGATAATTGTCAGTGCAAAAGCCAGGATCAGATTTTTCTTCATTGATTGTAAGGGATTTATTAGTGATTTTAATTATTTGGTAGTTGCAAATATACATATTTGATCATTTGTACCAAACCTGTTTTGCAATAAAGATTACCAAAAACTATTCCAATAGCGCTGCAGTTGGGTTTAGTGATTTGTTAAAAAAATAAAAAATTGTTTCAATAACGGATTCTTTGCTTCAAAAATGATCTTTTTGGTAAGAAATGCAATGTGTTTTTATTAATAATTTAAAGCCGTTTCGAAATTTCTGAAAATATTTATAACTGTCAGCTGAAGTTTTAAAACCCTTATTTATTAAGTGTCTCCGCATGATATTTTAATATTACGAAGAGTAATTATTGAAAATTGTTATACATTTGCACTCCTGAATGGGGAATCTGATAAATTATAATTTATTTGATTCTTAAGCGGTTGATATCCTGATCCATATTCAAAACATATAATGTCATGAAAAATAGTATCATTAAGGCTGTACTTGCAGTGGTTATCCTTGTATTGGGATACCTGATCTTCAGTAGTATAAATAAACCGGTTAAATTTGAAAATACCCTGAATTCAAGGGGTGAAGTTATTGTGTCGAAGCTCAAGGACATTCGTACGGCTCAAAATCTTTTCCGTAATCAGTATGGTCGCTACACAGCCAGTTTCGATACACTTATTGCTTTTATCCAAAACGGAAAAATTCCTGAAGTTAAACTTATCCCGGATCCGAATGATACTACTTTCACTCGTTCTATTTCTGATACAATAGGTTTTATTAGTATTTACGACTCTATTTTTGCCAAGAAAAATTACGAGCTGGTGAAACTAAACGAAATTCCTTTTTCCAATGGTGATTATTTTTCAATACTTGCAGGACAAATCAATAAGGGTGGAGTTGATGTAGCCGTTTTCGAAGTTTCGGCCCGGATCGAGACTTATACTAAAGATCTTGACAAGCAACTTATCATAAACAGGATTAAAGAAATTGAAGACAGATCGAAATTTCCTGGTCTTAAAGTGGGTTCAATGACCGATGCTTCCACTGATGGAAACTGGGAATAACTAATACAACAAATCCCTTGGAATGTATTCTGAATAAGGTTGATCCTCAGTTCGACGCTACTCTTGGGTTACAATACAGGCTATCCATTCTGCTCGGGCAGAATGGATTTTCTTTTTTGGTAACTCATGCAACTTCAAAAAAAATACTGGCTCTTGAATCATACAGATCAAACCTTTCCGAAAATCATCATAACGAAAGAGGATGGCCTTCTAATGGTGATGATTATTTTGATGAGTTGAAGAAAAGTAGTCTTTCACAGCTTACTTATCAAAAGGTTGACATTGCCATTTCCTCATATAAAGTAACACTTGCCCCTCATAATTTTATAAAGGGTAACGAATTAGCCTTGATGGCTGTAGCTCATTCAGTGAATGAGAGTGAAGGAATTCTCACAGAGCCTATTCATGAACAGGGACCAGTAATTGCCATCGCTATTCCGGGGTACATTAAAGAATACAGCAACAAACTTTTTCCTGATGCTGCCATGCGGGTTGCGCCTGCTGTTTTTGTTAAAGGAGTGTTTCGCAAACATTCCGATCTCATTACGCGTCAGATATTTCTTAATGTGTTTACCGGGTATTTCGAATTGTGCGTTATTCAGGGATCGAGGTTGCTTTATCTGAATGCATTCCGGTACACCGCTCCTTCGGATGTATTGTATTTCGTAATTTTTGTTCTTGAGCAGCTGGGATTTGTCCCTTCGGAAGAAAATATAACATTAATGGGCGAAATTTCGGACAGCGAAACTATTTTCAATCAATTGAAAATGTATTGCGCTTCGCTTCGTTATGCTAAGCAACCAGCTGGGGTTGAGTACGGTGAAGATTTTGCCGGCATTCATTTTCATAATTATTTCACCTTGCTAAATATACCACTGTGCGAATAATAAGCGGAAGTCATAAAGGAAGAGTGCTTCGCCCGCCAATGGGGTTGCCGGTAAGGCCAACAACCGACCTTGCAAAAGAAAGTCTGTTTAATATCCTGAATAATTATATCGACTTTACGGAAATTAAAGTGCTCGATCTGTTTGCCGGAACGGGAAATATCTCTCTTGAGTTTGCCTCCCGCGATGCTGTTTCGGTTTTAAGCGTTGAATTAAACAGCCGTTGTGTTGATTTTATTTCAAAGATGGCTTCAGACTTTAATTTTAAAAATTTAACGGCAATACGTACCAATGTTTTTACTTTTTTGGCTCGGCCGACTGGTAAATACGATGTTATTTTTGCCGATCCTCCCTACGATCTCGAAGACAGGGCAAAAATCCCTGAATTAATATTTGAAAATAACTGGCTGGCCGATGATGGCTGGTTCGTAATGGAACACGATAAATCTATCAATTTTAAAGAACATCCCTTTTTTGCCAGCGAAAGGCGTTACGGGAAAGTTCATTTCACCTTTTTTACAAAAGAAACTCTGGAAGAGCCTCAGAACGAGGATTAAATAGAAATGGTTTCGGGAATAAACTGATCGATATTGCCGCCATGTTTATGTACTTCGCGCACTATGGATGAAGTTACCATGACATATTCGGGGATAGTGAGCAGGAAAACGGTTTCTATTTCCGGTACAAGTTTAAGGTTCACCTGTGCAACACTCCGCTCGAATTCAAAATCAGCAGAAGTTCGCAATCCCCGGATAATATATTCTGCGTGCACTTTTTTACAAAAATCAACAGTTAAGCCATTATAACTTTCAACGCTAACCTGCGGAAGATCGCTGAATGCCTGGTTGAGCCACTCGAGTCTTTTTTCGATAGGGAAATACCCGCTTTTGTCAGCATTTACGCCAATAGCGACAATTATTTTATCGAATAATGGCAATGCACGCCTTACAATCGATTCGTGTCCGCGGGTGATTGGATCAAATGATCCTGGAAAAACTGCAATTTTCATATAACGGTTTTGTGCAAAGGTAAAAACAATCGGTGAAATGCCGTTAGCTCGTTTAGTTGAAGCGTTTCATGTTTCACGTTTCAGGTAGTTTTCCAGCAGGTTTTTCAGTGAAGCATATGTATCATGCAGAGGGATATGCAGTTCATCAGCCGAAAACCATCTTACTTCAGTAATATCTTCTTCAGTTTGTGGGATCAGAATCTGATTTCGCTCACAAGTCATTTCGAACCAAAAAGTCTCTTTCAGCACTTCCTTTCCTTTCCTGTCAGTATAAATATGAAAGGTCGATGGCAGCTTTTTTGTAATGCTCAGATCAGTAAGGCCTGTTTCTTCTGTCACCTCGCGGATTGCGCCCTTTTGAGCTGCTTCTTTTTTATGCAGTTTACCTTTCGGGAGGTCCCATTTACCCAGTCTTTTAATAAAAAGATATTCGTTATTTGGGTTTCGGACTATGCCACCGGCAGCTTCAATCCGGGTAAACATGTTGTTAAATGCTTTACATGCATCCGCAAAAAAATCTTTGGCTTCAATGTTAAGCTGAATGCAATGTTCCTCCTTGTAAAAACGTTTATAAGCCTCTGCCAGTGCGGTTTTATCAGTATAACGGATATCCATTTCGTTATCGTTTTCAGGCAGCATGTTAATATCTTGATGGACGATAACTGCCCGCTCATTCAAAAAAACTATATACCTTTGCATCATGAGACAGAAATTTGAAGAAACAGCGCTTATAACAGCCGAATCGCTTTTGCAAATTAAAGCAATAAAGCTCGATAATACTAACCCGTTTACATGGGCTTCAGGTATAAAATCACCAATTTATTGCGATAACCGCCGTACTTTATCCTTTCCGAAAATCAGGACTTACATCCGCCAGGAATTTGTAAAACTGATCAATGAGGAATTTGGAACCGTTGATGTAATTGCCGGTGTTGCAACCGGAGCAATTGCAATCGGGGCACTAGTAGCTCAGGATCTGGGACTGCCCTTCGTTTACGTTCGTTCCGAAAAAAAGAGTCATGGTTTAACCAACATGATCGAAGGTGTTGTTGAAAGCGGACAGTCGGTCGTAGTAATTGAAGATCTTATTTCGACCGGCAAAAGCAGTCTGAATGCTGTTCAGGCTTTGCGCGATGCCGGTTGTAATGTAAAAGGTATGGTTGCCATTTTTACATACGGATTAATTGACGCGGAGGAAAGCTTTAAAGCGGCATCATGTACTTTGCACACACTTACCAGTTATGATTTTCTGGTTAAAAAAGCCCTTGAGCAAAATTATATTAAAGACTCGGATATGCAGTCGCTCATTCAGTGGCGCGAGAATCCCAAAGGATGGGGGCTCGATAAATGAGTAAACGAATCGAAAGTGAAAAAGTGACTATCAACTGTAGTCCGGAGAAAATTTTTAATTTCATAGGAAACTTTGATAATTTCTCGGCATTACTGCCCGAAAAAGTTGAAAACTGGCAATCTACAGGCGATTCGTGTTCGTTCGAGGTTAAAGGATTGGCGACAATTGGTCTGCGGATTACCGAGAAAGTGCCGTTTACAAAAGTCAGTATGACTGGCGAAGGTAAACTGCCGTTTGATTTTACCCTGGCAGCCATCATGCATGAAACATCGCTTCAGCAAAGCGAAGTTCAATTAATTATTGATTCGGATATGAGCCAGTTTATTGCTATGATGGCAGCAAATCCGTTGAAGGATTTTATAAACACTCTGGTTAATAAATTGAAAATAGAAATGGAGAAATAATTGCTCTATCAGATTTCTTAACTTTTATAGATAAAAATTGAAAGCAGGTTTTTTTAGCCTGCTTTTGTGTTTATAGTAGTTCGTATCAATCATAATATCAGATATTTGTAGATTGTTAATCAGGTAAAAATCAAGTTATATTTTGATTTTCCTCATTTATGTTTTAACTTTAGAACTTCAAATTGCGGGTAAAAATTTGCATCTCCTGATACTTAGTGAATTACCAGTGTTATATAAATCCAAATACCTACACGCTATGAAAACCAGGTCAATTTTACTCATTCTAGTGCTCATTGCCGGATCCATCCTGATCCAGAATTGTAAACCAACCCCTAAGGAACCCCTGATCGGCCTTTTGATGGACGAGTACAACGTGGAACGATGGGCAAAGGATACCACCTATTTTATCCAAAATGTTGAAAAATTAGGTGGAAAAGTGATTTGCCTTTCGGCCAATGGCGATCCAGCCAAACAACTCGAACAAGCCAGGCAATTGATTGATCAGAATGTTGATGTGCTTGTAATCTTGCCGGTTGAACTTGGCAAAACAGGCGAAATTGTTAGCCTGGCGAGAAAAGCCAAGGTTGGAGTTATTTCCTACGACCGCCTTATTCAGGATGCAAATGTGGATTATTATATTTCATTTGATAATGTTAAAGTTGGCGAGCTTCAGGCCGATTATATAAGGACAAGGCTGCAGAAAGGCAATGTGGCACTTATTGGAGGTGCATATACTGACAAAAACTCATATTACCTCCAGTTTGGGCAAATGGGTGTATTACAGCCCTATATCGAACGCGGCGATATAAAAATAGTGTATGATAAAATGGTAAATGCCTGGACTTTCGATGAAGGTTATGCAGCCGCTAAGGAATGCCTTAAAAAAGGGAAAGTTGACGCCATTATTTGTGGTAACGATCTTCTGGCTCGTGGAGCTATTAAGGCTCTTGATGAAAAAGGCCTGGCAGGAAAAGTACTTGTTGCCGGACAGGATGCCGATTCCGAAGCCCGCGAGAATATAGTTAAAGGTATGCAAACGATGACCGTGTATAAGTCAATTGAGGATATTGCCTCAAGCGCTGCCCGTATGGCAATGGATATGGCCCTGGGCAATACAATTTTTTATGCCAGTTACACTGTCAACAACGGATCTAAACTTGTTCCGGCTTTGCTGATTGATCCTATTTCGGTTCATAAAGGGAATATTGGAATGGAAATCATGGCCGGTAAAAAAGTCGAATAAATCATCACTCTCTTTGTGTAGGTTAATTTTTAAATTAATACATCCACCCGGAAGAGAAATTGTTATTTCCTTCCGGGTGCCTTATTAAAGTATAAATTTTACATCCTTCAAATCACAAACTAAAACATCACCGGTTTCAACTTCGAGGAGTAATTGCCCATATTCATTTGTGCCTGTAATTCTGGCTATGTATTTATTATTTTTAACAAGAAATTCGTGCCATTCCATAAGGCGATAGAGTACTTTATGGTATTCATTTTCAATGATTTGTTTAGATTCTGGTTTAACCTGCGAATAACGTTCGAAAATACGCTTCAGAAGTTTTTCCAGTACTATATCGAGGTCATATTCCATGCCTGTTATTGTTTGTAACGAAACCGGATTCGGTGCATCGCTCTTAAAAACGGTTTGATTCACATTAAGCCCGATCCCAACCACCATAAAATCGAGTATATTCCCGATTACTGAGTTCTGTATCAAAATGCCGCAGGATTTCTTATTGCCGATGTAAATATCATTAGGCCATTTTATGGTAATTATATGTTCGGGCAATTCGGTTTTTAAGAAATCGCAAATGCCCAAAGAAATAGCTTTATTGAATACAAATTGTTGATCGGCAGTAAATCCGGGGTACAGAATAATGCTGAATGTCAGGTTTTTCCCTTTCTCACTTTCCCAACTGCTGGTATCCTGACCTTTTCCTTTTGTCTGGTGGTCAGTTATAATAACACAACCATTCTCCGGTCGCTGTTGCGAAAGTAGCTGCAAAGCGAAGGTGTTTGTCGATTCGGTTTCAGGAAGCCTGATGATTGATGCTTTCAAAAGTAATTGGTTTAGCAGTTAACTTCTTTTATGAAACAAAATTAAAACAAATCCTTAGGTATTGCGTTCAAAAGCTTTGTAATAAATAGTGACAAAATGTCGTGCCTGTTGAAAAAGGTTTGAAGTTTGATGTAGGTTATCGTGCTGATAGCATAAAATATATTTGCTTTTAATCTGTATCTTTGCAACCTGATGTGAATTAGGGTGGTAAATAGCTGGAAACAGGGTAAATAATTTTACAGTGTCATTTTTCAGTAAATTAATTGGTGAATATTCATGACATTGTGTACCATCAGCAAAATTAAGATGATAAAAAAAATAATACAATTTAAATGGTGAAACGTAAAAAGAGCGAAACCTCAGGAATGCTTGCTGATATCATTGTGAAAGGAATGCAGGAAAAACTTGGGTTAGATATAGTAAAACTTAACCTTTCAGAAATTCCGAATTCAATTACCGATTATTTTGTAATCTGCCACGGATCATCGCGGTCTCAGGTGGATGCTATAGCTGATTCGGTGCAGTTTGAAGTAAAAAAGGCAATTGGTGCCATCGCTTCTCATAAAGAAGGTTTTGAAAACTGTGAATGGATATTGCTTGATTATTTTGATGTTGTTGTGCATATATTTCAGGCCGAAGCCCGGAGTTTTTATCAGCTCGAAAAATTGTGGGCCGATGCTCCCCGCGAAGAAATTAAAGAAATTAAACCGGAACCAAAAACAACAGTTAAACCGGTAATGAAGCCAAAAGCAAAAAAGGTTGTTAAACGAACTGTCAAAAAGGACTAATCTTAGAATAACGTATAATGAGCGACGATATAAAGAATACCAAAAAAGATAAACCACAGGATTCCGGTGGACCGAAAATGCCGAAAATGCCCAATATTAAATTCAATTTTTACTGGATTTATGGGATTCTTGGCGTCATTCTATTTGGACTTTACCTTAATAACATGGGTGGGGCACCAAAAGAATTAGGTTGGGGCGAATTAAAGGAAATGCTTGTAAACCAGGAAATTGAAAAACTGATACTTGTAAATAAGGATCATGCTGAAATTTATATTAAGAAAGATAAACTCAGCCTTCCCAAATACAAAGACCTGAAACCTGCCAATTCGCTGGCTGCAGCTACTCCGCATTATGTGTATCAGATCGGTTCTGTCGAAACTTTTGAGAAAGACATTCGCGAAGTACAGGCCGCTCTTCCTACGCCTGTTTACGTTAAGAATGAAACCCGAAAAAACTGGGGTGGCGATCTGTTAAGTTGGATCTTACCCATTGTAGTGCTCGTAGGTTTATGGTTCCTAATTATGCGCATGATGACCAAAGGCGGTGCCGGCGGTGGCGGTCAGATATTTAATATCGGAAAATCGAAAGCACAGCTTTTTGATAAAGACACTATGGTTTCGTTAAATTTTAACGATGTTGCCGGTCTGGAAGAAGCCAAAGTTGAAGTAATGGAAATTGTAGAGTTCCTTAAAAACCCTTCTAAATATACCGACCTGGGCGGAAAGATACCTAAAGGTGCTCTTCTTGTTGGTCCTCCGGGTACTGGTAAAACCTTGCTTGCCAAAGCGGTAGCAGGCGAAGCTAAAGTTCCGTTTTTCTCTCTCTCCGGCTCCGATTTTGTCGAAATGTTTGTGGGTGTGGGCGCTTCGCGTGTGCGTGATCTTTTTAAACAGGCTAAAGAAAAAGCTCCAAGTATTATTTTTATTGATGAAATTGATGCCGTTGGGCGCGCCCGTGGCAAAAGCGCTATGACAGGTGGAAATGATGAGCGTGAAAATACACTCAATCAGCTTCTCACCGAAATGGATGGATTTCAAACCAACGCCGGTGTAATTATTCTGGCCGCAACTAACCGTGCCGATATTCTCGATCGCGCTTTAATGCGTGCCGGGCGTTTCGACAGGCAGATATATATTGAACTTCCTGATTTGGAGGAACGTAAAGCTATTTTTAAGGTACATATGCGTAATCTTAAAAAAGATGATTCAGCCAATGTTGAATTCCTTGCCAAGCAAACCCCCGGTTTTTCGGGAGCTGATATTGCTAATGTTTGTAACGAAGCTGCTCTTATTGCAGCCCGTGGTGATAAAAAACAAATTGATAAACAGGATTTCCTCGATGCTATCGATCGTATAGTTGGTGGCTTGGAGAAAAGGAATAAAATCATTTCACTATCCGAAAAGAAAGTTATTGCTTACCACGAATCAGGTCATGCTGCTGTGAGCTGGTTGCTCGAACATGCGCATCCGCTTGTTAAAGTTACTATTGTGCCCCGTGGGAAAGCTCTTGGAGCTGCCTGGTACCTGCCTGATGAAAGGCAGATAACCACATACGAACAAATGATTGACGAAATGATTGCTACTCTTGGAGGACGAGCTGCCGAGGAAATTGTTTTTGGCAAAATATCGACCGGAGCGCTTAACGATCTTGAAAAAGTTACCAAGCAAGCTTACGCGATGGTTGCGTTCTACGGATTAAATAAAAAGATTGGAAATATCAGCTATTACGATTCGTCAGGTCAGAGTGAATACTCATTTTCGAAACCATTCAGCGAACAAACAGCACAGATAATTGATCAGGAAATTCATAAGATGGTTGAAGAATCATACGAAAAAGCAAAAAAACTGCTTTCCGATAACCGTGAAAAACTGAACCAGTTAGCTGAAATTCTCCTTCAGAAAGAAGTTATTTTCCGCGAAGACCTTGAGAAAATTTTCGGTAAAAGGCCTTTTGACGATCATGACCACCTAATGATTAACGGAAACGGCGAAACTAACGAACGAAAAGCGCCCGAAGCTAAAATTGAAGCAGTTACAGAAGTTGCTGCTGAAAAGTCTGAAGAACCGATTGAACCCGACAAGCCTGAAACTACTTTATAAGTTTCTGTATAGTGTTATATGACGGGGAAAATTATATAAATTTACCCTGTCAGATAAATTAGTCAGGATAAATACTATAATCTCCAATGGAAGAAAGTACATCGAGGGAAAAAGTGCTTAAAAAAGTACGCCACGCTTTAATTTATAAGACTGACAATCCTTATCCCCAGGTTGATTTTGATTCGCCGGTTTATAAGCCGATGAATGACACTTCTGATGTGAATTTTGCACAGGAATTTACAAAAACCGGTGGTGTTTTTATTTATTGCGAAAACGAAGCTGAGGCTGTAAGCACTCTTTCAGCCTTAAGCACTGAGTGTAATTGGCATAATATTTATTGCACTGAACCTGAGTTTCAATATATGCTTACTCAGGCCGGTATCCCATTCGAATCAGATGAAGAAAGTCTTCAGGCGCTTAAGGTAGGTGTTACCGGATGCGAATTCGTTGTAGCCAGGCTGGGCAGTATTATGGTTTCGTCGCGGAACAGCCGCCGGCTGAATGTATACCCCGAAACTCATGTCGTTATTGCCTATGTTCATCAATTGGTTGACGACTTAAAGGATGCTTTCAGCGCTATTCTGGAAAAATATTCGGGCAAACTTCCATCGATGGTATCGGTAATCACCGGTCCAAGCCGGACAGCCGATATTGAAAAAACGCTGGTTATGGGTGCGCATGGACCCAGAGAACTGTTTCTTATCCTGATTGAAACACCGCCTTCTGACGAATAATCTGTGGCTATGGACAATTGGGAAGTTATTTATACCACCAACCAGATTTACGAAGCTGAGATGGTACGCAATATTATGGAAGATCATGATATAGAATGCGTAATCATGAATAAACAGGATTCAACATACCGTTTTGGCGAAATAGAAGTGCTTGTACCTACCGAAAATGTGCTGGCAGCCAAACAACTAATTCTAAAATTTGAAGGTGAATAATCTAGCTACACGCTCGCTGACGGCAGTTTTCTTTGTCATTGTTATGGTGGGTTCGGTTTTGCTCGGGCAAAATGTGTTCTCCGTTCTGATGTTTATTGTTACTATCCTCAGCCTGAATGAGTTTTTGACTATTGTTACAAGCGAAAAAGTAAAACCTGCTCTTTGGCCTACTCTCATAGCAGGTGGTTTCACCTATGGTATTCTTACTGCAAATGCTATGGGTCTTATTGCTCCTGAAGGATTATTCGTTATAATTCCTGCCATTTTTATGCTGTTCATTATTGAACTCTGGCGGAATAAACAACATCCATTTGTCAATATTGCTATGAGTATTGCGGGTGTCATGTATATTGCAATGCCTTTCGGGTTAATGATGTATTTCTTTGATCCGGTCATTCTTTCGGGATACAAACACTTTGGGATTGTTTTAGGATTTCTGCTAATACTATGGCTCAACGATACCGGGGCCTATTTTGTAGGATCTCTGATTGGGAAGCACAAACTTTTCGAACGTATATCACCAGGTAAAACATGGGAGGGGAGTGCCGGAGGAGCTATTTTCGGGCTGCTCACAGCCTGGGGACTTTCATTTATTTTTAACCAGCTAAGCGATTTGCAATGGATGGTGTTAGCAATAATAATTGTAGTTACCGGAACACTTGGCGATCTGGTTGAATCCATGCTTAAAAGAAGCCTTGGAATTAAAGATTCGGGTGATATTTTGCCCGGTCACGGAGGAATACTCGATCGTTTTGATGCTGTATTGCTGTCGGCACCGTTTGTATTCGTATATTTGGCGCTCTTTTGCCGGTAATTAACACTCTGACATTTAATGAAAATACACAAAGAGGGGTATAACAGTATTGCAGCTGTAACAATATTGATAGCTGTATTAGCTGTTTCTATCAATTATTTTTTCCCTGTAATCACGCTTTACCATTACCTGATTTACGCTGGTTTGCTTTTCCTCCTTGTTAGTGTTGTGAGGTTTTTTCGAATGCCAAAACGCGAACTGGTGCAGGGAGCTGATATTGTGCTTTGCCCAGCAGATGGTACCGTTGTGGCTATTGAGGAAGTTGTTGTCGATGAATTTTTTAATGACAAACGCCTTCAGGTTTCCGTCTTTATGTCACCTAACAATGTACACGTAAACCGGTATCCTGTTTCGGGTAAAATTGTATATACAAACTACTGGCCAGGTTCGTTTCTGGTGGCCTGGCATCCGAAATCGTCCACTGAAAATGAGCGGAACACAGTTGTTGTTGAACACCCTGTTTATGGACCAATTATGGTACGCCAGATAGCAGGCGCACTTGCCCGCCGTATAGTTTGCTATTCGAAACCTGACGAGCGAATTGAGCAGGGTCGTGAACTTGGTTTTATCAAATTTGGCAGCAGGGTTGATCTTTTTCTTCCTCTCGATTCAAAGCTTAATGTGCAGCTGGAGCAGAAGGTAAAGGGTGGTATTTCTGTGATTGCTACACTGGACGCTGGAGAGCGTTAAAATCATTAACATCTTTTTAACAAAATATTGACTTGTTTGTCCAACAAATCAACATACTTTTGCGTTCTAATTAATCGAAACCATTAAACAAATTATAACTATGAAAAAAGTTGCTCTCGTAATTTCGCTTTTCACCCTGATTTTTGCTTTCACAGTTTCAACTGTTTCGGCACAAAAAGTTACTACTGCTGAAAAAGCAAAAACAGAAAAAGTTAGCTCAAGTAAAGAAGCACCAGCTTCCGGAAAATCATGCTGCTCAAAAACTGAAGCTAAATCTTCAGCAGCTTGCTCCGAATCAGCAACCAAAGCGGACTGCGCAAAGTCATGCAGCGGTACTGCAGCAGCAAAAGGTTGTTGCAGCAAAGGCGAAGCTAAAACTGAAGTAGCTCCGGTTCCAAAAAAGAATTAATCTTAATCTTTAAGAAATAAAAAACCCACTTTTATTCAGTGGGTTTTTTTTATGTTCTTTTTTATAGCAAATTTATTATTTCGTCGAGAGAAAAAACTTCCATAGTAGTCCTTTCTGTGTGCTTTTTGTTATCGTGATTTACATATATCTGGTCAATACCCATCTGGCGGGCGCCAGCAATATCAATTTCAAGATCATCACCTATCATTATACTTTCTGCAGCTTCGGCTCCAGCTTCCTGAAGAGCATATCGGAATATTTCAGAGTCAGGTTTCTTTGATCCTGCGGCCTCGCTCGTAATTATTGTTGTAAAATATTTTCCAAGTCCCGAGTTCTTCAGTTTCCCGTATTGAACTTCTTCAAAACCATTAGTTATTATATGCAACGGGTATTTAGCGAAGAGGTAATCAAGTAATTCGCGGGTATAAGGAAAAAGGTATGTTTTTGAAGTAATTCCTTTAATGAAAGCTCCGGCCATTTCTTCTCCTAATTTTCGGTCATTTACACCGAATAAAACTAAGGTATTATAAAACCGGCGAAAATTCAACTCGTCCTTTTCTATCTTGTCCTCCCGGTACTGCGCCCATAAAGCCTGATTGATTACTACGTACTTTTCCCTAAATCTTTCATAACTTTCTATTCCTTTTGCTTTTAATTGAAAATTTTCGAACATCTCGCGCTTTGTTTCCTCTGCGTTGCGCTCAAAATCCCATAATGTATGATCAAGATCAAAAAAGATATGCTTATAAGTTTTTCCCATAGTTGCTATTGAATAAGTTGCAAAAGTAATTCTTACAAATTAGAAAAAAAATTTAATGGGTTTTGTCAAAAATGACTAATAATGTTGTATTATTGCAATATCAAAATAATATCATAATAAAATGGAAAAAGAAAAATTTAACTCAACATCATCAGGCTATGTGGGCCTGTTAGTTATTCTTGTTTTGGTCGCAGGCGGAATTTCACTGCTTGCAATGTTCAACGATCAGCTTTTTGCAGTAATACTTGGGCCACTGTTCCTGGTTCTGGCTGCATTCGTTTCTGCCGGGTTCCTTGTTATTAATCCAAATGAGTCATCAGTTCTAACTCTCTTTGGCGCATACAAAGGAACTTTAAAAAGTAATGGTTTCTATTGGCTTAATCCCTTCTATGTTAAAAAGAAAGTGTCACTACGGGCACGTAATTTTAACAGCGAATTGCTTAAAGTAAATGACAAGTTAGGCAATCCGATTATGATTGGTATTGTACTTGTTTGGAAAGTGGAGGAAACGTTTAAAGCTGCATTTCAGGTTGATGATTATCTGCGTTTTGTCGAAATACAAAGTGAGTCGGCTGTACGAAAACTTGCCGGGCATTATGCCTATGATAATTTTGATGATGAACTTACCGAAATCACACTTCGTGGTGGCGGCGAGGAAGTAAATCATGTTCTGGAAAAAGAACTTGCTGAACGGCTACATATAGCAGGTATAAACGTGATTGAAGCGCGTATCGCCCACCTTGCCTATTCATCTGAAATTGCTCAGGCTATGCTCAAGCGCCAGCAGGCTACTGCCGTGGTTGCAGCGCGCACCAAAATTGTTGAAGGTGCTGTTAGTATGGTCGAAATGGCTTTAAATAAACTTTCGGAACGCAAAATTGTTGAGCTCGACGATGAACGCAAAGCTGTGATGGTGAGCAATTTGCTTGTGGTTTTATGCTCGGATAAGGATGCGTCGCCGGTGGTAAATGCCGGTTCAATTTATTAAGTAAAATGGAACGCATCATTTTTAGTGAAGAACAGTCATTCAGGCAATCATTTGTTCCCTGGCTAATGCTTGCAGTTATAGTTGCTGTTATTGCCGGATTTGGTGTGGCAATGTACCAGCAGCTTTATTTAGGCCAAACACCTGATGATGGGACGAGCAAACAAGAATTAATCTGGGGCAGTATAATTTCAATTGTTGTAATGAGTGGCACATTCCTTTTTATCCTGAACCGAAAACTGATTACTGAAATCTGGTCGGATGGGATTCGTTATAAGTTTGCGCCATTTGTGCGAAAAATGAAACATATTCCTCTCACTGAAATCGCCTCGGTTGAAGTAGCCAAATACAAGCCCCTTACTGAATTTGGAGGCTGGGGTGTACGAAAGAAGTTTTTTGCCCGGAAAACAGCTTATAACATCAGTGGCAATGTTGGAATGAGGGTGGTGTTGAAGAATGGAAGTCAGATTTTGTTTGGCACCCGACAGGAGAATGAAATGAAACGGGCTATCGATAAAATGATGCTCGTCGATAAAAATAAATATGGAATGTAATGGCGAAGAAAAAAGTTTTTGCCCTCCGTTTGGATGAGGAAGTTTATGCAGCCATTGAACGATGGGCTGCGGACGAATTTCGCAGTACCAACGGGCAATTGGAGTGGATTATTTCCAAAGCATTAAAGGATTCGCACCGAAAACCTTCATCGGGGGAGGATGAAACAGATATTGATAAATAAAATAAAGCGGCTGAACTCATCATTCGGCCGCTTTACTTATTGAAATTTTGGGAAGACTATTGCTTTTTTCCGACCACAGTTCCTTTAATAATTAGCATTACCGGGTTTGGCGATGCATTGGTGGTAACTGTTATACTTTTACTGAACTGACCCATTGCAGCAGCATTGTAAGTTGCTGCAATAATGGTTGATTTGCCGGGTAAAATAGGTTCCTGCGAATATTTCAGGTTGGTACAACCGCAACCAGCCTTGGCAGTTTGAATAATCAATGGCTCTTTCCCTTCGTTAGTCAGTTTGAATTCAGCTTCTTTAGGAATGCCTTGTTCAATTTCACCAAAATCGCTGGTTGTTTTGTTGAATTTTGCTTTTGGAGCATTGGGGTTTACTGCAGAGTTGGCTTCGGTAACAACTCCGGGATTCATGTTTTGGGCATATACCTGGCTGAAGCCAAGAGATAATACAAAAGCGAGTAGAATCAGTTTTTTCATCGTTTTATGTTTTGTTTGTTTATGCAAAGATGATATGATTTTTTCGAATCAGATTAAAGGATTTGTAAAACAAATCAAACGATTTGTAAAAGTTTGTAAATGAAATGTAAATTCCTGACCCGCTCAGGAAAATAAGTTATTTTTATCCTTTCATTAAAAAAGGTACTGATGAAGTACAGGCATATCAGGTATGTTGTTTTGTTGGGTGCAATTGCCATTATTGGAATAATTGGTATCCAGGTTTATTTTATGAAAAAGGAGTGGAGCAATAAGGAAAAGCAATTTGCACAAACCGTTACTATAAGCCTGCGAAATGTGGCCGCAAAAATTTATGAGTTTAATCATACCATGCCTTCAACACCCAATCCGGTCAGGCAATTATCGTCGAATTATTTTGTAGTGGATGTGAACAGCGAAATTGATGCAAATATCCTGGAACATTATCTCAAACTGGAATTTGAGAAATACAATATACAAACCGATTTCGAATATGGTATTTATAACTGCGAAACAGATGCGATGGAATACGGGAATTACCTTTTTCACAACGGAATTGTTAAGCAGAATGCCTTAACAGTCGATCTGCCAAAATACAGCGGTTACAATTATTATTTCGGAGTCAATTTCCCACTTCTTACCAATACTATTGCAGGTGATATGACCATCTGGTTTTTCCTTGCCGGCATTTTAGCAGTGTCACTTATATTCTTCGCATACGCCATATTTGTTATACTGAATCAGAAAAAGCTTTCGGAATTGCAGCGCGATTTTATAAATAACATGACTCACGAATTTAAAACTCCTATTGCGAGTATAAATATTGCTGCCGATGTAATTTCGAATCCGGATTCTATTAATGAGCCAGCGCGCATACTTACTTATGGATCTGTTATAAAACAGGAAGTATCGAGGCTTAATGATCAGGTAGATAAGGTTTTGCAAATAGCCAGAATTGAAAAAAGTGGTATTCACCTTCGATTGGAAATCATAGATTTGTATGAAGTAATAAATAAGGTTGTTGAGAATTGCCTTGCTAATCACCGGGAGAAAGTGTCAATTACTACTGATCTCGCAGGTGAAGCTGTTTATGTAGAAGCTGATCGTAACCATCTGACAAATATTCTGTATAACCTGCTCGATAATGCAGTAAAATATGCCGGCGATTCGCCTGTAATCAGGATTCATTCCATCCTGAAGTCTCGAAAAGCAATAGTTACTATTAGTGATAATGGGCCGGGAATACCTAAAGCTCTTCATAAAAGGGTTTTCCAGAAATTTTACCGTATTCCGACAGCTAATGTTCATGATGTGAAAGGTTTTGGTCTCGGACTTTTTTACGTGAAAAGTATATGCGACGCGCATCACTGGAAAATAAACCTTGATCCTTCCCCGGCCAAAGGATCAGCCTTTATACTCGAAATCGCCTTAAAACAACCTGGAAAATGAAAAATGCACGGATTTTATATGTTGAGGACGATCTTACCCTTAGCTTCGTAACGCGCGATAACCTCGAAAGGGCTGGCTACACGGTTGAATCCTGTGATGATGGCATTGCGGCTTACGATAAGATAAATACAGGGAATTACGATCTTTACATATTGGATGTAATGCTTCCGAAAATTGACGGTTACACCTTGGCACGTAAAATCCGCGAAAAAAACGAAGCGGTGCCAATACTTTTTCTTTCGGCTAAATCAACTCGCGACGATAAAATATACGGATTGCAATTAGGCGCTGACGATTATATCACAAAGCCTTTTAGTATCGAAGAACTGATCCTTAAAATTGAGGTCTTTCTGAAACGAAGCAACATTGATACTTCACGAATGCAGAAAGAAATGATCTTCAGCATCGGGAATTTTACCTTTTCGCAAAATGGACAATTTCTGAAGAATGAAAGTGGCTCACATCCGCTTACGCATCGGGAAGCAGAACTGCTTGCTTATTTTTGTTCAAATACAGGCACCATTCTCAAACGCGATGATATACTTAATAAGGTTTGGGGCAATGATCATTTTTTCTCAAGCCGCAGCCTCGATGTGTTTATTTCCCGTTTGCGGAAACTGCTTCAATCGGATCCTAAAGTTAAAATCGAGAATATTCACAATATTGGATACCGATTGGTTGTGAGCAGTTAACTCTAAAGCTCAATCTTCAACTATCGAATGACAACCTATTCCTCTCAATCCCTCAAAAAGCTCATTCCTCAACAATTGAATGACCATTGAATGACAACTATTCCATTTCAAACTTCCCCTGCCACGTATCTCTCTTTTCTAATTCCTTCTCTATCAAAATCTGAACTTCATCGCTCCGCAATCCGCCCCAAATGGGTCCGGCCTGGAACCGGGGAGGAGCTTCGCCCGTAAAACGCTCAATGACAAATTGCGGGTTCAATCTTTCGGTGAAACGCACAATAAAATCAATATATACATCCAATGAAAACAGGTTGAACTGCGTTGGAGACTCAAGGTAATCCTGGGCCATCCTGGTTCCTTTTATAATCTGAAGCTGGTGAAATTTTATAGTGTCAAGCGGAAGTTTCGATACTATTTCTGCCTCAGCCAGCATATCAGCCTCCGTTTCGCCCTGTAGCCCGAAAATCAGATGAGCGCCGGTATGTATTCCATAAGATGCTGTTTTGAGGATAGCGGCTTCCGATTCCTCAAAAGTATGCCCACGGTTAATTCGCTCCAACGTTCGGTTGTAGCAGGATTCAATTCCATATTCAATAATTACATAATGCTTCTCGGCAAGCCTTGCAAAGTATTCAAGTTTCTGATCGTCAATACAATCGGGGCGTGTACCAATAACCAGGCCACTTACGCCGGGAAATGCGAGTGCCTCGTCGTACAGCGATTTTAAATATTCCAACGAACCATAGGTGTTGGAATAAGCCTGAAAATAGGCCAGGTAGTTTTTTGCCCGGCGATAGCGCTTCTGGTGAAATTCGATGCCTTCGGTTATTTGTTGAGTTACCGTTTTGTGTGGCTGGCAATACGAAGGGTTAAAAGCATCATTATTACAATATGTACAACCACCCACACCTTTAACTCCATCGCGGTTCGGACAGGTGAATCCGGCATCGATAGTAACTTTTTGAACGCGGGTGCCAAATTCACGTTTAAAATATTCGGAATAGGAATTATACCGGCGGTTGTGCTGCCATGGGTACTGGATTTCTGTCATAGGGCAAAAATAATGAAAAAGGCTGCCTTTTGAATGGGCAGCCTTTTTAATGTTATTTGGAAAAAGTTTATTTTGAAACCCTTTCGAGCCAGCTAACCATTGCAAACATGGCAATCATTGACAGGAAACAAACCACAACAAAAACGGTCCAGGTTACTGAAATTGAAATGCTTTCGTACATCATAGCTCCCAGGAACAAAGAGAAGTTTCCAATGGCGGTAGCTGTAAGCCATCCCCCCTGCATCAATCCCTGTAAATGAACCGGAGCCACTTTTGATACAAAAGAAAGACCCAGCGGCGAAATGAACAGTTCAGCAACTGTTAGTATAAAGTAAACACTGAAAAGAAACCATGGAGTCATTTTTGCAGTATCTGGTAAACCACCCATGGCCGTTACATCTTTTAGCATTGGTAATCCAATAGATCCTACCGCCATAACAATAAAAGCTAAGGCCGCAATTCCCATTCCGATACCGATTTTTCTTGGAGTAGAGGGTTCTTTGCCTTTTTTTGCCAGGGCACTGAAGATAAAAATAATCACCGGTGTAAGGAATACAACCAGGAATGGATTAATAGATTGGAAACTCTCAACCGATGGGAAAATTCCCCCAAGTAAGGTATAGTCCTTTGCAAACATTGTAAGCGTAAGTCCGTTTTGGTGGAAAGAGAACCAGAAAAAGATCACAACACCAAATACGGCCATGAGTGCGAGAATACGCTGTTTAATTTCTTTGGCATCCTGTTTGATTTCCTCTTTTGACATTCCGTGACCAGCTTTTACTTTGTCCTTGGGATCAGGAAGAATTTTTTTGGAGGCAATGAAAACCACAAGGGAAATAATCATTGCAACAACTGCAGTATAAAAGGCGTAGTGAAAACCAGTATTAAATGCATCCAGATATTTGGCGGCAAAATCACCAAGGTTTGCCGGCATGTTTCCAGAAACAGAAGTTGCTAACTCGGTAAACCTTCCACTTACAACATCCTCTGACATTTTACCGTCAAGATATTGATGGCAAAGGCCCGGTAATTCAGCATTATAGCCAAACCCTTGCATTTTTACGAAGGTATTTCTCACCCACGTAGCCATAAAAGGGGCAAACATAGCACCTACATTGATGAACATGTAGAAGATCTGGAAACCGGAATCGCGTTTGGCGCGATATTTATCGTTGTCGTACATCTGGCCAACCAGTGCCTGAAGGTTTCCTTTGAAAAGACCGTTGCCGAACGCAATCACAAGCAATGCAGCCAGTGCAATATACTTGGATGTAATTAACGAAGGAGTTGCCAGAAAAATATAGCCGGCAGCCATGATAATCAAACCTACGATGATAGTACCCTTGTAGTTACGTAGTTTGTCGGCAATTAAACCGCCAACCAAAGCGAGAATATAGATTGAGCCATAAAAAATGGAGTAAAATTTTCCTGCTTCTGTCCCGGTGATGTTAAATTTCGACATCAGAAACAATGTGAGGATTGCCATCATTGTGTAGAAGCCGAAACGCTCACCCATGTTGGCCAAAGCTGCGGCGATAAGTCCTTTAGGTTGGTCTTTAAACATAACTGTTAGATTTAGTTTGTATTAGGTTTTAGGTATTTTTCTGAAGGCAAAAATAAACTAATTTCTCAATTAATTATCAGTCATTACAATGCAAAAAAAGAGTGTTTCCGGCGAGGGGATATTTTACTAAAAAGAAAACCTAAGCACCGCCTTGACATCCGATTTTTTGTTGCCGTTAATTTGGTCAAGATCACTGCTTATCACGTTTCTATCGGAATACCAGGTTTTCGCGAAACGGAATATTAACGAAAGATTCCTGCTTAATTTTGTATTGAGCATGACATAAAAACGGCTTCCTTTTCCCGAAAAGGCAGGAACTGAGAAGGAGTATGGAACATCGTTTTCGAAAGCATACAGCCGTGTATCATACGAATCGGTATCGAAAAGTGAATACCTGAAATTCAGAGTCCAGTCCTTTTTAACAGGTTTTATCTGAAATCCCTGGTAAATGAGATATCCGGTTTCAGTATTTTTAAGCGGTGCTTCGCGTTTTGATATTTCTATACGGCTTTGCAGTTTTAACCAATCCAGGGCCTGATAATTTAATTGTATTCTGAAATAGGAGCGGTCCGATTCACCAACCTGGTTCATTTTTTCCGTATTTTCTGAATAGTTCAGCGGGTTCAGCATTCGCCGGTATCCGAATACCAGGTCGCCGCGGCGCGAAATATTATAAACGGCCTGCGCTGAATATTCCTGTCCGTTCGAAGGCGCATCAACCCGGTAATGCAGCCACTCGTAGCGAAACATATCTGCGTAAGCGCTTAATGTTATCTTTTTGAAAGGAGTAGCCACCAATCCCATATATAAACCCTTCTCGTTTGTACTGTTGCTGCTTTCGCCAAATGCTGCATTAAAAGTATTGAGATAATCTTTCTGATAATTGCGATAAACCATGGCAAAGGCAAGGCGCGGATCAGGACTGAAGGAAAGTCCCTGAAGAAAAGCCAGCCCGGCATCAATCTGTTTGGTTGCTTCGCCATACAGCGTCAGCGTTTTATAGTTATAACTGTAATCGAAACCAGCATACGTATTTGAATTTAAAACCGGCTGGAATTTTTTGTACAATTCGTCATCGTTTTCGAAAGGGATTTCATAATTTACATGAAACAGAGTGATGCCAGTTCTGAGATGTTGTCCGTTCCAGGTCAGATGGCCGCCTGTGGCAATTTCGCGGTTAGCACCTTTGTCGGCAAGTTCGGCAGGTGTGCGGTGGTAACCTGTTTGCTGTAAAGAAGTTACATAATCCTCGGTCGAAGTAATTGAATCGGATGCAACCAGATTAGCATCAACTTTCCGGTTCGAATAAAATGCGGTGAGATCGAATTTTCCTAAACCAACCGTGGTTGCTACGCCGCGCATAAATGCATATTCGTTTGACGAAGCATGTGGGCGTAATGCAGGAGCCCGTTTACGCATAACTACTGAGCCTGCCGCCTTACCCATCGAAAAACCCGACCACATTGTCAATCCCTGCCCGAATTGTACATGGTAATCGCCAATAGCTAACTGCTTGATTATGCCAATGTTCTTCAAAAATAAATGGATGGAGTAAAAATCAAATCCTTTTGGTAAAGTATCCGATTTTGGTAAAAATGTTTCACCTGCATCTTTATCGCAAACCAATCCGAATTTTAAATAATCTTTATACGAATACTGAACCCGCAGGAAAGCACTGTTTTGATTGCCAAGATAATATTTATTGGGATTTGCCTGCCTGACTGAATCGGATACTTCGGCATATCCGCTTTGCTCCTGCAAAACACGCTGATAACGCAGCATTACATCGGTACTGCCATATTTTAACGCTTTTTTTAGTGAAAATTTCTCCAGAACAAAAGGTGACAGCGATATAAACGGAAGCATCTGGCTGACTATCTTTTCGTTAAAACCATCGATAACCTGCAATTCGTAAATAGATACAAGCTGTCCGTACAGTGTGGTGTATTCAATTAAATTGCTGATTTGTAATTCGTTGAGAAAAAACAACCTTCGCAGTTCATTTTCATCGCCTGAATTTAAATTAACAGGACGTTCGCGAAGCAGGTTAATTTCTTCTACCCAATCGCTATAATCCATTTCCACTTCCGAGCGCTCAGCCAGGTTTTCAATATGTTGCTCTATCCCTTCGGCACCTGTATATCGCAATGTGTCAGGTTGCTGCGCAATTGCGATACCTGTGCTGAAAAGCATAAGAAGCATGATCAGACTAAAAGTTAGTTTTGGCATGGTTTCCCGTTGTTTTTTCATTGTTTAAAATGCGTATTGCAGGGAAACCTGGGGCGAATAGCCTAGTTGCTGATGGATGGAGGAAGAAAGATCGATAGTCAGTTTTTTCATTTCCAGACCGAAACCAAAAGTGTAGCGGGCCGGATTTGTGCTTACGCCGATGCGGGCATACGCAATTCTGCCAAGTTTGTATTCGGCGCCGGAACGGAATTCCATGGGGAATTCGCTGTTTTTATATGCTTCGGCAGTAAGAAGAAGTTTATCGGAAAAAGTATAACTGAACCCGGCATTTAAAGTTGAGGGAATACTTTCGTTGTTGTAATCGGATATTTTTGCATGTATCGGGTTGAACACATGTGCCCCAAAAGTAAATTGTTCAGTTATGCGAACCATTATTCCTGCATCAAAAGTTATGCTGCTTCGTTTGCCGTATTCTTCGCCAAGTGTGGTGCCGATATAGTCGAGTTGAACTCCTGCAGCAAAACGGTTACCAAATTTCATTGCATAAGCAAGGCCTGCTTTGGTAGTGTTATAATTGGCATCACCCGAATAACCCACTGTTGCGCCAAGCATTCCATGTTTTGTTTTTAAAGTAAAAGCCCCGCTTTGAGTGGCCATTTCATTAATCAGGAAACGGTTTTCGTAATAAATACCTGCTGCCGTTTTATCGTAAAAAGCCATGCCTGCCTGGTTGTTATTTACACTCCAGAAATCGCTGACTGCTACCGACGAAAGACCCATACCGGCTGCACGGCCGCCATGTGTAATCCATTCTCCTGAAGCAAATGCTGATTTGAAAATTATGAATAAAAGGATAATTGTAAAGCTAAACTTCATGCGGTTATATTTTTCGTCTAATGTATAAAAAAATCGGATTCATGCCATTTGTGCAGCAAAAGGAAATGTAAAGACTGGAGTTAGTAGTAAATTATAAGAGTAATTTCTGTTTTTAGTTTGGTTTAAGTGTTATTTTTGTAGACATACTCAGTAAAACAGATGTTAAATGGATACAGTTACAGTTCTTGATTTCCTTTCGCAATTAACCGTGAATAACAACCGCGATTGGTTTCAGCAAAATAAAGCATGGTACGAAAAATCGCGCAAAGAGGTTGAAGTCTTTGTTTCGGAAATGATTACAACGATATCGGCTATTGATCCTGCTTTGCAAACTCCTGCCATGAAGGATTGTATATTCCGTATTTTCAGGGATGTACGCTTTGGCGCAGATAAATCGCCATATAAAACCAATTTTGGCGTTTTTATAGCCCGTGGTGGCCGAAAGAGCTCCAACCCCGGATATTATTTCCACTTCGAGCCTGGAAAATCAATGCTTGCCGGCGGTGTTTATATGCCTCAACCGGAAACGTTGAAGCTGCTGCGGAATGAGATTTATTATCACAGTGATGAACTCAAAAGGATAATTGAGAAGCCATCATTCAGGAAGTATTTTGATCAGTTGGGCGATTTTGACAAACTGAAAAAAGCTCCCAAAGATTTTCCTGCTGATTTCCCGGATATCGATCTTTTAAAATACCGTTCGTACATAGTATCGCAGGATATCCCTGATGAAGTGGTTTCCGATCCGGCAGGCTACAAAAAACTTGCAGTTGATATGGTGAGAGAGCTACAACCTTTTATGGCTTTCCTGAACAGGGCGATAAGTAACGGCTAGATGATTTGATTCTTAATTTATATAAAGCAAAAAAGACAGGATATTTTCCTGTCTTTTTTGCTTTAAAACTCCTGGTAAGACAGAGTTTTTAAATATCGATATTCGCGTATTTCGCATTTTTTTCGATAAACTCGCGGCGTGGTGGTACCTCATCGCCCATCAGCATACTGAAAATGCGGTCGGCTTCGGAGCCACTTTCGATGGTAACCTGGCGTAAAGTACGGAACTGAGGATTCATCGTTGTTGACCAAAGTTGTTCCGCGTTCATTTCTCCCAAACCTTTATAACGCTGAATATGAATTCCCCTGTCGGATCCGTCTTTTGACCATTCCGAAATAAGCTGAACGCGTTCTTCTTCGTTCCAGCAATATCTTTCGGTACTTCCTTTTTTAAGGAGGTACAAAGGAGGAGTAGCGATATAAATATAGCCGTTTTCGATCAGTTCTTTCATATACCGGAAGAAGAATGTAAGGATAAGTGTGGCAATGTGGCTTCCGTCCACATCGGCATCAGTCATAATTATTACTTTATGATAACGTAATTTGTTAACATTAAGGGCCTTGGAGTCTTCTTCAGTACCAATTGTCACACCAAGTGCGGTGAACATGTTCTTGATTTCCTCGCTGTCGAAAATGCGGTGTGGCATTGCTTTCTCCACATTCAGGATTTTACCCCTGAGTGGTAAAATAGCCTGAAATTTACGGTCGCGGCCCTGTTTGGCGGTTCCACCTGCAGAGTCACCCTCGACCAGGTAGATTTCGCAAAGAGCTGGATCGCTTTCGGAGCAGTCGGCGAGTTTCCCCGGAAGACCTGAACCTGATAATACATTTTTACGTTGAACAAGCTCACGGGCTTTGCGGGCTGCATGGCGGGCTGTGGCTGCAAGAATCACTTTATTAACGATCATGCGGGCTTCGCGTGGATGCTCTTCGAGGTAATAACTGAGCATTTCGGCAACCAGCTGGTCAACGGCGCCCATTACTTCGTTGTTCCCCAGTTTGGTTTTGGTTTGTCCTTCGAACTGAGGTTCCATTACCTTACATGAGATAATGGCTGTTAAGCCTTCACGGAAGTCGTCGCCTGAAATATCAAATTTGATTTTATCAAGCATCCCCGATTTTTCGGCGTAGGATTTCAAAGTTCGGGTTAAAGCCCGTCGGAATCCGGCAAGGTGTGTTCCGCCTTCGTGGGTATTAATGTTGTTAACGTATGAATGAATATTTTCAGAGAATGATGTGTTGTACATCATGGCAAGTTCAACCGGAATTTCATTTTTCTCCCCTTCCATGTATATTGGCTCGGGGATAAGTTTTTCGCGGGTAGCATCCAGATACTCGATAAAATCGACTAAGCCGCGGGTCGAAAAGAATACTTCTTTTACAGGGTCTCCGTTCTCATCTTTCTCGCGCTCATCGATAAGCGTAAGCTCTATGCCTTTGTTCAGAAACGCGAGTTCGCGTAAACGGGCTGCAAGAATATTGAAATCGTAAGTCTCGGTAATAAAAATACTGTTATCGGGAAGAAAATGCACCGTTGTACCCGTATGATTGCTTTCGCCGGCTACACGAACGGCATACAAAGGTTTGCCTTGTGAGTATTCCTGCTCAAATACTTTGCCGTCGCGGTTTACCGTGACTTTGAGCATGATTGAAAGCGCATTTACACACGATACACCTACTCCGTGTAAACCGCCTGATACTTTGTACGAACCTTTATCGAATTTTCCACCGGCATGCAGCACAGTCATTACGACTTCGAGTGCCGATTTTTTTTCCTTTTCGTGCATATCGGTCGGGATACCACGACCATTATCAGAAACTCTTATGGAATTGTCAGGTAGTATGCTTACAATAATCTGGTTGCAATAACCAGCCAATGCTTCATCAATGGAGTTGTCAACTACTTCATAAACAAGGTGATGAAGTCCTTTTATTCCAATATCGCCAATGTACATGGCAGGACGTTTGCGCACGGCTTCGAGTCCTTCGAGTACCTGAATATTGTCAGCTGTATAAGTGCCATTTCCGTTTCCGTTGCCATTTCCACTGGCATTCATGTTGTTTTCTAATTCGCTCATAATCAATTGGATGCAGTTAAATCTCTAATGCATTGCAAAGGTAAGTATTTTATTCGAGATAAACAGGGAAACCGGTCGCGGAAACGTAAGAATTTATCAACAATTTTTGAAGATTATTGAAGTGGTAAAATGCAGTAAATGAATATTTTATAATTTATTGTTCTGTTAATTTCCGATACTTTACTGTTTTGTGGTCCGGCAACCCGGATTAGTCTCAGAAATGCAGCTATATCATGTTTAAAAGATTATCGCATACGAAACTTTAATCAGGAAATCGTTTTGTGCGGGTGTATTCCGCAGCTCTGTGGTGTAATCGCTGAACATGAATTTCCCTTCGGAACCATCGGTGGTGCGTCCCTGCGACCATACCAGGTAAAAGGCGGAGCCGGGTTTATATTCCCACCTGAAAACCAGGTTCGACCGGAACTGCAGGAAATGGAAATTCGGGTCATCGAAACTAAAATCAGTTCCGTTGCCATCAGTATCCACAAGGTATTGAGCGGATTCGCTGTCGTATTGAATTTCGCTTTCGGAATATTCATGAAATCTGTCGAAATAGTCATCCGCATCAGGATCGGTGATGGTTTTAAATTTGGTATAGTTCCCTGCAAAATAGAAGGGCTGACCGTAAAACTGCAACGACATATCAGGTGTTATCCCTACATTAATTCTGGCGGCAAGAGAAAATTGTTTACTATCGAGGCGGCTCATTATGTAATTTTCATTCGCTGTATTTTCGTCGATTGTGGTAACATATTGCAGATTATCGTACGAAGAGCTGAAACCGGGCGACAAGGATATTGAAACGGTATTCACAGGCTTGTAAATAATTGAATATTCGATAGTTGAATATGATGAATTATCGTATTTAGCCCAGTTTTTCATCAGGAAAATATCCATTTGTATTTTTTTTCGCGGATCGCTTGAAACCCCGATCCGGTAACTTGCATTTGCCGGAAGTCGGAGCATGGGGCCACCACGCAAATCGTGTGCCGACAACGAATTTCCCTGAATATTTCCACCGGTAAAGAGTGAGTAATTGTTCTTGAACTGAATATTCCCGTTCAGCTCTAATCCTTTGTATGTATTTTGACCGGCAAAATTCCAGACGGTATAAAAATCACCACCGAAATTATAGGAATTGTAAAAATGATTTGGCCTCCATTCGTTATATCCTACCCAGGCAACTTGCTGGATTATATCGGCCTGCTGCATAAATCCAAGGTCGTTAAAATCGAGGCCTGGCGACGACCAGGTTATCCAGGTGAGTGCCCTTAAATGCCCACCGCCAAATTTACCGAATTCGACGGTGCCGCCGTGGCCTGCCATACTGGTGCGTGAACTGTCGACACTGAGATGTGTGGCATCCGGTCGCTGGAAATAATGTGTAGGGCTTGTCTGTAATTCTGTCAACGCTTCTTTCGATCCGTTTATGCTGCTGAAAATGCCTTTGAGAGAGACAAAATAGTTTTTATTTTTCCAGTAGCGGGTCACATTTGCACCTCCGGTATAAGCAGCAACCGGGAGTGTACTGAAGTTATCGTTGTCGATTTTGCGGTTTGTTGCAGTAAATAAACCTCCAGCCACGGTATTTCCTTTATTGAAATCCTGTTCCACACGGGCGACAATATAATTCGTGAAAGGCTCAACCGGATATTCAGAAGTTTCACCATCTTTATACAGGTCGGCATTTTCCTTTTGTGTAAAGGACTCAAGTATCCCTATTGATGTGCCTTTGCGGGTTTTACCCGATATTTTAAAAGCACCGAGAATACTGGTGTTGTCAGGAATCCGGGCGTATTCATCGTCGTTAAGATCGGGCTCGAAGTGTGGCGGCCTTCCGATGCGCCTGGAGTAAAACATACCGGTACTTGATCCATCGCCATCGCCGGAAGTCATTCGGAAATTAAAAATATTTCGTCCTTCGATAAAAAATGGTCGTTTTTCGGGAAAAAAGGATTCGAAGGCCGAAAGATTAACCAGCGAAGGATCGGCTTCAACCTGCCCGAAATCGGGGTTTACAGTCATGTTCAGCGTCAGATCGTTAGTCAGACTGATTTTCCCGTCGAGCCCGGCCGAAAAACTTTTATCTTTTCCTGTGGCAAAAGGGTTGCCATCTTCTTTTTCGGCGAAAGTGAGTTTGCTTAAAGCAAAAGGAAACAGCTCGATATCTTTTTTCGGCGAAATATTCTCAATGCCTTCCAACGTGCCGAAATCGCTGACTAGCTTATTGGAACTTTTGTTCAAAGGCTTCCAGAGCGAAAGTTCGTTTTTTCTGAAGATATACCGGGCAATTTCAACGCCCCATTCGTACCGAGGTTTCTTAGTAAAGCGGAGTTGAGATAAAGGGATCTTCATTTCGGCGTTCCAACCTTCGTCGTCAATACTTGTTTTTACATGCCATATCGGATCCCAGCTGTCGTCCTCATCGGTGTCATTGGTAAAAATCTGATCCATTTTTGAGCCTGCCGCGGTTACGCTGAAACTAAATCCCGTCATTTTATCTTCGTAACTGTCAATGACAATACCAACCCAGTCGCCGTCATCATCATCGCGGCGCGAAAGTCGTTTATTGATTTTTTCAGGCACACTATCAAAGGCTTTGATAGCGACGTATAAATTGTCGTCGTCGTAAAGAATGGCAAACGATGTTTTCTGGCTGGGAAGTCCGTTCTCGTAAGGTTCGAATTGTGTAAAATCACCTCCCCATTCAATATGTTTCCAGCATTCGTCATTGAGGTTTCCATCAATAACCGGTGGAGTTGGATTTATCTTTTTTGTTGTATACGTTTTGTTCTGCGCGAAAGCAGCAAACTGGAGAATTATTACTATAAAAAAGGTAAGAATCCGCGGCATGAAGAATATTTTGTGTAAGACGTGAAAGCACTAAAAAATGTTACAAATAAAATAAATTAATACTGTCTTTTAATTCAAAAATGGGATTGTTTTATTGCAAATATGTGTAATCATGAATATTAACGGTGATATCGGCTGAATCATCGATTAAACAGTTCAGGGAATAACAAGGTTTGCTGATTTATCCTGATGATCTGTTTAACTTTTATGGCATTTTGCTGATATAATTTGTTAATCAACCCTGCTGAACCTATCTTTGTGGTTAAAGCATCGGATTCTGTAATTTAAAAAATGAGAGAAAAAATACTCAATATCCGGATCATCGAAATAATAGTGTTTGTTGTTATCTGGACGGCTGTGTTTGCCTTGCCATTCTTTTTTCACCGCATTGATAATACGGTAAACTGGGATAAAGTTTATGGCGAATGGATCAGGATGTCATCCTTTTTAGTTTTGTTTCTGCTTAATACGTTGGTTTTAGTTCCACATTTTTTATTTCAAAAAAAATACCGCTCCTATATTCTGTCTGCTTTGTTTACTACTATCGCTGTGGTTAGTTTAACAATAACTATCAGGATGCTGCTAGCTCCGGGACAGCCAATGTCAATGCCACCCATGGAACTGGGGCCTGGAATGCCACCAATGGAATTAGGTCCGGGAATGCCGCCGCCAATGGGTTATCAGCCAGTAGCTCAGCCTGAGCAGAAATCGATGTTCATGCTGTTTCTTGATAATTTTATTATTGCAGTTCTTGTAGTAGGAATTAGTACATCTTTTAAAATGGTTTCGCAATGGCTCAACGAGGAGAATAAGCGCAAAGACCTTGAAAAAGTACAGCTGAAAACTCAGCTGGCCCTTCTGAGACATCAGGTGAGCCCCCATTTTTTTATGAATACGCTTAACAACATTCACGCGCTTATCGATATTAATGCCGAAGATGCTAAAAATACGATCATTCAGTTGTCGACCATGATGCGCTACCTGCTCTACGATACTGCACACGGACAAACGACATTGAAAAAGGAGATAGCTTTTATCGAAAGTTATATCACGTTAATGAAATTGCGGTTCCCCGAAAATGTGACTGTTATGCTGACGCTTCCTGATGAAATCCGTGATATCCCGATTCCGCCTATGCTTTTTATTTCGTTCCTCGAAAATGCGTTTAAACATGGTGTAAGTTACCAGAAGGAATCGTTTGTTCTGTTTAAACTGGAACAAAAGAATGGGAAATTGAATTGTGTTATCCGCAACAGTCGTTTCAAAGCGAAGGAAACCAGTGAAAAAGAATATTCAGGCATTGGTTTGGCAAATATTAAAAAAAGCCTCGAACTGCTATTCGGGAACGACTATTCGCTCGATATTCATGAGAGCGAAAAAGAATATGAAGTACAGTTAACCATACCTGTTTATGACAATAAAATGCCTGGCAATTGACGATGAGCCACTGGCTCTGAAGCAAATAATCGCGTATATCGAAAAAACTCCGTTTCTGGAAGCGGTTGCGCTTTGCCGTAGTGCTTTCGATGCCATCGAATTTCTTGCAAACAACGAGGTGGACCTTATGTTTGTGGATATTAACATGCCCGACCTTAACGGACTGGATTTTGTAAAATCGCTGACGCAAAAGCCGCAGATCATTTTTACCACCGCATACAGCGAATATGCTATCGAAGGTTTTCAGGTTGATGCGCTTGATTATTTACTTAAACCGATCAGTTACACAGTATTTCTGAAGTCCGCCAACAAGGCTAAAACCTGGTTCAGGTTAAATCAAAAACAGCAGGAATCCGTTCAAACTACCCAGGACAGCCTTTTTGTAAAATCAGAATACAAAATGGTTCGTATTTTCTTATCCGAAATCAAATATATCGAAAGCGCTAACGAATATATTCAGATTCATCTGATTAATGATGAGCCCGTTACAACGCTTATTAGGCTTAAAGCGATGGAGGAGCAATTGCCGAAGGAAAAATTTATGCGCGTGCACCGTTCATTTATCGTCAATCTTGATCGTATAAAAGTGATTGAACGAAACAGGATTGTTTTCGATCATATTGTTTATATCCCTGTAGGCGAACAGTATAAAGAGAAATTTCAGGAGTTTGTGGATAAAACATTCCTGGTCTAGTAGAGCAGGTAGTTGTAATTTATTATTGGAAATTTAATTTTAGATCACCTTTTTTTTCGGTTTCCGAAATAATTTCAACCGGATTTTGTCAATTAAAAATGTAAGCATAACCGAAACCGCAAATATACCGGTAAACCAATACCAGTATTGACCGAGAGTTTGGGTTTGATAAATGGCTGTTGCAATATTCCCGATTATCAGCCATTGTATTACATAGAAAACGGTTATGTTTTTCCCGATATAGCAGAAGATATTGGTAACAGCCGCACCAGGCAGAAGTTTCACTACAAATTTGAGCAAAAGGGCCCAAAGCGCCGATAATCCTATTGCCCACAGAATAAACAGGAATGTATGGTGATAATATGCCGGAAGGTTTATGGTTGTATTTATTCCTTGTTTGGCGTAAAGCAAAACCCCTGTGGCAATTAGCGAAATAATTAAAATTGAAGCTGTTTTGTTGCTTTCCGTGAAGAGTTTAATTTTTGGTTCATTGCGTGCAAAGATAAATCCTGCCAGCGGGTAAGCCAGCCATGGAAAAAGTGGGAAGTATGACCACGAATAGTTTCCTGCAATAAAAGGCAATATGTAGTAATGATTATCTGCAGTTAGCTTCAGGTTCATGAAACCTGTTAATGCAATAACTGCTACGAGCAGGATCAGAGCAGCTGCTTCCTGTCCTTTTTTGAGCGATTTCAGGACAGCGAGCACTACAATGCTCATCCCGGCAAGGTATAAAATATCGACGCCAAAAAGATATTCCAGCGGATTGTAAGGCCAGTCGGCAAACCTGATTTTTAGCAGTAAATGGAAATTTAACCCGAAATTCAGTAAAAATCCGAGTATAAAAATCTTTACTGCCCGAAGTACATTTTGTGCTAAAGTGCTTTTGTTCCGGGCAATAAAATAGCCCATAACAATCATAAAAACCACAGCAGCGAAAGGCCCGCCAAGGAATAATGATATTTTCCCAAATAAGCTTTCCTTTCCGGCTGTATCTATAAATAGTTCGGTGATATGGATCTGAACCATAAAGAGTGCTGCAAGTCCTTTGAGTAGGTCGGGAAGGATGAGTCGTTTTGAATTCATGTTTTTTCTTTTCAGTTTAAATTTTCTTGCTGTCAAAAAAAGTAATCCGGATCAGCATTAAAATATCCTGCAAATTCGTTAAATTATCTAAGCATTTAGGGTTTAAGAGAAAATTTTTAAAATTGAATAAACTCCTTAAAATGGCTCTCTCTCATTTATGTGATTACTTTATGTCTTTTCGTCTTTTAATTGCTTTCTGTTGCCAGTTCGGTTGACTTAATTATTCATTCAGCTCAGTATATTTTTCAAATATAATCTTCTGTGTACAATCCTTTTTAAATCGAATCATCGTGTAACAGCTAATTAACAAGGTTCACTCATTAATGAATGTGGATAAGCAAACTCAAAGATTATGTAAATTCAAAAGAGCCTCAGTGTAAATGAGGCTCTTTTAGGTTAACATCCATAAACAAAATTGGCGATAATTATGGTAGCTGATGGCCGCCACCGCCTCCGCCGCCACCACCGCCTGCGACGACTGTTACATCAACATAGGTAAGGTTAAGATCTCCTCTCACAACAGGTATTGCTGCTCCGGATTCTCCTTCTAATGGAGTTATCTCTGGAAACGATTGGTTCCCTGGATAATTTGCTATTATTGTTTCAGAAGTAATCTGGATATTGGATCCATTTGCAGGTACATAGAAGGTTATCCTGTAAACACCGGTAACAGTTGGTTTCCAGCCACCTGTCGATGCCCCAAAAATATATTTTCCGCCAACATTCAGTTCCGGGGCAAAACCAAAACCTGTAGCCGGGGCTCCAACACCCTCGCCTATCCACTTGGAGCCATCCCATGTAGGAACTATATTCGGATTAGCAATAGACTGTATTACTAATTTTGGTGCTGGTGAAACAAGAGTAGCCCATATCCCGTCATATGTAACGCCATTGGTTCCCTGTTTCTCATCTTTACTGCTTGGAAATGCCAGCAAAGCCATTGTGTAGCCTGTCATTGGGTCATCGGAAACATCCTTATACAATGTTACTTCAACCCTTGTTGGCCTGTTGATTTTCGGGTTTACCGATTCAAGCACATCGCCCCAATCGATAAAGGTAACCACATTTGGTGCGTTCATTTGCTTAAATTCGGCCTGCCATTTATTGCCAGTAACCTTTTGTGCATACCAGGTATAGCCTTCCAAAGCAGCAAGTTCTTCAGCAGACAAACCGGTGTAAGGTCCGGTATATGGAACTGTGAAAGATGGAATTGGCATTGGCGTAATAGTAAAAGCATCCATTGCAAATGCTGGGAACGATAAATTGTTTGTAGCACTTTCCTCTCCTCCGCCACCACTTCCTCCACCGCTTCCACCGCCACCGGGCCCTTTTTTAACACTGTAATTATTTGTATCCTGATCGGATAAATCTTTGCTACACTGAACAAAAAATACCATACTGATGCAAAGTATTGGTATTGCAAGCATCTTTTTAAACATAAATACCTCCTTTTTAAAAGAATTAGTAAATTAATGATTAATTAATGCAAACAGTAGGCCATCATACGACAGCTTTGATGTTTGTTTGAGATTGGATAATTTTTTAGTAATGCATTCAACAGTATAGATAGAGAAGAAATAGTGAAATGGCTTTTGCCATCCGAATTGTTGGATATTTCGGTTGGTTAATTGCCTGAGAAAAAGCGAGCATGAGAACTTGCCAGAATTTTTATGAAGTAAATGAGGGAAGATATGGATAGCCCTGTGAACAGGGAGAATTATAATATACCTATGTATGGATTTTGTATAAACAAAGAATGATGCCTGGTTGGGATCAGGAATGATATCAGTGTGAATAAATATAACCAGAGAAGTATGAAACTTTTGATTTAGTTTGGGTGCAATCTGACATTGGCACATAAGAATCAGGAAGGTAAGTTTTGAGCTTTGCCAGGACAACGTTTCACTTATGCAGCCATTTTCTGGATATCTTTTCATGGGAGTAGTAATTACAATTTGAAAGATTACCCGAATTTGCAAATGCTTAGTACAAGTTTTCCAAGTTCTTATGCACAGATAGGTTAGTTTATATACAAATTTTCAACGCTAAAATGGTATTAATCAAGTTTTATCTTTAAGGAACTTATAACCTATTAAAGTTACGAAGAAAAATGAGTATTTGGTGCTATAAGTAAAAATTTTTTTTTCGAAGTGTTCACCTGTTCATTTATGCTTTCTACTTAAAGGAGGAGGGGTTATGCTGAATTCACTTTTAATGAGCAAATAGCCACTTTATCTTTGCTTAAAGTTTAAATTGAAAGAAGAAAGAATAAATTACTTTTTACCAGAAACCAGATACAAATTCATCACAATGAAACTCAGAAAAAATATTGCCACCAGCGAAGAAGGATTTGTTTTTAATCCGGGTACAGGAGATTCCTTCACAACAAATTCAATCGGTACAGAAGTGATTTCACTGCTCAAGGCTGAAAAACTTTTGCATGAAATTATTGATACGATCTGCTTAAAGTATGATGTGGATAAACACCAGTTCGAAAAGGATCTCGATGATTTTGTAGCGCAACTTAAAGAAGCTGCAATTTTCGAATAACTGATTGCCTAAATCCAGAAAACTAACTCACAAAAACTAATAAACCATAGACTAACTGAACCAAAACAAAAGTCAATTTTTATGAAACAAATCGCATTTATTCTCATCTTTTTAGTGGCTGTAGCTAATGGTTTAAAAAGCCAGATAATTCCAGAGCATACCTATACAGGAGTGTCGGCTGCTTATGTTAATCTGCCTGTTGCTGGCTATAAATACTATGTTATGGACGTACCAAACAGCCAGTGCAAGTTGTATAATAACGATCATACCTTATGGAAAACGATAAATCTGAGCATTCCAGCCAATTATTATCTCTGTGATATTCAGTTTGTAAGCGAAAACCTGTTTAATACTGATAACTCTATTGAACTGCTTTATGTGTCCTGTATCTACAATTCCTCGCTGGCTTATTATACGTATGATACACGCATTGCAAGCGAATCGGGAACAATCCTTCAAACAATTCCAGGTGGGGGTTATTCTCTTATTTATCCTGCTCAAACCGGTTCTAAACTTCTTGTATGGGAATATGATTTTTCTGTTTTCCCTGAAAAAGTTAACACAAAAGTGTATTCGATTCCCGGGCAAACAGCAACAAGCATTAATGACTTTCCGGCCGGCAAACGGTTTTCGTTACGAAATGCGTTTCCAAACCCGACTTCCAATACTGTTACAATACCATACAACCTGCCGTTTAATGTAAATCAGGCTGAATTAAAAGTGTATAATGTAAGCGGTAATTTGGTGAAGTTATATGTTGTAGATCATACGTTCGATAATATAGTGGTTCAAACCAACGATCTGGCTGACGGAATGTATTTTTACAGGATTGAAGCTGGCGAATTTAAATCAGAAACATACAAACTTTCAGTGAGAAAATAATTTCAATAAAAGAATAACTCATTTACTCTAACTGCAATTATTTATAATCATGAACGACCAGGCCGAAAACAGAAACCATATCTCCCAAAAGCAAATAGTAATTGCCGTTACCGGTTTAAATGCCATTGACAGCCCGGGCCCTGGTGTAGCTGTAATACGCGCTATCCGCGAATGCAGCGATTTTAAAGTAAGGATTATAGGCCTTTCCTACGAATCGCTCGAACCGGGTTCGTATATGCACGATGTTGTTGATAAAACCTACCAGATTCCTTATCCTTCAGCCGGAACTGATGCGTTGATGGGCCGGCTGATGTACATCCACGATCGTGAAAAAATTGATCTGGTAATCCCGAATTTTGATGCTGAACTTTTCAATTTTATAAAACTGAGAGACAAGCTGGCAAAAGTTGGGATTCGCTCCTTCCTTCCCGATCTTGAACAGTTTGAGGCCCGTGATAAAGTGAAATTATTCGAGTTCGGTAAAAAGCACGGGTTAATGGTGCCTGAGGATAAAATCATGCATGATGTAAAGGATATGAAAGCAACAGCCGAAAAAATGGGGTACCCTATGGTTGTTAAAGGCAAATTTTATGACGCTATTATTGTAAATACGCTTGAGCAGGCTGAAAAAGCATTTTACAAAATTCAGGCTAAATGGGGATTGCCGATTATAGTTCAGGAATTTATTAAAGGCACCGAAATTAATGTTGCCGCTTTAGGCGATGGCGAAGGAAATGCAATAAGTGTGATCCCCATGCGAAAACTCTATATCACAGATAAAGGGAAAGCATGGTCGGGAATTACAATCGACGATTCGTCGTTTGTTGAACTTGCCCGTAAATTTATAGAAGTTACCAAATGGCGGGGTGGATGTGAACTTGAAATTATGCAGTCGGATGATGGGAAGCCTTATATTATGGAAGTCAATCCCCGGTTTCCTGCCTGGATTTATTTAACAGCAGCAGCAGGTCAAAACCAGCCGGCATCACTGGTTAAAATGGCAATGGGACAAAAGGTGGAACCTTACAGCGAATACGAAGTGGGTAAAATGTTTATACGCTACGCCTGGGATTTGATTACCGATGTCAGCGAATTTCAGAAAATTTCTGGGACCGGTGAGCTGTGAAAGTGAAAAGGGAAAAGTGAAAAGTGAAAAGTGAATAGTGAATAGTGAATAGTGAAAAGTGAATAGTGAAAAGTGTTGTCGCTTCGATCGCAATAACCGTTTTGGTTTCTAAAGCACGGATATAATTTTGATTGAAGTAAATGAAATATACTAACAATGAATACCATGGAAAAACTAAGATATGAAAGACCGATTATTAAAAAAATGAGCACAGGGCTCATGAATAAATTCGGTACCCGCACTGAAAATATTCCGGTAACACACATCGAAAGTGTGCCGGTAAAAAGCCTGATTGATGAATTCGGTTCCCCGTTATTTGTGTTATCTGAGAAACAGATAAGGCGCAATTATCAGAATGCAACTCGAATATTCAAAACGCGTTATCCAAAAGTTCAGTTTGCCTGGTCGTATAAAACCAATTACCTTGATGCCGTTTGCCGCATTTTTCACCAGGAAGGCTCCTGGGCCGAGGTGGTGTCGGGTTTTGAGTACGAAAAAGCGCTGGGAAATGGCGTTCCCGGGAATAAAATCATTTTTAATGGTCCCGATAAAACCGACGAACAGCTTATTACTGCTGCCCGCAACAATTCGCTGATCCATATCGATCATTTCGACGAACTCTACTCGCTGATCAAACTCAGCGAAGAAAATAATCTGAAACCCAGGGTTGCTATCCGTGTGAATATGGATACCGGCATTTACCCCAAATGGGATAGGTTTGGATTTAATTTTGAAAACGGACAGGCCTGGACAGCCATCTCCCGCATTATTAATTCCGAAAATCTCGACCTGGTAGGACTGCATTGCCACATCGGCACATTTATGCTCTCGCCCTCAGCTTATGCGACAGCGGCAACCAAACTCTGTGAATTGACATGGAGTGTTAAAGAAAAATTCAAAAAAGTATTGCAGTATATCGATCTGGGCGGAGGTTTCCCTTCGACCAATACATTAAAAGGAGCGTACCTGCCGGGTTCTGATACTATTCCTTCGGTCGATCAGTTTGCCGATGCTATTACAGATGTAATTCTTGGGTATGGGTTTAAGCAGGAAGACCTGCCACTGCTGATTCTTGAATCGGGTCGGGTGCTTATTGACGATGCAGGTTTTTTACTTGGCACGGTTCTGGCTACTAAACGTCTTTCGGATGGACGGCGGGCTACTGTTCTCGATTTTGGAGTGAATACCCTTTTTACAGCATTTTGGTACGATCACCAGATCAGCACTACACAGTCCTTTGGACAGCATACCGAAGAAATGGTGCTATATGGCCCGCTTTGCATGAATATTGATGTAATTCGCGAAAGCATCACCATGCCACTGCTCGAAAAAGGAAATAATGTGGTTGTGCATAAAGTTGGAGCATACAATATGACACAATGGATGCAGTTTATTACCTTGAGGCCCAACATCGTTTTAATTGATAACGAAAACAAAACGCATGTGATCCGCAAAGCCGAGACCCTCGAAACAATGCTTTCAAATGAGCAGATTCCGGAGTATTTGAGGCTGGATCAGACCAAATAACTGAATTCTCAGGTTCTGTGCTTTTAGCGATGAGCCTGGAGTCAGAGGCAAGTATTAGTTCGATATTACTTTGTAGTAAACAGAACAACTAAATAATTTGAAATGGAAATAGATAAGAAAACAATCTCAGTAACATGGAATTGTCCCAGAGATTTTGATTGTCTGAATAGTGATAGCCATGTTTATTGCAACGTTGAGAATTGCATCAATAAAAAAGTTCTTTTTGTGAAATACGTAGGCAAGTCATTCTGCAATTATAAAATGTCTTTCGGGAATTCATCTATTTGTACTTGCCCAACCAGAAAAGAGATCTTTAATAAATATAGACTGTGATACGTAAGAAATAGTATCAGATACTGGTTCTGATATTGGAATAGTTTAACATTCAGTCATATGACACATCAGGCAATTGGATTTTTACCGTCAAAGTATCTGAACAATAAAATCTACTAACCTTTAAACACAATCTTTATACTCCCGGTATGCTCTTTCATCGTTTTGTCGACACTTTTCGCAACACAATTCTGCCAGCCACACTGAACAGTTATTCCGCGATTTTCTTTTTCAGCAACAAATGGCTGGCAGCCATTATTCTCCTGATTACTTTTTTGAACTTTTATGCAGGCTTGAGTGGATTAATTGCGGTGTTGGTAACGGTACTCATTGCCAATACAATGGGGTTGGATAAATTGCAGCTGAAAAACGGAATTTTTAGTTTCAATGCATTGCTGACGGGTATGGGCATGGGAACATTTTTTGATCCCGGTTTCGTTTTTTTTAGTTTGCTGTTAATTGCTGCATTATTGACGCTGATTCTTTCTGTAACTCTTGGTGGATGGCTTGGGAAGAGCGGGTTGCCGTTCCTCAGCCTGCCTTTTGTGATTTCTTTCTGGTTTGTGGTACTGCCTTCGTCGCAATTCGAAAACCTGGGACTAACACAACGCAACATATACTGGATCAACGAAGTATACGCGATAGGCGGCAATTCGATGCTTTCATTTTTACAAACTATCGATTCGCTGCCAATTCATAAGATGCTGGATATTTATCTCCGGTCGATGAGCTCCATTTTTTTTCAGAATAACCTGATTGCTGGGATCATAATATCTGTTGTTGTATTGCTAAGTTCGCGGATTGCATTTTCGTTATCTGTTCTTGGGTTTCTTTCGGCATATATGTTTGCACAGTTTTCAGGATCGGAAGCTGCCAGTATTACTTACTATAACATTGGAGCAAACTATATTATGGTAGCCCTTGCCGTTGGCGGATTCTTTCTTATTCCTTCGCGCTTTTCCTACTGGTGGGCGGTTCTGTTAGTGCCGCTTACATCGCTGGTATTGCTGTTTTTAAGTAAATTATTCGGTTTCATTCAGCTACCGGTTTTCTCGCTGCCATTCTCATTCGTGGTAATACTGTTTGTTTATTTTCTCCGTTTAAGGGTAACACCATCAAAACTGATTCTCACACCCATTCAGTACAATTCGCCCGAAATCAATCTTTACACATTTAATAACAACAAGGAGAGGTTGTCACATTTCCTGTATTTCCCGTTTTATCTGCCTTTCTGGGGCGAATGGACAGTCACGCAAGGACATGATGGCGAGCATACGCATAAAGGTGACTGGGGAAAAGCATTCGATTTTATGATTAAAGATGAAAATCAGAAGACCTATAAGTCGAAGGGGTTACTTTGCGAGAATTACTATTGCTATAACAAACCTGTGCTTGCACCTGCCGATGGTATTGTTGAAGAAATTATCGATAATGTTGATGATAACGAAATTGGTAAAGTTGACACATCAAACAATTGGGGAAATACAATTGTAATTCGTCATCTGCCGGGGCTTTATACGCAAATGTCGCACCTCAAAAAGGGAACGTTTAAAGTAGCGAAAGGCGATTTTGTTCAAAAAGGCGATTTGCTGGCCTTATGCGGCAATTCAGGCCGTTCGCCGGAGCCACACCTTCATTTTCAGGTACAGGTAACTCCGCTGGTTGGAGCCCGCACCATCGACTATCCGTTTGCTTACTACCAGCAGAAGGGAAAATCAGGGCTTGAATTGCAGCAGTTTTCAAAACCGGCCGAAGGCGATCTGGTTTCAGGAATTACAGGCAATTCGCTCCTTAAATCAGCCTTTGACATAATGCCCGACACAAGTCTGAAATACTCTTTCACCAATGAAAAAGGTGTGAATGTAACTGAACAATGGATTGCTTACACGGACGCATACAACAATAAATACCTGTATTGCAAGGAGACCGAATCGAGTGCTTATTATGTGAACGACGGCTCCATGTTTTACTTTACGGCCTTCTATGGGAATAAAAAATCATTGCTGTATTATTTTTACCTGTCGGTTTACAAGGTGTTTTTGGGTAATCCCGAATCAATTGTTTTGCGCGATGCCATGCCGCTTAACGTAATCAGGAATAAAAAAACAAGCATCTGGATACACGATTTTGTTGCTCCTTTTTATAACTATATTCGTGCGGGATACTCAATAAAAGTTGAATCCGGCGATAATATGTTCGATACAGGTTTATTGGTATTGAAATCCGGGATTCAGGTTTCAGTATTCAGGAAAAACCGCATCGAAAGCAACAGTATTATAACCCTGAGCGATAACCGTGTACAGGAATTCGTATTTGAATCATCCGAAATAAAAATAAAGGCAGTATGCATAAATTAATAATTTTCATTTTGATTTTGTTTTCGGTAGGGGTAAAGGCTCAGGATTCAATTACTTATGAGTCAGTTGACAGTATTACATACAACTGCTATCTTTCAGGTAATTGGGATCAGTTGTTTGCAACAGCTGAACGGTCAATAGCTCAAAATATTGATTTTAAAAGACTGCGTCAGCGAATGGGATATGCCTATTTTGTAAAAGCTGATTATTATGCTTCGCAGGAACAATACGAAAAAGCTTTGGAATTTGACGAATACGATACCGATACACGTGAATATCTATACTATTGTGGCTTGAATACCGGCAACATTGCCTATGCCCGTTTTCATGCAGGCAAGCTGCCTGAAGAGGCGAAAACCCGGTTGCGGATTCATAAAGTCAATCCGGTAGCATCTGTCGACCTTGAGTATAATTATAAAGTCAATAACGGCGAAAACCGGACCAATCCGTCTTATTTTCGTGGTGGCATATATTCGCAGGTGGGTTACAGGCTGTCGCTATATCAATCAGCTTCAAACTACAAGCAAACTGTAAATTCGATCTTGGTTAAGCAACCCGATTACTTTGCGCTGCTTAACTGGTCGGTAACATCACATACCTCTTTTTCGGTAGCATACCATCATCTGAATACGAGCCTCGATGGATATAAATACCCCGGAAATCTTGTGTTTTCGTCACTCGCAACCCGCTTAAACAGGGTATCATTAGGGTTGAACGGATCATTTTTCAGGTATGATATTGGCGACTTTAAGCAAGTCGGGATTCATGCCGGAATTGTTTTACCGGGGAAAGCAAATTTTTATCTTACTTCGTATTTGAGCGGATTGATTGAAAAAGATTCGAGCCGGCTGATATTTGCCCAATATGCAGGAGCCCGTATTTTTAAAACAGTATGGCTCGAAGGATTAGTTACTTTGGGAAATATCCAGAACTATAACGATCACAACGCCTTATACATTTACAACTCGATTGATCCTACATTGTTCCGGACAGGTTTGTCAGTGTACTGGAATATAAACAAAAGTCTCACGTTGTACAGCAATTACCTGTATGATAATAAACAAGTAGAACAAACCACTGATCAATACATTCAGCAATCATTTTTAGGAGGAATTATATGGAAACTTTAAAAAGAATTCTGCTTACAGTAACTTTAACTTTTGTGTTTGGTTCCCTTATGGCACAAACTGCGTCAGTTATGCAAGCCACTTTTGTGAAAAGCTTCGAATCGGAGAAATCAGGCAATTACACAGCTGCTATCAATTCGATGAAAACGATATACAAAGCTGATAGTTACATTATTAACATCCGCCTTGGATGGCTTTATTACCTCGCAAAGCAATACACTGAATCAATAAAATATTACGATAAATCCATCGCGCTGAAACCGTATGCCATCGAAGCCCGCTTTGGCGCCGTTAAGCCGCTAAGTGCCATCGAAAGCTGGGATAAAGTAAAAACGCATTATATGGAGATTCTGAAAATTGATCCGCAGAATACCATTGCTAATTACTGGTTAGGCGTAATTTACTATAACCGCAAGGACTATGTAAGTGCAATAAAGCTTTTCGAAAAAGTAGTAAATCTTTATCCTTTAGACTACGATTCGGTGATAATGCTGGCATGGTCGAAACTGAATACAGGCAAATCAGCAGATGCAAGGGTTTTATTTAATCAGGCACTTATTCTTCGTCCAAACGACAATTCAGCTCTGAGTGGATTGAAGCTGATAAAGTAACATTTCATTCTAATGAATGCAAAACGCATCGAGTTTTATCAGGAAGCATCGGAAATTATATATCGGATCTGCTTAAACACTTAACAGGAATAATGATTGGTTTTAGATTCCGGTGCGCTGCACCTTAAAATTATACTTCATACGCCATACTACAAATATTGCGCCACTCTGTGGCTTCCAATTACATCTTTGATTTGCAATAAATAAAGGTGCAGAGCACCGAAATATTTGTAGAAACTCGGAAAAATATCGTTAAAGGTGCAGCGCACTGAAATCTTTAATGCATGGGATTTGTTTTGTATTGGCATTTCATTGCCATGGAATACAATTATCAAATTCTATTCTGCTGATTATATAGATGGTGTGTTTTTTAGCAGTGTTCTTGTTGATGTCTTAAAATACAATCAGATAGGAAATTTTCAGCATAAAGTCATTACGCGGATGCGTTTCCCAAAGCTCATTCACATATTGATCGAATTCCATTTCGCCGTTTTCGTCGAGATGGGTTCGCCCCTGCGACCATACAAGGTAAAGTGATGAACCGGTTTTATATTCCCATCGTAAAACCATATTCGAACGGTATTGCAGGTAATGGAAATCGGGTTTATAGAATCCATAATCTCCGTTGCCATCCTGGTTTTCATCAATAAACCAGGCGTTCCATTCTTCATTATACGATATTTCGTTACTGGTAAACGCATGAAACCTGTCAGTGAATTCTGTTGCTCTTGGATCAGTAATGCGCTTGTAATCATTATATTCGCCTGCAAAAATAAATGGTTGCGCATAGTATTGAATTGAAAGTTCAGGCGTTAAACTCACATTCACACGAAGTGATAATTCAAAAATCTCTCTATCAAGACTGGCCATGATATACCTGGGTTCGCCTTTGTAGTATGATGTGGCAACGTACTGTAATTCGCTAAACCCGGAGGTATACGTCGGGCTAAGCGTAAAGAATAATGTGCTGATAGGTTTATAGGTTATTTCGAGCGAGTATCGGTGGCTGTTGTAATAGTTTTGCTGACCGAAATATTGAGCAGTGCTCACTTTAAACATTATTTTTTTGCGGCTATCAGTTTCGGCATAAATGCTGAAATTGAACACCGGAGGAAGAAGAATTGCCGGTCCGCCCCAAAGTTCGCCTCGTGATAAAGTTGTTCCCGCATAATTTATTCCAGCACCAGCCGTATAGTAATTTTCAAACTGACCGCTGGCATTCAGGTCAATTCCTTTGTTTACGGTTTCGAAGCCAAAATCCCAGGTAATATATTCCGTAAAATTAACCGAGGCCCATCGGAAAATGCCGAAAGGTTTGTATTTGCGGTAGCGCAGCCAGAAAAGCTGCTGAATTTCATCCGCTTGTTTCAGGTAACCTACATCGTTAAAATCGAGCCCCGGCGACCGCATGGTAACATAACTCATGAATTGCCAGTTGCCGGTACCCGCTTTGCCAAATTCAAGTGTTCCGCCATAGCCATTCAGCGAAGTTCGGGAGGTATCGTATGTAACGTAATCATTATCGGGCCTTTGGTAATATCTTGCCGGTGAGCGTTCAAGATAATCGATTGATTTTTTACTTCCGTTTATGGATGAAAAAACTGCCCGGCCCGAAAGGTAATAGGTTTTATTATTCCAGAAATGGATGGCATTTAAACCACCCGTATAAGCCGCTTTGGGCAGGAACTCCAGTTGAGGTGCGTTTTGAGATATAAAACGGTTGGTTGCAGTAAAAATACCTCCAACCACGGTTGTGCCTTTGTTGAAGTCCTGCGATACTCTGGCAATCAGGTAATTGCTGAGTGGCTCAATACTTTCCTTATGCGTTTCACCTGCCTTGTCGAGTGTAGCAAATTCCTCCTGTGTAAGCGATTCGATAATTCCTATTGATAGTCCTTTTCTGGTTTTGCCTGATAACTTAAACGATCCGAGAATAGTAGTATGTTCGGGTGCCGAAATATATTCCCCCGAATCGGCCACCGGGTAATATTGCGGAGCCCGACCGATCCTTCGCGAATAGAACAGCATGTTCTGATTGTTATCGCTGTCGGCGCCGGTTAGTTTGTAGGTAAAAATATTTTTCCCTTCGATAAAGAAAGGCCTTTTTTCGGGATAAAAAGTTTCGAAAGCAGTAAGGTTAACAACTGCCGGATCAGCTTCTACCTGTCCGAAATCGGGATTGATAGTGAAATTTAGCGTGAGGTCATTGGTAACGGCAATTTTACCGTCGAGTCCTGCAGTACCGCTAAATTTCTGACCGGTTTCAAATGGATTTCCTTCTTCTTTCTCGTCGAAAGTAGCTTTGGCGTAAGTATAAGGCAGCAGTTCAATATCCCGCCGCGGACGAATGCCGTCTAATCCCTGCAATTCGCCGTAAAGGCTAACCAACCCGGGAGCCATGCGCGGAATAGGCTGCCAGAACGATAGCTCCTGTTTGCGGTATATGTAACGGAAGATATTCAGTCCCCAGCTGTGTTTATCTTTTTTTGCAAAACGGAGTTGCGAAAGCGGAATGCGCATTTCAGCAGTCCAGCCAAGTGCATCAATAGAAGTTGCTGTATAGTAAACGGCTTCCCAGTTGGCATCGTTCCCGTTGTCGTTAACAAACATAAAATCAAATTTTACACCAGCCGATGTTACACCAAATGTAAATGCTGTTTGTTTATCTTCGTAGCTGTCAATTGAAACAGCCAGCCAATCGCCGTCGTCCTGATCGCGTCGCGAAAGCCGGCTCACAATTTCGCCTGGAACCGAATCAAGCGCACGGATAAGGATATAGAGGTTGTTGTCGTCGAATAAGATTTTGAAATCGGTGTTTTGCGAAGGATCAGCCCCGTCGTTGGGATCCCGCTGTACAAAATTACCCGACCACCCAACGGCATCCCACGCGGCTTCGTCATATCGACCATCGATAACAGGAGCCTTTTGAGTTAACCTTTGAGTATGATATACTTTTGTTTGCGCTGAAACATTGGTATATAAGCAAATAAAAAAGAATAAAATTATCCCTGTAAGTTTCATGTAATAATAGAAATAAGATCCGGTAATGCAAGCACGGGAACCGGTGTAAAAGTGGTTTGGTTACAACTTTATCCAAAAATAGCAAAAAGGTCATACGGGATCGGTAAATATTTTTGTGATATTTTTTTAATCAGCCATTGTTTCTTCAGTTTTAGATGGATAAATAGTGCCTTGCAAGAACCTTGAGCAATAATATTGAGTTTTAATTTGATTCATTATCGGTGATAAAACTATGCGTATTCCATCCTTATCCGGTAATGAATCGGAGCCTGTTGTCCGGGTCTATTGGACAAAATAATAGTTGTTAGTAAACGGTTTGACTCATCGTAAGTGCGTTCAACACTACTTAATAATTCGCCTTCCTCTGTTTTTTCTTCCTGCAGGATTATATTTCCGGAAGTGTCATAATTGATCGATGTAGTTTCTATTCCCGACATTGATTCTTCCATTGATTCAGTTAGCCGGCCTTCGCTATCGTAAGTAAAGGTATAGCGTTCGGTCAGGTGTTTGTTTTCATTGTAACGGCGCCGCACGGATACCTGGCCATCTTCGGAATAACTATAAAGTACATTATAGTTTTCTTCAGGAGTTTTAAAAACTTCTTCCGCTATCTTACCCTCTTCGTTGTATATAATCCTCCGTTGTGTAATAATCTCACCTTCAGAATCATATTCCGATTCGGAAACCAGCTTATCCCCTTCAAAGACATTAACCACATAATTTCCTGTTTCGCCATCGCTGTCAATGCTTCTTTTGCTAACCAGCCGGCCTTGTTCGTCATAAGTGTAATTCAGCACATCGGCAGTTTCATCAAGGTAATGGATATATTCTTTCACCAGTTTTCCTTCCTCATTATATTCCATGCTGCGGTGTTCGGCAACTTCATCATCTGCTTCGAGTAAAAGTTCGTCAACAAGCTGACCTTTGTCGTTGTATTGGTATTTGTACTTGTGTTCAACGGTTCCGTCGGGGTCATATGTAATTACTTCAACAGGATGGCCCGATTCGTCAAATTCGGAGTGCTGGTATTTGATTTCAACTTCTCGTATTTCAGATTCTTCCAGTTCATGGATATTGTTTGCCCTGAACGACTTTACGTATTTCATAATCAGCAGTTTAAAGGTTGTTTCACTTCGATTGGGTGAAATGCAAATATAGTAAATACTTTTGCTGTTTATTGCGGTATTATTGGAAAACAGAAGGGGTATAACGTTTAAAAGCTTATTTTAGAGTGTACAGTTTAATGGCATTTTTAGATTGCCGGTGGAATCGAAAAAACTATGGATCACCTTCGGAAGTCGGGGACTAATTTCTTTTATGTCCCGCTAGATTATTTGCGCAGCAAATAGCTGTTGGTAGAAAGTTATTAGATATATTTGTGAAAAGTCCCGTCAGGGACGTTATATAACAAATCATGGCAATTCCTATTGTTTTTGATGACAGATTTGTCTTTAACCCAATAAATATTGATTATGGCGTACCTGACGGCACTTGATCAAAAAATATATTGTCTTTTCTACCAATCTCTTGTCCCTAGCGGGACAAATTAGTAGAATACTCCCCAACTTTTGATCCCGATCCCAAATCAAGCCTACATCCTTTTTGACTACTTTTGCACTACCAGAAAACCTATATTTTATGAACAGACTACTCGCATCATTCATAGTCATTATTGTGTTTTTTATGACGAGTTGCAAAAATAACATGCCTGTGCAGGAACCAATAAAGTATCCGGTTTCATTTAAATCGGACCAAACTGATGACTATTTCGGAACTACCGTTACCGATCCATATCGCTGGCTCGAAAATGATACTTCAGCTGAAACCGAAGCCTGGGTGCTTGCTCAGAATAAAGTCACGAACGACTATCTCTCAAAAATTCCGTTTCGCGATCAGATCAGAAAGCGTTTGGAAGCATTGTGGAATTTCCCGAAACTAACTGTTCCGGTGAAAAAAGGTGACTGGATATTTTTCGAAAAGAACGAAGGAATGCAGAACCAGAGTGTGTTATACGTTCAGAAAGGAATGAATGGGCAACCACGTATTCTGCTTGATCCCAATACTTTATCTGCTGATGGAACTGTATCGGTAAGCGAATTCAGCGTTTCACGCGATGGGAGATATATGGCTTTCTCTATAAATAAAGCCGGCAGCGATTGGACTGAGTTTAATGTTCTGGAAGTTGAAACCGGCAAAATACTTCCTGATAAAGTGGAATGGGTAAAGTTTTCGGGAGCAGCATGGCAGGGCGATGGTTTTTATTACAGCCGCTATGATGCGCCGATAAAAGGCAAAGAGCTTTCGAACCGGAACGAATACCATAAAGTATATTTTCATAAGCTAGGAACCCCTCAAACGGAAGACAAACTGATTTTCGAAAATCCCAATTTCCCGCTAAGGATTTACTTTACCGGAACCACCAGCGACGAACGGTTTCTTATTCTCAGCGAAAAAGAAGGAACAAGCGGAAATGCGCTCTATTGTAAAGACCTAACACAGCCTGGCAATAAGTTTATAAAACTAGCAGCGGGTTACGAAAATGAATATAGAGTTATTGATAACATCGGGGATAAGCTATTGGTTCTTACTAATGAAAATGCTCCGCGTCAGAAACTGGTTCTCATCGACACCAAATCGCCGGCAAGTGAAAAATGGGAAACCCTTATTCCTGAAAAAGAGGAAGTGCTTGAAGCGGTGGTTCCGGCAGGGAATCATTTACTGGCGCAATATATGGTTGATGCAACCCATCGTATTTATGCCTTCGATTTGCAAGGTAAATTAAGTAATGAAGTTAAACTGCCCGGATTAGGAACTATAGCCGGATTGACCGGAGAAATGAAGGATAACACCGTTTTTTATGGTTTTACCTCATTTACCTCTCCTTTAACTATTTATAGTTATGATGTTGCAAAAAGCACATCTGCTGAATTCTTTAAACCTGCTCTTGATTTCGATGCTTCAAACTATGTTACACGGCAGGTTTTTTACGAAAGCAAGGATAAAACAAGTGTTCCTATGTTTATCGTACATAAAAAAGGGCTTGAATTCGATGGTAACAATCCAACTATGCTTTATGGATATGGCGGATTTAATGCCAGTATAACTCCTTATTTCAGCGTAAGCCGCCTGGTTTTTCTCGAAAACGGAGGCGTTTATTGCGTTGCCAATATCCGGGGCGGAGGCGAATATGGCGAACAGTGGCACGAAGCCGGTACCAAGCTCAATAAACAAAATGTATTCGACGATTTTATTGCTGCTGCTGAATTTCTGATCAGCGAAAAATATACCTCTTCCGAAAAACTGGCAATCGCTGGTGGGTCAAACGGTGGATTGCTTGTTGGCGCATGCATGACTCAGCGCCCCGATTTATTCAAAGTTTGTTTGCCAGCCGTTGGCGTAATGGATATGCTTCGGTACCATAAATTTACGATAGGGTGGGCATGGGCAAGCGATTATGGTACAAGCGACGATAGTACTAATTTCAAAAATTTGCTGAGCTATTCGCCTCTGCATTCAATAAAAGATAGCATTTGCTATCCGGCGACGCTTGTTACCACTGCCGATCACGACGACAGGGTGGTGCCGGCCCATTCTTTTAAATTTGCGGCTACTCTGCAGGAAAAACAAGGATGTAACAATCCTGTTCTCATTCGTATCGAAACCAAAGCCGGACACGGCAGCGGTAAACCAACATCCAAAATCATTGATGAATTAACGGATGTGTACTCTTTCCTCTTCTATAACCTGGGAATCGAGCCTGAAAAGTAAATCCGGATGCATTTACTTCGTAAAGTGCTCATGGTTAACATGCTGGATTCGCTGTAGCCTGATTGGCGGGATTTATTATTTTGCTGTTGCACAATAAATTGCCGCTTTCTGAATTATTTTATAAAGTAATTACTTTAACAGGAAAAATGAACGAAATAAGAAATACCCTTTTGAAGGGTTTATTCGTATGTATATTGGTTTTATCGGGTTTTCGTGGTTTTTCGCAGGAAACTGAAGATAAAACAGATAGCCTTTATGCGGCCAGGTTAATGGAAGTGAACCTCGAATTGTATCAGCAGATTGATAGCCTGGCATTGGTGATAAAGGAGTATAAAGTCCGCAATCAGTTTGAAACCAAAGATGTTGACTCGCTGCAGATGGTGATCTCCCAGCTTCAGGCTCAGCTTAACATGACCAGTACATTGGCGGATTCGCTGGATGTGATGCGTTTACGGGCGCGACAGGATTTGCTGGATATCAAACAGCAGATGCTTGGTATAAGTACCGATCTTGAGGCCAAACTGCAACTGCTGCGCGAAAAGGAATTTCAGCTCAACGACTGCCAGATAAAGTTACGGGAAGCACAATCGGCCGCATCGCTGAACCAGGCCCGGCTCGAAGGTCGTATTGATGTAAATGCAACTAAAGTGGAGGCCAAAGACCGCGAAATTGCTTACCTTCAGGAATCCATAAAGGAAAAGGACCGCATTATAAGCGAGAAATCCGCTGAACTGGCCACGTATTACCGCGACAAAAGCAATTCGTTACGGGTTGTAGATTCGCTGGCGCGTACGCTCAATTCCCGTGAACTGGAACTGGTAAAAGTTACCGAGCGACTCAAAATTATAGAATCTCAGTATAATGCATTAGTTGAGCAGCGAACGGCAGCACAAAACAAGAAGAAAAAGGTCAGGTTTGTACAGGGTGTCGGGTTAAAAAACTACCGGACGCCTGATTATCAGCTGGCACCGCAAAGTTCAGCCACTACGGCAACGTATGTGATTACCAACAAAAATTCAGGGAAAATTGAAATCGATTATATTACGGGAGTAAGTCTTTCGATTTATGATCTGACTAAACCTGAAGGGAAATACACCTATGATGCCGGTTTGTTTGTAGGTTTTGGCGGCACAAACCTGTTTAAAAATTTCTATATTTCGCCAAGTGTCAAAGCTTTCGATTTCTTTCATTTTATGATAGGCTTAAATGTAGCCGAATACCAGCAGTTGCAAACCGGTTTTAACGAAGGCGATGAACTGCCGCCGGGAATGAGTATTCCAACAGTAAAAGAGTGGAAAGCAAACCTGTTTTTTGGCATGACCATTGATTTTGAGCTGCTTTCGAATATTCCGAAGAAAATGTAGGGATAGAAGGGTTCAATTGCCTGTGGCGTTTAATTGCCTGCGGCGTTCAATAGCTTCGTGTTCAAGGGTTTAATTGCCTGTGGCATGCAACGATTCAATAGTTTGAAGGGTTTGAAACGTTTGAAGAGTTCAATATTTGACATTCAATATTCAATATTTCTGGTCAGACAACTTAGTACTCCTTTGTGCTATTAGTGCCTTAGTGGTAATGATTTTAGGTTAAAAGTTCACCTTGTCTCCCCTCTCCTTGTCTCCCCTCGCCTTGTCACCTTGTCTCTTTAAAAGAAATGAAAACTTTCCAGCTGCAATCATCCCATTTCCCTATTTTTCCCCCACCCCTCCAAACCTATCAAAATTGGCACTATCTTTGCACCCTACTTGAAAGCAATCAGGGGCTGACCGGTTTTGACAGCAAGGACAGTGGGATTGTAAGCATGCCGGGACTTTGAGTGAATGGCCCGTTAAAACCAAATGCTCGCGCCAATTAAACGGCAACAATTACGATTACGCATTAGCCGCTTAGTCACTAGTACTAACCTGCTGATTGTCCTCCGGGAAGCCTCGCCATCCGGCGTCCCGCTAACGGGCATCGAAAAGGGAAGGATAAGGTTGCCGGAGTCCTGACGGCAGCTCGAAAATCAAAGGGAATAAGGTAATGGTTGGGCGGCTTTTTGCCGGCTTTTACCCGACAATCAACTGAAAGCTAAGCATGTAGAAAGCGGTTTTGCTGCTTGTTTGGACCCGGGTTCGACTCCCGGCAGCTCCACAAGAAAGTGAGATTAATCTTAATAAGGCACTGTATATTTATTTATACGGTGCTTTTTTTATTGTTGAACCCGGATGCATGTGTATTTTTTTTTTGAATAGAAGTTGCAGGTTAGGCTTCCAGGTTCGATGATTACTTTTATTACCCGCGCAGAAATTATCGCGGATTAGTAGCATATTGGGTAATTATTTTTGGAAGGCCCTATTAATCAGCTAAAAATCGCTCGAAAAACAACTTGTGTTTTTGCGCCGTATGACAGTTTTGCATTTTGTGCCGGGCTTGATTTCTTATGGTGTTTTGCCATAATGATGAAATTTAGGTTATATACAAATCTTTGATTTTAGATCTGTGATAAATCTGACATATAAGCATGATATCAGGTGGTTAATGTTTAAACTTCCTTTAAATATTCTTTAAACCTTTTTTAATCACTACAGGCAATCTGGAAGCCTGTGGAATGATTTTCAAATATAAATAATACATGGATATGACAACTGAATTATTTTTTGTTCTTAGACAAGGAATAACTATATCATTGGGATTGTTGAAGCTATTTTGCCCAAAGTTTTCAATAAGTGAAAAGTGCTGTAATATGTCTACGTAATAAATTACTAACGCGAACGTGAATACAAGGTTGCATAAGTACTTAAGCGTGAAGCAGGGAAACCACTATAGTCTATGCTGAGTATTGTTTCATTATAACTCTTACTATTACTCTGATTACTATTTACAATCCGTGCTAGACTTTGAATGTAATCAGCCATTTTTTTTCTTTTATAAACTAGAATAAAGGATGGATGATGTACTGGTACGAACATCGAATTACCAATTACTATTGATTTATACTCAAACTGATCATCAAGGGATGGACAATCTTGATTGTAACTTCTAAGGACAAAAGTTGCTACTTGTTTCCCCAATAAAAAAATCAATTTCGGCTTAAATAATTGTATCTCATCCTTTAGGTTAGGGAAACAATTTTTCATTTCAGAAGTGGATGGATATCTTATCTTGTCATTGTCAAGAGGCAAACATTTAACTAAATTCGTCCTGTAGAAAGATTTTGAAGGGCAGAGTTGTTCCACACTTTCAATAAGCTTTCCCGTATTAGTTTTCGATGAAAGAGGAATTTCAGAGTTATCCTGCGCTTTAACAGCAGATAACCCAACCCATATTATATCCGCAGTAACACAATTTTGTATTAATGGCTTCTGATTTTCACAGAGCCTACAAATCTTACAATTTCTGATACTATTTAATGGGGTATACATTTAAATCATTCATTTGTTTTAAGTAGGACTGCAACAATTCATCACTGACCGATGAATAATTACCGCTGTCAAAATTAAACGCTTTTTTCCGGACTTTATTATTCAAATTTTCTGATACCTTCGTTGCTGTCAAAATTGAGTTATAAGGCAACTTGTGGGTTGAGACAATCTCGTCGTATAATTCAGTACCATAATAAGGTCTGAATTGGAATGTACTATTTCTGAACTTTCCTTTATTCTTAACCCCTAATTCGGTTAGATGTTTTGCCAATTGGAATGTTTTTTCCAGATCTTCCTCTGTTTCATTAGGAAAGCCACATATAAAATAGCCTTTTACATTTATTCCGTTTTCTAACACGCGTTCAATGGATTTGACTATAACAGCAATATCAAAAATCTTGTGTATTCTTTTCAAAACATTGCATGATCCGGATTCAATGCCTACAAATAGCTCTTTACATCCACTTTCAGCAATATGTTTAAGAACATCATCATCAATGTTAGCAATCGAATTAATGTGGCACATTGCACGCCAGGAGTAGTTATACTGACTAAAAATGGCAATGGCATCCTTGAACCTGTTTTTACTCGAAAGAAATAAATCATCAATTATTCTGATAGCTGTTGCTTCGGGATATAGTTCTTTAATACTGTTGATTTCTAATACAATACTTGTGGCATCTTTACGCCTGATTCCACCAAGTTCTTTATTACTATGAAATGCTGCTGCACAATATGCACAATCATATGGGCATCCTCTACTTGTATAAACACAGATTTCCTTCTCACCATAAAAGTTTACTTGTGGCTCATGTTTGAATAATTTCCTATTAATATTCTGTATGGAAATATCGTTTGCATAAAATCTGGAATAGAGTGTTACTACAAAAAAACGCCGCTTGTCTTTAAACGCCCTTGGTTTTTCTGCTATGCTACCATCTATAATGCTTTCAACTATTAATTCCCCATCACCGTAAACGATATCAATTTGATTGTCCGTTTCCCATTCAAAGATTTCAGCATACAATTTTCTGGTTGATATACCACCAACAATCCAATGCACTTCTGTTCTGGTTTCTTCAACAATCTTTCTAACAATCGAGTAATTAGTTGCGAAAATATTTAAACAAACAATTTGGATTTTTGAAGACTTTATAATTTTAATAATATCGTTTACACCTAGATTCTCAGCTATTGAATCAACAAACAAAATATTAAACCTGTCTTCTAAAGCTGAAGCAATTATGCCCAGACCAATTGGCGGCAAATAATCTTCTGTATTACTTGAATTTTTATCTTTAAATACTGGCGAATTGATTATGGCTATATTTTTCATTTAATAAATCATGAATTAACAAATCTTTTAACAAACTCTGCTATCAGGATAGAACTAATAAAATAGGACATCCATTCTATCCATGTGTAGATGTCATATCTCGAACTAATCAATTTGAATTATTGGTTTCACTAACAATTCAATATGTACCGCCTACTTTATAGCTGACTAAGTTGTTATTTCATTCGCAATCATTTCCGCTTGTTTCAATACGGTTTCTGTTGCCAGCATCTGCATATCAGGAGGATAACCGAACTTTCTCAATATTCTTTTTACTGCAACTTTTAGTTTTGCTCTTACACTTTCTTTAATCGTCCAGTCGATGGAAGCGTTTTGCCTTATGGTTTCTGTTAGCACCACTGCGAGTTCTCTCAACTTATCTTGTTGCATAAGTTCTCTGGCACTGTCGTTGTCAGCTACAGCTGAATAAAAAGCAAATTCGAAATCAGTCAACCCCATTGCTTTGGCTTCATTGTCCATTTCAACAATGTTCTTACTGAGGTGTATCAGTTCTTCAATTACCTCAGCTGCTGACAGGATTTTGTTATGATACTTCTTAATTGAATTTTCGAGCATTTCGAGGAACGATCTGCTTTTTACAAGATTCTTTTTTGCCCGCGACTTAATTTCATCGTTCAGCAGTTTTTTCAGAACTTCCAATGCAACATTTTTATGTTCCATTCCTTTCAGTTCCAGTAAAAAATCTTCTGACAGAATAGAAATATCAGGTTTCTTTATTCCCGCAGCATCGAATACATCAATTACTTTTTCGGAAACCAAAGCTTTGTCAATAACCTGACGGATAGTTGTTTCAATTTCATCGTTTGTTTTGCCTGAACCTGTAATGTCAAATTTTGCCAACCTTGCTTTTACAGCCTGGAAAAATGAAACTTCGTCTTTTGCATCCATTGCCTGGTCGTGCGGAATTGCAATGGCAAAGGCTCTTGATAATGCTGTTACTTCATTTATATATCGTTTCTTCCCATCTTCCAATCCTAAAATATGTTCTTCGGCTGAAAGAATCATATATAGTTTTTTTGAAGTATCGGCTTCAAAATATGTTTCATATTCAAGGCCGTGAAACATCTGAGAAACAATTTCTAATTTCTCTAACATCAAATGAACAGCTTGTTCCTGTAGTATTGTTGGGTCGCCTTTTCCTCCGGAATCAGAATAAAATGCCAATGCTTTTTTCAGGTCAGCCGCAATGCCCAGATAATCGACAATTAATCCTCCCGGCTTATCCTTGTATACCCTGTTAACCCTGGCTATTGCCTGCATCAGATTATGGCCTTTCATTGGTTTGTCAATGTAAAGGGTGTGCATACTTGGTGCGTCGAAACCGGTTAGCCACATATCCCGCACGATGACTAATTGTAATTCGTCATCCGGATTTTTCATTCTTTCGGCTAAAGTTTTCCTTTGTTCTTTGGTAGTATGATGCTTCGAAATTTTTGGTCCATCTGATGAAGCAGAAGTCATTACCACTTTAATAACGCCTTTATTCAAATCGTTTGAATGCCATTCGGGTTTCAGTGCAATAATAGCTTCGTACAAATCAGCAGCTATTCTGCGGCTCATTGAAACAATCATTCCTTTGCCTTCAAATACTTCCTGACGTTGCAAAAAGTGTGTAACAATATCTTTGGCAATAATTGATACTCTGTTTTCACTGCCCACCAAGGCTTCGAGCTGCGTCCATTTTGCTTTTGCTTTTTGCGTATTGGTTAAGTCTTCCTGATCAAGTTCTTCATCCAGATCATTTACTAATTGTTTGCCTTCTTCACTTAAATTGACTTTTGCCAGACGGCTTTCATAATAAATGCGAACGGTTGCCCCATCTTCTACCGCCTGGGCTATATCGTAAACATCAATATAGTTTCCGAAAACGGCAGGTGTGTTTACGTCGGTATTTTCAATTGGTGTTCCTGTAAATCCTAAGTAAGTTGCATTGGGTAAAGCGTCGCGCATGTATTTAGCAAATCCATAAACAATTTTGAGGCCTTTCACCCCATTTGAATTTGTTTCAATGGTTTTCGCTTTGAAACCGTATTGGGTTCTGTGTGCTTCGTCGGCAATAACCACAATGTTATTTCTGTTTGAAAGCATTTCGTAAACATTGCCTTCTTCGGGTTGAAATTTTTGAATGGTAGTAAATACTACACCGCCCGAGGCTACCTTCAACAAGTCTTTTAAATGGATTCTGTCATCAGCCTGCACCGGTTCCTGTCGAAGCAGTTGTTTTGATGCTGCAAACGTGTCAAATAATTGGTCGTCCAAATCATTGCGGTCGGTGATCACAAGAATGGTTGGATTATCTAAAGCCAAAACAATTTTTCCTGTGTAAAAAACCATCGACAATGATTTTCCGCTTCCTTGTGTATGCCATACAACACCGCCTTTTCTGTCGCCAATAGGTTGAGTTTTAACACCAGGCACTCCATAGCTTTCAGGAGATTCCATTAGCATGCTTACAGGAGTTTCATGTTCAACTTGATATCCTGTTGCTCTTAATGTGGACTCAACCGCCCTGTTTACCGCATAGTACTGGTGATACGCTGCCAATTTCTTAACTGTTGAAATGGTTGTTATACCTGTTTCTGTATCTTCCTTTTTTGATTTTTCGAAAACGATAAAATGCCTGATTAAATCAATTAATGTTTCTTTATTCAACATTCCTTGAATCAAGGTTTCTAACTGGCTTACCAGATGCGATGCTTCTGCTTTACCATCTGCTGATTTCCAGGACATAAAACGACTAAGACCTGAAGAAATAGATCCTGCTTTGGCTTCTAAGCCATCAGAAATAACCACAAAGCCGTTGTAAGTAAAAAGGCTTGGAATAATAGCTTTGTAGGTTTCAATTTGTTTGAAAGCAGAATTAATGGTTGTGTTTTCATCCGCTGCATTTTTTAATTCTATCACCACCAATGGAATTCCATTGACGAATAGAATAACATCAGGTCGTTTGTTGTTTCCGTTTTCAATGATGGTGAATTGATTGGCCACAACAAAATCATTATTGTACGGATTTTTGAAATCAATCAGCCAAACTCTGTCTCCCCGGTCATCACCATCCACACGTTTCGAAACGGGAACACCTTCAGTCAATAAACGATGAAAAGTTTCATTATTACTTAATAGTTCAGGCGAAGCAATACGCTGAATTTCTTTTATGGCTTCTACCTGTGCATCGGCTGGAATGCTGTGGTTGATTCTTTTAACAGCATTTTGCAACCTGTGCAATAACAAAACCTGTGCATAACTGTCTCGTTCCGGTTTACCGCCATCGTGTGCAATATCGGGAGCATAGATATACTCATAACCGAGCTTATCGAGTAACTCAATGGCAAAGGCTTCTATTATATTTTCGGTGATTCGGGTCATAACTTACTTATCTATTGCAATGTCATAATTCCACCCCAATTGTTATTCATGTACAAAGAAATACCTCGTCCTGGATTAAACACAGGATACATTTTTCGAAAATCTGCTACAGCATTTGAATAAGAATCATTGGCGATACAACCTTTGATTGCCAGATAGAGCAATACGATTGAAGGTGAACGGGATAAACCTTGGTTGCAATGGACTAATATCTTTTTTGAGGCAATGTTATTTTCGATAAATGTGATAGCTGATTTCATGATTGGATTAGTATATAAGGGACTTAATTCCTTTTCCATATCAACCATATTTAAAAACAAATGTTGTTCCTTCTCCATTATCAAATAATATGGATGAGATGAAGACAATGAACCTTTATAGTTTACTGCTTTAGAGTGACAAGGATTTTTACAGGCATGAATCACTGCCCAATCTGCTGAAGGTGTATAGAAACATTCTTGGTCGCTGCCAATAAATATGTTTTTGAAAATCTCTATCATTATATTGCACTTTTTAATGATTCAAAATGAGTTGGGTCTTTCTCTAGTAATGTTATTAAGTCTGAAGTCAAATCAGGAAGTTTCATTATCAATTCATCATGCCTTGACACTTTTTCAAAGCTTGTAAAATGAGAAAAATGATGTAATATTTTTAACTCATTAGGTTCACCAATTAATAACTTAACTCTATTGTCTACTTCGTCTGTTGAGCCTGGAATTTTCAATAATGTGTAAATCTCCAAAAATCTACGAATTGCATTTGGCATCAGAATTAGATTTTTATTATCCTCACTACAACCTGATTGATAGAACTCATATATTATTGAAAATAAATAAATATACTCTGATTTAAAGCTTTTTATACTTTTAGGTAAACATGCTATTTCCGAATTTTCGCTATCTATTTTTCTTATCAAATATGAACTTAACATTGTGTTTTGATCCTCTTTCTTTCGTTTTGTCATTTGGTTTGCATCACGAATAAACGAGTAAAAATCAAAGTTATGTGTGGAAATAAATAATTGAGAAAAGCAATTACATGTTTGCTCGGGAGTTTCAGGAATCAACCCCTTTCTAAAAAAGAAAGAATTTATTAGAGAACAAACTTGAGCAGTATGATTTGAGTCTAAGCTTGAGATAGGATCATCAATAAAGATAATAGTATCTTTCAGTTTGTTATCTTTATGCAAACTTTCGAGCTTGACTAAAAAATGTGAAAATGAAATTGCAGTTTTCTCACCTTCACTAAGATTCTTTGCAATTTGTACACCTCGTTTTAAATGAAATTTTTCATCTTGTGATAAACCAATTTTTATGTCTTCTCTATTCAAAAAAGTCTTAATAAATTGTTCTAATTGTTCACGTCCAAGATCAATACTTTTTAGTTTTGAAGCTAATTCGATATTCTTTTCTTTATAGTATATAGCTATTTTGTCACACTTTTCAATCTTTTTAAGTGATTCAGAATTTGCTTTTTCTTTTTGCTTGTATTTATTTTCAATTAAAAAATCAGCGACAGAATGATTGATGATTTTTTTTCTAGCATTATCTTGAAACTCATTAAACCCAAGTTTAAATTCGTTATGAGAATCAATTAACTTCTGGCATTCCTTCATCCAATTGTCTATATCAAGTTGAGTATTTTCATTGAATGGTTTAATTTTCATTGGATTAAAAATATTGCCATCTTCTTTCTCTTTTAGACATTTAGAAAGATAGTGCAATGCATTAACGTAATTTTTATTGATCTCACTATATTTTTCAATCTTAAGTTGATATTCTTCTTTAAAACTGTCAGAGAAGTCGTTGGCACTTTTAGGAATATTTATTAGGTCTAAAGCTGCAAGTTCATTTTTGATATTAATTTTGGTTACTATAATTTTATCTCGCAGGATTGCTGCTGCACTTGAAAAATATTTGTTTAATTCTTCAATCCGATTCGCCTTAATTTCATTTCCGCAAAATAAACATTGAGTGGCTTTTTTCTCTTCGTGAATTTTTAAACCATCATTAGCCCAGTCATACTCAACCTTATTGTCTAATATAATTCCAATTAATTCAGATTTTGGAGGTTCAGAAGCCACGAGTATTCTAACATCTTCATATATATCTTTTAGTTGAGGTATATAATTGACATTAGGAATTTCATCTTTATCATTATTGGCAAGAGAAATTGCGGTTAACTTCTTTAGATCATTCTTTTCTGTTATTCTATATTCACTAATTTTAGTTGATTTAAAAACATCAGTTTTTTTTAGATCTCCTTTATTGAATTTGATTAAACTGTTAAAGACCTTGTTTTGAATATCTCGAGAAATGTCGGTAAACATTGAGTTTTCAAATTCGTTATAGGCATCAATTGCAGGTTTGTATTTTTCTCTTAGACCTCTAATTTGTTCATCTCCTTCAATTGATTTGATTCTACTTTCATTTTGTTCAATCTCTTTTAGAATATGAGCAACTTCTCCGACTGCGAATGAGATGCCATTTATCTGATTATCAGTTTCCCAGTGTAGATTATCCTTAATATAATCTGAATTAAAAACATGTACATTTAAAGGAATAGTTGATATGTCATCTTGCGTATATTCGACTCCATTTTTTAATTTAATCTTGAATTTAATATCTCTAAATTCAGAGGGGATTGATTTATCTCGTATGAATGAGAAGACTCTAGACAATGTCGTTTTCCCAGAATAATTCCATCCAAATAAAATATTCTTTTCTGTGAATTCTTGCAAATTTGAATTTGATGTCCAATTGAAATTCTTGAATACACCAAAATCTTTAATGTTGACAAATCTTTTTATCATCACGTTTTAGTTTATATTTCTAGTCTTACCTTACCACTCATCAACTTCCGCAACAAAGTATCGCACATAGCTGTGAGGCAGCGGCTTTGGATTTAGTTTCTGTTAATTGTCCTGAACATGATTATTTGATTTTAGGATGGACAAGATTTTTATTGTACACCCTTTTAAAATCGAGACTCTTTGAGCCAAAGTTAATCAAAAGCCCATCTGGTATATTATATGCTTCGCAGTAATTTATTGCCTGGGCTTTGTGTACATCTTCCAGTTTTTCGATGGCTTTGATTTCGACCATCACTTTCTCCTCCACAAAAAAATCGACCCGGCGGGTACCGATATGCTGGTTCCGGTAAAACAAATCCATTTCCATTTCACGCGCAAACTCCAATCCTTGAAACGAAAACTCAATAGCTAATGCCCGCTGATAAATTACTTCCTGAAATCCATTTCCCAAAGTTGAATGCACCTGCATGGCGCAACCAATTATTTTATGGGTCAATGCATTTATCTCATCTTCATTTCTTAAAATAATCTTGTCCATCTTATAATCCTTTTAATCGTGTTCAGACACCCTTACCTCCCCACTCATTAAATTCGGTAGCAAAGTATCACGCAAAGCAGTGAGAGTGCGGATTTGGGTTTGGTTTGATTCTATTTTTTTAAATATGGGTTCTACTTCTGAATTAAATAATTCAACTTTTTTAATTGATGGAATATAAAAAATAATACTTCTTAAACTTCCCAATGAAATATATTCCTGAGTACTTCCACTGCGACTTTCGTGAATAAATTCATTTCCTAAATTAGATTTTAGCCACAGAACAGTAAAGTATTTCCAAAACGAATTTTGGGAAGTTTTAAAAAGTCCTATATTTTTGATTGCATAATCTATTTTTTTTGATTGTTCAAGATAGATTATTCCAATTGTGCCAATCATAGAAAAGAGAATATCACCTGTATCGACTTTACTTCTTTTATTTATTTGCTCAAAATCTTCTTCTGATATGTAATAGGCATTCTCAAAATCAATTGAATGTTTTGATAAGTGCTTGGATGTAATCAATTTTTTGCCAACTTCTTTTTGTTTTGGCGAGTCGTGTGTTCCATCTTTAACTTCAAACAAATCAGTGATTCTAATTTCTTTCCACTCCTCCGTCTCTTCCTCCACATTGTCTTGAACACGATTTTCAGGATTATTTGATAGGCAAGATTTATTGCTTGCTTCATCCTGTCCATCATGTAATCTTAATGAATCATGTTCAGACATCATCTGCCTGAACAACGTTTCCGCCATTTTTTCTAAGGTCACATTTTGGCGGTTTAGCAGGTCAATTTTGTCAAATAGAGTTTTAGCCGTTTCAATGATAAAAATGAATTCACTTTCACTAGAAGGAATTGAAATTTCAAGCTTTTTTAGCAGTTCAGTATCAAATTTTCCAGCACCAATTCCAGTCTCCTCAAGAATGTCATATAATCCCTTTTTATTCCCTTGCAACCAATAGAATATGAAATCTTGTAGTTTCGAGTTCTTTGCCCTTATTGCTTTAATGTCTTGATTAAAAGCAACTGAACCTTCAACGATATTTATAGGAATATCATTAAAAAGTCCACTACCTCGAACGAGTAGCAAAATATCACCTTTAATCGCAAGACGAGAGCCATTTGCGAGGCCAGACTCAGTTATGTTGAGTTCTGAGGAGCTGACTTTATAATTTGTCATTGTTTTTGCACTAATCCACGGGATGTTGCCTCCCCAGAATTCTTTTCTTTCTTTTGATGGCGTACCACCTGAAAACCAGTTTGTGATTTCGCCAAGTTTATATTCCTTCCACTCACTCATATCAACCCTTTTACAATTAAAAACCCAAACAAACCAATCAAACCAATGCCAATAAACAGAATAATAAAACTTATTATATTGTGCTTTATAATTTTAGTTGAAATAATGCCACCAAATATGGGTTGAGATACTGTTTTCCAAGCCATCCATTGTGCTATGCCAATAAAAATCATTCCTAGTCCAAAGCCAAACAAATGCTTGTTTTCAATAAAATCAGCTTCAAACATTATTGAGCCTATTGTTGTTAAAACGCCTAGAATCAATACGGCTTTCCACCATATATCAACTATCATTGTTGGTTTATCACTCATTGTTTATAGTCTTTAAAAGCTCCATAGTATTAATTTCATTATGTTTGAAAACTAACACTAACTTAAATTAGTCTTGCTTTTTCTGAAATGAATTTATCCCATATTACATTTAATTTCCCATTGATAATTTCAGTCGAAAAATGAATAGAGTCGTGATCAGTCAAATCGGCTGACTTGAATTCGAAAATTAATGTTTCTTTTGTTTTTACTCTTGTAATCTCAACTTGCAAAACGTCAAATTCAGTCCTATCACCATATGTTGTTCTGAATCTGTCATTTTGATTTTCTCTTTTCTCAGTAATTTCTTTTCTAATGATCTTTTTATTCATCCGTTTCGTCTTTTAGTATTCTGAAACCAATCTTCTTGAATTGGAATTTCCTTGATTCACATAATGATATTTAATTATTCATTCAATTTAATCTTCTGGAGATTTAGCATAATCTTTTCATTAAGCAAGGCTTCTTCTTTCAGTTGCTCTTCTAATTCAGTTTTCAATGCAGTAAAGCGTTCGTTAAAATCAAAATCATCTTCGTCATCAGGCAAACCCACATAACGTCCTGGAGTAACTATATAATCCAGTTCTCTTACTTTTTCAATTGGAGCAGAGGCACAGAATCCTGCCACATCTTCGTAATTACCGTCAGGATTTCTCCAGTTATGGTAAGTATCTGTAATCTTCGTAATATCTTCCGGAGAAAGCTCGCGCGTACGGCGGTTAATCAGGAAACCTAAATTACGGGCATCAATAAAGAGGATTTCATTGCTTCGATCGCGGAAATTGCCATTCTTCCGATTTCTTCTTAGAAACCACAAGCCGGCAGGAATTTGCGTATTTAAAAACAATTTAGCCGGCAGATTTACAATGCAGTCTATTAACCCGTTTTCGACCAATGCTTTTCTTATGTCACCTTCGCCTGATGTTTTAGAAGTAAGTGCCCCTTTTGCCAATACCACACCTGCTTGTCCGCTGGGCGATAAATGATAAATAAAATGCTGCATCCAGGCAAAGTTGGCGTTTCCGGTAGGTGGTACGCCGTATTGCCAACGTCCGTCGGTACGCATCATATCACCGCCCCAGTCGCTAACATTAAAAGGAGGATTGGCAATGATGTAATCGGCTTTCAGGTCTTTGTGTGCATCGTTCAGAAATGAGCCTTCATTGTTCCATTTCACTTGTGAGCTATCAATACCGCGAATAGCCAGGTTCATTTTCGCTAATCGCCAGGTAGTTTGGTTGCTCTCTTGTCCGTATATTGAAATATCGTTTACCCGTCCCTGGTGTTCGAGCACCAGTTTTTCGGATTGTACAAACATACCTCCCGAGCCGCAGCAAGGATCGAATACACGTCCTTTGTAGGGTTCGAGCATTTTCACCAGCAGCTCAACAATGCTGCGTGGCGTATAGAACTGCCCGCCTTGTTTTCCTTCCGCCAAAGCAAACTCCCCCAGAAAATATTCGAACACATGGCCCAGTACATCTGCACTCCGTGCTTTAGCATCACCTAAGGCAATGTTTCCCACTAAATCAATTAATTCACCTAAACTTGTTGGATCGAGATTTTGTCGGGCAAACACTTTTGGCAATACACCTTTCAGCGAAGTATTTTCTTTTTCAATGGAATCCATGGCATCATCAACAACCTTACCTATTTCGGGTTGTTTGGCTCTCGATTGCAGGTAAGTCCAACGGGCATCCTGCG
>CAYQTT010000018.1:0-112287 GCA_964420555.1 uncultured Lentimicrobiaceae bacterium | reverse complement strand
GAAATTGCAAACCACAAAATGAAATTGCAAACCACAAAATGAAATTGCAAAACTCAAAATGAAATTGCAAACCACAAAATGAAATTGCAAACCACAAAATGAAATTGCAAACCGCAAAATGAAATTGCAAAACTCAAAATGGAATTTTTACCGAAATTTAATTGAGGGTCAGATAATTTCCAGCCAATTTCTGTAACAAATACACCTGATATTTTTTGTATCTTTGATATAATAAACATGAGCAGGAAAAAGCTCTCAAAATAGTACTTAAAACCCTTTTGTGTATGGAAATCTTTATGGCATCACGACTTACTGCAGGCAACAAAATATTCCCTTCGAAAATCAGTATCAGTCCTCATGGTGTGACATTAAAAATACCGGGGCTGTTCAGCGGAAATGAAAAAACAGTTCCTTATACCCGGATTTCTTCAGTTGATATCAGCAGCCCTTTTATCGGATTTTCGACCATTGTTATCGAAACTACCGGCGAAGGAAGCATCAGAGCCCATGGCTTCAAAAAAAGCGAAGTAAAAAGAATGAAAGAACTTATACTCGAAAAAATAAACAGTTATACGCACAAAGAGTAAAGCTTTTATTACCTGCAGGTGTTTATTTTAAAGCTGCTGACCTATTTTGCAGGTTAGGTGTCCTTTTTTTTCTGCTTATTTCCTAATATCATTTGTTACTTCAATTTCAACCATTCTATTAAATCACAGTTTTTTCTTATCATTGCATCTTCCTAAATAAATTTACGATGTACTCAAAAAGTCTTTTTGCGGCAATGCTGATATGCCTGTCAGCCCTCACGTTTGCACAGAAAAATTACCTTATCGAAACCAAAGCCGATAAGGATAAACGCATGGAATGGTGGCGCGATGCACGTTTTGGAATGTTTATCCACTGGGGACTTTATGCCGTGCCCGCAGGCGAGTACAAAGGCGAAACCGGTTTCGGCGAGTGGATTATGGATGAGGCAAAAATTCCGGTTCCCGAATATGAAAAATTTGCCGCACAATTTAACCCGGTAAAATTTAATGCTGACGAATGGGTTAAAACTGCTGCTGATGCTGGAGCAAAGTACATTGTAATTACATCGAAACATCACGATGGTTTCAGTATATACGACTCAAAAATAAGCGATTACGATATAATAGATCGCACGCCTTTCAACCGCGACCCTTTAAAAGAATTAGCCGAAGCATGTAAAAAACAGGGTGTAGTGCTTTGCTTTTATCACTCCATTATGGACTGGCATCATCCGGATGCGAAAGGCGAAAAGTTTTCGCTGTACCGCGATAATTACCTGAAAATCCAGCTCAAAGAATTGCTTACCAATTACGGACCCATCGGCGCATTGTGGTTCGATGGAGAATGGATAGACGAATGGACCGAAGACCAGGGCAAAGACCTGTACAATTATGTGCGCAGCCTTCAGCCATCAATTATTATTAATAACCGCGTAGGCAAAGGCCGTTCGGGAATGCAGGGGATGAACAGCTACGAAAATGCGGCCGGCGATTTTGGCACACCTGAACAGGAAATACTTGAAACAGGTTCAAATCAGGATTGGGAAAGCTGCATGACCATGAACGACCACTGGGGATATAATAAAAATGACAAAAACTTTAAACCTGCCGGGGCGCTTATCTGGAACCTGGTTGATTGCGCTGCAAAAGGCGGCAATTACCTGTTGAATGTCGGTCCGACTGCCGAAGGACTTATCCCCGGCGAAAGCGTTGAACGCATGAAGGAAATAGGCGACTGGATGAAAGTTAACTCCTCCTCCATTTATAAATCGAAAGCCTGGAGTCATTTTGAAGATAACGAGAACATTCGTTATACTACTGATAATAAAGGTAATATAAATGTATTTGTTAAAGGATGGCCCGGCGAAAAGCTTATACTTAAAAAGATAAAACCCGCGAAAGGCTCAAAAATCAAATTTTTGGGAACAAATGAGTCATTAAGCTGGACATCGACAGAAAACGGCGTTGAAATCACACTTCCGGCTAAATACGCCAATCCGGAAAACCGCCCCTGCAACTATGTGTATGTATTTAGCATGAAAGGAAAACCGCAACCGGTAAGCCTTCCTCCGGTTATTGGAAATGCGGATGAGCAGAAAACCGGTTCGCGTATTTTCAGCAAGGAGACTACCGTTACGCTCTCAACTCCCGAAACCGGAGCTGCAATATACTATACCCTCGACGGATCGGAACCTGGAATTACTTCCATATTGTATTCCGGGCCTCTTACTATCGCTAAGAGCTGCGAACTAAAAGCAGTAAGTATGATAAAAGGAAAAGTAAGCAGCAATATAGCTACTTTCAGCCTGAGCAAAGCCAAATACGAAATTACTCTACTGAGCGAAGTATCACCGAAATACAGCGCCACGGGACCAAAAACCATTGCCGATGGACGCAAAGGATCAGGAAAATTCGCTGATGGCAAATGGCTTGGTTTCGATGGCAATGATTTTGAAGCCGTTATTGATCTTGGATCGGTAAAACCAATAACAGAAGTCGCAGCATCCTTTCTGCAGTCGCATAATTCGTGGATCTTCCTGCCACTTTCGGTTGAAGTTTACACTTCCGAAGATGGCAAAAACTATACTCCTGCAGGAGTGACTTTTGGTTCAATTCCGAAAGCATACGAATCAGACCAGACATCGATTTACTCTATACAACTTTCTAATCCAGCACGTTATATCCGGATCAAAGCTAAAAGTACCGGTATTTGCCCGGCATGGCATAAAGGCAGCGGAGGAAAAGCCTGGCTTTTTATTGATGAAGTTGATGTAAAATAGAGGGGTGCTCATAGGTCTGAAGTTTTGTTGCATACTACTCCTTCCCTGTTTTCCAGGGAGGGCTGGGGCAGGTATAAGATCTGAAAATTACATTTTCTTTGTATTATAAAAATGCGCAATAAGCGGCATAGGGGCTAATTCTATCCTTATAATTACTACAAATTAATAGCATTTCTAAACTGATAGAAATGACTGATTCTGTACATCTTTATTTTTCGAAACCATGCAATAAATCCTATTTCAAAAAGTTTATAATACATAGTTACCAACCTTCTGACAACAAACTATGAAAAGACTGATAGTATTGATTATTATTGTATTTTCCGGCTTATATAATGCTGTAGCGCAGGATATTATAACTCTGAAATCGGGTGACGAATTAAAAGGGAAAATTATAAGGCTTAACGCAAAAGATGTAGCTTTTCAGCCACAGGGAGTAAATGACACACTTAGTATGTGGCGCGAAGAGATTGTAAAACTGACCTATCAGAATGGCACATTGATTTATTTGACAGAAAAAAATCCAATGCCAATGGTATCAGGTTCTGTTAATGACAGTATGTATTATGTAGGTGCAAACGATGCTTCCTTATATTATAAAGGATACAAAACGGCTTCGGGGGGCACGTTGGTATCGGCATTGGTTTTCCCTTTGAACCTTATACCCGCCATCGCCTGTTCGGCAACACCTCCGGGAGATAAAAACCTCGGATATCAGGATAAAAAATTAATGGAAAATCCTGATTACAATTTGGGGTATAAAGAGCAGGCGCACAAAATAAAGAAGAAAAAAGTGTGGAAAAATTTTGCGATTGGTACAGGAGCCTTCTTCGGACTGTATATTCTGTCGGGCGCATTGATTGCTACAACCATGATTTATTAGTGAACAGTAACAAATTCCGCTTCAGCAATTGAATGTAATTTTTCGTTTGGTTGCTTTATGCCTGGCTATCTATTTTAATGGTAAAACAAAAGGATTTCCATACTTTTGTAAAAAATAAGTTAAATTCAATCGGAATGTCAAACAAGATAATGGATCCCATCGGTAAGCTGATGGGTTTGAGGTATAAATCGCACCCATGGCATGGTGTTGAATTAGGTGATGAAGCGCCTCACTGCCTCACTTGCTTTATTGAAATGGTTTCGACCGATACGGTAAAATACGAGGTTGATAAAGTGAGCGGTTACCTGAAGCTCGATCGTCCGCAAAAATACTCAAATGTAGTTCCGGCCATGTATGGTTTCCTGCCTCAGACATACAGCGGAAAATCGGTGGCTGATTTCTGTATGGAAAAATCAGGTCGAACAGATATTAAAGGAGATGCCGACCCTATTGATGTGTGTGTGCTCACTGAGAAAGTAATTTCGCACGGCGATATTCTTGTAAAAGCTATCCCGATTGGTGGTTTCCGAATGATAGACGGAAATGAATCGGACGACAAAATTATCTGTGTATTGCGTAATGATGCTGTTTACGGCGATTATAAAGATATCACCGATTGTCCCGAACTGGTCATTGACAGGCTGAAACACTATTTCCTTACTTATAAAGACCTGCCCGGACAGGAAAAGCGTGTTGAAATAACACACACTTTTGGTGTTGAGGAAGCACATGAAATTATAAGCAGGGCGGGCGATGATTACCGCCGCCGCTTCGAAAATCTCGAAATGCTTTTAAGAGAAGTGTAATCTTCTTTTACTGTTCCGATAACCTGATAATTATGGAAAAATCCACATTAGTGATTGGCGCAAGCCTCAACGAAAACAGGTATTCAAATATCTGTGTCCGAACTTTAAAATCGGGCCATTTCCCGGTTACTGCCATTGGGCTTCGCGAAGGCATGATAGATACTATTCCGGTTATTACAGGCACTCCCGATCTGGGAAATATCCATACAGTTACTCTTTATCTGAATTCAGGAAATCAAAAGCCATGGTTTGATTATATCATGAAACTGAATCCGAAGCGGGTAGTTTTTAATCCCGGAACCGAGAATGATGAATTTGCTGATATGCTTTCATCAGCCGGAATTGAAACAGTTGAAGACTGCACGATCATGATGGTTCAATCGGGCCGATATTAATCTGCTGCGTTAAACACGAAAAGCAGGCACACGCACGTTATACTTTTTGAAAGCAATAAATTTTCTAATTTAGTGCCCCGAAAAGCTTTTAATACAGAACACAATCTCCGACTCATCTTTAAGCATGCGCAAACTTCTCACCATTTTTTCAATCATTCTTTTGTTTTTATCTTTTACACCTAAGCAACTTAATGCTCAGGTGATTACAGGAATTGGCAATTTCGAGATGTGTTACGGTATGCCTGTCGCAGTGCCTGTTTTAATTCAAAATATGAGTGCGGTTGATACTCTCAGGCTTGTACTTCAATATGATGAAACAGTTTTAGAGTTTGTTGAACATTTTGCTCTTAACGGAGCACTCACGGGTGGAACTTTCAGCGTTGATCAGGATGTAAATGCGCTTGTTATAAACTGGGCCCGTGCCGGCAGCGCTTCAATAGCAACGGATACCCTGGTTTGGTTACGATTCAAAGGCCTGGTTGGCACAACAACATTGCAATGGAATGAACAGGAGAGCTTTTTTCATACAACAAGCGGAAATGCGTTTGTGATCTATGAGAATGGAAACGCAACTGTTTCACCAAAAATCAATATTGTATTGACTGAGATCAACGCCACCTGCCTTGATTTATGCGAAGCCAATTACCAGGCCGATATTACAGGCGGAGTTCAGCCATACAGTTACCTGTGGAATGGTGTTCCGGGCAGGTTCGATAATGTGCAGACCAATTTGTGCCCAGGGAAAAATATACTTTCTGTTACTGATGCAAAAGGCTGTAGAATAGATAGCAGTTTTACAATTGAAGGATTACCGGGAGCCGATGTAGATATTATCACTGAAGGCAGTGAGGACACTACCATTTATATTGAAAATCCGGTACTTACGTTCAGCTTCGAAGAAAATTTTCCTACACATGTTGTTGAACCTCCTTTGTGGGAGTTCGGCGACGGCGACACAGCGGTTTCATTTAACCCAACCCATGTTTATAGCAGGGCCAACACCAATACAGATGGTTTTTACCTTGTAAAACTTCATATTAATAATGAAAACGGTTGTGGTTCTGTTATTGAGCTTCAAATCCCGGTAAAAAATGCAAAATTGAAAATCCCGGGGGTAATTACGCCTAATGCTGACTCCTATAACGAATCGTTCCTGATACTAAACGAAAATAAAGTCGGTTCAGGTGAGGATATAAAAATAACTACTGAATTCCAGCGGATGGAACTACTGATTTTTGACCGCTGGGGACGGAAAATTTACGATGATTCCAACTACCAGAGCGACTGGCAGGCAAAAGGAGTGCCCGACGGAGTTTATTATTTTAAGCTTAAAACAATAGGATTTTATAATACAGAAACTTACAAAGGTTCAATTACTGTTCTGGGAGGCGGAGTGGAATAATTTCGGTTTGTTTCAGATGAGATAAGAAACGGAACTATTTTTTTGAGCAGTAAAAAAAATTTTGTCGGAAGCTGGATGCTAGCCTCTTTATAATATTTCATGCTAATAGGTGCTCTATTTGTTTAGATCAGTGGATATACTCAATATATTTAGTAACTTTTGCATCCTTGACAAATTGATCTAGGCTCCAATGTTTATGAGCATTTTCATTTCTTATTTCTATTTGGTAATATGATCCATCAAGATATTTTATTTCACTTCCTGTTATACTTCCCGAAAGCTCAAGTAATCTGGTTTTTCTTCCAAGGAATTTGTAACTAATTTCTTCAATCTTCCAGATTTTCATCTTCTGCGAACCAAAATGATAAGGGTTAAGTAGTTGGAATGAAATGAGTCCAGAATTAAACAAACACGAATAGTCACTACAAGATTTATCAAGTTCTATTGAATCTTTATCATATATGAAGAGTAGTATCTTACTTTGATCAACCACCTTGACATTCATTGGAAATCTTATAAAAGAATCTGTTGGATTGTTTAATTTAGAGAGTTGTTTGTAATTATAATATTCTGCTATCTCAGTGTTATGTATTAATTTACAGGATTGAAAATTCAGGAATAAAATAAGAGCTATAAAACATTTGAGGATAGTCATGTAATGATTAAATTAAGTAGGTTGTCTCTGTCTCAAAGCTTAGATTCACAGCAAGGTTATAGTAATCTACTATCCATTTATAGGGTAGTTCTGTCTTTCAGCGTCAAAAAAAAAGTGAAATTCCTTTCATTTTGTTACTAATGCAGTAATCTATTTCCTAAACACCATTTTCTGAACATCAACTCCTTCGAGGGCGAGTAATTCGTTTTCAAGCCTCAGGCATTCCTGCATATCTCCCACCAATTCGAGCAACATAAGTCCTGTATCGCTGGCATAATCTTTATCAATATCATGTATTCCAAGACGTGTGCGGATAATACACCCGTATTTTGTAAGTATATTCTGTATCCGGTCGGCACCTTTCGAAGGGTCGTTGATCATAACGCCCAATACTCTTACTTCTTTCATTGCTTGCTGGTTTTAGTAAGTAAACGACATATTCTGAACTTCGAGTCCGCCAATCTGTGAGAGTTCATCTTCAAACTCTTTCCACTCGGCAGGCAGTCCGGTAAGGTGCAGTACTATGATGCCAGAGCGGCTGCATACATTATCGTTCAGTTCGTGAAATCCCAGCCGCGACCGTATCAGCCGCGAATATTTGCTAAGCAACTTCTGTGTGCGGCCTGCTTCCTTAATCCGGTCGGTAATAAGCAAACCAAGTATTCTTGTTTCAGTCATTTGAAGGATAGGGTTTAGGTGTTATGATTTAGTGGTTAGGGATTTACGAAGTACGATTTAAGAAGTACGATTTACGAAGTAGGATTTGGAATTTGGTTTTTGGAATTTGGAATTTGGAATTTTTCAAACTCTTCAAACTAAAAATACAAATCCCTCTCCCCTGCTTTAATTTTCTCAATGCGCTTGCGGATTTCGGGCACGTTAATATTTTCGTGCGCTTTTTCAAGTTCCTGCAGGTTTTCTTCCACCACTTTATATCCTTTTTCTCGTGTGGCGGCAGGGGCATAATCTTCGAGGTATTCAGTTAGGGTGAGTATGGCATTTGGCGAACAAAACCTCTTTATAAATCCGGGCACGGAAAATTCCATAAAGTGCTCGCCGGTACGACCAAGCCGGTAACAGGCTGTGCAGAACGAAGGAAGGTAATCGTTCGAAAGCAATTCGTCGATGATTTCGTTTAAAGAGCGGGAATCGTTGATATGAAATTGCTCACGGTTAAGGTTTTGCTCCTCGTTTTTATTTTCCGAATAACTTCCGATTTCAAGTTTTGTACCGCCATCAATCTGCGAAACTCCGAAACGCATTACCTCATCGCGTACAGCTGCATTTTCGCGGGCAGTAAGTATAAGCCCGGTATAAGGGACGGCAAGCCTCAGAATGGCTACCAGCCTGGTAAACTCTTCATCCGAAACACGGTATTTACCATCAAAATTCATTGCTGATGCTTCCTGTATGCGGGGAAATGAAATGGTATGCGGACCCACATTGTAACATGCTTCGAGGTGGTTGGTATGCCGCACAAGTGCCATTACTTCGAAACGCCAGTCGTATAATCCGAATAATGCCCCGATGCCTACATCATCAATGCCTGCTTCCTGCGCACGGTCGAGGGAAGTGAGGCGGTATTCATAATTCCGTTTTTTACCTCCCAGGTGATAATGTGTGTAAATCTCAGGATGGTATGTTTCCTGGAAAACCTGATATGTACCTATTCCTGAATCCTTTACAGTACGAAAGCCTTCAATATCGAGAGGAGCGGCATTAACATTAACACGGCGTATTTCACCATGGTTTTTCTTTACACCATAAACTACTTTCACCGTATGGGCAATATATTCGGGGCTGTAATCGGGATGTTCGCCGTAAACAAGTATCAGGCGTTTCTGTCCGTTATCTTCGAGAGCTTCAACCTCTTTAATCAATTCCTGATCGTCGAGTGTGCTGCGGATAGCATCTTTGTTTGTTGCCCTGAACCCACAGTACGAACAATTGTTTGTACATTTATTTCCAATATATAGCGGGGCAAAAAGAACAATACGGTTGCCGTAAACCATTTCTTTTAACCTGCGGGCTCCTTGTTTAATTTCTTCAATCAGTTCGGGAGTATCGGCACTTATAAGGATTGCTGTTTCGGCTAAAGTAAGGCGCTGTTTACTTAAAGATTTGGCAATAACGGCTTTTACTTCATCGATAGTTGGTTTTGCATTATTGATGTGATCCCATATCTCGTCAGCATCAATAAAAGGTTTCATTCGCTGGTCAGGGATGCGACATTCTTCAGGTTGAAATTTCATTCCAGGTGCACTTTAATTCATTTTCAATTGCAAAATTACACTTTTTATCACCTATTCAGGCAATTCAATACTTTAATTTTGTGAATTAATTAACAATAAAATATTTTCGTGAAGAAAGGAAAAACACAGTTATTAAGTATCTACAAATCAACAATATATCAGACTTCAATCTGCAGCCCGTCATAAGCGAGATGTACCCAGGCGGGAAGTTTTTCTTCCACTGCATCAAACTTTCCTAAAAAATGACTAATATGAGTAAGGTATGCTTTCACGGGTTTCAATTCATTGAGAATATCAAGAGCTTCGCTTAACGAAAAATGCGAAACATGCCTCGAATTACGGAGTGCGTTGATGACAATTACTTTCGAGCCACGCACTTTTTCCAGCTCCGACGGGGAAATGTAATTTGCATCTGTTATATACGTAAAGTCGCCGATCCGGTACCCGAACACTTTCATATCCTGATGCATAACCTGTATCGGGGTAAACGAAAACTCACCTATACTGAAAGCAGTTTCGGTAATCGGGTGCAGATTCAGCTGCGGGGCGCCGAAATACCGGCCCGGAATAAAAATATAAGGAAATTGCTCTTTTATGGCATCAAGGGTGATCTGCGAACCGTAAATATCAATTGATTTATGAAGGATATAATTGAAAGCCCTGATATCGTCGAGACCGGCAATATGGTCGCGATGAGCGTGTGTAAACAGCACTGCGTCAATATCTTCCACTTTATGTTTCAACATCTGAATCCTGAAATCGGGGCCACAATCAATAACAACATTCGAACTGCCGATGGTAAGCATTGCCGAGGTCCGGTATCGCTTATCGCGCGGATCATCGCTTGTGCAAACATCACAGTTACAGGCTACGACCGGAACACCGGTTGAAGTTCCCGTTCCAAGGAAAGTAATTTTCATTTTGCTGTTTTCGTTTGGCACAGGTTTGGGATTGAGGGGGGATTGATGGGATTGATGGGATTGATGGGATTGATGGGATTGAGAGGATTGAGAGGGACTTTTCAATAAATTAATTCTTCTACCATAGTTTTATCTTTTTCAAGCTGTTTCTTAAGTTCATCTATACCGCTGAATTCAAGTTCCTGCCGGATGTATTTGGCAAAATATACAGTTGCGTCTTTCCCATTCAGTGGCTCATTCATTTCAAAAGGAAAAATTTCAATGATTATTTCCTCCTTGCAGCGATCATTGCCATACCGGCTGTTTTTGATGTTGAGAATTCCTTTAAACGATTTTTTATCAGCTTCTATCCGCACGGCATAAACACCATCGGGCGGAACGAGTTTGCATTCCTCTTCTATGTCAAGGTAAAGAGTGTTGACATTCCGCTGTTTTAGATCATTGCTGCCATTTGTCAGCTTTCCGATGATCATATAGTGGTGATCGAGGTAAGCATTAGCACGTTGGATGCGGCCTTCCTGAATTGATTTCCGTATCAGCGTTGAACTTACAGTTTCGTTATGCAGATCCTGTTCCGGAATTTCCTCCACATCAAAGTTATAATACGTACCAAGTTCGCGCAGGAAGTCGAAATTGCCTTCCCTGTTATACCCGAACTGATGATTGAACCCAATTACAATCTTACGTGCATGTAATTTGGCGACCAGTATATTACGGATAAAATCGATGGATGAGATATGCGCAAATTCAGGTGTAAACGTCACAATAATAAGGTTTTGCAGTCCTGCCTTACGCAATAGTTCAATCTTTTCGCGTTGCGAATTGATAAGGAACAAATCTTTACCGGCAGTTTCGGGAAACAAAACTTTACGCGGATGGGGATTAAAAGTGATGAGAACACTTTCGCCCTGTATGTCGCGTGCAATGCGGTTGATGCGGTTAATAATTGCTTTATGACCTACATGCACTCCGTCGAAACTACCTGTGGTAACTACAGGATTAGGAATGTTGGTAAGATGGTCGAAATCGTAAAATATTCGCATGTGATTTGAGCCAGAACCTTTTCGGAATGATAAGTATTATATGAGGTGCAGCAGTTAAGAATGAATTTTAACCGAAACCGGATTTAAACCTTTTTTACGAAATAGGCGAGCTTTTCCAGAGAAGTAATCATATCATACTCTTCGAGATACACATTCGACGGTACATTAATCGGCTTAGGCGTAAAATTGAGAATCCCTTTAATTCCGGCCATTACAAGCAAATCAGCCACATTAGCGGCATCAGCAGCAGGAACGGTTAAAACGGCTATAGTAATGTTCTCTTTTTTAATTATTTCGGTCAGCCTGTCGAAATGGTAGCACCATACACCGGCATATACACGGTCGATTTTATCCGGATTTAAATCAAAACCAGCCACAACTGTCAGTTTGGTTCGTTTTCCGCTAAAATACCCGATAATGGCGCGGCCAAGGTTACCAATGCCTATCACGGCAACTTTCTGACCATCGCGGCTATCGATAATTTTTCCGATTATTTCGATAAGTTCTTTTACATCGTAACCCTGGCGGAGTGTTCCCGAATATCCGATAAGCATAATGTCACGTCTTACCTGAACCGAGGTAATATGCAGCATGGCAGCAAGTTCGTGCGAAAAAACATGATGTTTCCCAGCTGAATTTGCAATTAATAGTGTACGCCTGTATTGACTGAGGCGTTCAACAGTTTTATCCGGAAGTCTTTTAGCTGCCATTTTCTTGATTTAATTGTATGAATTTAAGTTAAAATCGAAAACCTGATGAAAGTAAACTATTCGTCAGGTTCAATAAGTGTGATGATAAAGGTAGTTCCTTTGTCGGGTTCGCTGTTCACAATTATGGAGCCATTGTACATATCTACAATCTTTTTAACAATGGATAATCCAAGTCCACTGCCGGTAACTTCACGCGTTTGACTGCTTTTAATCCGCACAAAATCTTCAAAAATCTTTTCTTTGTCCTCCGGCCTGAACCCGATACCTGTATCGGTAACGGTAATTTTTAGATTCAATCCCGATTTCTCCATAAAAATATCGACCCGTCCTCCGTTTTTATTGTATTTCACCGCGTTGGAAACAAGGTTGTTCATAATAATCTCAATTTCGCCCGGATCGGCTTTCATCTCAATATTTTCGCGGGTATTTATATATAAATCTACATCTTTCTGAATCGCATACGGGCGTATGGTATCCACAGCCATTTGAATAATTTTCCTCACATTAACCACTTCAAGTTTTTGAGTAGGTTTGCCGGTTTCGATTTTAGTTAAATCGAGCAGGTCGAGGATAAGCTGTCGCATCCCTTTAATACGTTCCATCGAACGGTCAAGCATTTCTTCGTAAGCATCCACACTGTTACCAAACTGCCTGTCCTTGATCATTTTCAGGTAGCCGTCGATTGCATTGAGCGGGGCTTTAAGTTCGTGCGACAATACCGACAGAAACTGAAACCTGATCTGTTTACCCGTATTATTCAGGGTTTGGGTCATACGTTTCAGGAAAATCTGCTTGGTAATATTTTCGACCGAAGCGCGGATTTCCTGTGGGGTGAATGGTTTAGGGATAAAATCGTAAGCTCCGTCACGGGTGGCTTTTACAGCCAGTTCGAGCGATGCGTAGGAAGTTATCATTACAACGATGATATCGTAATGTTTACTCTTAACATACTCAAGAACTTCAACGCCCTGTATATCAGGTAATTTATTGTCCAATAACAAAATTTCGGGGAGTTCCCGGTCAATGATTTCGATTCCTTCCTTCCCTGTTCCTGCTTCGAGAACCTGAAAATCAATCTGCTCATCCATAAAAGGATAATCGACTTTGAAATTCTGAAGTATCCGTTTGGTCCCCTCGCGAATACCTGGTTCATCGTCAATAATAAGAATTTTAAAAGTTGCCATACTTACAATTTCAGTAGTTTTTTTATTTCGCGCTGCAGCTGATCGGAGCGGATGCCTTTATCGAGAAACAGATCAGCGGTAATCCACTGTGAGCTTTCATCGGCATGAACATCGAAAGTCATTCCGGTTTCGGCAGTAACGGCAGTTGCAATTATTACCGGCACATCAGGATATTTTCTTTTGATTTTATAGCTCAGGATAAAACCGCTGTCGTCGCTCTCCATCATCAGGTCGAGGATGCATAAATCGGGCTTTATCTCCAAAATTATCTTTTCCGCTTCCGCCTGACTTTCGGCAGTTATGGTTTCGAAACCCATTTGTTCCACTTTGAGGCGCATCTGGAACAGGTAGTCCATGTCGTCGTCAACGATCAATATTTTCTTTTTCATTGCTTTGCAATTTATTTTTAAAAGTGAAAATAAAATGGCGAACTTATTTATGATTAACCATTTATAATATTTCCACTTTACTTTTCATTATTCACTTTTCACTCTTCACTTTTCACTTTTCACTTTTCACTTTTATGTCACCCTCCGGGGTTTTGTTTTTACTTATTTATCTTTTCAAAAATAATTTCATCCCTTCGGGATTTCTATTTCAAAAAGAACAACATACCTGCACTTTTTACTTTTTACTTTTTACTTTTCACTCTTCACTCTTCACTCTTCACTCTTCACTATTCACTTTTCACTTTTCACTATTCACTATACTAATCTCTTTCTCGGCATCGTAATAGTAAACGTTGTTCCAACCGGTCCTGCAGCAGGATCAATATTCGATTTTACCTGTACGTCGCCTTTGTGCATTTTAACAATTCCGTAAATAATTGGTAATCCCAAACCTGTACCTTTCCCTATTTCCTTGGTGGTAAAGAAAGGAGTAAAAAGTTTGTCCATATTTTCGGGAGGAATTCCGGTTCCATTGTCAGTTATGTGCATGGTTATCTGATCGTTCGTATCGGAAACATCGAAAGTTATCTGTCCCTGACCAGGCATAGCCTCCACTGCATTTTTGAGCAGATTTGTAAAAACCTGTGTCATCTGGTCGTAGTCGAGCATTACCATCGGATCGGTAACATTGGCATTAAGTTTTATACTGATATTTTCAGGAACGACCACCGAATCAATACTATGCTTTGCCAGTTTTACGACATCCGATTCATTGAGGTTCAACTGGTTTTTACGGGCAAAATTAAGCAATCCCCCGACAATTTTCCGGCAACGGTCGGCCTGTTCAACTATAAGGTCAATATCCTGAAGCATAGCACTATCGGCAGGAAGTTCTTCCTTTAAAATATTACTGTACATGGTTATTACACCCAATGGATTGTTAAGTTCGTGTGCAATTCCGGCCGAAAGCTGTCCCATACCGGCCAGTTTTTCCGAATGCCGCAGTGCTTCCTGCACATTTGCAAGTTTTTCGTTCGAGAGGTTTAGCTCGCGGATATACTTATGTAGTTTCTCAATAGAGTAAGGCAGGCACATTTCTGTTTCAGCAAGCCCGTTAATGATCGCTATTGCATGTTCCTCACAGGAATCGTAACCGCAGGCACCACAATTGAGGTGATCCTGCTGGCTGTATTTTCCCATTTTGTATAAAACATCTTTAATTTGCTCATTAGGCGGGCGAACGGAACGCATATCGCGGGGTTCGAAAGTTCGTGAAAAATCAAGTTGAAAATACTCATCAAGATTTGCCTGCCACTGTTCCTTATCCAGAATTGCCATCTTCCGATTGGCATAACTGATAATCCGTGCTTTTTTAGCAAAGCGCAGGCTGGTCGGCGATGTATTGGGATATGGCGACATTCCGGGGCCAAGAATGCAACCTTCGCAGCACAATAAATGCAGGTGATGCCCTTCGAGGTTTCCCTGTTCGAATTCGCGCAAAGCATCCTGGAAATTAGCACGACCACCAGCTACCAGTACGTTTTCGCTCAGAATATCTTCGGTAACTTCCATGGTATGAAGCAATCCGTGACTGAGAGGGAAAATAGCCCCGCGTCCACCCAGGGGAGGATCAAAATCGGCAGGCACTATTTTGGAAATATTTATACGCTCCGTTTCCATCATTTCACGGATTTCGCGAAATGTAAGTGCAGCATCTATTTCCGGCGATTCAGCCTTTTTTGCGAGGCATGGACCAATAAAAACAAGTTTGGAATCTTCGCCATATTTTTTCCGTACAACCCTGGCCATAGCAACCATGGGCGATACTACGGTTGCAAGTTTATCAGTAAGCTCAGGAGAATACCGTTCGACATAGGCTACAATGGCAGGACAGTCGGATGAAATGGCGGGCATTTCAAGGTTTAACTGCTCTTTATAATAACGCGCTACCAGGTCAGCTCCAAAAGCAACTTCAGTTACATGACTGAATCCGAACGACTTAATTAACCCAACTAATGTACGATGATCGTCTAAATCATAAAACTCGGCAGGAAAACTCGGTGCAACCAAAGCAATAACTTTAGGATAAGTGGCTATCAATCGCTTAACCTGATCAATTTCCTTATAAAATACTTTCGCATTCTGGCTGCAAACTTTAATGCAGTTGCCACAGGCAATACATCTTGAAGTAATTACCTCAGCCTGTCCGCCGATAATGCGGATTGCTTTTGCAGGGCACTCGCGCACACAGGTGTAGCAAACCCTGCATCTTTCCTTTACGGTAAAGACCAGCTTTTTATCAGTTTCCTGGTTCGAAGTTTGGATTGGGCCTGGGGTCATTGGGGGGTTATGTTATAAGGGTTTGAAGAGTTTCTGGTTTCTGGTTTCAAGTTTCTGGTTAAGCAAATCTGCGTCGTTAAAGAGCATTAAAGACTAAGTTTCTGGTTGTTCTGATTTTCGCATCGTTGTCTCCTTGTCTCCCCTCGCATTGTCCCCTTGTCTCCCCTCTCCTTGTCTCCATATCACCCCTCTCCTTATCCCCTTGTCCCCTTGTCTCCCCCCGTCCCCGTCTCAAACACCCTACTTCATCACTTCTCTCTCCTGGTAAGTTGTGTACAAATGAGTAAGACTTAGCTCGCTTCCCGGTTTAAGAAGGAATGATTCGTAAACTTTCTGCAGAGATGCGTTCTGATGAGCCACTCGTATCGATTCCTTTTCATCGAGTTCGTAAATGGATTTTGCCCTTGCCCTTACATTGTCATTTTCAGGGTGTATGGGCTGTCCGCCACCACCAACACAACCGCCTTCGCAGGCCATAACTTCAATGTAATGGATATCGGTACGCCCTTTTTTAATTTCGTTCATCAAAGGTTCAATATTCCCGATTCCGTTTACAACGGCAAAACCAAGTTTATACTCACCGATTTTAACAAAATACTCTTTACGCCCTCTTCCCGATCTGAGTTCCTGAATTTTCAACTGATTGGTATCCTTACCGGTTATTATAAAATGTAAGGTCCGGATAAGAGCCTCTGTCAAACCACCGCTTACAGCCAGCATTTTGCCGGCTGAACTCCTCGACTGATATGGCTGATCTGACAATTCGGGTTCAACCTGCTCAATATCAATACCATTCAACCGAATTAAACGTGCCAGCTCACGGGTAGTAAGCACCAGATCAACATCAGTTACACCTTTATGCGTCATTTGCTCGCGCTGCGACTCAAACTTTTTAGCTATACAAGGCATGGCCGAAACAGAGTAAACGTCTTCCGTGGCAAGTCCCTTTTGTGGCGCAAAATGATTGGTAATAAGTGCACCCATCATTTGCTGTGGCGATTTACAAGCCGATACATTTGCTAACATATCAGGATGCGACTGTTCAACATATTTAATCCATGCCGGGCAGCAACTCGAGAACATCGGGAATCCTTTCCCTTCTTTAAGCCGCGCAAAAAACTCAGCAGCCTGCTCATTTACAAGCATATCGCATCCAAATGCTGAATCGAAAACATAATCGAAACCTAACTTCCGCAATGCGGCAAACATCACTCCTTCCAGGTCTTTTCCAGCCCTTAACCCAAATTCTTCAGCCAGAGTTACCGACAAAGTTGGCGAGCATTGAATAACCGTTTTTACTGATGGATTATGAAGTGCATCCTGCAACTTGGCCGGGTATTGTTTTTCGGCCAAAGCACCTGTAGGACAAACCATTACACACTGTCCGCAATTGATGCAGCTCGAAAGGTTCATTCCTTTGTTAAAAGCAGGGCCAACCTGGGTTTTATTTCCACGCCCTATAAATTCGAGAGCAGTTATACTCTGAATTTCTTCGCACACTCTAATACAGCGTCCGCAAAGAATACATTTAGCCGGATCGCGCAATAAACTGGCACTTGAAGGATCTGTTTTATACTTATTCTTTTTACCATAAAAACGGCGTTCGCGTACATTAAGATCTTCGGCTAATTTTTGTAATTCGCAGTTTCCGTTGCGCTCGCAGTAAAGGCAATCGTCGGGGTGGTTGCTAAGCAGTAACTCGGTATTGGTTTTGCGGGCTTTTATAACCCTTGGCGAATGGGTACGTACTTTCATCCATTCCTCAACCGGGTGCGAACATGCAGGTATAAGTCCCTGCCGCCCTTCCACTTCGACCACGCACATACGGCATGCACCCGAAGGCAGCAAATCCTTGATATGGCAAAGCGTGGGCACTTTTATCCCGTTCCGCTCCAACGCCATAAGCAAAGTATCGCCGCGTTTGGCTTTAATGGTTTTACCGTTTACTTCTATATCGAATAGCATAACCTCTTTTTTGCTAAAATCATTCAACTGATCTTTTTATCCGGGAGTTATAAGAAACCTTTACCGGATTATTAAACTTCTGTGGTTATTTCAGTTTTACGGCTACAAATTTGCATACGTCGAAACATATTCCGCAACCGATGCATTTTTCCTCAATGATGAAGTGAGGCTGCCGCGGCTGACCAACAATGGCATTCGAAGGACATTTGCGCAGGCAGGCCACACATCCGATGCATTTATCCACATCAATGTAAAACAGTCGCAATTCCTTACAAACCCCGGCCCTGCATTTGCGATCGAACACATGCTCTTCAAACTCTTCCCTGAACCATTTCATAGCACTCATAAGTGGGTTGGGTGCGGTTTGTCCTAATCCGCAAAGCGAAGTGTCCCTGATAACTTCAGCCAGGTCAGCCAGTTGCATTATACCTTTAAATCTCTCGAGAACTTCGAATCCTGATTCACCTGTCGGACGGCGTGTAATATTTTCGAGAATTTCGTGAATACGCCTGGTACCTTCCCGGCATGGGATGCATTTGCCACAGCTTTCTTTTTGCAGGAAATTCATGAAAAATTTTGCGATATCAACCATACAGGTATCTTCGTCCATCACTATCATCCCACCCGAACCTATTATCGCGCCTTCGTTCCATAAAGTTTCGTATCCAACACACAGATCGAGTTGCGATGCAGGCAGGCAGCTTCCCGAAGGACCGCCGATCTGAACCGCTTTAAAATCTTTACCATCTTTAACACCACCGGCAATTTTAAAAATGATATCCCTGATTTTGGTTCCCATCGGAACTTCTACCATCCCGGTTATCATTGCTTTTCCCGAAATGGCGAAAACTTTTGTGCCTTTGGCTTCGGCTGTTCCAATTTCGTTAAAACGAAGCGGGCCATGACGAAGTATGAACGGAATATTTGCAAGGGTTTCTACATTATTTATAACGGTAGGTTTTCCGAACAAGCCTTCGATTGCAGGATAAGGTGGTTTTGGACGAGGCATCCCGCGTTTGCCTTCAATGCTGTTGATCAGTGCAGTTTCCTCTCCACATACGAAAGCACCCGGTCCGCGTACCAGCGATATTTTCAAATCCACTCCGCTGTCGAACACATTGTACCCTGTAAATCCATAATCCTTTAATTGCTGAAGTGCCTCTTTCAGCATCGAATAAGCCTGGCTGTATTCGTCCATCACATAAATATATGCTTTGGTAGCACCAATGGCATAGGCAGCAATGGAAATTCCTTCGAGTAAAAGGTGCGGATCGCCTTCAATAACGGCACGGTCCATAAATGCGCCGGGATCGCTTTCGGCAGCATTACAAATAAGGTATTTCTGATCACTTACCGTGTTATGGGCCGTTATCCACTTCTGCCCAGTATGGTAACCGCCTCCTCCCCGGCCACGCAGACCACTTTGATCTACAATGGTGCATATTTTATCGCCGGTATAATTTCGGATGCATTTTAAATAAGTCTGATAACCGCCCCTGGCTATATAGTCCGAAATGGAGTCAGGGTTGCTGATACCGCAGTTAGCCAGCACTATACGATGCTGATGTTTAAAAAACGGAAGGTCGTTAATTAAAGGAACATTTTCCCATTTGTTATACCTCTCGAAATTAAACTGTCCCAGTACATTTTCATAAGGCACTTCGCTGTTAAAAATATCATCTAACAGCGGTTCAACCAATTCGGAAGTAATATTACGAAATGAGATCCTGGCTTTCCCTGGTAGCTGAATATCGACAATAGGCTCGTAGGAGCATATTCCGATGCATCCAACCTGAACTATTTCGGCATTTAAATTTTTCTCTTCCAGGTAGCGGGCAACAGCATTTAACGTATCATCAGCTCCGGCAACTTTACCACAGGTTCCCGAACCAATATAAACCACAGGTTTATCAACAGTATCGTGCCTTATGTGAGCCAGAAAATCCGAAACTTCCTTTTTATTAAGATCAGCCTTGGCTGTCAGTACCTTTTCAATCAGAAATTGTTTATCATCCATGTAGCTGAACCTGAGTTAAATAGTACTTCTGTAATGATCGATGATTTGTGCAATATCAGGTATGGAAATGGCAGTTTTAAATTCGCCGTTGATATTCAGTATCGGAGCCGAGCCGCAGGCGCCCATGCAACTGACAGCTTCGAGGCTAAAACGGCCATCGCGTGAAGTTTGCCCTTCCTTCAGATTAAGCACCCGTTCTACTTCACGCAATATGCCTGATGAGCCGTGCATGTGGCACGATGTTCCCCTGCAAACTTTAATGTGGAATTTTCCTTTGGGAACAAACCGGAACTGGTCGTAAAAAGTAGCAATTCCATATACTTTACCCGAAGGTAGTTTTATATGTTGACCAACTTTAAGAATTGCTTCTTCATTCAGGTATCCAAACTCAATTTGTATATCCTGTAGCAATGGAAGCAACGATTCGCGCGATCCGGCTTTGTATCTTTGAATTATTTCGTCGAGTGAGGCCTGCATTTGATTATGTTTATAGTTCATTCAAATTGCTGACTACAAAAATAATGTTTTGATTTCTAACTATTGATATTTATTGTTAAAAAAATAACAGTGTTATTCTGTTAACAATTCAATTTGATATCCATAATTATCTATATTTGTTTTCTGAATGCAACTTTAGAGGAAACTGAAGGTTAATTACAATTCGCCTGACGATGGATACGAATAAGAAAGAAGTGGTTATTTGCCTGGGAAGTTCCTGCTTTGCCCGGGGTAATAAACAATTGGTCAAAATTGTAAATGATTATCTGCATGATCGTAATCTGCTGAACGAAGTACGCTTTCATGGCGAACGGTGTTTCGGACAGTGCGCTGTAGGACCGTCGATAAAACTCGAGGGCAAGCTTATTGAGCGACTGGAAGAGGATTCGGTTATTGCGTTACTGGATGAGTTTTTTGAGTCGGTGGAGAAATAGGGTTCAAGGGTTCAATGTTTGTAGAGTTCAAACCAAGGCTGAAGCGAATTGGAAGATACGATATCTAAAGTAACAAGTTCAATAGTACAAGACGGTGGAAAGCAGAAATAGTGCTATTGACTAGTCTGGAGCGGAAAGGATTAAAATTTAAAATCAAGAAAAATGCAAGCACCTCTCGTGTTTATAGAAGAAGATAAGTGTAAGGTTTGCTATGCCTGCGTAAGGGTTTGTCCTGTAAAGGCTATCGAATTACGCCCTTCGAGCGATATACCTTATATTAATCCTGATAAATGCATCGGTTGCGGCAGTTGCCTCGAAGTCTGCAGTCCGGGAGCCATTAAATACTACGATTCGAAACCTGCTGTTATGAATCTTCTCAGTTCGGATCATAAAGTGGTGGCATTGGTTGACCCGAGTATATCAGCCGAATTCGATGACATAACCGATTACCGGAAGTTAGTCCGGATGCTGCATGAAATGGGTTTTGATTATGTTCATGACGTTGCATTTGGAGTTGACATTGTAGCAAAAGAATTCAACGAACTGGTTTCAAATTTTTTAGGGAAATACTATATCCTTGCAAATTGCCCTCCGATAGTTTCGATGATTGAAAAGTATTATCCGCACCTTATTGATAATCTTGCACCAATAGTTAACCCGATGATCGCCAACACCAAAGTGGTGCGCGAAATTTATGGCAGCGAAATAAAAGTTGTGTTTATAGGCCCTTGCATCGGAGCAAAAGAAGAAGCCGATCGTTTTACAGAAAATGCCAAAGTTGACGAAGTACTCACCTTTGCTGAGCTTCGCGAAATGTTCGATCAGCATGGCATAAAAGAAAGTACCATCGAATTTCTTGAATTTGATGAACCCCAGGGGTACAAAGGATATTTGTATCCGATCAGTACAGGCATTATACAGGCATCGGGCTTAAACCAGGATCTGCTTTCGGGCACAGTAGTTACCGCCGATGGTAAGGACAGGATAAAAGCAGCTATCAGCCAGTTTGAAGAAGGGATTGAATACATCCAGAAGCATTTCAACATGTTTTATTGCGAAGGTTGCATGATGGGTCCAGGCATGAAACCGGGCGGAAAGAAGTATAACCGTCAAACCTTGACACGTGCTTATACAGCAAAGAGATTGAAAGAATTTAAAATGGCAAAATGGAACAATGACCTTAAACAATATCAGCATCTCAGTCTTAAAAGAGATTTTATTGCTAATGATCAGCGTTTAGCCGACCCACCTGAAGAAAAAGTAGATGAAATTCTCAAAATCATTGACAAGAGCGACGCCGAAAGTATGGGATGCAAAGCATGTGGCTACGATAGCTGTCGCGATTTTGCCATTGATGTAGCTAACGGGATCACCAGGCCTGACATGTGTATTATGCATTCTCTGCGGAGTAAGCAGGAATATATCCGCTCGCTGAAAATCACCAACGATAAACTTACCCGCACACAACAGGCACTTCAGAATTCGGAAAAGCAGGCTCTGGCCGAAAAACAGACAGCCCAGGAAGTGCTCGAAACCACGCAGACCATGTTGCACAAACTTCCAACTGCCGTGGTGATTGTTGATGAAAATATGAAGATCGTCGGATCAAATGAGAGTTTTGTTACAATCCTTGGCGAAGATGCCGCCGAGATTAACGAAATCATTCCCGGACTTATAGGCGCTGATCTGAAAACCCTGCTTCCGGTGCAGTTTTACAAGTTATTTGCTTATGTGGTAAGCAGCAGCGACGATGTTATCGGACGCGACGTGCTACTGAACAACAACATCTTGAATGTCTCCATTTTCAGCATAAAAAAGAATAAGATTGTCGGCGCAGTAATCAGAGACATGCAAATGCCGGAAGTACGAAAGGAGGAAGTTATTAACCGCGTTACCGAAGTTATTGAACAGAACCTCGACCTGGTGCAGCAAATTGCTTTTCTGTTAGGCGAAGGTGCAGCCAAAACTGAGAAAATGCTTAATTCGATTATTGAATCGCATAAGAAGTAGAAGGGTTTCTGGTTTCTGGTTTCTAGTTTCAAGTTTCTGGTTTCCTGAACTAGTGAATTTGAAGTATTTAAGTTAGTAAATGTTTTTATGAAAATAAACTAATGCCAAATCGTTATGACAATTCATAAATTCGAGGATCTGGAAATCTGGAAAAACGCAAGGGAACTTTGCAAAAAAATCAGAGAAATAGTAAACACAACTGCACTCCAAAAAGAATTCTCAACTAAAGATCAGATTCTTTCATCAAGTGGTTCAGTAATGGATAACATTGCAGAAGGTTTTGAACGAGATGGCAATAAAGAATTCATACAGTTTTTATATATTTCGAAAGGCTCCCTTGGAGAAACAAGATCCCAGGTTCATCGCTGCTTTGACGCGGAATTTATATCGGAATTAAAATACCAGGAGTTGATAAATGATTGCCTGAATCTTTCAGGTCAGATAGCAAATCTGATAACATACTTGCACAAATCAGAAATCCATGGGTTGAAAAAGAAATCGCTATAACAGATGTAAACACTTATAACTCTTCAAACAAATTGAGATTTAAAGTGGTTGCAGAGCAGATTCCTGAAATCATAAAAATCTGCTCAAAGGGCAACATGAAACTTGAAACCAGAAACCAGAAACTAAACCTCATTACCTGCAAAACTATCTAAAAGAAAAAGATGAGTGACGAACAATTTTATGTGGAAGTAAATGCCGTGCAGAAAAACCATGATCTGGAGCGAATATGCGGCGATAAATTTCTTTCACAACGCATATACGAAGAAAACAGGATTATTGCCGTTCTTTCGGATGGCATGGGGCATGGTGTAAAAGCAAGTATGCTTTCGACACTTACAGCTACCATGGCGCTTAAATTTGCCGAAGAGCACAAAGACGTACGCCGGATAGCCGAAATTATTATGAATACTTTGCCCGTTTGCAGCGAAAGGCAAATGAGCTATTCAACATTTACTATTGTTGATATTGATATGGACGGAGAAACCCGTATTTTGGAATACGATAATCCTCAAACCGTTGTTTTACGTGGCAATTCGCAGATTAATCCGGGCTGGGAATATATAATCATGGATTCTGAAAGAAATGCCGGAAAAGAACTCCGCACCTGTCATTTCAGGCATCAGAAGGAAGATCGTATAGTAATCTGTTCCGATGGCGTTCCTCAATCAGGCATGGGAAGTCCGAAATTCCCGTTTGGATGGGGGATCGAAAACTTTGAGCAATATGTGCTTCAACTGGTTAGCGCTGACCTTACCATATCAGCTACTCAACTGGCTGCCAAGGTTGTGAATATGGCGAATATCAACGACAATTACCATCCGAAGGACGATACTTCATGTGCTGTAATTTATTTCCGCGAACCAAGAAAGCTGTTACTCTGCACCGGTCCTCCATACGAAGAAGAGAATGATGTTACTCTTGGTGAGGCAGTTAAACAATTCGAAGGGAAAAAGATTATTTGCGGGGCAACTACCGGTGATATTGTGTCGCGACAGCTGGAATTACCCATTGTAGATAGTTTTGAATTTGACGATCCCGATCTGCCGCCCGTTTCGTTTATGGAAGGAATCGACCTGGTAACCGAAGGGATACTCACGCTGGGAAAAGTTTCGGATTTGCTTAAAAAATACTCACCCCGACTTAAATTGGGCAAAGGGCCTGCAGATCAGATTGTGCGCCTTCTGCTCGACAGTGATGAAATCCACTTTATTATCGGAACACGCATCAACATTGCCCATCAGGATCCGAATCTACCCGTTGACCTTGAAATAAGAAGGACGGTGGTGAAAAGAATAAAGAGAACGCTTGAGGAAAAATTCCTAAAAGAGGTAAAAATCAGATATATATAATTAATTGCGGAGAAACTAAAATCGTCCATGCCCGGTTCAAATTAAAAATAGAATATTGTGATCAAATTCCGCGAAACCTTTTGTAAACAAGTTCTTTCCTTTCGAAATGATCTGAACAGAAAGTGAAAAACTCTAAAATGAGAATCAAACACCAAAAGAATAAAATAACAACTGTCCGTTTGATGTTTAACTTTTATTTATATTTTTACGTATCTTAATTAAAAGGGGTTCAGGATGCATGCTTTTCCCCTAATTTATTGATTTGCAATTACTGACAACCGACTTTGAAAAAAATTGAACTCATTATTGTAGGTCTTAGCTATAGTCAGGCTCAGTCCAATTCGTACGCGCTGGTGCTGGGCGAGGTTAGTGGTAAACGCAGGTTACCCATCGTTATAGGCCATTACGAAGCACAGGCTATTGCCCTGGAGCTCGAAAAAATGAAACCTTCGCGGCCTTTAACTCACGATTTGTTTTTCAATTTTGCCAAAACATTCGGTATAACGATTACTGAAGTTCAGATTACCCGGTTTCATGAAGGGATTTTTTATGCTACGCTCGTATGCGACAGTGGATTAACCATTCATGAAATTGATTCGCGCACATCCGATGCTGTAGCTCTCTCCATCCGTTTTCATTGCCCTATTTATACTACCGAAGAAATTATGTCGCAGGCAGGTATTCTTTTTGATGATGAGGACCAACCTGCTGAAAACACGGATGACCTGTCCGCCGACGATTCACCGTCAACATTCCGGAGCCTGAGTCTTGCTGAACTTGAAGCAGAACTTCAGCAGGCAGTTGAGGATGAAGATTATGAAAAGGCCTCGCTTATCCGCGATGAAATCAGGAAACGGAAATAAACCCAAACATCGATCCTGAATTGCACTTTACCTGGACTATTGCAGGCAAGGTTAGTTTTATCCGAAACCCGGCAGAAATAACATTTATTGCAGCAAAGCATTATAAAACAGCTAAATACTTTAAATAAACACGACTATGACTATCAAAATCCGCCTGATCTTTATGAACTTCCTGCAGTTTTTTGTGTGGGGATCGTGGCTGCTTACAATCGGAGCTTATTGGTTTCAGACAAAACAATGGTCGGGAACCGAATTCGGGGCCATCTTTTCTACCATGGGAATAGCCTCACTGTTTATGCCTGCGATTGCCGGAATTATTGCCGACCGCTGGATAAATGCGGAAAAACTTTATGGCATGTTTCATATCAGCGGAGGAGTGATATTATTTATGGTTCCACTGGTCGATAATCCTTCGACTATGTTCTGGATTATGCTCGTGAACATGATTTTTTATATGCCGACCATAGCATTGTCCATCACCATTGCTTACTCAGCACTTAAAAGTAAAGGATTAGACATTATAAAAGAATACCCGCCCATCCGTGTGTGGGGAACGGTTGGATTTATTGTAGCACTATGGATTGTGAGCCTTTCGGGATTCGAAAAATCGGCTATGCAATTCTATGTTGCTTCAATAGCTTCCTTTATGTTAGGCATTTATGCTTTTACCCTACCCAAATGTCTTCCCTTGGATAAAGGGCATAAAAGATCGTTTGTCGATTCTCTTGGCTTGAAGGCTTTTGCACTGTTTAAAAATGCAAAAATGGCACTGTTTTTCATCTTTGCCATGTTACTCGGAGCTGCTTTGCAACTTACCAACGCCTATGGCGATACTTTCCTTCACGATTTCGCCAAAGTTCCTGAATACAAAGATCTTATTGCTGTAAAATTTCCGGCTATCATTATGTCGATATCGCAGATTTCGGAAACGCTGTTTATTCTAACTATTCCTTTTTTCCTCAGGAGGTTCGGCATCAAAACAGTTATGCTTTTCAGCATGATAGCCTGGGTTCTGCGTTTTGGACTGTTTGCTTACGGTGACCCAGGAAGTGGATTGTGGATGATTATACTATCGTGTATCATTTACGGACTGGCATTCGATTTCTTCAACATTTCCGGTTCCTTATTTGTTGAAACGCAGAGCGATCCTGCTATCAGGGCTAGTTCGCAGGGACTGTTTATGATGATGACTAACGGATTTGGGGCAGTTTTAGGCAGCCGGGTCAGTGGAATTGTGATAGACACCTATTTTAAAACCGGTGATAGTTTCGACTGGCAGGGAATCTGGCTTGCATTTGCCGGATATTCGCTGGTTGTTGCTGTTCTTTTTGCGGTGTTTTTTAAACATAAACACGAAAATGTTTCTGTTGGTACACTTGCTCATTAGAATGTCCCAATATACAGAAATCAATTCAAACTACACATTTTAAACACATTGACAATAACTTTCACACGAGGAACTGAATTTCCGAAACATAAAGGCAATGAAACAATACCACGATTTATTAAAACATGTTCTTGAAAACGGTGTAAAAAAGGAGGACCGCACGGGCACAGGAACACTCAGTGTGTTTGGCTACCAGATGCGTTTCAACCTTGCGGAAGGGTTTCCTGCCGTTACTACCAAGAAACTGCATTTACGGTCCATCATTCACGAGTTGTTGTGGTTTCTGAAAGGCGAAACCAATATTAAATACCTGCACGACAATAAAGTATCTATCTGGGACGAATGGGCCGATGCCGATGGTGATCTGGGTCCGGTTTACGGTTACCAGTGGCGGTCGTGGCCGGCAGCTGACGGAACCTATATCGACCAGGTAAGCCAGGTTATTGAAACTATAAGGAGAAACCCCGACTCACGAAGAATTATAATCAGTGCATGGAATGTAGGAATGATTAAGGATATGGCACTTCCGCCCTGCCACTTATTGTTCCAGTTTTACGTGGCTGATGGAAAACTTTCGTGCCAGTTGTACCAGCGCAGTGCAGATATTTTCCTGGGCGTTCCTTTTAATATTGCTTCGTATGCCCTGCTAACCATGATGATAGCCCAGATAACAGGTCTTGAACCAGGCGATTTTGTACACACTTTTGGTGATGCGCATATTTACACTAACCATATGGAGCAGGTAAATCTGCAGCTTTCGCGCGATTTCCGCCCGCTTCCGCAGATGAAAATTAATCCTGATGTAAAGGATATTTTTAGTTTTAAATACGAAGATTTCGAATTAACCGGTTACGATCCTCATCCTGCTATAAAAGGGCAAGTGGCGGTTTAGTAGTGAAGAGTGAAAAGTGAAGAACGAATAGTGAAGAACGAATAGTGCACAACGAATAGTGAAGAATGAAGTGTGAAGAATATGATTGGTGTGATAAAATCCCAAAACCATCCAAAGCATCCAAACCATTCAGACTCTTCAGACTCTTCAAACTTCCATTCTTCCCTAACCTGAAACCAGAAACAAGAAACCTATCCCATCAATCCCGTCAATCCCATCAATCCCGTCAATCCCATCAATCCCATCAATCCCCAAAAGAGATGAAACCCATATCCATTATAGTCGCAATAGCTCAAAACAATGCCATCGGAAAAGATAATCAGCTGTTGTGGCATATTCCGGCCGATCTGAAGCGGTTTAAACAACTCACAACAGGTCATACCATGGTGATGGGCAAACGAACTTTTGAATCGCTGCCAATCAGGCCGTTGCCTAACAGAAGAAGCGTAGTGATTACCGATATTGCCGGCGAAGAAATAGCCGGGTGCGTTATGGCTTATTCCATTCAGGATGCAATAGATAAAATGGATGATGATAAAGAGAATTTTATTATCGGAGGCGGTTCGGTTTACAGGCAGTTTCTGTCATTAGCTGATCATTTATATCTTACTATTGTCCAGAAGGACTTTGAGGCAGATACATTTCTCGAAATAGATTTATCCGAGTGGGAAACTATTGAGCGTGAGGACCATTTTGAAGAAGAACTTCCTTACTATTATATAAATCTAAAACGGAAACAGGCATAATTTACTTCTGTTTTCTCACCTGTACAAGCGGCAATTTTAAGCGGATTTGTTTTGCAAATTCCTGATCACGCTGTAGGTATATATTCCCAAACCTGTCCAAACCAGTCCGAAGCTCACCATATAAGCAAAGTTGAAAGGTTCCCTGAAAACGATAATTCCGATCAGCAATTGCAAAGTAGGTGCCAGGTATTGTATAAATCCAAGTGTTGACAAAGGAATACGCGTGGCTGCAATTCCAAACCAAAATAATGGTAAAGCAGTAACCGGTCCGCCAACTATCAGAAGCATATCCGTAAGCAGCGAATGGTGGCCGAACGATCCCGTTCCCAGCGAATTCATACTCCACAAATACCAAAGCGCTACAGGAGCAAGTAACAGGGTTTCAACCATTAAACCCGGCATCGACTGCAGGTTTGCCTTTTTTCGGAGCAATCCGTAGATCCCGAAAGAGAAACCAAGAAAAAGTGAGATCACCGGAATTCGCCCGTAATGAAAAGTAAGGTATGCTACTCCTGCAAAAGCGAAAGTGACAGCTATTATCTGAATCCGCGACAACCGCTCTTTCAGGAAAATTACTCCCAGCAGTATATTAACCATCGGATTGATATAATATCCAAGGCTTGCTTCAACAATGTGATTGGTATTAACGGCATAAATATAAACAAACCAGTTCCCTCCTATCAAAGCTGCTGTAAGAAACAGTATCCCCAGTGTGCGCGGTGAAGTAATGTATTTCAAAAATATTTTATCGCGGCGCCAGGCAAGTATCAGAAACAGGAAGATCAGAGACCATACAATACGATGTGCAAGTATCTGCTGCGCAGGCACATGAAGCAGCATTTTCCAGTATAACGGAAAAACACCCCAAACACCATAACTAAGCAAAGCATAAACCAGGCCTGTTTTATAAAGCTTCTGTTGTTGATTATCCTGGCTCATATTAAAAATTTAGTAAATTAAAATTAACAACTGAAGCTCATCCGGAGACTAAAAGAAATACCCAGCCGAGAAACTTATCCTGGTATTTGTAACTGGCGAAGAATCAGTTACCTTATAATAAGAGTCAAGTTTACCATATGCAGCGGTGGTTATCTCGCATTCGGCAGCCAGAAGCAATTTACCATTAATATAACTGATCATAGGAGCCAAGCGGTAAACATATTCAATATCCTGATCACGGGCATAAACAGGACCAGTAATAATTTCATCCGATCCATATCCTTTTGTATAACCTGCAAACAGGGAACCTTGCCACGTCTTTCCGGTAGTTTGTATATTAATCCATCCCGAAAGGTAATTTAACGGCGTATAAGTGTGCTCGTTTGAAAGCGGATCAACTGAACTCACACCGTATCCACCCATAACAAGATGATCATTAAGTCCCTGCCCATACAGCCATTGCATTTTCAAAATCAGAGGTTTGGTTTTTGCCATTACAAATGCTGTGTACGAAATACAATTTACGGCTGCATCAGTGGAGTATAAACTGTCAGTTACCAGTCGGGGTGTTAATCTTTTAAAATCAACACCAGCTCCTGCAAATAGTTTATCGTCAACAAATTGCACTTGTCCATGCAGATTAGGAACAATACTGTTACGCAAATATACAGAGGATGCTCCTGCAGGACCACTATTTACATAATCGCGCTGGGCCGTAATGGCAAGAACCGTATTTATTTTTCCTCCCGAAGCATCCAGGCGGATTTGCGGCTGACGGCTGAACGGATGAAAAGGCGCGCCTGTATTCAACGATAAAACATTAGGAATCATTTCCGGAATATTAATCGGATGCCAATATTGACCGGCTGTGATAGCTGCATGATTCCATTTCAGTTTCAGGTAAGCATGGCGAAGGCGGAAACTATTATTCTCGGAATTGGAAGCCCCGGTAAAATCGCCTTCAATCAATGCCGAAGCTTTTGCCCTCAATACATCCGGACCAGTAGCTTTGGCTGTAAGCCTTGCAGTCATAGCATACTGATTAAAACTGCCGTGCGCATTTATATCCTCGCCGTTTTTATCCAGTACTACCTTTTTAGGATAAAGTAAAAGGTAACCTTCCCTGGCTTCAACCACCTGACGGGTATCATACATCCCTTCGGCTTTCACAAAACCACTCCAGGTTAGTGTCGGTTTCGATGGATCTACCGGTTTTACATCCTGCGAGAAAGCAGTAAAATCATTCAAAAGAAGCGTTAATGTGACAAAAAATGCAACTTTGGCAAAAGTGTTACGCATGGTATAGTGTTTATAATCTTTTAGTTAGATCGTATTTTATACAAAAAACATCAGATCCGGATCAGGCGGCAAATGTATTAAAAAAGGAAAGGAGTATTCCCTAATGCAGATAATACTAAATCACTATCTTCATCCTCCCATGAAATTCAATAAACGCAGTTTTCATTCTGTCGATTATTACGCCGCTTATACCGATAACACAGCATCATTTAACGATTAACATTTAACAGGTAATTAACTATTTATACTTTTACGTGCATTTTTGTGCTTAATACAGGTAAAACATTAAATAAAACGAAATGAGACTATCACTAAACCAAACACTTATGACTGCTGCCAGCATCCTTGCTCTTACGATTGGAACTACTTCCTGCGGCGACAAAGCAGCAGAAAAGAAAACTGATCCTGCTATCAATTCGGCAAACATGGATACTACGGTAAATCCAGGCGACAATTTTTACCAGTTTGCCAACGGAAGCTGGTTAAAAAACAATCCTATTCCAGACGAATACAGCCGTTACGGAGCTTTCGAATTGCTGGATGAAGAGAATTATGTTCAGCTTAAAACTATTTTTGCCGAAGCTTCAGCTGATAAAAATGCTGCCGCCGGATCAGTAAACCAAAAGATCCGCGATTTCTACAATTCAGGAATGGACACAGTAGCTATCGAAAAAAATGGCATTAGTCCTCTAAAACCCGAACTCGACCAGATTGACGCTTTTTCATCTGCGGCTGATGTTCAGAAAATGATGATTCAGCAACATGCTTCAGGAAATTATCCGTTGTTTTATCTTTTCAGCAGCCAGGACGAAAAAAACTCTAACCAGGTAATTGCTATGACTTACCAGGGCGGACTTGGAATGCCCGATCGCGATTACTACCTTGAGAATGATCCGCGTTCAAAAGAAATCCGGTCAGCTTACGTGGCACATATGATTAAAATGTTTGTATTGGCAGGATCAACACCTGAACAGGCTGCAAAAGATGCTGATGTGGTTTTGAAAATTGAAACCGAATTGGCAAAGATTTCTTCAACCCGCATTGAACTTCGCAATCCTGTTGCCAACTACAATAAGACAGATCTGGCCGGATTGCAGAAAATGGCTCCGGAAATTGATTGGAAAGGATATTTTACAGGGATGAATCTTGCCGAAAAAACTGAAATTAACATAGGACAGCCGAAATATATCAGCGGAATGGCTAAAATGATTAACACTGTTCCGGTTAACGAATGGAAAATTTATTTCCGCTGGGATCTCATAAACTCAGCCGCGTCATCGCTCTCGTCAGATTTCGATAAAGAACACTTTGCGTTCTACGGTACTGTTTTATCAGGCGCCAAAGAGCAGCAGCCACGATGGAAACGTATGATTGACGCTACCAGTAATTCGTTAGGCGAGGCTGTAGGACAATTGTATGTTCAGAAATATTTTCCGCCCGAAGCAAAAAAACGTATGACCGAACTGGTGAATAACCTCAAAATTTCGTTGGGTGAGCGGATCAACAGTTTGAGCTGGATGACAGATGTAACTAAAAAAGAAGCTATTGCAAAACTCGAAAAAATCAATGTAAAAATTGGGTATCCCGACAAATGGATTGACTACAGCAGCCTGACTATCGGTACTGATTCGTATTATGCAAACAAGAAAAGCGCCCGCAAGTTTGCCGTTAACCGCGATATTGCTAAAATCGGGAAACCTGTCGACCGCAGCGAATGGGGAATGACACCTCAGACCATTAACGCGTATTACAGTCCGAATATGAACGAAATAGTGTTTCCGGCTGCTATTTTACAACCGCCATTCTTCTTTATGGATGCCGATGATGCTGTTAATTATGGAGCAATAGGAATGGTTATTGCACACGAAATGACACATGGTTTTGATGATCAGGGCCGTCAATATGACAAAGAAGGAAACCTTCACGACTGGTGGCAGGCTGAAGACTCAAAAAACTTTGAAACTAAAACCAAAACACTTGTTGATCAATACGATAACTATAAAATGCTCGATTCGCTGCATGTTGATGGCAAACTTACCTTAGGTGAAAACATTGCTGATTTAGGTGGTATGAATGTAGCATACAACGGTTTACAGAAAGCCCTGGAAGGGAAAAACAAAGACGAAAAAATTGACGGCTTTACACCCGACCAGCGCTTTTTTCTTTCGTATGCCCAGGTTTGGCGTGCCAACATCCGTGATGAGGAGACCATGCGTAGGTTGAAAGAAGACGTACATTCGCCGGGCGAAGCAAGGGTTAACGGAATTGTGTATAATATTCCTGCTTTTTACACGGCCTTTAACATTAAACCAACTGATTCACGGTATATTGCACCGGAAAACAGGGCGGATATCTGGTAATGCCAAGATGGCTGATCGGGCGTCTATATATTTGTAATGACGCCCGATCGGGCGTCTAAATGAATAACGATAACAATCAAGAGAGACGCCCGATCGGGCGTCTCTACAATGCAAAAAAACAATACATCAATGAAACGGAAATATCAAATCCTTATCCACCTTCTATTTTGGATATATATTATCAACCAGGCATTGTTTCCGGTGTATCTCAACAAGATAGACACCAAACTCCTGCAGGATAATCTATACCTAAAGGATATATTTATTACTACGCTGCTTAATATTTTTGTTTTTTACACCATTTACTATATCATACCTAATTTCCTGAAATTCAAACGAAAATGGTATGTATTTCCGCTTGTAATATTTCTGGCAGCAGCTATGTCAGCAATCAGGTTACCGATTGAAATTGCTTTTTGGAAATACCTCGTAAAACTTCCTGCCAGCGAACTTCAGTTTCAATTCGACTGGATATGGGCAACATTAAAATATACTGTAATTATCAGTATTTACGCTATGCTTATCCGTTTCAGCATCGACTGGTTTGATTCGCAGAAATACAAAGACGAACTTATTAAAGAAAGGCAGGCCGGCGAAATAGCCCTGCTCCGTTCGCAGGTTAATCCGCATTTCCTTTTTAATACTTTGAATAATATCTACTCTTTGGTTTACAATAAATCGGAAGAAGCGCCGGAAGCCGTTATGAAACTTTCGAGCATTATGCGCTATATGCTTTACGATTCAAACACCGATTTTGTTCCTGTACATAAGGAAATTGAATACCTCAACAGTTTTATCGAACTCCAGCAGTTACGCATCACACAGAAAGGTTTTGTGGAAATTAAAGTCCTCGGATCGATGGATAACCGGACTATTGCACCTATGCTGCTGATTCCGTTTGTGGAAAATGCTTTTAAACATGGAGATAAAAATCACGAGCCCGGAATTATAATTATTTTGAATTTATTACCCGACAGGCTGATTTTCTCCGTCGAAAATTTTGTAAAAAACAACAGCCAGCCTGCTACTGAGGAAACCGGCGGTTTTGGTTTACAGAACATCAAACGCAGACTTGGATTGTTATATCCTGATAAGCATGAATTGAAAATATTTTTGACCGAAGAAAAGCATAAAGTTGAACTAACTATACAGAACTAATGAAAATCAATTGTATAGCCATTGATGATGAGCCTCTGGCCCTCGACATAATCAAGGCATATTGCCAGAAAGTACCTTTTCTGAACCTTGCCGGAACGTTCACCAATGCAATAGAAACGCTCGAATATTTGCGGCATAACACGGTCGATCTGATGTTTCTGGATATACAAATGGAGGAACTTACCGGCATACAATTACTTAATTCATTAAAAAACAAACCTTTAGTTATATTTACAACTGCATACGACCAGTATGCTATACAAGGTTTTGAGCTTGATGTGCTGGATTATATGCTTAAACCGATCTCATTCGAAAGGTTTGTAAAAGGTGCCAACAAAGCGCTGGAACAAATGCAAAAGCAACCGGAAGTTGTTACACAGGAAAAGCCTGAGCGACATCAGTCAACTACTGCAAACACCTTTTTCTTTGTAAAAACCGAAACCCGGATTGAAAAAGTGAATGCCGCAGAAGTTTTATATGTGGAAGGCATGGGCGATTACTGGCGTATTGTTACCAAAACCCGACGTATCATGACGCTGATGAATGCCAAAGGAATTGAGGAAATCCTTCACGAACCGGGATTTTGCCGTGTTCATAAATCATTTTTCGTTGCGATTGACAAAATTGAATTCGTTGAGCGCAAGCAAATTAAAATCGGGGAAATATTAATACCGATCAGCGATACGTATCAGAAGAATTTCTTCGAACTGATTGAGAAGCATAAGATGATGTAAGGATTTGGGAATTGGGGAATTGGGGAATTTGACAATTTGACAATTTGACAATTTGACAATTTAATAATTTCATAATTCAATTTTTAACTACCCGAAACTCTTCAAACCTTTGCTCCAATTGATTGCCCCACTAGGTAACCCATCGAAAAAGCTGCCTGAAGATTATAACCTCCGGTATCACCATCAATATCAAGCACTTCTCCGGCGAAATACAATCCAGGAACTAGTTTTGATTCCATAGTTTTGGGATTTACTTCCTCCAGGCTTACGCCACCTGCCGTAACCATTGCCATGTTAAAACCTCCGACTTTTTCGACTGAAAACGGGTATTCGCAAAAAGCGGCAACCAGCTGATTTCTATTTACTTTTGTTATATCAGCCAATCTTGTTTCCGGTTCAATTTTAACAGAATGAAGGATCAGCAATACAAGGCTGCGGGGTAAATCAAACTTTTTTAAATAGGTTTGAATGGCAGTTTTACCATCTTTTTCTGCGGCTATAATAAATTCATTCCGGAACTCATCGGTTTTTTTGTCAAGGAAATTAACTTTTAAAATATCATTGCTTAGTATGTGTCGCGAAAAATCAAGAATCCCCGGACCACTCAATCCTTTGTGCGTGAAGCCTATATCGCCTCGATGCTCACATATTTTTTTATTGTTACGGTATAAATAGACAGCTTTACTCTGAACCGAAACTCCTGAAATAGAAGCCATTGAATAATCGCGGATAAAAACCGGGCTTAGCGATGGTTTTGGTGGCACAACCGAATGCCCAAGCTGTTTGGCAAAGTGATATCCATCACCCGTTGAACCGGTTGTGGGATACGACATTCCTCCGGTAGTAATCACAAGAAATTTACTTCTGAAAACGCCTTCATTGGTTTGTATCTCAAATCCGGAATCAGTTTTTTGTATTTCTGTTATCTGCTGATTACAGACGATTTCAATTTTGTTTCGTTGGCACGTATCGACCAAAACCTGCAAAACATCAGAAGCTTTCTGTGTTGCAGGAAATACTTTGCCGTTTTTATCCACCACTGTTTCCAAACCATGATCATTGAAAAAATGAATCAGGTCGGTATTTGTAAAATGATGCAACGCGGTTTTCAGAAAACGGTGATTTTCGCCGTAATGGTCAAAAAAATCACTTAGTTTACAATCATGCGTGAGGTTGCAACGTCCGGTACCGGAGATAAGCAGTTTTTTACCAGGAGAAGCATTTTTCTCCAGCACAATAACCTTACGGTTTTTGCTATGGATGGCGGTAAAAAGTCCGGCAGGACCGGCGCCGATAATAAGTATGTCAGATGCGATCAAAGAAAAAGCCTGATTTTGAGTATGAAAACAAAAGTAAAAAGAAAGAATTGTTTATCACAGGTTTTTACTGATTTGTTAAGCCTTACGTTATTTCAGAAAAGTTGCAATTGCGATTTTCGGTAATCAGCAACAATTAAGTTCATTAAAATCATGTTAGCCCTGTAATAAAAAAGGACAAAACAATGAATGTCTTGTCCTTTCCTGGAGCGGAAAACGAGATTCGAACTCGCGACCCTCAGCTTGGGAAGCTGATGCTCTACCAACTGAGCTACTTCCGCTTTTAAAATTCAGCAATCAATATTTACTTAACTTGATCACCTCGTTTTCAAAGGTCAAAATTATACAATGCGATCTAATAAACCAAATCAAATTTATTGCTGATCAATCATCAGCAAGCAATGAAACTAACACAAAAAAAAATGGCAGTTTAATCCCTGTCAAAAGTTTACCTTATTAATTTGTTGTAATAAAGCGTAACTGATCAATCGTTCCGCTTGCATTAAATATGCTCAGCAAATAAACAGATGCAGGCATTTCCGGAAGGTCAATTACCGTTAATTTGCTGTTATCGGTAAGCAATCCGTCCTTAATGATCCGCCCATTCATATCTATGATCCTGTAATTTAAATCCGTGTAATTGGTTTTACCACTATTCAATACGTTTAGTTTGTCCTTTGCCGGATTTGGATACAATATAAAATGTGAGACTTTATCATATGATTTGGCAGAGGTGAAATCGCCAAAGTATGCCGTAAAATTTGTAATATCGGCATTCAAAGTATCGAGAAATACGGAATTCATGGTATCGCTGATCAACGTGTTATTCCCCCAGTGGAGGAATCCAAACCCTGTGTTAGCTATGGCTTCAATTTTAACAGGAATACCATTAAAGTATATTCCCTGCCATGGATAGTCATCAGGAGTTATAGTGCTGATTCTGATTTTTCCGGCATCCGGTGGGTAAACATTCAGAGTAACATCAACCTGTCCGGGCAATGCAAAATTGGTTTGTATATGATTTCGTACTTGATCAGTCCTTTTTGACAGCTGTGTTTTAAATTGAAGATGATTCACCAGGTAACCTTGCAATTGCTGAAGTATTGCATTGGGATCGCCCCAGCGTGCAAATTCATTTTGCATTTCGAACAGCGTTTGCTTATACATGGTATTCTCAATTTCCAATATCCTGTCGTTCCGGTAAGAAGTATTCATAACATCGGCATATCGATTAATAAAGTAATGCCTGAAACGGTCGTTCATTATACCTTTGAGCCAGATATTTATGTATGGATCGGCAGGATCGGCACCCATCATAAACTGGATATGATCGAAATAGCAATCAGTCCAACCGTTTGGCGCAAGCGATAATTCAAGATCTATAAGGCAGAACCTCCATCGGTAACCGGTTTTATCGGACCGGTAAATCTTGATATTATTATAAGGCCAGTCGATATTAGCCATCCAAGATTCGCCAATAATATAATCGGTATACCACTCCATGTCGAAATATGCATCCGCTAAGTTCCAGTAGGCAGTATCTGAGGGATCTAACTGGTCAAAAGCGGCATAGGATTCCCAGAAGGATTCCACCGAGCCCTCAACCGGCCGCAAAACCCCTCCGTACCAATAGCTTTTGGAAAGAATTTCCACTTTGTCAGGATCAGCTCCTTCGAGGGTGTTAAAATACTCTGTATCAAATTTTTCGCGCAATTCATACAGCCCAAAATACGCCCCGTTTATGTAAACAGTTGCAGGTCGCCAGGCGGAAAAATAATTTTTTGTTCCGCCTCCCCCCATTGCATTAACCTGGGCGGCATCTTTATAGGGCAAAACAAGGAATTGATTGCTTCCGTTACGTAAATAAAAATTACTGTAGGTGCTCCGGTTGGGACGGTTAGGAATTACTTTGTAGTTAACCGAGCCGGCGCCCAGTAATCCGTTATCAAGTTCCAGCCTGAATGAGTGTTGTGGATGGGCTCTGCTGCCACCTGCCCCACCATCAATTTGCATTCCTGTATTCTGCGAAAAAATAAGCTGTTTGGTGGAATCAAAGTAATCGATATATGCTGCTTTCTGCCAATCAAACCACCAGTTATCAAATATTCCGCTTGCGCCATAAAGGTTATTATTGTCCGTAACTACTGATAATACTGGTGTAGTATGATTGACACCAAAAAGATATGAGGCAACAGTTATTGGACTTGGTAAAACGCCGGGGGAAATGGCAAAAGCTTTTAGTATGGTTGTAGAATTAACTAAAATGGAATCACCGTTGTAAACAGGTGCGAAAGTCGGAGGATCATTGCCATCAAGAGTATATTGAATATAGGAATCTCCGCCGTTAGGATTGCTGATGCTAACTTTGAACGCTGTGTCGTATATTCCGGCAGGAGCTGAAAAAACCGGCGGTAATAAATAGTTATTGAAGGTAGAAGATTGGTTGTTAGTAGCCGAAGGCGTTGCCCAGCGGAAAAGGAAAACATCAGCTGACGCATCAGGAAATGAGCCACGGCTGTTATCAAGTGCATTGCAGTTAACAAACAAACTGCTGATCAAAGCTTGCTGAGGTGAGTACAATGAAATGGTTTCGCCCGATCCGGATATTTTGAAATTTGTGTGCAGGTTGTTATTAGGGTCAACAGTTTCGAAATGTGATGTTACAGCATCAGCCGATGTTAGTTTCATGCTTATATCGATGTAATCGTAATGGGTGTTGGGATCGGTGCTTACAACGCTAAAACCTATGCTTGTTATAAAACCTGCTGTTAATCCGGCCGCATTAAGTTCCGATGCAAGCACGAGCATCTGGTTTTTTGCACACCAGTACCAGTTGCCGTATGGTGCAGGATAATCGGTGGGCGAGTTCTGTACTTCAGCAGACCCAACGGTAAATCCGTTAAATTTCATATCGGGTCGCAGCGAAACTTCAGTACCATAAATTTGTGAACATGCGGAAGGGCTTCCATCCTGAAAAGTAAACACAGTGGATACAAACGGAGTAAAGGTTTGATTGAAAACTGAATTTGATGTATATCCGCTGGAGCTGTACGAACAACTGTTAACCAGTATGTTAGATATACCATCCCAATAGAAAGGAGTGGTAAATTCATGGGTATTCCAACCTGTAACCGGAGTAAAGTTTACTGTATTTATAACATTTATAAATCCTGTAACCGGATTGCGGTCTTTATCACTGCAAAAAATAGTTTTGTACTCTCCGGGTGCCAGTTTTACATCAGGAAAAACCCATTTAGTCGGATTTCCCGGTTTATCGCTAATCGAATAATTTAGAAGACTTACCGTATCATAACCTGAGTTATACAATTCAACCCAATCAGGAAAATCACCGTCTTCGTCAGAAATACTCGAATAGTTTCGGTTGCTGCCTTCGTTTATTACCACTTGGGTAAAGGCTAAATTATGGAGTAATGCTATGGAAATGATACAGATAAGCTGCTTAAAAATTGCCATAAAGTTTTGAGTTTTTTAAAATATGCTGACCGGGTAAATTTAAATCCAAATGGTGATGTGTTATTTGACTTCGTAAACAGGTATAACAAACATACATAATTTATTAACGTACTTCCATTGAAGTCTGAATTTTTATCCTGAATGCTTATCAATGGTTAAAATTTACACACTTAACCGGAATTATTTATCGCTTAACAACGAATGATTAACGCAGATACATTTGTCGGCAAATAACACTCACTTCTTATTACTTTTGTAAGTTAAACTCTCACTTAAGACCTGATGATATCTGCAATAATTATTGACGATGAGCAGCATGCACGTAATACATTGAAAGCCATGCTCATGCGGTATTTCCCCGAAAAAGTAAACATTATTGCATCGGTCGAGTCAGTTAAAGAAGGTGTTTTCGCCATTCATAAATTGCATCCCGACCTTGTTTTTCTGGATATCGAAATGCCTGGAGAAAATGGATTTAAACTTTTCGATTACTTTGACCAAACCCCTTTTTCGGTGATATTCACCACGGCTTATCAGAATTTTGCTATTGATGCCGTTAAAGTTGCAGCTTTGGATTACATACTGAAACCAGTTAATTACGTTGATCTTCAGGAAGCACTAACATTATTCGAAAAGAAAAAAGCAAAAGGTATTTCGCCCGATCACATCGAAAAACTGCTTAACTCTTTAAACTCTTCCAATGACCCAAAAAGTAAAATTGCTTTACCAACATTTACCGGCTACCAGCTCGAAAGAATAAATTCCCTTGTGTATTGCGAAGCAGATCAGAATTATACAAAAATATTCACGATTCGTGACGAAACTATTCTGGTCTCAAAACCAATAAGTTTTCTCGAAGAAATACTACCACAGGATATTTTTTTCCGCATTCATAAATCGTATCTCGTAAATCTTAACTTCATTAAAGAATACAGGCGTTCCGAAGGATTTCAGGTTGTTCTCGAAAACGGAATAACACTGGATGTGGCTACACGCCGTAACCAGGATTTTTTAAAAGCACTTACCGGACGATAGCATAATTTCATTTCTTAAGCTGATCAGGTTTAATATTTTGTCCTTTAATAAATTATATGTTTTAAAATCAACACTATTTGTCTAATTAAGTAGTACGAATGAAGTCAGGAATTTTCAGTATTTGGAAATACACCCGTGTTTTATGGCTGGCACTAACTATTCTGGTTTTTGCAAGTGCTGTTCATGCTCAGCAAAATCTTACACACCCTTTTACATTGAAAAATGGTTTAATTTCAATTAGCATCCTAATAGAAAATTTTGATAAGGAGCAGGAAATCACAGTGGAGGGAACTAATTTCGGCATTAACACGGCCGACATAAGCCAGATATTTCATTTTGATTTCCTCAACAGCTACAATCCTTCGAAAGACCGCCTGCACTATTATCCCCAAACCTTTGAACAGAACCACATCATTTTGAGCAGAATCATCCCTGCCATTTATTCCCAAATTACTCTTGAAAATTTTATGCTGATTGCTGAATCTTCCGACCTCAGCTCAGGAATTACTGCCACTCAGCCCCAAGGTGAGTTTCGCATCCGCCATCCATGGTGGGGAATATGGTATGCAGATATCTTCCTGTTACTTATTCTATCAGCAGCAGGTATATTTATTGTAAAAAAAACTATTTCCCTTGCAAGGCACAAGGAACGTGAAAAAGCTGAAATAGCCAGGAAAACAGCTGAGCTCGAAATTCTGGCACTGCAGGCACAAATGAACCCACACTTCATTTTTAACTCAATTAACAGCATCCAGTACTTTGTGTTAACCAACAGAACTGATGATGTATTAAGCTATTTATCAGATTTTTCAAAAGTTGTAAGGGCGTCATTAGCAAATATTACAAAAAGGATGGTACCTCTGCACGAAGAAATTGATTCGCTGAAAAGTTACCTCCGAATTGAGCGGATGCGTTTTCCCGACAAATTCGAATTTAAACTTGAAATAAAGGCTACATTGGATCCACTGGTAAAAAAAATACCACCATACCTTATACAGCCATTTGTCGAAAACTCTGTAAAACACGGATTTATAGACAAAAACGGCAAAGGGCATCTTATCATTGCATTAGAGGAAATTGATAGTGAAACATTAAAATGCACTGTAATTGATGATGGAATTGGCAGAGCAAAATCACGCGAAACAGATGGATCCGCTAACAAACCAGCCAGACCTCAAAGCAGTGTGATCACAGAAACACGCCTCCGATTATTAAATTCATTCGAAAAACCAGATCGTTACAAAGTTGTTTATACTGATCTAACTGATAATGAAGGCAATTCAGCAGGTCTAAAAGTTGAAGTTTATTTAGCGGTTGAAAACGCCTGAATCATGAAAGCGTTTATCAGTGTTTACAAAGCGCTTACATTCAATCTCGAGCGTTTATACATTAATAATTTCCAGGCAAATGAATCAAAGTATCTTTAACCCAGTAACTCTTCCATTTTTATATCAAATTTTTATAAGCCCAGATACAGAAATGTTCCGGGCTTTTTTTTGTCCGGCTATATAAAAGCAGCTTCCAAATAGATATTCGAAATAAAACAAAAGGTAAAGAATGTAAAATAATAATTACTACTGTTTTACAGCCTACAAAACATGTGTCCCTTCCCAAACCCTGTATTCCCATGCTCCGAGGGTGAAACAGGGTGTATCGCCCATAATAACAGGTATTTCAAGAAACACATCGTTATACCTTCCCTGATAACCCTGACCGGTAAATCGGAAATTCACATGTTCAGTGCTCAGATTTATAGCTACCATTACTTTCCTCCCGGCACTTTCGCGTTTATAACAAATCACCTTATCGTCCCTGTCAGTTGTAAGTAACTGAAAATCATTTTTGGGCTGAAGGCTCCACAATGCCGGGTTATTAATTCGAAGATTTGCAAGTTTGGAATAAAGACCAGCCATTTTATCCTGTTTCCAGTTGATGCAATCTTTATCAAAAAACGAAAGCCTGCGGTAATTGCCTGCTTCCATCCCCGAATAAATCATAGGCATACCAGGGAGCGTAAAAATCAATACAGCAAAAGCTTCGAGTCCAAAGTGAAGCCGTTCAATTTCCGAACCATTCCATGAGTTTTCGTCATGATTACTAATAAACAGCATATTATCAGCGCCTTCAGGAAAATCATTGATTTCGGAAGGAATTCGCCAACGGATTTCATCTGCTGTATATTTGCCGTTCGCGATATCATTCCAAACATGCATGAGGTTCCAGTTGTAGAGCACATCGAAAGCTTCTTCTGTAAGATCGCGCTGTTCAGCTTCGGCAAGCATAAAAACAGGTTTCAAGATTTCAAGTTCTTTACGCGCCTGATTCCAGAAATCGGTCGGAACCAGCATAGCCATATCGCACCTGAAACCATCAATATCAGCCGTTTTAAGCCAGAATTCCATGGATGAAATCATCTCTTTCCGCAAAGCGGGATTGGTATAATCGAGCCCTATCACATCCTCCCATTCCGGAAACGGCGGATGCACCTCCCCTGCTTCATTCCGACGGTAAAAATCCGGAAATTCATTAACCCAGTGATGATCCCAGGCAGTGTGGTTTGCAACCCAGTCAAGTATAACATACATCCCGAGGGAGTGAATTTCATTTACCAGATCAGTGAATTCGTCCAGGGTTCCGTATGCTGAATCAATTTCGCAATAGTTTCGGATCGAATAATAACTGCCAAGCGCTCCTTTGCGATTTGTTATTCCGACAGGCTGTAAAGGCATAAACCATAGAATGCCAGCTCCAAGTTCCTTCAAACGAGGAAGATGCTCCCTGAACTCCTTAATTGTCCCTCCAGGTGTATATTGCCTGAGGTTTACTTCGTAAATAACCTGGTTACGCGCCCATTCGGGGAATTTATATTTTTGACTCACGTTTTTGAAAGAGTTAGGTTTTGGGGATTAGGATTTACGAAGTATGATTTAGGTTTTGATGTTGGAATTTGGGTTTTGTAATTTTATGAAATCCATCCCTTCAAAAAAATCAAACTCTCAAACTTTTTTTAGGCTACAAATGAAATATCTCACTTGCCGTATCAAAATCGATATAAAAATCAGCCTGACTTTTAAGCGATTGAACAGCTTTATGTTCGTGTGCAAGTACATCAAGCCTGAAATCGTCGAGGACTTCTTTGTGTGTGAGTTTTTGCTCGTCCCAGGTGTCTTCGTAAGTAAGTTCAATAAAAACACGCAGATCGCTCTGGTTGATCTTTATAGAATACAAACCTTCTATAATCAGTACATCAATTCCTTTAAAATCGGAGTGTAGCTGGTCAACTTTTTGAGTAAACAGATCAACGATTGGTAAAACCGATTTGCGGTCCATTCTGAAATCATCAATATTCTTGTTAATCTTTTCCCAGTCGTATTCATCGTAGCCAATTTTCTCCAGACCGTTTTTGAGTCGCCATGCGTGTCGTTCGAGAGGTGGAATATGGTAATAGTTATCCATATGAAGAAGTTTTACACTACTACCGGTTTCGATAAGTTTCCGACCCAGTTCGTGGGCTATTTCGCATTTACCTGTACCGACTTCGCCCGAAATAGTTACAATAAATTTAGGTTTCCGGTCGCGGAGAACACGATCGTACAAAGTTAAAGCCGCATTAGTATGTTTTTTTTCAATTGTTACAACGTCGTTAAGCATATTTATTTTTGTTAATAAAACAATTAGAGTTTCCTTCCGTTCAACCTAAAGTGAAGTAAATTTGTATCAGGAAACAGGTAACAAATTTACACTGAAAATCCGGATTTTTAGTAATACGTTTCGCTACTGAACGTATTGCTTAAGCAGAAGGAATACATATTAGTAAACCAGTGCATTACTGAAAGCAATCCGGTAAGATATTGAACATGAAATTATCCAAAAACACAAATCTGCTTTTAAGGCTGGTATTGATACCTGCAAGCTTATTGTTTATAACTGTTTTGATTATAAAAGCTCCATCATTATTTAAAGAAATATTTTTCATAAAGGAAAAACCTTCGCCACCTGTAAAGTCTTTTGGCATAATAATGCCGGGAGGATACGCTGTTCATGGTATTGATGTATCAAAGCACCAGGGCAATATTGACTGGAAACGGGTAAGCAGGATGAAGACTAATGGTATAGAGATTTCCTTTGCGTTTATTAAAGCCACCGAAGGCATAACACGCCAGGATCATCTATTTAAAACTAACTGGAAACAGTCGGCGCAGAATGGTTTGTTGCGAGGAGCATATCATTTTTATTATCCTTCGCGGGATGCTGATAAACAGGCTGATAACTTCATTAAAATGGTTAAACTAACCAAAGGCGACTTACCTCCGGTTATTGATATCGAAGTAAGCAGTAACCGTTCAGCTGAAAAAATCCGTGAGGGTTTGAAAACGATTCTGCTAAGGTTCGAAAAACACTACAAAGTAAAGCCTATCATTTATACAAACATTAATTTCTATAACACTTTTCTAAAAGGTAATTTTAAGGAATATCCACTCTGGATTGCGGGGTATTTCGATCACGACCGGTTTTATAACGAGTTTAATACGCCCTGGATAATATGGCAGCACAGCGAAAAAGGCAGAGTTGACGGGATAAGAGGAAACGTTGATTTTAATGTATTTAAAGGAAATCTTGAAAAACTGGAAATGCTGAGATTAAAGTAGAGATGTGCGATGTAGAATGTTGGATGTAAGTGGCGGAAACTTATCTATGTATTAGGATTTGTGGGCCTGGCGGATAAAATAAACAGAACAACTGAAATGGAACATAAAAAAAAGGAGCCGAAGCTCCTTTTTGGGTATATAATATCAATGTTCGAAAACTAACGTGGATCAATTACGACGTCCTTAACATCTTCCATTGTAACAACACCGCCATTGTTTCCAAAGCTATTCAAAACATAGTTGATAACAGCAACAGCTTCTTCTTTTGAAGCAGTCTGAGGAGGCATTGGTGCAGGATATTTAACTGTTTTATTACCAACTTTCAGCGAACCGTTTAATACTTGGGTTACAGCCAAAACTTTTGAATTTAGAAGAAATTGCGAACCTACCAGGTTAGGGAATACATTTGCTACTCCCTGTCCGTTAGCCATGTGACAGGTAATACATTTTCCAGGTGTTTCATAAATACTTTTACCCAAAGCCATTTGCTCAGCAGTAGGAGTTGTTGGCGCTGCAACTACTTCTTTCACAGCAGTAGTGTCGGATGCAGCCTGGTCACCGGTTTTTCCGCCGCCACATGAAGTAATCATAGCAAGTCCGAAGAATCCTGCCATAGCAATTGCAATAAAATTTCTGGTTTTCATAGTTTGTTTTTTTTATTTGTTTGCAAAATTATTGATTAATACTAAACTAAATTGTTTGTGTCGAAAGTTTTTTATTTATCTGGATTGCAGCACTTATGTGCTTTCTCTATAACCGGCGTAAGTGCTTCAGCCTTAGGGCTAATGTATGGAATACCCAGTGATAAACCACGCAAAATAAAAAGCACACCAAGCAATACAATCACATATGGCGAAAGTTTATTGACAAAAATCCTCAGGTTCAGGCTTATCATTGTACCAGCAATTGAAACAGCGAGCATAACCGGTATGGTTCCAGCTCCAAATAATGCCATATAAAGCATAGCTGACAAAACATCGCCGGTATTAATTGCTCCTGCAACAGCCACATATACTAATCCGCAGGGTAATATTCCATTTAGTAATCCAATACCGAATAATGAAGGCATTCCTCCATTGCGGAACATATTCCTGAATCCGCCCAAAAGCCTTGCAGAGTATCCTTCGAACACATTGTTTAATGTAGGCAATTTTTTAAATACCAATGGCACTACAACCATTACAATCATAAGAATTCCTATAACAATAGAAGCCCAAAGTTGAAAACCTGCCATATGCAGACCTTTTCCAAGCATTCCGAAAATTGCGCCCAATAGCATATAGGTTATAATTCGTCCTGTATTATAAACCAATCCACCGCCAACCCGGGTAAACCAGTTATCACTTCTAAGCGGAAGCGCCAACGCAATAGGGCCACACATACCGGCACAATGCGCGCTGCCTACAAGTCCTACTATAAATGCTGTCCAGAGAAACATGTTTTTTTTGAGGGGTTATAGGTTGGGGGTTAGGATTAAGGGGGGACATCTCTCCCTTTTCACTATTCACTATTCATCACCCTTAGCGAAGTCGCAGGGCACTATTATTTATTCACTCTAAAAGTATTTTCATTCGCGTATTCTTTTCCGTCCATTTTCCAGAAAAACTTTGCTACATACTTACCTTTTATAAACTTTTCAAGCGGAACACGCTGAACCATTAAACTATCGAATCTGATACTGTCATGGAAGTCAGCATTTTCGTCTGAAGGTCTGAAAAATACCACTTCGCCTGCAATATCCTTTCCTTTCAATTCGTTGGGATAGGTGATCACAAGTGCTTGCTGATCTTCGGTGATACTAATTTGGCTTGATAAGCCGTTTGCTTTGGCAAAACGATCAATCTGTTTCTGGTACTCTAGGCCTTGCGGATAGTACTCTTCTGTAACTAGATCATTCTTTTGCTGAAAGCTTTTGTAAATAACAAAGGCATTAGCAAGCAGAAACAGAGCTATAAATATGGTGATACCGGTTCCCCAGTCAAATTTTATTTTCATTTATGATTCTGTATTATCTGGTTTTGTCAAAAGTACTCATTTTGCTCAAATCTTCCTTTATCTATTTTCTCCTCATCCTTGCTTCTTATTCTCAAACGCTGACAGGTCTTTCAGACGCTGTCAGGTTTTCAATCCCCCCTTTCTAAAACGCTGACAGGTCTTTCAGACGCTGTCAGGTTTTCAATCCCTGATTTTTATTTTCATTATAGGACTCTCCTACTCTCCCTGTCATCGCACCAACTTATATCAACCTGTTTATTTTCTGTCCAATGCATTGGGTCCAACAAAAGTCGATTCTATTTCGTCCATTTCCTCGCCACCGCTCATCACTTTAAATTCAACCTCAGTATTTGATGATTTAATATCCGATTTCTTAATTAAAACAAGGAATTGTGCTTCACCAACTTCACCCTCTTTAACTACCAGGGGACCGCCAACAAGTTTTATTTCACCGTCGGGTTCGTCAAGTTCAAGGTCAACCTGGAGGGTATTCCTTGTTTTATTTATTACCTGTATCATGTAGATGTTACTGTAATGAAGCGAATCATATTCCTGAAACATGGTTCCTTTCTGGCGCAAAATTGTCGATTCAATTGGTGTACGTATCGAAAACAGGAATGCGATAAGTATCAGTAATCCAGTTAGAACAACAGAGTAAAAAAGAATACGTACATTAAACTTCAGTCTCGATTTATCAGCAATGGTGCGTTCCGATGCGTAACGGATCAATCCTTCAGGTTTTTTAATACGTCGCATCACGGAATTACAAGCATCAATACAAGCCGTACAATTAATACATTCAAGTTGAGTGCCATTGCGGATGTCAATACCTGTTGGACAAACTGCCTGGCAACTGCCGCATTCAACACAATCCCCTTTGTTTTTTGATTCACGGTCTTCCAGTGGATTATACTTTCCTCGGGGTTCACCACGTTTATAATCGTAACTTATAACAATCGAATTGCGATCGAGCAGCACTCCCTGCAAGCGGCCATATGGGCAAATGATAATACATACCTGCTCACGAAGTTTAGCAAAAACAAAATAGTGTGCAATACTGAAAGCAATGATGCTGAGAAATCCGGCTAAATGCGTTAAAGGACCATCTGTTATAAGTGTCTTCACGTGATCAATACCCGTGATGTAAGCCAGGAAGAAATGTGCTGTGATGAAGGAAATTAAGAAAAAAATCAGATGTTTCAGACCTTTGCGCCAAAATTTATTGAAATCGAGTGGGGATTGATCCAGTTTACGTTGCTGGCTGTGATTGCCTTCTATCCAGTATTCAATTGGTCGGTAAAGAAATTCCATAAAGATGGTTTGAGGACAAATCCAACCACAAAATATCCTTCCGAATATTACAGTAAACAACACTACAAATACAATGAATGCTATCATTGACAGCACAAACAAGTGAAAATCCTGTGGGTAGAACATTACACCGAAAATGATGAATTTCCTTTCCAGTATATTAAAAAGCATGAACGGATCCCCATTAACCTTAATAAAAGGGATGATAAATAAAATTGCCAACAAGACGAATGAAGTTATCTTCCGGTAACTGTAAAGTATTCCTTTGGGCTGCTTGGGATAAACCCACAACCTGCTTCCATCCTCTCCAATAGTTGATTGCCTGTCACGAAAATCTTCAAATTCTTCAAACTCTTCCATTTAACTGTTTTTCATACAAAATTAAAAAAGGCTGTGGAGTACGGATACTTCACAGCCTTGAAATTAAATTATTTTAGTCGCATAATCGGGTAACAAAAAAACTGACCGTTAACAAGTTTAAAACTGACCTAGCTTATTTTTCCGTATTTAACTCCCTGCGGAGCTTTTGGATTTGGAGGATTTGTTCCCTGTAAAGTAAGGATAAAACTCAAAACCTGTTGAATTTGTGTAGGGCTTAACTGATCTTTATACGGAATCATACCTTTTTCGATAACACCAGTAATTACAACATTATACAGATTCTTTATTGAAATTGTATTGGTTGTTGAATCGCCATGAATCCAGTACTCATCCGTAAAATTAGGTCCGACTAATCCCTGACCTTGCGGGCCATGGCAGGCTATACATATCTGTTTATATGTTGCTTCCCCGGCAGCCAGATCGGCAGGAGCGGTGAGAGGAACCATTGTTTCAAGATCAACTACAGGTTCAGGATTAGCTTTCTTCAGTTCAGCTAAAACTGACATCTCATTTGCATATTCAGCTTCCTGAAGTGGCCACCATTTGGTAACATGATATCCCAGCAGGTAAACAATTGCAAAAATAATTGTAGCGTAAAACAAGTATACCCACCAGCGTGGCAGTTTGTTGTCGAGTTCCCTGATGCCGTCGTATTCGTGGCCTCCCAGATAACGATCTTTGGTTAGTTCGTCAATTTCGGGTTCTCCCTGATGCAATTTGTTTTCATCTATATTGCTCATATGTCTATTTTTTCTTTGGTTAACTTATGCCTCATTGGATTGATAATTTTCATCATTTTCGAAAGGCAATTTTCCACATTCCTGCTCTTTGCTTTTCTTCATAGTAAACGTATGAATAGCTATGGCTGTAAAGAATAAAACAAAAAGAGCAAGTGCCAGAATCGGGAACCAATAAATCCCCTCAATACTATCGAATAAGCGTGAAACTATTCCCATGATGTGCTTTCAGTTTAATTATTTTAATGCAGATTTACTATCCCCAACATCGGTACCCAGGCGCTGTATATAAGCTATCAGAGCGATTACCTGCTTTGATGCAGCTACATCAATACCATTTGTTTTGAGCCCGGCAGCAATTGCTTCAGCCTGAGCTTTCATATCATCATTGGCTTTCAGGTCATAGCCTTCCGGATATGGTACACCAAGGTATTGCATAACCCTGATTTTGGCGGGAGTTGCCTCAACGTCAATTTCACTCTCTGCTAGCCATGGGTATTTTGGCATAATAGATTGCGCATTGACTTTCTGAGGATCCATAAAGTGAGTGTAATGCCATGCATCAGACTTATATAGCGGACCTGATTTTACACCTTCGCGCCATAAATCCGGGCCTATACGTTTAGAACCCCATTGGAATGGATGATCATAAACATATTCACCAGCTTTGGAGTATTCGCCGTATCGTTCAGTTTCTGATCGGAATGGCCTTACCATCTGCGAATGACAAACATAGCATCCTTCCTTAATGTAGATATCACGTCCCTGCAGTTCGAGTGGTGTGTAGGGTTTAACCGTTGCAATTGTAGGGATATTTGATTTAATGATGAATGTAGGGATAATTTCTATTATTCCACCAATAAGAACTGCTACTATAGACAGAATCATAAACTGTATAGGACGACGCTCGATAAAACGGTGATAGCTTTCACCAGTCTTACGTGCACCTTCTTTTTCAAGAGCCGGAGCTTCGGCTGCTTCCAAAGGAACAAACTCACCTGCTTTAACAGTTTTATATATATTATAAACCAGCAGGAACATACCTAAGAAATAAAGTGTTCCGCCGAACAACCTCATGTAGTACATAGGCATAATCTGAGTAACGATCTCAAGATAATTTGGATAAACGAGATCACCGGCCGGGGTAAATTGTTTCCACATCGAAGCCTCTGTCCAGCCAGCCCAATACATTGGAATAGAGTAGAACAACATAGCAAGAGTTCCTAACCAGAAATGGAGGTTCGCCAGTTTATTGGAATACAGTTTAGTTTTAAACATGCGTGGGAACAACCAGTAAATCATACCAAAAGTGAGGAAACCATTCCAACCCAAAGCGCCGATATGAACATGGGCAACGGTCCAGTTGGTGAAGTGACTGATTGCATTAATATTTTTAAGCGAAAGCATAGGGCCTTCGAAAGTTGACATACCATAAGCGGTAACTGCTACCACAAAGAATTTAAGAACCGGCTCTTCGCGAACCCTGTCCCATGCGCCACGCAAAGTAAGCAGACCATTGATCATACCTCCCCATGACGGGGCGATAAGCATTATAGAGAAAACTGTACCCAGCGATTGTGCCCAGTTTGGCAATGCCTGGTATAATAAATGGTGGGGACCTGCCCAGATATAAAGGAATATCAAAGCCCAGAAATGCAGAATACTCAGTTTATATGAATAAACAGGGCGGTTGGCTGCTTTAGGCATGAAATAATACATGAGTCCGAGGTAAGGAGTTGTAAGGAAAAATGCAACCGCATTATGTCCGTACCACCATTGAACAAGCGCATCCTGAACACCGGCATAAACCGGGTAACTTTTAAATAACGACCATGGAATTTCCATTGAGTTAACAATGTGCAGAATAGCAACAGTAACAAACGTTGCTATGTAAAACCAGATAGCTACATAAATATGTTTCACCCTGCGTTTGAGGATTGTCCACATCATGTTCCAGCCAAAAATAACCCATATCAGAGCGATCAGGATATCAATAGGCCATTCAAGTTCAGCATACTCTTTACCAGTCGTAAATCCGGCAAGTAATGAAACAGCTGCCAACACTATAATGGATTGCCAGCCCCAGAAATGGACTCTGGTCATCCAGTTGCTTGCCATGCCCGTTTTAAGCAGGCGCTGCAATGAGTAATAGTATCCGGTAAAAATACCATTACCCACGAATGCAAAAATTACTGCATTGGTGTGAACCGGGCGCCAACGTCCGAAAGTAAGGTAGGGCAAATTAAAATTTGCCGCAGGCCATATCATTTGGGTGGCAATCAATACCCCGGCCAGCATGCCAACTACGCCCCAGAATATGGTGGCGTAAGCGAACATCTTAACAATTTTGTTGTCGTAGTAAAATTTTTGTAATTCCATACGCTTTTGGGTTTAACTAAACTTTGGTTTTGTTTGTGTTTGGGTTTGTATTTGTATTTGCTTGTTCTGATTTAGTAACATCATTATCAAATAATATCCTTATAGATGGCGATATATCATCATCATACTGACCCGATTTAACTGCCCATAAAAAAGCAACCAGGAAACCTGCGGCTACTACTATGCTGAAACCTATCAGTACTACGATTACACTCATTTAAGTATTAAAATATTGAATTAGCCAAAGATATTGAATCAAATAGTATAATTATTATCACATATGTAATTTAGAATAATTCCTGATAAACCTATTATCCTTCTGAAAAATAACTACTTAAAATATGATGCAATTAACAATATGTTAATTATACACTTATCCTTTGTCAGAAAATCAAGTAAATGAATACTTAAATCAATTAAGTAACTATTGTATTTAATTAAAATTTTCTGGATTTCGAAAGCACTGAAACAGATAAACTTGCAAATGTTACTATGGAAATAGAACTCAGAGGCATAAGTATTGCTGCTACAACAGGCGACAACAATCCCTGAATAGCAAAATACAGACCGACAAAATTATATAGGAATGATATCAGATAGCTGGCGTAAACAATCAATAATGCTGATTTTGAGAACTTTAAATAATCCTGTACCCGCCCAAATTTTGACGATGAAAGGATAGCATCACAAGCTGGTGAAAAATGATAAATATCATCAGCAATGGTTATACCAATATCTGCTTTCAGCAATGCGCCAGCATCATTAAGCCCATCGCCAATCATTATGACATTTTTACCTTCTTTCTTTAACTTATTGATATATGAAAGTTTATCGGTTGGCGACTGATTAAAATGCAGTTGTGTAGCTGAGGTAAAGTACTTTCTAAGGTTTTCCTCTTCGGAGTTGTTATCACCGGTTAACAAATGAAGTTCCATGGGTTGCAATCCTGCTATTACTTCATTCAATCCATCCCGGTAATGATTCTCCATTTTAAAAAATCCCTTCAGTTTATTGTCAATAGAAACATAAACTGATGAAATCTTACTTTCATCTGCGGTTTCAGTTCCAGCGATAAAAGTACGTGACCCCAGCATAACCTTATGGTTTTCAACATCACCTGATATTCCCAGTCCACTGATTTCCTCATAATTGTCCACCGAAAGTAATGCACCTGCCGGAAGCCAGTCGCTAACCATCACCGATAAGGGATGCGTTGAATTACGCGCCACAGATCGGATCCAAAGTTTTTCCTTATCCGAAAGTTCATTTCCTTCCCAGCCAATATTCATTGAGCGCGAATGGGTTAGAGTACCCGTTTTATCAAAAACTACAGTATTGGCATGCGTAAGTTTCTCAATAACTTCGGTGTTTTTAATATAGAAACCATTTCGCCCGAAAACACGCATCACATTTCCAAAAGTAAAAGGTATAGTGAGTGACAAGGCACAAGGGCAGGCAACAATTAATATGGAGGCAAAAACATAAACGGCTTTCCCTAAATCAGTGAAAGACCAGAAAATGCATGCGCCTGTTGCTACCGCCAATATTACCAGTGTAAAATAATGACTTACTTTGTTTACAATGGTTTGCATCTGCATTTCGTCATCCTGTCCCAGTTTGTCTTCGTTCCACAATTGTGTAAGATAGCTCTGTGAGACTTCTTTCTCTACTCGTAATTTAATAGCGGCGCCTGTTTGCTTTCCTCCTGCAAATACAAAATCATCTGTTTTTTTTGACACCGGGATTGATTCGCCGGTTACAAAACTATAATCAATGCTTCCTTCGCCTTCGATTACAATTGAATCCACAGGTATAAGTTCGCCATTCCTGACAAGGATAATATCCCCTGTTTTCAGATCTTTCAATTGTACGAAATCTTCCTTACCATCAAGCAAACGGGTTACAGCTATCGGGAAATAGGATCGGTAATCGCGATCAAAGGATAATGATTGATAGGTGCGACTTTGGTACCATCGGCCAATAAGCATAAAAAAAAGTAATCCTGCCAGTGAATCCATATAGCCGGTTCCAGCTCCGCTGAAGATTTCGTAACTACTTTCGAGAAAGAGAGCAAGAATTCCAATGGATAAAGGCAGATCAATATTTATAATTTTCTTTCGCAAACTTTTGAATGCTGACTGAAAAAAATCGCTGCTGCAATAAGTAACAACCGGCAAAGCCAGAATAAAGGAAACAATGCCGAAAGTGCCAGCCATCAGTTTATCAATAGTTTCGCCACCAGGCAGATAATCGGGAAAACTGAGCAGCATTATATTCCCGAATGCAAATCCGGCAACTCCGATTTTCATAATCATACGGCGGTTTGCTTTCTGGTGATCGTCTTTCTTCTCCTTATTATAACTGATATCAGGAATATAATGAATAGTGTGCAAAAGCTCAACAACCTGACGGAGGCTAATATCACTTTCGCGGAATGTTATACTTACTTCTTTCCTTACGAAATTTACATGCGAATGCATAATACCCTGGTGCAGAGTGCTCAGATTTTCGAGAAGCCAGATACAAGAGCTACAGTGAATAGCAGGAATAAAAAGATTGACCCTGGATATTCCTCCATCAGAGAAATCAAGAATTTTCAACCGGATTTCATCATTTTCAAGATATGCATATCGTGTACCGGAAGTGTTTTCCTGCTCGAGGCGGATGCCGGGGGTTGGCATCATATCATAGTAACGATCGAGTTTTTTCTCAGCCAGAATTTGATAAACCATGCTGCACCCATTGCAACAAAATGGTTTCTCATCCCAAATAACCGGGTTTTTCCCACAATCCTGTCCACAATGTATGCATTCTGCCATTTCTCAATTATTATAGGGTCGCAAAAATAGACAAATTTGTGCGTTTTTCCAGCAGAGACGCAATGTTTGCGTCTCTATGTATAATGAACAATTTGTTTAGAGACGCATTGTTTGCGTCTCTAAGGATATAGATTGACCATTGCCATAGAGACGCGAGCATCGCGTCTCTATGGCAATGGTCAAAAAAAAACCTCCTAACGGAGGCCTTTTAAATTATAAAATTCATTCTGTATTATTCTTCCAATGCAATCTGATCGTTTCCGAAACTTATTCCAAGTCCACGGGCTGTTTTCATTAATGCTGTATCAAGAGTTACAAGATTAGGTTTCTGTATAGCATCTTTGAGAGTAACACTTGTAATATATGGATGGGAGTATGAAACCATACGTCCGTACTCTTCATTAAGTACCATTTCGAATGCTTTTACGCCAAACTGAGATGCAAGAACACGGTCATAAGCAATAGGTACTCCACCTCTTTGGAGGTGACCTAATACGGTAACCCTGATATCATGCTCGCATCCAAGAGTCTTGAGATCATCTTCAAGTTTGAATCCGATACCTCCCAGTCGTACATGTTCGTAGCCGACTTCAGAACTTTTTTCACCAATAATTTCACCATCAATTGGTTTTGCACCTTCAGCTACTACGATTATAGCAAATCCGCGACCTTTATGAAAACGTGCGTTTATTTTGGATAGCACTTCGTTTGTATCATATGGAATCTCAGGGATCAAACATATTTCAGCTCCACCGGCAACGGCTGCATTCAAAGCAATCCAACCTGCATCACGGCCCATAACTTCGAGAATAAAAACACGATTATGGCTGGCAGCAGTGGTAACCAGTTTATCAACAGCTTCAGTTGCTATTTCAATTGCTGTCTGAAATCCGAATGTTGAGTCAGTGGCTGAAAGGTCGTTGTCAATTGTTTTAGGAACACCTATAATATTGAGACCCTGTTCAAAAAGTTTCTGCGAAATCCGTTGTGAGCCATCACCACCAATGCTGATAACAGCATCAATACCGAGGTAAGAAAGTTTACGGATCATTTCTTCTGAACGGTCAACATATTCCCATTCACCTTTCTTATTTTTAACAGGCCATGCATAAGGGCCGCCTTTGTTGGTAGTTTGGATTATTGTTCCGCCCTGGTAATGTATTCCTGCAACTTTTTCTGCATCCAGAATCATTAATTCTGTTGGCTCGTTCAATATACCGTCAAAAGCTTTAATGCTTCCCAGTATTTCCCAATCCGTTTCCTGGCTTGCACGTTTAACAATTGCTCTGATAACTGCATTTAATCCGGGGCAATCTCCGCCTCCGGTAAGAATCATTGCTCTCTTCATATAATTATATTGTTGAATACCAATTATTTGTGGTATTAAATTTCCGTTTTCAAAAATTGGTGCAAAATTACAAAAAATATTCTCGTAAATAGCAATTCACTAAAAACACAATACATTTGATACCCTTTCACAAAAATAGTATGAAAGTCAGGTAGTTCCGATTGAATTATTCAGACTATGAATTCGTCCAAATATGAAAAAATATTCATAATAACCTGATTACATAATCTTTACACAAAACATTAAGTAATATACTGAATTTTGTTAAAAGTCATTATTTAAAATCAGACTGAATAACTGCTATTTGAACAACTAATTCATAATTTCAAATTCATCTCTCTCGGAAGGGGAAAGATTTGTTTCGGCAATTAGTTTGTCACGGTCAGGCTTTGTAAGCCAGAAAAGGACAAGCCCGGCAAGTGGCCATAAAAGCAAAGTACTGATGCCTAATAACATAAACAAAATAATTGCAAATAATGATGGAGCCTCTATCAATGCTCCCTGTAAAATAATGATCTCACGCCAGGCAGTTAGTTTTTTGTCAAGCGTTGGAAGATTCTGAATTTGTACTATTTTTTTAGGCACATAAACCTTGTATGCCAAAAAGATAGCGCTTGTTATCACCACTAAAACAATCAGAAAAGGTACTTTTTCTTCTGGTTTTAAGTCATTTCCTGACAAAGGACCATTCATATTATTAATAAGCAATGCGACCAGTGAAAACATCGCAATCCCCATTGCGAGAGCAAAATAAACAAGCCGAAGGCTTTTAAGGTAGTTCGAGTTCATGTCTAAAATATTTTAGTGGCTGATGTTCGGAATACTAGTTTTTCTATTGATTGATTCCGACTGTCAAAAGTAGAAATTGATTCCCTAAATTTGACGCTCAAAAACAATATACTTTTCAACTGTAACATTATGGTATTGATCTTTGATATGGATGGAGTAATTGTTGATAATCACCAATGGCATTTTGAAGCATGGGTTGACTTTGGCAGGCGCCATAACATCACTATCACAAAAGAAGATTTTAGCAGGCATTTCGGATCAACAAACCAGCAGGTTATGAAATCGCTTTTCGGCGATGCAATTTCAGGGAACGAAATAGCCATTTTGTCTGATGAAAAAGAATCCATTTACAGAGAACTCTATCTGCCACATATTCATCCTGTTCATGGATTGCCGGAATTCCTGAAGTTTGCATCCGGTAAAAAAGTTCCTGTTGCCCTGGCAACTTCTGCTCCTTATGAAAATGTCAAATTCACACTCGAAGCTACAGGGCTGCATAAATATTTTGATGTTATAACTGACTCTTCAATGGTTAGCAGGGGTAAGCCAGATCCTGAGGTTTATCTTACTACTGCTGCCAAACTTGGCGTTAAACCAGCTGATTGCATTGTGTTTGAGGATTCTGTACCAGGAATACTTTCTGCTACACATGCCGGAATGAGAGTAATTGGTGTTGCAACTACGCATAAACCTGACGAATTATTAATGTATATTAACGAAATTATTATGAACTTTGACGCGGCTGAGAAGTTGGTGTTTGATGAGTGGGTGTGAGTTTTATGAGTAGGACAAGGAGACAAGGAGACAAGGCGAGGGGTGACATGGTGAGGTGGGACAAGGCAAGATCGACATGGTGAGAGGTGACAGTGCGAAGGGTGAAAATGTAAAACCAAATATTTTTCTTCAAATAAAGTTCTATAAAAGCAGTTTCTCTTAAAGTAAGGAATGTAAAAATTGCTTCAAAATCAATAAAAATGTAAATCATAAAAACATGAACCGAATCTTCCTTATACCCATTATCCTGATATTAATAACAATGAGTCAGCACGTTACGGCACAAAAACAGACAACTGAAAAAGCCGTCATTCAGAGAAACACTACTTTGGATTACCTTTTGTGGCTCCCGGGTGATTATAAAAAGGATAAAACAACAACATTTCCGCTGCTCATTTTTCTGCATGGATCAGGCGAACGTGGCAACGACCTCGAAAAAGTAAAAATGCATGGACCTCCTTCTTTTGTTGAGCAACAACCCGATTTCCCGTTTATTCTGGTTTCGCCTCAATGTCCGGAAAACTCATGGTGGGTGGCTGAAGATTTACAGGTAATGCTGGAGCAACTAAAAACAAAATACAGGATTGATAATGATAGAATCTACCTTACTGGCCTGAGTATGGGCGGTTTCGGAACCTGGACCTGGACGGCATTATACCCCAACCAGTTTGCAGCAGTTGCGCCTGTATGTGGTGGTGGCGATATACAGTTTGCTCAAAAATTAAAAAACACCCCTGTATGGGCATTTCATGGCGAAAGTGATCCTGTAGTTCCGGTAAAACGTACTGTCGAAATGGTTGAAGCTGTGAACGCTACAGGTGGTTCGGCCCGAATGACTATTTATCCCGGCGTCGGTCACGATTCGTGGGTTAATGCGTATAACGAAGCGGAACTGTACAAATGGTTCCTTAGTCAAAGTAAAAAGAAATAATTTCTACAAGCTTTAAATCACAAACACTTTAAAATCAATAACCCTAACAAACATTTTATGAAAATCAGACTATTAGTTCTGTTGTTAGCCATCATTCCCATGCTGGGTGCTATGGCGCAACAAGGCAGGATCAAATTCACTGAATACGATCTGCCCAACGGCATGCATGTTATTCTGCATCAGGATAATACAACGCCAATTGTTGCTGTATCAATCCTTTATCACGTAGGTTCGAAAAATGAAGTTCCCGGCCGAACCGGGTTCGCACATTTTTTTGAACACCTGATGTTCGAAGGATCGCCAAACATCCCACGCGGCGAGTATTTCAAAATTACCCAGGCTGCCGGTGGTACTTTAAACGCGAATACTTCGCAGGACCGTACCTTTTATTATGAACTTCTCCCCAGTAATCAGCTCGAACTCGGGCTTTGGCTCGAATCGGAAAGGCTTTTGCACCTTCGAATCGACAGCACAGGCGTTGAAACACAGCGCGGAGTAGTTAAGGAAGAACGCAAACAATCGTACGACAATCGTCCTTATGGTTCTATCATTGAAAAAACAATGGAGAACGCATACAAGGTGCATCCTTATAAATGGACACCGATAGGTTATCCGGAAGATCTCAACAAGGCAACTTTGCAGGAATTTATGGATTTCCATAGTACTTATTATGTTCCAAATAATGCAACTTTATCCATTGCCGGCGACATGGATATTGAAAACACCAATAAACTTATCGAAAAATACTTTGGCGATATTCCACGCGGAACCAAAGAAATTGTAAGGCCAACAGCGGTAGAACCTGAAAAAACTGCCGAAGTACGCGAAACAGTTTACGATAACATCCAGCTGCCTGCCGTTATTATGTCGTATCATATGCCGGCCCAGGGAACGCCCGATTCGTATGCCCTTTCAATGCTTACCACCTTGCTTTCGGACGGACAAAGTTCGCGCATGTACAAATCCATCGTTGACCAGCAGCAGAAAGCGCTTCAGGTTATGTCGTTCCCGTTTGCTCTGGAAGATCCGGGCTTGTTCCTCATTTTCGGCTTGGTAAATATGGGTGTTGAAACATCTGATCTTGAAAAAGCTATTGAAGCTGAAATCGAAAAAGTAAAGACAACAGAAATTTCAGATGCTGAATTCCAGAAACTCAGAAATAAAACCGAAAATGATTTTGTAACCGGTAACAGTACCATGGCCGGTATTGCCGAGAACCTGGCCAATTATCATGTATATTTCAAAGATGCCAACCTAATCAATAACGAAATTGAAAGGTATATGAAAGTAACTCCCGCCGACCTTCAGAGGGTTGCAAAAAAATACCTTACCCCTGAAAACAGGGTGGTTCTGACTTATTTACCGAAACCAACCGAAAAAAACTAAAGGAGGAACCAACATATGAAAAATAAAATCATTTCAATTTTCGCAGCCCTGATCATCTCACTTCCTCTGGCTGCCCAGGTTAAAAAAGCAAAAACAGCGAAAGCCGCTGAAACTCCTATAGTTAAAGAAGTTCTCGATCGCAGTATCCGTCCGGCAGGCGCTGAAGCTCCTGTTATTAAAATAGGAGATTACCAATCGTTCGAACTGCCTAACGGACTTAAAGTTTTTGTTGTCGAAAATCACAAAATCCCGCGTCTCGCCTATTCGCTGGTACTTGATTACGACCCAATTTTTGAAGGCGAAATGGCAGGATACTCCTCATTCAGCGGCCAGCTGATGCGCACAGGAACAACCACCCGTACCAAAGACCAGATTGATGAAGCCGTAGATATGATTGGTGCTAATCTCAACACATCTGCCGGCGGAATTTATGCTAACTGTCTCACCAGGCATAACGAAACATTGCTTTCGGTTATGTCGGATGTGTTGCTTAACGCAGAATTTAAATCTGAAGAACTGGAGAAAATCCGTACCCAAACGCTTTCGGGACTGGAAGCTGATAAAAACGATCCGGGCGCGATTTCGCAACGTGTAAACCAGGTTATTGTTTATGGCAGCAATCATCCTTATGGTGAAAACATTACTGAGGAATCGGTAAAAAACATTACCCTTGAGAAATGTACAGAGTTTTACAAAACATATTTCAAACCCAATATTGCTTACCTTGCTATAGTTGGCGATATCACGCTCGAAGAAGCTAAACCATTGGTTGAGAAATATTTCGGAAGCTGGAAATCGGGCGATGTGCCAAAAGCAAATTATCCTTCGCCTAAAGCTCCTGCTAAAACAACTGTTGCTTTGGTCGACAGGCCAAACGCTGTACAATCTACTATTAATGTAACTTACCCTGTGGATCTGAAACCAGGCTCGCCCGACGAAATCAAAGTAAAATTCGCTAATACAATTCTCGGCGGTGGTACTTTCAGGCTTTTCAGCAACCTTCGCGAAAAACACAGCTGGACATATGGCGCATATTCAAGCATTCAGTCGGATAAACTAATCGGAAAGTTTAACGCTTCCGCAGAAGTACGCAACCCTGTAACTGATAGCTCATTTACCGAAATTCTTGCCGAAATGAGCCGTCTGCGTACCGAACCGGTTCCTGAAGATGAACTCAACATGGTACGTAATTATATGATGGGTAATTTCGGCCGTTCGCTCGAAAATCCTTCAACTGTAGCCAATTTCGCTATTAATACTGCCCGTTACAACCTGCCGAAAGATTACTATTCGACATACCTTACCAAACTGGCTTCGATTACTGCCGCTGATGTTCAGCAAGTTGCTCAGAAATACATCCGGCCCGACAATGCTTACCTTCTGGTTGTAGGCAAAGCTGAGGAACTCGCTCCCAAACTGAAAAAGTTTTCGAAAAGCGGCGAAATATTATACTACGATACCGATGCCAAACTTTATGATCCTGACAAAAAGCTCAAACCGGCTCCTGCAGGAGTTACAGCTGAGCAGGTTATTAATAGCTATGTTACGGCAATAGGCGGAGCTAAAAAACTGAAAAAGGTGAAAGATGTAACCATCAATGCTGGTGCTACCATGCAAGGAACGCCGATTTCACTTGATATGTATTACAAAGCGCCTGACAAATTTTTATTGCAGGTAGGATCAGGTGCTATGGTTTTTGCAAAGCAGACCTATAACGCAGGCAAGGGTATTTCGGCTTCACCAATGAGTGGCGAAAGCAAACCAATAGAAGGAAATGAGCTGATTGCTATGAAAGAGCAGGCAATGATATTTCCGGAAATGTATTATTCAACCCTGGGTTACACTACCGAACTGCTTGGTATCGAAGAACAAAAAAATGGCACACAACTGTACAAAATTGTTGTAACCAAAAGTGCTGATATGAAAGATACCGATTACTACGACGTAAGCACCGGATTAAAAGTGCGTACCGAAGGCAAAGAATCAGTTGCTGAATTTGGTGATTACAAAGCTGTTGATGGCATTATGTTTCCTCATGCTTTATCGCAGATGATGGGACCACAGACCATTAATTTTACGGTTTCAGCCATTAAAATCAATGCAAAATTAAAAGATGATCTTTTCGAAATAAAATAGAACGTTTCATTTTGATTAAAGAAAGCAGGGCGAAAAGTCCTGCTTTTTTTTTCGGATTATTGTAAAGATTTGCCGCACGCCAACCAATTATGAAAACGCTATTGCCCCAATCGCCAGCAGGGCTAAAAGAATACCGATACGATTTATGGCCGATAGTTTCTCGTTAAAAAAGAAATAGCCCGATACAACCGCAATGAAAACCAACGCGGCATTAAAAACAGGGATAAAAAGCGATATTGGAAGAATGTATAATCCTTTGATAAAGAAATAAGTAGAGTACCAGTTTACGACACCCAGAAAAATTCCGGCTGTAATATCTCTCCATCTTATTTTTAAAGCATTACGACTCACCTGGTAAGCCAAAATGCTAAAACCAATAATAAAAGCAGTAAAAAACGTTACTGTAAGAAACTGAATTTCATTGCGATCGGCATAATATACACCCGACAATTTCATTAAAATATCGTTGGCACCGGTCCCAAAGAAAATCAGGGCCGGCAGATACAAATACTTCTTTTCGACATTAACCTCTCCCCTGCCCTTGTTGGTGAGGAAAAAAGCAACCAAAGCTGCTACTATTCCCAAAATTTTAAGAATCCCAAAAGGTTCTGAGAGAAGCAGAAAACCAACTGCTACCGAAAGTACGATGGACATTTTACCCGAAACCATGGTCATGGCCACGCCCACTCTTTGCGTTGATACCGCAAAAACCACAAAAGTCAGGATGAACGTGATTCCAGTCATGACAGCCATCAAAACCCACGGCTGATGAAGAATCATACTTACGGATGTATTTTCCCCGCTGCCCATAAAACCAAATGCTGTAGCAACCAGATAGTTAGTTGCAACTGCTGGCAAAATACTGATATTGAATTTATTGAAATATTTAAAAGCAAAAAATATACAACTGGAAAAGAAAAGGGCAATCAGCAGGTAAAACATAAAAGGACGGTTATGGCGGCAAAGATAAAGATTGATATGATTCGGTTTTTCAAAATTGTGTAGAGACGCGATGCTCGCGTCTCCGCGCGGATAGAGACGCGAGCATCGCGTCTTTACATTATTTGTATTTTTACACAATAATTTATGTTTTATGAAAACGGCAACAATTCTGTTCAGCATTTTATTTATGACAATAACCACTTTCAGCCAGCAGTCAACATCCGCCAGCCTTGGCAATCTCAGGAAAATGAAAACTTCGGAAACCGGCCTTACTGTCGAAACCAGTTTTGGCAATGTCCAGGTGATTGTGTATAATGCATCGGTAATTCGGATACGGATTGCCAAAGGTGCCTTTGAACCGGATTTTTCGTATGCTGTGGTTGCAAATCCCGCAAAAACAAATTTCAAAGTACATGAAACAGAAGGTATGATTACTTTGATTACCGATTCTGTAAGACTTGATATTACTACAAATCCGGTACGCTTTAAATTCCTGACCAAAGAAAACCAGGTGATTAACGAGGACGATACTTTTGGCACCACATGGGTCGGCGATGAGGTTACTACGTTTAAGATACTTCAGGAAGGAGAAAAATTTATCGGTCTGGGCGAAAAAACCGGCAACCTCGACCGCCGCGGTGAAGCACATACCAACTGGAACACCGATAATCCCGGTTACCAGGTTGATGACGACGACCTGTATTCGTCGTTTCCGTTTTATATCGGTATCCATCACGGACTGTCGTACGGGATTTTTTTCGACAATACCTATAAAAGCCTTTTCAATTTTGGTGCTTCAAACGACAGGTTCTCCTCTTTTGGTGCCGATGGCGGCGAAATGAATTATTATTTCATTTACGGAAGTAACATCAGGCAGCTTTTAAACGAATATACATTGCTTACCGGCCGGGTGAATATTCCGCCCATTTGGTCACTCGGATTTCATCAAAGCCGCTGGAGTTATTACCCCGACAGTGAAGCACTTAACCTTGCACAAACGTTTCGTGAAAAGAAGATACCGCTCGATGTAATTCACCTCGATATTCATTTTATGGATGCTTACAAAATCTTTACCTGGCATCCTGAGCGCTTTCCAAAACCTGCTGAAACATTAGCAAAACTCCGTTCAATGAATATTCACACAACTGTAATTGTTGACCCGGGTATTAAAGTTGAAAAAGGCTACAAAGCTTATGAAGAAGGAGTTAAAGAAAATTATTTCATCAAATATCCTGACGGTCAGGATTATACCGCACAGGTATGGCCCGGATGGTGTCATTTCCCTGATTTCACAAAACCGGTAGTGCGCAAATGGTGGGGCGATAGTTTTGCGCCGATGATTAAAGATGGCGTCGAAGGTTTCTGGACCGATATGAACGAAATTGCTTCATGGGGCGGCGGATATACGCCATCGCTTGTTCAGCTCGACTGGGATGGCCGTTTTGCCAGTTACCGAAAGGCGAAAAACGTTTACGGAATGCAGATGTCGCGCAGCACCTACGAAGGTACGCGCAGCCTGATGGACGGAAAGCGCCCGTTTACTTTAACAAGGGCTTCGTATGCCGGGGCACAGCGTTATACAGCCATCTGGACCGGCGATAATGTTGCCAGCGATGCACATATGATGCTTGGTTGCCGCCTGGTTAACTCCCTTGGAATCACAGGAATGGCTTTCGCCGGAGTTGATGTGGGTGGTTTTATTGGAACGGCATCACCCAATCTATTTGCGAGGTGGCTTACTATAGGTACTTTCACTCCCTTTTTCAGAGTGCACAAAGCCAGCAACGAAAATCAGTCCGAGCCGTGGAGTTACGGCGAAGTTGTCGAAAATATTTCGCGCAATTACATTTCGCTCAGGTACCGCTTGCTGCCATACCTGTATTCCGCTTTCGCAGAAGCGCATAAAACTGGCATTCCAGTTAATCGCACCATGGTTATCGATAATACTTACGACGAAAAATGCTGGTATTATGTGTATCAACAGCAGTTTATGTTCGGTCCTTCCATAATGGTGGCACCGGTTGAAAGTACGAAAGAAATCACGAAAGTATATTTGCCCGAAGGCGATTGGTACGACTTTTTCAATGGAAATAAATACAGCGGCAAACAGGAAATTCTGATTGAAAGTCCACTGGATAAACTGCCGGTTTTTGCGAAAGGTGGAAGCATTATCCCGATGCAGACTTTAATCCAAAGTACCTCGGAGAAATCGTCGGATACACTTTTTGTGCATGTTTATTTTGGGAACGAAGCAACAACTTTTACCTATTACGAAGATGATGGCGAAACCTATTCGTACGAAAAAGGAAGTTTCCTTGAGTCGGCAATGAGTTTCGATCCGGTTGCAAAAAAGATTGTTATACAACCACTTACATCAAAATCATTCACAAGCAAATTTAAAGCTATTTCGGTTATTCTGCATGGTTTCGAGGCGGTTGCCGGTCAACTGAGTTTGAATGGAAAGCGCAATACGCCAAAAGAATCAGTTATCGATTTTTTCAATTCGATAAAGCCAACAGATCCGTTGTGGTTCGACAGCCGTAAAATGGAACAAAAAGTGATTGTAATCGATGGTATAAATGCCAATAAAGAAATTGAGATTTCCTGGTAGAACAATAAGGCAGTAAGATTGAAATCTGATCTTTTTAAATGATAATTGAAGTACTCAAACTTAAATTATTTTCTAGTTCACTTTTAACGAAATGGATTACCTGGCTTCTATAAAGTCCAATAGTACGTAAATGAATTTCTGGATATCTGATCCTTATTGAACCGGTATTCGTTAGGAAGATAAAATGACTTTACATTATCTATTCTTAGCACCTTTTTGTCAACGCCTCCTACAATTCGGATATTTTCTTTTTCATTCACTGAAATGCTAAATGGCATTTTGAAATTTTTACCTACATTAATCCATCTGTATTCGAAATACAGCGTATCGTTCTGTAGTACAAAGTCATATTGTAAAACAGGAGGTTCTGTGGAATATAAAAATTTGTTAAAAAAATCGCTGTAATCAGTATTTGTAAAATTATTTACATAATCAATAAATTGACTAGTAGTCAGCGTTTTATATTTGTATTGTGAATAAAAACTCTTTAGCAGTAAAAAAAACAAACTATCATTATTGATTGTGCATCTAAAGTTATTAATCATAGCAGCACCCTTCTTATAAATATCATTTCCTAAAAACGTATTGTCATTTACATCTTTTATTCCCACCATAGGCCAAATATTTCTAATATCTTCCATTGTTTTTGCGCTTGCGCTGATATATTCAGCATATCCATACCTGTCTTCCATAAAAAGATGTTCCGAATAAGTTGCAAAGCCCTCGCTTATCCATGCATCGGCCATGTCATTCATTGTAACAGAATTCCCCCACCATTCATGCGCAGTTTCATGTACTAAAAGATAATCATATTCCTGTATTTCATAACCCCGGCGATTCTTGCTGCCATAATTGTCGCCAATTGCAATAGCACTCTGATGTTCCATACCAGCATAAGGTGCCTCAACCATCGCTATTCCGTCATTAGCAAAAGGATACTCACCGAAAAGTTTTTCATAAACTTTTACAATGTCTTTTGTTTGGCTATACAATTTCTTTGCCTTCTTTAAATGCCGGGGCAACACATAATAATCAATGTTATAGGAACCTATGGAGGAAGAATATGATTCATTAAAGTTTATAAATTTGCCCATATAAAATGTTACACAATAACTATTTATCGGGTAACTAACAAACCATTCGAAGTTAGTGTATTCTGAATCAACCACTTGCGTTGAACGCAAATTACCATTTGCAATTGCCTGATATCCAGTTGGAACCTGAATATTAACACTCATCGAGTCTGGTTTTTCGGTAAGATGATCTTTACAAGGCCACCACGAACTGGCTCCAAGATGTTCGCAAGCAACGCCCACCCACCAATCCGAACGGTCTTTTCTCCACACAAATCCTCCATTCCAGGGTGGAGAGGGCGCTACCCGGGGCATCCCTTTGTACTTTATTGTGACTAAATGATTTTCTCCTGCCAGCAAAGTTTCATCAAAATCAATAAAAATTGCATTAAAAACCCGGGTATAATTTAAATCCTTATTGTTCCAGCGTATCGATTGCAATTGATAACTTTCTGCCAGATCAATTTGTATTTTTCTGGTATCCGCAACCGTTCGGAAATAAATCTGATTACTTCCTTCGATACTTTTTATTTCAGGAAGTATTTTAACTGAAAGGTTGTAATAATAAATATCGAAACAGGTTCTTTCAGGTCTTAAGGCACCCTGAAGTGAATCTTTATATGTAAATACAGGTTTAAAACCATTTTCTTCCAGAAGTGTATCCGAATCCAGATAATATTTGATAAGATAATTAACCATCAGACTTTTATTAGTGTAATAGTTAACGAATTCCAGATTGTAATTAACGTCAAGATTTTTTGCTTTAATTAAATCAGCCCTGGCACCAATATGATCATTCAATTGATATTTGATCATTCCCCTGACGTAATATAACGTAGCATCTTTGGGGTCTAGCTTTAAACAATAATTTATCTCCCTTATGGCATCATAGAATTTTTCTTCCTCAATAAATTGGTAAATCAGTTTTTTTCTGGCTGCTTGTTCTGGATTATAATTTTGTGCATGTGAATTAATGTATAAGAAACAAGCTAATACAGAAATCAGGATTTTATTCATATAATTGGATTTTTATCAATGACAATATTTGAATCTTATAAGGTATGGATTATTTACCGACCTTTTTTAATTCATTCATTTTTATACATTTGATAAAAACCATATGGGCTGATAGAGCGCAAACTACGAAACCATAATAACCATCAAGAAAACCGAGTTTAAAAATATAGTCACGCTTAAATTTCCAGATGCTCTTGAAAACAGCAATAAATAAAGATGATTTTTTCCCTTTGATGATTCCCTCATTTGCAGCTATTTCCGAAAATTTATTGATCTGATCAAGATGCTGCCTGATTGAATAATAGGAATAATGCAGTAAGTCGCCTTTCAGTTTTTCGATTGTGGCATTATCCTGCATTTTAACACTTTCGTGAAGATTAATGCCGCTCCAGTTGCCTTTCCTTCGGTCCCACAAACGAAGTTTTGTATCCGGATACCAGCCGCAATGCCTTATCCATTTCCCGATATAATATGTAAGCCTGTTAAATGAGTATCCATCGGCTTTCCAGTCATTTTTTACTGCAAGTATCGATTGCTTTAATTCATCCGAAAGTTGTTCATCTGCATCCAACGACAAAATATGGTCAAAATTAGCCTGCGCCACAGCCCAGGTTTTTTGCTGCATAAATCCTTCGAAATCATGCTGTAAAAACCTTACATTGAACGGAGCACAAAGTTTTTCGGTATTGTCAGTCGAATTTGAATCGATTATAACAATCTCATCAGCAATACCTTCGAGAGACTGAAGGCAGCCCACAATATTTCTTTCTTCGTTATAAGTGATGATAACCGCCGAAATTCTGACCATCGTTTGCTTGTTGTTTGTGCAAATATCTGATTATTTCGGCAAACGGTAACTTATAATATTCTGAAATATGATTAACGATAGCCAGAAGCTTTACCAGGATTAAAAAAAAATCCCCTGACTTTTGATCCGGGGATTTTTTATGAAAGGAAATATTTAGAAAATTATTCCAGTTCTTCAAGGTGATGGCTTTCAGCCTGTTCGGCATTTTCAAATACTATAACCGAATTGGCTGGATTATTCAGCCATTCCGCACTCCTCAGCTTATCGAACCGGATTGAGCCTGTTATATACTTCCTGCTCTGACTGTTATAGGTTTCGTCGATGGCAAGGAAATCGTTTTGATCGATGTCGTTCATGTTTTCGCAGCTCACATAAACACGCAGCACATGATCATTCGAAATGCAATAATCGACTCCGGTACGCGATTTTTTATACTCGTATTTGTATCCATAACGCAAAGCCGCAATATCGCTGAGCACAGCCGAAGAGGTCGGGTAACGGCCTGCCCCTTTTCCGTAAATAAACTGTTCGTCGGCCAGTCGCGTTCCTATAATCACACCGTTAAATTCGAAGCGGACATTAAAAAGCTGGCTCCGAGGTCCCACGAATGTTGGCAGAACATAAGCAGCCACATCAGTATGATTAACACGCCGGGCGCGGGCTACTAACTTGATACTGAATCCTTTTTCCTTTGCATACACACTGTCGGCCGGATGCAACTGCGTGATTCCCTTGCACATAATATCATCAGGCTCCGAAATGATGCCATAAGCGTGATTCAGAATAATAGTGAGTTTATTGGCAGCATCCGTTCCCTGAACATCGAGGGTGGGATCGCTTTCAGCAAATCCGAGCTCTTGCGCAAGTTGCAAAGCCTCGCCATAGGCCATTCCATCCTCATTCATGCGGGTGAGAATGTAATTGGTGCTGCCGTTGATGATTCCTGTTACAGAATTTAGCATGTCGTTATCGTAATACTCTTCGAGGTTTCGAATAACCGGTATACTGCCACATACAGCAGCTTCGTATAGCAAAGAAGTATTATTATCGACCTGTAGCTTAAGAAGTTCCGAAAGATGCGCAGCAATCATTTTCTTATTGGCGCTCACAACAGCCTTTCCACTTGCAAGGGAAGTTGAAACAATATGCCAGGCAGCATCCGCATCATCAATAAGTTCAACTACCACATTAATTTCCGGATCGTTAAGAAGCAGATCAGCATTCGTTGTAAACAATTCTGACGGCGCATTCCGTTTTTTGTCAGGATGTTTTATACAAATCCGCTTAATTTCAGCCTGTAAAGTCGGAGTTTGCTTTAATACGCGGTAAATTCCTTCGCCTACCACACCAAAGCCAAATAATCCGATGATCAGTTTTTTATCGTAAGTCATTTTTGTTGCGTTGTGTTGTTTCTATTTTGTTTTTTTAAAAAAGGTCGGGAGTCGGGCATCAATTGACATATTATAAAATTGTCAAATTGTCAAATTGTCGAATTGTCGAATTGTCAAATTGTCAAATTGCCGAATTACCAAATTGCCGAATTAACCTTTCACTTTCTCAAACGCCTGTTTCAAATCATCTATCAGATCTTCCGCACCTTCAATTCCACACGAAAGTCTTATCAATGAATCATTTATACCTGACTCCAGTCTTTTTTCGCGGGGAACGGATTTATGCGTCATTTGTGAAGGATGGCAGAGCAGACTTTTGACGCCACCCAGGCTTTCGGCTAATTTGAAATATTTTGTAGAAGTTACAAAAGCCAGAGCTGCTTCTTCGGTATCATTTTTCAGTGAGAATGAAATCATTCCACCAAACAAGCCATTTTGCTGGACTTTGGCAATCTCATGGTTTTTATGTGACGGCAGCCCGGGATAATTAACATGATCCACATCCGGATGCGAATTAAGAAAAGCGGCTACTTTTACAGCATTTTCGCACTGACGCTCAACGCGAAGAGCAACCGTTTCGATACCGCGGATTACCAGCCAGCAATCATGCGGGCCCAAAACTCCGCCGGATGAATTCTGTATAAATTTGAGCTCTTCGGCAAGCTTTTCATCTTTCACAATAACAAGTCCGGCAAGCAGATCGGAGTGACCGCCCAGGTATTTTGTACCGCTGTGCATCACATAATCGGCACCCAGTTCCAGCGGATTCTGGGCAACCGGTGTAGCAAAAGTATTGTCAATAACAACAAGAGCCCCGGCCTTGTGCGCCAGTTCAGCAATGCTTTTAATATCCGAAATCTTAAGTGTGGGATTGGTGGGCGATTCGAGCCAAACCAGTTTGGTGTTTTCGTTGAGATAAGCAGCTATATTGGAAGCATCCGTAGTATCAACATAATGAATTTTAATTCCGAATTTCTGGTATACATGGGTAAAAAGACGGTAAGCACCACCATAAATATCATCAACGGCAACAATTTCGTCGCCGGTTTTCAAGGTTTTAAGTATAGCATCAATTGCAGCCAGCCCTGTTGCAAAAGCGAAACCTGCACTGCCACCTTCAAGTTGGGCAACTATTTTTTCGAGAGCAGCACGTGTAGGATTATTGGTGCGGGCATAGTCGTAACCTTTGTTAACGCCGGGAGCTTCCTGAACGTAAGTTGCTGTTTGATAAATAGGTACAGATATTGCGCCGGTTAATTCATCAACAGGGATGGAATGAATGATTTGGGTGATTTTGTTCATGGTATGTGATTTTTATGGATTAACAAAAAATGATCACTTACCTGAAAGGGCTATCGGAAAGAGCATAAAAAAAGCTCTCCCGATAAGTCAGAAGAGCTTTGAAGATATAGCGGTTACGATATCGCAAAACTGATTCCAATCTTATCTTTCCGCCATTAGCGGTTGGATGTGGCACCTTGTCCGGAAAAACTTGGACAGGTTGTCAAGGCTTCAAAGGTCCATTTCCCTCAGCCTTTCTTGATAAGTGATGGTAGTAAAAGAACTGTGGCAAAAGTAAACAGATTTTAATTACAAACCGGAAATGTCAGAAATATTTTTCAATCCTCACATAAATTCATTGCTAAAGAACAGGGCTTTTAACAAATTTTGTCAGTGATTACAAAGGTTTCAGCATGAACTAAAGCAAGTTTTTTTTGTTGATACTCAATGAACAATAACACTTATGCAACGACTTACTTTAATCATTTTTGCCATCCTGCTTGTGACAGGATGCAAAAGCAACACACTTAAAAACGAAATTCAAATGGATATGCCGGCAAACGGAATTAAAACGGATACAGCTACTTTTGCTTCGGGCTGTTTCTGGTGTGTAGAAGCTGTTTTTCAGGAACTTAAAGGAGTTCTTTCAGTAACTTCGGGTTATACCGGCGGAAAAATTAAAAATCCAACCTACCGCGAAGTAACATCTGGACTCACCGGTCATGCCGAAGCCTGTATGATTATTTTTGATCCTTCCGTAATTTCATATGATGAGTTGCTCGAAGCTTTTTGGGCCAGTCATGATCCAACTACCCTCAACAGGCAGGGTGCCGACCAGGGAACACAATACCGATCAGCAATTTTTTATCATAACGATACTCAGAAACAACTTGCTGAAGCTTACAAAACGAAACTGAACTCCGAAAAAGTGTTCGACAAACCTATTGTTACTGAAATTAATCCTGCGGCTCCGTTTTATATTGCCGAAGATTATCACCAGAATTATTTTAACCAAAATGGCGATGCGCCCTATTGCACATATGTAATTGTGCCGAAGTTGGAAAAATTCAGAAAAGTTTTTAAAGATAAATTGAAGTAATACTTTTTATTTCACTTAGGTCGACATCGGAAACTGATTTGATGCACAAATTTTAACATCTGTTGATGAAAGCAGTAACTTTTTGTGACTACTTTCGTCAGATATGCATTATTAACATATTTCATTCCTAAAAAACAACAAAACAATGAACCAAAAACTCATTTTCATTCTGATTCTGGTATTTTCATTTTCTGCAACAGGACTGGTTGCACAGAAAACACCAGACTTCAGCAGCAGGATCGACAGTCTGCTTAAAGCACTGGATGATAACAACAAAGCAATGGCCTCGGTCACCATTACCAAAAATGGCGTAGTTGAATACAGCAAAGCCATTGGATTTATTGATAATACAGGGGCCAAACCAGTTAATTCAACTCCTGAAACACGATATCGGATCGGATCCATCAGCAAAATGTTTACGTCGGTGATGATCCTTCAACTTATCGAAGAAAAAAAACTCAGTCTCGAAACTCCGCTTTCTGAGTTTTTCAGTAAAATCCCTAATTCCAAAACTATCACAATCGCGGATCTACTTAACCATCACAGCGGTTTGTTTAATTTTACCAACAGCGAGGATTATCCCAAATGGATGACCGAACCACGCAGCAGGCAGCAATTGCTCGATTTATTCGAAAGCCAGGAACCCGTTTTTGCCCCGGGAACAAAAGGTGAATACAGCAATACAAATTTTGTTTTATTGGGATTCATAATTGAAGATGTAACCGGAAAATCATACCAGGAAAATCTTACAACAAGAATAACTTCGCGAATCGGAATTAAAAATACGATGTACGGAGGTAAAATCAACCATGCTTTCAACGAAGCTTCATCGTTTGAAAATGAAGATAGCAAATGGGTTATTTTGCCCGAAACCGATATGAGCATTCCGCATGGCGCAGGTGCAGTGATTTCAAGCTCTCCTGATTTAACTCTTTTTATTACAGCTCTTTTCGATGGCAAACTGCTCAACGAGAATTCCCTTAAAAGTATGACGACGATGAAAGATGGTTTTGGTCTGGGAACATTTAAAATCCCCTTTCACGAAAGATATGCGTTCGGGCACAATGGCGGAATTGACGGATTTTCATCCTCTTTGGCTTATTTCCCTGAAGATAAAGTTGCTATTGCATTCTGCTCCAATGGAATGAATTATCCCATGAATGATATCCTAATCGGACTGCTGAGTTGCTATTTTGATAAACCTTACAAAATTCCTGATTTCAAAACAGTTGCTATTTCGGCTGATAAACTTTCGGCTTACGAAGGTGAATATACATCGGAACAATTGCCTTTGGTAATAACGGTAAAACAGGATGGCGGTAAACTCACAGCACAGGCAACAGGGCAGCCTTCATTTCCTCTCGATGCCATTTCGGAAAGCGAATTCAGGTTCGATCAGGCAGGTATTGTAATGATATTTAATATTATAGACAATGGAAATGTAGATGGTTTTACACTCAAACAGGGAAGAGAATATATTTATAAGAAAGTGGTGAAGTAAAGGGTTGGGGTTTGGGATGTTGGAATTCGAATGTTGGGAAGATTCGATAAACAGATTTCAAAGTTCAAAGACTGATTTTTTGATTCCTGTTTTGTAAAATACAACATTTGCATCCTCAATGGTAACGAGGCATCCGTAGCGAACACTTTCCAGGTAAGGTTTTATAACTTCGACGAAAGCCTCAATTTTGGGGCTTTCGTCAATTATTTCGACAACCACAGGGAGTTTATCATTGGTTTCCCAGAATTTGACCGAATGTACTACGCTGCTGCCTCCAAATCCCATCACACCTTTGTGAACGGTTGCACCGGCAAGCCCGTTATGCCTTGCTGCGTATACCAGCATTTCATATAAAGGTGTATGTTTCAGTTTATCGGTCGAACTGATGTATACACGCAAAATTTTCACATTATCACCGGTTTCCATAACTAAAGAATTTTAACAATCATTATTCCCAGGTAAGTGGCTAGCAATCCAATAAAGATGCTGCTTCCCGTGTATAAAAAGAAGTTAAATAATTCGTTGTCGCGAAGCATTGCCATATTTTCAGCGGCAAAAGCCGAAAATGTTGTAAATCCGCCACAGAAACCCACGGTCAGAAACATCCTCCATTCGGAAGAAATAAATGCGCCTTTTTCGGTAATTCCATAAATCAGGCCGATAAGGAAACAGCCGACAACATTTACAACAAAAGTTCCGTAAGGGAATGAAGAAGGAAAAAAAGCTGCAAAATAGCGTGAAGTCAGAAACCTTGAAACCGTTCCCAGGAATCCGCCGGTGCCGACTATCAGTAGTAATTTAATCATAAATCAGCAGGTATTTGGGAAAAAGATTTATTGCTCAGGGCTGCCGTTTGACCTGTGTTCCAAAATTAGGACATTTTTTGAGATATTATCCTGAGTCCGCAATCTAATATTAGCAACAGTATAGATCCATGATGAAAAAGGTGCGAATTGTGATCACAGGCGAGCAAAATTTCTCCTGAAGAATCACAATTCGCACCTTTAAATAATCGCTTTTCCAGATTTATGCTTTTAACGGAAATCGGGGTATTGGTATTACAATTGGGAAAATTGAATTTTGAATCCCTGGGAGACGCGAGCATCGCGTCTCTACCACGGGATTCAAAATTATTTTATTGCATCATTTTTAAACAATGTTCAATACTGTTCCAGGTCCGCTCAATATCATGATCGAGACCAACGCTGAAACGAACCAATCCGGCAGAAAGGCCCATATTACGTTGTACTTCCTCCGGCACTTCACTCGAAGTACTTTTACCTGAATTGCTGAAAAGGGTTTTAAAATACCCGAGACTAACAGCCAGATATCCAACATCATGCATTTCCATCAGCTCCATAAACTGCGATGCTTTTTCGCTGGTTTCCATATCAATCGAAAGCATGCCGCCAAATCCGAAATCAGGATTCATCTGGCTCTTCATCACTTCATGTCCTTGATGATCCGGTAACCCCGGATAGCTTATTTTCAGTCCGGCTTCTTTCATTTTTATGGCCAGGTACATGGCATTTTTGCTATGCTGCTGCATTCGGATATGCAGTGTATGCAGATTTTTCAGGATACTTGATGAACGCAACGGATCAAGTGCCGGACCCAGCAACATAGCAGTTCCGTTATTAACATCAATCAGTGAATTGACAAATTCCTTTGAAGCACAAATGGCTCCAGCAACACAATCGTTTTTACCATTAATAAATTTAGTCATGCTGTAAACAACGATATGAGCGCCCAAAGCAGCTGGCTGCATGATCATCGGAGTAAATGTATTGTCAACCAGTAGCTTGATATTGTGCTGGTTGGCAATAGCAGCCAAAGCCGGTATATCCGAAATCTGAAGCATCGGATTTGTCATCGATTCCGTATAGATGATTCTGGTATTTGGTTTAATTGCCTTGCGAACTGCTTCCAGATCGGTTATATCAACAAATGTGGTTGAAATATTAAATTTCGGAAGGTAATTTTGCATAAATGCGAAAGTGCCTCCGTAGGAAGAAACACTCGAAACAATATGATCACCGGCACTACAGCATTGTAGTATAGTTGAAGTAATTGCCGCCATTCCTGAAGCTGTTACCCATCCTTCTTCAGTGCCTTCCATGGCAGCCAATACATCGGCCAGGTATTTATTACTTGGGTTCCAATGCCTCGAATACAGGAAACACCCTTCGGCTTCGCCATGAAACGTATCGGCCATGGTTTTAGCCTGCATAAAAGTGTATGTGGCCGAATCGGTAATGGATGGGTTAACATCGCCGAATTCGCCGAACTGCTTCATTTCGAATATTGCACGTGATGGATCGTGTTTCATAAGACTGATTTTTGTGTGAAATTAGTTTTTTTTTATTGAGGTAAAATGTGAGTGGCGATTTAAATGTGGAAATGTAATTTAAGTCTTGACATTGCCTTGCGCTGTGCATTATTAATGGGGCGTTTTCTCTTATTCTAAGAAAAGAAGACGCTGTCAGGTCCTGCGGACGCTGACAGGTCTTTGGGCTTGAAGCATGCAAAACTATCAGATGTTTACGAGTTGAACAATAACTATATCATTTTGAAATCAAATATCAAATATTATTTTAATTTTGAAACTTATTAGCCATTTATTGCTTCTGATTGAATTAAACACGATTAAACCATGCAGAATAACTTTCATCTTGATGCACTCGATAAACGGATTGTTGAGCAATTAATGAAGGATGCGCGTATGTCCTACGTCGAAGTTGCCCGAAATTGCAAGGTTACGCATACTGCCGTTCACCAGCGGATCCGCAAAATGAAGGAAGCCGGAATTATTTCAGGTTCGCAGCTCGTATTTAATCACAAAAGCATGGGATATCTTACCTGTGCGTTTATCGGGATACAGGTAAACCTCACTTCAACAAGCACTCATAACGAGGTTTTTAACAAAATAAGGCATATCCCGGAAATCGTTGAATGCCACCATATTTCGGGGAAATACTCGTTGCTGATCAAAATTATTACGCGTAACAATGAGCACCTGAAACAGGTAATCGTTGAACAAATTCAGTCTATTCCCGAAATATCCTTTACCGAAACTTTTATTTCGTTGCAGGAAGGGTTTTCGAGACAATTACCGATTGGGTGAATTATTAAATTTGAAGTATTTTAACTCAAGCCTGGTATTCCTGAATTTTTAATTTCGCAAAAATTGATGTTTGTAAAAATGAACTTATGAAACCTTCTTCAGAAGTACGACCTGTTCTGAAACTTCAACTCAATCCAACAGACTATACACTCGAAGCAATTGCTATTTTGGGAATCATTTCACTCTGTTTACTGGCTGTTGTTTCATATTCATACCTTCCCGACAGCATCCCTACTCATTTTAACATAAAAGGCCAGGCTGATGATTGGGGGAGCAAAGCAAGTATTTTTCTTCTTCCGGGTATCAGCATTTTGCTTTTTACAGGAATCACAATTATCAGCAAATTCCCTCACATTTTCAATTACCCGGTAAAGGTAACCGGGGAAAACGCGCTTCGACTATACACAAAAAGTGTTCGGATTATGAGAATTTTGAAAGTGCTCGTTGTAATGCTATTCCTTTTCATAGAATGGCAGGTATGCAGAAGCGCTGAAAACGCCGAAATTCCTGCCTGGTTTTTACCTTCTGTACTAATTATTCCAGTATTGCTTCCGATTGCGATGGCTCTTTTTCTGACAAAGACCTTTTCTTCAGGAAAAAGGAAGTAAACATCATGATTAAGTTTAATCAGAATCAGCCGTATCACTTTGAAATCATGCATCTTATCAAAAAAGTACGATATAATATATTTTAGTACTTTTGCAAAAACTAAAAACCAACCAATAATTATTAAAATGAAGAAAATTTTGATCCTGGTACAGGTTATCGGCCTTACCATTTTAATGGCCTGTAACTCAGGCGGTGCAGGTAAAGGCGGAAGTCCTGATCAGCCATATGGTGAGAAAAGCGGTATCATCACTTACAAACCCATGGATATGATGGGTGTAAAAGTTACCCAGACGCTGTACTTTGATGATTTCGGAAAAAAAGAATTGCGCGAAACCGTTGTTGAAGGAAATATGATGGGTATGGAAATGCGCCAGCACACTTTTGATATAAGAGATGGAAGCACTGTATATCATTATGAACTCGAAAATGTTTCGAACGGAGAGAATAGGGCTACCAAAGATGCTTACAAATCAACGCTAACCCCCGAAATGTTTGAGCAAATGAATGTTGAAAAGTTAAGCGACGCTTTTAAAACCAAGCTTAATTATAAAGACGAAGGAAAAGAAACGGTTGCTGGAATTGAAGGGAAAAAATATTCGATTGCTCCTGACAGTGCAAACCTGATGAACCGTATAACCGGAGTTCATTTTAAAAACATCCCGTTAAAAGTATCAATGGGTCAGATGGAAATTATCGCTGAGAAAGTTGATTTCGGAGCAAAGGTTCCTGCTGAAAAATTTAAAGTTCCGGAAGGATTCACTGTTGTTGATCAACCTGACAGCCAGATGCCTCAAATGCCATCAGAAGCACCAGAAAGCAAATAATAAAATAATTTATATCCTTTATCAATATTGGATATTGCCAAACAGCCTGCTTTAAAGCAGGCTGTTTGCTTTTATACTTTGAAGGAATCAATTCTGCTTTTATATATTTTTAACCTGAATGATAAAACAAAAATCGATAATCCACTGTTTTGAGATAGATATTCAAAAGTAAACAGGCAAAATCCGGTCAAAAATTGGTACTTTTGCCGCTCAATTTAAAATCCATCAGAAATGAATTATGATATTATTGTAATCGGCAGTGGTCCGGGAGGTTATGTAGCTGCTATTCGTGCAGCACAGCTTGGTTTCAAAACCGCAGTTGTTGAAAAATCAGAACTTGGCGGTGTTTGCCTGAACTGGGGTTGCATCCCTACCAAAGCATTGCTGAAAAGTGCACAGGTATTCAATTATCTGAAACATGCCGCTGATTATGGTATCACTCTCGATGGAGCTGCTGCCGCTGATCTTCCTGCTATGGTAAAAAGAAGCCGCAGTGTTGCCGATGGCATGAGCAAGGGTATCCAGTTTCTGCTGAAAAAGAACAAAATCGATCATATACAAGGCTTTGGGAAAGTACTTCCGGGCAAAAAAGTTGAAGTTACAGATGCTGAAGGTAAAGTTACAGTTTATGAAGCATCACATATAATTATTGCCACAGGAGCCCGTTCGCGTGAGTTGCCTAACCTGAAACAGGATGGTAAAAAAATAATCGGTTACCGCGAAGCAATGACTCTTCCGGTAATGCCCAAAAGCATGGTCGTAGTTGGTTCCGGGGCAATAGGATCGGAGTTTGCCTATTTCTACAACAGTATAGGCGTGCAGGTTACGCTGGTAGAATTTCTGCCAAATGTTGTACCTGTTGAAGACGAAGAAGTTTCGAAACAGCTGGAACGCAGTTTCAAAAAAGCCGGAATGAAAGTAATGACGTCCTCAACGGTTGAAACCGTCGAAATTAGAGGCGACATATGTAAAGTAAGCATTAAAACGCCCAAATCTGTCGAAGTTATTGAATGCGACATTGTGCTCTCAGCCGTTGGAATTGCTACCAACCTCGAAGGAATCGGTCTCGACGAAACAGGAATTAAATACGATAAAGGCAAAGTGTTGGTTGATGGGTTTTACCGCACCAATGTGGAAGGATATTATGCAATAGGCGATATCGTAAGCGGCCCGGCCCTTGCTCACGTTGCGTCACACGAAGGTATTACTTGTGTCGAAAAAATTGCAGGCATGCATGTTGAGCCTATCGATTACGGAAATATTCCAGGCTGTACATATACAAATCCTGAAATTGCATCGGTAGGCATGACCGAAAAAGCTGCCAAAGAGGCAGGTTATGAAATTAAAGTAGGTAAGTTTCCATTCTCGGCTTCCGGTAAAGCAAGTGCCGCAGGATCGAAGGATGGTTTTGTTAAAGTTATTTTTGATGCGAAATACGGCGAATGGCTTGGTGCACACATGATTGGCGATAACGTAACCGAAATGATTGCCGAAGTAGTAGTTGCCCGTAAACTGGAAACTACCGGACACGACATCATTAAATCTATTCACCCGCACCCGACTATGAGCGAAGCAGTTATGGAAGCTGCTGCAGCCGCATATGGTGAAGTTATTCACCTTTAGGATTCGGAAGTCGGAAGAAGTATATCGGATGTGAGATGTCGGATGTTGGATCTAAAAACTACTAACACTTTTGAACCCGTTTACTTAACTTGAAACCTCAAACAAGAAACCCTAAAACCCAACCCCTAAAGCCTAACCCCCATATTCTACATGGAACTTATTCCAACTGAACTTTCTGAAGTAATAATAATTAAACCTGATGTGTTCGGCGACGACCGCGGATATTTTTTTGAATCTTTTCACGAAGAAAAATTTGCTCAATTTGGCATCAAAGGTCCTTTCGTTCAGGACAATGAATCCGGTTCACAAAAAAATGTTCTCCGCGGACTTCACTTTCAGCGCGAGCCTTTCGCTCAGGGCAAACTGGTAAGGGTTATAAGAGGGGCCGTACTTGATATTGCTGTCGATATCAGGCGCAACTCGCCCACTTTTGGCAAATGGGTTTCGATGAAACTTACCGGCGAAAACAAATGGATTTGCTGGATTCCAGCCGGGTTTGCACATGGTTTTGTCACCCTCGAAGATGATACTGTTTTTACCTACAAATGCACTGCAGTTTACAACAAGGCATCCGAAGGCAGCATCCGCTGGAACGACCCTGAACTTAATATCAACTGGGGAATAACATCTCCTTTATTGTCAGAGAAAGATAATCTGGCACCATTATTGAAAGATGCTCACTTGTCATAAACACTTTAGCATCAGATTCATTCCGGAGTTAAAATAACCCCGGGTTTAAATTTAAAACGAATACATGAGTAAACGAATCATATTTATTATTGCTCTTTTAGCTTTTGCAGCATTCGAAGGGTTTTACTATACAAAAAACCTTAAAAGGACGGCTGCGGATATTGATTACCAGAAAGCTTTCCGCCACAGCAATAAAATTTTCTCTCTTGTACTGCCCGACAAAGCAGAATTTGCCGGCGAAGAAGCGCCTCTCGGACTTTATTACGTTCGCGAAGGCCTTGATCGTGAATTGATGGTAAACACATACTGGCATTCGTCAACGATGCTTATGCTTAAAAAATCGAACAGGTATTTTCACATTATCGAACCGATTTTAAAAAAGCATGGTATCCCTGAAGATTTCAAATACCTGGCTCTGATAGAGAGCGGGCTCAGCAATGTAAAATCACCGGCCGGAGCAGCAGGATTCTGGCAGATTATTCCCGGGACAGGAAAAAATTTCGGTCTTGAAATTTCAGACCAGGTTGATGAAAGGTATGATCTGGAGAAGGCTACTGTAGCCGCTTGTAAGTTACTTCGCGGATCGTATAATAAATTCGGCAGCTGGACCCTCGCCGCTGCTGCATACAATGTCGGCGAAGGGCGCATCTCAAAAGAATTGCAAAAACAAAATGCAGGCAGTTATTACGATTTATACCTGCCTGAGGAAACCATGCGTTACATTTTCCGCATTATCGCATTGAAATTGTTGTACGAACACCCGACCGAATATGGTTATTATATTCGTAAAAAAGATCTGTATCCTCCTATCCCCACATACAATGTAACTATCGATTCGAGCATTAATAACCTGCAGGTATTTGCCAAAACCATGAATATCAATTATCGTCTGTTAAAGGAATTTAATCCCTGGTTGCGGTCAGATAAACTTACAAATACCGCCAGGAAAAAGTACGTTTTCACTTTTCCTGAAAAAGGATTCGAAGATTTCGATAAATTACTGAGTGAAATTGACAATGCTGAACAGATTTTTAACGACACAATTACTTCTGGTTCATTGCCAAAATAAATTATCTGATATTTTACCGGCAAGAACCACCTACCATTTACTATGAATCAGGGCAGCATCAACGTAGTACTTTCTGACGAACAGGAAACCGCCAAACAAGAATTTCTTGAGGTATACGGCGCCCGTGTTCATAACCTGAAAAATATTGACGTCATAATTCCCCGCGATAAGCTGGTGGTTATTACCGGATTAAGCGGAAGCGGAAAATCGTCACTTGCTTTCGATACCATTTATGCCGAAGGTCAACGGCGTTACATGGAAACATTTTCGGCCTATGCAAGGCAGTTTATGGGCGATATCGAGCGCCCGGATGTGGATAAAATCACAGGTCTGAGCCCGGTTATTTCCATCGAACAGAAGACCACAAACCGCAACCCACGTTCAACCGTAGGCACTATTACCGAGATTTACGATTTTCTTCGTTTGCTTTATGCCCGTGCCGGCGAAGCATATTCCTTTGTTTCGGGTCAGAAGATGGTCCGCTATACGGATAGCCAGATCATTGACCTTTTACTTAAAAATTATTCCGAAAAAACTATTTATATACTGGCACCGCTTGTACGCGGTCGGAAAGGTCATTACCGCGAATTGTTCGAACAGATCCGGAAGCAAGGATTCCTGAAAGTACGCGTTGATGGCGAAGTGAGCGAAATAAGCTTCGGAATGCAGGTTGACAGGTATAAAATACATGATATCGAGGCTGTTATTGATACTATTAAAGTGAATGAGAAGTCGCTCACACGACTCACCGCTTCTGTTCAAACAGCTTTACGTCAAGGCAAAGGCGCTTTAATGGCTATGGAAACCTCTGCGAAAGATGCCAGGTTTTACAGTCGCCTGCTTATGGATCCTGAAACCGGGATTGCATATGATGAGCCGGAACCTAATTCGTTTTCGTACAATTCGCCTTACGGATACTGCCCGCGATGCAAAGGTCTGGGCTATATTTCGGAAATCGACCTCAGTAAAGTAATTCCCGATCCTTCGAAAAACATTAAAAAAGGTGGCATCGCTCCTGTAGGTGAATATAAGCCGACCTGGATTTTCAGGCAACTCGAAGCCATTGCACACAAATATCACTTTACGCTCGACACTCCGTTATCCGATATTCCTGATGCTGCCATCGAAACAATTCTTTATGGTTCCGAAGAAGTAATAAAGGTTAAAAACGAATACCTTGGTGTAACATCGTCGTATTCTTTAAATTTCGAAGGAATAGTTCAACACATTTTAAATCAGAACGAAGCCGGTAATCCGGAGGGCCTGAAACGCTGGGCCGAAGGATTTATGAATTCGATTGAATGCCCTGATTGCCATGGAACCCGCTTAAAAAAGGAAGCGCTTTTCTATAAAATCAACGACAAAAATATTTCCGAGCTTTCGCAGATGGACCTTATCAATCTGTCCGAATGGTTTAATACGCTGGAAGAACACCTCGAAGAACGTCAAAAACTTATTGCTCATGAAATAATACGTGAGATACAGAGCCGCCTGACGTTTCTACTGAATGTCGGGCTCGATTATCTTTCGCTCAACCGCTCTTCGGGAAGCCTATCGGGCGGCGAATCGCAACGCATCAGGCTGGCAACGCAAATAGGCTCGCAACTGGTCGGAGTGCTTTACATTCTTGATGAACCCAGTATCGGGCTTCATCAGCGCGATAACCACCGGCTTATAAACTCGTTGAAAGATCTGCGCGATACAGGGAATTCAGTGATCGTTGTCGAACACGATCAGGATATGATAATGGCTGCCGATCATGTAATTGACATGGGGCCGGGAGCCGGAACCCATGGCGGACATGTTGTAGGTCAGGGTTCGCCCTTGTCGCTGCACGATTGCAACAGCATAACCTGCCAGTACCTTTCGGGCAGGAAAAGTATTGCATTGCCATTGAAAAGACGGAAACCGAACGGACAATATCTTTTGCTCAACGGTGCTACGGGTAACAACCTGAAAAATGTTGACCTGAAACTTCCTTTGGGTATTTTTACCTGCATTACAGGCGTTTCAGGAAGCGGAAAATCGAGCCTGATAAACGAAACATTGTATCCGATACTGAGCAAATACTTCTACCGCTCCGAGAAGAAAGCACTCCCCTATCAAAGCATAAACGGCCTGGAGCATATCGATAAAGTAATAGAAATAGATCAATCACCCATCGGAAGAACTCCACGCTCGAACCCAGCAACCTATACCGGTGTTTTCGATGAGATTCGCAAGCTGTTTTCGGCTTTGCCCGAATCAAAAATACGAGGCTATAAACCTGGGCGGTTTTCCTTTAATGTTAAAGGAGGCCGCTGCGAAACCTGCCAGGGCGCAGGGATCAGGGTTATAGAAATGAACTTTTTGCCTGATGTGCATGTGCCCTGCGAAGTATGCGAAGGCAAACGCTACAACCGTGAAACGCTTGAAGTACGTTACAAAGGCAAATCCATAACCGATGTGCTTAATATGACCATCGAAATTGCTGTTGAGTTTTTTGCAAATATCCCATCGATACTACAGAAAATCAGCACATTGAACCAGGTTGGACTCGGTTATATAACTTTAGGACAACAATCCACAACCTTGTCGGGTGGTGAAGCACAGCGGGTAAAACTTGCCACTGAACTTTCGAAACGCGATACCGGACGTACACTTTATATTCTTGATGAACCAACCACCGGACTTCATTTTGAAGATGTAAATATTCTGCTGGGAGTACTCAACAGACTGGTTGACAGGGGAAACACCGTCCTGGTAATAGAGCATAATCTCGAGGTGATAAAAGTTGCCGATTATATTATCGATCTTGGTCCCGAAGGTGGACAGCGCGGCGGGTATATTATTGCCGAAGGCACACCGGAACAACTTATAAAAAACAAAGACAGTTTTACGGCACAATATTTAAAAGATGTTATCCGCTAGACCTGTCAGAGTCTTGAAAAGAGAATATAAATTACATAACCCTTATTAGTTTATTAATCTATATACTGATCTTAAAACATCAGTCTCAGAATACGGATCCTGAAAATTATTAAAACAACAACCCATCATGAATCCATCAATTGCTATAACCTGTGTTAATTCTGGAACAACCAAGAAGGTGAGCAAAGGAACTCCACTACATCAGGTAATTAAAGAATTTGGTGTAAAAATGAAAAACCCTATTCTTGGAGCCTTAGTAAATAATGTATTGGAAGAACTTGATTTCCTGGTATTTCATCCCATTTCAGTTCAATTTATTGATATTACACATCCTGACGGAATGAGAATGTATGTCAGAAGTCTATCATTTATCCTTTACAAAGCTTTAAATGAACTTTTTCCTCAATCGCATCTTCGCATAGATCATTCCATTTCGAAAGGATTTTATTGTAAAGTAGATATGCAGGAGCAAAACCTGAGTATTCAGGATGTTGCTCAGATAAAAACGCGGATGCAGGAAATTGTAGATGCTGACCTGCCTTTTATCCTTGTGGAAGAAGAAACCGAGGAAGTTATACGAATATTCGAAGCGCATGGTTTGACTGATAAAATTGAACTTTTAAAACACAGAGGCCGTAATTTTTCAAGCTATTATAAACTTGATGGCCATGTTGATGCTTTTTATGGTTACATGGTTCCTTCGACCGGTTATCTGAAGGTTTTCGATCTTAATAAATATTTCAATGGTTTACTTCTGCAGGTTCCAAAGGCAAACAACCCGTCACAAGTTGAGCCACTGGTAGTACAGAATAAACTTTTCGAGATTTTTCAGGAATTCTCTCAATGGATTAAAATCCTTGAAGTTCCTAATATCAGCGACCTGAACAATTCCTGTTCCAACGGGAAATCGGAAGTGCTGATAAAAGTTGCTGAAGCGCTGCATGAAAAGAAAATAGGGCAAATAGCCGACAAAATCCGAACCAGGAATAACGAAGTTAAAATTATTTTAATCAGTGGCCCTTCGTCAAGCGGGAAAACGACATTTGCCAAACGATTGGCTATTCACCTGATTGTTAACGGGATGAAACCGCATAATTTATCTCTCGACAATTATTTTGTCGACCGTGATAAAACACCACTGGATGAAAAAGGCAATCATGATTATGAAGCCGTTGAGGCCTTGGATATTGATCTGTTCAATCAAAACCTGGTTTCACTTCTGAATGGAGAAAAAGTTGAAATACCAAAATTTTCGTTCGCAACAGGCACGCGATATTATGACGGCGAAACCCTTCATATGCAACCTAATAATGTATTGATAATCGAAGGCATCCATGGATTAAACCCACGACTCACAAATTCAGTTCCTCCTGAGGCCAAGTTTAAAATTTATGTTTCGGCATTGGCTGCTATTAACATTGATGATCATAACCGCGTGAGCACAACTGATAATCGCTTGGTGCGAAGGATTGTGCGTGACTACCGCTATCGTAAATATTCGGCAAGGGAAACCATTTCGCGCTGGCCAAGTGTGCGCCAAGGGGAAGAAAAACATATTTTTCCTTTCCAGGAAGAAGCCGACATCATGTTTAACTCTGCTTTACTATACGAACTGGCAGTTTTGAAACCTTTTGCTGAGCCTATCCTGCTCGAAGTACAGCCCAATCAACCGGAATATTCCGAAGCCACAAGGCTACTCAGCTTTTTCCGTTATCTAAAACCCCTGCAACCCACTCAAATACCGCCAACATCAATCTTGAGGGAATTTTTAGGCGGAAGTAGTTTTAGTTATTTGTAGAAGAAATGCTTGTGTTATTCTAGCGGCTAATTATCAGTTTCCCGGATAATAAACCTTTATTGGTATACACCATAACAAGGTAAAATCCATTTGCAAAACCGGAAACATCTAACGATAATGGCAGGGTATCAGCAGGATAATTTTCTATGATTTTCCCATCAATACTTTGGATAGCAATCGATTCTACGTTGACTGATATATCATTCCCGAGGGTAATTACAATCTGGTTTCCAGCTGGATTTGGTGTTATAACCAGTTTTGAAATCTGTTCAGAAACAGGATCATTTATCCCGAAAATTTTATCCCCTTTCCCGAAAAACACTCCCATTCCGCCCGAATAATTACCAACCATGATATCGGTAAGCGTATCGTTATTCAGATTACCGACGGCAACACCACTTCGCCAGCCTTCTTTAATTCCCGGTAAAATTCCCAGCAAACGGAAACTCCCGTCAACGTTGTTATCGATTTGATCATAGACGAAAATTTCACCGAACTCGGAGCCAATAAACAATACCGTTTCCCCATTTTTATCTTTGTAAAAAGCAGGCACATTAAAACCATAATTCGAGAGTTGTGTGTTTGTAATATCAACATCACCAAATTTTTCATTTATAAGCTGAAACTCAGGCTCCGTGACGGTACCAGTATTTCTGTAAAAGTTTAAGGTTCCGTTTCGTTTTCCGCAGATCATATCAATAAGCCCATCTTTATCAATATCAATAAGTTGTGGAGCCGAAAAATCACTGACATCAATCAGTTTCCATGCCGGATCAATCAATTCAAATTGAGCCGGCTGACCCGGAAGCGCTGTATTTTCGCAATACACCAGTTTCCCTTTCGAATTTCCACAAACCAGGTCCATATCTCCATCGCCATCCATATCACCAAGCGCAGGAATAAGCGATTGCATCTCCAATGAATCAAGATTTGCGATATTGCGATCTTCCAGTCGGAAAGCAGGTACCTCAGCAGTACCAATGTTTAACAGCAAAGTAATTTTGGCCGTATAAGTGCATTGTAACCCGATTTGCGGATCGTAGATACAAGTATCGGTATAACCGTAATTTCCGACCAATACATCGGTTAATCCGTCGTTGTTATAGTCGAAAAACACCGGGTAAGCCCCCGAACCGAGATCGAGCATCTGATCCTGTAAAAAACTTTCGGAAACAAGGTTGAACAAAGCTTGTTCGTTGGTCCCCTGGTTAACGTAAAGGGAAACACTCTTAAAATTTTCTCCTTTTATCAATGATGGATCGAAAGGTGAAACAAGCAAGTCTTTAATTCCGTCGTTATTTACATCCACCATCATTGGATTCGGAAAAGTATTCAAGTCGACCGGATCTTCGGCATTAGGAAATTCAGTGGTTTGCGATACCATAACGGCATCCTCTGCCGTTCCGCCATTGGAAAGATGCAACAATGTACTGAAATCAACATCACCAAGCGTGAGATCGGGCAACCCATCAGAATTCAGATCATACAAAAGCATGGTCGAACCGGTATGCTTAGGATCATTATTGCTTTCATTGTTACTTAGTTTTAAATTATCAGATGAGGAGCACGTATCCAGCACAATGGTGTTATCCTCATTGCCTTCTGCAAAATGGCCCCAGCAGGACGAAGATTTCACAAACATTAGAGAATCTGCTGTGCCGAAAAGTTCCATCGAAGTATTCCTGTGCCATTCAACAAAGGAACCCAGACCCCAGAAACTCAGCACATCATAATCACCATCGCTATCCACATCCGCAATAGCGGGATAATCAACTGATGTTACTAGAATATTGGTTAGCGTTGAGCCCTGTTGCGAAAGCAGGAAAGGATTTGTTATTTGAGAAAATTTAAGTTTCGAATCCGAATCGTTCCTGAACACTTTAATACCACCAGTTGTGTATGTGAAAATGTCTTTTTTACCGTCATCATTAAAGTCGATTGCCTGCATCCAGTGTTCAATCGGGGGGAAATGCACGGTAAGATCCGGTGCGAACTGATAGTTGAAAGGAGTTGTTTTTGAAACTAAAAAAGGCAGAACTCTGTTTCCGATCCGGTCGAAAAGCAGCAGATCATCCGTGCCATCGAGATCAATATCAATATTCATAAACTGGACATTATTAAGTCCTCCGGCGAATGCATACTGCAAAGTATCATTGTTATCAGCAATAAACAGGACGTTGTTAGACCGTGTAAAATCGTGAATAGCTGACAATTGAGCCAATGCTCTCTGATTGACAGCTAAAATGGTTACCAGGAAAACGAGGATAATCTTGTAGTGTAATAGATTGAACATTGTATTGTGGTTAATGAAAGATTTGAGGATACGCGATTTAAAGACCCAAATTCCAAATTCCAGGGGCGATTCAAAAGGACGAAGGACTAAGAATTAAATTAAAATTCACCACTGGCTTTTCATTCCTTACTGCAACATAAGTAGAGCGCTAACAGGCAAATGATCTGATGGATAGTATACACCGTTGTTGGAATCATTTACCTCATATTTCTTCACTTTCGAAATGTTTTTCAGAAATATGTAATCGATCCTTTGTCCGGGGATTCCCCCCACTTTAAAGCCTGTATATGTATATTCAGGACCTTTAACTTTTTTACATAGCGTAAGTGCATCTGTTAAATGAGCAGGATCCGTCTTACCTGTTATCAACTGGTAGGGTTCAGTTCCCGGGGTGGCATTAAAATCACCTAACACAATGGCTGCATTTTCCCCGGCCAACGAATCCACTGCATGGATAAGGAGTTTTGCCGAATTGCGACGGGCAACTTCGCCCATATGATCGAAATGGGTACAAAAAACAAAAAATGGCTTTCCTGAATCTCCTTCCTTAAGCTGCACCCAGGATACAACCCTGTTGCATGCAGCATCCCAGCCACGGCTACCGGCAACATCGGGTGTTTGCGATAACCAGAAAGTACCTGAAGCAAGTGCCTTGTATTTATTTGAATTATAATAAACCGGGCTGAATTCGCCTTCTGCCTTTCCATCATCGCGGCCAACGCCAACTCTTGAATAAGTAGGAAAAGCCTTGTCGAAATCATAAACCTGCTCTTTAAGTGCTTCCTGCAGTCCAAACACATCGGGTGAAGACTCCCTGATCAGTGAAAATACATTTTCTTTCCTGTTCGGCCATATGTTAGGGGCATCATCGGGAGTTGCAAGTCGGATGTTATAGGTTAATACTGCAAGCGGCGCCTTTTGTGCATGAGTTAAAGTGCTAAAACCTGTTATTAAAACGGATCCGATCAATATAACGAAACCGGTAAGTGAAGGGAAGGTTATTGTATTCATATAAAGCATTTAAATTCGCATCCGTACGGGAAATGAAACAGAATATGCAAATATCGGAATAATGAGTGTACAGAGAAGTATTAAAAAAGAATTACCAATACAGTCCTTTGCTTAGTTATTGCTCAAAAAAGGTATAAATTGTTAATAACAAGATCATAAAAGAGCTCATTTCTTTATGAGGCCTCATTTGTTATTTGCCAATAGATTTCTATCTTTGCAGGCTCAAAAAAGTAAAGTTTATCTAACTACCTAAATTCTAAACACATGCAGAATAAAGGCGCAATACGTTTCTTTGCAATAGCATTCGCCCTGGTCTGTGCTTTCCAGCTTTCGTTTACTGTGGTAACTTCAATTACCAAGAAAAAAGCTGCAAACTATGCCAAAAACGAACAGGCAATTGCCCTGGCTAAACAATTAGCAAAAAACGATGCCACACTTGAAAGCAGGCTGACTGATTCAATTCAAAATGCCCGTAACCGTTACTACCTCGATTCAGTAGCAAACCAACCTGTTTACAACATCCTTCTCAGGAAGTATACGTATAAGGAATGTCTCGAACGTGAGATTAACCTGGGTCTCGACCTCAAGGGCGGTATGAACGTTACAATGGAAGTTTCCGTTGCTGATGTAGTGTACGGTATGTCGGGTAAAAGTACCAACCCTGTTTTTACAAAGGCAATGGCTTTGGCTAATGAAAAACAAAAAAACAGTCAGGAAAACTTCGTTACTCTTTTTGGACAAGCATTTAAAGAGGTAGATCCTAACGCAAAGCTTTCGGCTATTTTCGGACGAATGGAACTGCGTGAAAAAATCAGGCCGAATTCTACCAACGAAGAAGTACTAGCAGTTGTGCGACAGGAATGTGATGATGCTTTCGACCGTACTTTTAATATTCTGCGTAACCGTATTGACCGTTTCGGTGTTACTCAGCCAAATATTACCAAACTTGCTACCAGCGACCGCATCCTGATCGAATTACCAGGTATAAAAGATCCTGAACGTGTACGTAAACTTCTACAGGGTTCAGCAAAACTCGAATTCTGGGAAACATACAAATTCAGCGAGTTAGCAGGTATATTTAACGAAGCTAATAAACGTCTGGCTTCACTTAGCGGAGCTATTGACACAACGGCTATGGCTGCTGATTCGCTCAATGCTTCTGCTGATAGCACTGCTACAGCAGCTGTTGCTGATACTGCAAAAAAATCCTCACTTGCCGACAAACTTAAACAGGACACCACTGCTGCCGGTAAAGATCAGCAACTTGAAAAATATAAAAAAGAAAATCCTTTATTCGCATTCCTGCAGCCTGCTTACGTTCAGGAAAACGGACAGATGTTTGCCACCAACCGCGCTACTGTTGGTTATGCAGCTATCAAGGACACCGCCCGCATCAACAGGATGATGGATAAAGTAAAAGGTTTGTTCCCACGCAATTGCCAGTTTGCATGGACTATGAAACCACCCAGCAAAGAATCACCTGAAGTTCTCGAACTGATGGCTTTGCGTTCAACCAACCGCGAAAATACAGCTGCCTTATTTGGTGATGTAATTGTTGAAGCCCGCCAGGACTTTGATCAGAACGGAAGAGTTGAAGTTACCATGGGAATGAATAACGAAGGAGCAAAAAAATGGCGTAACCTTACCCGCGACAATGTGGGCAAACAGGTAGCTATTGTTCTCGACGGTTATGTTTATTCAGCTCCAAATGTAAATGATGAAATTCCTAACGGGCGCTCATCCATTTCGGGCGACTATTCGGTAGAAGAAGCTCAGGATCTTGCAAACGTGCTTAAAGCAGGTAAACTACCGGCTCCTGCACGTATTGTTCAGGAAGAAATTGTAGGACCTTCCTTAGGTAAGGAATCTATCAATTCAGGATTAATGTCATTCATAATAGCCTTTATACTGGTTCTGTTATATATGCAGTTTTATTATGCAAAAGCAGGACTTGTTGCTAACGTAGCTTTGCTTACCAATGTATTTTTCCTTATTGGTGTACTCGCCAGCGTAGGAGCAGTACTTACTTTGCCTGGTATTGCGGGTATTGTTCTTACACTAGGTATGGCTGTGGATGCAAACGTAATTATTTATGAGCGTATAAAGGAAGAATTGAGGGCCGGAAAAGGCTTGCGACTTGCCATCACTGACGGTTTCCATCATGCTTATTCAGCTATTATCGACGGTAACGTTACAACGATTATTACAGGTATTGTACTTTACGTTTTCGGTTCGGGACCAATCCAGGGATTTGCAACCACACTTATAATTGGTATCCTTACCTCATTGTTCACAGCAATCTTTATTTCACGTATTATTTTCGAAACCTTGCTCAACAAAAATGCAAGCATCACTTTTGGAAATAAATATACCATTAATGCTTTCACTAAAGTAAATATCGACTTTATAGGCATGAGGAAGAAACTTTACATGGTTTCGGGTGCTGTTATCTTGATAGGTTTAATTTCACTTGCAACCAGAGGGTTAAACTTTGGTGTTGACTTCGCCGGAGGCCGTTCCTATATCGTGAAATTCGATCAGGATGTTAACAGTCCTGATGTTCGTAAAGCACTCACCGCTTCCTTCAATGGAGAAGCACCTGAAGTAAAAACCATTGGTGTAAATAAAGACAGGGTGAAAATCACAACCAAATTTATGGTTGACGATAAATCGGATAAAGCAGATTCAGTTGTTGAAAACAGACTATTTACCGGACTAAAATCTTTCTACAAAACACCTCTTACTTCTGATGATTTCAGTACTAATAACGAAGCAATAGGCATTCAGAATTCGCAAAAAGTTGATGCAACCATTTCGGATGATATCAAGCAGTCTTCGATTTATGCTTTGTTCTTTGCTCTGCTGGCAATCTTTATTTACATTGCTATCAGGTTCCGCAAATGGCAGTATGGTCTTGGTGGTGTTGTTTCCTTAACCCACGATGCTTTGATTACCATTTCGATGTTTTCAATCTTTTATGGCATCCTGCCATTCACCCTCGAAGTTGACCAGGCGTTTATTGCTGCTATACTAACCATTATCGGATACTCTATCAACGACTCTGTAATTATCTTCGACAGGTTACGCGAATGGATCACATTGTTCCCGAAACGCGATCTGCACACCAATATGAACGGTGGTATGAACAGTACATTAGGTCGTACAGTAAATACTGCAGGTACCACCATTGTTACTTTGCTCGCTATCTTTATCTTTGGCGGCGACGTAATCCGTGGATTTATCTTCGCCCTTTTGGTTGGTATTGTTGTAGGTACATATTCATCCATCTTTAATGCTACCCCGGTTGCTTACGATTTCATTATGATGTCGAACCGTCGCAAAGAAAGAAAACTGAAAGAAGCTGAAAAGAAAAAATAATGTTCCTTTATAATTAAATTGAAAATAGCCCTGGAAATTCCGGGGCTTTTTTTTTTGTATTTTTAATGATTTTCGATGCGAAGTCCTTCATGTGCAATCTCTATAGTTTCAATTGCCACTTCATTTCCATCGGATTTAAAATCAGTACTGGTTATTTTGGTGGGAAAGGCATTCATAAGTGTCCAAGTCATAGTAGGATTACCTGTTTCGTCGAGCAAACTTATTATGACGTGTTCTTTTTTAATAGTATTCATTTTTATTTGATTGTACCATTCCCAGAATTTCTGATCCGATTTAAAAACACCTTTTTTCATCGTAACATTGCCATAATTGGCAATACCCGGCATTTTTATGGTTGAGAATAAAGGGTTGTTTCCATGCCTGTATTCTATCGGTTGTGATTCAGTATCAAGTCCGGAAACTTCCTGGAATGAAATTTCGGTAGAGTTAATCACTACCTTGAAATAAAACTTAGGCATTGGCCAAAGACTGGTTGATTGAGCGGATCCATCATCTGCCATAATCTTATATTTTAAGGGTTATTTACTGATTCAACACTTTTTTGAGGATTAAGTTCGACCAGTAAATTCAGAAGACACTTAGCGCCAGAGGAGTGTATCAACAATAAGACCGGGAGCATGAAGACTACAGCCGGGAGAATGAGACAATGTTGGGAGTAAGAAGTGTAATGCCTGGAGCATCAAAAAAGATGGACTTAAAACCTCAGACTTCCATTCTCAGCCTTTATCCGATTTCCTACTTCTATCCTCCGATTTTCCAGCTTCTCGTTGAAAATATTTTTGAAATAAGTGAAATTATTTTTGAAATTGTCAGATGTTTTTTTTGAAATTGTTTCGGAATTTTCACTCCACTCTGATGCACCTTTGCAATGCATGTCAGCGCATCTACATCTCATACAGATTGGTGATTCAATTGCTGTACATCCTTATCTCAATACATATCTAAAGACGAAATATATTCTAAGTTAATTACGATACAGGGTTGTGCTGCATTCTCGTTGCTTGTCCGCATGTTTGAAACCAAAATCCATTTCCCTTATATTGGACTGTACAAAGTATACCGTAAATTGTGGTATTTTTGCAAGAGTAGTGTTATTGGCAGTTACCTAAAAATGCAAAAATACTTTGATTCTTGAAAAGCTAAAAGATAATTTTCATAGATGGAAATACTTATAATCACAATCTTACTTATATTGAACGGAGTGTTCTCAATGTTCGAAATAGCATTGGTATCGTCGAGGAAATCGCGCTTGCAGGAAAAAGCAAATTTTGGCAGTCAGGGGGCAAAAACAGCGCTGTTTCTGTTGCACGAACCGGAAAAAATACTCTCTGCCTTACAAGTATGTATTACGCTGGTCGGCATTGTATCCGGAGCATTCGGAGGTATAGCCTTATCGGAGGATATGGTTCCGGTTTTTAAAGACATTTCATTTCTTGCGCCTTATGCTGATGTGCTGGCAGTTACGTTAGTGGTAGGTTTTATCACCTATTTTTCGCTTATTATCGGCGAACTGGTTCCAAAAACCATTGCGCTTAATAATCCTGAACGTATCGCTATTGCTTTGTCTCCGGCTATGAAAATTACCGGCTCGGTTCTTTATCCTGTTGTAATATTCCTGAGTGTTTCCACCAAAATGGTTTTAACCCTTTTCCGCATAAAAAAGAAAGCTGATGTACCTATTACAGAAGAAGAACTGCGGCTGCTTTTAAAACAAGGTTCGGAACAGGGTGTAATAGAAAAAGAGGAATCTGATATTATTAACGAAGTAATCCGTTTCGGAGACAAAAACGCCGGATCAATTATGACGCCCAGAGGTGAAGTGGAATGGATTGACAGCACCGATACTCCTGAGGAAATTCTGGAAATGGTTAAAAAATCTTCCTTCTCACGAATGCCGGTATGCGTTAAATCTATTGAGGAAATTACAGGAGTTGCTGCTAAAAAGGATATTCTTACTTACTATATCAATAATCAATCGCTGCAACTGGACAGCTTGCTTGTTGATCCGTTGTTTGTTCCTGAGCAAATGCCGGCAATAAAAGTTCTGCAGCTTTTCAGGGAAACAAAAAATCACTTTGCCGTCGTAATTAACGAATATGGCTCCATGGAAGGAATAGTTACACTTCACGATGTAACCGAAAACCTTATAGGCGACCTGCCCGAATCAGAGGACGGCGACGAACCCGAAGCCTATAAACGGGATGACGGATCGTACCTTATTGATGGATCGATGAAACTCGGAGATGTGAAAGACCTGCTCGAAATACGCTATTTATACGAAAAAGGCAGGGAACGCACCAGCATTAATACCATTGGCGGATATGCCATGTACAAACTGAATAAAATCCCGCGTATTGGTGATAAATTCCAAATTGAAGGTTTCGTTTTCGAAATTGTGGATATGGATGGAAACCGGGTTGATAAACTTATGGCGAGCTTATCGAATGATTTTCAGTAGAGATTCCGCCAGAAAATAACCTCAAAACGGATATTCAGAAAAGTATATTTTTTTGATCAATGAAATATTAAGATTCAAATAAATTGAGCTTGAATGGCCACGAGTAGTTTGGATGTTTTTATTTGTGTTGAAATATTCCCGCTCTTTTTCCAATACATTATATCATCTTCAGTCTCTGAAGTATATCTCGTTTTCATAAATCAGAAGTCATTATAGAATACGTTCCTCCTGCTTCCAACTTCTTTCAGGGTTTTTCAATTCCTAAGCGGTTTTCATCGGTTGATAACATGTATTCCTATTCATCCATATTTCCGGGAAGCGAAATTTTAAAACGCTGAACTACATGCATCAAAACCCGGATTGTTATTTATCTTTTACTTTTAATATGATGGTTGTCATGATTATAATACTTAGCACAAAGTCAGAAATGATATTGCATTACAACATTTTTCAACAGAAATGTTAATACACTGATTCATCAATACAGTCGGGCCACAAAAAATAACCATTGAATCTTTACTTATAATCGTCACAGCCTTCTAATAATAAAATTTGGGTTACAAATTTTATAATATAAGCATCTCACACAGGCATTTCGAACCATATTCAAAAAGCTGATATATAGAAAAGTGCTTCTGTATTAGTGACTGTAGGCCTTTCAGCTACAATATTTGTCAACTTCCCTTTACATAAAAAGCGTGTGTTCAGCTATAGCCGTGCTGGAATGGTGCGGCTAATTTTGTATTTGCATCAGGCCGTGGCAAAAGCACATAAAAAATCAAATTACAAATAACTGCTAAAGCCTGTTACAACACAATAAAAGTAATGAAATCATAAAAAACTGCTGCACTGAACAAGGCAATAAAAACAGGCGGAAGTTTAAAACAGAATAAAGATGAAACCGGAACCCCGAGGTATTGGAATCAGTTTTATTCGGGATATGATTCCGGAGGAGCATACTGATACTGATGAATTCTTTGATTCCGGCAGCATAACAAATCTGGAATTTATAACTCCAGGCAGCACACCGGTAGTACAAATGAAAATAATTACAACCGATGTTCTCAAAAAAAAAATTCATTCGCCCCAACTCGTAACCTCTGCTAATTTGTATGACACCCACAACGCTATGGCAAATATGAAAGGTAAAAAAATAAAACCAAAAATAAGGGTTAGAAGCATGAAATCCGATCATTGCTTCAAGGAGCTGGAAATACCTTCGTTCGATAACAAGCCATGGGACGAAGAATTGTATATAACACGTATAGCTACACTTAGCATGATGGAAGATGCTGTGGAAGCTAAAAACTCATTTGAGACAACTAACAAGAAGTTGCTCGAAGAAATAGCCGAACGCACACGTTCAGAAAAAATACAGCAGGTGCTTTATACTATTTCTGATGCGGTGCTTACAACGCGAAATGAGGAGGAATTATTCGGCATATTTAAAGCTCAGCTCGGAACATTACTCGACACAACGAACTTCTATATAGCTTTTTACGACGAATCTACCGGATTAATCACCAACGCCAATGCCGCTGATGATAAGGACAAAATCGAAAGCTGGCCAGCCGCAAGATCACTCACAGGTTTGGTAATACAACAAAACAAACCTCTTCTTCTCACAATCGACAAAATAAAAGAGCTTAAGGATCAGGGAATTATTGATATTATTGGCACTCCCGCACAAGCCTGGCTTGGTGTACCACTGGAGGTAGATGGAAAAGCAACCGGTGCTTTCGTAATTCAGAACTATCACAATATTAATGCGTATTCGGCGCGTGATGTGGATATGCTCGAATTTATATCAAACCAGATCAGTATCTCCATACAGCGCAAAAAAGCAGTGCAGGATCTTACAGCCGCGCTAAAAAAAGCTGAAGAAAACGACAGGCTGAAAACGGCTTTCCTAAATAATATTTCGCACGAAATCCGCACACCGATGAATGCTATTATCGGTTTCTCCGGGTTTTTAAACGAGCCTGAATTAGATGCCTCCGACAGGCAGGAATACACAGATATAATATGTAAAGCCAGTAAGCAACTGCTTTCTATAATCGATGATATTATCAACATTTCAACCGTTGAGGCCGGGCAGGAAGTATACAGGGCAAAGGAAACCAATTTGAACTCGCTGCTGCGGAACCTGCTCAGGCAGTTTAAAGTAAAAACTTCAAAAAATGAGGTAAGGTTTAATTTATCCGCTCCCCTGCCCGAAGAATTTTCGAACATTATAACAGACGAAACTAAATTACTGCAGATCATCACCAACCTGCTAAACAATGCCTATAAATTCACCCACCAGGGAACTATTTCGTTTGGGTACGTCATGCAAGGCAATAATCTGGAGTTTTTCGTAAAAGATACGGGAATAGGTATTGATGAAAGTTTACACGAAGCTATTTTCGACCGTTTCAGGCAAGCTGACAGTTCAATTTCCCGCGAATATGGCGGCACCGGTCTTGGATTATCGATTTCGAAAGCCTACGTCGAATTGCTGGGAGGTAAAATATGGCTTACATCAAAGCCCGGCGAAGGGACCAGTTTCTACTTTACAATTCCTTACAACCCTGTTAAAGAAGAACATAAAAAAGAAATTGCATTGCTTGAACCAGAAATGAATGAGTCAGCCAAGCAACTGACAATTCTGGTTGCCGAGGATGAGAAATTCAACTCAATTCTTTTGAATGAATTGTTCAAAGGGCTCAAAGCAAATATTATATGGACAGTAAACGGTGTTGAAGCAGTAAATGCCTGCAAAACAATTGCGGGAATTGATCTCGTGATTATGGATATGAAAATGCCTCTGATGGATGGTTTCGAGGCTACCAGGCAAATAAAGCAACTCAATCCTGATCTGCCTGTAATAGCACAGACTGCTTACGCAAGCGACAAGGACCGCAGCAAAATACTCGAGTGCGGCTGCGACGATCTTATTACAAAACCCTTCGATGTAAAACTCTTTAAATCAATACTGAATAAATACATCGAACAAAAAAAAACAGACAAACAGAACTAAAACCGGCTAGATCACACCCGGAAAATAGTAAATCACTAATGTAACATCAATGATAAAAAAACATTTTCAGAAGCTACATTTCACTCACTCACCTCACATTACTAATATCTGCTATCATGAAAACCCGGCTGCTATTCCTCCTCTTTGCTCTAGTATTAACAAATGTTAAACTCGAAGCAGCAAACTATTCATTTTTACCCTATACCATTACTCAACCCAATAACCAGTCAATTAACTGCTTTGTATCCGGCGACGAATACTACAACTGGCTCCACGATCAGGAAGGTTATACAATAGTTCAGGCAGCTGACGGATATTTTTACTACGGAATTTCGGACGGAACCATCGTTCGACCCAGCCAATATAAAGCAGGGGAGATAAATCCCGAAGCGGCAGGCCTCCAGAAATGGGCTAAAATTTCAGATACTGAATACAAACTCCGACGCACCAGCTTTGAACAGGATCCTGCATCACCTAACCGGGCTCCAAGCACCGGTATATTGAATAACATTGTGGTATATATCCGTTTTTCCGACGATACTGAATTTGCAAACACAAGGCAGTTTTTTGATGATAAGTTCAACCTGGTAACAGGAGTTTCGCTGCAGTCGTATTACTCGGAAGTATCATACAACCAGCTTACCATACCTTCCACACACTATCCTGAGTGTGCCATGACTACAAATCTTTCGTATGCCGACAGCCATCAGCGCAATTATTTCCAACCTTATAATGCCACATCCAATCCTGCAGGATACGCTAACGAAAGCGAACGCACTATCCGCGAGCACACCTTGCTCAACGATGCCATTAACTGGATAAATATTAACTCCCCTGTTCCTGCAGGCCTTAACATCGATGGCGATAACGATGGCAATGTTGACAATGTATGTTTTAATGTACGCGGAAGCAATGGAGCCTGGGCGTCGCTTTTATGGGCGCATAGCTGGTCGCTTTATTCGTTTAATACCTATATTAATGGCAAACGAGTTTGGAAATATACCTTTCAGCCCGAAACACAAATCGACGTTAAAACGCTTTGCCACGAGATGTTTCATGCTCTTGGTGCCCCCGATCTTTACCATTACAGCAGCAACGGAATACAACCGGCACAAGCATGGGACCTTATGGAACAAGGATTTGGCCATATGGGCGCTTACATGAAATGGCGCTATTCCAACTATTCGTGGATCACTTCCATTCCTGAAATTACCAGCAGCGGAACCTATACACTGAATCCTTTATCGTCAGCAACCAATAATTGTTTTAAAATCAAGTCGCCGAACTCACTCACCGAGTATTTTGTTGTTGAATACCGTAAAAAAACAGGAACATACGAAACAAATGTACCCGGTTCGGGACTGATTGTATATCGTATAAATCCCAGTTATTGCGGAAATGCATATGGTCCGCCCGACGAAGTATATATTTATCGTCCCAACGGTACAACCACCGTTAACGGAAGTCCTTCACTGGCTTATTACTCATCCACTTCGGGCCGCACGGGAATTAACGATACTACTAATCCCTGCAGTTTCCTTCAAAACGGAAATGCAGGAGGTCTTAACCTGTCGAATATAACTGCTGCAGGTACCACCATTTCGTTTACTGTAACGATTAATACTGTCGAAGATCCACAGAGCTTTGTCGCAATGGCTTCAGGAACTTCGCAAATTGATTTGCAATGGCAAAAGAACACTAACAACAATAATGTGATGCTGGTTGTTAGCAATACTTCCTCGTTTGGTACCCCGCTTGCCGGTGCTACTTACTGCAACGGATCACTGATACCGGGCGGTGGCACTGTGCTATACAGCGGATCAGCAACCGGTTTTGCACACACTGGTTTAAATACTTCTACTGCCTATTATTACAAACTATTTTCGGTATCAGCCGAAAACACTTATTCGTTTGGACTGATACAAAACGCGGTAACTTTTTGCAATACTACAAGCTTACCTTATTCTTCGGACTTCCCTACGCAGGTTTTACCATCGTGCTGGGATACACAGCAAAGTCCGAATGCAACCAACAACTGGGTTATTTCCAACAGTACTATGGCCGGCGGATCGGGTTTCGAAATTAAATCGACTTATCAATCGGCTAATCCGGCAATTACACGACTCGTAATGCTACCACTAAACACGTTGGGAATGACCCAGTTAAATTTTTCGTTCAACCATAAACTTGATGACTATGCACCTGGTGCAACTATGCGAGTGCAATCGAGTACTGATGGTGTAAACTGGACAAACGAAGCATGGATGATTGCTACTTCATCTAATGCGAATATTGGTCCCGAAACGGTTAACACTATCATCACCAATAATCTGAATTCGGAATACACATACATAGCTTTTACCATCGAAGGAAATCTGTTCCAGTATGATTACTGGTATATTGATAATGTTTCGGTAACCGATGCCGGCAACCAGTCGTACACGATCACTACAACTGTAAATCCAGGCGTGGCAGGAACCGTGAGCGGCGCAGGCACTTATGTTACAGGTCAAACAGTAATTGTTTCGGCTATGCCTAATACAGGATGGAATTTCCTTAAATGGACCGAAAACGGAGTTACTGTTTGCAGCGAAGCTTCGTATTCGTTTACAGCAGCAGCTGACCGACAGTTGCAGGCAGAATTCAGCATGAACCAGGTAAGCATTTCAACCAATGCAAACCCTGTTTCCGGAGGTACTATTTCCGGAGGCGGAACCTACCAGGTTGGTGTGCCGGTATCACTTGTAGCTCTGCCAAACGAAGGCTACCAGTTTATTTCGTGGACAGAGAACGGAGCTGTGGTTTCCACTTCGCCAACCTATATTTTTACCGCTACTGAAAGCCGCTGCCTGACCGCTAATTTCGAGATACAGCAATTTACAATCAATACGGCCAGTGTACCCGAATCGGGTGGATCAACGTCAGGAAACGGAGTTTATACGTTTCATGAACTGGTTACGGTAATGGCTACTGTAAATACTGACTGGGAATTTGCCGGCTGGTACGAGAACGGAGTTTTGATTTCGACAAATGCTGTTTACTCTTTCCCTGCAACTATGGACAGGAACCTCGAAGCCAATTTCACGGTTACGGCCTTCACCATTTCGTTAAATTCCAGTCCCGATGTTGGCGGCACAGTTGCAGGTGGCGGAGTTTTTACTGCAGGATGCCAGGTAACTGCAATTGCTGCTGCAGCTGCCAACTGGGCTTTTATAAACTGGACAGAATCGGGTGTAGTAGTATCCACTGAAGCAGAGTATATATTTACTGTTGACTGCAACCGAAATCTGCTGGCTAACTTCCTTCCGGTTTACGAAATTTCGGCTACCGACCTGCCAACTACTTCGGGATATACCACCGGGAGCGGCTTGTATATCGAAGGCGACACTGTAACACTAACAGCTTTCGCATACGAAGGATATACATTTACCGGCTGGACCGAAAACAACCTGCGTATTACAGGTGAATCAGTATATCAGTTTATTGCTTCCGAAAACCGTGTACTGATTGCAAACTTTTTAAGTACAGTTGGTTTGGAAGTAACAACGGCATCAGGCTATAATGTTTACCCGAATCCAAGTAGTGGCCTGTTGTATATCACTTGCAATGGTACAGGTGATATGACACAGGGTGGACCAATTGAGGTATTTAACAGCTATGGCAAATTGGTATTAAAACTGCAACCAGAAACCCTATCAGGCACTACAAGTGTTGATCTGCGTGGTATGGCACCCGGTTCATACTTTATACGTTTCGCATCGAAAAACGAAGAAGCAGAAGTGGCGAAAATTATCCTAAAGTAAAAATTGTCAAACGCTCAAGCAATAAGAAGATGTCAGTAACCTGGAATTAAGAAGCAGCTCCGGCAGCAGATTAGCGAAGTGAAAAATACTGGATTAATTAAATCAATAACAACTACTCCATCTTAAAATCAAGTCTAAGTTTCACCTTTAAATAAATGTAGTTCAACAATGTAGAACAAAAACCTATCGCGATGAATATTCTTTTAATTGCACTGATTGTTATAACACTGACAGTGCTGTGTTTTGGAGGAAAGATTTACAGACATTTCCACAGTTCAGTCAGGCAACAGTTACGGAAACCGGGAAAAAAAACATTTCAGGGATTGTAAAACCCTTAGGAAAGGAAATCCTTGATTCAGCTTCGAAAGATACAGGAGAAAAATCTCCTGGAAATGATTGTTTGTTTTGTTAGTTTTTATATTCATTGTTTGTTTTTTAGTTTTTGGTTTGGAAGTGTCCTGGCAGAGTGGTTAAGCTGCCAGGCACTTTTTTATTCAAGAAAGAGCGGAGTTTTGCCACAACTGATTGTATTTATGTAACATATAATAAACTTTGAGTCTTTGTACATATATTTCTAAAAACGAATAGCCAATAATTCGGGTACTGATCCTGCCAATGTATTCAGAAGCTACGGCAAATCAAAATTTAGAATACAATACATTTCGATTTTTGATAACTGAGCCATTTAACATGATAATAAACAGATTTAATGGCACTTACGAAACTATAGTCGATTCAGTGACAGAATTTACATACTAACAGCTACAAGAATTTCAAAACATAACCGACGTAAAATCTCTTCTCAAATAAATACTTTTGTTAAATATAAACCAAACCACCACTTTACTGAAGCATAGTTCCATCCGGGGACTATAAGTAACAAGGTATTTTAGCAGACAAATATTTCTAACTATCCGGGCAAAAATTACAACAAAACACGAATAAAATAAGCGACACTTATGATATGGTATGCAAGAGTATTCAGGAAATGTTTCTCTTTCAGTGGAAGATCGAGCAAACTGGAATACATGATGTTCCACTTATTTAATCTGATAATTATGGCAACTGTACTGACAATTGACTTTCTGATCAGTCTATTAGTACATGGACTTCCATATGGTATAATTACAGCAATATACCTGGTATTTCTTGTAATACCATTTTTGTCGGCTACCATCAGGCGTATGCACGATTCAGGCAAAAGCAGATGGCAACTTATATTTTTATTTATTCCTGTAATAAATATCATTTGGATAGTCGATTTAATATTGAGTGAAGGTGAGCCATACCGTAATATGCATGGTTACGAACTGAAAGAAGAATAGTTGGCGCTGACTTCAAGTTCCAGGATCCAAATATTAAATTCCAAGTTTCAAATTCCAGGATACAGGATACAAATCCCAAAATCGGAGTATAAAGTCTGGAACAGGGTGAAGCCTTGCGTTTAGCAAGCATGGAGTTCAGCAAAGCTGAGACAAAAACGCTTCAAAGCTTTGAACCATGAATATTGAATATTGAACTTAGCGCAGCTATCACACGAAAGCAATGGGTAATATTGACGCCTAAGGTAATTGAACCCTTGAACCTTTGCACTTTGAACTTTTCAAAACCGAAACCGGAAACCTTCTTCACCACTAAAGCATTAAGAGCACATAGAATCACTAAGTTGTCTGAAACCAGAAACAAGAAACCAGAAACCCTTCCAATCCTTCCAACTAAAAATTAAGGTTTCACTTTCCAAATTTTATCCGAATCAGGGAGATATTGTGGCAATGCCGCCGAACCATACCATTTATAAATATCGGCTGCCAGAAGATTTTCTTTAACGGCAGGATCGTATTGCAATAAAGAATTGGCTTCTTCAGCAGTTGCAACATTCAGGATAAATATTCCGCGGTACGAACTTTCATTTTTACCCAATGGCCCCGCTACTATCAGTTTATTATCATCAACCATACGTCCGATATTTTCCATATGTCCTCTGAAACAACTGTCGATAAAAGCTTTATCGGTTGTTTTATTGCTGCCGGTTTTCAGTATTACAAGCATATAGCTTTTCATCCCGTAATCGTCAGCACCCAGTTTTTGGGCAAGTGCAGGATCATAAACCGGATTGTTTGTTTGTGCCTGCAACTGAATTACAGCAACAAGTAGGAAAGAAACCAGAATCAACGTTTTCATAACAAAACATTTTTTGATAAGCATCGAATTTACTAAAAGGAATTCTCCGTTTTACATTTATACAGTAAAACATTAAGGGAACAACATGAATGTAGCGATGTTCATTCCGGATTGAGATATAAAAAATAAAGAATCAATAAAGTAAACCTAATCAATGTTTTACACATAATGCATAAAGCGTATTTATTAATAAAGCAGGCAATAAAAATTAAGTTGTGTATAAAATTATTGCTTTCCTTTTTTACCTTAACGAATCAATAATTATCACTACAACACATGTAAAATCCTGAGCAGTTCAGTGTTTGCGGCTGCCGGATTAACCTTCGGACAAATGTAGTACTGCCAACTACATAATTTATCCCCCCTTAACTACACTAAAATAACTTATCAAACTACATATAAACTCAATATCTATACTTATTCTTGCATATAATCTATAAACAGCTCTGAATCAGCCTAATTTTAATTTAACACTTTAAATAATGACGAGCATTTTAATGATTATAAAGTTTATTGATACAGATAATTTCGTAAAAATCAAATGCATTCAATGAGATTAACCCGTTCCACAGGTTTCTGAAACCAAGTGTAAAACGATGAAATATAAAACCTGTTTTTAAAAAGTGTGATTGCAAAATTATAAGGATACATGATGCTGTTCAGGGCGAAAACAATTATTTTTTTTATATGCATATTATGCATGGCAGTATATGTAACTCAATGCGCAACCGGCGGCGACAAAAAACGAAACGCTATTCATACCGAACTTCTGAAGCAGGCCAACTCCATGAATGTAACTTCGCCCGAAAAAGCTGATTCACTGTACCGCATCATTGCAAGTGATCCGCCTGAAGAGCCCTCAGCCACCTATATCAATGCCATAATTTCTTTAGCCGACATTTTTATTTCCGATAGAGAGTATGATTCAGCAAGGGTATTTCTTCAAAAAGCAGAGCAATCGATTTCGGAAGAACAGGATACGGCATTACTTATCTCATTTCTGAACATAAAAGGAAAGCTCAACTATCAGCAGGGCAGCTATGATACAGCAATAAATATCTACCGAAAAGGTCTTGTTTTATTAAACAAAACAAAAGATAATCACCAAAAGACTGCCTTTACATTAAACGCAGGTAAATCCTTACTGAGTTTGGGAAATTATTCAGAAGCTGCCAGGCTGCTCGACGAAGGGCTTAAACTGGCAGTAAAGGATAAAAACAACGAACATGTAATGGTGGCGCTGCATTCGATGGCAGTGCTTTATTCAGATATGAACCAATACGGCGAATCAATAAAATATGCTAAAAAACAGATTGATCTGGCTCTGGACCTGGCCGATACGCTTTCGTATGCCCAATCGATGATGAACCTTGGCATTTATTACAAAAATTCAGGCATGACCGACTCGGCGCTGCTTGCCTATACAAAAGCATCGGAAGCTTTCGCCAAAATAAACGACAGCATGAGCATGATCATGACTCTTTACAACAAGGGGATATTACTGAAGAATGCCGGAAAACACAGCGAAGCCGAAAGTATAATGAAATACATATTTAATTACAGCGAGCGAAACAATCTTTACGAAGGACAATCGTACAGTCTTTCGGCACTGGCGGGCATATGCGAAGAAACCAACCGCAAAAAAGAAGGTCTCGCGTATATTGATAAATCAATACAACTTGCTATAAGCCATAACCTTATAACTAATTTAAGCATTTTGTATGAACGTAAGCATTCGTTGCTGGCAGCCCAGGGAATGTATCGCGAGGCGTATGATATTTCGTTGCTGGCAGTAAAAATTTCCGACAGTCTGTCGGGGATGGAAGTAAAGAAAGAAATTCTAGAGCTGAAGACAAAATACGAATCTGAAGAGAAAGAAGCAGAAAACAGCTTACTCAAAAAGGATAATCAGATTATAAACTCGCGGCTGTTGATTCAAAAGCTTGCACTTGCCGTTACATTGCTGCTGGTTTCAATTTCGGTTCTGCTTTTTCTTTTATACAGAAAAAAAATCAGGCACCGGCAGGCTTTGGCCGAAGAAAAAGCGATACGACTTGAGAACGAAAACAAGGCCGGCATTCTGGCTCTCGAACATTCCGATTTACTTAATAAGCTTAAAGAAGAGGAACTGAACAGGATACATATTGAAAACCAGTTAAAATCGGAACAAATTGAAAACCTCGAACTCCAGAGCAGTTTAAAGGAACAGGAACTGGTGTTTCAGGCATTGGCGCGTGCTGAGCTTACCCAGCTGTTGTCAAAAATCAGTGAGAAACTTCATCCTTTTAAAATACGCCTGCACCGTAAAAAGGACCAGGAAGAATTTTCGCATGTACTCACCGGCATATCGCGCGACAGCGCCAGAGATCCCTTGTCGGAATTCGAACTCCTTTTCAGGCAGTTGCACCCCGAATTTTATGAAAATCTCCTAAACCGCTGTCCGCAACTCTCAAAATCGGAATTGCATATCAGCGCTATGATCAGGCTAAACCTTTCCACCAAAGACATGGCCAGCCTTGTTAACCTTAGTATTTCGACTATCGAAACCAACCGTTATCATATACGTAAAAAGCTTTGTCTCGATCAGGGCGAAAACCTTACCACTTGCTTAATGCAGGTGTGAGCCTGGTTATGTTTCGGCTTACACAGAAATCTGAATTACAATAACTTAATCGTTTGCTCATTCAAAATAAGCTATTGGGTCGCGCCCAAATCATATACTATCTGAACAAGCGGTCATTAGTATTATTTGGGTTTCTTATTTCACCTAAAATCAGTAAAACGGTTCATGCTTATGAAAAAATGTACTCTCCTTAGATCTCTTTTATAGTTTTTGAAAAGAGCAAATGCAAAAATTGTAATCACTCCTCCCCTTTCGTCAGCTTTTAAACCCATTATGCTAAAGCAACAAATCAGGACTTTATGCAAAATTTTTGTACAGGTTTACTTCTTATAAACATCAATTTTTGCTTACCGGTTACAATAAATCAGGCTTAGAGTTTAAACGGAATTGTACTACTGCGATTAAAAAAAACTCAAGGATTAAAGTGTGAAAACAGATAAAAAGTATGGAGTTTGGTTACTAATATGCTGATTATTAGGGACGAAATGCTGTTTGTTTCCCTTTCTGCCTGTCGCTTTTTCTGCTTATCCTGAATATAAACTACCCACGAACGCAAGCCCTCTTTGTCTTCAAACCTTTTATCTTATTGATATACTTATACTTAGCACGTCTTTTTGCAATAGCAAGTATAACTCCATTCGCTTTAACGTTTCCAAACAAACAATTCATACTACTGACTATCTGATACTTATGATACCCGATCGAGGTAATACCGAGGTTTTTTACCCTGCATTTATTTGCCTTCAGAAAGATGCGCGTGTAATTTTGTTTCAACGTACACGCAATTTTTTTTGCAGCATTATGAAAAACAATTTTACAATACTTCTGGCCGATCATCAGGGACAAGGGGCGCATTTCAAACTCCTGTCCAAAACTGAGAACATCACTTTTTTACAAGCCACCAATGCCGGAGAGGCATTGCTGCTTGGAGCAAACCATCCCGAGGCCGACCTGGTGCTGGTGAGTGCCGATTTGGAAGGAATGCTCGATTTCGACACCGTAAAGGAACTGGTAAATCAACATAGTGAACGGCCGGTGATTCTTTTGAGCAACTACGTAAACCTTTCAACCATAAGACTTGCCAGCTTGCTTGGCTGCCGCGATGTATTAAAAGCCCCTGTTGACGACAGCAGCCTGTATGGCCTTTTAAACAGTTTTTCTTCACAGCTTTCAGAAAATCTAAACTACTAATCAATAAATAACAACCTTATGAAAACCTTTTATCTCTTAATCGCACTCGTGCTTGTATCAGCAATAAGCTTTGCCCAAAACGTAGGTATTAACTCCGATGGATCAACCCCAAATGCATCGGCTATGCTCGATATAAAATCAACCAACAGCGGAATTCTTATCCCCCGAATGACGGAGATTCAACGGGATGCGATTACAACACCAGCTACGGGTCTTTTGGTGTATCAAACCAACGGTACTCCAGGGTTTTATTATTACAACGGCTCAGGATGGACTTTGCTCGGAACCGGCAGCGGTAACGGTACCGTTACCAGTGTAGCCACCGGCACCGGACTTACCGGCGGACCTGTTATCACCACCGGAACTATTGCGCTGGCCAATACCAGTGTTACCGCCGGATCGTACACCCGCGCCACCATTACCGTGGATGCGCAGGGTCGCATCACAGCGGCAGGCGACGGCGCAGCAGTGAGTTTAACTGACGGTGTAAGCGGTGTTTTGCCCATTGCCAATGGCGGCACCAATGCTTCCACGGCAAATGAGGCACGCACCAACCTGGGAGCAAGCACTCTAGGTGGCAATATGTTTACCTTAACAAATCCATCTGCAACTACATTCCCACAATTTAATGCAGACAACACTGTTTCAGCACTCACGGCAGCTAATTTCAGGACTGCAATTGGGGCTGGAACAGGTGGTGGATCAGTAACCAGCGTAAGCGGAACATTGCCTATCAGCGTGGCAACCGGCACTACCACTCCTGCCATAAGCATCAGTGCAGCCACCACTTCGGCAGCAGGAAGTATGAGCGCAGCCGATAAAACAAAACTGGATGGCATTGCCACAAGTGCAAACAATTATACGCATCCAACAGGCGATGGAAACCTGCATGTGATTGCCACAAGTACAACCAACAGCGGCAAAGTGCTGACCGCAGGCCCCACCGCAGGTTCGTTAAGCTGGACTACACCCACCACAGGAACAGTAACTTCTGTAACAGGCACTTCCCCCATAGTTTCATCGGGAGGCACTGCTCCGGCAATAAGCCTGGGTACCGTGGGCGTCGCCAATGGCGGCACAGGTCAGACAACCTATGCTATTGGGGATTTGCTTTACGCTTCTACAACATCTGCACTTTCGAAACTGGCCGATGTTGCCACCGGTAATTCACTGATTTCAGGTGGTGTTGGCGTGGCGCCTTCCTGGGGTAAAATTGCTTTGACAACACATGTTTCAGGTACACTTCCTATTACCAACGGCGGAACTGGAACAGCAACCGCTCCGACTCAGTACGGAGTAGTTTATGCAGCTTCAACATCCGCATATGCATCAACCGCTGCCGGAACAGCCGGGCAGGTGCTTACAAGCAATGGCACAAGTGCTCCAACATGGTCTTCAAATATCAGTGGTACAGTATCTATTGCAACCAACCTAGCCGGAGGATCAGCCGGAACCATACCTTATCAAAGTGCTGCAGGTACAACAGCACAACTCGCTGCCGGAACATCAGGCTACATACTTAAATCCAACGGTGCGGCTGCTCCATCGTGGCTATCGACAGTGCCCGTTGCCAACGGCGGAACAGGAGCAACCACTGCCGCTGCTGCACGTACCGGCTTAGGAGCTACTACTTTGGGTGGAAATATGTTCACATTAACAAATCCGTCTGCCATAACATTTCCTCGTTTTAATGTTGATAATACGGTTTCTGCATTAAGTGCTGCCGACTTCCGCACAGCCATTGGCGCTGGAACAGGTGGAGGCACCGTGACTTCGGTAACGGGTACGTCGCCTATTTCCGTTGCTACAGGAACCACAACTCCGGTTATTAGTCTAAATACAGTTCCGGTAACTAGTGGCGGAACCGGTTCAACTGCTGCAACTGTTCAAGGTGGTGTAGTTTATGGATCAAGCACAAGTTCAATGGCTTCAACCTCTGCCGGAACATCTGGTCAGGTACTTACAAGCAATGGAACCAGTGCACCCAGCTGGAGTTCAACCGCATCCTTAGGTGTTGCACCCGTTGGCTCCATAATGATTTGGGCTGGAAGTACTGCACCAACAGGATGGCTTTTGTGCGATGGAACTGCCTATTCAACAGGTGCTTATCCGGCACTGTATGCAGTTATAGGAACTACTTATGGTACCGGCATCGGTTTTATGGTACCCAATCTAAAAGGAAAAATTCCTGTTGGTTTAAACTCAGCAGATGCATCCTTTAATACCCTTGGCGAAACCGGTGGAGAGAAAACGCATACCATTACTTCTGCTGAATTGCCGGCTCATACCCACACCGTTGATCCACCGAGTACAGCAACTTCATCAAACGGCGATCACAATCACTCTTTCTCTGATACATATAACGGTTCAGAATTGAGTGATGATGCCAGCGACCGATGGGTGGGAAGTGATGGAACAACATCAGAAACCGATTATACCAGCACCACCGGTGCTCATACCCATACCCTTGACGTTGCTTCATTTACCTCAGGCTCAGCCGGCTCAAGCACCGCCATGAATGTTTTGCAGCCTTATATTGTGCTTTACTACATTATAAAATACTGAAAAAGTAGGGAGTAAGGAATAGGGAGAGAGGGAGAAACGGGGAAATGGGGAAACGGGGAAAAGTGAATCTGATAAAAAGCGAACTACCGAACCGATTCCCTCATTTACACATCTACACATCTACACATTTACACATCTACACATCAGCACATCAATACATTAGCACATTAAAACATCAAAAAAAGTATGAAAACTTTAAAAACCTTAATAATTGCAATCCTGTTTACCACCCTGGCAGGCATAGCAAACGCCCAAAGCGTAGGAATTAACTCCGACGGTTCAGCGCCTGCGGTATCGGCCATGCTCGATGTTAGCTCCACCGCCAAAGGCTTTTTAGCTCCGCGAATGACAGCAGCACAAAAAGCTGCCATCACCTCTCCCGCCACCGGATTATTGGTTTATCAAACCGATGCTCCCGCAGGCTATTACTACAACAGCGGCACACCGGCATCGCCCGCATGGGTTCAGCTGGGTGCGGCTTCGGGTGCCAGCCAGTGGACCACCACCGGAAGTAATATTTATTATAACAGTGGTAATGTCGGCATCGGAACAACGACGCCAGCATCAAAACTACATATTGCCGGTGCTGATATGAATAATGCACTTTTGTTTGAGAACACTTCTGCCAATGCAGGTCGTAATTATATATTATTCAAAACACAGGGGACTGAACAGGGCTACATTGGTTTAGGAGGTGGAGCGACAAATCACATGTCGGTTGCTGCTTATGGCGCATCCAATAACCTCTTTTTAGAGACTAATGGCACTGTAAAAATGACTGTTTTACCAAGCGGCAATGTTGGCATCGGAACAACTACACCTTATACCACTTTAACTGTAGGTTCGACGGATGCAACTGCAAAAATTACGGCAGGTGGACCAAATACACACTTAACGCTTGCTGCCGCTGGACCAAATGGAAACATTTATCTTAATGCAGATATTACAGCAACCGCTGGAGGACTCACATT
>CAYQTT010000017.1:0-126775 GCA_964420555.1 uncultured Lentimicrobiaceae bacterium | reverse complement strand
TCGAACCCACAGCCTACGGTTTTGGAGACCGCCACTCTACCAATTGAGCTACACCCGTATAGCCATAGCCTGTTGCAGGATTACCTGGAACAGGCCAGACATTTATAACATTAATTAAAAGGCAGAGATGGAAACTCAGGCATGAGTTTCCATCTCTCTATTTTTTAGTCAAGAATCTCGGTTACCTGACCTGCACCAACTGTACGTCCACCTTCGCGGATAGCGAAACGGAGGTTTTTGGTCATAGCGATTTCGCTGATGAGGTGAACTTCGATAGTAACGTTATCACCTGGCATGATCATTTCTACTCCTTCAGGAAGAGTGATTTCGCCGGTAACGTCAGTTGTTCTGAAATAGAACTGAGGACGATATTTATTCTGGAATGGAGTGTGACGTCCGCCTTCTTCTTTTTTCAGGATATAAACTTCAGCTTTGAAGTGCTTGTGAGGATGAACGGAACCTGGTTTAATAATAACCATACCACGACGGATTTCATCTTTATCGATACCACGTAAGAGGATACCTGCATTGTCTCCGGCTTCTCCCTGGTCAAGTAATTTACGGAACATTTCAACACCTGTGCAAACTGATTTCAGTTTCTCTGCGCCCATACCAACGATTTCAACAGGATCACCAACGTGAATAATACCTGATTCGATACGACCGGTTGCAACAGTACCACGACCTGTGATTGAGAATACATCTTCAATAGGCATAAGGAAATCTTTTTCCCTTGCGCGGGTTGGTAATGGAATATAGGCATCAACTGCATCCATAAGTTCCATGATTTTTTCAACCCACTTTGGTTCTTTATTCAATCCGCCAAGAGCTGATCCACGAATTACCGGAACATCATCTCCATCGAAACCGTAGAATGTAAGAAGTTCGCGGATTTCCATCTCAACTAAGTCAAGCAGTTCTTCATCATCAACAAGGTCAACCTTGTTCATGAAAACAACCAACTTAGGAACACCTACCTGGCGAGCCAGAAGGATATGCTCACGTGTTTGTGGCATAGGACCGTCAGTTGCAGCAACTACGATGATAGCACCGTCCATCTGGGCAGCACCTGTAACCATGTTCTTAATATAGTCAGCGTGACCAGGGCAGTCAACGTGAGCATAATGACGGTTAGCAGTTGAATACTCAACGTGAGCAGTATTAATAGTGATACCACGTTCCTTTTCTTCAGGAGCGTTGTCGATTGAGTCGAATGAACGGTATTCTGACAAACCTGCATCAGCCAATACTAATGTAATAGCTGCGGTAAGGGTAGTCTTACCATGGTCAATATGACCGATAGTACCTACGTTGACGTGAGGTTTTGCACGATCGAATTTTTCTTTTGCCATTTTAATTAATGTTTATTGTTTTAACTTTTTATATTGATTTTAACTGAAAAATCAGAGCCTTTGATGAGAATTGAACTCATGACCCCTTCCTTACCAAGGAAGTACTCTACCCCTGAGCTACAAAGGCTATTGTTGAGCGGAAGACGGGGCTCGAACCCGCCACCTATAGCTTGGAAGGCTATCGCTCTACCAAATGAGCTACTTCCGCATGCAAACAAAAACTGCTACCTGTAGACACACCTTCTTAATATAAGGTACGTACCCTACTATAGCAACTTCGTTTTTGTGGGGGGAGGAGGATTCGAACCTCCGAAGGCTTAGCCAACAGATTTACAGTCTGCCCCATTTGACCGCTCTGGTATCCCCCCGGTAATTTAATCAAATCATTTCGATGAACTGGAGCCGATGGAGGGACTCGAACCCCCGACCAGCTGATTACAAATCAGCTGCTCTACCAACTGAGCTACATCGGCCTTTTTAAATTTCTCTGCAAAAGAGCGAATTAAGCAGGCTTTCAGTGTTAATGTAACTCTAACAATCCTATAATCAACTCTTTACAGCTCCCCTTTATCACAAAAAAGCAGTCCTTTTTGAAAAGGACTGCAAATGTACGCACTTAATTTGAATTACCAAACAAGTGGTGAAAATATTTTTAATTATTTTTATTCGCCTCGCTGCTTCTCTTTATGTTTAGTTAGTTGCTTACGAAGGGCATCTACCGCAATATCAGTAGCTTCTTCGAAAGATTTGCTTTGTTTTTTGGCAAAAAGATCGTTTCCGGGAACCAATAACCTTATCTCGGCTATCTTATTATCATGGTCTTCGCTGTTGTTAACCCTTAGCGTTACTTCGCTTCCGATTATACCGTCATACATGTCCGACAGTTTCTCTACCTTCTCGATAATGAAAGTATCAAGCTTTTTGTCGGTTTTAAAATGCACTGAATTAATGTTAACTTTCATGAGTCCTCCTTTTGTTTATGCCCTTGGATGGGCCTGTTTGTAGATGGTTTTCAGTTTTTCGATAGTGTTGTGCGTATAAACCTGGGTAGCTGCCAGGCTTGAATGACCAAGAATTTCTTTGATTGCATTCAGATCGGCTCCATCGTCGAGCATATGTGTTGCAAAAGTATGTCGCAACACATGCGGACTGAGTTTATTATTGGATGCAATTTCCGAAAGGTTTTTGTGAACTATGTTGTAGATAAGCTTGGGATATGCAGGCAAACCCTTTGAAGTAACAAAAAGTGAAGTACAATTGTTTGCGGCAGCTGTTTTGTTTTCGGATAAAAATCGATTCCTTTCATATAGGTATACTTTCAACTGAATAATTACTTGCTCACCAAGGGGAACTATTCTCTCCTTATTCCGTTTACCAGTTACCTTAAGCGTACCAGAATTAAGGTCGAAGTCCGAAATAGTAATCTGAACTAATTCAGCCCGTCGAATGCCGGTGGCATAAAACAAAGTAAGAATCATTTTATCGCGGGTTCCTTCGTAGGAATCTTCAAAAGCAACTTTTTGCAGTAAATTTTCCAGATTATCGTGCGTTAAAAACACAGGAAGTTGCTTAGAGGTGCGGGGAGCAACCACTTTAAGCATCGGATTGCTGGTGAGCAATCCCTGCCTCTGACAATACCGATAAAAAGATTTGATTGAGGAAAGCTTGCGGTTGACTGAGCGAGTTGAAATTTTACGATCGATAAGCGAAATAAGCCAAGAGCGGATCAGATTGTGATCAGCCTGCAAAAGATCAGAAATATTGTATTGCATCGAAAGGAAACCGGAAAAATCATCCAGATCGGAATGATATGCCAGAACAGTATGCGTTGAATAACGCTTCTCGTATTGCAGATAGTCTATGTATTTTTCCTTCAGCATCCGTCAAACAAAAACAGGAAGTAACCTTTGCTCTCTCACTTTGTACTTAACTAACGTTAAAAGTACAACAATAGTATGAGAAATGCAAGTATTACTTCCTGCCTTCCGGAAAAAAATTCCGGTTGATTACAATTCCTGCTGCTGCTGAAGCTGTTGGATGTAAATGGCGTGGCGGATTTCTTCGCGGCGCACGATTGACGGTTTTGTAAATTTCTGACGGTTACGCAGTTCTTTAACAACACCGGTTTTTTCGAATTTACGTTTCAGTTTCTTCAGCGAGCGGTCAATGCTTTCGCCTTCTTTTACAGGAACAATGATCATAATGGATAAACTTCCTTTCGGTTAAGTGATTATTTAAATGAATTTTAAGGGGTGCAAAGGTAGGAAATGTTTTTGAATATCATTACAGTAAAGCAAAATAATTCATTCCTTGAAAAAAGATTTTAAAGGACTATTTCCATTCTACATATTGTTCATATCTACAATTCTTTTCTGAAAACCCTGAACCTATTCTGCACCGGGATATTGAGCCGTTCAAACTCTGCACGCATCCTATGATTATCCTCCAGAATAAGATGGGTTGATATATCCTCAAATTCAGCTTTACGTGCAGATTCAAGAAGGCTTAATGCCATAACAATTTCGATACCGGTTCCACGGTAATCGCGGTGCACAGCTCCGAGCATAATATCCAGCTGTCGTGTTTTTCGTGATGCGAGCAGGATCTGGAAAATACCTATCGGGAAAAGGTAACCTTTTGATTTCTGGATTCCTTTTGTAAGGTTAGGAATTCCGATTATAAATGAAATTACTTCTCCATCTTTTTCAATAATCTTTACAAATCGGGGATTGATTATAGGAAGATAGCGAGAAGCCAATTCATGGATTTCGGTTTCCGACATAGGAACAAACCCATATAAATGGTCGTAAGTGCGGTTAACCAGTTCAAGAACAGGTACTATATAGGGTTTAAGTTGGCGTCGGGAAGTAAACTCAACAAGCTTTGTTTTGCCATTATTGTTGGATCGCTGCTGGATGCGGTAGTACAATTCGGGCAAGGCCAGGTTTACAGGAAATTTATAAATCATGCAATCAATTTCCTTTGTAAAGCCTTCGTCTTCGACCAGCTTTACAATATACTGAGGATTACAAGCTGAATCAATAAGTGGAAGATTGTCGAATCCTTCAATCAGCAATCCCTGCACATCCTTATCGGAGAAACCATAAGGGCCTACAAGCAGGGTTTTCCCTTTCTGCCTCGCCCAATCCATTACAAATAGGAAAAGTGAGTGCGAAACTTCCTTGCTGTCAATCGAGTCAAAATACCCGAATCTGGCAGAATTTTCATTTCGCAATGTGTTATACTTATTGTGAATAATGCCCATTATGCGCCCGACAGGTTTATCGTTAAGCATAGCAATAGCCATAATTGTATCACAAGAGTCGAACTGATGGTTCTTTTTCGGATTGAAAAAATTCCAGTCGTCAGAATAAATCGTAGGCATCCAATTGGGTTCATCCTTATGCAGTTCAGCGGGCAAATGAATGAAGATACGGAGCAGCTTTCGTGAGGTTACTTCAACAATTTTTATATTCATTTCAGCAGGAATATGTCCTTTTACGAACGCAATATTAATTAATAATTATCAAAATACTTGCTTTATGTGAATTCTAATCTAGAATAAGTTTATAATGAAATTTCCAACTATTTATTTATCTGATAATTAAAACATATTTACACTCCAAATTAAAACAAGACTTCTTTGTTTTGGTTATTAAGTATACTTTTGTAGCATAAACATATATCGATACCTACATGAACATACAATACGTTGGAGAACACCTTATGGCCGGTAACCTTGGCCGTATCTTTATCTGGCTCAGCATTTTATCACTAATTGGATCAGCACTTTTATTCATTTTCTCAATCAAAAATGCAGAAAAGAAAGTACTGTATTCCAAACTTGCCGGAAATTTTTACTGGTTGCATTTTATAACGTTGCTCGGAGCGATAGGCAGCCTGTATTACCTGATTGGTAACCATTATTTCGAATATTCTTATGTTTGGCAGTATTCGTCGAAAGATATGGCTACAAAATTCCTTGTTTCCTGTTTCTGGGCAGGACAGGAAGGCTCTTACCTTGTTTGGGCATTCTTCCAGGGAATTATAGGGTTACTTGTACTTTATTCAGCCAAGGAATGGAAAGCCTGGGTAATGCCGGTATTTGCAACGGGGCAATTTTTCCTTGTTTCGATGGTATTGGGCTTAGATCTTGGAAGTTTCAGCATAGGCGGAAGCCCTTTTGAATTGTTGAGAAATATGCCTCAAAATGCTGAAGAAGAATTATTTAAAGAGGCTAATTACCTTATGTATCTGGTTGATGGTAACGGATTAAATCCTCTGCTCGAAAACATATGGATGGTGATACATCCTCCTTCACTTTTCCTTGGGTATGCCGTAGCTCTTGTTCCTGCCAGTTTTGCGATAGCTTCACTTTGGCGCAAAGAATATCACTCATGGCTAAAACCGGCTATTCCCTGGACGATTGCAGCTATTCTTACATTAGGAATTGGAATTATTCTGGGCGGACGTTGGGCTTACGAATCACTGACATTTGGTGGTTTCTGGGCTTGGGATCCGGTTGAAAACGCTTCTCTTGTTCCCTGGTTGTTACTTGTTGCAACACTTCACAGCATGATTATAACAAGGAAAAGATTCAACACCTACGCTACAACCTATTTCTTCACCATACTGTCGTGGTTTTTCGTACTTTATGCTACTTACCTTACACGAAGTGGTGTGCTTGGAGACACTTCAGTTCATTCGTTCGGCGCCAATGCCTTAGCGGCACAAATGTTGTTTTTCAATGGCCTGTTTTTAATTTCCCCTCTGCTTTTATTGTTAAACAGAAAAAAAGCATTTCCTAAAAAGGACAGCGATGAAATAATGACCCGTGAATTCTGGATGCTTATTGGAGGAATTGTAATGCTTTTATCGGCTTTCCAGATCATAGCAACAACTTCGATACCAGTATTTAACAAAATTTTCGGCACCGGTATCGCCCCTCCTATAGATAACATCAACTTTTACAATACATGGCAAACACCTTTTGCAATAGTTGTATTATTAGGAATATCGATTAGTCAATACCTGGTTTACGGTCAGAATAATATGAAGACTTTTATCCGTAACATACTTGTTGCCAGTGGCATTGCAGCAGTTTTAACAGTTTTAATTGCAATCGGCGATCATGTAACAGGCATTAGCCTTATTATACTACTGTTCAGTGTTTTGCTCGCTTCGGTTGTTTCTGTAGATTTTATAATACGATACATACGTAAAACGTCGAACGTAGGAGCCGCGTTTACTCATGTCGGTTTTACCATTTTCTTGCTTGGTGTGGTGCTGGCATTCAGCAATTCGCAGGTAATTTCGAAAAATACATCCGGCTTCGACCTCGGCAGCAGCGCCGATAACCAGGAGAATCTGGTTTTAATGAAAGGTATCGGACAACCCATGGGTAAATATATGGTTACATACACTGATGCAACCACTAAGGGAAGAGAAACTTTTTATAAAGTTGATTTCGTGAGGATGAAGGATGCCGGAACCGGGAAAATTGACTTTTCGGTTTATCCTTCTCTGAACCGGAACACGCGGATGGGAAATGTTTATAATCCTGATACAAAGCATTTTATTGATAAAGACATATACACCTACCTGAGTTTTGCGCAGGAAAGTTCCGGCACTGCAGATGCAGACGGATTCAGCAGTACAGGTGTACAGCCGATGAACCTGAAAGATACACTTGTAGTGGAACGGAGTTTCATAATACTAGATGAAATTGTAAGCGTTATGGAAAATGACGATGTAAATAATGCCAGCATTACGGCGAAATTCAAAGTTTTCAGCATGAAGGCGGGTATGACAGAAACCGAAGCTAAGTATGAAATAGTAAAAGGCGAGCTGAAAAGAACCGATGGGATAATTGAATCGCTGGGCATGAAACTACGTTTTGAAGGCGTTGCAACTGATTCGCAAGCCATACAGATTGGGATTTACGAAAGGCAGCAGGATTATATCGTAATGAAAGCCATTATTTTCCCATACATTGCTGTTCTTTGGCTTGGAATCGTGATATTATTCAGTGGTTTAACATATGCCATCATGCGCAGGACCATGCGGAAAGAGGGTGAACCGGCAGCGAAAAAGTAATTACAAAGCTACCTCCAAAGCAGTTTAAAAGTAATTACCAAGGAGGATTAAGTGTTTTACAAAATGTAAACGCTACTGTTAAATCAGGGATAAATAATTTCCCTTCCAGATTTTCCGGGAAAATTCTGTTATAACAATGAAGAGCATTAAGAATATCGCTTTTGTCGGAACAGGTAATGTTGCTTTTCACCTGGCTAAGAACCTGAAATTGAATGGATACAATATTTCAGGGGTATGGGGCCGCAACTTCATGCATGCTCAAACTTTTGCCAAAGCAATTGATTCACCGGCGTTCGAAACGGTTTCGGGATTGCGCACTGATGCTGACCTGATTATTATTGCCGTTACTGACAGCGCCATCGAAGAGGTTGCCCGTAGCATCGGAGAGTTTAATGGTATTGTTGTTCATACAGCGGGTTCGGTTGGGAGGGATGTGTTTAGCGGTATATTTAAAGAATATGGTGTGCTGTATCCGTTGCAGACTTTCTCGAAAGAAATACCGCTTCCGATAAGCGAAATTCCGTTTTTTATAGAAGCTTCATCCCCGGAAACATTGCTGAAAATAAAAGAAACAGCATCAAACTTATCGGATAAAGTTTACGATGCTGACAGCCGTCAGCGTATGTTGCTTCATGTGGCAGCCGTGTTTGCCGGCAACTACTCCAACCTTATGTATATTATAAGTAATGAGCTGATTAAAGCGTCGGATCTCCCTCCCGAAGTGCTGCATCCTTTAATAGCTGAAACTGCCAGGAAAGCCACAACCGGCGATCCACTTAAAACACAAACAGGCCCTGCTCGACGCAACGATACTATTACCATCGAAAAACATCTGAAAGCACTTGTTTCACTTCCTGAATATGCAGAACTTTACAGCCTGTTGGCCAATATGATTATTAATAAAGTAAAATAGAAAATACCCATTCCAGGATGTCAAACTACAAGGAAAAGCTTTTAAAAGTAAATACATTTATTTTTGATTACGACGGAGTACTTACCGATGGCACTGTGGTTCTGACCAGTTCAGGCGATGCATTGCGCACTGCTAATGTAAAGGATGGTTATGCTATGCAGCTCGCCATTAAGAAAAATTACAGGATTGCAATTATTTCGGGGGGCTATTCCGAATCGATGAAACGACGTTTCGAAACACTGAATATTGAAGATGTTTTCCTGGGTGTTGACAAAAAGATTGATGTTTATAACCAATATCTGGAAACTCATAATTTAAAAAGTGAGAATATCCTTTTTATGGGTGATGATATTCCGGATTATGAAATAATGCTTACAGCGGGAGTTCCAACATGCCCCGCCGACGCTGCCGAAGAAATAAAACGCTCAGCTACTTACATTTCGCATTTACCGGGAGGGCGGGGCTGCGTTCGTGATGTTATCGAACAGGTTCTGAAAGTTCAGGGAAAATGGATGAATGATGATGCTTATCACTGGTAATTCAGGATGACTGATTTTTCGGAACAATTTCTTTCAGTCATGAATTTCACAAGCAAACTGAATTTTCAGTTCAAAAAAACTTTTCTCCATAAACCTTTAAAATAGCAATATAGATTCACTTCGATGCGCGCAATTTATACCATGCTGAGGGTACCTAACCTGCTGATAATTGCTGTTACGTTTTTTATATTGCGCTTCCTGATATTTATCCCAATATATTCTGCATATTCTGCCAAACCCGGCATGGGTGAAGCTGAATATATGATAATGGTAATAATCACAATGTGTATTGCTGCTGCAGGCTACATCATCAACGATTATTTCGATGTGGCTACCGATCGAGTCAACAGGCCCAAACAACAGATTATCGGGAAGCAAATCACTTCCGGTCAGGCACGTACAACCGCACTTTTATTTAGTTTGCTTGTTGTGTTTGCGTCTATCGGACTGTCAATTGCAATGTACGACTGGCTACCGGCAAGCCTGCTGATCCTGGCATTAGTGGTTGCCTGGTGGTACGCGGTACATTTAAAAAGGACCTTTTTATGGGGAAACATAGCCGTTTCGTGCATGTCGGCAGGAACACTCGCTATGGCCTGGCTGATTGAAAGTCATTACTCGACCATCAACGCTGAAGGCTCAGGCATTATTACAAACATTGTAGCAGCAATAAGTATTTTCGCATTTCTGCTGAGTTTGCAGCGCGAAATAGTTAAAGACATCGAAGACATGGAAGGTGATAAAATGATCCGGTGCCAGTCGCTGCCGTTGGTTAAAGGTGTTCCGTTCACGAAAACAATACTGTTGATATTGGCCGTAATAACATTCAATTTGTTGGTTGCAGCTCAAATTTACCTGTTTCATTTCGGTAGAAACGTTGCTCTTGTCTGGCTACTGATTGCTGTGCAAATTCCCCTCGCATTTTTCGCAATTAAACTTACAAAAGCTGAAACCAAAACAGATTTTCACTTCCTGAGCAGCATGCTGAAATGGATCATGGTAGGAGGAATAGTATCAGTTATAGCCGGGCAGTTTTAGAGTCTGTTTAAAATCAATAATTATGACATACAGACAAGGCGAGGGGCGACAAGGCGAGGGGCCAGAATCGTAATTGTTGAACTACAAATTGGATTCTTCCGACTTCCCTGCCTGCGTGATGCAGTCAGGCAGGTGACTCCCGACTTCCGACATTTTCTTAACTTGAACTCATGAATTTTAAAAATTTACATAGTCTCTTAATCCATGCGAGCATCAATTTCCATCTTCTGAAAAACAAAACAAACTTTAAAACATAACTTACAATCACTCATCAATACAAAATACCAATGAACCAGGAAATCCTTAAACACTACAATTTATTATTAGGATCGAAATCGCCCCGAAGACAGGCCTTGCTGAAAGCCCTGGGATTGCATTACAGCCTGGTGGAGATTGATGTGGAAGAAAATTATCCCTCTGACTTGCAAGGTGCTGGTATAGCCCGTTACTTATGCGAATTAAAGGCGGATGCATTCGACAAATCGATTATTACCAACGATTCCATTTTAGTGACTGCCGATACTATTGTGTGGCTCGACGGGAAATATATCGGTAAACCATCCGGAAAAAGTGAGGCAATTGAGATGCTTAAGCAACTTTCGGGCAGGCAACATTCCGTTTACACGGGTATTTGCCTTAAGTCGTCCACAAAGAAAGTGGTTTTTCATTCGCATACGCTTGTGAAATTCAGGGAACTGGCTGCTGACGAAATTGAATTTTATGTTGCCCATCATAAACCTTATGACAAAGCCGGTTCGTATGGCATTCAGGATTGGATAGGGTATATAGGAATTACAGGTATCGAAGGCTGCTATTATAATGTGATGGGATTTCCGGTTCAGCTTTTTTATGAGGAACTTACTAAGTTTATCGCTGAAAGTATGGATTAGTTGCTGAACATCCTGCCGCTCCCGGGTGTTTCAGTTATATTACGAACGGGATAAATTTCCGCAATGATTAAGTCCAAAATACCAAATACCAAATTCCAAATTCCAAGCGGGAGGATAGAGTAGGCCTTGGCATTTGGGATTTGGATCTTGAAACTTGGATTTTTTTACAAAGCCTGGTTTTATCCCATTCAAAGTATAATTAATATTCACCTGGCTCCTGCGGGACCAAACAGCCAGACAAAGCGTATCAATAACATACTTAAAACGCACAATCAACTGATATGCAATAACCAGAAAACAAATCATCCCGATATGAAAAAAGTATTAACCTTCCTTTTACTGATTACAATTATGCATCTGAAAGCCCAGGACGAAAGCTCCTATAAAGAACCGCCAAGTGATATTTACGACCTGATAATGGCCAAACCAGTTCCTTCAGCCAGTGTGGATGATGTCGGCAAATGGATGCTTTTGCTGGAGCGAAATACCTTCCCTACGGTTGCTGAACTGGCTGAACCCGAACTTCGCATTGCAGGTTTGCGCATAAACCCGAATAATTTCGCTCAAAGCCGCATGACTACCATTGCCGGAATGCGGTTTAAAGATCTCAGCACGCTGGAAGAATTCCCGATTAAAGGTCTTCCTGACAATATGCGAGCCACCAGTGTTCAATGGAGCCCTTCGCAGACAAAAATCGGTTTTGTGAATCTTACCTACGACGGAGCCGACCTTTATATTATTGATATCGCAACATTTACCGCGGCACGCATTAATAAAATACCACTGAATATTGTGCTGGGCGGAAGCTTTTCATGGATAGACGACAACCGCCTGATTTATAAAGCCACACTGCCGAATGTACGGATACCTGAAAAACCATTGGCTCCAAAAGGTCCTGTTATTCAGGAAAACCTGGGTAAAAAAACGGCTGCACGTACGTACCAGGATCTGATTAAATCGGGTTACGACGAAGCGCTGTTCGAATTTTATACCAAATCGCAATTAGTTTTAACTTCCGTAACTGAAGAAGTGAAAATCGGTGATCCGGCTATTTACAGGAGTTTCAGCATTTCGCCAGATAAAAACTATTTGTTGCTGCAAACCATTGATAAACCTTTTTCATATTCGGTGCCTGCGTTTGGATTTCCTCACACGGTGAGCGTAACCGACATGAACGGAAAAATGCTGCGGCAAATAGTAAAAAACCCTTCGTCGGAAGGCGTACCCATCGGGTTTGATGATGCTCTGGATTATCCGCGTTCTTTCTCGTGGCGAAGTGACGAAGCTTCGACCGTTACTTATGTAAAAGCGCTGGATGGCGGACTTGGTAAATCGAAATCGGAATGGCGTGATGCAATGATGGCTTTGAAAATTTCGCCTTCAGGTAATGAGACAGAAGCTGCCGAACTATTTAAAACGAAAATGCGTTTCCAGGATGTGTTGTGGGGAAATAATACCCTTGCCGTATTTTACGAAGAGTCGTATGCCACACGTAAAATGCAGATGAGCCGCTACAATCCTTCCACCGGAAAGGTTGATTCGCTCTTCGCACGAAGCTCCAACGATTCGTATTCCGATATTGGGGAACCGCTGACCAGGAAAAACGAATTTGGCCGCCAGGCTCTGCTGGTACTGAATGAAAAAGAACTGGTACTGAGTGCTGACGGCGCTTCCGACGAAGGTGATATGCCCTTGATTCAAACTTTCAATATTACGGATGGCAGCAAAAAGATCCTCTGGCAATGCAAGGCTCCGTATTACGAATACCTTGTAAAAATGATTGACCCGGTGAAGCTTACTTTTATCACCGCCCGCGAAAGTCAGAAGGATATTTCTAATTATTACCTTCATACAACTGTAAAGAAAAAGCCGGCTGAAAAACTTTTAACATCATTTACAAATCCTTACACAAAGCTCGAAGGTGTCAGCCGTCAGAAAATAACCTACAAGCGCGATGATGGCGTAAGCCTTTCGGGTAACCTGTATTTGCCAAAAGGATATGATGCTGCCCGCGACGGGAAGTTGCCTGTTTTGATATGGGCCTACCCTATCGAGTATAAATCGGCTTCGGATGCATCGCAGGTGAGAGGATCGAAAAACACGTTTACGCGCCCCTTTTATGGTTCGCCGGTATTATGGGTTACACGCGGTTTTGCCGTACTCGATAATGCCGAGATGCCGATAGTAGGTGTAAACGGCAACGAACCCAATGATAATTTTATCCCGCAGCTTTACCTGAATGCTCATGCCGCTATACAGGCGCTCGATTCAATGGGCGTTGGCGACAGCACACGGGTGGCAGTTGGCGGACATAGCTACGGAGCTTTTATGACTGCTAACCTGCTGGCTCACACCAATTTGTTTAAAGCTGGCATTGCCCGAAGCGGCGCATACAACCGCACTCTTACTCCTTTCGGGTTTCAGGGCGAGGAGCGCACATATTGGGAAGCTCCTGAGGTGTATAACAGCATGAGTCCATTTAGTTATGCGGATAAAATTAAAACCCCGCTCCTGCTTATACATGGCGATTCGGATAACAATACGGGTACTTTCCCTATGCAGAGCGAACGTTTATACAGTGCTATTAAAGGCCATGGCGGAACTGTGCGTTATGTTTCGCTGCCTTTCGAAAGCCACGGTTACTCGGCGAAAGAAAATATTCTTCATATGCTTTGGGAAACGGATGAATGGCTGGAGAAATATGTTAAAAGTGTTGCTTCGCTTCGCTCGCAATGACAGTGAATAGTGAAGAGTGAATAACGAATAATGAAGGGTGAATAACGAATTGTTCGGAATAACTAATCCCTGCGACTGAGAGGTGGCGGGGATTTTTTATAAGTGTAAAACGCTGAGAATTGGAGGCTCAGCCCTGTTTGCCATTAAAAATGTTAATGCGGAGTTGGAACTTTCCTAAAATCGTAGAATATAGCGGCGGATCGAGGTTTTAAGTTTTTTCGTCCTCTAGTATTGAATACATATAACAATCAACCCATTCTCCTCTTATCGGTAAAACCTTCCTGATAATTCCTTCCCTTGTCATTCCTGATTTTTCGAGAACTCTGACTGACTTGAAATTTTTTACAGCACATCCTGCTTCAATCCGATGCAGATTAAATTTTTCAAATCCTATTTCAATAATCTTTTTCGAGACTTCAGTGGCATATCCTTTGCCCCAGTGTTCTGGCAAAAATTTGTAAAATATCTCGCCTGTCCTGAATTTGTCGAGTGATAGTTTAATGCCCGCTAATCCGATAAATTCGCCGGTTTCTTTCAGTATAATGTTCCAGGTATATTTTGCTTGCGGATCACAATCTTTTGCCTCGATGTAAGGTCGGGTATTTTCTCTGGTTTCCTCTATGTCCTTTGGAATTCCGACAGTATTAAATTCATCAACTTCAAAAATTGAATGTAGCCGATGAATATTTTCCAAATCGTCCCATGAGATTTCAGTAAGGTCTAATCTTTGAGTATGTATTTGCATTTTTTAGGGTTTTACTTATTATTAATGCCAACCAATGTATATCATCAGTTAAGACCAACTTTTCATCAATCTAGCACTCGTAAAAAACATTTAGCCCTTATTTGAATTGATGGTTTAACAAAGTTTTTGTTGCTTCAGGAGACTAAGTATCGAGGCAGGGTATTTTTTAAGGGCGGATTGCAGTAGTGCTTACGAAATCAATTTGTCAGGAGTTTCAAAATACGTATAAACATATCAAACAATTCTTGTATTTCATTTTTGTCATAGCATTTCATGTTCATACTTTTCATTGTTATTAATGATTGTGCTATATTAAAAGTTAAAAATTGATTACCTAAAAAAAATGCCTGTACTTTTGAGTCAGTGAATAATTGTTTAGCAAGAAGTGTGTTATTTGTTATAACTCCAAACCTTTTGTCAAACTCTAAATTACCAGTTTTAATCAAGTTTTTATTAAACAACCTGTTAAAAAAATCTTTTTGATATAATGACAAATCAAAGTTTATGATTTTTTTGTTGTGATTGTCAAATTTAAGATACGATACACTTACATCAACTGTTGTGCCTACTGAACTTTGGCTAATTTTTACAGCACCTGATTTTTCTATTTCTAAGCCAATCTCAATTAAAAGATAATCTAAACGAAATCCCAAGGAAGGATTCTTTACAACTTTGAATGAAAAGTTATTGTCATTTGCCCAATCAGACAAGTTTTGAACCCAGGTATCGTATTTTACTTTCATAATGTATTATTATCACCTTAAATCTCTATTTCTATTACAATACACAAGATTATGCTGTGCAAACTCGGGAATAAATTTTTGCTCAACTGTCAGCCAGCACAAATGTATGTAAAGAGTTCAAATGTTTCAACAAACACGCAACTTAGCGCAGCGATCTCTTGAGCGCAGCTCAAAAACCCGCATTTGTTTAGATTTTGTAGGTTCCGTCTTTTTATTTTATTTCAATTTTTACTTTTCTAATAAGGTTCAATTCTACTTTTGTGAAGTGAAAGTACTTTTTGTCTACAAACCAAAATTTATTTGTATAACCATGTCCTGTTGTTACTAAACCTGGGGATGTGTGTTTTTCAACTTCACTGTGGTATTTAGTTCCATTAATTGTCAGGTTGATGGAGTCTGGAACTAAACACTCATTCTCTTTTATGTCAAATTCTGATTTAACCTCTTCTATATAGTTTAAATAGTCTGACTCTCCCTCATTATCATTGTCGAAAACGGTTTTTTTAAACCATTTTCCTTTCTGTTCACAGTCTGGGTAAACAGTGAAATTCAAAATTGTCAAAGTGTCGCTGGTTAAATAATTTAAATGTCCAATCTCGGCAAATCCGTGTTTATTAAAGTAAATTTTTAGAGTTGTAGAGTCGGATTGAATATTGAGGATATGAAGGAGTGAAACTCTGTCATTAGTTTGTTCAGTTCGAATCGTCAAATGTTCTCCCAAGGCCGCATATCCCTGATTTGTTAATTCGATTTCAATGGAGTCGGAAGGAGCCGAGTTCACTGATTCAACATTTTCAATTACAATAGTCAATTCTCCAGATTGGCTGAAAGATATCAAGCAAGATAACGTAGCTAATATTATGAGGAGTTGTTTCATTTTCAAAAAGGAGCCTAACGACCGTCGATATGGCAAGTGCGGGATCTAATAATTGTTTAATTGTCAGCCAACGCAAATTTAGATAAGGATTTCAAATGTTTCAAACGAGGTGCATACCTGCATTAGTTAAAGCATTTTATGTAGGCAGTTATTTGATTTCTACATCATTAAACTTAACCCTGCTAATTAAATAATTCTGTAGAGCTAAATTAAAATAAAATTGGATATGACATTTTTCCTTGCAGGGTGTACCCAATTGTCTGGTTTTTAGATTTATTGAGCCATCACTCTCAAACACTGAGTTATCAATGTAAATGTCATAGCAAAGCCCAATATAATCAATTGAAATCAGTACCTTGGTCGAATCGGCATTATACAATATGTCTTTCAGTCTTGGATTAAAATCCATTTTAGTATTTTCTTCAATAATTTTATAGTCAAGTTCATTTACATAAGCAATGTTTGCGTGAATATTAATAAGAGTACCTATTTCATAATTTTCTGAAACAGTATGAACTTCATTATTAAAATCATAGAGCGATTTTGGAGTGCATAAATACAGATTTTTTACTTTTCGACCCATAAACTCCTGATACAGGAAATCTATAAATTGTCTAGAGTTCATTTTAAAGTCACAATTGAAATCATAAAAGGTCAAAGCACTTTGATTGATTCTTGTTAGCGTATCGATATTATTATGCCAGCTAATAACAATTTTATTCTTTTCAAGCACTTGAAACCGTATAGTATCAATGTGATAGCCATCATTAATTCGTAATACATAGTCATTCTCGATTTTATACTTTTGAGGTGGAAATCCGAATATTTCTTCATTCATTAAATCAATACAAGTGTCAGTAATCAACAATTCAGAATAGCCTGCATTTTCAGAGCAAAAACTCCAGTGGCCCTTGATTTCCTCATTGAGGTTTTGTCCAGTGCTCCACTTAGCAGTTAAGAATATAATTAAAATCAATAATTTTCTCATCTCTCTCAAAAATTATGCTACAAGGAAATATCATCAAATATACCCCACTTTCCCAAATCTCACACAATTTCAAAAAATATCTACCCCTACAGCAACCTTTTATACTAATTTCGGTTTTAAATCAACACTAACCAATAATAGCAAAATGAAAAAAGTAACAGGAATAGGCGGCGTTTTCTTCAAATGTAAAGACCCAAAAACAATGACTGAATGGTATCAGAAACACCTTGGCCTGGAAACCAACGCTTATGGTGCAACATTTGAATGGTACGAAAATGAAGACAGTAAAAAGAAAGCTATGACTCAGTGGACGCCGTTTTCGGATAGCACAAACTACTTTGAGCCTTCAACAAAAGAGTTTATGATTAATTACCGGGTCGAAAATCTTGAAGCTTTGGTTGTGGAATTAAAAAAAGAAGGGGTTACCATTGTGGATGAAATGGAAACGTATGACTACGGTAAATTTATTCATATCCTGGATGCCGAAGGTAACAAAATTGAATTGTGGGAACCTATCGACTAAGGATTTAGAAAGCAAGTGTTTTAAAACAAACGATTGAAAACGAAGCTTGAACTTCAATTTCTTGGTCTTACTTCTTTTTGATATCATTTTTGTAAGGATGACTCATGTCGAAAATAGGGCTAATGAGTTAATGAATGATTGAAATTTAACGTAATCGCAGCTAAACACGACGCCATCAATTTACCCTTCGCAGCGATTTATTGCCTACTTTTGCACCTCAATTGTGCATTATGAACAAGCTTATCCGTTACTTCTTCCAGGGGCTGCTGCTTATTTCCCCGCTGGCAATTACAATTTATGCCATTGTGGTATCGCTTGAGTTTATCGATGGATTGCTCATTCAGTATCTGACCAGGATAATAGGGTTTAAAATCCCCGGACTGGGATTAGTAATTATAGTAACATTTATTACGCTGATAGGTGTTTTGGGGAGTTCAATACTGATTAAACCCATCCTGGCTTCGCTCGACAGGCTTATCAGCCAGGCTCCGCTTGTTAAAATCATTTATACTTCGATCAAAGATTTTATGTCGGCATTTGTGGGTAAGGATAAAAAGTTTACCGAACCGGTGCTGGTTAAAATGAATAAAGATTCGGACATCGAAAAACTTGGATTTATAACGCAGCACGATTTAACTGTGCTTGGTATTGAAGCTGGCAAAGTAACCGTTTACCTGCCACACTCTTACAATTTTTCGGGCGAACTGTTTATTGTTCCCGAAGCGAATGTAAAACCGCTTAATGCCAACTCAACTGAAGTAATGAAATTTATTGTAACGGCTGGCGTTACTGCTATTCCTGTGCAAAGGCCCAATGCTGTAGCTGATCACGAACCGGAACTCACAGCATAACATCCCGACTTTTTACCGATTATGAAAAAACCACTTATACTTATTACCAACGACGACGGTATTTATGCTCCCGGTATCCGGTACCTCATCGATACTATCCGACCTCTGGGTGATGTGCTTGTAGTTGCACCCGATAAACCCCAGTCGGCCATGGGTCATGCTGTTACCATACAGAGTCCGCTTCGGTTGCATTTACTTGCCGAAGAGGAAGGCTACCGCGAGTATAGCTGCAACGGGACTCCCGCCGATTGTGTAAAACTGGGGCAGAAAGTAATAATACGGGGCAAACCCGATCTGATCGTTTCGGGTATAAATCATGGCAGCAATGCTTCGATCAATATTTTGTATTCGGGCACAATGGCTGCCGTTATTGAAGGTGCCATGGAAAACGTGCCTTCCATCGGTTTTTCGCTGAACGAATATTCGCATACAGCCGATTTTAGTCATTGCGGCACGGTGATAAAATCGCTTGCTACCAAAGTTCTCGAAAACGGCCTCCCCGACGGCGTGTGTTTGAATGTGAATATTCCTGCATTGAACGGTAGTCCGATTAAAGGAATTAAAATCACAAAACAGGCTAAAGCCTTTTGGAACGAGAATTTCGACGAACGTAAAGATCCTCATAAACGCGACTACTATTGGCTGAGAGGCGAATTTGTAAACCTTGACACTGACGAAGACAACGATCATTGGGCAATCAATAACAACTACATTAGTGTGGTTCCTGTGCAGATCGACCTCACAGCCCATCATCTGATTGATACGATAAAAACCTGGGATTTAGAAGCTTAAAACAACCTGTATGTCGATAACTAAATGGTTTATGAAGGACAGCCTTCCCTTCGGACTTATGCTTGGGCTTATAATTCCTGTTCCTGCGGCATTGATTTTTGCTGGAATATTGCGACTGGTACAATACAATTTTCATTTCCTGAGCCGTGTGCGCGACGCCGATATTCTGCTGTTGGGTATCGCTGTAAACCTGGTTGTTATGCGCTTTTTCTTTGTTAAATTCAAACTGGCTGACACAGGCAAAGGAATCATGCTGGTGAGCGTGGCAATGGTTGTTTTGTTTTTTCTTTTTTTGAAAAACAGCAGTCTAACTTTTCCTTTCTGAAACCTGCATACTTTACACCTATGAAATAGCCATAAGAAAATGTGCAAACCAACCGAAAATGATATTATGGCGTATTCCATGTGACCTTTAAAAAACAAATGAATAACACATGAAATATTATATTATTGCAGGAGAAGCATCAGGCGATTTGCACGCATCCAAACTCATGAACGGGTTAAAATCGCGTGATGCCCAGGCCGAATTCCGTTGCTGGGGAGGTTCGCAGATGGAACAAGCCGGCGGAACTATTGTAAAACATTACCGCGACCTGGCCTTTATGGGGTTTCAGGAAGTTGCACTGAATATCCGGACGATATTGCATAATATCCGTTTCTGCAAGGACGATCTGGTAGCCTGGAATCCTGATGCTGTTATTCTTGTCGATTACCCGGGTTTTAATATGCGGATTGCAGAATTTGCGAAAGCCAGGGGATTTCAGGTTTTTTACTACATTTCGCCACAAGTATGGGCCTGGAAAAAACGGCGGGTGCATAAAATCCACAAAAACACCGACCTCGCTTTTGTGGTGCTTCCTTTCGAAAAAGATTTTCATGCCGGGTATGGTTATCATGTAGAATATACCGGACATCCGATGCCTGATTCGATGGATCTGGAAGCAAAAATTGATGAAAAGGCTTTCAGAAAAACACATGATCTGGGCGAAAAACCCATTATTGCGCTTGTGCCCGGAAGCCGCAAACAGGAACTTAAACGTATACTCCCGTTCATGCTCAAAATCACTGAACGGTTTACGGATTATCAGTTTGTTATTGCAGGAGTTCCAACACTAAAAAAAGAATTTTACAATAAGTTGATTAAGGATTATCCGGTAAAAATTGTATTCGGGCAAACGTACGATTTACTTAAAATTTCGAGAGCGGCAGCTGTGAAATCAGGCACTGTAACCCTCGAAACAGCTATGCTGGGCATCCCGCAGGTAGTATGTTACCGAATGAGTTTTATTTCGGCACTTATTGCCTGGATGCTGGTGGATGTGAAATACATTTCGCTGGTGAATTTAATCCTCGATCGCAAAGCAGTTGCTGAACTGATACAATACAAATTTACCGCCGATACGCTGAGCCGCGAACTCGGACCATTATTACCCGAAGGCGAAGCACGCAGCCGTATGCTCAGCGATTACAAAGAATTACTCACTCGTGTTGGGCCTCCTGGAGCATCCGACAGGGCTGCTACGCTTATTTCGGAAAAGCTAAAAAAGTAACAAAGCAATTTAAATCTATGTCGAAAAACATCATTCTCACTCTGGTCATTTCACTATTAGCTGTAACTATGGGATTTACTTCCTGCAAAGGAAACAGCAACAACAATACGAATAACGTTGACAGCCTGCTGGTGGATTCAGCAATTTTTGCCATTCCTGATACCGGCAAACAGCTCAAAATCGCCGACAGCAGCTGGGCGCAGGCAGCAAAATCGTTAACCGAAAGTATGCCGGCAAAGCAGGATACGACTAAAAAACCAGGCAAACCTGCTCTTATGCCGATGGGAAATATGGATCCATTCCGACCCCAGGAGTTACTCGACGGACTGAACAAAGCAAAGATCGGCGATTTACGTGGCGCCATTGTGGATTTTGATAAATGCATTACGAAATTTTACAAAAACCATAACGCTTACTTTTACAAAGCCAAGGCTTATATGGAACTGAATGAGCCGGCGAATGCATTATCAGCGCTCAATCTGGCCATTCAGCATAATCCTAATCAGCCAATGTACTATTATTACCGGGGGAAACTGTATGCTGACGACAACAATACCGGCGGCGCGTTTGCTGACTTTGATAAAGCTGTTTCACTAAATGCCAACTTTGTGGATGCACTGAATTACCGCGGAGTAATGTATGAGATTATGGGTAAACATAGCGAAGCTATCGCCGATTATAAAGCTGCCATTACGTTAAAACCCGATTTTGCAACCGCATATTATAACAAAGGTACTTCGGAAGCTTCGCTTGAATTGTACAAGGATGCTATAGCCTCATTTACAAAATGTATTGAACTGGACTCTGAAAAGGCGATGAGTTTTATGAACCGCGGGAATTGTTATGTAATGATAAACGACCTCAAATCAGCAATCAGCGACTACTCTAAAGTAATATCGCTTAACCCTAAAAATCAGGATGCTTATTATAACCGCGGAGCTGCCTATCATTATTCAGAAGATAAAAAAGCTTGCGACGACTGGCGCAAAGCTCAATCGCTGGGGAATAAAAGAGCAGCTGAAATGTTGAACAAGTATTGCAAATAAGTTTATCGGGTTATTCCCGATTCATAATAATCAGCCGGATTTCGAAAAGTTTTCCGGCTGATTAATTTTTCCAATATCCTGTCATTCTATTTCGGTTAATATTTACATGCTGACGTACCAATTATATTTTTAACTTTGGGTTAAAGATTTTGCATATGCAGTACCGGCATCTATTCCCTATGGTGAGAATTTTGCTGCCTTTTATGGCCGGTATTATTGTATGCCTGTCGCTATCCTCCACCGAAATTATTCCTTTTACCATCTGGATCAGCCTTTTGCTGCTTTCGATCGGAGCCGGTTTTATACCAGCCATAACCAAACGAAAATCATTGAACTGGCTCTTCGGCTTTGTGCTGAGTTTTTTCCTTTTTGTAAGTGGCTATAATGCAGTAATATTTCAAAAAGAGATACTTAGCCCGGACCATTTTGCCCGTACACAACTTCAGGGTTCATTTATAGCGCGGGTTTCGGAACCTTTGCAGGAGAAAGATCACAGCTATAAAACTATACTCGAGATTGAAGGAATCAGAAAAGAAAATGATATCATTGAAGCTAAAGGCAGTATTCTAACTTATTTCGCTAAAGATTCATTAATAAAACCACCCGCACACGGAAGTCTTATTGCCATTACAGGCGCTATTCAGGAAATAGGTCCGCCACAAAACCCCGGTTCTTTCGATTACCGTAAATACATGGCTTCCAACAATGTATATCACCAGGTATATTTGAACAACTATTCGTGGAAAACGCTTGAGGAGCCACAAGGATTTAATCTTTTCCGCTTTTCGCATGAGTTATCCCAAAAGTTTGTTTCCATCCTCAATGCCAATGGATTGAAAGGCAAAGAGTTTGCAGTAGCATCGGCTTTATTATTAGGTCAGAATGATATGTTAGATAATGAACTCAGGCAAACCTATTCCGGCTCAGGAGTAATGCATATCCTGAGTGTTTCAGGATTACATGTGGGAGTCATTTACATTATTATAAATTTTCTGCTCAGCTTCATGAAAAAGAGCGGGAAGCAGCTCTATTTTAAAACTGCACTTATCATACTAACCATATGTGCTTATGCCGTTCTTACAGGCTTATCGCCGTCGGTTATGCGCGCTGCCGCCATGTTCACCTTTATTTCGATAGGGAATGCCAGCCGGCGCCATGTTCACATTATCAATTCGCTTTCCGTTTCGGCCATGGCGCTTTTACTTTACAACCCTTTGTTAATTATGAATATCGGGTTCCAACTCTCTTATATTGCTATTATCGGGATTATTTTTATCAACAAACCGATTGCAGATTTGTGGCAACCCAAAAACAGGATACTTGATTACATCTGGGGGCTTATAGCTGTTTCCATCGCCGCACAGGCAGCTACAGGTCCGCTGGCTATGTATTATTTCCATCAGTTTCCAACCTATTTCTTAGCAGGAAATATTTTGGCTATCCCGCTTTCATTTCTGGCAATTTATACCGGCGTGGCTGTTTTATTAACATCTTTTGTACCCGTAATCAGTAATTTTCTTGGACTTATCACAAATTACATTCTTTTCGCGATGAACTATTCTATTGGAATAATTGAAAAACTGCCATACTCTGTTCTGCATATCCATTCAGTTTTTCGGACTGATACGTTACTGATCTACCTGATACTAACAGCAATCATGATGCTGATTTATTTTAAACGGAAAGAGTTTATCTATATTACCCTGACTTTGGTATTATTGCTTTCGGCAAATTTATCATACACTTCCATTTCGCGGCAGCAGCAAAAAAAGATCGTATTTTACTCGGTTAACAAGCATTCAGCAATCGGTTTTATTAACGGGAAAGATCAATCCGTGGTTGCAAATCAAACACTGCTTAATGACTCTCAAGCCACTAAATTTCAGATTGATGGAGCAAAATCTCTTTATGGGATAACAAATGTGTTTACTTCAGGTATTGAGGCAAATGCTGATCCGCGCCAGGTAAATCGAAAGCAAGTTAGTTCACTGAACAACCTTGGCAACAATTTCCTGTTCCACCGTAAGAGAGTGATACTAATTGACAGTATTCCAATACTTAAGGGGAATTTTACGAAACTTAAGGTCGATTACCTTGTTATCAGGGATAATCCAAAATTCCGTGTCGCTGACCTATTAAAATTTTACGAACCACAAATGATAATTATTGATGGTTCCAATTCTATTTACAGGACTGATAAATGGATAGCCGAATGCAAAGCCGCAGGTGTTGAATCATACAGCCTGAAGGATCAGGGCGCTTATGTGGTTGATTTATAGAAATTATCAGAACGAAACTCTGTCGCCGACTTTAATCTTATATTTATCGGTATAGCCAGCAATAACTTCAACTACATAAAGCGCTGGTGCTGCCGATTGAATCTGATCGAGTGAGTACGGCGTACAGTTTTTATGAATACTCACAATCCGTCTTTCGGAATCAACATATATGATATCCAGCGAAATGATAGTGTTTTTCATCCAGAATGCCTGCATTTCCTCAGTTTCCATCAGGAACAACATCCCTGAACTTTCGGCCATGGTATCCCTGTACATCAGGCCCTGTTCGCGCGAAGCATCAGTAGCAGCCACTTCAATATCAATTGTGGAAATCTCCTGACTGGTTTTACCAGCTAAAAAGCGAAGTTCGCCATCCTTACGAAAAACCGGTTTTGCAGGTGCCGAAGGTTGTTCAATGGCTGTAACAGGTTTACGTACAGGTTTTTTGTTGGGATTCACAAAAAGCACCAGTGAACCAATTAGTATTATTAACAACAGAATTACTATAATAGCGAGGTTATAGACGGAGAGTTTTTGTTTCATTTATTACTTTGATTTGAACTTTTTAGGTTATACCTGATTCGATGCACTATACGATAACTACGGGAATTTAACATCCATATAAACAGGAAGGTGATCGCTGAAACCACCTATATATTTGGCTCCGTAAAATGTACGGAAAGGTTTTTTGCCAAACCAGGCTTCGTCGTCCTGCAATAAGAAAGGTGCGTCGAAAATCTGCATACTGCTTGGTGTTGTGTATCGGAGCATAGGCCTGGAAATTATCATATGATCGATAGTTTCCCATTCCTCACGGTACTTAACGGTTCCTTTCTTCCAGGAAATTCCGGCTCCGGCAAGCATGTTATACAAATCGTTGGGAGCCAGGTTCAGCGAATCTAATTTTGCACCAAGCACAACATTAACACATTCAGCCGCAGGCGTATCGTTGAGGTCGCCCATGATCAGAATATTTGCGTTTGGATTTACAGTGAGAAGTGAATCAACCTGTTTTCGCAATACCGATGCAACATAATTTCTTTTTGGAATAGTAGCCATAGCACCTCCGTATTTCGAAGGCCAGTGATTCACGAAAATATTAATAGTGTCGCGTTTGCATGCTATGCCTTTTACATAAAGTATATCACGTGATCGTGAAGCCGTGTCAAACGGGAAACGGATTGCAATTGGATTGCTTTGCAGAACACGGAATTTATCAGGGCGATAAAGTAAACCCACATCAATTCCACGCGGATCGGGCGAATCAAAATGAATAATTTTATAACCGAAGTTTTTGAGCGGTGTATCATTTGCTAACTGGGTAAGCACAAACCGGTTTTCGATTTCGCAGAATCCGATTATCTCCGGGGCATCCCAACCACCGACTGACAGAACCACTTTCGCGATATTAATCTGCTTCCTTTTCATACGGTTATAATTCCAGCCACGCATACCACCCGGCAGGTATTCTTCATCTGCTTTAAGACTGTCATTAAAAGGATCAAACAGATTTTCAACATTATAGAACATCACACGCATGGCATCATCGCCACGCTTTCCTGCATTCGCCTGCTGAAAAACCCGGGAATTGGATTCTGCGTCCTTTTTGTCCTGGGCAATCAGGGAAAAGGATGCTAAAACAGCTAAAGCCAGCAGAAATAAATGTTTGACTAAGAGTTTCATTCAGTTTGTATAAAAGTGACTTCAAAGGTACTAATTTATAATGTAACTGTCCGCTAACACAACTCAAGCATTGAACCCACCTTTTGGGTAGAATAGTTCTAAATTGCGTCAATTACCAAATTTCACAGCTTCATTTTATACTTTCGCACAACATTATGATCGTATAAACGCAACGTACCGAAAAACATACATCCATGGCACCAAAAAAAAGCTCGCCGACAAATTACTATCGTATCACATTACAATGGGGAATATTTATTTTATTGATTTACATGGTATTGAGGCCGGTTGTAGATAAAAACTACTTCCCCGACTTCGAAGCATATTGTCCTTTTGGCGGCATGCAGTCGCTGGCAAGTTACTTTTCGAGCCATTCACTGGCTTGCTCCATGACAACGGTACAAATTGCGCTTGGACTGGCATTGCTACTGGGCGTTATACTTTTCAGTAAATTATTCTGCAGCTATATATGTCCCATTGGCACGTTTACCGAATGGCTGGGTTCGCTGGGGCGGAAGTTTAAAATGCATAAAACTTTAAAGGGCTATGCGGACAAAGGGTTTCGGCTGTTAAAATATGTTTTGTTGTTTATTACTTTTTATTTTACAGTCACAGCAAGTGAATTATTCTGCCGCCAGTTTGACCCTTTTTATGCAGCTTTTACTGGTTTCAGCGGCGATGTATATTTTTGGTATGCATTCCCTGCACTCATACTTACGATAATTGGTTCATTTTTCATCAATCAGTTCTGGTGTAAATACCTGTGTCCGCTGGGCGCAATTACCAACGTTGGAGTTTACGCGCTTCCTGCCGCAGCCATAACCCTGCTTTGGGTATTGCTTACGAGCGTTGCCGGGCTGGTGATTCCATGGCCATGGTTGCTCGGTGCTCTTTGTTTGCTTGGATTTATTTTTGAAGCTACAACATTAAAATTCTTTATTTTCCCGGCGCTACGTATAATCCGCCATGATAATTTATGCACACATTGCCGTATCTGTGATAAAAAATGCCCGATGTCAATTCCTATTTCAACTGTTGATGCCGTAAATCACATTGACTGCCACCTGTGTGTTGATTGCGTGGTAAAATGTCCTGAAAAAGGCGCTCTCACTATCAACAAACGCAATCTGCGCTGGCTGCCAGCCACAGCTACAGTAATACTCACCGCTGCTGCCATAACGATTGCAACGTATTATGAGCTGCCCACAATTAACGAGAGTTGGGGTGATATAGCCGGCAAGAATGTTAAAGTTGTAAGAATGGATGGGCTCAAAAACATCAAGTGTTTCGGAAGCTCACGTTCATTTGCCAACCAAATGAAAGAAACGCCAGGAGTTTTAGGTGTTGAAACTTTTGTAAAACATAAACGCGTTGTGGTTTATTATAACCAAGACATCACTAGCGAAAAGGCAGTAAAAGAAGCCATTTTCTCACCGCTTTCGGAGATTCTGAACATTAAAGGAATTTCGACAGGGAAAGTTAACTTTCTCACTATTGGCATCGACCGCTGTTTTGATAAGAACGATCAGGCTTACCTGAGTGCTTTATTGAAAGCTGATAAAGGAGTATTAGCATTGAATACCAAGTTCGGAGAACCTGTTCATGCTACCATATATTATAATCCTGCACTTACAAATGAGGATAAAATTAAAGCCGCAGCATCAAGCAAAACGCTGGTGATTGGCGAAGGAGATGATAAAACTACAGTTGAAACCGGCTTCGTAGTGGTGGAAGAAGGAAAAGTAACAGGAGAGATGCCCGCACACGAACTCCTTACAATGTTTATTCCAACAACCGATGTTTCTTTCAATAAGTACGAAAGCTATACCGACGACAAAATGCTGGTTTACGAATTGCCTTTTGAACAGGCTGCTGATCCGGCCCTTCTTAAATGGCTGCCTTACCTTGTATCGCATGCATCGAATGACGATGGTATAGTGCGCCTGGAGACTTCATTCAGCGAATCAGGACCTGTAATTAAAATATGGTTTGTTGGCAGCCTTACCAGCGTGGAGAAAATAAATACAATGCTGAAAGCACAGGAGTTTACTGTTCACTATCCTGATAAGACAGTTAAGAAAGTGAAGAATCCATATAATTTTCAGTTCTAAACTTAAACTTTGCTTTTTGTATTCTAGGCTTAGATACCCTGTCTAAGTCTCAATCTGCTATGGAACAAAGATGTATGAGTAAATATCCTGAAGGTTTATTCATCAAACCCATGACTTTCCTTTTTCGAAAAGACTAATAAAATGGATGTAGAAAAATCCACAATAAAAACTGTGATAATAAATGACATTAGCACAACCCGCCACGAATAATTAACATCCCTTGTCCAGTAATAAACTATCAGAAAAATACAATTGATCAGCGACAGAATACCAAGCGAGTATAGTGAGAAGTTTTTATCAGGCGAAACAGGAATCAATAAAGCGGCTAAACCGATTGCTGTTAATTTAAAAATCCCCCAAACCGTACCCCAAAAAAATGGAGCTAACAGTAGAAAATAAATAATATCAAAATCATGATACCAAGCAGTTGTCCACTCAATAGTTAAATTAAGGAGTTGCATAAACAAGTAGTTTATTATTCCGATTGCCAAAAGGCTTACCGGAATAAAAACCAGAAACTTGATCTTTTTAATATGCTTCTTCAAAATTTGCTCATTTACTTTTAAAATTGAATGCCAGAATCACCAAATGTGTATAATTGACAATTCAATCCGTATTCACAATTCAGGCTTGATGCTTCTAGAATTTTAAATGCACCAGATTCTAACTAATGCTATAATTTGAGTAAAATTCTTTGTTTGAAGTGCTTTACATTCTCCCATCATCCACACTATATCCTGATATTTAAAAGAGATACTAATGTAAAGTAAAAAACAGCGAAACTAATTATACACAATTACAACATACTAACACGCCGTTGTTAACAATTGTTTTTGAAGAAAACCAAGGAAGTTATTTACCGTTTTTGCAGAGAAGCTTAAAATAATCATTCCAATGCTTTCGGAGATCTGCAACTGCGGTCCAGGCATAAGGAATCCCTAAATAATAATAACAATTAAAATAATACCTGATTAAGTCAGTTCTAATTTTATAAAAAGCAATAATAGCTTAGCAATTAACCTGGTGCGTTGTACTGGACTCGAACCAGTGACCCCCGCCCTGTCAAGGCGGTGCTCTGAACCAACTGAGCTAACAACGCGATTCAGTTGCAAAATTAGCATTTTATCCCGATTTATGAAGAGAACAGTTGATTTAATGACCAGAAGATATTATCGGCTAACAGTTTTAAGCTAACAGAATACAAGTTTGGCAAATATGATACTTCTCTTTGATACAAAAAATCTATTTTTGACAATATAAATCTATTATGATGCGAAAAACAATTTCAGTCCTTGCGAGTTTCATTTTCTGCTTGTTGCAGACTACTGATGCTATTTCACAAAACGGCCCGAAACAATTAGAGCTGTCTGATTTCTTCAGGGATAACACTTTCTATTCACCAGGAGTTGGTGAGTTTCGCTCCATGAAGGATGGCGAAAACTATATTTCCATCGAAGGTAAGGGCACAAAACTGGTAATGCACAGTTACAAAACCGGCGAAACAATGAAAACACTGCTCGATCTGTCAGAACTAAAAAGTGAAAAAATAAAATCATTCAGTGATTTCAGTTTTAATTCTGATGAAACCAAAATCCTTTTACTCACTGACAAGAAAGCGATCTACCGTCGCTCATTTACGGCAAACTATTTTGTGTACGACATTAAAAAACAAACTATTGCCCCTGTTTCGGAAAACGGGAGCCAGCAGCTTGCCACATTCTCACCTGATGGGTATAAAGTAGCTTTCGCGCGCGAAAACAATATCTATTTTACCGATTTACTGTCCGGTATTGAGACACAAGTAACCTTTGACGGAGAATTCAATCATGTAATCAACGGAATCCCCGACTGGGTTTATGAAGAAGAATTCAGCTTTAACAAAGCATTCGAATGGTCGCCTGACAGCAAATTCCTGGCATGGATTCGATTCGACGAAAGTAAGGTTCCTCAATTCAGTATGTCGATGTTCCAGGGAATGCAGCCTTCTCTTGACGAGAATAAACTTTATCCTGGTGTTACAACTTTTAAATATCCGAAGGCCGGCGACCCCAATTCAGTAGTAAGCGTTCATTCCTATGATATCACTACAGCGGAAAAACGCACCATGGATATCGGCACTGAAACAGATATTTATATACCGCGAATCCGCTTTACGCAAGATCCCGATAAACTGGCAATTTTCAGGTTGAACCGACTTCAGAATAAGCTGGAAATTTTAACGGCGAATCCTGCCACAGGAATGACGGAAGTTCTGGTAACCGAATCCAATCCTTATTACCTGGATAAGATTTACCTTGACGACATCCGGTTCCTCGACGATAAAAAGCATTTTACTCTTGTGAGTGAACGCGATGGTTATGCCCATGTTTACCTTTACACTATGAAAGGTGAATTAGTGAATCAGGTTACAAAAGGTGATTTCGATGTTACAACATTCAATGGCTGCGATGTTAAAAACAAGTTGGTTTATTATACTTCTGCAGATCCAACGCCTTATCAGAGAAACGTTTACTGCATCAATATGGATGGATCAGGCAGGAAAAAACTATCTGAAAACTCAGGTACCAACAGCGCAAAATTCAGCGAAAATTTTAAATACTATACCATAACATCGTCGGATAGTAAAACACCTCCTTCAACTATTATTTATAATGCCAAAGGTGAAAAAGTGAGAATGCTTGAGGAGAGTAGAGCGCTTGTTGAAAAACTTAAAGAATACACTTTTGGCTACCGCGAATTTTTCAATTTCACCACCACCGAAAACGTTAAACTGAACGGCTGGATGTTAAAACCAAACAACTTCGATCCGCAAAAGAAATATCCTGTTTTAATGACACAATACAGCGGCCCTAATTCGCAACGCGCCCTCGACTCCTGGAGTTTAGGATGGGACAACTACCTGGCACGACTTGGCTATGTTGTTGTTTGTGTTGATGGCCGCGGAACAGGAGCCAGGGGTGAGGCTTTCCGCAAAGCAACCTACCTGCAGTTAGGCAAATACGAAACCATCGACCAGATAGAAACCGCTAAACATCTGGGTAATCTTACGTTTGTTGACAAATCACGTATCGGAATATTTGGCTGGAGCTTTGGCGGATATATATCGTCGTCGTGCATGGTAAAAGGAAATGGAATATTCAAAACTGGGATTGCAGTAGCGCCGGTGACAAACTGGCGGTATTACGATAATATTTATACCGAGCGGTTTATGCGCACTCCACAGGAAAATCCGGAAGGATATGATCAAAATTCACCACTTAATTTCGCAAATGATTTTCAGGGAAATTTGCTTCTTTGCCATGGTATGGCCGATGATAATGTTCATGTTCAAAACACGTTCGAGTTTGCAGAGCGACTGGTACAGGCTGACAAACAATTCGAAATGCAACTTTATACAAACCGCAACCATAGTATCTATGGAGGTAACACACGCTACCACCTTTACACGCGTATGACAAATTTCCTTTTGGATAATCTCTGAAAAAACTGATTAGGTCATCAGCATCAGGATAAAAATGCAAAAATTCACCACCTGGAGAAAGGAGTCTTAACCAGGCGTGAATTAAAATATCTTTTATCCCCGGTTACTTCTTCTCCAAGCCAATCAGGTTTCTCAAAGTGCTGATCTTCTGCAGCAAGTTCAATCTCGGCTACAACAAGCCCTTCATTTTCGCCATAGAACTCATCCACTTCAAATGTATTTGTGCCCGTTTTTATCAGGTAGCGGGTTTTATCAATAATTCCAGGCTCGCACAACTTAAGCAATTCAGAAGCTTCATTAACGGCAATTTCCTTTTCCCATTCATAACGGCTTATTCCCGAGGAATTAGTAATCCCTTTTATAGTTAAAAATGCCTTATCACCATATATCCGAATCCTGACAATACGTTCAGGGACTGACGACAAATAGCCTTGGGTTATTCTCATCGATGAATCCGAATACTGTTTAAAATCTCCTTTAACGAGAAACTTTCGTTCAATTTCCTGCGACATTTTTTATGTTACTTATAAACTGATTAAAATCCAGAATAACTATTCCTTATCTACGGACTGAAACAGTAACAAAGATATTCTATTTCACCGGTCATTGCAATAAACAATATTGCACAAAACCTTGAGACGTCAATTTCAAAAACACAAAAAGCCGGCAATCAATACCGGCTTTCTGGATAATAAGTAATAGAGAGATTACCTGGCGTATTTGAAATCTTTACCAAGGTAACGTGCGCTGCTGCCCAAAATCTCTTCGATACGAAGCAACTGATTGTATTTTGCTATACGATCGGTGCGGCTGGCTGATCCGGTTTTAATAAGGCCGGTATTCAAAGCAACTGCAAGATCTGCAATAGTTGTATCTTCTGTTTCACCTGAGCGGTGGCTCATTACAGCCGTATACGAATTGCGGTAAGCAAGGTTAACAGCGTCAATAGTTTCGGTAAGGGTTCCAATCTGGTTAACTTTTACAAGAATTGAATTGGCAACACCTTTATCAATACCCATTTGCAGACGTTTTGTGTTTGTAACAAACAAATCATCACCTACAAGCTGAATTTTCTTTCCCATAACGTCTGTCATCAATTTCCAACCGTCCCAATCATCTTCGGCCATACCGTCTTCAATCGAGATGATAGGATATTTGTCAGTCCACGATTTCCAATAATCTACCATTTGCGCTGAAGTAAGTTTCTCGCCGGTTGATTTTTTCAGATGATATACTTTTTCATCCTCAATGTAATACTCGCTTGAAGCAGGATCAAGTGCAATAAATACATCTTTACCAGGTTTGTAACCGGCATTTTCGATAGCCTGAAGAATAACTGTAATAGCTTCTTCATTTGATTTCAGATTCGGAGCAAATCCGCCTTCATCGCCAACGTTTGTTGAGTAACCACCTTTTTTAAGAACTGCGCTGAGGCTATGAAAAACTTCAGCACCCATGCGTAAACCTTCGCTAAAGGAAGGAGCGCCAACCGGCATTATCATAAATTCCTGAAAATCGATGCTGTTGTCAGCGTGTGAACCACCGTTGATGATATTCATCATAGGGATTGGAAGTGTATTGGCATTAACGCCACCAACGTAGCGGAACAAATAACTGCTCGATTCCTGTGCAGCGGCATTAGCAACTGCCAGCGAAACGCCAAGAATTGCATTTGCACCCAAATTCGATTTGTTTGGAGTGCCGTCGAGCTCGATCATTTTCTGATCAATCTCATTCTGCTCGGTAACATAAAATCCTTTTAACTCTTCGGCAAGAACTTTATTTACATTCTGAACAGCTTTCAATACACCTTTTCCTTTATAAATGGCTTTATCGCCGTCACGAAGCTCGCATGCTTCATGAATTCCTGTTGATGCACCTGATGGAACAGCGGCACGGCCCATAACGCCGTTTGATGTAAACACATCTACCTCTACGGTAGGATTGCCGCGTGAATCGAGGATCTGACGGCCTGTAATGTTAATAATCTGACTCATAGCTTTTCTATATTAAATTAGAGTTCTATTAATTGTCTGTTAAAAAAAATGATAAAAGGATAAAGCAAAGAAACCTTCACTTTATCCTTTCAATTAATTCATTGTCTGTATTTTAATTACTTTGTTTCAGCTTCGTTATCTTTTGTTTCTTCCTCAACCGGTGTTTCCACTACTTCTTCTACAACTTCCTCTGCTTTTGCTTCAGCTTTTGGAGCTTTTTCGGCAACTACTTTTTCAGTTGCGTCAGTAGCTTTTTTAGCAGCAGGTTTCCGACGACGGGTAGCTTTTTTAGCAGCTGAATCTTTAACTGTTAACAGGTTTTCGTTATAATCAACCAACTCGATGATACACATATCAGCGTTATCGCCAAGACGGAAACCAGTTTTGAGTATGCGTACATATCCACCCGGACGGTCAGCAACTTTAACTGAAATATCGCGGAAGAGCTCAGTTACAGCTTCTTTATCCTGCAGGTAGCTGAATACTACACGGCGTGAGTGTGTTGAATCTATTTTAGCGCGTGTGATCAACGGTTCTACGTATCCGCGGAGTGCCTTTGCTTTTGCAATGGTAGTACTGATACGTTTATGCATGATCAGCGAGCTGGCCATATTGGACAGCATAGCTTTGCGATGAGTACTGGTTCGTCCCAGGTGGTTTATTGATTTCTGATGTCTCATTTCGCTTATTCCTTATCTAATTTGTACTTCGCAACGTTCATTCCGAATTCGAGTCCTTTTGTTTTCACCAGGTCTTCCAGTTCGGTTAGCGACTTTTTACCGAAATTGCGGAATTTCAATAAGTCGTTTTTATTAAAAGCTACCAATTCGCCGAGGGTTTCAACATCAGCAGCTTTCAGGCAGTTGAGGGCGCGAACCGAAAGGTCCATATCCACCAACTTGGTTTTCAGTAACTGACGAATATGAAGTGTATTTTCATCAAATTCTTCGGCTACAGCTTTTTCTTCAATGTCCAGTGTAATTTTCTCGTCACTGAAAAGCATGAAGTGGTGTATGAGTATTCTTGCTGATTCTTTCAATGCATCTTTAGGATGTATTGATCCGTCAGTTTTGATTTCAAGTACCAGTTTCTCGTAGTCAGTTTTCTGCTCAACGCGGAAATTCTCAATACTGAATTTCACATTCTTAATCGGAGTGTGAATTGAATCCATAAAGATAGTTCCAAGATGTGCAGTAGGAATTTTATTTTCTTCTGCAGGAACGTATCCTCTGCCTTTGTTAACACTGATCTCGATATTGAGTTTAACTGTTGGTTCCATGTGGCAGATAACTACCTCAGGATTCAGTACCTGGAATATCGAAAGGTGTTTGGCAATATCACCGGCTGTGAAAGTATCTTTACCGGTAACAGTGAAATTGATTTTTTCACTCTCTTCGGATTCAATCTGTTTACGGAATCTGACCTTTTTCAGGTTCAGGATAACATCAGTTATATCCTCAACTACACCTTTTACCGAGGAGAATTCATGATCAACTCCGTCGATACGTAATGAGGTTATAGCATATCCTTCGAGTGAAGAGAGCAAGATCCTGCGCAATGCATTACCTATTGTGATACCAAAGCCTGGTTCGAGAGGACGGAATTCGAAAGTTCCATCAAACTCGTCAGCCTGTATCATGATAACCTTATCAGGTTTCTGGAATGCTAAAATGGCCATAAAAGTCCTTTGTTTAAAAAATAATGCAAGATAAAAAAATTACTTCGAATACAATTCGACGATGAGTTGTTCCTTTATGTTTTCAGGAATTTCCTCGCGTTCAGGATAATTTACAAATTTACCTGTCATCATAGCGCCGTCCCATTCAATCCAGGAGTAACGGTTAATGCGGCCTTGTAGTGAGTTCTGAATCACCTCGAGTGATTTTGAACGTTCGCGAACAGCAATAACGTCACCTCTGTTACATTCGTATGATGGGATATTCAGTACTTTTCCGTTAACGGTAATATGTCTGTGACCAACTAGTTGGCGAGCGCCATCACGGGTTGGGGCAATTCCCATACGGTAAACAACATTATCCAGACGTGATTCGATAAGCTGAAGCAGAATTTCGCCGGTTACACCTTTTTTACGTGTAGCTTTCTCAAAAATATTTCTGAATTGTTTTTCGAGGATGCCGTAGGTATATTTAGCTTTTTGTTTTTCCTGCAGCTGAACACCGTATTCTGATTGTTTTTTCCTGCGTTTATTTTGTCCGTGCATTCCGGGAGGATAGTTCTTCTTTTCGTAAGAACTGTCGGGTCCGTAGATAGGTTCTTTAAATTTCCTGGCTATCCTTGTCTTAGGACCAATATATCTTGCCATAAAGCCTTTTGATTATGTATTATTAAACTTATTGTTCGTAAATATCGAAACAGGAGGTTAACATTAAACCCTTCTGCGTTTAGGAGGTCTGCAACCATTGTGTGGCAATGGAGTGATATCCTGAATTTCGGTAACCTCGATACCTGCTGTATGCAGTGTGCGTATAGCGGATTCGCGGCCCGATCCGGGTCCTTTAACGAAAACCTTAACTTTACGGAGTCCAAGGTCGTAAGCAACCTTTGAACAATCCTGGGCAGCCATCTGGGCGGCATAGGGAGTATTCTTTTTTGAACCTCTGAATCCCATTTTCCCGGCCGATGCCCACGATATCACCTGTCCGGCGTTATTGGTCAACGAAATGATGATGTTATTAAAAGAAGCCGAAACATAAGCTCTTCCAACAGGCTCAACTTTAACAACTCTTTTTTTCGATACTTTGGTGGTCTTTGCCATAGTAAAACTATTTTTACTTTAAATGCTTTCTTATTTAGTTGCTTTCTTCTTGTTAGCAACAGTCTTTTTCCTACCCTTACGTGTACGGGCATTGTTTTTTGTACTCTGTCCACGAAGCGGAAGACCTAAACGGTGACGAACTCCGCGGTAACAACCGATATCCATCAGTCGTTTGATATTAAGCTGTACTTCGGAACGAAGCGCACCTTCTACTTTATAACTGTCGTTGATCATGGAGCGGATATTATTCTGCTCATCATCTGTCCAGTCCTGAACTTTTTTGTTACGGTCGATACCGCAAGCGTCCAGGATACCCTGGGCTGAATTACGGCCTATTCCGAAAATATAGGTAAGGCCTATTTCGCCTCTTTTGTTTTTTGGTAAATCAATACCAGCAATACGTGCCATATATTTTTATAGCTTTTAGGATTACACAATTATTAACCTTGCCTTTGTTTGTACTTAGGATTCTTTTTGTTTATCACATAAATTCTCCCTTTCCTGCGCACGATTTTGCATTCAGGTGTTCTTTTCTTAACTGATGCTCTTACTTTCATTGCCTTAGTTATTTCTTAAAATGTATTATTCTTTATTTGTATCGGAAATTTATTCTTCCTTTACTCAGATCGTAAGGCGACATTTCGATTTTGACTCTGTCACCTACAAGTATTTTGATGTAGTGCATCCTCATTTTACCCGAAATGTGCGCAATGATCATATGCCCATTTTCAAGTTCAACCCGGAACATAGCATTACCTAGTGACTCTTTCACTATGCCGTCCTGCTCAATTACAAGTTGTTTTGCCATTAATTACTTCGTTATTAATATTTCAGGATTAATTACCTGCTCAATCTCATTAAAGCTTGACAAAATATCAGCTCCGTTATTTGTTATTACAACAGCGTGCTCAAAATGTGCTGATGGTTTATGATCGATTGTCCGTATTGTCCATCCGTCATTCTCCTGAGTAACCTGCCTGCTTCCAAGGTTTATCATCGGCTCAATGCAGATAACCATTCCCTGTTCCAGTTTTACGCCAGTACCCCTGCGACCATAATTAGGAACTTCAGGTTTTTCGTGTAAGCTGGTACCCAGACCATGCCCGACTAGATCGCGAACTACAGTGTATCCAAAGCTTTCGACATAGGTTTGTATTTCGTACCCAATATCTCCAACTCTTTTACCGGATGACAGTATACTAATTGCCTTCAGCAGTGAATTATGCGTTCGTTTCATCAACATTTCCAGTTCTACTGCCATGGGCAATACGCCAAATGAAAATGCTGAATCACCAAAATAACCATCAATTATGGTACCACAATCGATTGAAATAAGATCGCCTTCTTTCAACTCTCGTTTCCCTGGTATTCCATGAACTACTACCTCGTTAACCGATATACATAGCGTTGCAGGAAATCCGTGATATCCTTTGAAAGCAGGTTTTGCTTTATGGTCGCGGATAAACTCTTCAGCTATTTTATCGAGAGCAAGTGTAGTAACTCCTGGCTTGATGTGCCTGGCAACTTCCGCTATCGTTTTTCCAACAAGTAAAGAACTCGTACGTATTTTTTCAATTTCAATTTCAGTTTTGATCAGAGCCATTATTCCAGTTTTAATACTGACTAAAAAGCTCCGGCAGCATTACGTCCTTTAATACGGCCAGATTTAGTAAGCCCTTCGTAGTGACGCATCAACAAGTGACTTTCAATCTGCTGCAAAGTATCGAGTACAACACCAACAAGGATTAACAATGAAGTACCTCCGTAGAACTGTGCAAACTGTGAACTTACACCAATCATACTAACCAATGCCGGCATTATGGCAACAAGAGCAAGAAATAAAGATCCGGGGAAAGTAATTTTTGACATTACCGAATCAATAAAATCTGCTGTTTTCTTACCCGGTTTAACACCTGGAATAAAACCATTGTTCTTTTTCATATCTTCTGCCATCTGGTTAGGATTAACTGTTATAGCAGTGTAAAAATATGTGAAGACAACGATTAAGAGTGCGTAGGTAAAGTTGTACCAAAAACCGTTAATGTTAGTAAAGGTAGCTGCAAAACCCTGTAAACTTTCGCTGCTTGCGAAGCCTGCTATAGTAAGCGGAAGGAACATTATAGCCTGAGCAAAAATGATAGGCATAACTCCTGCAGCATTTACCTTCAAAGGAATATACTGACGGACTCCACCATATTGCTTGTTGCCAACAACACGTTTTGCATATTGTACCGGTATTTTTCTCGTTCCCTGAACCAAAAGGATACAGAGTAGGACAACAAAAACAAGTACTACTATTTCAACCATAAACAATACCAGGCCACCGCCTTTTTGCTCCATACGGGCAAGGAATTCGCTGAAAAGTGCGAAAGGCAAGCGGGCTATGATACCTATCATAATGATCAGGGAAATACCATTTCCAAGACCTTTATCAGTAATTCTTTCTCCAAGCCACATTACAAACATAGTACCGGCAACCAGAATAATTACTGAGGAAATCCAGAAGAACACAGGTGGCGATACAACGTTCGGATCGAAAGGAGTAATTGCCTGCGCTGGTAACTGGGAAATAAGGTTAGCAATGTAACCCGGAGCCTGAAGTGCTGTGATAATAACAGTCAGATAACGGGTAATCTGGTTAATCTTTTTACGTCCGCTTTCACCTTCCTTCTGCAGTTTCTGGAAGTAAGGAATAGCCATTCCCAGCAACTGAATTACGATAGAAGCCGAGATGTAAGGCATGATACCTAAGGCGAAAATTGATGCATTACTGAAAGCTCCGCCGGAGAACATATTAAGCAAGCCTAAAAGTCCTGATTCCGACTGGTTTTTCAGATTCATCAATTGCTGAGGATCAACACCTGGAATAGTAACATACGAACCGAACCTGTAAATAAGAATCAGGGCCAGAGTATAGCCGATCCTCTTACGAAGCTCGTCGATTTTATAGATATTTTGTAGTGTCTGAATGAAGCGTCTCATTAAGTTCAGAGTTTAATAACAGTTCCACCAACGGATTCGATTGCCTGAATTGCTTTTTCAGAGAAAGCATTAGCTGTAACGCTGATTTTGGCTTTCAGAATACCACGACCTAAAATTTTGAGTAAGTCATTTTTACCAAGAAGACCGTTTTCCCTGAGAATTTCAGGAGTAATTTCGGTTATCCCTCTTGTTTCGGTAAGTTTCTGAAGCACATCAATGTTCAGTCCGGTATATTCAACCCTGTTGATATTTCTGAATCCTGATTTAGGTACGCGACGGTATAAAGGCATCTGACCACCTTCAAAACCACGTTTGTGTTTGTATCCTGAACGCGATTTGGCACCTTTGTGTCCGCGTGTGGAAGTACCACCACGTCCAGATCCCTGGCCACGACCAATTCGTTTTTCAGATTTTGTAGCGCCTTCTGCCGGCTTTAAATTACTTAGATCCATGTTATATAATTTCAATAAAGGATTTACTATTAAATTTCTTCCACTTTCAATAAATGGCTGATCGCTCTGATCATACCTTCGATTTGTGGTGTGGCTACATGATCCACAGGGCGCCCCATTTTAGTTATGCCCAGTGCTCGTAGTGTACGTTTTTGACGTTCGGGTTGTTTAATACCACTTTTTGTCTGTGTAATTCTCACGTTTCTCATCGCGCTATAATTTTAGTGGTTAACCGTTAAAAACTTTATCCATGCTGATGCCACGAAGCTGAGCTACAGAATGAGCATCTTTCAGTTTACAAAGGCCTTCAATAGTTGCTTTAACAACACTGTGAGGGTTTGATGAACCTTTTGATTTAGCAAGTACATCTTTTACACCAACGCTTTCGAGAACTGCACGCATAGCACCACCTGCGATAACACCGGTACCTGGAGCTGCTGGTTTCATAAAAACAAGTGCTCCGCCATACTTACCTAATTGTTCGTGAGGAAGTGTTCCTTTAAGAACCGGTACACGCACTAAATTTTTCTTAGCATCTTCAATTCCTTTTGCGATAGCAGCCTGAACTTCTTTTGCTTTTCCAAGGCCATGACCTACAACTCCATTTTCATTTCCAACCACAACGATTGCAGAGAAAGTGAAAGTACGACCGCCCTTGGTAACCTTAGTAACGCGTTGGATGGCGACGAGCCTGTCCTTTAATTCGGTATCGCTCGATTTTACTCTATTTGTATTTACGTTTGCCATAGCTGTAATTAAAATTTGATGCCACCTTCTCTGGCTGCGTCAGCCAGGGCTTTTACTCTACCGTGATAAAGATATCCGTTACGGTCGAAAACAACTGCCAGAATACCACTTTCAAGTGCGCGTTCGGCTATGAGTTTTCCAACTAATTTGGATTTCTCTATTTTGGTAACTTTTTGATCCGCTATACCTTTAGCGCTTGAGGATGCTGCAGCTAACGTTGTACCTGTAAGGTCATCGATAAGTTGAACATAAATATCCTTATTGCTGCGGAAAACTGTCATGCGTGGACGTTCAGCCGAACCTGAAATGGTTTTACGGACGCGTTGCTTGATTTTCAGTCTCCTGTATTCTTTATCTACTTTAAATGACATCGGTCGAAAGTATTATTCAGTTCTCAATGATTATTTATCCGATGCTGACTTACCAGCTTTACGTTTCAGTATTTCGCCAACAAACTTGATACCTTTTCCTTTGTATGGTTCAGGCTTGCGCAGTGACCGTATTTTGGCCGCAACCTGTCCAATAAGTTGTTTATCGTGCGATACCATTGTAATAATGGGGTTTTTACCTCTTTCAGTCAGAGCGCTTACAGTGATTTCGTTAGGAAGTTCAAACACAAAGTTGTGTGAATAACCCAGCGCAAGTTCGAGCACCTGACCCGTAGCGGTAGCTTTATAACCAACGCCTACAAGTTCCTGGTTAACGGTGAAGCCTTCGCTTACACCTTTTACCATATTGAAAAGCAAAGAGCGGTAAAGACCGTGCATTGACCTGTGACGCTGTTGATCGGTTGGACGCTGAACCAGCATCTCATTATTTTCAACCTTAACGATAATATCCGGATCAACCTGCTGTGATAGTTGGCCTCTGCTTCCTTTAACGGTAACAAGGTTTTTATCTGATACTGTGATTGTAACTCCGGAAGGAATCGTAATCGGCAATTTTCCAATTCTCGACATTCTTTTTTCCTCCTTTTAATTAGCTAACGTAACAAATTACTTCGCCACCAACTTTTTGGCTACGGGCTTCCTTATCAGTCATAAGTCCGTGTGAAGTGGACACAATGGCTATACCTAATCCGTTAAGGACGCGGGGAAGTTTCTCATTACCAACATAGCGTCGCAAACCCGGTTTGCTAATCCTTTCAATCTGTGTAATAGCAGATTGTTTGGTTACAGGGTGATATTTAAGTGCAATCTTAATTGTACCCGGTTTACTATCTTCCTCAAATTTGAAGTTGAGGATGTAGCCCTGGTCGAAGAGGATTTTTGTAATCTCCTTCTTCAGATTAGATGCAGGAATTTCAACAACCCTGTGGTTGGCCATCACGGCATTCCTTATTCTAGTAAGATAATCTGCAATCGGATCTGTGATCATTTTGTATCTTGTAATTAATTGTTTCTGTGTTTATTTTACCAGCTGGCTTTCTTTACACCAGGTATTAAACCATCGAGTGCCATGAAGCGGAAGTTGATACGCGAAACTCCAAATTGCCTCATATATCCTTTTGGACGTCCGGTTATTTTGCAGCGGTTGTGCAAACGGATAGGATTAGCATTTCTTGGTAATTTCTGTAAGCCGAGATAGTCGCCGGCAGCTTTAAGTGCAGCACGTTTAGCAGCATATTTATCTACTATTCTCTGCCTTTTTACCTCTCTCGCTTTGAGTGATTCTTTTGCCATAATATTGTGGATTATTTCTTAAAGGGAATACCAAATTCTTTTAACAGTGCCATACACTCTTTATCCGTTTTGGCTGTGGTAACGAAGGTAATATCGAGTCCATTAATTTTCGCAACTTTATCGATTACTACTTCAGGGAAAATGATTTGTTCTGTAATCCCCATGGTAAAATTACCACGACCGTCGAAACCCTTTACGTTAATTCCGCGGAAGTCACGCACACGTGGAATAGCTATGGATATAAGCCTGTCGAGAAATTCGTACATCATATCACTTCTGAGTGTTACGCGAACGCCTACAGGCATATTTTTACGCAACTTGAAGTTGGAGATATCTTTTTTCGATTTGGTTGAAACGGCTTTCTGTCCTGCGATAGAAGTCATTTCGGCTACACCGACATCTATTATTTTTTTATCCGCGATAGCGGTACCAAGGCCCTGGTTCAAACAAATTTTAACCAGTTTCGGAACCTGCATGTGATTTTTGTACTGGAACTGTTCCGTAAGTGCCGGAACCACTTCCTGGCGGTACTTTTCCTTTAGGCGAGCTGAATATTCCATTATTTAATTACCTCCCCGGTTTTTTTTGAAACTCTAACGGTTTTGTTGGTCTTTTCATCTTTTTTGCGTCCGATACGACTTGCTTTGCCAGAGGCATCAACAAGCATCAGATTCGAGATGTGAATAGGCATTTCCTGTTTCAGGATACCCCCTTTAGGGTTTTTAGCGTTTGGTTTGGAATGTTTGGTTGCAAGGTTTACATTTTCAACGATAGCCTTGTAGCTTTCCATTTCAACTTCCAATACTTTACCGGTTTTTCCTTTTGAGTCGCCGGAAAGGATCTTTACGTTATCCCCTTTTTTGATATGAACTTTATTACTCATAGTTTCTGTAAATTAGAGCACTTCAGGTGCAAGTGAAACAATTTTCATGTACTGTTTTTCCCTGAGCTCCCTTGAAACTGGCCCGAAGATACGGGTCCCGATCATTTCGCCGCCAGTATTAAGAAGAACTACAGCATTGTCATCGAACCTGATATAGGAACCATCGGCACGACGTATTTCCTTTTTGGTACGAACCACAACAGCTTTAGCTACAGTTCCTTTCTTAATGTTACCTGAGGGAAGGGCTTTTTTCACCGAAACGATGATTCTGTCACCCACTGAGGCATACTTTCTGCGGGTACCACCGAGCACCCTTATACAGAGTACCTCTTTAGCACCGCTATTATCGGCTACCGTAAGTCTTGATTCCTGCTGTATCATAATTATTTAGCTCTTTCAATTATTTCAACTAATCTCCAACACTTTGTTTTGCTCAGAGGACGGGTTTCGGATATGCGGACAGTATCGCCTACTCCACAATCATTGTTTTCGTCGTGTGCAGCAAATGTTGAGGTTTTTTTAACGAATTTACCGTATTTAGGGTGTTTCACACGCCTTTCAACCTGAACTACAATGGATTTCTCCATTTTATTGCTTACAACAAGACCGATTTTTTCTTTTCTGAGATTTCTTTCTTCCATTGCTGTGAAAATTATTATTTGTTAGCCTTGTTAGCTACTACCGATTCGGATTTGCGCTTGTGCAGTTCAGTAACCAAACGGGCAACGGTTCTGCGGTAAGCTTTAATTTTGTTAGGATTCTCAAGTGGAGAAACGGCATGATTCATTTTCAGCTTGTTGAGCTGCATGCGCTCTTCGTCGAGTCTTTCAATCAACTCGGGAGTTGATAGTTCACGAATTACTTCTTGTTTCATTTTGCTTCTTTTATACGGTTGGCAACTTCTTTGTTATCGGTTAGCCAGATTAAGCTAAATTATCTTCATAATCCTTGCGAACCACATACTTAACGGCTATCGGCAGTTTCTGAGCGCCTAAGCGGCAGGCTTCCTGAGCAATTTCGGCACTTACGCCTTCTAACTCAAAAAGTAAACGACCAGGAGTAACACGTGCCACAAAATATTCGGGAGCACCTTTACCTTTACCCATACGTACTTCGGCAGGTTTCTTTGTAACAGGTTTGTCAGGGAAAATTCGAATCCAGAGTTGACCTTCACGTTTCATGTAACGGGTGATGGCCTGACGGGCAGCTTCAATCTGACGACCGGTAAGCCACACTTCTTCCAGTGCTTTGATACCAAATGAACCGAAAGATAATTCGTATCCACGTTTGGCATTTCCTTTCATTTTACCTTTCTGCTGCTTCCTGTATTTTGTTCTTTTAGGCTGTAACATCGCTAAAACTATATGATGATGAGTACTTTATTCCTTAATTATTTTTTATTCCTTGGGCGACGGTCTCCACCACGATCTCCTCCACGGTCACGGTCACGATCTCCACGAGGACCACCTTTACGATCAGGACGACCCTGACCATGTGATGGTTTGTTGTCTTTAACCAAATTATCTGTTCCAGGTACGAGATCAACTTTTCCGTAAATCTCACCTTTCATGATCCAGGTTTTGATTCCAAGTTTGCCGTATGTTGTCTGAGCTTCAGCAAGAGCATAATCGATATCTGCACGTAATGTATGCAAAGGAATACGACCTTCTTTGAATTGCTCGCGGCGTGCCATTTCGGCGCCACCTAAGCGGCCTGATATCTGAACTTTCATTCCTTCGGCTCCTACACGCATTGCTGCAGTGATAGCAGTTTTTATAGCCCTGCGGTATGAAATACGTCCTTCAAGCTGGCGTGCAATGGTATTTCCTACAATTACAGCATCAAGTTCAGGGCGTTTTATTTCTGAAATATTGATCTGTACTTCTTTTCCGGTAAGTTTTTTCAACTCTTCTTTGAGTTTATCAACTTCTTGTCCGGCTTTGCCTATGATAATACCAGGGCGGGCGGTATTTATAGTGACGGTTACCAGTTTGAGGGTACGTTCAATAATTATGTGTGATATACCAGCTTTCGACAGACGAGCATTCAGATACTTACGAATCTTATCATCTTCAACCAATTTATTATCAAACTTCTTACCACCGTACCAGTTGGAGTCCCATCCTTTAATGATACCTAACCTGTTGCCGATCGGATTACACTTTTGTCCCATTAGGCTGCTTGATTATTTAGTTACTATTTCAGTTACTTCTTTGGTCACTTTGCTGTCAATTATGACAGTAACGTGATTTGAACGCTTTTTGATACGGTGCGCACGACCTTGTGGAGCAGGCTGAACTCTTTTCAGCATACGGCCGCCATCCACTTTCACCTCTTTAATATAGAGGTTGCTGTCTTCCATGCGAACACCTTCATTTTTCTGCTGCCAGTTAGCCAGGGCTGATTTCAGCAGCTTGCCTAATTTTTCGGCAGCATAATTAGGAGTATGCTGGAGAATATGCATTGCGGTTTCCACATTTTTTCCATTTACCAGGTCGGCTACAAGCCTCATTTTCCTGGGTGAGGAAGAGCAGTTGTTAAGTTTAGCAAAATACAATGATTTATTTGCCTCTTTTTTCTGCTCAGCTGAATTATGTTTTCTTGATCCCATTGTTGCTATGTCTTTTTACTTCTTACCTTTATTTCCGGCATGGCCCCTGAAAATACGGGTAGGGCTGAATTCTCCAAGTTTATGTCCAACCATGTTTTCGGTTACATACACAGGAATAAATTTGTTCCCGTTATGAACTGCTATAGTCTGGCCCACAAAGTCGGGTGTTATAGTTGACGACCTCGACCAGGTTTTAATTACAACTTTCTTTTTACTTTCGATCAGGTCGATAACCTTTTTCTCAAGTTTATAATCAATGAAAGGGCCTTTTTTAAGCGAACGGCTCATGATGTCTTATTTATTAGATTACTTCTTCCTTCTTTCTATGATGTACTTGTTCGAAGCATTAGTCTTCGAGCGGGTTTTGTAACCCTTGGCTGGAGTTCCCTTGCGGGTACGTGGATGTCCACCGGTAGCTCTGCCTTCGCCTCCACCCATTGGGTGATCGACAGGGTTCATAACAACAGGACGGGTACGTGGTCTGCGGCCAAGCCAGCGTGAGCGGCCTGCTTTACCTGATACTTCAAGCTGATGGTCGCCATTTGAAACCATTCCGATTGTTGCCTTGCATGTTTGCAAGATCAAACGGGTTTCTCCTGAAGGCATTCTTACAACTGCGAACTTACCATCACGTGACATCAACTGTGCTGATGCTCCGGCGCTACGTACCATTTTGGCACCTTGACCGGGACGGAGTTCGATATTGTGAATCATTGTTCCGAAAGGAATTTCGCTCATAAAGAGTGAATTTCCAATTTCAGGAGCTGCGCCTATTCCGGAAATTAATTCCTGTCCTACTTTCAGACCTTGAGGTGCGAGGATATACCTTTTCTCGCCATCTGCATAAAACAAAAGTGCTATGCGTCCGGTACGGTTAGGGTCATATTCTATCGTCTTTACAACGGCTGGAATATTATCTTTATCGCGTTTGAAGTCGATTACACGGTAGTGTTGTTTATTACCACCACCCATGTAACGCATAGTCATTTTACCGCTGTGATTACGGCCGCCAGACTTATGCTGAGGTTCAAGCAAACTTTTCTCGGGCACCGAAGCGGTGATTTCGTCGAAGGTGCTGATAACCTTGAAACGCTGACCAGGTGTGGTTGGTTTAAATTTCTTGAGAGCCATTATTCCTTAGATATTGCTGTAAAAATCTATTGATTCGCCTTTGGCTAATGTGATGATAGCCTTTTTAAATGAATTGGTTTTGCCGCTGAGAACACCGCTTTTTGTGAAACGTGACTTACGTTTACCGGCATAGGTCATTGTGTTGACTTCTTCCACTTCAACGCCGTACATTTCTTTGACAGCTTGTTTTATCTGTATTTTGTTGGCATTTTTGTCAACTACAAAGCCATAGCGTCCCAGTTTTTCGCCCAGGGCTGTCATTTTTTCAGTAATGATCGGCTTGATGATGATACCCATCGCTATTATATTTTAAGTGTTACTGCTAACGGTATTTACTAATTTTCGAACGATTTTTCAATTTCGTTAACTGAACTCACGAGGAGTATCAGATTTTGAGCATTGAGGATATCGTATGTATTAAGGTCACAGGCACGGGTTACTTTCGCTTTTTTAATATTGCGCGATGAAAGCACAATATTCTGAATGTTATCGGGCAGAACCATTAATGTTTTACGACCGGTGAGTTTCAGTGCTGAAAGTACAGAAACGTAATCTTTGGTTTTAGGCGATTCGAAATTGAAATCTTCAATAACCACGATATTGTTTTCTTTTACTTTATATGCAAGTGCCGAAACGCGAGCAAGTTTTTTAAGTTTCTTGTTCAGTTTGAAACTGTAATCGCGTGGCTGAGGTCCGAATGCACGGGCTCCGCCTCTGAACAATGGTGATTTACGACTACCTGCACGAGCTCCACCTGTACCTTTTTGCTTTTTCAGTTTTTTAGTACTTCCGCTTACCATTGATTTCTCAAGTGAAGCATGAGTTCCCTGACGCTGGTTAGCAAGATACTGTTTGGTATCGAGGTAAATAGCGTGATCATTAGGAGTTACATCGAAAATGCTTTCGTTGAGTGTAACCGTGTTGGCGGTTTTTTCGCCTTTGATGTTATATACTACTAGCTCCATCTTTCAACAATTACATATGAACCATTAGCTCCAGGAACGGAACCTTTTATTACAAGCAGATTTTTTTCGGCTACAATTTTCAGTATCTGCAGGTTGATCATTTTTACGCGTTCAACACCCATATGGCCTGCCATACGCATACCTTTGAATACTTTACTTGGATAGGATGAAGCGCCAACTGAACCAGGAGCCCTGAGACGATTGTGCTGTCCGTGGGTTGCACCACCTACACCACTGAATCCATGACGGCGTACAACACCCTGAAATCCTTTTCCTTTGGTTGTACCTACTACGTCGATAAACTCACCTTCTTCAAAGATATCAACCTTTACCAAATCGCCGAAAGTTTTACGGTGATCGATTTCGAAGCGGGTAAACTCAGCTACAACACGTTTAGGTGTTACACCGGCTTTTTTGAAATGTCCGATTTCAGCTTTTGTTGAATGCTTTTCTTTTTTGTCCTCGTAGGCAAGCTGAATGGCTTCGTAACCGTCATTCTCCTTTGACCTGATCTGAGTCACAACGCAAGGACCAGCTTCGATAACTGTACAGGCAACGTTTTTGCCATTGGCATCAAACATGCTGGTCATTCCTATTTTTTTTCCGATAATTCCTGACATTATATCGAGATATTAATGTTTCTTTTTCAATTCTTTCAACTGTAAAATCTGAAAATTCATCAGATCTTAATTTCTACTTCCACACCGCTAGGTAACTCCAGTTTCATCAAAGCATCAATAGTTTTGGCTGTTGAGCTGTAAATATCCAGTAACCTTTTGTAAGAACTTAATTCGAACTGTTCGCGCGATTTTTTATTTACAAAAGTCGATTTCAGAACAGTGTAGATCTTTTTGTCGGTTGGAAGAGGAATCGGCCCGTTAACAATTGCACCGGTCAATTTCACCGTCTTCACGATCTTTTCGGCAGATTTATCTACCAGGTTGTGATCGTACGATTTCAGCTTTATTCTAATCCTCTGGTTCACGTTGTAAGCTTTTATTACGTTATTATGACTGAATTTTAGTATCCTTTTATTTTCGCTATCACCTCTTCGGAGATATTACGCGGCACTTCCTGATAATGTGAGAATTCCATACTTGAATTTCCACGTCCTGAAGTTATAGTGCGAAGGCCTGTAACATAGCCGAACATTTCGGACAAGGGAACTTTTGCTTTCACAATCTGGTATTTTATCTTGGCATCGATGTTTTCGAGAACTGCACGACGTTTGTTCAGATCGCCGGTTACATCACCAACATAATTATCCGGGCAAACAACTTCAATTTTCATAACTGGCTCCAGAAGTACACTCTTAGCTTTGCGGGCTGCTTCTTTGAAACCTATTTTTGCACAGATTTCGAAAGCAAGTGCATCACTATCTACAGCATGGAATGAACCATCAATTAATGTTACTTTCATGCTTTCAAGAGCAAATCCTGCCAAAACACCATTTGACATTGCAGCTTTGAAACCTTTTTCAATAGGGCCGATAAACTCTTTAGGGATATTACCGCCTTTAACTTCATTGATAAACTGCAGACCTTTAAATTCAGGATCGTCAGCCGGGCCTAATTCAAATATGATATCGGCAAATTTACCTTTACCACCGGTTTGTTTTTTATAAACTTCGCGATGATGAACAGTAGCTGTAACAGCTTCGCGGTATGCAACCTGGGGAGCACCCTGATTTACTTCGAGTTTAAATTCCCTGCGCAAACGGTCAACCAGGATATCGAGATGAAGTTCACCCATTCCTGAGATAACAGTCTGACCGGTTTCAGTATCAGTCCGGATTTTGAATGTCGGATCTTCTTCAGCCAGTTTTAACAGAGCGATATCAAGTTTATCAACATCATCCTGAGTACGTGGTTCAACAGCAACGCTGATTACCGGTTCAGGGAATGTCATTGATTCGAGTATGATGGGATGTTTTTCGTCGCAAAGTGTATCACCGGTACGAATTGATTTAAAACCAACAGCAGCACCAATATCTCCAGCTTCAATCATATCAATAGGATTCTGCTTGTTAGCATGCATCTGCATGATACGTGAAATACGCTCCTTTTTACCGGTAGTTGCATTCAAAACGTAACTACCTGACTGAAGTGTTCCTGAATATACCCTGAAGAAAGCTATACGGCCTACGAAAGGATCAGTTGCAATTTTAAAAGCCAGAGCTGCAAATGGTTCGTCCGAATTCACGTGACGTGTTTCTTCCTTTTCAGTATCAGGATTTATACCTGAGATTGCAGGAACATCATATGGATTTGGAAGATAGCAAGCTATTGAGTCAAGCAGGTTTTGAACACCTTTATTTTTGAAAGCCGAACCGCAAACAACCGGGTTAATCTTCATCTCGAGAGTAGCCTGGCGAATAATGCGGCGCATTTCTTCAACAGTAATCGAATTGTGGTCAACAAAATATTTTTCCATCAATTCATCTTCTTCCTCGGCACAGCCTTCGATAAGGCGGGTACGATACTCATCAACTATTTCGAGCATATCTTCCGGAACTGGTCCTTCGGAATAATGCATTCCTTTTGACTCATCATCCCAGATAATAGCTTTGTTGGAGATCAGATCCACAATACCTATGAAGGTGTCTTCTGAACCAATCGGAAGTTGCAATGGAATTGCATTAGCGCCAAGTTTTTCTTTCAGTTCGTCAACAACTGAATAAAAATCGGCTCCGGCCCTGTCCATCTTATTGATGAAACAGATACGAGGTACACTGTATTTATCAGCTTGTTTCCAAACAGTTTCACTTTGTGGTTCAACACCACCCACTGCACAGAAAACAGCAACGGCTCCGTCGAGTACGCGGAGCGAACGTTCTACTTCTACGGTAAAATCAACGTGACCGGGAGTATCGATAATATTGAGGCGATAATCCTGCCCTTCGAATTCCCAGTTAACGGTTGTAGCTGCTGAAGTAATAGTAATACCGCGTTCCTGTTCCTGGATCATCCAGTCCATAGTAGCAGTACCTTCATGTACTTCACCGAGTTTGTAGTTGCGGCCGGTATAATACAATATACGCTCTGTCGTCGTTGTTTTACCAGCGTCGATATGGGCCATTATGCCTATGTTTCGCGTATATTTCAGTTTATCTGATGACATGTATTAAACCTTCCTTTTGTTTTAATAATTAGAACCGGAAATGGGAGAAAGCTTTGTTAGCTTCGGCCATACGGTGAGTATCTTCTTTCTTTTTGAATGCTGAACCTTCTTCTTTGTAAGCAGCCATAATTTCGCTGGCTAACTTCGAAGCCATTGATTTTTCGTGACGCCGGCGGGCAAACAGAATAAGGTTTTTCATACCTATTGATTGTTTACGTCCGGGACGTATCTCCGAAGGAATCTGGAAAGTAGCACCACCGATGCGACGGCTACGAACCTCAACATTCGGGGTTACGTTATTTAATGCTTTTTTCCATACTTCCAAACCATCTTCTTTTAGTTTTTCAGTAACGATTTCAATAGCGTCGTAGAAAATATCGTAAGCGCAATTTTTCTTACCGCGCTCCATCATATTGTTTACAAACTTGGTGACTACCTGTTCGTTGAATTTTGGGTCAGGTAGTATGAGCCGTTTTTTGGGTGATGATTTCCTCATGTTGAGTTGTCCTTATCGTTGTAACGAATCAGTAATTATTTCTTCTTAGCTCCTGGTTTAACTGCACCTTTAGCAACTGCGCCTTTTTTCGGACGTTTGGTTCCGTATTTGGACCTGCTTTGGTTACGGCCATCGACACCTGAAGTATCGAGAGCTCCGCGGATGATATGGTAACGAACACCCGGAAGGTCTTTTACACGACCACCGCGAATCATTACGATGGAGTGCTCCTGTAAATTGTGTCCTTCACCAGGAATGTAAGCGTTTACTTCCTTACCATTTGTGAGACGAACCCTGGCTACTTTACGCATTGCCGAGTTTGGTTTCTTAGGTGTGGTTGTATAAACCCTGGTACAAACCCCGCGGCGCTGAGGACATGAATCCAATGCCGGCGATTTGCTTTTATCTGTCAGTTTCTGACGACCTTTACGAACCAATTGTGCTATTGTAGGCATATTGAATCTATTGATTTTTCTGTTAGTTCAGCTGTTTTTTTCAAAAGGGCTGCAAAAGTACAATTTAATTTTTGATTATCAACAGGATAACTCAAACTATTTGCAATTTATTCGCCTCAGTTTTTGCTTTCGGGCAAAAAAAATGCCCTCTGCGGTTTTTCTCCGGCAAGGGGCTGAGTTTGCATACTACGGGATACAATACTGATAATAAGACTAGTAACACAAGAGGCTTTCGTAAAAGCTGGCAGAATTTCCATCCTGTCGTTATCGTGTTTTGAAACCTATAGCGTCTTACTTTTTCAGGTTTCCCGGACTATTAAAAAACATTAGTCCTTCGCTTATAAACGTTTGCCTTATCAAAAGGCTGGCGTTTTAGGAGGGTGCAAAGATACAACTTATTTTATACGTACAACACCCAGCCTAAAATATTTATCATGAATTTTATTAAACCTTTGAATTGTTTTGATAAAATGAATCAAATGAAGCCTTTGTGAAAGAAAAATACCTTTGAAATAATCTATTTTAATACCTCGTCAAAACAAATTTATTCAATATCCAATCAGGCCCCGGGCAAAACTTATGATAATCTGTTCTTAATAATCATAACGGTACTATCTAAATCAGGCACTAAAATCAGTTTCTCAGGAATGGTTGCAGCAAATTCATCAACAGCTTTCATTAATCCTTCCCATTTATGGTTATAATCGTGAATAAATATAACACCTCCAGGAGCAAGATGGGGATAAAAGTACTCAAGACCGGCTTTGGTAGGATTGTATAAGTCGGCATCAAGATTGACAACTGCATATAACACATCATCCAATCCATCAGCTGATTGCGGGAAATAGCCGGCATGGACTTTTATATGAGCCGGATCTCCGCCAATATTTTTTAATACCTTATTAATAGATGTATCTGCAAAATTTTTGGTGGTGTAGGTTGAGGCTTCTCCTGTTTCGGGTTGAAGATCAGTGCCGGTGAAGCCTTCGAATGTATCGAACAGATGAATTGCACGCCCGGGAGCCATTAGATGAAGCAGTTTGGCGCTATCACCTTTATATACACCAAGTTCGGCAAAATCTCCCTCAATGCCATCTTTTTCAATTCGTTGTATTTGTAACCAGAAATTATACAGCCGCACTTTATCAGGATAATTGCGCGAAGCTTTCAGAAGTTTTTTATTCAATGTGCCTTTGTTGCGGGCATGTTCCCAGGCCGGAGGTTCGTAGCTTTCGCCAAAAAACATATCCCAGACATATTTAATAAGGAAAATTAATAAAATTAAAATTATTGTGAAGTTGATCAGCTGAAATAACGGGAGATGCATGATGATGTCGGATGTGGGAAGTGGGATGTGGGATGTTGAAATGAATTGCAAAAGTACTTTGTAAGATTGAGAAATTTAAGATAAGTTTAGGAAATACGGAAGAATATTACTTGCATAACAGTGTTCAGACACCCGTTGGGTGTGCAGACACTGTTACAAATTAATGTCGGGGTTAACGGTGCGCAGCCACCCTGCGGGTGTTCAGACACCGTTATAACATAGATCGCAGTTTTTTGTACCCTTCGGCGCTGGCACGGAGTTTGGCTCCGCATTTCAAAGTAACGATATGAGTATCTTTGGTATAGGGCTCGATAGCTGAAATCTGAGAAAGGTTAATGATATTACCGCGGTGTATCCTTACAAAGTTATTCTGAGGCAAATGCTCTTCGAAATATTTCATCGTCTTTTCCTTCAGATGATTACCTAGTTCAGAATATATCATCACATAATCATCGGCTGATTCGATGTACCAAATCCTGTCAACAGGAATCACTGAAACTTTTGAACCGAGCCGGGTTACAACGCGATCGAGGATTCCCCTGGATTCCTGGACATTTTCCTTTAAAATTTCCAGTGAAGTGTTGGCCTTCGATTTTTCAACGTCTATACGCTGGATTGCCTTCTGTACAGCACTATCAAACCGTTCCCTGGAGAAAGGTTTCAGCAGGTAATCAACCGCATTCATTTCGAAAGCTTTGATGGCAAACTGGTCGAATGCTGTTGTAAAAATAATTGCCGGGCTATAATCCAATACTTCCAACAATTCAAAACCATCCAGTTTAGGCATCTGTATATCAAGAAACAATAAATCAGGTTTGTGCGTCTGAATTTGCCTGAGTGCTTCAAAACCATCGCTGCATTCGGCTATAATGTTCAGCTCCGGATGTTCACCGGAATAACGTTTCACAATATCGCGGGCCAGCGATTCATCATCAATTATTAGCGTTGAAACGGTCTGCATAGAAGTTGGTTTGATTGACGAAAAGAATTTTTTCTTTGTCAGGTTAAATAGGATTTAGTTTTTATGAACAGGAATCTGAAGAGTAACTTCAAACACCTCATTTTCTGCTGTATAAGTAAGTAAATCGTTACGTCCGAAGATTGCCGCCATACGTTTCTGCACGTTACTCAAACCGGTTCCTGTTCCTTTGCGTGGTACAGCATCGGGATCGAAATTATTACTTATTGAAATTTTAAGATACGAATCATTGCAATCGGCCTTCAGAGCTATTATGCAAGATGTAAGCATTGTATTTACACCATGTTTCACCGCGTTTTCGAGCAGCGGCTGCAAAATCATAGAAGGCAGCATCATTTCGCCACAGTCAGGATTGATATGCTTTTCAATATTCATCCGGTCCGAGAATCTCACTCTTTCGATATCGAGGTAAAGGCCGGCATGGTAAAGTTCATCGTTGAGAGTATTCATAGTATCAGTCCCAAGGTTGAGCGAATGGCGCATAAATTCCGATAGTTTTATAATCATATCCTGCGCAGCCTCCGGATTGGAAAGTGTTAATGAACTTATAGAATTGAGGCTGTTAAACAGGAAATGCGGCCTTATCTGCGATCGCAGCATATTAAGTTCAGCATCGCGGAGCATGGCCGAAAGAGATGCTTCGTGCCCGGCACGCTCCTGCATTTCTTCAATACTCAGAATAAGGAAATCAATCGAAATGAGAAGAAAGAAAATGAGTATTCCCGTAATGATCCGCAATACAAGCGAATCGCTTAAGAAATTCATGTATTCAATATCATTCTCAAAAAGAGCTTTCAGAATCAGGTATGTAATTGCCTGCCAGATTAATATGGTGATAGCACAACTCGCCAGGTGATAGGCAATATTTTTATAAATACCTTTAATATCCTTTCCCGAAAACCGGACCATATACCACAATCCGACTCCAAGTATGGCAAAAACCACATTTGAAACAAGGCTATCAAGAGCTGAAACAATTAATCCTTGGTTATAAACCCCGTATGACAAAACAAATTGGATAACAGACACTGCCATCCAAAATGCGATGTAATAAAAAGTCAGGTTGCGGGAGAAAAATGATCTGTCCAATGCCGGGGTTATTTTATGTGGAATGTGGGATGTGGGATGTCGGAAGTCAATTAAAAGCTCTTCACTTCTCCTCCACCAAAGATAGTAACTCCTTTAATTACAACAGTTTTGTTATAATCGATTTGTGAAGAAATCCGTTTATCCACATATCCTCCAAAGATATTAAAAACCTCAACCTGTACATTCCAGTCTGATGGAACCAACAAGGTGGAGCCTCCGAAAATGAATGCAACTTCTATCATTGGTCTGGTGCCCGGAACAATATTGCTATGTGTAAGATCTACTTTTGAACCACCGAATGCAGCTATTGAACGACCGCCTTTAAAATTAGGGGTAACAACTTTACGCTCGCCTCCTCCGAATATGGCTATATCTTCGAAAAAATCTTCACTACCGACAGTTTGTTGGAATAACGGACGATTGTGCATACGTTTTTTCCATTGCGAAGCGCCAAAAATCATCTGCAGTCCTACAAATATAATTACTGCCGGTAAAAACAGTTTCCAGGTACTGAAAGGCATGTGGTAAAAATTAACCAAAAGGAAAAATCCTCCTATTGCAATAAGTATTATCCCCGACCAGAATGACTGCCGCCAGAAAATATTAATTACGCCTATGGCAATTATTAGCATTTCCCACGAAAAGATAATCCGGCTGATTGTCGGGGTAAGCATACCGGTGTTCTTCGCAAGCAACAGCAAACCGGCAGCTATAACAAGAACACCCAAACCTGCAGCTTTTCCGCTTACACTTTTTACCGGTTTCCCGCCTGTGGTATTGTTTTCAGTATTGTTGAGATTGTATTCCATGGCTTTATGAATTTACATTGTTATGAATTGATGAAGCAAATGTATGGTGGAATATAGAAGTACGAAAGCGAAAATCGGTGAATGGCGGTTTTTGTCAGGGGAATGAGGATGTATGAGCGGGACAGAAGGAAATAAGGAGACAGGGAGAAGGGGAGATAGGGAGACAAGGCGACAAGGCGAGGGGCAGCCAGTGAGAGTTTAAGGTGTTATAATTCAAATATACTTCTAAAAAGGACTTACCTTTGCAAAAAATCCAAAAAATCACACTATTTCATGGCAGCAGTTGGGAAATACAACAAATTAAAAGTTCTCAGGGAAACGGGCAGTGGCTACTTCCTTGATGGAGAAGAGCTGGGAGACATCTTACTTCCGGGTAAATATGCACCATCAGGAATGAAGGAAGATGATGAGATTGAAGTATTTCTGTATTTCGATTCCGAGGACCGGATTATTGCCACAACTGATGAGCCTTATTGTGAAGTTGGTGATTTTGCATTACTCGAAGTTGTTGAGGTAAATGAAATAGGTGCTTTTTTAAACTGGGGATTACAAAAAGACCTTTTAGTACCGTTCAGGGAACAGAAGGTAAAAATGGAACCCGGAAGCTGGCATATTGTGCTTGTGTATATTGATGATAAAACCAACCGCATTGCTGCTTCAGCAAAAGTAGACAGGTTTCTTGGCAAAGAGCCTGCAAATTTTCAGCCTGGCGAAGAAGTTGAACTTTTTATTTACGGCCCCTGCCCCCTGGGATTCAATGCAATATTCAACAACACACATTGGGGAATGCTCTATGGCAGCGAGGTTTTTCAGCCTTTGAACCGTGGCGAGCATATTACCGGCTATATAAGTAAGGTACGCGAAGATGGTAAAATCGACCTCAGCCTCTACCCTGCCGGTTTTAAAAAAACAAAAACATCGGCTGAACTTATAGTTGAATTCCTGAAAAGAAATGATGGGATTATGTACCTCACTGACAAAAGCCCTGCCGAAGATATTTATCAGACATTTGGTATAAGCAAGAAAAATTTCAAAATGGCGTTGGGGAGTTTGTATAAGGAGCGGATTGTGGAGATAGGAGAAAATGGCGTAAGGTTGGCAGAGTAGAGACGCAATGCCTGCGTCTCTGCGAGAAATTCGGGAAGGGTGAGTGATCATTCAGTTGTTGAAGCGTGAGTATGTTTGGGATTTGAGAGGTTTTAGTGGTCATTCAATGGTCATTCAGTTGTGGATGAATGAGCGGGTTTAGTTGGTTGAGAAGAGTTAGTAGTCATTCCTTGTCATTTGGTTGTTATATTTAAAAACTATTATTCATGTTCTGACTTTTGCCTTTTAAAAGAATCCAATACAAATCCTTACTGTTAATAAAAATCCTCAGGATGCAAATGCATATATCTTAAATTTGCAATTCTTTAAATTGATACCTGATACTTTGAGCCGGAATATTTTAGACGAACTGAACGAATCGCAGCGGAAAGCTGTGGAATGTATTGACGGACCTGTAATGGTTATTGCCGGCGCTGGTTCGGGCAAAACACGTGTTCTCACATACCGCGTGGCATACCTTATCGAAAAAGGGATTGATCCGTTCAATATACTTTGCCTCACATTCACTAACAAGGCTGCCCGCGAAATGAAGGACAGGATTGTAAAAATTGTCGGAGGTGAAGCCCGTAATGTGTGGATGGGAACATTTCACTCGGTGTTTGCGCGAATACTTCGCATTGATGGACATTTGCTCGGTTATCCTCCGAATTTTACCATTTACGACAGCGACGACAGTAAAAGTCTGATCCGGAATATCGTGAAGGAATTTGAACTCGATCCTAAAGAATATGCTGCCAATAATGTGCTTTCGCGGATTTCGGCGGCAAAATCGAACCTGATATCAGCTGAAGATTACAACAACAACGCCGAAATTCTGGAACAGGATAAGCAAGCCCGTAAGCCTGCAATCGGACAGATTTATACGCGTTACCAATCGCGGCTTTTTAAATCAGGAGCTATGGATTTTGATGATTTGCTCTTCAATACCAATATCCTTCTGCGCGATCATGCCGATGTATTATACAGATACCAGGATAAATTCAGGCATATTCTTGTTGATGAGTACCAGGACACCAACTTTTCGCAATACATTATTGTAAAGAAACTTGCTTCACGCTTCCTTAATATATGCGTGGTTGGCGACGATGCCCAAAGTATTTATGCTTTCCGCGGTGCTAATATTCAGAATATTCTGAATTTCAAGAATGATTACCCTGAATACAAACTTTTCAAGCTGGAGCAAAACTACCGTTCGACTAACAATATAGTACAGGCGGCAAACAGTATTATTGCAAACAATAAAGATCAGATTCAGAAAGAGGTATGGACCGAAAATGAGGTGGGGCAACCCGTAAAAATCATCAAAGCTACCAGTGACACTGAAGAAGGCACTTTAATCGCAAACGGAATCTTCGAAGTAAAGATGAATGAGCAACTTCGTAACGATGCTTTTGCCGTGCTTTACCGCACCAATGCTCAATCGCGGTCGATTGAAGAAGCTTTGCGCAGATTAAATATTCCTTACCGCATATATGGCGGGTTATCGTTTTACAGCCGGAAGGAAATAAAAGACCTCCTCGCCTATTTCAGGCTAGCGGTAAATCCGCTCGACGAAGAAGCATTACGCCGTATTATCAATTATCCGCATCGTGGCATTGGTGAAACCACCATGCAAAAAATCACCATTCTTGCAGGGCAAGGCAATCTGCCACTATGGGAAATTCTCACAAATCACTCCTCATACCAGTTAGGCCTTGGCGGAAAAACAATTACGGCCATCAACAATTTCATCACAATGATCAGGGCATTTGGAGCGCAACTTCAGGTTCGCGGAGCCTTTGAGCTTGCCGAATATATTGCCAAATCATCAGGAGTGATAAAGGAAATTGATGAAGATAAAACCATCGAAGGACAGGCCCGGATGGAAAATATTGAAGCTTTGCTGAATGCCGTCCAGGAATTTACCGAACGCGAACCCGGCCCAGGTGAAGAAACTGGTGAAATCCGCCATCTTGATCTTTTCATGCAGGAAGTTTCGTTGCTTACTGACCAGGATACCGGTGATAAAAATGATACAGACCGGGTTTCGCTTATGACTATTCATCAGGCTAAAGGACTTGAATTCCCGTATGTGTTTATTGCCGGGCTCGAAGAAAACCTTTTTCCTTCGTTTATGGCAATCAATTCAAGGGCGGACCTTGAGGAAGAGCGCCGTTTGTTTTATGTAGCGATTACCCGTGCCGAAAAAAAGGCAACAATTTCCTATGCCGAAAGCCGCTATAAATGGGGACAACTAACCTTGTCGGAACCAAGCCGTTTTATCGACGAAATTGACGAACGGTATGTGGAACGCCCCGCCAGAGCAAAGTGGAACCGCCTTAGTGAGGATGTTCAATCCAAGGCTGAGAAACAAACCTACCAACCCAAAAAAGTTCAGCCAACAGCAAAACCCGAACCCAAGCCTACAGCGGCTCCCGGTGGAAATTTCAAAAAAGTTGGAAGTTACCAGAAAGATACACCAGCGCCGGCAAACGCGGCTGGAGGTAATGATGATTATGAAAAAATTTCGCCTGGTATGACTGTGGAACATGGCACTTTTGGTGTTGGGAAAGTGCTTACAGTTGAAGGTTCGGGCCCGAATAAAAAAGCTACAGTTCAGTTTGATAGCGTTGGTCAAAAGCAATTGTTACTCCGGTTTGCGAAACTGAGGTTCCAGGAATCATAGATATTTCTCGCTATTTTGCATGCTAGCTAATTCTCTTTGGGATTGGTTAAGCCGGATTATGCTTTAGCATAGCCATATTCCAAATCCTTGGTTTGTTAACTATAAATCTTTGAAAGCCGATTTATATTAGATCTGGCTCAGTCAATTCTGGATTGCTTTATCAATTTTGATAGGTTAACAGAGGAATCGCGGCAATAAATAGTATGTTAAAATGTGGTTAACGAAAAGTTAAAGATTTAGACTTCGGTTGTTGAAATTAAGCGTTTTTCTCTGAAAGAATTTAACTTATTTCGTACTTACAGCCATTCGCAGTTAACGCGTATTTAGCTTATAATATGATACTTATAAAACGATAAAATATAAATAGTATTCCAATTCTCCCAATTTTAATATCTGTTAAAAATCGATTGTATTTTTAAAAAACATATTACTACGCACAAACAATTTTAAAATTTCGTTGTTCTCACATCATTAACTTCTTCAGCAGTTTAAAATAGCTTAAAGCTATTCCCGGAGGAGATAAAGGATGTTTGAAACAGTTCTTACAGAGATGATTTATTTAGCTTGAGTTCAGCAACTTACAATAATAGTATCAATTACTCGCGTAAAACGAAACAAACACTACTCCCGAATTTCACAAAGGGTACCTTGTAGTATTGAACAGTAAGTTTACCCGAACAAGCCATACTTTATAAAATTGACCCAAGCTGAGCAGCCTGCTTTGTGAAGTAAGAAATTACTTCGAGGCAAAGCTGAAAAGAACTATTCGAACATTTCATTTTAGGTTTTTACATTTTCCCCGCCAGGATTAAGTTTCCAGACGGACAGATTTAAAATAAAATATCGGTTATGATTTCGCACGGGCTAACCATTATTATTAATGAATTAAAGAAACATCTCGAAGATGTTTACAACATTGCTGCATCGGATAACGAAGTGCAGTCGGGTAACCTGGCCGAAGGTATTGCCGGCGGGGTAGCTAACGGAGGTGTAGTAAGAGATAAACTTATTTTTTCTGTCGTTAATATCAAAGAAGAAAAAACGCTTAAAAATCTTCCCAATTATGTCAGGAACGATCTAACGCTAAGAGCAACTTACGAAAATCCACCTGTATTCCTGAATTTTCAGATCCTCATTACAGCAACTCATACCAGTTATGATGACGCGTTGCTTTCACTATCGCGTGCCATTCGTTTTTTCCAGTCGAGGAATGTATTCACACAGGATTCGGTTTCGCCGGCTTCGGTCACTACCAATGCACCTCTCAACGCCCTCGACAGGCTCGAATCATTCAAAATGATTTTCGATCTCTATTCGCCCAGCATGGAAGAAGTAAACCATATGTGGGGAACATTGGGTGGCAAACAATATCCGTTTGTCATGTACATGATGCGTATGCTTGATCTTAAATTCCGCGCCGTTTACAAAGAAAGTGGTCTCATTACGGAAGTGGTTAATGATTTTTACCATAAAAACAATCCCTGAAAATGGTTGAACGTATCCAAACCGGTTATAAGCGCCTTTTTGAGGTCCGGCTGCTCCACCATTACTGGCTCGACTCCGGAGCTACTAATTTTGATGCATTGCCCGAAACGCAGAGGACTAAACTGCTGTTAACATATGACTGCTGTAAGTTTATTTCCATACAGCCTTCCAGGTCAACGGAAAATAAGATCAAAGCTTTAAAAGGAGTTTGTAAAAACACTGCTATCGGATTGGTGGTTGCGGTTCCGGAAACGGCTAAAATTGCTGATGATGAAACATTTACCTTTATTCTAACCATTACTGATCCAGCATTTTACAATTATACCGCCCTCACATTTATCAGTCATAAAATCGTCGAATTGTATTACCCTGCGAAGGAGAAAATTTTGCGGTTTAAGGAAAACATTCCTGTTTTCTCAAACCTCACAGGTATTCACAGGACATTAAATAGTGAAAAGCAATTATTCCTTTCAAAAGAAATTCCGGCAGCGACTGCCAGCGATAAGGCTGAATTTCTGAATATTACAGCCGGAGCTTTGGTTCAACTCAGTAGTGACCAACCGGGAGCCAATACACAACAAATTAATGCTGCGGCATTAAGTATGCCGGTTTTTGTAAACCAAAATGACAGTCCGGTAATTATTCCTCCTGCAGGATTAACAGGAACGCCGGCTAAAGGAATCGAACTAACAACCGAAATTCCTGATAATGTATTTGGCCTGATATCCATTTCAGCCACCAATCCGATCGATCCTGATTGTAGTTGTACCAATGCCGGTATGGCAAAGGCTGCGTTTCCGGTTTTCCAGGTGAGGTTTAAAAACCGGTCGGCATTTTGGAAATATCTAAATAAAAACACCGGTGCCGAAGTGTCAGAAAGCAGCGCGCCTTTGCCTTTCACAGCATCAGGAAATGCAGGAGCCAACAAACGAAAACCTTCATTATCAGCAGTTAAAGTGCAATACCAAAACAATGACCCGACAAACAGAATTCTGAAAATTTACACAGAAATATTTGAATAACTAATCCTCTAATCACGTTAAAACAAATCAATATGGCAACATTGTACAAGACCCCAGGGGTTTATGTGGAAGAGATTCCAAAATTTCCGCCCTCTATTGCTCCGGTGGAAACAGCAATACCTGCATTTATCGGTTATACCGAAAAAGCAATAATGGACGTAGCTGATGACCTCAGGCTGAAACCTACCAGGATTTCGTCGATGGTTGAATTTAACAACTATTTCGGCGGACCGCAGCCTGAGCAGGGCATTGTAGTAACACTTCACGAAACACAGGTAAGCAGTGTTACAACCGAACTTAAAGCAGTTGCATCACTTGCCGAATCGGCACGTTCGAAGCATATTATGTATTATGCGCTGCAGATGTTTTTTGCCAATGGCGGCGGACCATGCTGGATTATTTCGGTTGGCGGCTACAAACCCACTTTTGGCGCGGCACTGGTAAAAACCGAACTCGAAGCAGGATTAACAGCTCTTGCCAAAGAAGATGAACCAACACTTATCCTATTTCCTGAAGCTCAAAACCTGACTGCAATTGCTGATTTCAAAGCCTTGCAGGATGCTGCCCTGCTGCAATGCGAAACACTGAAAGACCGTTTTGTAATCATGGATGTTCACGGCGGTGCTGTTTCCATGTCGAATCCGGCTGCTGTTTTGCTAACTGGTATCAATAATTTCCGAAATAATGGCATTGGCACTAACAACCTAAAATACGGTGCCGCTTATGGTCCTAATATTGAAACCGTTCTCGACTATTCTTTTGACGAAACAAGAATAGATGTAAACACAGTGCTTAACGGAACTCCTGCTGCCGGACCTGCACCAAAGCTCAATACATTGAAAGCAGCCGACAGCCGCAAATACGAAATGGCAAAAACCGCTATCATCGATATGCCATGCAAACTGCCACCATCGGGTGCCATTGCAGGAATTTATGCAGCCGTCGACAGCAGCCGTGGAGTATGGAAAGCGCCGGCTAACGTGAGCGTAAATGCAGTTATCCAGCCAGCCATTCAGTTTGCTAATGTTGACCAGGATCAGATGAATGTAGATGTTACTGCGGGAAAATCAGTGAATGCAATCCGTGCTTTTACCGGAAAAGGAACCCTGGTTTGGGGAGCGCGCACCCTGGCAGGTAACGACAACGAATGGCGGTATGTGAGTGTACGCCGTTTCTTCAATTTTGTTGAGGAATCAGTAAAAAAAGCAACCGAACAGTTTGTTTTCGAACCCAATGATGCAAATACCTGGGTAAGGGTACAGGCTATGATCGAAAATTTCCTTACCACATTATGGCGACAAGGAGCATTGCAGGGAATAAAAACCGAACATGCCTTTTACGTGGCTGTTGGTTTAGGAAAAACCATGACGGCTTTGGATATTCTCGAGGGACGGATGATCGTTGAGATCGGAATGGCTGCAGTACGTCCGGCCGAATTTATCATTCTCAGGTTCTCGCATAAGATGGCTGAATCCTGATCTGAATTTCAAAGCTAAACATTTCATTTTCATTCATTTTAAAGATAAAAAACTATGGCACTCGAATATCCGTTACCCCGATTTCACTACCAGGTTGACTGGGGTGGAGTTAAAATCAGTTTTACCGAAGTTACCGGAATGGACCAACAGGTAGAAGTGATTGAATACAGGCACAGCGACAGCAAAGATTTCAGTAAAATCAAGATGCCTGGCATGCGTAAATTCAGCAACATTACGCTGAAACGAGGAAAATTCGAAGGCGACTTCGATTACAACAACTGGTTGGATTCAATTGCTAACGACCGTACCGGCCAGCGCCGCGATGTGGTTGTGCGGCTGATGAACGAAAAGCATGAACCTGTTGCCGTATGGAAAGCAGCCCGTTGTTTCCCTGTAAAGGTTACTGCACCTGATCTGAAATCGGATGCCAACGAAGTAGCCATCGAAAGCATGGAAATTGCACATGAAGGATTTACACTTGTCAGGTAATCATGGCTGGCGCTGCTGAGTATTATCCGCCCTGGGGGTTCTACTATAAGGTGGAATTTGGTATCAGCGACAACCGCAATGATGCCAGGTTTCAGTCTGTATCAGGCTTGTCAGTGGAATACGAGTACGAAAACTTCAGAGAAGGCGGCGAAAACCGTTTCGAACACAAATTACCTGTGCGAACGCGCTATGCTGACATGGTGCTGAAACGCGGAATGCTTGTCGGATCCGAAGTTATCAACTGGTTCACAAGAGCTTTTCGTGACAGGGATTTCCAGCCTACCGACATCAATGTAATATTGATGAATGAAAACGGAGAGCCCCTGCGAACGTGGAAAGTCACCCAGGCCATTCCGAAAAAATGGCTGATCAGCGACCTGAACTCAACCGAAAATGCAGTTGTGATTGAAACCATGGAGCTCACCTACAGGTACTTTACAGTTCAATAGCATTTGCAAATCATTCGGATCAGTCAAATTACCAAACCGTTATGCACACATTTTCAGATTAATCCGTCTCAATTATGCCAATCGAAATCAGAGAACTTCATATTAAAGTGTCGGTTACAAGTCCCGATACAAGCCAGGCTGCTGTCAGGGGTACTTCATCCGCTGGAGGTGCAGCTGTTTCCAACACAAATAATACGGAGGAAATTGTTGCGGCAGTTGTTGAAAAGGTAATGGAAATTTTAAACAATAAAACCGAACGCTGATGCCTGAAACAGGAAAACTTGAGAAAATGCTGATACTTGCATTTTCGGATTCGGAGAAAGCCGAAAACGGAGGTGTGAATGACGCTGACGATATGTTCGAAGCGCTCATAAATCCTGAAAGTTACACGTTGCAGTACAAACTGAAATTTTCGGAAGGAACGCAGGGACAAGGAACCAGCGGCGCACAACTTAAGTACGAATATACCGAGCCCGAAGAAATCACGTTTGAATTCCTTTTTGATAATACCGGAATTATTGACGGGCAGCCGCGAGCCAGTATTGCCGCTGATTTAAAAAAGTTCAAAGAGGTTCTTATCGCATATAAAGGCGATTCGCACGAGCCAAGGCATTTCAAACTGGTGTGGGGCGAAAATTCGATTTTCAAAGGGCGTGTTACCGAAGTTTCCATCAACCACAAAATGTTTAAACCTGATGGAACGCCAATACGGGCCACGGCAACGGTAAAATTCAGAAGCAGCATCGAGGAGCAGAAACGTGCGGCGCAGGAAAACCGGAGTTCGCCCGACCTTACACACATAAGAAAAGTAAAATACGGCGATACGCTGCCGCTTATGTGCTACCGGATTTACGGCGATCCAAAATATTACCTCCAGGTTGCCGAAGCAAACGGACTCGATAATTTCCGCCGGTTAAAACCCGGAACAGACATCTTTTTCCCACCACTCGAAAAAACGCGCTAAATCATGCCTTCCCAATCTGTTATACCAACGACTGAAACACCCGATGTTTGCTCAATGACAATCCTGCTTGATGGAGTTGAGTTGCCTGGGATGTATCAGGTACTATCCGTTTCCGTTAACCGCGAGCTGAACAGGATACCTTCGGCAACTATTCATTTGCTCGATGGGGAAGCATCAACAGGAACCTTCGAAGCAAGCAATTCCGGTTTTTTTATTCCGGGCAAAAAGGTAGAAATCCAACTTGGGTACCGCTCGCAGAATGACAGTGTATTTAAAGGAATTATTGTTAAGCACAGCATAAAAATCAGGAATAACGGAAGTCAGCTTATTGTAGAATGCCGTGATGAGGCTGTTAAAATGACCATCGGAATCAAAAGCAAGTATTTTGCCGATAAGAAAGACAGCGACATAATTGAGGAATTGATTACCCCCTATGGTTTGGGTAAGGATGTTGAAACAACCATACCTTCATTGAAGGAAGTAGTTCAATATGAATCAACTGACTGGGATTTTATGCTTTGCAGAGCTGAAGCAAATGGAATGGTTGTAATGGTAGAGGATGGGAAAGTTAAAATAGCAAAACCCGATACAACAGGCGCAAGTGTTGTAAAAGTGACTTATGGGGTTTCGTTGATTGAATTTGATGCCGAAATCGATTCCCGTATCCAGAGCAAAGGAATTAAAGCCAGCAGCTGGAATTCATCCGGTCAGGAAATGATTGAATCTGAAGCGTCAGAACCTGCAGGTACAAATAATGGTAACCTCTCAGCCGCCCAGCTGTCCGAAGTTATCGGAGGCGAATCACTCGAAATCCAACACGGTGGAAAACTAAGCGAACCCGAGCTCAAAGCATGGGCAAACGGAAGATTACTGAAGGAACGCCTCGCAAGAATCCGTGGCCGAGCTAGTTTTCAGGGATTTGCAGGTGTTATGCCAGGTAAGATAATTGAAATCACAGGCGTTGGCGAACGCTTCGAAGGCGAAATGTATGTTTCGGGCGTGCGGCATTCCCTTTCACAGGGCAACTGGACTACGGATGTGCAACTCGGTCTTAACCCTGAGCTATTTTCTGAAACCTACAACCTGCGACCTATGCCTGCCGCCGGGCTTCTTCCATCAGTTACCGGTTTACAAACAGGAATTGTAACTGCACTTGAAAATGATCCAGAAGGTGAGGACCGCATTAAGGTGCGACTGCCTTTGATAAGTACTTCTGAAGAAGGAATATGGGCGCGGATTTCGACACTCGATGCAGGAAAAGAGCGGGGAACTTTTTTCCGTCCCGAAATCGGCGATGAAGTTATAACAGGCTTTATTAATGACGACCCACGGTTTGCAGTTGTTCTTGGTATGATGCATAGTAGTCATAATCCTGCGCCTGAGCCGGCAAAAGACAGTAACCATTTCAAAGGGTATGTTAGCCGGGAAAAGATGAAATTCACTTTTGATGATGAAAAGAAAATCATCACTCTCGAAACGCCGGCAGGAAATAAAATTATGCTTTCGGATGACGATCAGGGAATAAAGCTTGAAGATCAGAACGGCAATAAAATTACGATGGACACTAATGGTATTTTGATTGAAAGCATAAAAGAACTTACGCTTAAAGCTGCTACCGATTTAAAAATAGAAGGTGTAAATATGACAGCAAAAGCTACCTCATCATTCAAAGCAGAAGGAACGGCAAGTGCAGAAATTTCGGGTGCCAGTACGACGGTTAAAGGAAGTGCAACAGTTGTGATTCAGGGAGGGATGGTGCAGATAAATTAGATGAGATTGAGGGGATTGATGAGATTGATGGGATTGAAGGGGATTGATGAGATTGAGGGGATTGAGGGGATTGATCGGATTGATGAGATTGATGAGATTGATGGGTGAACATTAAACTTTTGAACCCTGAACATTGAACCCTTGAACTTTAAACCCTTAAACATTTAAACCCATGCTTCCAGCCGCCCGAATAACCGATATGATTGTAAGTATTGCCACAAGCGGCATTCCGACACCCATAATTCCACCGGGAGCGCCTACCGTGCTTATTGCTGGGCTTCCGGCAGCACGCTTAAGTGATTCCTGTGGGGTGGATGTGATTGTAAAAGGCTCAACAACAGTATTAATAGGAGGATTGCCTGCAGCACGTATCTTTGATGTAACAGCAGCCGGAGGAACAATCACAGGTCCGGGAGCACCGACCGTTTTGATAGGCGGCTAAGTGATTTATGAAGTAATACCATTAAGCTGAAAACGAAATTAACTTGAACTGAAAAACACCAACTCATGGAACAAAACCTGGCATTTATTGGACGCGGATGGTCATTTCCGCCAAGCTTCAACCACGAAAGTGGCAGCGTTAAAATGCTGGAACAGGATGCAGATATTGCCTCCAGCCTCGAAGTTTTACTTGGAACCATCCGGGGCGAAAGGGTGATGTTACCTCAATATGGTTGTAATCTGGATGAACTGATTTTCGAAAGCCTCGATACCCGCATGAAAACGCTGATGACTGACAAAATAGAATCAGCAATTCTTTACCACGAACCACGTATGGAACTCGAAAAAGTAACTCTTGACGATAGCCGCGAATTGGAAGGCATAATTCTTATAGAAATCATCTACCGTGTAAAGACAACCAACTCGCGCTTCAATTTCGTTTTTCCTTTCTATAAACTGGAAGGAACCGATATCAATCTTACCACTTCCGTTAATCCAATTATTTGATAATATACTGATATGGCAAAGTCCAATGACTGTAATCAAAATTCAGATCCGCTGAAACTGATCCGCGATGGCGCTAATCAGGAACAGCGGCTTTCACCTGCTCTTAACCCAGCGTATGTGCCCGTTAATGAGCATGGTACGGCACATGGAATGATATTTGCCCAGGCTTTGTCACAGTTTTTAAAGTATTTTGATTCAACCAATTCCGCTAATGGCAACTGGGCTCCTTTTTTCAGCAGCGATCCTTCGCTCCGACTGGCAATGGCAGGTGTTCAGAATATTGAAGATTACAAAACACAGATTAAATCGTACTTTGATTTTCTGAATAACCTTGATAACGAATTAAAAGAAACAGAGTTAACAAATAACCTGAGTTATATTTTCAGTTGCCTGGCTTCACTTGCCAAACAACTTGATGATTTAAAAGAAGGACTTTCATCAGAATTTCCTTTAAAATCAACTCTCCAAAATCTTATTCAATCCCAACTTGCGGCGGCTTTTACCCGTTTGATATCGTATCAGAAAGCCGGAGTTTCTTCATCCGTGATAGCTGATGTTGCTCCATTAACCAGTATAAAAATATTAGGCGTTTTGCCTGAGAAATATCAAACTGTACTTGATTCGGGTTTCTCTAAAGACTGGATTACTAACGGTGCTCCTGACTGGAACGCTTACGTGGCAGGCATTTCTGCTGACCATACCGTTTATGGAAATCCAGCCGGAAGCATTTTCGACCGCACCAACCACGTCGGCAGACATAATCTGTTTACTTCCATTGCCGATCAATTCCTGAAAGTCTTTGCCCGGGTAATTAACGAAGCAAATCAGGCTTTGGAGTTTACGTTTACCAATTGGGACAAACATGAACCGCATTATGCACTGTTCCTGAGCTTCCTCAGGTTGATGGAATATGCGCGAACCGAAGCAAATACAATTACTGCACGACATCTCGATTTCTATTACCGCGAAGTGCTGCAGCTTAAAGAAAAGCCAGCCCTGCCCGCGAAAGCGCATTTGGTTGTTGAACTCGCCAAACAAGCGGCCTCCTTCCAGCTTAGGGAAGGTGTTCTTTTTAGAGCAGGGAAAGATGATAAAGGAAGAGAAGCTTTTTTTGCAAACAAACGCGAATTCATAGCCAACCAGGCAAAAGTTACATCGCTCAAAACGGTTTATCGCCATGGAAGCGAAGAAGTAGGAAGTGATCTGACTTCAAAAAAGCAATCTGGTAGGTTATATGCTTCACCTATAGCCAATTCCGATGATGGAACAGGCGCTGAATTAACTTCTGCCGATCATTCGTGGCATCCGTTTTTTAACAAAATATATTCAAACGGAAAACTTCAAAATATCAAGATGCCATTTGCCGAAGCCGGTTTTGCGATAGCGTCGCACTATTTATGGTTAGCCGAAGGGAAACGTGAAGTGACCATCGATTTTAAAGTGAGCGCCTACACCGGGAAAGTTGGGGAAGAAAAAGCCGAAGACTTTGTTTGTCTTTTTACAGGCGAAAAAGGTTGGATCGAAAAATCTCCTTCCGGATTCAGAGCTACCACCGGCGACAATCTGCGTCTCACAGTTTCACTTTCCGGCGACGATGCGGGCGTAATTGCCTATGATGCAAAAAAACACGGTTATAACTTTGATTCCATTGCACCGGTTATGATAGTGAAGCTGCGGAATATGGCAGACAGAACCTATTCTTACAGTCTTTTCGAAAATACCGTTTTAAAACAAATCCAGTTACAGGTCGACGTTGATCAGGTTAAAAATCTTACTTTATCAAACGATTTTGGATCCATTGATGCGTCAAAACCATTTTTGCCTTTTGGTGCTATCCCCGAATCAGGAAGTTCACTTATCATTGGCAGTAACGAGATTTTCAGCAAGAAAAATATTGAAAGCTGCAATTTGTCCATTCGCTGGAAAAACATACCAGATATAAAATCGGTTGCGTATCTGGCATGGGAACAGTACTATCCGTCAGCTACTTACGATTATTATACCAAATTCGTTCCCTGGGCTAATGTCACTTTCCTGAAAGAAGGACAATGGAGCGATATCAGCTACCATGTACTTTTTGATGGCGACAACGAAGTAAAAATCAATTTGAAACCACCCGCAGGCGAATTCAATAAAAATGATCAACCTGGTTTTCAGACTGATTCACAGTTTACCGTAAAAACAAAAACAGGTTTTGCCCGGCTTGCGCTTCCTTATGGGATGGGTCATAAAACATACCGCTCAGCGCTTTCGGATTATATTCTGGCTGTAGCCAAAGGCGTAACAGCCACTAAACCAACTGAACCATATACTCCTGAAATTGAATCTATTACTGCTGAATATACCGCCACTCAAACTATTGATTTCGGCACAGCTCAAAAAGTAGGTTTCGAAAACCGCTCAGCCAGGTTCTTGCATATCAGTCCTTTTGGATTTGCGGAGCAACATGCATTTCTGAAACTCAATGCGCCTGACAACCCGATTTATCTTTTCCCGCAATTCAGGCACCTGAATATTTCTGATAATTTACTTCCTGAAGGGCTGCCGGTACTTCATGAATCGGAGTTCTATATCGGGGTAAGTGATCTGAAACCTCCGCAAAACCTGGCGCTTTTCTTCCAGGTAGCTGATGGAACGGCTGATCCGCTTTCGAAAAAACCTGCGCTACACATCAACTGGAGTTACCTGCGAAACAACGAATGGATTGAATTTTTCCTAAATGAAGTTGATGATCAAACTGAAGGCTTATTAAAATCGGGCCTCATTACATTTGCAATTCCACGTGATGCAACTGATGCAAACAGCTTATTAGCACCCGGACAGCATTGGATCAGGGCAGCCGTTTCGGCTGACAGCGACGCCGTTTGCCGGCTGAAACAGGTTTCGGCCCAGGGATTACTGGCCGAATTTACTGATCAGGATAATGACCCTGCTTTTGCTTCAAAAGTATTGCCTGCCGGCACCATAAGCAAACTGAATGTACCGGTTTCGGAAATAAAAAAGATATCGCAGCCATTCGAATCCTTCGGTGGGCGCGGGGCAGAAATCCCTGCTGCTTTCTATACCCGCATCAGCGAACGGCTCAGGCATAAAGACCGTGCTATAACCTTATGGGATTACGAACGGCTGGTACTTGAAGCATTTCCTGAAATTTACAGGGCTAAATGCCTGAATCATACACAATACGAACCCAACGACAGCGGAACAGGAATTTACAGGGAACTGGCCCCCGGACACGTTACTATAGTTACTGTCCCAAACAAACAATACCATAACCTCCGCGATCCGTTACGCCCTTTTACCAGCCTGGGGATGTTACAGGATATTACTTCATTTATTGCAAAACGTGTGTCGTGTTTTATAAAATTGCATGTCCGCAATCCCCAGTTCGAAGAGGTAAGAGTAAATATGAAAGTTCGGTTTTACGATGGTTTCGATGAAACTTTCTATACAAACCTCCTTCAGGAATCAATAATGCGGTTTCTTTCGCCATGGGCATTCACCGAAGTTGGAAATCCTTCGTTCGGAGGCAAAATTTACAAATCGGTGCTGATTGATTTCGTTGAGGAACAACCCTATGTTGATTATGTAACTGATGTAGAGCTATTTCACGATCTGCCTGGTAAAAAAGGCACTTCCGATAAAAACGAAATTGAAGGTTCGCTTGCTGTATCCATTTTAGTTTCGGTTCCGGCCATTCAACATCTGATCACTGTCATTAACCCTTCGGAGGAATCAGTTTCTTCCGAAAAATGCAACTGCGAGTCATGAGCAAAAAACCTGTTTCCATAGTTAAAAAGCCCGATCTGAATCCAGCACAGGACTATTACCGACTGCGAAAAGATGGCATTGGCTTTATCGAACAGATGGGCAGCCGGCAGTGGACGGACTATAACACCCACGATCCCGGAATTACAATTCTCGAAGCGCTTTGCTATGCAATAACTGATCTGGCTTACCGCACAGGACGCGACATCAAAGATATTCTCACCCCTGAAGGACCGGCTACCGGGAAGAATCCTTTTCCTGACCAGGCATTTTTCACAGCAAGGGAAATTTTAACTATTAATCCATGGACACCGAATGATTTCCGACGAATACTGATTGATCTGGAAGGCGTTCGGAATGCCTGGGTATTTTGTAAAGAATGTGCCTGTGATACCGAATATTATGCATGGTGCGACGAAGACAAACTTAATCTTTCGTTTGAGAAACCCGAAAAAACTTCAATACAGTCGATGAAGGTTTTGCCGAAAGGGCTGTATGATATTTTGCTTGAACTTGAGTCTGATCCCGGATTGGGCGACCTGAACGATCATAAAACGGAGCATACTTATAACATTTTTGATGATGATGGAAATCCGCATCCGGTAATTATCGAATTGCATTTCCCTGAATGGAAATTCGAAAACACCAATGCCTGGAAGCTTTTTATGGAAAGTAACGATGCTTTCAATTTCGAAAACGGTGCTTCCTATAACCTGAAACTCCTGCATTTGGGAGCAACATTAAATTATGATGTCATTACCGATCCTTTGCTCGATAATGCCGGTAAAGATGCTTACCTGCGACGACATTGGAGAAATATTTTCTACGCTGGTTTCGAAATTGAGCTTATTCCTGCGGGAGAAAAAATCATCATCGAAAATGTAAGCATACGCTTTATTGGCGACACAACTGCGAAAAATGACAGTACGGTTTCCGAAATAAAATCTATTCTTGAAGACAAAGGACTTTCAGGAATCATAAGCCTGTACCGCCGCAAAACCTTAAAAGTTGAGGAATATGTAAAAGCGGCGAAAATCCATTTGCACGATCACCGCAACCTCGACGAAGATTTTTGTCGGATAAAAGGTGTTGGAATTGAGGATATTGCCGTGTGTGCCGATGTGGAAGTTGCTGCCGATGCCGACATTGAACTGGTTCAAGCCCGGATATGGTTCGAAATAGAAAGATATTTTAATCCGCCCGTTAATTTTTACTCCCTGCAGGAAATGATGGCCGAAAATGTTCCTGTCGAAGATATTTTCAACGGGCCCGAATTAAACAACGGATTTTTAAAAGCTGTTGAGCTTGAAAGTGCAACTCTGAAAAAAGTCCTTCGAACCTCAGATATAATTAATCTTTTAATGGAAATTGAAGGAGTAATTGCAGTTAACAACCTGCTGCTCACCAAATACGATGAAACCGGAAACATTGTAAAAGGTGCTGCCGACCCGAAATGGATCAATGGCAAACCGGTTTTTGAAGCAAATAAAATAAGTGCTTCGTGGCTTATGTACATTAAGGAACAGCACCAGCCACGCCTTTATCAGAACTTTTCGCGTTTCCTGTTTTATAAAAATGGTTTGCCTTTCCATCCGCGTATGGATGAGGTTAAAAATACGCTTACCCAATTGCGTGGTGAAGCTGAAAGACCAAGGTTCGTCGGCGCACAAAATGATTTGCCTGTCCCGGCCGGAAAATTTGCGAATACCGGGGATTTATATCCTGTGCAGTATAGCCTGCCATCCACCTATGGAATAAGTCCTGCAGGATTGCCTTCGCATGTTTCGGCACAACGCAGGGCCGAAGCCAAACAACTGAAAGCTTACCTGCATATTTATGAGCAATTGCTGGGAAACGCATTCGCACAGATTGCGAATGTCTCAAAATTATTTTCCCTCGATCCGGCTGTAGATAAAACCTATTTTGTAAAGGAATTCAGTGAGGCCCTGATTGCAGGATACGATGAAATCACGAATGGCCTTACAAAACCTGAACTTGAAGGTATGGCCGAAACAAAATCGGAATTCCTTGAGCGCCGCAACCGTTTTCTGAATCACCTGATGGCGCGTTTTGGCGAACAATTCAGCGAATACGCATTAATGCTCACCAACCTGCAAGGAAAAACCGTTGCTTCTTCGAAATTGATTGACGATAAAATTTCGTTCCTTAAAAAGTATCCTGTCATAAGTCACGACAGGGCCAAGGCATTCAATTACACCAAACAGCTTTGTTCGCCTGAAAACACTTCCGGGTTATCGAAAAAAATTAGTTTGCTGCTTGGGTACCCTAATTTGTCATTCCAATTTACTGTTTCAGGCAAAAAAACTGATCCTTTTACAATCAAATTTTCATTGACCGATATTCATGATAAAGAATGGCTAAAAGGAAGCGTGAAAGTGAAAGCAGCCAATGAAACAGAAGCTTTTTCTGAAACTTACAAACTGATTATCAAACAGATGATTCAGGAGGATGCCTATGAAATCAACGAAACTGGCGGGCAATTCGCTTTGAATCTGAAGGATGAAGGTTCTAAAACTATTGGAACTTCACAGGAATTATTTGCAACCCAACAAGTCGCAATGGATTTTATGCATGAATTGCTGGGATGGAGTGCAAACGAAAAAGCAATTGTTGTTGAACACCTGCTGCTCAGGCCGAAATTTCCGGGTGACGCGCTGTATCCTGCCTGCAACGATGGGTCGTGTAAAACCTGCGGCGATGAGGATCCGTATTCGTTCCGGATCACGTATGTTATGCCGGGCTGGGCTTCGCCTTTCAACATCAATCTTGATATGCGACGATTTGCTGACCGCACTATCAGGCAGGAGCTGCCTTCGCATCTTTTGGGAAAAATCTGCTGGGTTGGCAACGATGGATTTATCGAAAATCCCTGCGATCCGGTAATTTCCGAAATCACCAATCTGCTTATAAACAAAGGAGTTACATCCGACGGAAATCATCCTGCGGAAGAAGAAGCCTGTGCTTGTTCGCTTTCAATTTATGCGGCTTTCGCGAACGCATTCAGCAATTGGTACGAGGATAAAACGCTGGAATATCTGCATGATGATGCACTGGATCTGATTCTCGGAAAAGTATTTTCGGAATTGAAACCCGAAAATTTCGAATGTTCAACTGTAATTGATGAATCAATTTGGATTGAACTAAACGGAATTTTAATTCGCTATTTTATAGAGATTGCATTGTACGGATGGCAGTTCGAGCGATTTGAAAAGGCATGGTGCGATTGGCTGAAGGAGAATGCCGGTTTCGACTGGACGGAAGAACATCTTCAGGATCATGTGGAAGCAATGCTTAAAGCTAATCTGAAGACTGAAATCACAACTTCGAAAGTAAACCTTTGTTCCTGTGCTTCACAAATAGTAAATGAATATGGAACAGCGTTTTACAAATGGATGACTAAAAATCTCGAAGCTGGCCGCGAACTGAAAGATTTTTCAAAGTTCAACTTTCCGGATGTTTTGCTTTGTCCAGGTATCGCATTTAAGACCGGAACAGCTGAAAAGATTGAAGAATTCTTATCAGCAAAATACAAATCTTACAGAAAGGTATCGTACCAGCTCTGGAAAGTGGTGAACCTGCTGAGTAAATTGAAAAACACCTATCCGGGAGCAACCCTTCACGATTGCGACGATGGCAGCGACCAGAATCCAGTAAGGCTGGGCAGTACAGCACTGGGAAACTTTTCTGTCGGCAGAAATTTAACACTGTAGAATAAAGGCCGGCAAAACGGTAAAGAAATTAAACAGTTTTTAAAACAGCATTTATTATGAAACCAACCCAGGATAAATATCCCCTCTTCGAAGCCAACCAGGTGCTTACAAGTCATCATCTGAACCAGATTTTTGATTACCTCGATGAGCAGGAACGTCTCACCCGGTCCAACCTGATAGGAATAGGTATTGAATGTGGGCTGGAGCTACGACCCGAAACAGTGGATAGCGAAAAACGCATTCATATTTCCAAAGGTTGCGGTGTAGGTTCCGCAGGATATCTTTTAATTGAACCTGAGGATGTTACCTTGGTTTCGTATCAGAAATATACACTCCCTAACGAGGTAGATTATCCCCAGTTTCAATACGAATCAGGTGGTAAAACGCAGCAATATCCGCTCTGGGAAATGTTTCCTGCTGGTCAGCCTGATTCCATTCCATTGGGCAAGGATAAAGATTTTCTGTCGGATAAAGCTGTTGTTCTGTTCCTTGAATTAAAAAAAGAAGGGTTGCGTAACTGCAGTCCGAATAATTGTGATGATAAAGGAGATGAAATCACAGCTACCTTAAGGCGACTTCTGATCAGGGAAGATGACCTTGCTAAGATCATTGCAAAAGCAAACCAATTGGGTGTTGGATATACAGCAACTGATATTGAAGCAAGCCTGCTTTCGCGCCTGAATCTTCCTGATTTACGTTTGCCGCGCTACAATGTTCCCAACACAGCGCCTGTTTCGTCCAATGACGTCCTTGCAGCTTTTCATGCGGTTTTTCAAAATAATAAGTTGGCCGCCAATACCGGAAAAGCGCTTTCTTCGGTCTATAAAGTGTTTTATCCGCTGCTGGCTGACGATTATCCTCAGGATCCGTTTGCTGATTTCGGTTCAAAATTCGGAGCTCTCGATACTGTGCCCACATCTACAAGCCAGGTGCGTTTTCTTCAGTATTACTTCGATCTTTTTGATGATCTGCTTCAAGCATACGAGGAATTCCGGTGGAAAGGTGCCGGGCTTATGTGCGCCTGTTGCCCGCCCGAAGGACTTTTCCCTCGTCACCTTATGCTTGGACTGGTAAATCCGGCGTCAGTAAATAATCCCGGGATTTACCGTCACGATTTTCTCAGCTCACCAGCCATACAGGGTTGCGAAGAACGGAAATCCGAAGTTTTGCAGTTATTCAAAAGGCTGGTTGAAATGGTGATACGTTTTACCGACAATCCAACGCCTCCCGATTTTTCAAATAAAGAAGTAGCACGCAGGTTTATACCTGTTCGCGTAACACCAACAAAACTGGCTGATGTTCCGCTTTCGCAAAAAGCAATACCTTATTATTACCTGCAAAACGGGACTCCTCCCCTTTCCCATTTGTGGAATGTGGAAAAAACACGCCGCAACCGCGCAAACCAAAACCTCGGTTTCCGGTCAGACGAATATATTCCGAAACCGCCGCTTTTTGTTACACGACCATTGGAATATGATCTTGAACCCTACAATTTCCTGCGTATCGAAGGCCACCTGGGTAAAAATGTGAAAAGTGTGTTGAGTACTTTGCTGGCGCTGAAAAACAGTCATCGTTTGCCTGTTGAAATTATCGCGTTACGAACCGGTGAATTCGATGCACGTATGCCAGTTGACCTCAGTAAAGAAAAGTGTCGTTTTGAAGATCTGGAAGCATTGTTCGATGCGCTCAGAGATGAATTTATCAGTGCGCTGGGAAAAACACTGGCGTCGTTCTATCGTCGGAAAGTGAGCAAAGATGTATTGCTGACTGATGGCTTCAAATCCACTTTGCTAAGCCGGTTCAAAGCTGATGCTGTCGTTCAACCATCCACGTTTGGGGCACTGCTCGAAACACATTTTGCAACTTTAAGCAAAGCGGATTCTGAGAAAGTTTTTGCTTCGAAAAAAGTCCGTGGATTTAATATTAAAGATGCTTTTCTGGGCGAAAGTTTAGTTATTCAGGCTGCTGCTTCGTATGCCGAAGTGTTGCTCGATATAAGCAATTATCTTAAGAACAGAGCTTTAAGCGATTTTGACCTGCGCGAGTTCCGCGATTTGTTTGCGCAACTGGAGGAATTGAACGACAAGTATAAAAAGCAATCCGGTGAAAATGCTGCCGAATGGAACGAACTTTTTAATCTGCTTGAAGCCGTGCGTTATGCCAATCAAATGGAAGCCTTCCGTTCCATTGGCGAGGAATACAGGAAACGACTGATTGAAATAAAGAAAAAACAATTCCTGAGCGATTTTCTTCAGAAAAACCCTGGCATTCAGCACAAAGCGGGTGTTCCCCTGGGCGGCACTTTTATTATTGTTTACCACGATGACCCAACTCCTTTCCGGCTGCAGACACCGATAAGAACTGCGTTGAGTTCTCTATCAGCCAATCTAACTGTCTCAGGCATCGAAAAGGAAAGCTCCGAAACTTTAACAAAAGCATTCGAACGCTTACAGATAAAAGGTGAAAATGCTGATTTGGATCCTGATATCAGATTGATTATAAATGAAATGTCGAGGAGTATTGCCCGCCCGGGATTTGACCGGATTAGAGGGATACGCGAAAAATCGGCTGAAAAAATCATCGCGGAAACGGTAAACGAATTTGCTGACGGTACAGTAATTGCTGACTTCTACCTGCCATACATCTGCTGTTCTGACTGTTCGCCCATTCAGTATATTTTCCCGAAAGACCCTGTTACATTTACCACTCGTATTGAATGTACCAATCCTGATAACGAAGCTAAAGTTTTGGTTTCACCGGTTGGAGGGACTGAGCCTTATAAAATTAAAATCAATAACGAAGATTTTGCTACCCTGAAACCTGATTTCCTTCTTGCTGCAGGGAAATACTCCTTTACGCTGATGGATTCGGAAGGGACTTTAACAGATGTGCAACAAATCGAAATTCCTGCGATCCTAAGCCTTGGCGAACCCAATTTCGATTGTGGAGAAGGAAATAGTTATGTAGCTGTGATCGAAATAACTGGTGGCACTCCACCCTATTCGGCAAATATCGGAAGTATTATAAATGAAAAAACTTTCTTCGCCAGCGGACTTCCCGGCAATACGGATATTGAAATTGTAATTACCGACAGCCGGAAATGTTCTGCAAAAACAAGTATTAACCACTCATGTGTTTCTGATCTGGCTTTCACAGCAGACGTAGGATGCACTTCGCCTAAAAACCTGGCACGGGTCGAAATCGTCACATCCGGTGGCGTTGAACCATTTGAAATACAGGTTGATAACGAGCCGTTTATCCTTCTCGAAGGACGACTGAATTTATCCCCAGGCAATCACGCTTTAACTGTCCGCGATTCGTCCGGAGCAACGGCCAGTCAGCAGATCACAGTTCCTGAAACTGTTGCATTAACAATAACTGAATTTATTTGTGATAACGAAAAAAACAGCTACCAGGCCCGGATTCAGGTAAGCGGAGGCACAGCACCTTACATTTCAGATACAGGAAAGCAGGTTTCGGATACCGAATTTATAACCAATCCTATTCCCGGAGGCGAATCCATAACCTTCCAGGTTTTCGACAGTAAAAAATGTAAATCCGCTATTGTTGTGGAGCACACCTGCGAAGAAGAATGTAAGCTGCCTTGCGAAGGTCAGTCACGGAAATGTGCCTACCGGCTTTGGTTGCAGCCCCCTGCAAAAGGCTCAGCTTACAGGAGTTACAATCCGTTGAAAGAAGTAAAACTGCGGTTCAACGGCATCGAGTTCAATCTCCCTCAATTGTCGCAAATCCCTTCTGATGAATTGAATAACAATTTTGAAGGAGCTATGGCGAAAACGATAGGCATACTGAATGAGGAAATTCAAAAAGCACTAATTCAGAAATTCGGGGATGAAGGTAAAAACCGGCTTGTACTCTCCTATGAACCAACAAGAGACGATCCGTTTGCTGTGCTTTGGATTGAGCATTTCGTTTGCGAGACCTTCAATATCGAATTTGCGTTCAACCAGGCTAAGCCTTCGCCGGCCTTTGCTTTGCGGTATAATTATACCAACGAAACGGATGCAAATGGCAATGTTTTTATTGGAACCATCACCACCAACATCGAACTGAATGGCAAACAAACCTTTGTCCCGGCGTTCGACTGCCGCGAGAGAAATCAGTGTTCAGGAACTGAATTTGTAAAATTATGCACTGACAATACGCTTAAACCCGATTTTATAATTGAACGAAGCGGTGATTTTTCATTCATTTTCCAGAGTACAACAAAGAATAAAAAACTCACTGCATGGGTTTGGGATGTTTTAAATACTCCTGCCAACGAACCTTACTTCCAGGGCGAACAGGTTGATGCAATTATCCGGAAACCAACCGGCGTAGTGCGGCTTACTGTAATAAACGAATCCGGATGCTTTGCATTCATTGATAAAGAGTTTCTGGTATGACACATTTTATCCGGCAACAATTTCTGCACGTAAACCTGCAAGGCTCTGAACCCGAAGGATTTGCGCTGCAGCAGCGTTTGCCGGAACTGTATTACACCAAACTGTTGCCGGCCATCGAAAAGGCCCTTGATCAATGTGCAATCCCGGGCAAATTACTGGTTATAAAAAAACTGGAAATTGATATCGGCAACGTTGACCTTTCAAAAATGGATCAGGAATTGCTGGCGGGAATTGCGGAAAAACTAGTTCAACAAATTAATTATGAGCTATTTAATACATCGAAGAATAGTCAAAATACCGAAAAGGACATTTATTACGCTGAGTTACAGGATAACCTTTGGGATGTTTTTATTTACTTCCTGAAAAACGGGTTTCTTCCCTGGAATTTCCGACTGCCCGCCAACAAAACACTGGAGGAGGTGATAGCAGAATTCTGGATCGAAGATTCAAGTGCACAAAGAAATCCATTGCCAGTTGCCCGGATTGCTGAAGCTGCAACCTCATCGCTTTTCGCCCGGCGGCTTGTGATGCAGTTTTCGAAACCATTCGTAAAAATGCTTCTCGAAGAAATTGCACCTGGAAGTTCTAAAATACCTGTAAAATTGATTGATAATGTAAGATCAATACCATTATCAACAGAGGAATTCAGTTTTGTAAGATGCATGATTTTAGAAAAATCTGTATTACAACTTACGTTGGAGGGTGTAATTTCGAAAGAAGAAATTTCGAAACTGGTATTGGAAGAATTGCGTTACAAAACAGATTTGTTCTTAAAGATCTCCGGTGTTTTTGAGCATACATGGCTCGAATTAAAACCACCGGAAATAAAACCACTTACCTACCAGAGAAATGCCGCTGAAGAATCTGCCGTTTCTGAAATCAAAGAAGGGATTTATATTGACAATGCAGGTATGATCCTGCTGCACCCATTCCTGCCACGTTTATTTGAAGGACTGGGGATAGCGGAAGATTCGCGGATTCTGCAACCTGAAAAAGCATTGGCTTTACTCCATTATCTCACCACAGGATCAACAAAAACACCTGAATATGAATTGGTTCTGCCTAAAATTCTTTGCAACATTCCTCTTTCAATTCCAATACCTTCAGAAATAGAAATTACAAGCGCTGAAACTGACGAAGCCACTGCTCTGCTTGATGCTGTTATAAAACATTGGGAAGCATTGCGAAACACTTCGCAGGATGGATTGAGAGGCACATTTCTGTTAAGGCCTGGAAAGCTTACACTTAAAAATGACGGCGACTGGCTTTTGCAGGTCGAACCGCGCACATTTGACATACTGCTGGATCAGTTACCATGGGGCATTACTATGGTAAAACTTCCCTGGATGGAAAAAATGTTATGGGTTGAATGGAGAGGATGATGTGGGATGTGGGATGTTGAATGTGGGATGTGTAATGTGGGATGTGGAATGTGGAACTTGGTTTTTGGATTTTGGAATGTGGGATGTAGATCAAATAAGTTAACTGACAATGAAATCGACTGCTGAAAAATCTGTTCATTCTACACCAGCTGCTGCTCATCAGAAGCCGGCACGGCCATTTTTTGCCGGAGCCGGAGGTGAAAGATTTTTTGCACCGGTGAATCGGACTGTACCTTCAACCGTCCAGACTAAATTAAATGTAAATAAACCGGGCGACAAATATGAACAGGAAGCTGACAATACTGCCGAAAAAGTAATGCGAATGCCGGCTGTCGGTATCAAAGAAATTACGCCATCATCGAATGACGAAAAAAAAATCCAGCGAAAAGAAACCGGATCAGCAGAAAATGAAGAGCATTCAGTAAGCGGGAACAGAGATTCAGGTATTGCAGCAACATCGGAAACGGAATCTGCAATACGGGCTAAGTCAGGCGGCGGAGAACCTTTACCGGGCGAAACCCGCAATTTTATGGAAACGCGCTTTGGCAATGATTTCAGTAATGTTCGTATCCACACAGACTCAGGATCGGCTCATCTGAATAATCAACTGAATGCGAAAGCGTTTACATATCAGAATAATATCTTTTTCGGACAAAACCAGTTTGAGCCACAATCCCCTCAAGGGAAACATCTTCTGGCCCATGAACTTACGCATGTAGTTCAACAGGGTGCGTCACGACCATTAAAACCGCAGTCAACACATCGACCGGATAATGCCACGCCGACACTTCAGGCTAAACCTTCTCAATCCGGAACACCGGCAATTCAAAGGGGAATTCTCGATGTAATTTCTGCAGGTGCGGGTGCTGTTTCACGTGTTTTTGAGAGGATTGTTTCGAATGTAAGCCGGGCAATCGGAGCAGGAATTAGCACGGCAACAACCTGGATACAAAATATCGCAGGCCGCATTGGTGCCGGTATCGAAAGCACTTGGACATTCATAAGCAATGTAGCCAGCCGGATTGGATCGGGGTTACAGGCTTCGTGGAACTTTATACAGGGTGTTGCTTCCCGAATCAGTCAAACGGTAACTTCTGCATGGGGCTGGATTCAAAATATTGCGGGCAGAATCGGCATGACCATCACTTCAGCCTGGGCGTGGGTTGAAGGTGTAGCATCAAGACTGGGTTTATCCAATACGTTGGCATGGTCGTGGGTTCAGGCGCTCGCATCACGCATCGGGCATACGCTCACAAACGCCTGGAACTGGATCGATAGTGTTGCGACACGAATAGGGATGACTCTTACTACAGCCTGGAACTGGATTCAGCAAGTAGCAGGAATTATTAAAACAGCCATCACTTCGGCCTGGAGCTGGGTGCAGAATATGGCTGCAAGATTAGGAATGATGGCTGCCGGTGCATGGAACTGGGTGCAAAGCATGGCTTCGAGGGTGATGATGGCTGTATCAGCTGCATGGAACTGGGTCGTTTCAATGGCTTCGAGGATTGGAATGATAATAACTTCAGCCTGGAATTTTATAGTAAATATTGCAGTCAGGATAACAAATACAGTTATCCGGGCATGGGAACTCGTAAAACATATGGCTTCCCAACTCCGGATGGCAATCACCACCGCCTGGAATTGGGCTGTTGCCATGGCTGACAGAATTGGTCTTATAATAGTTTCAGCCTGGAACCGGATTTTGAGTATTGCCAGGCAAATCAGGTTAATGATAGTTACTGCCTGGAACTGGCTGGTTTCATTAGCTTCGCGAATCGCCAAAACAGTACTTTCAGCATGGAACTGGGTAAAAAATCTGGCTGTAAGACTGGGACGAGCGATAGTAGCTGCCTGGAACTGGATTATAAATGTTGCTGTTATTATTGGCAAAGCAATAGTTCGAACTTTAATCTGGCTGATAAACCTGGCTAAGCGTCTGATGCGGAGCATTGCTGAAGCATGGGACTGGTACCTTCATGCTCCGGAAATCGATATTGAAACTGCAATTGCAGCTCCTGATGGTTCAGGAAAATCGAGAAAAAAAATCGGCGTTGGCGAAAGAGTAACATTCACAGGCAGCAAATCCGGAGAATGGAAAGCTTCAGGAGGTGCTCCGTTAACGCAGGCAACAGGACTCACTTTTTCATGGGAAGCTCCATCGCGCGGTGCTTCAGTAACAATAAGCCTGACTTCTGGTAAATATACCCGTAACGTTGTGATAACCGTCCTCGAACCTACATCTATACAGGGAAAGAAAGCTGATGAGATGAGTTTTTCCCGTGGAAGGCTTGGAGTTGGGATGAGGCTCAGGTTCCATTACATGCCAAAAACAGTTTCGTTCGGAAATGTCGATTCAAAAGAAGTATCAGGGCCAGCCACCAATGTTCATGGTTATTTTGAAGGGCGGACAGGACCATTCCAACACCACGATTCCGGTGATACTTTTTTACCAGTTCAGAACAACAATGAAGATTCCATTTTAGACAGGGCTGGATTTTGGGGATACGCATCTCCCTGGAGAAAAGGTGGTTTCGACTGGGTTATACCAAATCATTTCAAAGTCAGGACTGAAGCCGGTGACGGAAAGAAATTTACTGAAGTAACACAGGCGCACCGTATCGAAGGCACTGATGGTTCCGCAAAAATTACCAAAGCCGGAGCCGATGCCGACCGCACACCATAAATACAGTATTGTAGAATCGAATAAATGTTGTCACATTCACAAGCAAATTATATGAATTCCGATTCATTATCCCATGCGTTAAAATATTTACAAGCCATCCTGAGCCGGCGCTTCGATAATGTGTCAGGTCAGGCCGTGCCTGATACCACTGCAATTTTTGTTGAAAATAAAGTCTCTCCTTTTTCGGATTTCATACAACGATTTAGACCTAACCAGGATGAACTTATTATTCTCCTTATGGCCCTTGCCCCTCATGTTCAGCCCAATTTTTATAACAATATCATTGCCAGGCACCTGCCCGAAGGTGGCGATTTTCCTGAATTCGGCGGAGTAAGAGGGAATAACCACCGCGGGATTCTACCAACAGGCGAAACAGCCCAGTTTGTACTTGCAGGTGACGACCTGAAGCAGCGACTTGAAGTACAACAATTATTGAGCAGCGAACACTGGTTTTCGCAAAAACATATCCTCTGGCTCGAACAGGTTCAGCAGGGAGAGCCTTTGATGAGCGGCAAGCTGGTTCTGGATAAGGAAGTTGTTGAATTGCTTACTGCAGGTGTTATAAGCAAACCACGCTTCAGTATTGATTTCCCTGCCGAACATATCGAAACCGAAATGGACTGGGACGACCTCGTGCTTCATCCAAAAACATTAAACCAGATCAAAGAAATTGAAAACTGGATATCACACAGCCAAACTCTTTTGAATGATTGGGGAATGAAAAAACGGATCAAACCCGGCTACCGTGCTTTGTTTTATGGTCCGCCAGGTACCGGTAAAACACTCACAGCCAGCTTACTTGGAAAATATACCGGCAAGGACGTTTTCCGCATTGATTTATCGCGTGTGGTTAGCAAGTACATAGGTGAAACGGAGAAAAATCTTTCGCACCTTTTCGATAAAGCAAGTGACAAAAACTGGATTCTCTTTTTCGATGAGGCCGATGCCCTTTTCGGGAAACGCACCGATATCCGCGATGCCCATGATAAATATGCCAACCAGGAAGTCGCTTACCTTTTGCAGCGAATTGAAGGTTACAACGGATTGGTGATACTGGCTACAAACCAGCGCGGTAATATTGATGATGCGTTTGTAAGGCGTTTCCAGGCAATTATACATTTCCCTATGCCGGGCCCGGCTGAGCGCGAAGGGATATGGAACAAAACTTTTCCAAAACAAATTGAAATTGATCCCGAAATAAACTGGCAACAGATTGCTTCCCGATACGAACTCACAGGTGCAGGAATAATTAATGTAGCCCAGTTTTGTGCCATCGAGGTTCTTGCAGGCAAAAAACACATTCTCAGTCTGAAACAACTGGAAAGTGCAATCATGCGTGAATATGTGAAGGAAGGAAAAGTTGTTTAGACGTAAGCCACACTAGTTCTTTACCAACTTTTGATTCCCCACATGTAAATTATTCTTATATAATTTTAGGAAATATATCCCTTTTCTGTAATTACTGATATCCAGTAATGATTTCATTTCATTAATCTTCATTTCATTGATCTTAATTCCCGTTACAGAATAAATTTCAATCCTGAAATCCGCATATTCTGTATCAGGTATTTCAATATTTACCTGGCCGAAAGCAGGATTTGGATAAATATTAACTTTAAACTGCTGCAAATCAGGAGTTGCATTTGGCAACATCCAACCGGCAGTATCCCAGGGTGTCCCCCAGGTTTCGGAACCTTTTTTAAAATAGACTAACCTGAGAAATGTTTCATAATAATCGTGATAAAAATCCGAGCTTCCGAAATGATAATACGGGCCACCACATCCATCAATGTAGTTATATTCGGAGGAAGTATTACCCCAATAGAATTGATGAGAACCTACTAAAGTATCTGAGCAAAAGCTTTTCGGGCTGTGACCATCTCCTTGTTGTTTAACTCTCCTGGTGTTATAATCGTTGCCCCTGTATTGAATAAAAGAATTTACTGTTTTAAGCTGTCCTGTTGTATCAAAGCTAAAAACGGACTGCTCAGGGAAATAATCCAGACCGGAACTAAATTTAGAAGAAAAAGAATAAGAACGCAGAATTGTGTCGAGTGTATAATAATGTGGCAGGTCGTACCATCCGCTCCAATCATCAACCAGGCGGCTAACCTGGTAAATTACTGTATCATGTGTTGAATTCCAGAATGCAGATAATACCTTGTTAATTGTTTTTGTTTGTGAACCGCCCCAATGCGGCCCTTTATCTGCAACATATTCTGTATGAAATTCATCACCGGGTGAAAAGGAATATATTTCTTTATACATCAGATTCTGATCCCCGTTTGTAATTCCCGAACTGGAGATTCCTGCCAGAAAATGAACAGGACTGTTGTCAATATATTGAGGGAAAGAATAAAAATCGAATAACGTAATCATTCCAAAATGCTTACTCAGCTTAAACACATGGGTATTCATCGGATGAGGTAAAAGAACGCCAGAATTGCTTTTTGCCTGAAACGATATGTATTTTACTGAATCAACCACTCCCAGAACCGGTTCAAAACCTACAGATGTAACCGTTGCAAAAAGCATAGAAGTATCTGAAATTCCACAGCAAATCCAGGACTGACCCGGCTGTTGCAGCGTACTTATTCTTATTCCCTGATTGGCGGAGTTAAAAAAGAAATTTTCGCCTCCGAGTGCCGACATCGCAACGCCCATCCTGGAAGGGCCGTAGGCATCATAACACGATTCATACCCGTTAGGATAATTATTTGTATCGCTTATTTGCCTTATCTTATGAAAACCATAATGATAGTTCCAGCCCTGATGCACTCTCACCGAATCAATATGTACCACCCATGCCGTATGTTGAGTGTTTTGATTCAGGGTTGACGTATCAACAAAAGTGGCAGTAACACCTTCGCGTACACATTGCCAGTCCTGGGCAAAAAGAGAAAAAGGAAAAGCAATGAAAACACAAAGACACAATCGAATTTTTCTCTTCATAATCTAATGAATTATAAGTCCTTAATATTATAGACACTTGAAATCCGTTTTACCCCTACAAGAGATATAAATAAAATCAAAATATTATTCAGTATACAGATAATCAATTGAATTATAGTAATAAAGGTTAGTCAAATTGCTTTACCTTTTATATTCAAAAGATCACTTTACTCTTTATAATTTCTTATTTTCAATTAATACCAGTATGACATTTTTAGAAAGTAAGTACAATGAGGTGAAGGCATTTTTACGAAATAAACTCAAATGATATTGCTGAAATATCTAAACAAAAATATTATTACCTTTGCGGGAGTTTTAAGAAAGATTCTCCTCCGGATTTTTTTATTCATAAAATAGAATTTCTGTAAGCCGGCTTTAATGCCAGGCAATAATAATACCGATTTCAAAAGCCTTCTTCGAAGTATATTTTTCCCAACCAGGCCTGCAATCAATTAAAAAGCATTCACAGTATGGAATACAACACCACCCGCGACTCATTGAAGATTTCCGAGTATGGACGGAACATTCAGAATATGATCATGCATATTACAACGCTCACCGACCGCGATCAGCGTAACCGAATGACGGCTACTTTAGTAAACATCCTTGCTATTATGAATCCGGATATGCGCGACCAGGTTGATATCAAGCATAAATTATACGATCATGTTCACCTGATGTCGGATTTTACACTCGATATCGATTCTCCTTATCCTGTTCCTCCGCGCCCCGAAGAAGCCCCGAAACCGGCACGCGTTCCTTATACCCAGGAAAATATAAAACTGAGGCCTTACGGGAAATACATGCAACGCATGATCGAAAAAGCGGTTGAATATGAGGAAGGTGAAGAAAAAGACGAGTTGGTAAAAACCATCGCCAACAACCTCAAAAAAATGTATCTCAACTGGAACCGTGATTCGGTAAACGATGAATTGATACACGAACACCTCAGTCTGCTCTCAGGTAAAAAGTTAAAACTCCGCGACGACGACCGTCTGCATTCAACCACCGATATTCTGAAAGCTAACAAGCAGGTACTTGATAAACCAAAAGCAGCAACGCAGTTCAAACGCCGCAAATTTACCGGCAAGAATAACGAAAACAACAATAATAACGGGAGGAAGAAGAAATTCGGCAAATCCTGAGGTTGCAAGTTCCAAATTCCAAATTCCAAGATCCAAATTCCAAGGTTCAAGTTCCAAAAAAATAATTCTGTGAAATTAGTATAGAGGACAAAGTCTTTTCTATTCTGTCTTTTTGGAATTTGGGATTTTCTTTTGAAGGAGCGCACTTCTTACAAGTTTCAAACATTCTTTTCTTAAACCTATCCACCGCACGGCCAAATTTTATAATTTCGGCACACTTAATAATTCCGGTCTTATGAGTTCGTTCGAAATACACGGTGGCCTTCAGCTTAAAGGTACTATTATTCCTCAGGGTGCTAAAAATGAAGCACTACAGATTCTTTGTGCTGTTTTGCTTACGCCCGATGAAGTCACCATCCATAATATCCCCGATATCCTTGATGTCAATAAGTTGATCGACCTTTTGGCTGCAATGGGTGTAACCGTTACAAAAAAAGGAACCGGCATTTATTCTTTTAAGGCCGAAACCTTAAATCTCGATTACCTCGAAACGGATGAATTCCGTCACCTGGCATCAAGTCTGCGTGGCTCGGTGATGGTACTAGGACCGCTACTCGCCCGTTTTGGCAAAGGAAGCATCCCAAAACCCGGCGGCGATAAAATCGGTCGACGCAGACTCGATACACATTTCATTGGTTTACAGAAACTTGGAGCTGAATTCGATTTTGATTCATCGAAAGGGTTTACCCGTGTTAAAGCAGATAAACTTACCGGTGCATATATGTTGCTCGACGAAGCATCAGTAACCGGAACCGCTAATATACTGATGGCAGCAGTGATGGCCAAAGGCAAAACCACCATCTTTAATGCTGCATGTGAACCCTACCTGGTTCAGCTGAGTGAAATGCTGGTCCGCATGGGTGCAAAAATCGAAGGAATAGGATCAAACCTGTTGAAAATTGAAGGTGTTGAGTATTTGTCGGGTACATCTCATACTCTTTTACCGGATATGATTGAAGTTGGGAGCTTTATCGGCCTGGCAGCAATGACACAGAGCGATATCACCATTTGCAATGTCAATTACCCGGCTTTGGGAATTATCCCCGAGGTATTTCGCAAATTGGGTATCATCATCGAGCACCAGGGCGACAATATTCATATTCCGGCGCAGGAGCACTATGAAGTTGAATCGTTTATGGATGGCGGCATTATGACTATAGCGGATGCTCCGTGGCCCGGATTTACACCCGATTTAATAAGTGTTGTTCTTGTTACCGCTATTCAGGCAAGAGGAAGTGTGCTTATCCATCAGAAAATGTTCGAGAGCCGTTTGTTCTTCGTGGATAAACTGATTGACATGGGCGCCCAGATTATACTTTGCGATCCCCACCGGGCAACGGTAATAGGCCTCGACCGGCAAAACAAACTCCGCGGCATCCGTATGTCGTCACCCGATATCAGGGCCGGAGTATCGTTGCTTATTGCGGCACTTTCGGCAAAAGGCACCAGTATTATTGATAATATCGACCAGATTGACCGCGGTTATCAGAATATCGATGGAAGACTGAATGCGCTTGGAGCAAGGATTACGAGGATTTAGGGAGGCGCTGGAAAACGAGGAGACAAGGTGAGGGGAGACAAGGCGAGGGGAGACTAAGAGAAATTTTGGTTTTGTCAAATAACATTCTGAGCGTCACTCTGCCAAAATGGCTATTAAAACTGATTGGCAGATTTTTTGTTACCACAAACATATTGAATTATAAAGGTACATCACTAACCAGGTTAGAGATGCAATATTCTTTTACAAATACTGACAATCAGACAATTGGAAAATGTTTAATCGCATGAAACAGAAAAAGCATACCGAAACGACAAACGATAGCAAGGTCGAGGGACCTGCAACTGACAATATTGCAGAACCGGAAGCACAGCCTGCGACAGAACAGGAAGTAGCATCGGAAGCAACAAAAATGTACACCGAAGAAGAATATCAGCTTAAAGTTAACGAGCTGAACGACAAATACCTGCGCCTATATTCGGAATTTGATAACTTCCGTAAAAGAACACTTAAGGAAAAGATTGATCTCAGCCGGACTGCTTCCGAAGAGGTTATCAAGGATTTACTTCCTGTTCTCGACGATTTCGACCGGGCAATGTCGGCCATGCAAGCTACTGATCAGCTGGAACCTGTAAAAGAAGGTATTCAACTGATACATGCCAAAATGAAAGCTGTATTTGCAGCCAAAGGCCTGCAGGAAATTAAAAGTATGGGTGAAGAATTCAATACCGACTTTCACGAAGCTATCACCAGCATCCCTGCACCTTCCGAAGAACTGAAAAACAAAGTGGTTGACGAAGTCCAGAAGGGCTATATGTTACACGATAAAGTGATACGTTTTTCGAAAGTTGTAACCGGAAGCTAAACCTGTTCCTTTAGAACATTAAAACTTCACCAGCCCTTATTTTTACATCAAAAGAAAAACAGTGACAAAACGAGATTATTACGAAATACTTGGCGTAACGCGCAATGCCGGCGATGCCGAACTAAAAAAGGCTTACCGCCAGATGGCGTTGAAATTCCATCCCGACAAGAACCCGAACAACAAGGAAGCGGAAGACAAATTTAAGGAAGCAGCCGAAGCATACGAAGTTCTGAGCGATGCTGACAAGCGCAAACGCTATGATCAGTTTGGTCATGATGGCCTTCGCAACGGTGGCGGCGGTTTCAGCGGTGGCGGAATGAATATGGAGGATATCTTCAGTCATTTCGGCGATATTTTCGGCGGCGCTTTCGGCGGAAGCTTTGGCGGTTTTAGTGGCCAACAGCAGCGTGGTGGCAGACGGGTTAACCGTGGCACTAACCTCAGGGTAAAAGTAAGGCTTACGCTCGAAGAAATTAATACCGGTGTCGAAAAGAAGATTAAAGTCAACAAATATATTTCCTGTACACATTGTAAAGGATCAGGTGCCGAAGGCGGATCAGCCTATTCAACCTGTTCGACCTGCCGTGGCACAGGACAGGTAACCCGTGTTACAAACACCTTCCTTGGGCAGATGCAAACCGCATCAACGTGTCCGACTTGTAGCGGCGAAGGCCAGATCATTCAGCATAAATGTGTCCATTGTGCCGGAAATGGAGTTGTGAAAGGCGAAGATGTAATTACGATTGATATTCCTGCCGGTGTTTCGGATGGCATTCAGCTTTCGGTCAACGGAAAAGGAAACGCAGCAGCCCGAGGTGGAGTTCCAGGCGATCTGATCATTCAAATAGAAGAAGCACCGCATGAAAGCCTTCACCGCGAAGGGAATAACCTGCTACACGATCTTTATATCAGTTTCCCTGATGCGACTTTAGGATGTTCAGTCGAAATTCCTACTCTCGAAGGGAAAGCCCGGATAAAAATTGAGCCCGGAACACAAGGCGGTCGGATGCTGAGGCTGAAAGGCAAAGGATTACCTTCAATCAATTCTTATGGCAAAGGCGATCTGCTAGTTACAATAAACGTTTGGACACCCCGCAATCTCAACCGACAGGAAAAAGAAATCCTCGAAAAATTACAGGATGCAGATAATTTCAAACCACAGCCTAGTGCCCGCGATAAAGGCTTTTTCGACCGGATGAAAGAATATTTTCAATAAAAGATAAAACAGTAATTCAGGCAATCAGATTTCTGATTTTCTGGATTTACAAATAAATAGAAAAGCAACCTTAACACTTGAAAAGGTTGCTTTTTTTTTGTTAAAAACATTTAATCCTAGAGTATAAATAACATAATTCGTAATTTTACCCTGACTTACAATAAATACAAGCTATTTATACCAAGCATAGCAACCTATGATTCTTCAAGCCAATTCAGTATCTAAAAATTTTGGCGATTTTACTGCTCTCAACAAAGTGAGTATCCATGTTCCGGAAAACAGTATTTTCGGGTTGCTTGGGCCTAACGGAGCAGGAAAAACCACGCTGATTCGAATAATCAACCAGATCACCGGACCCGATGAAGGCGAAGTGATTTTTGATGGCAAACGGCTCCATCCTGATCACATTTCGATGATCGGTTACCTGCCCGAAGAACGCGGACTGTATAAAAAAATGAAAGTGGGCGAGCAGGCTTTGTATCTTGCCCAATTAAAGGGACTCAGCCATCATGAGGCAAAAATGAGGTTAAAAAAATGGTTCGAGAAATTTGAGATACAAGGGTGGTGGGATAAAAAAGTGGAAGAGCTTTCAAAAGGCATGCAGCAGAAAATTCAGTTTGTCGTTACTGTAGTTCATGAACCCAAATTGCTGATATTCGATGAGCCATTCAGCGGTTTCGATCCAATCAATGTGAACCTGCTGAGGGATGAGATTCTGGAACTTCGTAAAAACGGTGCCACCATTATTTTTTCAACACACAATATGGCTTCGGTCGAAGAACTCTGCGATAACATTGCGTTGATCAATAAATCAGTTAAAATTCTCGACGGACCGGTTAAGGAAATAAAACGTCAATATTTCACCAACAGCTACCAGGTTCAATACCGCAATTTTAACGGCACACCTTATAATTTGCAGGAACCCGGCATTGAAGTTTTGAGCTCAACGTATGATGAGGGAGTTTGCTCGGCAACCTTTCGCTTATCATCCGACCGTGGACCCAATGACTTGCTTGCAGCCCTGATTCCTCATGTGAGTATAATCACTTTCAACGAGTTGATCCCATCAATGAATGATATTTTCATCTCCACTGTTAATTCTGTTAACGCAAATCATATCCTGGAATCCTGAAAAACAAAGCCATGAACAAGATATTTCTCATTATACAACGCGAATACCTCACTAAGGTTAAGAAAAAATCATTCATTGTAATGACTATTCTGGGGCCGATTCTGATGGCTTCACTTTTCGTGCTGCCGGTTTATCTGGCAAGCCGTCAGGACGACAGTCAGCAGATTAGTGTGCTGGACGAAACAGGATTGTTTTTCAACAAATTCGAAAACAACGAAAACTATACATTCATACCTGTAGTAACTGATTTGCAGGAAGCAAAAGAAACCCTCACAAAACAGGGCAATTTCCTTTTGCTGCATATTCCTGCAACCCAGCTGAATATCCCTGATAATGCGATAATATATTCGGACAAACAACCAACGCTTAACCTCAAGGGATATATTTCGGGGGTAATGAGCCGCGAACTCGAAAAGCACAAACTCGCAGCCGAAATCAGGAAAGAAATTCTGCGCAATACGCCCGGATATCAGGTTGGGAATGATACCACAGCTGAAGATCTGATGAGCGAAACCATTCTGAAAAACATTCGTACCGATGTAAAAATAACCACCTACAAAACAGATAATGAAGGAAAGGAGCAAAAAAGCTTTACTGAACTCACCATGGTTGTGGGATATGTTGCCAGTATAATGATTTATATGTTTATTTTTCTGTTTGGCGCACAGGTAATGCGGGGTGTAATTGAGGAAAAAACCAATCGTATTGTTGAAGTAATTGTTTCGTCGGTTAAACCATTCCAGTTGATGATGGGCAAAGTAATAGGTGTTGCACTGGTAGGCCTCACGCAGTTTTTGCTTTGGATTGTATTTACGTTTATAATTATCACGGCAATACAGACTGCTTTTCCCGATCAGTTTAAGAAAACCCCTGTAGATCAGGCGAAAATAGCCGGACAAAATATTGCGCTTCCTAACGAAGCCGCCCCGGCAGCACCAAACTCAGTAACCGCCAATACCGGGAATGATCAGCTTGATGAGGTTTTTGAAGCGTTTTCGTCTATCAATCTGCCGGTAATGATCATGGCTTTTCTGTTCTATTTCCTTTTCGGATACCTTTTATATGCAGCTCTTTTTGCAGCCATAGGTTCGGCGGTAGATAACGAAACAGACACCCAGCAGTTTATGTTACCGATTACAGTTCCGCTTATACTGGCCCTGGTAGTAGCTCAAACTGTTATACAGAACCCTGAAAGTCCTCTCGCATTCTGGCTTTCGATGATACCTTTAACTTCGCCTGTCATTATGATGGTACGCATACCTTTCGGAGTTCCGGCATGGGAAATTGCGCTTTCCGGCGGATTACTGATACTGGGCTTCCTGTTCACAACCTGGCTTGCGGCCAAAATATACCGCACCGGCATCCTGATGTATGGTAAAAAATCGAGTTACAGGGAATTGTGGAAATGGATCAGGTACAAAGGATAGGGTTGAAGGGTTTCTTGTTTCAAATCAAAACTTAACCCACCTCCCATTTTCCCATTTTTCCATTTCTCCATTTTAACATTTTCCCACTCTCCCACACTCCCACTCTCCCACAATCCCACTCTCCCACTCTCCCACTCTCCCACTCACATCACCCTAATCCCCAAAACCTAACCCCTTACAAAAATGGCCCGCATACTAATAATTGACGACGAACGTGCTATCCGCAATGCTTTACGCGAAATACTGGAATACGAAAATTACCAGGTTGATGAAGCTGAAGATGGCCCGAAAGGGATTGAATGGGTTGGAAAAGAAAGCTATGACGTAATACTTTGCGACATAAAAATGCCCCAGATGGATGGTATTGAGGTTCTGGAAAACATTCAGAAAACCACGGATGCTCCGGTTGTAATGATTTCGGGACATGGCACAATTGAAACTGCTGTAGAAGCTATCCGCAAAGGCGCTTACGATTTTATCGCCAAACCGCTCGACCTGAACCGCTTGCTGATTACCCTGCGCAATGCGATGGACAAATCGCGGTTGGTTACCGAAACCAAAGCGCTTAAGAAGAAAGTGAGCAAGCAATACGAAATGATAGGCGAATCGCCTGCCATTGCCAAAATAAAAGAAATGATTGAGCGTGTTGCGCCAACCGATGCCCGTGTGCTGATTACCGGTGAAAGCGGAACTGGCAAGGAACTTGTCGCCCGTTGGCTTCACGAAAAAAGCAACCGTTCGTCAGGCCCTTTTGTTGAGGTAAACTGCGCCGCCATACCTTCGGAACTGATTGAAAGTGTTTTATTCGGACACGAAAAAGGATCATTTACTTCTGCCATTAAGCAGCGGAAAGGCGACTTCGAGCAAGCGACAAACGGCACTATTTTCCTGGATGAAATCGGTGACATGAGCCTTTCGGCACAGGCAAAAGTGTTGCGGGCGCTCCAGGAAAACAAAATCATGCGTGTGGGCGGCGAAAAAGATATCCCTGTAAATGTGCGTGTTCTTGCGGCTACCAATAAAAATCTGCTCGAAGAAATTGAAAATAAAAATTTCCGGGAGGACCTATACCACCGCCTGAGTGTAATTTTGATAAAAGTTCCTTCGCTGAACCAGCGGGAGGATGATATCCCTATGCTTACCAATTATTTTGTAGAGCAAATCTGTGAAGACAATGGCCGGCCTCCTATCCATTTCACCGATGAAGCACTCGAAGCTCTAAAGAAAATTAAATGGACAGGTAATATCCGCGAGCTGCGCAATGTGGTCGAACGACTGGTTATTCTATGCGATCAGGAAGTAACGGCTGAGGATGTTGCTATATATGCGCAACCATCAAGAAGGTAGCGTACTTTATTCGCCTGTATTCTGATTTTTTATCTGACCGTTCAAATCCCAGTCGTCAGTTTCAAGAATATTTACATGCCTTCCCATTTTCTTCTGAATAACTTTAAAATGATGAATATCTTCGGGACATAGCAAAGTAATGGCTGTACCCGGTGATTCGGCGCGACCGGTGCGGCCAATGCGGTGTATATAATCTTTGGGTGAGCGTGGAAGTTCATAATTAATCACATACGGTAAAAACTGAATATCCAGTCCGCGCGAAGCCAGATCGGTAGCCACCAGCACCCTGATTTCCCCTGATTTAAATTTGCTCAATGTTTCGGAACGTCCTCCCTGGCTTCGGCCGCTGTGAAAAGCTGCGGCATTTATCCTGTTCGATTTCAGCTTATTAACCACATTATCAGCACGTTTTACTGAAGAAACAAATACAAGCACCTGCTTCATCCTTTCCTTTTTAATCAGGTAGCGGAGTAATGGTCCTTTACGCACTTCATCTGTGAAATAGGCGATTTGTTTTATCAGGTCAATGTCAAGGTTTTCCTCATCGATACGGATAATTTCCGGGTTGCGGAGAAGCAGTTCTTTTATGGCAAGTACTTCATCGCTCAGGGTAGCCGAAAAAAGCAGGTTTTGCCTTCGTGATGGTAAAAGTGCAAAAATTTTGTCCATCTCATCTTTAAAACCGAGGTTCAGCATTTTATCAGCTTCATCCAGAACCAGGGTCCCAACTTCCGAAAGTTTAACTGCCTTCGACGATATAAGTTCAAGAAGCCGGCCCGGAGTTGCAACGAGTATTTCGGTTCCATTCAACTGCTTCATCTGTGGATTTATTGAAACCCCGCCGAAAACTGACTGTATTTTAATCTTTCGTGGCAGTTTCGAAGCCAGTGACACAAACACATCCCCAACCTGTACCGCCAATTCCCGCGAAGGCACTAAAACCAGCACTTTTACAAAACGGGTTTTTGCCTCGGGTTTGTATTGCTGAAACATTTCGAGTATCGGCAACACGAAACCTGCTGTTTTCCCTGAACCGGTGCGAGCAATACCGAGCATATCCTTTCCTTTCAGTATCACCGGAACTGCTTCCTGCTGAATGGGATACGGTTTGGAATAATTGAGTTCAGCAATAGCTTCAACAAGGGGTTTCGACAAACCCAGCAAAGAAAATGGCATGAGAAAACTTCAGTTAAATGAATGAAATGAGTGAATGCGACAAAGGTACGGTTTAATACCGGTTGTTGATTGCCTGTGAAAAACGATTCCGGTAACTCCTGGCAGCTCAACACCCGGTCGGATAATCGTTTAACCCAGTTCATTCAAATATAATTTTTAAAACACTTTAAAAATTACAAAGGCATAAATTATAAAACGCAAATACCTGAATAGTGCCCAAACCAGGTAATATTTATAATCGTACTTAATCAGTCCGCAGGCTATGCCTACAACCGAATGTGGAATCGGCAACATGGCACCAACAAAAACAAGCACACCACCCCATTTCCTCAGATTGGAGATATGCCTGGCTATTTTAACTTCGGTGTAGGTTTTAATTTGGGGTATGCGGTGCAATAACATGCCGATGTAGTAGGAAACTATGCCGCCTAAATAGGATAGTGAAGCCAGAATCATCAGAAATATCCATGGCCATTCGGATTTTGCACTCCATGCTATAAATATTTCGGGAGGAAGCATGCCAAGTAGCGACTCGGAAACTGCAAAAACCAGGAAAATCATGAACGGCGAAAAGGTCGAAACCAATGTGTCTAACAGTGCATTGATATCAAGAAAATAATATTCAAGTATCAGAACAATTCCCACAATCACGGCAATGGTTATTGCTCCTTTTATTGCCACATTTTTTAAAAACGCATAAAACTTCGTCATTTTATAATAACGGTTCAATGCAATCATTTTTTTATAGTTGGTCATTCGGTTGGATTCCTTTAGATTTAATCAATTCGTCATTTTAACGCTCAATATACTTGCCGAACTTGAACGTAATTTTGCTGTCGCTTGTTCAATACACTTTCAAAAAAGGCAAAACAAAAAATGCAGTTTCTACAGCAGACTTTTCTTTGCATAACTATTACCGCCAATACTCTGGCCGCTGCCTTACAAAAATCTTTTTACATAAGTACCAGGGAAACGTATTTCATATTTTAAAACAGGAAACACTTTACTTTAGAGCTAACACTGCCTCCTTTTAGACTAACCTATCAAATTTGACCGCAATTGATATTTATAACCATAAAATCAAACTTTAAATTATCATTAAATTATTGGTTATCCTTACCTGCTCTCAAATACGAATACTCACTGCATATTTTCATTAAATCCCTGGTCACTTCTGAGCCTTAGTGCCGTCAGGGAATTTATCAGGTGCAGCATAGGCCGGGTTAGTAAGAAAAGTATCATCGCGTAATGTTTTTATAAAGGCGATAAGGTCGGATTTTTCGGAAGGTGTAAACTGAATTCCGCCATCGTAGGCATGGTGCATGAGCGGGTGAACGTTTGGCGACCATAACACTCCTTCTGAATAAAAATCAATCACTTCTTCAAGGGTTTTAAATCTTCCGTCGTGCATGTAAGGACCAGTAAGCTCTATATTGCGCAATGTAGAGGCTTTGTATGCTCCGCGATCAGTCGGGTCGCCGGTAACTGAAAACCGGTCGCGAGAATCGTTAAACACAGTGTCCTTGCCATTGTTGTAAAACAGATTAGTGGTAAACAAAGGATTACCCGAGCCACCGTGGCAATGAAAACAATCGGCACCTTCTTCAGTCATAAACAGCACGTAACCATTAAGTTCCGCTGTATTAAGCTGCTCTTCGCCACGCATGTAACGATCAAATTTCGAGTCCGATGAAATCAGTGTACGGGCAAACTGGGCAATGGCTTTACTGATATTGCGGAATGTAACTGTGCGTGATCCGAATGCTTTTTCGAACATTTCAGGATAACCCGGAATGCTCTGAATCAGCGCTTTAACCTTGTTGGTATCGCCAGCCATTTCGTGAGGAGCAATAACGCCCATGTAAACAATATCTTCTAAATTTTGCCGCCCTGCAACCGGATTGCTTTCCGATATCATCCCGGACCAGAAATAACCCGATTCGTTCCACACCAGGTTTATCAGGGGCAACATATAATGAGGAGTATTAATTCCGGTAATACCAAACGTTTTGCCACCAGTGAATTTCGGATGATCGATACCAGCTTCAAATGACCTGGATTGGAGGTGACAGGTACCACAGCTCATCAGGCTGTCAGGCTCGGTGCGACCCGAAAGCCGTCCGTCGTAAAACAGATTGCGGCCAAGTTCCACTCCTTCAACTGTCAGAGGATTATCAGGCGGAATATTCATCCTGGTAGGGAAAAATTTCGGGACCTTAATTTCGTATGGCGTGGGATTGTACTCAGGATCATCAGGTTTGCAGGCCGATATAAATAACAGCAACAAAAGAGCAACGTGAACTGTTGCTCTAATTTCACTATTAAATTTTGATTTCTGCAAAAGCTGTTTCACACAGTTATCCTGATAAATGTTGTTGTTTTAAACCTATAACTCCGAAAACGAGAAAGCACCTTCTCTCACTAACCTTGTCGCCGTGTTTCCGTATCAATCTCTTCAATAAGTCGCCCCTCGCCTTGTCTCCCCTCTCCTTGTCCCCTTGTCTTTTAAAAGGTCTAATCGTGATAAACAATATTCTCTCCTTTATGAGTAACCTGGAAAACATTTGCCCCATTTTCACTGGCCATCCGCATCGCATCCTGGTTTTGCATTATCTGGCCACCGATTACATTCCAGTCCCATAGATTAGGCGATTCGAACCATTTTTCGATGTTCATTGTAATGGTAAACTCATTGCTAAGCGAACCGGCAGTTACATTAAGCGGCAGGGTTACGGTAAAATAATTCTGGTAAAAAACAGTACCGTCTTCGTTCATCCCAATTCCAAGGTGAAGATTAAATGGTTTTATAGTATCTCCGGTAGCTTTCCACTGACCATTCATTTTCATACAATGATATCCGCCACCCATCATATCAGGCCAAAACATATCCCGCTCAGGTGGATTTACAAACAAACCGGTTTTATTTTTCGCTTCGTTTATTCCGAAAACAAAAGTTATACTCTCGTAGCCGGTAACTTTGAGGCGTTCCGTTGGTTTCCATTCGAGAGTAGCCGGTATATCAATATCAACATAATGGATTGCATTGTCGGCAGTAATTGGAAGTATTTGTCCATCAACTGTTTTTATACTTATTTCTGAGATAAAGTACTGCAATTCATCAACCTGGTATTGATTTCCTGCCTGGTTAGTGTAGCTCATTATGCTTTTTTGCAAGTCGAAACCATTAACATTGTGTTTAAAAATGAATTTCGGGGCTACTGGTTTTTCATTCTCTTCACCGCATGAAGTTAAAAATACTACCAGGCTGATAAAGAGCACTGCTTTTATGGATTTTATGATAATCATCTGATCTGTTTTTAGTTTTTCGATTATAAAACGCACAAAATTACCCTTTATTACCCATGGACGGTTCGAAAAAAGGGAAATGTTTCGCTTTTACATATAATCAGGACGGATGTTGATTCCTGAATGTTTAAAAAAAATCGTGACCGAATTGTTCCTATCTTTGCACCCCTTTTAACAGACCGGCGGGCAGTATAAAGCCCATAATGTTCCGAAATGCAAGTTTAAAAGTCTGTTCAACAAATAATTATACTATCATAATGAAATTTAAAGCAGGAGATAAAGTCCGGTTTCTGAATTCGACAGGAGGAGGAACCGTAGTAAAAGAGATAAATGCATTTATGGTTTCGGTGGAAATAGAGGATGGGTTTGAGATACCAACTCTTGCCAGCGAACTTGTTGCCATAGAACCCGCCGGAGCATCAGGCGATTTGTTTTTAAGCAGGAATGAGCGCAGGCAGGAGAAACCGGTTGAAATAAAACCGGAACCCGAACCTGAAGTTATTGAAAACGACCGTATCAGCCGTATTGTGCAACGTGGTGACGGACAGGCAGCCCCGACAGGTGTTTACCTGGCCTGGGTTCCATGCGATCAGAACCGCTTGCTTACCGGGTCGATGGATGTTTTTGTTGTGAATAATACAGCACATGATATTCTTTACACTTTCTTCCTGAAAAACAAAGAAGGAAATTTTTCCGGAATCGATTACGGATCAGTACCTGCCGAATCGAAGCTGGTAATTGAGAGTATTGTTCGCGAAGATATCGGCACGTGGTCGAATGGCGTGATGCAGGTTATTTTTTACTCCGATGAAAATGAAAAAGTGCTGATGCCGGTAAGTGCCACGTTCCGTATCAAAGGCTCTTTGTTTTATCAGGAAGGCAGCTACCACGAAACCCGATTCCTGGCCAATCAGCGTGCCATCGTTTATACCGTTTGCGAGTTGAACCGCGTTCCCAGCACTTACGAACAAATACTTAACGAAAAGGAAAACCGCGAACCGCTTCCTGCTGCCGCCGAACGTTTCAGACCCGAAACCGCCATCGATCAGCACCGAACGGCTCCTAACGAAGCCGAAGTTGACCTTCATATTTCGGCTTTGAGGCAGGATTACAGCAAACTTTCGCCCCATGAAATCCTTACCATTCAACTGGGATATTTTGAGCGAATGCTTGGTAGCGCCATCGCTTACAAATTCAATAAAGTGATATTTATTCACGGCATAGGGAACGGAACGCTGAAACAGGCTATTCTGCAGCGACTGCAGGAGTATGAGGATATTGAATTCCGAACAGCTTCCTTCACAAAATACGGAAATGGAGCTGTCGAACTTATCATTCACAGGAATCAGTAATCCTCCGGAGAGCATACTTTCGATATTTTATAGTTTGGAGAACTACACCTCGCCCTTTAATTTATCGGCCATATTACTGAGTTAAACTTTTAAAATGGTTGTTATGAAAAAAGTATTGTTATTATTGGCGGAAGGCTTCGAAATATATGAAGCCAGTGTTTTTATTGATGTAATGGGCTGGAACCTGCTGGAAGGCGACGGAACTACGCGTCTGTATTCCTGTGGATTACAAAAACAGATTAAAAGTACTTTCGGACAAAAAATAGAGGTTGATCTTACCATTGACGAAGTAAATGTTGATGATTTCGATGCCCTTGCGATTCCGGGTGGGTTTGCAGAGTTTAATTTTTACCGCGATGCTTACGATGAACGTTTTCTTGAATTGATCAGAACATTCAATTCGAAACAGAAAACTATTGCTTCTGTTTGCACAGGAGCCTTGCCAATCGCGAAAAGCGGAGTACTTAATGGCCGCGCAGGCACAACCTACAACCGAAATCCACAACGTCACGAAACATTGCGCAGTTACAGTGTTAATGTGTTGAACGAACCGGTTGTGGTTGACAAAAACGTCATCACATCATGGAATCCATCAACAGCTTTGGACGTTGCATTTCTGTTACTTGAAAAATTAACTTCAACCGAAAATACCAAAAAAATAAAATACCTTATGGGATTTAGAGAAGCCGAAATAAAAGAGTAATTTACTTTGCTTTAAACCAAATTATGCAAATATTTATACGTTGTCTCCTGTTGCAAATTTTGGGATTAAATATTTCTAATTTTGTACATCTCTTTTAAAATTCCAAACATTGAAATCTTCGGGTATTGTTCAATTTACCAGCCAGGTTTATCCAACTGCTGAAAAACCACTTTTTTCGATTGTTATACCAACATGGAATAATTTGGAAATGCTGCAGTTATGTATTAAAAGTATTCTGAAAAACAGCTCTTACAAGCACCAGATTATTCTTCATATCAACGAGGGAAGCGACGGAACCAAAGCGTGGGTTGAATCACAAAAGTTCGATCATACATACAGCGAAAACAATATCGGCGTTTGCTATGCACTGAATGCCGCGGCAGGTCTGGTTAAAACCGATTATATCCTGTATCTGAACGATGACATGTATGTGTGCCCTGAATGGGATAAATTCCTTTGGGAAGAGATACAACTGATGCCCGACAACCGTTTTTTCCTTTCGGCAACGGCTATCGAACCAATAGATGCGCGTAAAAAGATTGCTATCGCACCCTATTCGTTTGGCACTTCTCCGGCCGCTTTCCGCGAACAGGAATTGCTCGATAACTATGCGACATTACCCATGAACGACTGGAACGGAGCTTCGTGGCCGCCATGCGTGGTGCACCGCGATACCTGGAATGCTGTTGGTGGTTACAGTGTGGAGTTTTTCCCCGGTTTTTATTCCGATCCTGATTTTTCGATGAAACTCTGGCAAATGGGTGTGCGCCAGTTTAAGGGAGTTTCCCGCAGCCGGGTATATCATTTCCTGGAACATTCGACCAAGCGATTAGGCAGCCGGAAAGTAACAAAAGGAAACCATGTATTTCTGAATAAATGGGGAATTACAGCCAGTATGTTTTATACTTTTTACCTGAAAATGGGGAGCAAGTATCAAGGTCCGCTTCCGGAAGTGACTGAGACATTCGCTTTTAAAAAGAAGAAACTTACCAGCCGGATAAAAAAGATTTTTTCGAACGGAACAGCTATTTAAAGAAAGATTTATAACTCGTTCATTTTCATCAATATCAGCTTAACACTTTTAGAAAATGGAACTCAGATCAGGAAATATTATACTACGGCCTTTGCGCCTCGCCGATGCTAAACGCCTGGCCGAACTTGCCAATAACGAAAAAATCAGTCGTAATCTCCGCGACGGATTTCCTCATCCTTATACAGAGGAGGATGCTGAAAATTTTCTGCAGAAATTCACAAATCAAAACCCTGTTACATTTTTTGGTATCGATTATAATGATGAATATGTGGGGAACATTTCTTTGGTTCCCGGACAGGATGTTTACCGCAAATCAGCAGAAATCGGGTACTTTATCGGCGAACCATACTGCAACAAAGGCATTATAACCACAGCCGTAAACCTTATCACCGCATATGGTTTCAACCACCTGGATATCATCCGGATACACACCGGTGTTTTTGAATACAACGAGGCTTCGATGCATGTGTTGGAGAAATGCGGTTTTGTGAAAGAAGGCGTTTTCAGGAAATCAGTTTTTAAGCAAAACCAAATCTGGGATGAAGTTAGGTATGCGAAAATAAATCCGGAATTTGAAAACCAGCAGGGTTAAAATGTTCAAGGGTTAAGAGGTTCAAGGTTTAATTGCCTGCGGCGTTCAAGGGTTCAATTGCTTCGCGTTCAATTGCCTGCAGCGTTCAATGCTTCGCGTTCAAGAGTTCAATTGCTTCGTGTTCAAGTGCCTGCGGCGTTCAATGCTTCGCGTTCAATAGCCTGAGGCATTTATTGCTTCCTGCTTCGTTCCTCGCAGTGACGGTTCAATTGCCTGCGGCGTTAAATGTTGTCGCGTTCAAAAACTGAAGTGAAGCGGAAACTTCTCATTTTCCCATTTTCTAATTTTCGCCAATACACATTCCCATTTTCCCGTTTTCCCATTTTCCCATGTTCCCATTCCCCCATTTTCCCATTTTCCCATTCCCTAAACTACATCACCCATTTTTCCGTACCTTTGCCACGGTGACAACCTGTTCTATCGTATCCCGGCATGTCCGCGGGTAAGGAAAGTCAGGACAACACAGAGCGCCATACTTCCTAACGGGAAGGTCCTGCGGCTGAACACCGTGGGAACAGCAAGTGCCACAGAAAATATACCGTCATGCCGCAAGGCGTGATAAGGGTGAAAACGCGGGGTAAGAGCCCACGCCATGGTGTAGCAATACACGTGAGGGTAAACCTTATGGGTTGAAAGACCAAATATACCGGGAGTAGCGTCGCGCAAGCGATAGCTGAAAGGGTTGCTCGCCCGATGCCCGGGGGGTAGGTCGTTGGAGTCCGTCAGTGATGGCGGTCCCAGATAAATGATAGAAGCCGGAAGGTCGGCAACAGGCCCGAAGGAACAGAATCCTGCTTACAGGGTTGTCACTTAAGTGTTGCATTTTTTTGAGGGGTTAGGGGTTGGGATTTAGGGGTTGGGGTGTCGTAATATAAATAGCTTTGAGCTTTAATGAACTGTATGACTGGTGAAACTGTTATATACACACAAAAAAAACTGACAATGAAACATACACATTTACTTATAAGTTTCCTCTTACTTTTTACATTAAACAGTATTGCCCAGCAGGTTCCTAACGGAAGTTTCGAAACCTGGTCGAGCGGCGAACCCAACTCGTGGAATACATCGAACCAGAATATTCTCGGGCTGGATTTTACCGTTGTTACCAGGGAAACGGCAGATCCTCAGCAAGGTACATCATCAGCCAAACTTACTGTTGTTACTAAAACAATCCCTTTCGTAGGTTCTTTTACCATGCAGGGTGCGCTTACTTTAGGCGAACTTAACATTGATATTTTTGCTCAAACAGCCACACTCACCGGCGGTACACCGTTTACAGGCATGCCGCAGAAACTTACCGGTTATTTTAAATACCAGCCGGTGAATAACGATACCTGCGTTTTTGGCTGGGGACTTACCAAATGGAATAACGGCGTGCAGGACACCATTGGATACGGAGCCATTGATACAATGGGAACTTTTAACACCTGGACATATTTCGAAGTTCCTCTCGAATACCTTGTTTGGGACGCACCGGATACCATGAATATCCTTATCGTAAATTCGAATCCGCTGGATGGAGTAACTCATACAGGTACAAAACTGTGGGTCGATAATCTTTCGTTTGTTTATGGAACTGTAGGCATCGAAGGAGTAACTTTCCCGAAAGGACTGACAATTTATGCCGAACCTTTTGCCAGGCAGTTGATTATTTCTTCATCGCTTGAGAAACCTGAAACCCTCGATATCAGTCTCTTTAATATGGCAGGTATTGAAACCAACCACTGGAAACGAACCATGCAGACCACAACCGAAAAACTTGACATAAACAACCTTCCGACAGGCACATACGTTATCCGGGTAACATCTGGAAACCGGCTTATTGATTCGCGAAAGATCACAATTCTGCAATAGATATCTACTCGCCCCCTCGCCTTATCTCCCCTTCGCGCCTTTTAACTAATCAAAGGAACAAAGTCTTAATCCCGGGTATTCAATCAGCCCGGGATTTTTTTGCTATAGCTTTTAAAGAATCCAGATTACAGAACTGCAAATAACTGTTTTTCAATTATAACTTTTAAAATCACAGGCCATCTGTTTCCCAAATCTTCATAATCTTATACTATACACACGATAGCTGCGTTAAGTTTTCAAATCACTACTGTTGATAAGTTGCCCCGCCCCTACTTCCCGCTGCTGACTTAATACTGTACCTTTAATCCTGATTTTCAGCATTTCAATATGACTATAACCAAAAAAATAAGTGTATCAGTTTGTGTACTTGCCACATGCCTGTTTCTGCAGGTATCGGCACAAAAAACTGCTATTTATAACAACCCGCAAGCCTCTTACGATCAGGCTCTTGACTTGTACAGCAAAGCTAAATACGGGTCAGCCCTTGTGATTTTCGATAAACTGTCGGCCGGCGAGAAAAACAACATAAAAGCCGGATCAGAGTATTACGCTGCCTTATGTGCTTCGCAGTTATTTCATCCTGATGCCACGCAGCGTTTTGAGAAATTTATCGAATCCTACCCGCAGAATGCGCAGGTGAATGATGCAAATTTCGAACTGGGAAAGCTTTATATCACCAACAAAAATTACCGCAAAGCGCTCGAAAGCTTCCTTAATGTTGACCGTTACGAACTGACCACCGAGCAACTGAACGAATATTATTTCAAATTGGGCTATGCTCATTTCAAAACCGAAAACCTAAAAAAAGCCCGTGAAAACTTTGCCCTTCTCATCGATAAACCAAATAAATACAACGTTCCTGCTAACTACTATTATGCACATATTGCATATACCGAAGGCAATTACGAAACAGCGTTGAAACACTTCGAGCTTATTTCGACTGATGAAACGTTTCGCGATGTGGTAAACTATTACATAATTCAGATTTATGCCCTGCAAGGACGCAATGACGAACTGATCGCCCGATCGTTGCCCCTGCTCGAAATGGCCAGCGACAAAAGAACTGCCGAAATTGCACGGCTCACGGCACACGCTTATTTCAGCAAGGGCGATTATAAAACCGCGCTGAAATATTTCAACAAATACCTCGATTCGAAACCAGCAAAAATATCGCAGACCGATAATTACGAAATTGCGTTCGCCAATTATAAAAACGGTGATTACAAGCAGGCTATCAAATATTTTCAACTGGTAGCCACGGCACAGGATTCGCTTTCGCAAAACGCCTATTATCACTTAGGCGACTGCTATGTAAAAACTAATCAGAAACGGTTTGCATTCAATGCTTTCAACTCGGCTTTTAAAATCAAGGCTGACCCTGTTATTACCGAAGAAGCACTTTTCAATTACGCCAAACTCGCCGTTGAACTTTCATACAATCCATATAATGAAGCGGTTAACGCTTTGCAGGATTATCTGAACAAATATCCCGAATCGGCACGTCGCGATGAGCTGTACGGTTACCTTGCCGATCTTTACCTGCTGACCAAAAATTACAAGAATGCGCTCAGCAGTATTCAGAATATAAAAAAGCGGAGCTCACGACTTGATGGCGCTTACCAAAAAATTGCCTATTACCGTGGTATAGAGCTGTTTAACGAATCAGATTACGACGGTGCCATTAAACTATTTACCCAGGCCCGCGATCTGACTTCGGACAATTCGGTGAAAGCCCAATCCTCCTACTGGACAGGCGAAGCCTATTACCGAACTGCCCGCTGGGACAAGGCTATTGATGCATACAACAAATTCCAGGTAACACCGGGAGCACAGAATCAACCGTATTTCAATACCGCCAACTACAATATCGGCTACAGCTATTTCAAAAAGAAAGATTATCCGAAAGCGGCCGCAAGTTTCCGCAAATACCTAGCTGCCAAAGGAACGGAAGTAAAACTGGCCGGTGATGCCAATCTGCGTTTGGGCGATTGCTACTTTATGACCAAAGAGTATGCAACAGCCGTAGATTATTACCAGAAAGCAGTGGCAGCGCGAGTTTCCGATGCCGACTACGCCATGTACCAGACCGGAATCAGTTACGGGGTTCAGGGTGATATGACTAACAAAATAGCAACCCTTCGGAAACTACTTACCTCCTACCCGAAATCAACTTACACTGATGATGCCTTGTATGAAATCGGTCTCACATTCAATGTAATTGACAAGGACAGCGATGCGTTAACTTATTTTCAACGTGTGGTAAAAGAATTTCCTAACAGCACTTACGTGAAGAAATCGTTGCTTAAGACAGGGCTTATTTTCTTTAACCAGAACCGCGACCAGGAAGCACTTTCGATGTTAAAACGCGTTGCAAAGGAATACCCGGGAACACCCGAATCGAAAGAAGCGTTAAGCAGCATTAAGAGTATTTATGTGGAAATGAACCAGGTAGATGAGTATGTTGAGTTCTCCAAAGAAGTGCCACAAGCTGATATTTCGAAATCCGAACAGGACTCATTAACGTACATCGCTTCCGAAAATCAGTATATGAACGGCAACTGCGATAAAGCAACGGACGGATTTGCCAAATACATCACCAAATTCCCGGAAGGATCATTTATACTCGAAGCCAATTTTTATAAGTCCGAATGCGATTATCGCTCGCAGCGTTACGATGCAGCACTCAAGGGGTACGAATTCATCATGAACCATCAGCGCTCGCGGTTTACTGCCAACTCAGCTTTGCGTATAGCTCATATCCAGCATTTACGCAATAATTACGAAGCCGCTCTCGAAGGGTATATCCGCCTCGAAGAAACTGCCGATCAGCCAGGTATGGTCATGGATGCCATAAGCGGACAAATGCAATGTAATTATGCTTTACAACGTCACGGACTGGCTATACAATCGGCTCAGAAATTGCTTTCGCTCGACAAACTGACTCAAAACCTGGCTACCGAAGCACATATGATTATTGCACGGTCGAGTTATGAGTTAGGCAATAAAGAACTTGCCAGAAAAGAATTTGAAGAAACGATCAAACTCTCGAAAAACGAAATGGCTGCAGAAGCTAAATACATGCTGGCTCAGCTGGAATTTGAGAATGAAAAGTACGACGATTGCGAGAAATCGGTTTTTGCACTTGCCGAAAACTTTGCCTCCTACGATTATTGGGTAGCGAAAGGATTCCTTCTGCTGAGTGATGTATATGTAAAAAAAGGCAATATTTTCCAGGCAAAACAAACCCTGCAGAGTATTATCGACAACTACGAAGGTCAGGACCTTGTAATGATAGCACGAGAGAAACTAAGCGCTATCGGCGACACTAACTAATGCATTGAAAGCAACCACATAAATGTTGTTTACTAAATTTTTCCTACGAGTATGACAAAGTCAATATATAAAAACACACTGGTTGCCCTGGTTTGCGTTGCAGCCATTGCACTCTCAATTACGGTAAAGGCGCAGGTTAAAACCTATAACGAAGAAATTACCGTTGTGGCGCCCTTTGATCCGATAATTCCTGATGCATTTAAGATCAGTCAAAACCCGGCAGTGGACGATACAACTACATCCATTCCGGTAATGAACTACAATATCATGCCCCGTATTGCAACAGTAACTCCGAATATCGATCCTTTGCCTGCTGTAAAACTTGTTGCCGAACCACTGAGCAAATTATACCGCAATTACATACGTGCCGGTGCCGGCAATTATTATGCGTTGTATGGCGAATTATATATGAGTTCGCTGCGTTCGAAGGAATATGTGACTTCCATGCGATTGAAACACCAATCGGCAGCCGGAAAAATAGAGGATTACGGACCACCGGCAAACAGCCGCAATGAAGCTGAATTCACCGGATCAAAATATTTCGCCCAACATACACTCAGCGGCAGCGCTTATTATTACCGCGATGGTCTTCACCTTTACGGATTTAAACCCGATGATTTTCCAGATACCGTTATAGAAAAGGATGATCTGAAGCAACGTTATCAAACTATTGGCGCAAAAGCCTCATTGGGAAGCAACTACAAAGCAACGGATGAGCTGAACCACAAATTCGGGTTGTCGTATTATTTCATGTCCGGATTGTACGACGTGAAAGAAAACAATATCGAGGTAACCGCCGAAATCGATCAAAAGTATGATCTGCTTAAACTTGAAGAAGACCAGGTACTTGGCTTAAATGCAGGGTATAGTTTTCTGAATCAGAAAGACTCACTCGGACATGTCAACAGCGGAATTATTTTAATCAACCCATTTATAAAAGCTGAAGTAAACGAATACAGTTTTATGGCAGGGTTTAAACTAAACATAGGTTCCGATTCAACAACAAAAGCCTATATTTACCCGGTTGCCGAAGCCCGAATTGAACTTATTCCTGATGCATTGAAGCTATATGCCGGTTTCAGCGGGGGTATGGAACGCACATCACTTCAAAGTATTACCGAGCAAAATTTATACGTAAGCTCCGTTATTCCATGGAATTATTTTCTAAACAGGATAAAAGTCTATGGCGGTTTCCAGAGCAATATCAGCCGGAGTTTTAACTTTAACGGCTATATTGCAAGTGATTCATACAAAAACTATCCGCTATTTGTTACTGATACCGCTGCATATCTGAATAATAGTTTTACGTTACTTTATGACGACATTAACGCCGTAAAACTGAAAGGTGAACTGGAATATATAAAATCAGCACGTTTGAGGCTAGCTTTAAGCGGAACTTACAACCATTACAAAACATACAAACAGGAATATGCATGGTATAAACCTGCTTTTGAATTTGAATTCTCCGGAAGATACAACATACAGGAAAAAATTATACTAACAGCCAAAGCAACTGTCAATGGTAAGGTTTGGGCACTGGTTCCTTATCCGGGCCCAACTATTGAAGGTATTGCCGAAAGTCCTTACATTCTGCAAGCCGAAGAAATCAAAGGCTGGACAGATATTAACCTGGGAGCGGAATACCGGTTTAACAAAGCATTATCGTTTTGGATCAATTTTAACAACCTGGCCAACAGCAAATACTACCGCTGGAATAACTACCGCTCGTATGGGTTAAACTTGCTTGGCGGAGCCAGTTATTCTTTTTAAGGGGTTAGGGTTGGGGGGTAGGGTGCTTTTTGCAAGCTACTTCACTTTTTCCCTGCCTGCTGACGCAGTCACGTAGGATTCTTAATTTAATGTTCAGTGTTTTTCATCATTTGAATTGAAATTCAGTCGAAAAACTATACAATTTCATCAATAAGTATTTCTTCCTGTTCAGTGTTTCTGTGCTTAACCACCACTTTCTTTTTCCAGTTTCCTTTTAAATAATACAAATACGACAATACCATCCCAATAAACCAGGCGACCGGAATTGACCACCATATGCCCACAACACCAAAATACCGCGACAGTATCCAGGCAGCCGGTATCCGAATTACCCACAGTGCAAACAAGGTTATAAACATAGGCACAATAGTATCGCCGGCTCCCCTCATAACGCCACCTATCACAAACATGGCAGAGAAAAAGATATAAAATGAACTAACTATCAGAAGATATTCGGCCCCGATTTCAATAACTGCGGGATCGGATGTAAAAAGTGTCATCAGTGGATATCTGAATACTATAACACCTAAACTGGTTATAAGTGCAAGCGCTCCCGACATAATAAAAGTTGCCTTCAAGCCCTGCTTAACCCGTTCAGGTTTATTGGCTCCCAGATTTTGTCCGACAAATGTTGAAAGTGCCGCACTAAAATTCATAGCAGGCATCATGGCGAGTGAGTCGAGCCTTCCAGCTGCACTGTAGGCTGCTATAACATTGGTGCCGAAATCATTTACAATCCTCATAACTGCCAGCATACCAAGCGAAACAAAAGTTTGCTGCAATCCGGTCGGTAATCCAATCATCAGACTTTTCCTGAAAATAGCCCTGTCAAAAATCAGTTTCAAACTGTCTAACTTTACTACTTCGTGAGTACGGTTCAGGTAAATGATACCGGTAATAAAAGCACCTGCCTGTGAGATTACAGTTGCCCATGCTGCTCCGGCCACGCCCCATTTGAATACCGCAACAAAAAGCAGGTCGAGTAGCACATTCATTACCGTTGAAATAATCAGAAAGTACAAAGGTGTTTTTGAATCGCCCAAACCACGCAATACTGAACTTATTCCGTTGAATCCGAAAAAGAAAACCATTCCAGACAGATAGATATTGAAATACGTTACGGCCTGTGGGATAACTTCTTCAGGCAGTTTAATAAGCCGAAAAATGGGTCCGCTCAGCGATATTCCGAGTATAGTAACCAGTATTGATGCAATAAACAGGAAAATATACATGGTATCGATGGAGCGCTTTACCATTTTCATATCCTTAGCCCCGAAATACTGCGAAATCAAAATTGTGGTGCCCATAGCAACCCCAACCACAAATGAAATAAGCATAAAAATAAGAGGGAATGATGCCCCGACAGCTGCCAGAGCTTCCTTACCTACATAGCGGCCCACAACAATGCTATCGACTATATTGTACAGCTGTTGAAACACATTACCGATAAGCATCGGTACGGCAAATTTAAAAATAAGGCTTCCGCTGTTGCCTTCGGTAAGGTTTTTCATCAATTAAAAAGTGGTTCCGGTAACTAAGGGTATTTTAAAACTTCGGAAGGCTGATGAATTCACCATCAGGAAATATCAGCAAATATCCGGAAAAACCGGAAAAGTAAGAATTATCAATCAGGTGATTGTATAGTATGGTGATAATAAGCCAGGGAAACTCACGTAAAGACATTTCGTCCTCAGGAAAGAAGATCAGCTTTCATCTGTGCAATCATCATTGTGCTGGTTTTCTCGGCACATTCAATCAACTCAGGCAGTTTCTCAACGGTATCGTGCCCACGCGCAATATCCTCTATTTTCTGCATGGCCTGCTGAATTTCAGGGGCACCGAAAAAGGAAAAGTGTGGTTTAAGCTTGTGAGCTTGCTGCCTCAGCGTTTCCATTTCATTCTGCTCAAAAGCAACTTTTATAGCAGCAATGGAGCCGGGAGTGTTGGATACAAACATTTCGACAATAGAACGGACAAAATCCGGATCATCTGCCTCAAACATATCAAGAGAATACAGTTTATCCTTCAGGTTACCGTTAACTGAAGTTAGCGACTCTACTACCTGACAAATATCAGGCTCGCTATTCAAATAGCGCGATAGTCTTGTTTTTAGCTCCCGTTTAGTAATAGGTTTTTGCAGGTAATCATCAAAGCCTGCCGTAGAAACAATGCGAAGAATATTATCGTCGTTGTGCGCAGTAAGGGCAATAATAATATGTTTTTTACCATTGGTTTCCTGGCGTTCGCGAAGAATAGCAGCAGCTTCGAGCCCTGTGATTCCTGGCATTTCAATATCCATTAGGATAACGCTGGGTTCAATACCGTCAACAACGGAAATTAGTTTATCGGCACTCTCCATGCACGAGCACTCATAACCAAGTTGTTTCAGATATTTCGAGAAAAGGAGTCGATCGGAATCGGAATCTTCGACCAGTATAATAGTCCGGTTAAGGATCATAGTAAATGCTTTCGTTTGGGGTTACAAAAATAACAAGCATTTCATTATGAAATACATCTGATGTTAAAAATCAGAGTTTTCACGTTGAACCAGTGCCTTGGTTGAGAGCAGTCCGCAGGCTGCATCAATATCCAGACCGCGCGAAGCCCTTATCGTGGTTACAATTCCTTTTTCGGTGAGTGCACGCTGAAATTCTGCCAGGCGCACTTCATCCGTTGGAGGAAGTGGTGCATTTGGAACAGGATGAAACCGGATAAGATTAATCCTGCAACGTGTTTTATTAAGCAAACGTGCGAGTTCCTTAACATGTTTGGGGGTGTCGTTCATGCCGCCGAAAACAATATACTCTATCGATATCCTGCGGTATTTGCCAGGATCGGACTTATTAATGGCTTCGATTACATCTTTGATCGGATACACATGCTGAATCGGCATCAATCGCCGGCGTTCCTCGTCAAACGGCGAATGCATGCTAACGGCAAGGTTGCATTTGCTTTCGCGAAGGAAAAGTTCCATAGCGGGTATAATACCAATAGTTGAAACCGTAACTTTACGTACACTGAGGCCAAAACCATATTCCGAAGTGAGGATTTCCTGGGCTTTCATTACAGCTTCCACATTATCGAAAGGCTCGCCCATTCCCATAAAAACGATATTTGAAATCTTTTCGCGTTCGGGGATATTGCGGAGCTGGTTTAAGATTTGCCCGGATGACAACTGTGCCTGGAATCCTTGTTTGCCGGTTGCGCAGAAAAGACAGCCCATTTTGCATCCAACCTGCGATGACACGCATAAGGTATTACGCTTAGCATCAGGAATAAATGCAGTTTCGATAAACTTGTGACTGCTGACAGGAAACAGATACTTTTTGGTTCCGTCAGCTGATTCCTGCACTTTTACGTACTGCACAATTCCCAAATCGTAATGATCGGCCAGTTGTTGTCTGAGTTTTTTGGAAATGTTGGTCATTTCGTCGAACGACTGTATATTGGTTTTGTAAAGCCAATATGCCAGCTGAGCGGCAACAAAACCAGGCAGCCCCAGTTCTTCAACAATTAGTTTTAAATCCGTAAGCGTTTTGCCCAGCAATGTGTCCTTTTCGACAGAGGTTTCGGTGGTCATTTATTTCAGAAGTAAATTTCGGCCACTATGTTATTGAAGGGGATTCCTTTACTTATAAGAATTTCCCGGCTTTCGACAACCATTTCGGCGCTTCCGCAAAGATAATACTTTTGATCCTCTGGCAAGTCTTCGGCATCTTCGAGATATTGGGTAACACGACCTGAATAAACGCCTTCACCTTCCTGCTGCGAACAACAGCGAACATACCGTGAGCCGAAATCTTCTTGAAGGCTATCGCTGAAATAAAACGAATCGAGGGTGCGGCCACCATGAATCATCATTTTATTACCGCCCATTCCCGAACGGTACATGCTGATAAACGGGGCAATTCCTGTTCCGGCTGCAATCCAGTAAGCCGGTTCGGAACTTCCTTCGTAAGTTCCGAAAGGAGGTGAAATCCATAGTGTATCGCCCGGTTTCAGAATAGCCAGGTTTGGCGTTAGTTTGCCACCAGGTTTTATATTGTAGAGGATATTAATATTATCGTCATTTTCGCCGCTTGCTATGCTGTATAAGCGCGCATCATCATTAGCTGACATAGCAAGCCCGAGAACTTGTCCGGCCCGGAACGTAAAATCGCGCCTGAATGTGAGTATAAAAACGTTATGCGAAATCTCAGTATTCGAAAGTATGGTAACTGCTTTGAGTTTTATTAGAGGTTTAGATTCAACGGTGCTCATTATATATGTTTAATTATTTTTAATAAATATTAAACGATCGAATTGATAATTGGTTCATGACATTCATATTTATATTTTTACGGGTTCCGGATTATAAATATATTAAAACTTGGACTATATGAAATTTATTTGTATCTTTACGTTTAATAAAAGTAGGATTTATAATAATACTAAAACTTCTGCCATGAAATATGCTTTAATAATCCTGCTGGGCATACTATTCGTTTCCGGCTCTCAAAAACTTTTCAGCCAGGAAAGCTGCAAAGTGCTGAAACCTGAAATTGCCGGAACATACGAAGGTAAATGCAAAAATGGTCTTGCTCACGGCAAAGGCATTGCCACCGGAACCGACCGTTACGAAGGCCAGTTCAGCAAAGGTCTCCCAAATGGTTCAGGCAAATATACATGGCAAAACGGATCAGTTTATAACGGCGAATGGTCTGATGGTGTAAGAAACGGGATCGGGAGATACATCATGAAAACAGAAACGGGCGACAGTATTCAGGATGGTATCTGGGAAAAAGATGTTTACATAGGACCAAAACCACTGAATCCTTACGTAAGCTACAAAACCGGCATCGACCGTTACACTTTCCACAAAAACAATACTACTAAACAAAGAGTTCTTGTTGATATTTATCAAAATGGAATTCGAAATAAAAACATCTCAAACTTCAATATGTCAACTAGTAGCGGAAGCGAAACCAAGGTTGGCGAATCAATAGGATATGATTACATTATTTTTCCTGTGGTTATAAAAATAAGGTACACTGCAAGGAATAAACTAAATACAATTTCTTATGATGTTCAATTCGAATTTGAAATATACGAACCCGGCGACTGGACAGTGGAATTGAATAATTAATCACTTTTTCACTTCGAAAGTGTTGATGTTTTTTGCCATAAATGGCCTAACAAACTCAGCTGAGCCACTGAGTTGTCATTTCATTTTACAAGTTTCGACTTAAGCAACAAGGTTTTCTCCTCATCGCTTAGACCTTCGCGGTAATCATACAAAGGTTTTTCCCAGGCGCCATACATAGGGTTAGGAAGAACAATGAACTTTTTTCCGAACTGTTCGCGGTTTTCCACTACTGCTGCTTTACCATTATTGATGCTTCTGTTCTCAAAAACACCTGAAAAATCGTTAAGATTATCACCAATGAGAAGAATAATTTCATGTGTTTCGGAAACTTTATCCCTTCGCCCGTTTTTCGAACTGGTGTTTCCGCTGCTGTATGACAAATCGCTTTTAGTCAGGACATGATCAGTGGTAGCAAAAGGAAATTTTTCGTTCACCAGGTTCTGAACTGTAACTGCGTGTTCGTTATCATCACGGTTAGTGATATAAAATATTTCAACATTTTTGCTTTTGGCATAGTTAGCGAACTCCAATGCTCCGGGTAAGGCTTTAGCACGCGCTTCACGCGTCCAGCCATACCAGCCGGAGATGTTATCTGTCGAATTAATTACAGCTGTTTCGAAAGGACTGTTATCGAGCATAGTTTCATCAATATCAACAACCACTGCGAGAGGTTTCGCTGATGTATTTGCAGCAACAGCTTCATCCAGGCGCAGTTGAGCAATATTGAAACCCTGGTAATACAGGGCCGTCATTTCAGCCGAATTCTGAAACCAGGCTACCGCCATCAACAGTTTGTCGTTGGCATTAACACTTGAAACTGTAGTTTTTTGTGTTGAATGGCAGGATGTCATAAACAGTGACACCAGGATAAGGAAATATATTTTCGGCTTCATATGGACAATGATTATTATACTTGATTAAAATGAGGTTACTTTGGGCCAAAAGTAAACATTAAGAACCGGATGATTGTATCAGCGGATTAAAGTTATCGTAAAATTAACAAACCAGAATTCGATATTAAAAAAAAGAGTTTCCCTTCGCTGACTCTTCAGACTACTAACTATTCCTCTTAAATTCACTGTACAAATCCTGCACCTGCCTGTCATTAGGGAACAAGGTTTTTAACTGCTCAATATAGGTTGCTGCTTTTGCCGTGTTATTTTGTTTCATATGAAACGCGAACAAGGCATACAATATATCAAAATCACCTGGGAAGAGGGAAAGCCCTTTTACAAAAGCCGATTCACTTTTATCGTTTTGGCCGGTCATCTGGTACAAAAGTCCAAGGTTGTAATATATCCTTGAATTAGCAACTGATTTAGCTGATGCTGTTTCGAGAAGGCTGATAGCATCCGCATATTTCTGCTGCTCGCCATAAAGCAAAGCCAGGTAATAATATCCATCAGTGACCTCGGGATGATTGACAACCAGGTCGTTAAAAAGGCTGGCAGCCTGTTCTGTTTTCCCTTGCCGGTAATAAATAAGTGCCAGGTTTGTTTTAGCCGGAAAGAAAAGATTATCAATTTTAATGGCTTCCCTGTAGTTTTCCTCAGCCCTTGCCATGTCGTTCAGTCGGGAATAATAATTACCCAGGTTATATCTTCCCGTCGGGAAATCAGCCACATACTCCAGCGACCGCCTGTACTCATCCAATGCTTTTTGAAATGCTTTATACTGAATTTCATTAAAAGTACTTTTGGGATAAGTCATCAACCTGCTGGCTGCCTGCATGCGCACCGATTTTATAGGATCATTCAGCAAAGGCGCAAGGTTTTTGAACAAGGTAACCGAGTCAACGGCCATAAAATTTTCGGCAGCAGTATGGCGCAACAAAGGATCCGGATCATTCAATGCTTTCTTTACAGCTTCCTGCGCATTGGCGCTTTGAAAAGCTGAAATCAGGCTGATGGCTGTCGCCCTGATAATTTCGGGATAAAGGTTATTGTTGATGATTCGGAGTAATCCTTCGTCAGCTCCGGGTTTCCCGTCTGATGCGTCAGAAAGAATAGTTCCGTAGTGTGCTTTTTTGTTCTCCCCATACCATTTATTCACCCATTGCAAAGCCCACTGGTCGGTTTTATCATCGTGGCAGTTTACACAGGCATTGGGTGTACCGAGCGAAAGCGAAAGATCGGGTCGCGGAATACGCATGCTATGGTCATACCGTTTATCAACACCCATATAATAGCGACCGGGCATATGGCAATCGCGGCATAACGCACCGGCGCCAACTTCCACTTTTTCACCTCTTTTATTTACAAACGAATTACCTATTTCTCCTTTCGACTTATGCAGGTGATGGTTGTAAGTATCATATTCTTCGGCCTTGTGGCATTGTGTGCAGAGGGCGTTTCCTTCAAATTTACGTTTGAGGCTGTGTGGATCGTGGCAATCGCCGCACCTCACATCTTTCATGTACATTTTACTTTGTGTAAATGAGCCATACTCATAATCTTCGTCAAGGAATTGTCCGTCAATATGATAAGTGGGCCGCGTAGGCAATTGCGGAATAGCATAACTCAGGAATTCATTGTTAGTGTGATCATAAGGCCCGAATGAACTCCGGCGTGCATGGCAGGGAGCACAGGATTCAACATACTGCCGCGAAGTAATCTTGCTGGTTTTTACAATCAGACCGGTATTTACATCCTGGGGACGACCCATTTCCGGTAATCTTGCCCATTCGATATGCGCCGAACCCGGACCATGGCATGCTTCACAGTTTACATTAATATCTAACCAGGTAGTATTGTATGATTTGGTTTCGAGGTCAAAGTTTTTTTGCAGGTTCGTCGAATGGCATTCGGCGCACATGCTGTTCCAGTTCTGCGCCTGATTAGTCCAATAAAGCCAGTTGTCGGGTTTCAGATCATCAGGTTTGTAAACCATGCCGGCCATATGAAACCATTCCTGTTTTACCGTATTCCAGGCAATAGGGAGGCATTGGTATTTACCGTTTTCGAATGGGATAAGGTATTGTTGCAAAGGCCGTATGCCAAACGTGTGAGAAACTTCAAACTCTTTCATTTCCCCGCCAGGACCTTCGGTGAACACAAAAAACTTACCGGCCCGCTTATAAAATTTTGAAGTTATGCCGTTAAATGTAAACTCAGCGTTATTAAAATCACCTTTCACTGAAGTATCCGAAGCCACTGCCATTGCGCTGTCGTGGTCGGAACCTTTCCAAAGCCTGTATTCTTTCTGATGGCATTCGATACAGGCGTTACCACCGGTAAAAGCAGGAACAGGTTCAGTATAATTGCCTGTATTCCGGTTCAATATCAGCGAAAGCGGAATGCTAAGCACAATTACCACGGTAGCTATGAGTCCGGTAGTTTTCCAGGCGTTATGTGTCATGGTGATCATACGTACTGAAGTTGGTCTTTCCTGAATGAACTGCGCTCAACAAGGGTTCCTATATCGACTTTCACTATTCCGTTTTCGATCAGTACTGGGTAATAATCCAATGCCCTGGCTGCGGGAGGATTCAGAACTTCACCACTGATATCGAAGGATGATGAATGACAGGGACAGATGAAACGATTCTGATCCTGCTCCCAGGCTATAGAGCAACCCAGGTGTGTGCATCGCAGCGAAAGCGCAATAAAGCCGCCGTCGGCCTGACGTGCAAGGTAAAACCTGCCACCCATAAAAGCACTGACTGAATTAACAGCGAATGAGTCAGCCGGTCCCGCTTCGAGCAGTTGTTTGGGAGCTGAGTTGCTTTTAGGTTTTGATGAAAATATAAAACCGGCGAACATTCCAAGTACCTCCAGGGCAGCCAGGATGCCAAGCCATTTCCAGGCCTGGTTAAAAAAATCGCGCCTGCTTACAGGATCAGACTTTGCAGGCTGCGTTTCGACGTTTTTGATTATTTTATGATCCTTTTTCATTCCGCCTACAATTAAATATTCCACGGAAAAGTGAGAGCCATATCTTTCCCCCTGAAAAATATACCTACTACCGTGAGGACAATAAATGCCATTATTACAAACACGAAAACGGCTTGTACCAGTTCCTGTTTCGAAAGACTGAAGTTTTTCAGATAATACCTGTGATAAGCTGCCATGAAGCCAAGCAGGATCAGCAACGGCAGGATTCCATTACTTATAAATGCAGGAACAGGCGCCAAAAGTATTTCAAAATTAAGCACATATTCGTTAAAAAGAATTCCCGAAAGAGTGACTATGACAGCAAATACGGCCGTTGATTGAGCCGATTTTTTCCCTTTTTCAGAAATAAACCAGTGACCTTCCGGAATATCATCGTATTTAAGAAATGGTATCCAGGCCAGGAAAGCAACAACGCTCAACGGGATGATAAATGCAGCGAAAAAAGGATGAAAATGCATTAAAAGTTCCTGCACACCGGCAAAATACCAGGGAGCTTTGGTGGGATTGAGACTGTATGCCGGGTTAGCTTTTTCGAGCAAAGGGGCATTAAAAAAGGCTGAGAAAGCAAACAAAACAGCTATCAGCACAAGTGCAACTATAAATTCCTTAAAAACCAGGTTTGGCATTACAGGCACCATTTCATTTTTTTCTTCTGTGTCGGGAATCAGGACACCTCCCGCTTTGCGTACGCGCCAGAAATGATAAAATACCAGTATCAGTAAAAGCAGTGGCAAAACAGCGGTATGAAAAGCAAAAAACGTTTGTAAAGTACCCGCATTCAATTCTTTACCACCAATGATAGCTATCCGTAATTTCTCTCCTGCGATCGGTAAATAACCGATAATATTGGTACTTACTGTAATTGCCCAGTAGGCCAGTTGGTCCCAGGGAAGCAGGTAGCCGGTAAAATTCAGCAATACAATCAATACCAGCAGGAAAAGCCCGAACAGCCAGTTAATTTTTCGCACATCCCTGTAAGCACCTGTAAGAAAAACCCTGAGAAAATGCATGAAAGCGATAAGCAACAGGAAAACCCCGCTCCAGTAATGGAGGTTGCGGATAAACTGTCCGAACAAAACCTGGTTTTTAAGAAAAACAACCGAATTGTAAGCTTCGGCCGGAACCGGGGTATAATAAAACCGCAGCAAAACACCGGTAATAAGCTGAATAACAATTAACAAAGCGGCCATACCTCCTAGCGCGAAAGTGCGGCTGAAATCAATTGAAGCTAAACTTACCCTGGCAGGATGAAGATGTAAAAGTATGGTGCGCATTCAATTCTTCGTTAGTGATACCGGACATTACCCCTGGAATCGTAAGGCAATATTACAAATAATTTGTGCAATTACCGGCGATTTCCGTAATACATTCAAATAACGCCACAGATCGTGCAGGTCGCACTAATGACTGTGCTGCCACTGTTCACGCGTGCTTTATTTTCTGATGCGTGGGGTACAATTCAATAGATGATTAATTGTTTGGATTCAAATACGATTTCCAACGGGGCTTCTAATCCGGTAAAATCATTTCTGATATATTAAAGTAATTTTCATGGCTGGCAGTCAAACCGGCAACGACGGGATTGTTATGAATGTAATTCAGTTTTTGAAAACAGACATGAGAGTTTAAAATTTGTATCTGATTAAAACTAGTAATCTCACGATGCACGCGTCAGAAAATAAGACGCGCAAACAAGGGGTTTCACTTAAAGCAAAACCCTTACCGTATATTATTTATTGTATAAATATTATTTTTCCCACAGTATGCTTACCACCTGGTTCACACTATCGAAGTAGTAACAGTATTCGTAAAATTTCCGTTGTTTATCTGCCTGATTATTTAGGCTGAACCATTCAACGGCATCCACAGTTTCTATTTTACCCAGGTTCTTAGTGTTGGTGTAAAAATATTCGCCTGCCGAGGTATATTCAGGCACTTTCCCTTTATGACCATGGAGTGGGAATGTAAAAGGGAAATCATCAGTTTCGCGGTGCCAGCTTATCATTCCGTTTCGGCTACATACTACCATAATGGGGTGGTTGCCTAAAGCTATAAAGCGAAGCAGAGCCGCGGTAACGCTGACATTGTATTTTTCACATATTTCATCAATAAGTGTTGGGCTGAATTTACGGCGAAATACATCCTTTTTAATACGGTTTTCGGGCATCAGCAGGCAGGCTGCAAAATGATCGGCTTCACGCTCAATTACATTGTCCTGACTTACAAGCGGAAAGGAACCGTGCGGATATACTTCCGGCTGCATTAAGGCATTACGGTGTTCGTCGATAATGTAGTGTCCCAGCTCGTGCGAAAACGTGAAGCGTATCCTTGGTTTATAGGGATGATCTTTCTCGCCAATGTTGAGGTGGAGGAAAAATTTGCTTTTGCGGTAGCACAGCATTCCTTCGAATTCCCTGTTATAATCTTTCAAGAAATAGCTAAGTCCAATTTTATCCGCAATAAGTTTAGGATCGATTAATACTGAATCGGAGCAGTAACTCTCGGCATAATGTTCTGCCAGATCCGAAAGCACCCGCATACGATGAACAGGAAGTGAAAAGAATGACATTTTGTGGAGGAGTTGGGGGGTGGGTTTTAGGGGTTGGGGGAAATTTGTGCAATGAAGCACTTTTCACTGACATTGCGAGCTGTCATTGCGAGTGAAACGAAGCAAAACGAAGACAAGACAATTCACTTTTTCAATCACCTCACCCCCGTCCCCTCTCTAACCTCATCCGCCCTTCGGGCACCTTCTCCTTGAAAAAGGAGAAGGAAAAAGGACTTTTTGCTTTTTGGAGAGGGGTGACTCCACCCTCAAAATTTAACTAAAGAGGACACTCTTCACTCCTCACTCTTCACTATTCACTCAACACTATTCACTATTCACTTTTCACTTTTCACTCTTCACTCTTCACTCCTTTCCCATCCTGATCCTCCTGCATTTTACGCAGAATTTCCGGTGAGAGGCCTTTGCTGTTGCGGGCAGCCATTTTCATGTCGGAAATATTACCGGGGTATTCTATTTTTGGCTGCGGTGTTTTTGGGGAATACTCAATATACCCACGCTCCAGGATTTCTTCCGCGCTATATTTGAATTCTGGCAATGGCGTCGGATCCGGATGGTTGGCTATATATTCTTCGAATGCTTCGACCTGTGCCGGGGTTATTGGAAACAAACGCCCTGTGGAACGAAGAAAGAATTCGAGTTTATTACTGAATTTTTGTTCTTCTTCTTCTGTTAAATCGTGGGGTGTCATGGCTCTGGTTTTTGTAATCGGGTGAGGTGATGGAACGCTGTAAAAATAGGAATAATTAATTATACGGGTTGGATTATGGCATCATTCACGTAGGCTGTATCCCGGGTTTCTCATTGCTATCCTGCGTAAACATTCACTTTTTATTTTTTTAAATGTGCGGTTCTTTATATGGTTCAGGTTGTCGGGCAGTATACCGAATTTTTTGCATAAGCGTTGTATTTCTTCATGTGGCAAATGTTTACGTCCATCAAGGTATTCGTAATATGTGAGTATGATTTCCTGCTCGCGGGCTGTACATTCATTAAGAACTTCGGTAAACACAATCATTTCGTCTGTCGACAGGCTTTCCCCTTCATCGTCGGTAATTACTAAGTTTATTTCTTCTACTGACGGCTTGTCCTCTTTATCATCATACGTTTCTATTATTATTTTTTCCGGTACCGGTTCATCTTCTACATCGTCGTTTATTCCAGGTTCTCTGTTTCGCTCATTGAAATCCTTGACTACTATCCTATTGTAATAGTCATCCAGGGCACCGTTAATTTTCGCGGCTTCGCGACCTGCCACGGTCCCCAGCCACGATTTAATCACACTTTCCTTCCTTGTTTCAGTTTCCAGTGCCTCGATGTGAAGCAGATTTACGGCATTATTATACAGGTGCAGAAAAGTATTGTTTACAAGAGCGTCGAGATCTGCCGGATCGTATGTGTTGTTTCTGAGCAAGGCTCTGCGTCCTGTTACTTGAAGATAAGCTTTGAAGCGGCTAATTATTTCATTAAATGCTTTTAAGGCAGTTTCACGTTCGTCCTCCTTTAACGACATTTCAAGCATCAGGTCTTCGAGCGGACGAATGATCTTTTTGATTTTGTTTTTCGGGTTGTTTTCATAATTGCTTGCAGAAGTCTTTAATGGATCGATCATACAGAGGCGTATATTAATATAGTGTATAATTCATGACAAAATAAGGCTGCTTATTTACGCAGGTAATACAAATTTATTGGAACTGTTGAATTACAGAACATTTGATGGGAAAAAGTTATTAACAAGATTTTGGGGGATGGCTGATTTGGGGATGATTTTAATTTGACAATTCGACAATGTGACAATGCGATAATGTGACAATCAAACAGTTATAACACTTTGTCATGAATTGTATACCTATATAAGTATAGGCCCTCAGATATAATACAATTTATTGAAAAAGGAATGACCGGAAGTACAACATACATGAAAATCAATCGCGAAGAATCAGCCTGTAAACCAGGCATAGATTTTTGCATCACAACTTATGATATGAGTATGCGATTCAGCGCCGTTTCATCCTTAGCTGCAATCCTATCGACTTCAAATAGTAGTTGCCTAAACCAGTTCACAACATCCACAACTCCGGGCACAATATCCGCAACTCGGGGCAGAGTATCCGCTCCATGGGGCGAAGTATCTGCACCACGGGGCACAGTATCTGCAACTCGGGGCATAGTATCCGCACCACGGGGCAAAGTATCTGCAACGCGGGGCAGAGTATCCGCAACATGGGGCACAGTATCCGCACCTCGGGGCACAGTATCTGCAACGCGGGGCAGAGTATCTGCAACACGGGGCACAGTATCCGCAACATGGGGCACAGCATCCGCAACATGGGGCACAGCATCTGCAACACGGGGCACAGTATCCGCAACGCGGGGCACAGTATCCGCACCACGGGGCACAGTATCTGCAACATGGGGCAGGATTTCCGGCACTCGCATATATTCTCAATCCACTACTAACAAATACCTGTAAGCTAATGTCCTATTCAATTACTTCAGAGCGCCAACACGACGTTAATGAATACCAACTGAAACCTCAAAAAGCAAAGATTGAAATACCAATCCCTGTCTCTTTGATTTCGGAAATTGACAGGGCTTACGCTTTTACCTTTAAAAAAGTTAGCGGTTACATGCCCGGTCATGAGGTTCTGAAACAAACCGGGACCTTATATACTTACCAACCCGATGAACGGCCTTATACTTTTCGGGCAATAGGCAAGGCATCAACAGGGCTTTCGCCTCCTGCGCCGGTAACGCAAGCAACGAACCGGGCTTTGAACCGGTTCACCCGTTAAAAAAAATCATTTTTTCTTTTACAAAAAACACAAAAAAGTCATGAGTAAATATATTTTAATACACCAGCGCGATAAAGCTGTACAACGCGTAAACGAGACCTACACGGAAGTATTTGAAGATAATTCCGAAGCACTCGCAGCTACAGAATCCCTCAGAGAGAATAACATCCGTTTAGCAATTGTGATTGCTTTACTTTCACGACCACGGTCGCTGGTATTCGGTGTCAAAAAAAGCCAGTTGAAGCGGCTTGCCAACTCGCTCTCGCGAAAAGCCGGTATAGGTATTCTTATAGCAACCCGACAGCACGACGAGCCTAAGATTGCTATGTATCAAACCTATAAACGTACCGCCTCGCACAACAAAGCATGGGATATTTACCAGGCTGCGCTTATGGTTGCCGATGAACTGCTTAAAGATGCCGAACTGGTGGCTAATGCAGGAGTGTCGGCAGTGGAATTAGCTGCATTTAAAAGCCAGGCTATCGAATTTGGTGTGACAATAGAGGCTACAGATGCCGAGATTAAACAACGCAAAAGCGCCGTTGAGGAACGCAATTCGCTGTTGTCGGCCAATGCAACTATACTGAAATACCAGCTCGATCCATTCGCGAACCAGGTACAGGATCTGTTTCCCGATTTTTTCCGCGATTACAAAATTGCGCGCCGCAATCCGCTGCCACGCAAAGCGACTGTAAAACCGGAGGAGTTGCTTAACGATATATCGGGCACAGTTACTGATACCGCTACCGGCGAACCTGTTGAAGGCGCTACAGTAATGGTAATCGAACTTCAGCTTGTAGCTACCACCGACGAGGACGGCTATTACCTGTTCGACGAAGTGCCTGTTGGATCGTTTACCGTCTCGTGCCATGCCACAGGCTACAAACTGCCTGCCAATGTTCCGGTAACAGCTACCGGCACCGAAGCCTTGCAGCTTAACTTTAGCCTGGAAGCGGAGGTGGTGGAATCAGCGGCGTAAATTGGTTTTCTTCCTTTTTATTCACGGGGTGGCTTTTGGCTGCTCCGTGATGTTTTTGTATAGGGGTTTGGCAAGGTGCTGTATTTCACTATTGAACGGATTAAGTATGAATAAAAAAGTTTTTGAAGGAAAATATATTGTTTATAATTTGTTTTGAATAAAAACATATATTTGTGTAGTTCATTTGTAGTGGTTCTCAATACTGTTGTATCGCTTGTTGACTATAGTTTTTGAGGTTATTGCCTTTTGTTTTACGCTCTGAAAAATACTAAGCTACTTATAGTTTGTTACATTTGTGCTTCAATGATTGATTTATTTAAAAGCAAATTTTAAATGGCTAAAAAAAACGGAAACGGAACTGAAGAACCCTTGGAAAAGCAACTTTGGAAAGCAGCAGATAAACTCCGGAAAAACATTGATGCAGCAGAATACAAACACGTGGTTTTGGGCTTAATCTTCTTAAAATACATCAGCGATTCATTCGAAGAACTGTTTTCCAAGCTAAAAGCCGAAGAAGCGAACGGAGCCGATCCAGAAGACCGCGACGAATACAAAGCCGAAAACGTTTTTTTTGTACCGCAGGATGCCCGTTGGACTTACCTGCAATCGAGAGCCAAACAACCCGAAATAGG